>NZ_JBLKPV010000004.1:0-224785 GCF_049068285.1 Rothia nasimurium | reverse complement strand
GTGCAAATAACCTGATGGTTGAGAGATATGGTAGAACCCTGCTAGTAGTTCTTCAGTCAGGTTATGTCGGTGGTAGATCAGTGTTAGGGCTCCATGAGCTCAGCCAGCAGGGCTTCGATGCGGTGCTCCTGGCCGGTTTCCCGCAGGGTGTCCAGGGCAGAATCCAGGGCGGCGGCCGCTGAAGTGGGCAGGTGGGCGTCCTTGAAGATGTCCCGGGCGGTCAGAAAAGCCTGGATTGCGGCCTCAAAATTACCCCGCTCATGCTCCACCTCGCCCATGAGGACGCGCAGGTTGGCAGCCTGGCGCGGGTAGCCCAGTTCCAGGTAGGTGGTGGCAAGCTCCCCCAGCAGGGCCTCGGCGGATTCTTCGGCCGGGCCCCCGGCTGCAATCAGGCGGCCGGTGAGCTCCTGGGCCGCCAAGAAGAGAAGCAGGCTTGCCTGGTTGTGCGGGCCAGAATCAGTAACAGTAAGGGCCTGCTCGGCCCGTTCCAGGGCCAGGGAAGCGGCGTCTACTACCTCATCGAGTTGCCCGGTTTTTTCGGCGGCCAGGCACCAGAGTCGCACTGTCTCTACCAGGTAGGCCGGGTCAGCGTCCTGCCCTGCCAGCAGGGCGAAAGCCCCGGCAAAATCCCCGATCCCCAGTAGGTCTTCGGCCTCGGCGAGCACAGGGTCGGCGGGTTCTGAAAGGACGGCCGCGCCCCCGGTGAGGGGCTGGGGGGAGGATGGCGCGGGGGCGGCACTAGTGCCAGGGTCACCTGCCCCGCTGGGAAGGACCAGGGGTGCCAGGGCCGGGGCCTTCGTGGCGTCTTCGAGGTTTTCGGTGAAGCGGGTGTTGCCTGCCCGGCGGTCGAAGGCCGCCGCGAGGGGGCGGGCTTCGGCCAGGGCCCAGTCGTAGAGCTCCCGGAGGGTTTCACGTGAAACATCGGTTTTCGGGTTGTTTTTCTGTCCTCCACCCGGGCCAGCCCCCTTGGCACGGTAGGGTGACAGGCCGGTGGGCATATCCCCGTGCTCCTCTAAGGCCCAGGCTAAACCTGCAACGATGTAGCGCAAAAAGTTCCGGTTATCCCCCGGATCCCCGGCCAGGGCCAAAGACCGTTTGCCGTGATCAGCCAGGAGCTTGAAGGCTCTCTCAAGGAGGCCGCCCCGGGCTAGCACTTCAAACTCAACCCCCAGGTCGTCCGGGTCATACTGGTCGCGGGTCGCTTGGGCCCTCAGTAGGTGCCGCCCAGCGTCCTCCCCCCGGCCCAGGTGCAGGTAGGCGACCGCCAGCTGCCGGTGGGACGAGGAGGGCTCACGGTTGCAAAAATCTTCGGTGGGCGGGCCCATCTCAACGGCCCGCTCAAAGTCACCGTCGACCACATAATCGCGCAGAATCCCGCCGTGTTTGCAGGAGCCGCAGTCCATCTCGTCCTCACCGTGGGAGAGCCAGCGGGCCCGCCATTCTTCTGCCTCTTCATCCCGGCCAATGTGGGCAGCCCACATGTATTCGGCCCTGTCAGGGGCGGTATCGCCTAGCCCGGCCAGTCGGTAGCGTTTCCGCATTTCATCAAGGAGGCCCCTGGCCTGGGCCTGAGAAATCTGGGGCCAGGCGGTGATGTCACCGGCGATCCACTTGAACTGCCAGAAGAGCACGTTGGTGGTTTCGGCATCAAAGTATTCAGGGTGGGCATCCCACAGGCGCAGGAGCTTGGAGAAGACGGCAAAGGAGGCCGGACTGGGCTGCCCAAAGACATAGGCCTCGATTAGGGCCAGGTAGGCGGCGGGGAGGGCCGGGGCCGGGCCTTCCTTTTCGAGGGTGCGGACGATGTGTTCGGCAGCGGCGGTACGGGCGGTACCCAGGGGCATCCCCCGGACACTGTCGATTTTACGGTGGGCTTCGTCAATGGACCACACAGTGTTCTCCCTTGTAGTTCTAGGATTCTGCGCGGAGGGCGCTGTCGAGTAGGGTAGCGAGGCTATCGCTGAGGAGGCGGGTTTCAGCCCCGTGCAGGCCCTCCCCGGCCAGCATGAGGGCCGAGAGGTAGAGGGTGGTGAGCCCCGGTTCGAAGGCAGGGTTGTGGGGCTGGTGGAGCAGGCGGCGAACGTTATCGTTGGTGTCGTTGAGCACCAGGGTGCGGGTCGGCTCTGCCCGCTCCTCGGTGAAGGCCCCGAGCAGGCCGCTAAAGACGTCGTCGGCAGCTTCAGCTTCGGTGGCCAGATCGCGGGCCCGTTCCGCCTCGGCGTCGCGGAGGAGGACGGCAGGTACGTCGGCCGGGTCAAAGGCCCGCAAGAGGACGCCGCAGTCGTGCTCAGCCAGGACGGCGCGGGCCCGATCCAGCCCGGCCAACACCTCAAATTCGCGGGCCATATCGACCGGGGTGAGGGTCTGGGAGACGTCAGAGCTGGTGAGCTCAGCGACCTCCCAGGACGGGCGGGTAGCCAGCTTAGCGAGGAGGTCAGCGTCGTAGACGTAGCCGCCATTGACGACCCAGAGCCCCTGGGCGCGGGCAACCGGGGCAATCCGCCGGTAGGCCTCGGTGGTGGGGGTGTAGAGGATACGACCGGCCTGTTCGGCCACGTCAGCGAGGGTCGCTGGCCCGCCGGTGGTTTCAAAGGGCAGGGCGCGGGCTACGACGTCGAGCATGTCATCGCTGGCGAGGGCCACGGCGCGTAGGGCCAGGGAGTGGGTCTCGATAAAGCGCAGGCTTTCGGGGCTGGGTTCGGCCAGGGTGGCGGTAATCCAGGCTTTGAGCTGCTCGCCGATAGCTTCGCGGGTGAGCAGGAGGATTTCGTCCTCCCGCAGCTGCTCGCGGGAAGCCGTGGGGGTCAGGGCCTCGGAGTTGACGACGGCCCGCACGAAGAAGGCCCAGTCGGGTAGGAGGGTGTCTTCACGGGTGCTGACCAGCATGTTCTTGACGTAGACGCGGTGGCGGCCAGAGCCGGGGGACACCGCCTGGGGTAGGACGTAGGCAACCCCGCTGGTGCCGGTAGCCGGTACGTCCAGGTCAATGGTGGCCAGGGGGTTGAGCCCCAGGGTTTTGTCGGCGTAGGTTGCCAGGGCCAGGGCGCGTTCGTGCTGGTTGGGCTGGCCGGGTTCGGTGCCGGACGCCGCCCAGGGCAGGGTGTGGTGGGAGATCCGGCGGGGCACGCGGCGGCTGCCTGCCGTGACCATGACCGACACCTCTACCGGCAACATATCAGCGTAGTCCCTAGCCAGGGTTAGGATGGTTTCTTCAGCCACCCAGTGCTCAGCGTCGCGGCGGGCCTTGAGGCGGATAGTGGTGCCAACCTCGGTGCCGGGGCCGGTGCCGTCCTGCTGGGGGGCCAGCTCTTTCACCTCAAAGGTGCCGTCAGCGTGGCCGACCCACTGTACCGGGGAGGAGCCGGGCCGGGCGCTCAGGGAGGTCACCTCAATCTGGTCGGCAATAAGGAAGCAGGCCAGCAGGCCAATGCCGAACTGGCCCAGGTACTCGGCCCGGCCCTCGTTGAGCACCTCATCCCGCTTGGAGGTGCGGCCAATCGTGGCCAGGAACTCTTCAGCCTGCTCGGCTGTCAAACCTACCCCGGTGTCGGTAATGGTGACGCCGGTGCCGTCCTCCCAGGGGTCAAGGACGACGCGCCCCGGGGCTTGGGGGTCAAGCTCCCGGCGGGCGGTGATAGCGTCCACCCCGTTTTGAATGGCCTCGCGCAGGTAGACCTGGGGGCCTGAATACAGGTTCTTCGACAGCAGCTCAACCAGGCCACCTAAATCAACCTTAAACCGCTCTGACATGCGCTTAGTCCCCCTCGGTGTCGAAGGTTGAGGCTACCGCGTCGAAGTATTCCAAGGAAGTCTGCACGGCCGCTTTCAGGTGCTCTTCAAGCTGTTGGGTCGTCACCCCGCCCGCATAAACCATCGACAGCTCGGTGGGGAGCACCAGGAACCCACCCTGCTCCCCCTCCCGCACCGCATGAACAAGGACCTTGGGGAAGAGATTCTGCTGGTTCCAGTAGTTGGTGAACTCAGCCAGCGGCCCCGCCATATCCAGGGGGAAGGTGCCCCGGTAACTGCCCCGGACACTAAAAAGGCACCCGGTGGGAAGCTCCGTGAGGGTGTAGTAGAGGTAGCCTTGCGCAAAGTGCACGACGGCAGTGCCTGCCTCGTCGATTTCAGGGTTGAGCTCTAGGCGGTTGAGGGCTTCAAGGACGCGGTCGTCCGTCAGCGGGGCAGGGGCAGTAGCCAGGGGCTGCACGGTATCAAAGTAGCCCATGTTTCCTCTTTCGACGGTGGAAGGTAACGGCAGGGACTTCTCTATCCTATAGGTTCAGGCAAAGGTGGGGTTGGGGTGGAGGACGGATGTGGACGCTGAGATCTGTCGAGACCGCCCTACAGATTGCTGATAGCATTTGCTATCTTAAAACTATGGATACCGTGCAGTTAGCCCGGGAGGCTCACACCGCCCAGCAAAAGATAGAAGAAGGACGCCAGCAGCTTGTGAACGCTGTACGTTCGGCTTATCGGGCGGGCATGTCACAGCGGGCTATCGCTCAGGTTGTTGGACGAAGTCAACCAGAGGTCTCCCGTATCATTCATTTTCACGGAACCTCACCTCACGGCCGCGTTCTCAGAGAGCGCCGGGCAGAGCTCATAGACTATTTCGAAGAACACGGGGTAGATAACGTAAGGGTCTTTGGGTCTGTAGCAACTGGCCAAGATAAACCCACATCAGATATCGACCTGCTTGTCACAGCGCACAAGCCGCTCGGCTTACTCGCACAGAGCCGTTTGCAGGCTGAAGCTACACAGATTCTGGGCGCCCCCGTTGATATTGTTTTTGACCACGCGATTCGCCCTGATGTGCGTGACCGAATTGTGAATGAAGCGGTGCTCTTATGAGCAGAACAGTTCAAGAGATACTCGATGAATCCCTACTGCATCTTGACTACGTGCAAAGATATGCTGAACGAGACTTAGATGACTCTCTTGTGCTCGATGCTATTGCCCTGAGGCTCTCTGCGGCCATTGATGTGCTCAACCGGTTGCCAGGAGCTATTAAGGATGATTTATTCGGGGCAACCTGGCCACTTATGTATGGCATGAGAAATAGAATCGCTCACGGTTATGCCCTGATCGATAGTGCCATGGTTCAGGTAACTGTTACCGAGGAAATTCCTAATCTCATTGCCATCATCACCGCATATAGGCAGAGCCTTTAATCCTCTACGCCCCTTCGCTCCTACCTCCGGGACGATACACCGGGGACAGAAACGAACTGCGGGGTTTCCTTCGAGATGCGGAAGGAAGAACCGCATCTCGAAGGAAACCCCGCAGTTGGCAGAAGGACGGACGCCGGGCGGGGCTAGGCGCTCGCCAGGGCGTTGCGGCGGGCCTGGCGTTCTGCCTCAGTCTTATCCTCGCGGCGGTGGCGGATCCAGATGCTCAGGGCGGTGCCCGCAACAGCCAAGGCAATCCAGCCCAGCAGCCAGGCGATACCTGACGTCAGGCCGATAGAACCGCCAGCGATCAGGGATCGGAAGGCTTCTAGGGCATGGGTCAGCGGCAGCCAGGGGTGGATAGCCTGCAGGAAGGCTGGGGCAGTCTCAATCGGGTAGGTACCGCCCGCCGCACCGATCTGCACCACGGTCAGAATCAGGGCGATGAAACGGCCGGGGGCATCCAGCAGGGCAATCAGAGCCTGGTTGATGGCCAGGAAGGTGATGGAGGTCAGGACGGCAAAGCCGGTCAGGCCCCAGAAGTTCCTCTCTTCAATGCCCACCCAGTAGTGGATAACGGTAGACATCACCGTGCCCTGAACAATACCCATGAGGAGCACCGGCACCAGGGCCCCGCGCAGGGTCCGCAGGCCGGAGTGACCGCCGCGGGCGAACTTGCGGGAGATAGCCGGGTACATCATGAAGTAGGCAATCGCGCCAACCCACAGGCCCAGGGTCATGAAGTAGGGGGCCAGACCGTGACCGTAGGTGGATACCTCGTTCAGGCGGGTCTTTTCAATGGTGACGGGGTCGCTAGTCACTGCACTCAGTTCACTGGCCTGGTCAGTGGTGTAGCTGGGAACCTGCCCTACGGCCTCCCCCAGGGAGGTTGCCAGCTGGGTGTTGCCGTCCTCTAGCTCGTTCAGGCCGCTGGCCAGGGAAGAGGCCCCGTCTACGGCTGAGCCTGCCCCCTCATCGAGGCTGGCAGCCCCGCTAGCTAGGCTGCTTGCCCCGTCGCTTAGGCTGCTAGTGCCCTCGGCCAGGGTCTGGGCGCCGTCCTTGAGGGTGGCTGACCCGCTGGCCAAGGAGCTGGTGCCCTCAGCCAGGGTGCTTGCGCCGGAGGAGAGGGTGCCGGTGCCTTCAGCCAGGGTGTTCGCCCCGCTGGCCAGTTCACCGGTGCCTGAGGCGAGCGAAGCGGCCCCATCGTTGGCTTGAGAAATAGCGGTGACTAGGGAGTTCAGGCTAGTGGATAGGGTGCCCGCCTTGCTGTTGAGGGTAGCTGCCCCCTCACTAAGAGTATCTGCCCCGTCCGAGAGGGAGGTGGCCCCGCTAGCTAGCTGGCTGGCCCCGCTGTCTAGGGCGGACGCCCCCGCCGCCAGCTTGGTCAGGCCACTTGAGTCGCTGCCCACCAGGGTATCGGCCCCGGTTGAAAGCTGCCCGGCGGCTGTATCGACCGCGCTCGCGCCACCGGCAAGGGTGGACGCTCCCGTGTTGAGCTGCTGCAGGGCAGCAAGTTTCTGCTCATCGGTGAGGCTACCCCAGTTATCGATGAGGGTCTGGGCACTGGTGGAGAGCTCCTGGGTGCCCTCGGCCAGGGTGCCTGTAGCGGTATGGAGCTGACCGGCCCCATCGGCAAGGGTCTGGGCACCGGTGACGGCGGCGGCCGCCCCCTCAGAGAGGGAGGTGGCTCCGCTGGCAAGCTGCCCGGCGGCGTCCTCAAGATTCTGGGCTCCGCTGGCCAGGCCGTCCGCGCCGGACGCCAGGGCGCCGGTGCCCTCGGTCAGGGCGGGTAGCTGCTCGGGCAGGGCAGATACCTCAGAGTTAATCTGGTTCAAGCCGTCCGAGAGGGAGGCGGCGCCGCTGGCCAGGCCGTCCGCGCCGGACGCCAGGGCGCTTGCCCCGCTGTTCAGGTCGGTGGCCCCGGACGCTAGGGAGCTAGCGCCGTCGTTCACCTGGCTAGCCCCGTCGGCGAGAGAAGCAGATCCGGTTGCCAGCTCACCTGCACCGCTCTTGACCTGGGTGGCCCCGTCCGCAAGGGTGCTCGCCCCCGAGCTCAACTCGCTACTACCTGACTTGAGATCGGTCAGGCCCACGACCAACTGGTCGGAGCCTTCCTGGGCACTGGTGGAACCCTCAGCCAGCTGGCTGGCCCCGTCCGCCGCCTGCCCCAGAGAATCGTGAATATCGGTAAAGCCCGCGTAGATGTTATTGAGGTACTCGGTGGACACCTGGCTAGCCAGGGTATCGGTGACCGCTGTGCCCAGGGAACTGGCGATATTACCCGAGATGATATTGGAGCCGTCATTGGTGGCGATGGTCAACGTAGCCCTCTGGGCTGCCTCAGCCTCGTTTTCAGAAACTGACGCGACGTTGGCAGAGAAGTCGGCGGGAATGGTCAGCACCGCCTGTACCTCACCCTTTTCGAGCTTGGCCTGAGCCTCATCAGCGCCCATGGTGGACCAGTCAAAGTTCTGCGAGCTGTCGTTGCTCAGCAGTTCATCGGTCAGCTGCTGCCCCAGGCTAAGGGTGTCGCCGCTTGCTGTGGTGGCTGGGGCGTCCTCATTCACAATCGCCGCCGGAACGGCATCAATCGTGCCCGTAGGGTCATAGTTCGACCAGGTCAAAATGCCTGAGTAAATCGAGGGAATAATAATGACGGCCAGCAGCACCAGGTACTTCATGGGGCTGAACCTGTCGTGGAGTTTGGGACGTTTAGCGCGCGTCGACGGCACGGGATTCCACCTGCTTTCAGGGTGTAGGGGCAGTAAAAGTAAGGGGCGGGCTAGGAGATAGCTGCCTGCATCATCTGGGCCAGGCGCTCGCCGGTGGCTTCTGCGGTGTGCTCGCCGGTGAAGTCAGTGGCTAGCCAGTGCACGGCGAGCCAGGCGACTCCGGCAGCAACGAACTGGGCGTAGTTGCTGGTCAGGCTGGGGGTTTTGGCTGTGAAGCGTTCGGCGACAGCCGGGCGGCTGAGGAACCGGTGGCTGAGGAAGTCGATGAGTTCGGTGACCAGGGAGGAGTTACCTGAAAATGCCAGCACCCTGCGGTAGAAGACGGCGTCGGCCTGGAGCTGCTTGAGCAGGTTGATGCTGACCTCGCTGGTGAAGACCGCAACGGACGCGCCGGGGTCAGCCGGGAGTAGGGAGTCGAAGGCGGCACTGAGTTTGGTGAGGGCCGCGGCGTGGACGAGTTCGTGCACGTCGGTGAAGTGCTGGTAGAAGGTAGGGCGGCTGACCCCTGCCGCCTTGACGAGCACGGTGATACTGAGATTGCCGGGGTCGCTGGTGCTGAGGGCCTCGGTGGCAGCTTCGATGAGGGCTGCGCGGGAGCGGACCGGACGCGGGTCGGCGGCGCGGGCGTCCTCTGCGGCGGGTGCCGGGATGGGGGTCATGGGTTTTCCTCTGCCAATAGTTTTTCTTACAAATGTAAAGTTTACATCTGTAAGAAAAATTGGCAAGTAGGCTGGCGTGGAAACGAACTGCGGGGTTTCCTTCGAACTGCGGAAGGAAGAACCGCATTTCGAAGGAAACCCCGCAGTTGGCAGAAGGACGGACGACGGCGCCGCCCGGCAAAAATAGCCAGGGCGGCGCCGTCCTTGGGGAAAGAAAACGGAAGCTGGGCGCTTCTACCAGTTCATCACTTCGGACTCAACGCCCATAATGATGCGGTCAGCGTCGCGTCCTTCGCGCAGGAACTGGGTCATGCGGTCAGGGGCGATCGCAATGCAACCCCAGGACTGGTAGGCAGCCACACTCGCGGCGGCCCCGGAGTAGGGGATGGTGTGCAGCATGATGGCAAAACCTGCGGTGCCTGAGGGTACGGAGCCGTCCAGGTTGCGGTTGTAGTTGATCATGAGGCCCTGGCGGTAGTCGCCGCGGGTCATGTAGTTCCACATGTTTTCGTTGGGATAGCCCAGGGCGCCGTTTTCGATGTACCTGTTGTAGTACCAGGTGTTGCGGTCGCCGCCCCAGCGGGAGTTACGGTTGATGGTCTTGTAGTCGCTGAAGCCGCTGCCGGGGTTTGCGACGCCGAAGGGGGTGGAGAGGCTGAAGGAGCCGGTGGGGCTGTAGGCGCCAGCGGTGTTGCCGGTGACGCCAGCGGGCAGAAGCTCACCGGTCTCGTAGTCGCGGATCCGCTTCCAGGGGGCCAGGAACCCGCTCTCACCAAAGGCGGCGGGGGTGCTCCACTTGAGGGTGTACATGCCGTGGGTGTTCTGGCAGGAGTAGAACATGCCGTGGGAGCCCACCGGGTCGTTACGGTAGGCGGAGTAGCGCGGGGCGAGAGCCAGGGCTACCTGGCGGGCCCCCTGGGCGGAGTATTTGGAGCGGCCATTGTTGAGGGCGTGGCACTTCTGGGCCTGGTGGCCGTGGGTACCACCGCCGTAGTTGTCCCAGGTAATGACGCCGAACTCGTACTTTTGGTAGCAGCGGCCGTTGGAGCAGGTCTCAGCTGAGGTGGGGAAGCCGTAGCGGCGAGGGGTGTCTACCCCGCCCGCACGGAAGTTCCCGTTGGACGCCCAGTAGCTGCCGATAGCACCGCCGAAGTAGACGTAGTGGGTGCCGGTGCCCCAGTTGGTCCAGTAGATGCCGCCGTCCTGACGGGTGGGGCTGTAGAAAAGCTGTTCGGCGGCTTGCCCGTTGTGGTGGGAGATTTCGTCGCTGACGGGAATGCCGTAGCTGGATTTCATGCCGCCGGCTGCCAGCCAGGTGCTGCGGATTGCGCCGAAGAGGCCGTGGGTGCCGTAGCCCGGTGACCATACCACCGTGCCGTGTTGGAAGTCCTGGTAGCAGGAGTTGTGGATGAAGCCGCATTGTTCATCGCTGGTGGGGTAGCCGTAGGCGCTACCGGCGGCACCCATGCGGTTCCAGAGGTTGCCAATGGCTCCGCCCAGGTTGACGTAGTGGGTTCCGGTTCCCCAGTTGGTCCAGTAGATGGCGCCTGCTCGCCCTGCGGGGGTGAGGAAGCGCTGTTCAACCGCCTGGCCACCTGACCGGGCAATTTCTTCGGTGGAGGGGATGCCGTAGCCGGAGGTCATGCCGCCAGCGGCTTTCCAGGTGCTGCGGATGGCGCCGTAGAGCAGACGGGTTCCGGTGGACGGCGACCAGACGAGGGTGCCGCGTTCGAAGTCCTGGTAGCAGGAGTTGTGGATGAAGCCACAGGTTTCGTTGCTGGTGGGCTTACCGTAGGGGGCTTTATCGAGTCCTCCATCGGCCTGGTATCGCTGGCCGATGGCGCCGCGCCAGTGCACAGTGTAGGTGGGGTTGGCGGCGGCTGCCGCTATCGGGGTTTCGGTGGCTGCCGCTGGGGCAGCGGGTGCCTGGTTGACAGTTTGTTCGCTGGCCTGCTCTGCAGTGGCGGGGGTTGGTGCCGAGTCTGTGACCGGGTCAAGGGTGGGGACGTCGGTCGGTGAAGGTGCGGCGGACGTGCTGCCTCCACCGGACGTTGCGGGAGCTGTCTGTTCTGTGGTTGAGGCGTTCGACGCGACACCGGGAGCAGACGCCGGGGTGGACGCGGCGCTGGTGGCCGTGCTGGTGCTGACGGACTGCGCCGCCGGGATGGCGGGCGCGGCCTCCTGGGCTGTAGCCGGTGCGACCGCCCAGCTGAGCCCTGTGAGCAGGGTAAGTGAGAGGGCAAGTCCCTGGGTGAGTTTCATGGTGTTCTTTCTCATCGGGTGCGTGTGTGGTGCGGTTAGAAATCTGTTTGAACCGTAAGGGTTTGGGTGGGCTCAAGGGGGTTGAGCAGGGTGATGGACAGGACGCTGGGGGCCTGGTCGGTGGGGAAGAAGAGGGTGAGTTCTTGGCTCTTTCCCGGTTCGATGATCCCGTAGGTGGTTTCGGCTCCGTCGCTGGTGAGGGCGAAGCCGGTGACTTCGGTGCCGTCGTCGAGCTTGAGGGTGGGGAAGCTGAGGGGAGCGGCGTCGATGGCCTGGTTGGAGGTATTGGCAATTTTAAGGTTGACCTGGACGCCTGCGGTGCCGGCTAGGGTGCGGCCAGCGGGTTGGCTGAGTTCAGCCTGACGGGCGTCGGTGATGTCAATGCTGATGGCGTCGAAGCTGAGGGTGGCGGTATCTGCTGGGGCGCTAGCGTCGGTGCTGGCATCGGTGGACGGTGCAGCGGCTTCGGAAGTAGCTGCCTCGCTGGATCCGCTGGTGCTTGCGCTTGAACTGGCACTCGCACTGGTGGACGCGCTGGGGCTGGGAGTGGAGGGGGCAGTGCTGGACGTGCCGCTACAGGCGCTGAGGGCCAGTAGGGTAAGTGCGGTTAGGGTTGCCCGAAGGATGTGGGTGCGCATGGGGTTCCTCTGGGTGGTGCGTATGTTGTTCTCATTGTAGGACGTGAGCTACGAGATAGCTCCGAACATACGCGAGTTGCGGGGTTTCCTTCGAACTGCGGAAGGAAGAACCGCATCTCGAAGGAAACCCCGCAGTTGGCGGCAGGGGTGGGCTATCGGAAGGAGACACCTACAGCAGGCTTGGTATTCTGGTGTTGACGGGTAAAGAGGCCTGTCACACACCACAAGGAAGGATGCAGCAGTGATCCACCCGCTCGATGTCAGAAGCACCCAGCCCGGAAGGCTCTTTCGCAGATTCCTTACCCTGCCCGCGCTAGCGGCGGCGGGCGTCCTCACTTTTGCACCCCTTGCCTTCGCACCGGCCCAGGCAGCAGACCTGCCTGCCGCCCCGGCCTCCGGCAATATTCGGGACGACGCCAACCTGCTCACCGATGCCCAAGAGGACAGCCTCAACGACCTCATCGACCAGAAAAACCGCGGCACCGACCGCGCCCGCTTCGCGATCTACACCACCAGCCAAAGCCCCGCTGACCTACCCGCTTACGCCACCGACCTGGGCAACGCCTGGGGCGTCGGCGATCAAGGCAAAGATAACGGTGCTGTGCTGGTCATTGATATGGAGGGCCGCGAAACCTTCATCGCGGTTGCCGACGGCGCCGGGGACTACATCAGTGACTCCGAGGCAGAAACCATCGCCAACGACGTCCTGGGCCCCTACCTGACCGAGGGCAACTATGCTGCCGGGCTTGAGGCTACTATCGACGAGGTCTACACGGCAGCAGAAACCGAAAGCACCGACAACAGCCTTGTGATCTGGGGTGTTGCAGGAACCCTGGGTACCGTTGCTGCCATCATTGTCGGGTGGATTGGGCTTGACTATCGCAAGGTCAAGCGGGCTGCCGAGGACGAGATGCGCCGGGCGAAAGAAGAAAACCCCGGCCTGAGCATTCCCGATGAGATGCGCCGCGACTACATCAAATACCGCTACGCCAACCGCACCGCCCCGGCAGACCCCGACCAGCGCGAGGCTGAGCTGGCTGAATACGAGGCGGAAACCAAAGAAACCTACACCCGCTACGCCCCCACTTTCAACACCTGGCTACCCCTCTACGCAACCATGCCCCACCTCTACTCGGGTACTAACTTCGTACCGGAAAGCTCGGACGCCTCAGGGGCCAGCTTCTCGGGCGGCTCATCCTTCGGCGGTGGCGGGGGCTTTAGCGGTGGCGGGGGAGGCGGCCGCTTCTAGCCCCCAGCCCCGTCTCGACACAACGAAAACTTCACCCGCATGTTTTGTGAACCTGTAGGTGAAGTTTTCGTCTATCGCAGGGGTGAAGATTGGGTTAGGACGCTCCTGCCCGGCTGGCTAGGTCCAGCAGGGCCCGGTGCACGGTGGTGTCGCCGGTGAGTTCCGGGTGAAAAGAGATACCCAGCAGGTGGCCCTGCTGCACCCCAACGACCTGCCCGGCGTGACGGGCCAGGACGGTGACGTCCGCCCCCACCCGGGTAACAATAGGGGCACGGATGAAGGCAGCCTTCACTGATACCTGCCCGCCTGCATCGGTAAGCTGACCGGAGCCGTTGGCCCCGGCTTCACCCCAGATCAGCTCGGTTTCTGCCGAGTCAACCTGGGAACCAAAGGCGTTACGGCGCACGGTCACATCCAGCAGACCCAGGGTCTGTTGGTCGGCGGCCGGGTCCTCAATCTCACGGGCCAGAAGAATCAGCCCAGCGCAGGTTCCCAGGGTCGGCAGGCCGCCCGCAATAGCCTCAACCAAGGGTTGACGCAGGCCAAAAATCCTAGTCAGCCGGTCAATAGTCGTAGACTCCCCACCGGGAAGCACCAGAGCATCTAGATTTTCTAAGTGCTCCGGACGCTTGACCCAAACCACCTGCGCCCCCAGCTCCTCCAGCAGGGACGCGTGCTCAGCAACCCCACCCTGAAGGGCAAGGACGCCTACAACAGGGCGAAAAATCATTTTTACCAGCCACGCTCCGCCAGGCGGTGCGGGGCAGGTAGGTCTGCCACATTGATACCCACCATAGCCTCACCCAGCCCACGAGAAGCGTCCGCAACAGCAGCCGGATCATTATAAAAAGCGGTAGCCTTCACAATAGCCTTGGCGCGGGCCTCAGGATTACCCGACTTAAAAATGCCAGAGCCAACGAAAACCCCGTCCGCACCCAGCTGCATCATCATGGCCGCATCCGCCGGGGTCGCCACACCACCGGCAGTGAAAAGGACAACCGGCAGCTTGCCAGTCTCGGCCACCTCACGCACCAGCTCGTAAGGGGCAGCAAGCTCCTTGGCCTTGACGTAAAGCAGGTCGGGGGCAGTGGCGTGCAGGGCCTGCAGCTCAGCGATCTGGGTCTTAATAGTGCGAATATGCTTGGTGGCCTCAGAGACATCACCGGTGCCAGCCTCACCCTTAGAACGGATCATAGCCGCACCCTCGGTGATACGGCGCAGGGCCTCACCCAGGTTGGTAGCACCGCAGACAAAGGGCACCTTAAAGGCGTGTTTGTCGATGTGATTGACATAGTCAGCAGGGGAAAGCACCTCGGACTCATCAATGTAGTCCACCTTGAGGTGCTCAAGAATCTGGGCCTCAACGAAGTGGCCGATCCGGGCCTTAGCCATAACGGGAATAGAGACAGCGTCAATGATTCCCTCGATCATGTCGGGGTCGCTCATGCGGGCCACGCCGCCCTGGGCGCGAATATCGGCGGGGACGCGTTCGAGGGCCATGACAGCCACGGCGCCGGCGTCCTCAGCGATTTTTGCCTGTTCGGGGGTGACGACGTCCATGATGACGCCACCCTTGAGCATGTCGGCCAGGCCGCGCTTGACGAGGGGGGATCCGGTAATGGTTTTGTTTTCAGTCATGGTTTCTAGGGTGCCCCGAAAGGGTGGACTAACAATAGAGCCAATTTATTGCAAAGTTTTTAGACCATGGGCGGGTTGTTTCTGGGGGCGGCGGTGGGCGGGGTTGTGTCCCCTACCGAGTCTTTTGGGGACAAATGGGGGACAAATTAGGGGACAGACCTGTGGGTAAAGGGGGTGGATGCTGGCTTGTTGGGACAGTTTTTCAGAGTTTTGGGGGACAAAATCCCCTCGCTTATTTGAGATAGTTAGATAATAATTCTAAATAGGGTGCCCGTGAGGGCGCTTGGAAAAATTAATCTAAAAAATTTTTTGACCCTACAAGACGGGTCTGACAAGGAAAAATGAAAACACTTTCATATGAAAGTATCACTTTTGTCCCCAAAGTGACTTGTTTTGTCCCCCAAACGTCCGTAAAGTTTTCTACCGAAGCACGAAGGGCTCCCCAAGCCCGGGTTCCTCCCCAAGGAACCAGATCCTCCCCAAGGATCATGCAACACCCCAGGGTTCTCCCCAAGAACCCACCGCCCAGACAACCCACACGAAACACGAAAGAACCCCAAACAATGCTTTCCGTATCCCGCCGCAACTTCCTGTCCCTGACCGCAGCAACCGCAGTTGCAACCGCGCTGTCCACCCAGGCTGCCCAGGCCGCCACCGTTGCTACCCCCATGAACGGTGCCAACCTCAAGTCAGGCGTCCTGCGCGTTATGCCCCTGACCGACGTGAACTACACTTCACCCTTCGCTCAGGCCTTCACCAACGCAGGTTCCTTCACCCCCTCCGGCGTCAAGACTTCCGACGCCCTGGTTGAAGCCACTTTCACCACCTCCCGTCCGGCAACCGGCGCTATCTACACCCGCGTCCTGGCCCGCCGTTCCGCTAACGGCCGCGACTTCTACGCTGGCCTGCTGGAAATCACCAACACCGGCCGCCTGCGCATCGTTATCGAACGTGTCATCAACCACCGCACCACCGTTGTTGCCCAGAAGTTCCTGACCATCAAGGCACCTGCCGGAACCTTCTCCTTCGACCTGGCCCTCTCCGTCCGCGCCACCCGCCTGGTTGCCCAGGTTCTGATTCCCGGCGCAGCCGCTGAGACCCTCATTTTTGACGACGTCAACGTCCCCCTCGCTTCCACCCCCGCAGGTGTCGGCACCGCAGCCTCCGTCTACGCAGGCAAGACCGCACCCGCCACCCACGCCATCGAGCTGACCGCCGCTAAGGCTGATAACTGGGGCGAGCACCGCGGTGCCCTCACCGCCGCTGGCTGGGGCCAGATGATTTTCGAGGACGACTTCAACACCGGCGCCATTGACGGCACCAAGTGGAACGTCCGCGACAAGAAGTACCTGAGCTACGACTCCGGTGTAAACCTCAAGGAAGCTGTCACCATGGGTGACTCCTCCACCAAGATTTGGCTCAAGAAGCTGGCTACCCCCGTCACCTACAAGGACGGTAAGCTGCGCGAATGGGCTACCGGTTACATCGACACTATCGGCAAGTTCTCCTCCGAGTACTTCCGCCTGGAATACCGCGCCAAGCAGCCTGCTTCAACCGTTGAGCACATCGGCGCCTGGGGTGGCATCTGGATGCGCCCCGACAAGACCTCCCTCCTGGGCGAGATCGACATCTCTGAGTCCTACGGTTACACCTCCGGCAAGCAGAAGATCGACATCTCCAACCGCTCTGAAGGCACCGTTCACTACGGCCAGCAGCAGGGCAATACTGCCAAGAAGAACGCTCTGATTCCTGTTCTGGGTCAGAACCTGGCAGATGAATACCACACCTGGGCTATCGAGAAGACCCCCGCTGGTATCAAGTTCTTCTTCGACGGTGTTGAGTACCTCTTCGTGTCCTCCACCGACCCTCGCTACCAGGCCGCTCTGCCGGTCGGCGAGAAGTTCAATATCCGCCTGTGCATGCAGGCAGGCAACGCGTACTGGGGCGGTCTGGCTTCCACCACCGCTGACTGCGCGATCGAAGTTGACTACGTACGTGTTTGGGAGTACGTAGGCTAGTCAGATTCCCTGGGAAGAATCTGGTGCACATGAGGCGTCGGAGCCAGCAGCTCGGCGCCCCACGTGTTTAAAAATTGAATATGTTTGGGTGAAGATGTCTACCGCTGTTTGGGTGCGGTAGGCATCTTCTTTTGTGTCGGCAGGCTGCCTGGGATGAGGCGGTAGTATCAGGGGGTAGGGCCGCAGGCCCCGGGCTAGCTGGCCTACTGGTTGCGAGGATAAGGAGGGGCTTGTGGCTGGATTTTCTCGAGGGGACGAGCTGCCGGTGAGGGTGGTGCGGTCGGCGCCGGGTTCTTTGCCGTCGCAGATCGCAGAGCAGGTGCGGGCCCTGATTTCAGATGGTTTTTTGGTGGCCGGTGATCTTCTTCCGTCGAGCCGGTCCCTGGCTGAAAGACTTAATGTTTCACGTGGAACGGTTGTTTTTGCTTATGAGCAGCTGGTGGGGGAGGGCTACCTGGTCACCGCCCGCGGGGGGACGCGCGTCGCTGAGGGCCTAACCTTCGGCGCTACTATCAGCCCTGCCCGCCGTAGCCCGGACGGGCCCGTCCTTCCCCGGAGCCCTAGGCAGCCTGAGCCTATCCTGCCCCCGCAAGCTGGCCCCCACCGCGACGTGGCGCAGACCCATAAAGGCCTTATCGATTTGAGGCCTGGCGCCCCAGATACCTCCCTGGTGGCCTCGGCTACCTGGCGGGCTGCCTGGCGGGAGGCCGCTGCAACTCCGGGGCCTGCCTACCCGCCGGCTGGATCCTTGGCCCTGCGGGTGCAACTGGCTGACCACCTGCGGTTGATGCGGTCGGTGCTCCGCAGCCCCGATGATCTGATTGTGACTGCCGGTGCCCGTGACGGTTTCCGCCTGATTCTTACGGCCCTCCGCCAGCGGGTGCGGTCGCGGCCCCTGCGGGTAGCTGTTGAGGAGCCAGGTTACCCCTCCCTCCACCGAATCCCCCTGGCCTTTGGGCATGAGTTGGTGCCCGTGCCCGTTGACGAACAGGGCCTGAACCCGGCCTACCTGCCCACCGGGGCAGCCCGTCCGGATCTTGTTCTGGTAGCCCCTAGCCACCAGTATCCCCTGGGGGCCTCTATGTCTGCTGCCCGCCGCCTGGAACTGCTTGCCTGGGCCCGGGAGCACGATTCCCTCATTGTTGAGGACGACTATGACTCAGAATTGCGCTACACCGGTGACCCCCTGCCGGCTTTGGCTTCCCTCGACCGGGTGGGGGGCCGAGGCGCTGAGGGAGGGGACCGGGTTCTAACCTTGGGGTCCTTCTCGAAGACGGTGACGGGGGGCCTGAATCTGGGGTTTGTGGTGGCCCCCCAGCACCTGCGGGATGACCTGCTTGATTTGCGGGCTGACTTGGGAAATCCTGTCTCGTCCCTGGTGCAGGACGCCATGACCTCCTACCTGGCTGTGGGCGGCCTGCGCCGCCATACCTCCCGCATGAGGCGAATCTATCGGGGCCGACGGGAGCGGGTGGTTGATGCTCTGACCGGCCTACCGGGGGTGCAGGCCCTGCCTATGGACGGGGGGCTCCACGCTGTGGTTCACCTGCCCGCCCTTCCCCCTGCAGGGGAGGACACCCTGGTCGCCCGGGCTGAGGAGGCCGGGGTGCTGGTAGCCCCCCTGGGGGCCTACTGGTCGGCCTCGTCCGGCCCGGGTGCCGTCCGGGTGGGGACGGAGCCAGCCCACCCCCAGCCCTTGACCGGCCTGGTCCTCGGTTTTGGTGGGGTGCCAGACCGCAAGCTGGATGAGGGGCTGGGGATTTTGAGGTCGATTCTGCAGGGGGTATGAGGGGGTTCGTCTGCTGCCTAGGTGCTTCATAGGGTGGGCTGAATCCGTTGGGGTGGTTAGACTGGTGGGGTGACTTCTCAAGATCAGTTCCCCGTCTCTGCCTCTGACCGTCCTTACCCTCTTGAGGGGGGTGGTGCCCTGGCCGGTGCCCTGGTGCGTCCCACCCTGCTTCATGCCCTGGTTTTCTTGGCTTTTGGTTTGACCACTGTCTTTTGGCAGGAGCCGACCCTGGGTGTTATTACCGTGATGTTGGGCCTGTACCTGCTGGGTTATGCGGGGGCGTCCTATATAACGTCGGCGACCTGGCGTCGGGCTACTGCGGATGGGGCTACCGCCCAGGCTTTCATGTCGGTTGCCCTGATTCAGGCTGCCGGTGGTGTGCTTGCCCTGGTGGCTTCGCGGAGTGAGTTCTGGCTGACTGTGATTGCTTCGTGCGCCCTGGGAGTGACCGGGATTCTGAAGCTGTTAGCTGGTATGCGGACTCAAGGTATGAACCCGGCGGCCCGGGACTGGCAGTTGGAGGGGGCTGTGGTGACCCTGTCGGCAGCGGCCCTGCCGGTGGTGTCTGAGATTGGCGATAAGGCGATTATGGGGACGGCCGGTGGCGGCGCCCTGATTGCCGGTATTTTCTTGCTGGTTGGGGCCTTGACCCTGCGGGGCGAGGCCCGCCGCTCCTAGTTGTTGAAGTGTTGTTTCTCTTCCTTATCCGGCCTTGACCTGGGTAAATGATCCTTGTGGGCGGTTTTTGTGCTCTTGGGGCTGCAGGGAGTTGTTTAATAGTTGTTTTTATTAGGCCAGCAGCGCCAGGGAGGCTTCATTACCTCGCGCAGGTATCGTAACGCTAAATACGGATATTCCCAGCGCCCGGAGCATCCGGGACCGTAACCTGGTGGCCAAGGTCTGCCATGTCCATGACGTGAACTATGGCGTGTATGGAGTGAGGGAAATATTGGCTGTGGGTTACAGATATTACTTATGTCCGAACTCGCGCCGCGTTTGTCACCGACGTATTCCTCGCAAAATTGTGGGCTGGGCGCTATCAGATTCCATACGCACAGAAGTGCCACCACTATAGGCGTCGAACCAAGCAATCATCAGTGCGAAGGAAACAACAGAGCTGATTCCACCACAGTGATTACGGAATCCAGTACGTCAGTATTGTGCATAACGAGCGCCTCAGCGAGGCAGGTATCACCCCATTGGCGGGAACGGTTGGGGATTCCTATGATAATGCGCTAGCCGAGAACGTCAATGGCTCTTACAAGAACGAGCTCATCCATAACCGTACGTGGCGCGATGTGCTCGAGGTGGAAATCGCTACTTTTGGGTGGGTGAGCTGGTGTGGCGACGGTCTTTTCCGGTGTAGCTTGAGGTTATTTATAGAGATTAACACTCATATTTTTGCCGCCTGGTGGGGCCATTGTCTAGCTGGTGAGGGTTGGGTGCGGACCCCCTTATAAGTATGCCTCGTAGAAGGAAACCATATCGTTTCATGTGATGTGAAATGATATGGTTTCCTTGTTGAATGGCGGAGAGCACTAATCCTTGTTCCTGCCGATGTTCTTCTGTAGATAGCCGAACCAGCCAAAAAAATTGAGCGCTAGTACGCAGGGTATTACATAGAGAAAGAGCCCTGTCCAGGAGAAGGTTATGTCCTCAGTGCTGTTTCTGACTAAGAGGTCTATGTTGAACTGGAGTCGTAGGAAGTAGATGAAAAGTCCTAGTGCTAGCCCAAAAATGTTCAATGGAACAAGGTGTTTCCAGAGGGTATCTTTCGAACGGGCTGTATTGCTCATTTATACCCTCAGATCTTTGCAGGCGTTGACGATAGCTGTGTAGCCTAGGGCACGTCCAAGAAGAAAACCCATCTCTTTGCCCCATTTTTCTGTAACTATATCTTGCAGATTCTGCTGGCCTTGGTTATTGAGGATTTCGCTCATTCCTTGGGCAAACTCGGTAACTCCACCTATCACTTCAATGGCACTCCAAACCACTCCGATAGCTGTACCTCGCTTTACAAGCGTTGTAACAACAGCCTTTGCATAAGCGCTAGCTGCTCCAATGTCAATATTGGGTGTAGTTACCCCCGAGCTAACGAGGGGGAGATGGAAGCTAGCAGAGCATCTTGAACGGCTGGGGAATCATAGGGTAATTCTTTGAGGTGGTTTGGCAGATTATGATAAGCGTTGACAACTTTTTGAAGTTCAATGGCAAGTTCAGTTGCGTCAGAATCTAGCCCCTTTGCTTGGGCTTCAGCTCGTATTTCCGAAAGTGGTCTGTAGGGCAGGTTGGCAGGTGTTGACTGCTGCGTTGTTTCATTGGTGCTAACTGAAGCGGGTTGTGGGTGTTGCGTCGTTGCGTGTGCTGTGGGAATCAGGCCCGCCATAAGGGTTAGGCTGGTTGTGGTGACTAGGAGAGTGCGGGTCAGCTTTGAAAGCATGATCATTCCAATAGGTTGTAGGTACAGGACTTCGTTGTGATGTACGTCTTAATTAATATCAAGTAGATGAGCTGAAAGCAAGCTTGCTTATTGAAAGGCTTGTTCATAAGGAGGTAGGGGCATGTCTCACCAACTAGATAGTGAAGTGCCCCAGGTTTTTTCCGTCTAAATAGATAGGAAAATCTGAACCATGCCCAAGAAATTTGATCAAGACGCGAAGAGTCGCATTGTCCGAATGGGGGCATGGGTTCATGAAAAGGCTCATGACGGCGGGGTGATTGCGGCTGAGGTCGCCTATAAGTATGGGATGGAACGCCAGGAGGTCGCTACCTTGTTACGGCGATTGCGCAGGCAGGGTCTTGTGAGAATTGATCCCCCTGGGCTGTAGAAAGCTCTGGGTGGGCTTGGTGCCTGAGCAAATTGGGGGCTGACCCCGTAAACTGGTGGGTAGTTTGTATTCAGGAGGATTGGTTTAGTGACTGAGAAGAATAAGGCCCCGCAGGGTAAGTTGAAGGCTCAGGTGAGTGGCCCGCTCATTATTGCTTTTGTGCTGGCCCTGGTGGCTTTTGGCGGTATTTCAGTGTTTGGTGCCGGTGGAACGAATAACACCCCGAATTTTGCTCTGGCGGCTACTGTTGCCGGTGCTGTTTTTGTGGTCACCTTGGTCATGTGTGCGACTCTTATTTTGGTGGAGAAGCCGAATGATCCTTCTTTGGGTGAGGGTACCGGCATTAACCGGTCGTCTGCCAAGTTGTACGCGGAGGCTAAGGCCCGCCGTGAGGCCGAAGCTAAGCGTCGTGAGGCTGAGGAGAAGGAGCGCCTGGCCCAGCGCATTGATGAGGCGAATGCTGCCCAGGACGGCCAGCAGTAGGCCCGCGCGGTAAAAGCTAGAAAGGCCGGGGGCAGGTACCAGTGGTGGTACCTGCCCCCGGCCTTATTTCTTAAGGTTCTTAGGCCTCGGGGGTTCGGAGGACCCCGTCGAAGTAGGCCGCTAGGGCTGCGTGGTCTGTCAGGGGCAGGACGGCGCCGACGTACTGGTCGGGGCGCACGACGACCACAACGCCGTCGCGGGAGAGCTTACGCTCCTCGAAGATATCCTCGTCAGGTAGGGCGCAGTAGATGTTCTCCCAGTACTCAATCTGGTAGGTGCCAACCAGCGGGCGGAAAGCTGCTGGTACATCGGTCACCTCAAAATCAGTGTAGTTCTGCTGGTAGACCACCACCGGCTCAATCAGGGCGTCAAAATCTTCCCCTTCAGCCCGGTAGCGTACAAAGGGGGAGGTGGCGTCCTTGGTCAAAAAGTCACTCAGGGCCCGCACCGAAGAATCAGCGGACGCAGGGTGGGCGGCGTCCGCAAAAACATAGAGGCGGTAGCGCCCATCGGCCATAGCCTCGTGGCCCAGGTGGCGGGCAAAAGCATTCTCACGGCGGTTGACTCGCGCGGAGCGGAACCGCTTACCCACGGGGAAGCCCTCAGCCAGGTGCTGGTGCTCAGTGCCACCGGTCAGAAGAGAGGGCTTGTACTCGGTCATGAACCCGGCCGGGAACTCGGCGGTCTTGACGTAGAACTCCTCAAGGTACTCGGGGCTGGGCAGGTCCTCGGGCTTGGTGGCCATGAGGGTAGACCACTCTTTATCGAAGTCAATCAGGTTCTTGGCAATCTCCTGGCGCTCGCCGGAGTAGGTGTCGAGCAGGGCCTCGGGGGCGCGTCCTGAGAGCACATGGCCAAGCTTCCAGGCGATGTTGAAGCCGTCCTGCATGGACACGTTCATGCCCTGGCCTGCCTTGGCTGAGTGGGTGTGGCAGGCGTCGCCGGTAATGAAGACGCGGGGGGTGCGGGTGCCCCGATCACAGGTGTCGACGTCGTCAAAGTGGTCGGTGAGGCGGTGGCCCACCTCGTAGACCGAGTGCCAGGCCACGTTCTTCACGTCGATGGAATAGGGGTGGTAGATGGCGTTGGCGCGGTCGATAATTTCTTCGATGGGGGTGGAGCGCACGGCGTGGTTGTCGTCGAGGGGGACTTCGCCCAGGTCAACGTAGACACGGGCCAGGTGGCCACCCTCGCGGGGAATGTGCAGGATGGAGCCCTTGGTGGAGGTGATAGCGCACTTCATGCGCCAGTCGGGGAAGTCTGTATTGACGACGACGTCCATGACGCCCCAGGCGTGGTTGGCGGCGTCGCCCGAGAGGGTGCGGCCGATGGCCTTGCGGACGCCGGAGCGGGCCCCGTCGCAACCGATGACGTACTTGGCGCGAACGGTGCGTTCTTCGCCGTAGCGCTCGCCGGTGGTGTGGCGGACGGTGACTTTCACGGGGTAGTCCTGCCCGTCCTCAATGTCTAGGCCGACGAATTCAATGCCGTAGTCGGGGGTGATTTTGCCGGGGGAGTTGCGGGCGAAGTCTGCGAAGTAGTCGAGAATACGGGCCTGGTTGATGATGAGGTGGGGGAATTCGCTGATGTTTTGGGGGTCGTCGGGTGTGCGGGTGGTTCGGATGATGTGGTCGGGGTTGGCCGGGTCGGGCTTCCAGAAGCTGGTTTCGGTGATGTGGTAGGCCTCGCGGATGACTTCTTCGGCGAAGCGGAAGGCCTGGAAGGTTTCGACGCTGCGGGCCTGGATTCCGTCGGCCTGGCCGAGTTCGAGGCGGCCTGCCCGGCGTTCGATGATTCGGGTGCTGACGGTGGGGAATTGGGAGAGCTGGGCGGCGGCGATCATGCCGGCGGGGCCGGAGCCGACGATGAGGACGTCCATTGTCTCGGGGAGCTGGTCTGGGCGGTTGATACCGTGCCCGGCTGCTTCTTCGATTCGGGGGTCACGGGAAACGTAGCCGTTGTGGTGGAAATGCATGGGTGTCTCCTTGGGCGGGTGCGGCTTTGCACCGGACTGTGAGTGTGATGGGTAGCACCTATTGTGCTTGAATCATATACGATATGGGTTTGGGGTGGCAAGGGTTTAAAAGATGGGATTCTTGTTGGCGCACCCCTGGTGTGCCCTGGGCTGCTGCCCTGTGCGGTTACCGCCCGTCTTGGTGCGAGTGGTTTTTCAGTGGGTCTTGATATGACCTAGGTTACTTGCTAGGCTGGGGGCAATCATATACGATTTCTCGTGAAGTCCACCGAGCTCAAAGAGGAGGCTCAATGACCACCGCCCCCGTTCCCGTCACGCCCGGCAAGATCATTGCCGTCCATGTGGCCTACGAATCCCGTGCTGCCCAGCGGGGCCGCCGTCCGGCCCAGCCCTCCTACTTCTTCAAGCCCACCAGCTCCCTGGCAGGCTCCGGCGCCCCCGTCGAACGCCCCGAGGGCACCGAGCTCCTCGCCTTTGAGGGGGAAATCGCCCTGGTCATCGGCACCCCGGCCCGCCGTGTCTCCCTCGATGAGGCCTGGAACCACGTCGCCTATGTCACCGCCGCCAATGACCTCGGTATCTACGACTACCGCCCCGCTGACAAGGGCTCCAACGTGCGCTCTAAGGGGCGCGACGGCTACACCCCCCTCGGCCCCGGCCTTATCGACGCCCGCACGGTGTCAGAAGACCAGCTGCGTCTTCGCACCTGGGTCAACGGCGAGCTGGTGCAGCAGGACGACACCGCTGCAGCTAACATGATCTTCCCCCTCTCCCAGTTCGTCGCTGATCTCTCCCAGCACATGACCCTAGAGACCGGTGACGTCATTCTGACCGGCACTCCGGCAGGGTCTTCCGTACTTGCTCCCGGCGATACGGTGGAGGTAGAGGTAGACGCCCCTGACGCTCCCGGAGCCCCCACATCAGGCCGCCTGGTCACCCCTGTTATCGCAGGTGAGGGCGGGTTTGACGAGGCCATCGGCACCCTACCCGCCGTAGACGAGAAACAGACTGAAGAGGCCTGGGGCTCCCGCGAAGCTGCCGGCCTGCCCCCGCTTGCTGAACCGGCCCCCGTCCTGACCGACGACCTGCGCCGTCTCCTACAGGCCGTACCCACCGCCGGGCTCTCCGCCCAGCTCCGCGCTCGCGGCCTCAACAACGTCGTCATTGAGGGCGTCTACCCCCAGACGCCCGGCACCAAAATCGTCGGTACCGCCAAGACCCTACGCTTTGTGCCCAACCGCGAAGACCTCTTCAAGACCCACGGCGGCGGCTACAACGCCCAAAAACGCTGCTTTGACGAGGTCGCCGAGGGCGAGATTATCGTCATTGAGGCCCGCGGGGAGTCCGGCTCCGGCACCCTGGGCGACATCCTGGCGCTGAGGGCGAAAGGACGCGGGGCCGCCGGCGTCATTACCGACGGCGGGGTGCGCGACTACGCGGCCGTCAAAGAAATCGGTCTGCCCGTCTTCACCCAGGGACCCCACCCGGCCGTCCTGGGACGCAAGCACGTCCCCTGGGAGGTCGATGTCGCTGTGGCCTGCGGTAACGCCACCGTCCTGCCCGGTGACATCATCGTCGGCGACGACGACGGCGCCATCGTCATCCCCCCGGCCCTCGCCGCCGAAGTCGCCCAGGCAGCCTTCGAGAAAGAACATGAGGATGCCTGGGTCGCCGAGCAGGTAGCCGCCGGGCACCCGGTGGACGGGCTCTTCCCCCCTACAGGAGAATGGAAGGAAAAGTACGCTACCTGGCGTGCTGAAAATCCACCTACCCAGCCCTAACTCCTGGAGGAGCCAGCCGTGACCACCCCCGACACCCCCCGCACTGCCACCCCCGTGAAGGTCGACTACATTGCAGCCCCTCCGGGCCTCTCTAAAGCTGAGATTGCCTACCAGAAAATTCGCGGAAGAATCGTCTCCCACGAGCTGGCCCCCGGGCACCGTCTCACCCTCTCAACCCTGGCTACCGACCTCGACATGTCAGTAGTTCCCGTGCGGGAGGCAATCCGCCGTCTTGAAGCCGAAGGGCTGGCAACCTTCGAACGCAATATCGGCGCCAAGGTGGCCATGGTCGACGAATCAGCCTACACCCACAGTATGCAGTGCCTGGGGCTACTGGAAGGGGCAGCCACCTCAAAATCTGCCCCCTACCTCACCGCCCAAGACCTCCAAGAAGCAAAGGACCTCAACGCCCAACTCGAAGCCCTCCTCGAAGACTTCGACCCCAAAGCCTTCACCGAGATCAACCACCGCTTCCACCAGAAACTCTGCTCAGCCTGCCCCAACGACAGGCTTCTGGAACTGGTCGAAGCCGAATGGAGCCGCCTGGGAAACCTGCGAGAATCAACCTTCTCCTTTATCCCCGCCCGCGCCGCCCAATCGGTTGCCGAACACGCTGAAATCATCCGGCTTATCGAAAGTGGAGCCAGCGAGAACGACATCGAACGGGCTGCCCGCGACCACCGCAAGGCAACCCTGGCCAGCTACCTCACCAGCAAAGAACCCCAACTCACAAGCCCCTAGACCACCAGCTCGTACAAACGAAGGAGTTTCATCCATGAGCACCCCCGCACCCGCCAAGCCCGCCGGCCTCCCCGAGCGCATCCAGCACTACATCAACGGCCAGTTCGTCGACTCCATCGACGGTGAAACCTTCGACGTGCTCGATCCCGTCACCAACCAGCCCTATATCCAGGCTGCCTCGGGCAAGAAGGAAGACATTGAAGCTGCCGTAGCTGCTGCCCGCACTGCCTTCACCGAAGGCCCCTGGCCCCGTATGCTTCCCCGCGAACGCGCCCGCGTGCTCATGAAGATTGCCGACATTGTCGAATCCCGCGAGGACGCCCTCGCCCAGATGGAATCCTTCGACTCCGGCCTGCCCATCACCCAGGCCAAGGGCCAGGCTCGCCGCGCCGCTGAAAACTTCCGCTTCTTTGCCGACCTCATCGTCGCCCAGACCGACGACGCCTTCAAGGTCCCCGGCCGCCAGGTCAACTACGTCAACCGCAAGCCCATTGGCGTAGCCGGCCTGATCACCCCCTGGAACACCCCCTTCATGCTGGAGTCCTGGAAGCTGGCTCCGGCCTTGGCAACCGGCAACACCGTCGTCCTTAAGCCCGCCGAATTCACCCCCCTCTCCGCCTCCCTCTGGGCCGGAATCTTCGAAGAGGCAGGCCTACCTGCTGGCGTCTTCAACCTGGTCAACGGCTTCGGCGAAACCGCAGGTGACGCCCTGGTCCAGCACCCCGAGGTCCCCCTCATCTCCTTCACCGGTGAATCTAAGACCGGGCAAATCATCTTCGCCAACGCCGCCCCCTACCTCAAGGGCCTCTCCATGGAACTGGGCGGCAAGTCCCCGGCCGTTGTCTTCGAAGACGCCGACCTCGAAACCGCCATCAACGCCACCATCTTCGGTGTCTTCTCCCTCAACGGCGAACGCTGCACCGCAGGCTCCCGCATCCTGGTCCAGCGCAGCATCTACGACGAATTCGTTGAACGCTACGCAGCCCAGGCCAAACGCGTCAAGGTTGGTCTGCCCTCAGACCCCGCCACCGAAGTCGGCGCCCTCGTCCACCCCGAACACTACGAAAAGGTCATGTCCTATGTAGAAATCGGCAAGTCCGAGGCCCGCCTGGTTGCAGGCGGCGAACGCCCCGCCGACTTCCCCGAAGGCAACTTCGTCCTCCCCACCGTATTCGCCGACGTCGCCCCCAACGCCCGCATTTTCCAGGAAGAAATCTTCGGCCCCGTCGTCGCCATCACCCCCTTCGACACCGACGAAGAGGCCCTGGAACTGGCCAATAACACCAAGTACGGCCTGGCCGCCTACATCTGGACCTCCAACCTGCAACGCGCCCACAACTTCTCCCAGGCCGTTGAAGCAGGTATGGTCTGGCTCAACTCCAACAACGTCCGTGACCTGCGTACCCCCTTCGGCGGCGTCAAAGCCTCCGGCCTGGGCCACGAAGGCGGCTACCGCTCCATCGACTTCTACACCGACCAGCAGGCCGTCCACATCAACCTCGGCGAAGTCCACAACCCCGTCTTCGGCAAGGCCGACTAACACCCACCCCACCTCCGCGGCCGCCGGGTGCGCACCGTAGCCGCCCGGCGTCCGCCCCACCTAAGAAAGCAAAAACCCATGTCACCTACCTTTGTCGACTACCCCGTCATCGTGCCCGACGAAAACGCCCCCGACATCGTCCGCTGCGCCTCCATGGAACTGGTCGTCACCGACCTCGAACGCTCCCGTAACTTCTACGTCGATGTGCTCGGCCTTGTTGTTACTGAAGAAGACGACAACACCATCTACCTGCGCTCCCTGGAAGAATTCATCCACCACAACCTGATTCTGCGCAAGGGCGATACCCCCGCTGTGGCCGCCTTCTCCTACCGTGTCCGCACCCCCGAAGACCTCGATAAGGCAGAAAAGTTCTACACCGCCCGCGACTGTGAGGTGCGCCGCAAGAAGGACGGCTTCGTCAAGGGCCTCGGCGACTCCGTGCGAGTGCTCGACCCCCTCGGCTTCCCCTACGAATTCTTCTACGAGGTGGAGCACGTCGAACGCCTGGCCTGGCGCTACGAACTCCACACCCCCGGCGCCCTCGTCCGCCTTGACCACTTCAACCAGGTCACCCCCGACGTCCCCAAGGCTATTGAATACATGGAAGACCTGGGCTTCCGCGTCACCGAAGACATCCAGGACGAAGCTGGCACCTCCTACGCCGCCTGGATGCGCCGCAAGCCCACCGTCCATGACACCGCCATGACCGGTGGCGACGGCCCCCGTATGCACCACGTCGCCTTCGCCACCCACGAAAAGCACAACATCATCGCCATCTGCGACAAGCTCGGCGCCCTGCGTCTTTCTGACCACATCGAACGCGGCCCCGGCCGCCACGGCGTCTCCAACGCCTACTACCTCTACCTGCGCGACCCCGACGGCCACCGCGTCGAGATCTACACCCAGGACTACTACACCGGCGACCCCGACAACCCCCGCGTCACCTGGGACGTCCACGACAACCAGCGCCGCGACTGGTGGGGCACCCCCGTCGTCCCCTCCTGGTACACCGACGCCTCCCGCGTCCTCGACCTCGACGGCAACCTGGTACCCCTGGTAGAGCGCACCGATGACTCCGAAATGGAACAAACCATCGGCGCCGACGGCTTCTCCTACACCCGCGCAGGCGAAGAAGACATGCCCGACTGGAAGAAGGGCGAATACAAGCTGGGCCACCAGCTGTAGGGGGTTCCATGCTCACTCAAGAACAGCTCACCAAAATTGCCGATGACCTGGCCGAGGCCGAGGCCAAGCGCACCATGATTCCGCGCCTGACCGCCACCTACCCCGACATGACCGTCGAAGACTCCTACGCGGTACAAAACATGTGGCGGGCTCGGGGTGAGGCCGCCGGTCGCCGCCTGATCGGCCGTAAAATCGGGCTGACCTCCAAGGTCATGCAAGAGGCCACCGGCATCACCGAACCCGATTACGGGGCAATCTTCGCCGACCAGGTCTACGAAAACGGCTCGGTCATTGAGCACGCCCAGTACTCCAACGTGCGTATTGAGGTTGAGCTGGCCTTCGTCCTCAAGGACGACCTGACCGGGCCGAATACCACCATCTTTGATGTTCTGCGGGCTACCGAATATGTGGTTCCGGCCCTAGAGATTCTCAGCTCCCGCATTGAGATGGAGGGCCGCACTATCGTCGATACCATCAGTGACAACGCAGCCCTAGGTGCCATGGTCTACGGAGGCAACCCGTTGGACCCGGCCTCTATCGACCTGCGCTGGGTCTCAGCCCTGCTCTACCGCAATGAGCAGATTGAAGACACCGGAGTGGCTGCCGCCGTCCTCAACCACCCGGCTAACGGTGTTGCCTGGCTGGCCAACAAGCTGGCTGCCCACGGGGATTCTTTGAAAGCCGGTGAGATTATTTTGGCCGGGTCTTTCACCAAGCCCATGTGGGTTCACCCGGGCGATACCGTCCACGCCGATTACGGGGACTTGGGGGCGGTAACGTGTCGCTTCGTCTAGACCCTCCCTTTGGCCAGCACCTACAGACCCTGGGCCGCCCGGCGGCGGGCATGTGGGTTTGCTCGGGTTCGCCGGTGGCCGCTGAAATCTGCGCGGGTTCCGGCCTGGACTGGCTGCTCATTGACGGTGAGCACGGGGTTGTCAGCCTGGAGACTGTGCAGCAGCTTCTGCAGGTCACGGCCGCCTACCCGGTGCAGACCATGGTGCGCCTGCCCTCCCTGGATGTGGTTGCTATCAAGCAGTTCTTGGACGCCGGTGCCCAGAACCTGCTCATTCCCATGGTCGATACTGCCCAAATGGCTCGGGACGCGGTGGCTGCTACCCGTTACCCTCCGGCGGGGGTGCGCGGGGTGGGCTCTGCCCTGTCCCGCTCAGCCCGCTGGGGTGGGGTGCCCGGTTACCTGACCGATGCTGAGAAATATATTTCGCTTTTTGTGCAGATTGAGTCTGCGGTGGCTGTAGCTAATGCTGAGGAGATTTGTGCGGTGGACGGCCTGGCTGGGGTTTTTGTCGGTCCTTCAGATTTGGCGGCCTCTATGGGGTTGCTGGGCCAGCAGAACCACCCGCAGGTGGTGGACGCTGTGAAGCGGGTTATCGCGGTAGCCCGTGCCGCCGGAGTGAAGGTGGGCGTGAATGCCTTTGACCCGGTGCAGGCTGAGGACTACTTAGCTGCCGGCGCTGATTTTATTCTGGTGGCTGCTGACGTTCAGCTGCTGGCCCTGGAGTCGAAGAAGCTGGCTGCCCGCTTCATTCAGGACGCCGCCCCCGGCTCCACTGATGTGGGCTACTAGGGCCGCGCCCCCGCGTCCTGCCCCCCGGTGCCCCCAGACACACGAAATGCGGGCTTTCCTTCGAGATGCGGTAGGAAGAACCGCAGTTCGAAAGAAACCCCGCATTTTATAGAGCTGATAGGGTTTCACATTTCACAAGTAGCTAGCAACTACTTGGTTTGATGTTCACCCTGAACACACCTTCTTACTATTCACGATCAAAAGCGGCGTTACCCATAACGAGGAGACCCCACCCGTTGTAGCTTGAAGTGTTAATCTTGCGGGTAGCTGTGGCAACAACGTGCACCGAAGACTTCCCACGGACGTCAACCTTTACAGGAACATTATTGCCGTGGTTAACGGTACGTTTAAAAACTTCACGTCCATAGGGTTGTGTATCGAGGGAAAACCTATATTCAGCGTACGTCAAGTGATATAGAAATAAGGTTTGATTGTAATGCGTAAAACTTTTGGCTTCCTGGCGGCCCTGCCCCTGCTGGTCCTGCTGTCGTGCAGTCGTGGAGTTGGCGGTGATAGCGAAGCACCTCTCCTAGCTATTGAAGAGTTCCAAGAGGACCTACCCGTCCTCAAGGTCAATGGTGCCCCCGTTGAGCCTTTCTATTACGAGTGGCATTCAGCTAGCCTGAGTGAAACTAAAGAACTTGTGCAGGACCCTCACCTCATTCCGGTGCTGGGCGCAGTCGGTGCGCCTCGCACGGTAAGGGTTATCTCTACTGTTGAGCCTGTATTTGCTGAGATCAATATCTTCCGTGGTTCAGTGAGCGAGGTTGACCTTGATGGGGATCCTGACCAGGTTATTGAGGTCACCCCGGACCTCCTGCGAGCCACCGCTGAGGGGTACCTGCTAGAACATCATCTGGTAGGCCAGGATCCGCTGGTCGTGACCATGACTTACCAGTTCCATACTCCACCCGGCTATGAGGATCAGGGCATGACCAATGTCGTGGCCTGGATTTTCGAAGTCTCCTAGGGGTTCAGGACGCCGCCCCCGGTGCCACCCCCAGACACACGAACTGCGGGGTTTCCTTCGAGATGCGGTAGGAAGAACCGCAGTTCGAAGGAAACCCCGCAGTTTGCGCTCTTCGCGCTCAGGGTGCCTATCTACTTACCCCGAAACACCGGCGTCCGCTTCTCTGTGAAAGCGGCGAAACCCTCGGCGTAGTCCTCAGAGGAGCACAGGTCGCCCTGGGCCTTGTTCTCAGCTTCAACAGACTCCCAGAGGCCGACCCGGGCGTCGCGCACCTGGGCCACCAGCTGCTTCGAAGCTACAAAAGCCCCGGTCGCCCCGGCTGCCACCCTGGCCACCTTCTCGCGGGTAAAGTCCAGTAGCTCCTCGGCAGGAACAGCCCGGCTAAAGAGCCCGGCAGCCACCGCCTCAGCCCCAGAGATCAGGTCAGCCGTATAAATCAGGTCCAGAGCCCGGTGGGCACCCAGCCGCTCTACGAAGAGGGCGTGCCCGCCAGAGTCTAAAGTGGCCCCCAGGTTGGCAAAGGGGGAGCCGATCTTGGCGTTCTCAGCCACATAGACCACGTCCGTAGCAATGGCCAGCCCCAGTCCCACCCCCAGGCAGGCGCCCTGCACCGCCGCAAAGGTCGGGGCGGGGAAGGTGCTCATCTTCTTCAAAAGTGGGGTCACCTTGTCGGCCAGGTAGCCGTAGGCGTCGTCCTCGGCAGGCACCAGCCCGGCAATATCCCGCCCGGCACAAAAACCTCGTCCTTCCCCGCGCAGAAGCAGGGCACGGACGCCTGCTGCAGCTGCCTCGTCGTAGGCGGCAGAGAGCTCGGCTAGGGCGGCCTCGTTGACGGCGTTCATCTTTTCGGGGGCGTTCAGCACCACCTCGGCGACAGCGCCATCAATGGTCACATCAATCATTCAGGATCTCCTAGGCGTCGAAGTCCACGGTTACGGCGTCGGAGCAGGGGCGGGTCTGGCAGGTGAGAATGTAGCCTGCCTCGACCTCGTCCTTTTCCAGGGCGTAGTTTTCCTCCATTTTGACGTCGCCCGAAACCACCTTGGCGCGGCAGGTTCCGCAGACGCCACCGGCGCAGGCGAAGGGCACGTCGGCGCGTACGCGCAGGGCGGCGTTGAGAATGGTCTCGTTGGCGGAGATGGGGGATTCAACGGAGGAGGAGGTGCCGTCCAGGTTGAAAGAGATAGCGTAGTTGGCCCCGGACGGGTCGGCTTCGACGGCCCGGCCCTGCTGACCGGCGGGGGTTTCGGGCTTGCCGGTGGTGAAGAGTTCGAAGCGGACGTCGTCCTCGCGGACGCCACGTTCGGCCAGGGTGTCGCGGCAGAGCTGTACCAGTTCGAAGGGGCCGCAGAGGAACCATTCGTCGGCCTTATCCACCTGAATCACATGGTCCAAGATGGCATTGAGTTTTTCATCGTCAATGCGGCCGCTCATGAGTGGGTTGATCCGCTGTTCACGCGAGAGCACATGGTGGACGGCGAAGCGGGTGGGGTAACGGTCCTTGAGGTCGCCGATTTCTTCGGCGAACATGACGTCCATGGCGGACTTGTTAGCGTAGACCAGGTCAAAGGTGCTGGTGGGGCTGGCCTTAAGCACGGTGCGGGCGATGGCGATGATGGGGGTGATACCCGAGCCGGCAGCGAAGGCGACCATGTGCTCACCCCCTGCAGCGGCGGCGTCCTCAGCGATTTTGTCGGGGTCGTTGAGGCTGGTGATGGTGCTCTTGGAGACGAAGGCACCCTGGGGGTTCATGACGTCGATCTGGTAGCCGGGTTCGAGGGTGTCGTTGGCCCAGTTGGAGAAGAGGCCGCCGAAGTCGCGCTTGATGGCCACGCGGATTTCGCCGGGGGTGGGTTCGGCGCAGATGGAGTAGGAGCGGCGGACTTCCTGCCCGTCAATCTGGGCGCGGAGGGCCACATACTGGCCGGGGAGGTAGTCGTAGTCGGCGACGAGTTCGTCGGGCACAGCGAAGGTGACTTCAACGGAGTCTTGGGTGAGTTTGCGGACGCCGGAGACGGTGAGGGTGTTGAAGGTGGCCCGGCGGCGGGTGCTGGTTTCAGTCATGACTTTTCTCGTTTGTGCTAGTGGATTTTGAAGTAGTCGAAGGGCTCTGAGCAGGATTCGCACTGGTAGAGCGCCTTGCAGGAGGTGGAGCCGAAGCGGGTGAGTTCGCGGGTGGCTAGGGAGTGGCAGCGGGGGCATTTGACGGCAAGTCCCAGGCGGACGGGGCCCGCGGCGGCGGTGCCGGTGGGAGGGGCGATTCCGTAGTCGGCCAGGCGTTTTTTGCCTGCTTCACTCATCCAGTCGGTGCTCCAGGCGGGGGTGAGGACGGTTTCAACGCGGGGCGTCGGTGCCCCGTGGGCGGTGAAGACCTGGCGGATGGTGGTGGTGATGGCGTCCATAGCCGGGCAGCCGGAGTAGGTGGGGGTGATGACGACCACCGGCTGGTCGCCCTCGTAGCGGGTGGCCCGTAGAATCCCGAGGTCTGCGATGGAGAGAACTGGGATTTCGGGGTCGGCTACGCGGGCGGCCAGGTTCCACAGGGTGGGGTCGGAGCCTTCGGGGGCGGGGACGCTGCTGTCGGTTTCGAGGGCGGGGGCTGTGTAGCCTGAGTCGGTGTCGAAGCCGAAGCTGAAGTCGACGCCTGCGCTAGCTTCTTCGCTGCTGACCTTGGGGGCCGGTGAGGTCACGGGGTGCCTCCTGTGGGTGGGTGGTGTGGGGGAAGGACGCTGCTGGTCCGGTTTTACCAGGTGGCGCCGGGGTGGGCGCGGGCCAGGACCTGCATTTCTGCCAGGATGTGGCCGCGGGCCTCGCTCATGACGCCGGAGCGGTCGCCGCCGCGGGCCTGGGGCACATCGGGTACCTGCAGCTGGGCTTCTTCGATGGTGGCGGTCAGGCGCCTGTCGAAGTTCTCGCGCAGGGTGGAGGGGAGCACGGCGATACCGGGCAGGGCGGCTGCGTCGTCGAAGTCGTAGAAGAGTTCGTCGATGTAGGGCCACATGTAGTAGAGGCCTTCTTGCATACGGCGGTTAGATTCTTCGGTGCCGATACCCAGGCGCAGGGTCCAGGCGGTGGCGTGGTCCTGGTGGTAGGCGACTTCTTTGAGGGCTTTGGCGGCAATCGCTGCCAGGGTGGGGTCTTCAGACTTCACCAGGGCTGAGTAGAGCTCATGCTGGTAGTAGCTGAAGATAAGCTGGCGGGCGATAGTCTGCCCGAAATCCCCATTTTCCTGTTCGGGCAGGCGGGCTGAGCGGAACTCTTCTTCGTCGCGGAAGTAGGCCAGGTCGTCCTCGGTCTTGCCCCAGGCGGTGCCCGCGTAGGTGAGGAAGAAGCGGGCGTGGCCGATCAGGTCGAGGGCGATGTTGCCCAGGGCGATGTCTTCTTCGAGTTCGGGGGCGCGGGAGATCCAGTGGGATAGGCGCTGGCCGAGCATGAGGGCGTCGTCGCCCAGGGCCAGGGCGTAGCGGGCGACTTCTTCGCTGGCCTTGACGCCGGAGGCGGCGATGTCTTCAGCGATGATGGATTCGCCTTCGCTGTGGCGGGTGGCTGATTCGAAGGAGGCGTAACTCATAGGTGCTTCACCCCTTCGCTCTTGGTGTAGTAGGTGGCGTGGCGGTAGCTCTTGCCCTGGGAGGATTCAAAGAAGCCGCCCTTGGAGTCTGGGTCGGAGGCCAGGATTGCTTCGGCGGGGACGACCCAGACGCTGGTTCCTTCGTTGCGGCGGGTGTAGAGGTCGCGGGCGTTGCGCAGGGCCATGGTGGCGTCGGGGGCGTGGAGGGATCCCGCGTGGACGTGGGAGAGGCCGCGGGAGGACCGGACGAAGACCTCCCAGAGGGGCCATTCGTTGGATTCGGGCAGGTGTGTGATCTTGTCGGTCATGGTTAGGCTCCTAGCAGTTCGGAGTGCTGTTCAGCGGTTTTACGGGCGTAGGCGGCTGCTGCTTCGCGTACCCAGGCGCCTTCTTCGTGGGCGGCGCGGCGGCGCTGCATGCGCTGGACGTTGCAGGGACCCTGGCCTGAGATGACGGAGTTGAACTCGTCCCAGTCCAGCGGGCCGTAGTCGTAGTGGCCGCGTTCTTCGTTCCATTTGAGGTCGGGGTCGGGCAGGGTAAGGCCGAGGGCTTCTGCCTGGGGGACCAGCATGTCGATGAAGCGCTGGCGCAGCTCGTCGTTGGAGAAGCGCTTGATGTTCCAGGCCATGGACTGCTGGGAGTTGGGGGAGTCGGCGTCCGGCGGGCCGAACATTTGCAGGGCGGGGCCGTAGAAACGGTTGACGGCGTCCTGGGCCATCTTCTTCTGGGCGGGTGTGCCGTGGGAGAGTTCGTAGAGGATCTCCCAGCCCTGGCGCTGGTGGAAGGATTCTTCCTTGCAGATACGAACCATGGCGCGGCCGTAGGGGCCGTAGGAGGCGCGGCAGAGGGGGACCTGGTTGCAAATGGCAGCCCCGTCAACCAGCCAGCCGATAGCACCCATGTCTGCCCAGGTGCGGGCGGGGTAGTTGAAGATGGAGGAGTACTTGGCGCGGCCGTCTAGGAGCTGCTCGTTGAGAATATGACGCGGGGTGCCCAGGGTTTCGGCGGCGGAGTAGAGGTAGAGGCCGTGGCCGGCTTCGTCCTGCACCTTGGCCATGAGAATAGCCTTGCGCTTGAGGGAGGGGGCGCGGGTAATCCAGTTGGCTTCGGGCTGCATGCCGATGATTTCAGAGTGGGCGTGCTGGGAGACCTGGCGGGTGAGGGTTTTGCGGTACTTTTCGGGCATCCAGTCGCGGGGCTCGACACGGGAGTCGTCGGCAATGAGTTGGTCGAAGTAGGCCTGCTCGGCGGTGGTGTCGGCGGGCGCGACGTCCGCTAGGGCGGTGAGGCCTTGGCTCTTCGTCGTTGAAGTCATGAGGGGCTCCTTGCGGGTGAGGGGGTGTGGTTCCCTAGTCTCAAATAATTACTGACCGTTCGTTCAGAATATATTGCGGACGGGGGTGCGGTCAAGAATGTGGGGCGTCACACGTTGCGTGTGTTGCCAGCTCCTCTTTCTTGAAGATGTGGCACCCCACCAGGGTGGGTACATGTCGAGGCGGGAAGTTGGGGGAGAGGTGTCAAACCTGCCCCGCGTAATATCTCGGGTGACTCTAGGAACTCACCCCCTTTTTATGTATCGTGTGAGCTGATGCACAGCAACATGTGCTCCCACCCACTGAAAGGAGCTTCAAGGATGAAGCAGCTCACCCACTACGTCGGCGGCGCCCACCGCGAAGGAACCTCAGGTCGCTTCGCCGACGTCTACAACCCCAGCACCGGCGAGGTTCAGGCCCAGGTGCCCCTGGCGTCCGCCGACGAAGTCCGCGAGGTTATCGCCAATGCGGCAGAAGCCCAGGTTAAGTGGGCAGCCACCAACGCCCAGAAGCGGGCCCGAATCCTGCACCGCTTCGTTGACCTGGTCAACCAGCACGCCGACGAGCTGGCAGAAATGCTCTCCCTCGAACACGGTAAGACCGTAGCCGACGCCCACGGCGACATCCAGCGCGGCCTCGACGTCGTCGAATTCGCCACCGCCGCCCCCCACCTGCTCAAGGGCGAATATTCCGACGCCGTCGGCACCGGTATTGACGTTTACTCCATGCGCCAGCCCCTGGGCGTCGTCGCCGGTATCACCCCCTTCAACTTCCCGGCCATGATCCCCCTCTGGAAGAGTGGCCCCGCCATTGCTGCCGGTAACGCCTTCGTCCTCAAGCCCTCAGAACGCGACCCCTCCGTCCCCCTGCGCCTGGCAGAGCTTTGGACCGAGGCCGGCCTGCCCGACGGCATCTTCAACGTCGTCAACGGCGATAAGGAAGCCGTCGACACCCTGCTCGATGACCCCCGCGTTAAGGCCGTCGGCTTCGTAGGCTCCACCCCCATTGCCCAGAGCATCTACGAGCACGCCGCCCGCACCGGCAAGCGTGCCCAGTGCTTCGGTGGCGCCAAGAACCACCTGATCATCATGCCCGACGCCGACCTCGACCAGGCCGCCGACGCCCTCATCGGCGCTGCCTACGGCTCCGCCGGTGAGCGCTGCATGGCCATCTCGGTTGCCGTACCCGTCGGCCAGGCCACCGCCGACGCCCTGGTTGCAAAGCTGGTCGAACGCACCAAGACCCTCAAGGTCGGCCACGCCCTTGACCCCGAGGCTGACTTCGGCCCCGTCGTCGCCGCCAGCGCCCTCGAACGCATCGAAGGCTACATCGCCGCCGGTGAGAAGGAAGGGGCCAAGCTCCTGGTGGACGGCCGCGGCGTCAAGGTCGAAGGCCACGAGGGCGGCTACTACGTTGGCGCTACCCTCTTCGATGAGGTCACCACCGACATGTCCATCTACCGCGAAGAAATCTTCGGGCCCGTCCTCTGCGTCGTCCGCACCGAAAGCTTCGAAGAAGCCCTGGCCCTGCCCACCAACCACGAGTTCGGCAACGGCGTAGCCATCTACACCCGCGACGGCGACACCGCCCGCGAATTCGCCCGCCGCGTCGACGTCGGCATGGTCGGTGTGAACGTACCGATCCCCGTGCCGATCGCCTACTACACCTTCGGCGGCTGGAAGGCCTCCGGCTTCGGCGACCTCAACCAGCACGGCCCCGACGCCTTCCGCTTCTACACCAAGACCAAGACCGTCACCAGCCGCTGGCCCTCCGGCATTAAGGAAGGCGCCAGCTTCGTCATGCCCACCGGCAACTAGGAGGCCCCCGTGACCGATACGCCCGGCACCCAGCCGACCGAGAGCGTCCTGACCGAAAAGCGCGGCAGCCTGGGGGTTATCACCCTCAACCGCCCCCGCGCGGTCAACGCCCTGAACTACGAGATGATGCAGCTCATGAACGCGGCCCTCGACGACTTCGAAACCGACGAGAGCGTGCAGGCTGTGCTTCTGCGCGGGGCAGGCGACCGCGGCCTCTGCGCAGGCGGCGACGTGGTAGCCCTCTATCAGGCCACCGGCGAAGACCCCGCCCAGGGGGTTGAGTTCTTCCGCGTGGAGTACGCCCTTGACCTGCGGATTGCCCGCTACCCCAAGCCCTTCGTCGCCCTCATGGACGGCCTGGTGCTGGGCGGCGGCGTCGGCGTCTCTGCCCATAGCGCCTACCGGATCGTCACCGAACGCACCCGCACCGGCATGCCCGAAACCGTCATTGGCTTCTGCCCCGACGTCGGCGGCCTCAACATCCTGGCCCGCGCCCCGCAGAACCTGGGCACCCTCATGGCGGTCACCGGCCTGCATGTGACCGGGGCGGACGCGCTCGCTGTCGGTATGGCTGATTATTTCGTGCCGTCTGAGAAGCTCGACGAGTTGGCTTCTGCCCTGGAGAAAATTACCGGGGCGGACGCCGTTGAGCAGGTAATCTCCGGGTTTGCGCAGCAGGCCCCCTCATCCCAGCTGGTGGAGAACGCCTCCTGGATTGAGGGCGCTTTTGCCGCAGATTCTGTGGAGGAGATTATTGAGGCGGTTCAGGCGGTGGCTGAGTCCGGTGAGGACGGGGCCGAGTACGCTGGTACGGTTCTGGCAGCCCTACAGAAGAACGGGCCGACCGGTATGAAGGTTGCCCTGGAGGCTGTGCGCCGGGCCGGGAGCCAGAGCCTGGCTGAGACCCTGAATCAGGATTTCGTGACCTCCTGTAACGCCCTGGCCCATCACGATATGCGTGAGGGTATCCGGGCCCAGGTGGTTGATAAGGACCGTAACCCGCAGTGGTCCCCTGCCAGCTTGGCTGAGGTCTCGCGCGAGGACGTCCTGGCCTTCTTCACCCCCACAGAAGCGGGGGAGCTGGGCCTAGTCTAGGCTCCATCCTTCCAGCACCCCCTTGGTTCTCTCTTGACCCCCGTGATTCTCTCAGGGGGCAAGAGAGAACCAAGGGGGTGTTGTTTTAAGTCTTTAAAGAAACTGCGGGGTTTCCTTCGAACTGCGGTAGGAAGAACCGCATCTCGAAGGAAACCCCGCATCTGGCGGGAGCCATTACTACCCGCCCGGTCTAGGCCTGGTCTGTGAGCCTAGCCCTTGAGGTCCGGGAAGTCCGTGTCAGCGAACTCGTGGCCGTAGCCCTCGGTGGTGGTGCGGGCGGCCAGGGCAGCGGCGGTCTTCTCACCGTGACGGCCGTGGAACTCATTCTCACGGGCCCGCAGCTCGACGCGACGGATCTTGCCTGAGATAGTCTTGGGCAGTTCGTAGAACTCAATACGGCGAATACGCTTGTAGGCGGCGAGGTTCTCACGCAGGAAGCCCAGGATGTCCTTGGCGGTCTCAGTGGTTGGCTCGTGGCCTGCAGCCAGCACAATGTAGGCCTTGGGCACAGCCAGACGGATCTCATCGGGTGAGGGCACGACGGCCGCCTCAGCAACTGCCGGGTGCTCAATTACCACGGATTCCAGTTCGAAGGGGGAGAGCTTGTAGTCAGAGGCCTTGAAGACGTCATCGGCGCGACCAACGTAGGTCAGCACCCCGTTCTCGTCCCGCTCAGCAATATCGCCGGTGTGGTAGTAGCCGTTGCGCATGGTGTCAGCGGTTTTTTCCTCGTCGCCCTTGTACTGGGTCATGAGGCCCAGCGGACGCTTGGAGAGGTCAATGCAGATCTCACCCTCGGTCTCGGAAATCTCGTCGGTGGCCGGGTCGATCAGCACGATTTCGTAGCCGGGCAGGGGCTTGCCCATGGCCCCGATCTTGATGGGCTGGCCGGGAGTGTTGGCGATTTGAACGGTGGTTTCGGTCTGGCCGAAGCCGTCACGAATATCGACGCCCCAGGCTGACTTGACCTTGGAGATAACCTCGGGGTTCAGGGGCTCACCTGCGGCAACGACCTTGGTGGGCGGGGTCTTCAGCTGGCTCAAATCAGCCTGAATCAGCATGCGCCAGACGGTGGGCGGGGCGCAGAAGCTGGTGACGCCGAACTTTTCCATGTTCTGCATGAGGGCCCCCGCATCGAAGCGGGAGTAGTTGTAGATGAAGACGGTGGCCTCGGCGATCCAGGGGGTGAAGATGTTGGACCAGGCGTGCTTGGCCCAGCCGGGGGAGGCGACGTTCAGGTGGACGTCGCCGGGGCCCATACCGATCCAGTACATGGTGGAGAGGTGGCCTGCCGGGTAGGAGGTGTGGGTGTGCTCTACCATCTTGGCGCGGGAGGTGGTGCCGGAGGTGAAGTACCAGAGGAGGGGCTCATCCCCGCGGGTTTCGGCGTCGGGGGTAAAGTCTTCGGACGCGGTTGCGGCGTCGAGGTAGGACAGGTGGGGGTGCTTGGTGATAGCACCCTCGGTTTTGCCGTCGGTCTGGATGACGGTGAAATCACCGTCGACGCGTTCGAACTTGGCGACGTTCTTGCCGTTGGTGATGACCCAGGCAACTGTGCCTCGGGCGATGCGTTCGTCGAGGTCAATGGGTTCGAGCATTTCGGTGGAGGGCATGAGGATAACGCCCAGTTTGATGCCTGCGAGCATGAGTTCCCAGAGTTCGACCTGGTTGCCGAGCATGAGGATGACGCGGTCGCCGCGCTTGACGCCGACGGAGCGCAGCCAGTTTGCGACCTGGGAGGAGCGGGCTGCCAGTTCTGAGAAGGACCGCTGGACGTGGCTGCCGTCCTGCTCGGCGATGATGAGGGCGGGGGCGTCCTTACGCTCGGGGTTTTCGGCGATCTTGTCGAACCAGTCGAGGGCAAAGTTGAAGTGTTCGAACTGGGGCCAGACGAACTGTTCGCGGGCGGCTTCGTAGTCTTCTCGGAGGGCAACGAGTTGGTCGCGGGCTGCGCGGAACTGCTCTGTAACGCTCATGGGGGAACCTCTCTGTTGGGTGGCCACCTATCGGGCAAGTGGCTTGTATCACTAGTAAGTGCTGTGTGTCACTATAGGTGACGGCATGGAGGTCTACAAGCACTTTTCAAAAATCTCTACATATGCCCTAGACGCTGTCGTAACGAAGCGGTATTTTTCTGAAGTTTGTTCAAAAAATGCCGATAGGCCGGTAGATTCTGTACTAAATATGGCTTAACTCACACGCCTTCCGTTTGGTCTGGTATCCGGCCCGGAAGGTTGCAGACGACGACGTTGCATGACACGAGGAGAATACGAATGACGAGCACCCATATCCGCGGCATGGTCAAAAATCCGCCCGAAAAGCCCCTGCCTTTCCCTGACATTGATCCCTTTGGCGTCCTGAACCTCCTTCCCGAGGATGAAAAGGAATGGTTCTTGCGTATCCGGAAGTACCTGCAGGAGGAAGTGCGTCCCCAGATCGTTGACTACTGGAACACTGAGGAGTTCCCCCTGCACCTGCTGAAGGGGATGGCTGAGGTGGGCCTGGCCCGCCTGGAAACCAGCGGTACCTCCTGGCTCTTCCGCGGCCTGGCCTATGCTGAGGTGACCCGCGTGGACGTCTCCCTCTCGGCCCTGGTGGGTATCCATAATGAGCTGGTGCTGGGCATGATTAACCAGCTGGGCTCAGAAGAGCAGAAGGCTGAGATGCTGAAGAAGCTTGAAACCTTTGAGCTGACCGGGGCTTTTGCCCTCACTGAGCCTGATCACGGCTCAGATATTGCCGGCGGCCTGGAAACCAGCGCCACCTTTGACGGCGAGAACTGGGTTATTAACGGCGCTAAGCGCTGGATCGGCATGGGCACTATTGCTGACTTTGCCCTGGTTTGGGCCCGGGACACCGCCGACCAGCAGATTAAGGCTTTCATTGTGCCCACCGATACCGAGGGCTACGAGGCCGAAAAGATCTGCAACAAGATTGGCCTGCGCGTCATGCAGAACGCCCACATTACCCTCACCAATGTGAAGGTCCCTGCCAGCGCCCACCTGCCCGGCACCACTAATTTTGATGCTGCCAATGAGATGCTGCGTAACTCCCGCGCCTGGGTGGGCTGGCAGGGGTACGGTATCCAGCTGGGTATTTTCGATATTGCCCGCCAGTACGCCACCACCCGCCAGCAGTTCGGCAAGCCCCTAGCTAAGTTCCAGCTGATTCAGCGGAATATTGCCGAGATTATGAGTAACACCCAGGCGGCTTTGGGCCTGATGATGAACTGCGCCCGTATGCAGGAGGACGGCACCCTCGATATGGTCCATGCGGCTATGGCTAAGGCCACCACCACTAAGCTGGCCCGTCAGAGCGCCTGGTTGGGGCGTGAAATCCAGGGCGGTAACGGCCTAACCACCGATTACGAGATGGCTAAGTTCTTTGGCGATGCCGAGATTCTTTACACCTACGAGGGCACATATGAAATCAACTCCCTCATCGTGGGCCGGGCCCTGACCGGCTACTCAGCTTTCGTCTAAACCTTTGTAAGGAACACAGTATGGATTTGAAAAATACTCTTGCCTTGGTCACCGGTGCCGCCTCAGGTATTGGGGCGGCGACCGCGGCCGCCCTGGTCGCCCGGGGGGCCCACGTCTATGGCCTGGACCTGCCTGCAGGTATTGAAAAGGCCGGGGAGGTTGACGGGGTTACCTTTATTCCCGCTGACGTCACCGATTATGCGGCAGTTGCGGACGCCCTGGCGCAGGTTGCTGGGGACGGTCGGCCCCTGCGGGTGGCGGTGAACTGCGCCGGTATTGCGCCGGGGGCCCGCGTCCTTTCTAAAAAGGGCCCGCATGACCCGGCTGTTTTCGCCCGCACGGTCAATATCAATATGAATGGAACCTTCAACGTGCTGACTGCCGCTGCTGCGGTCATGGCTGAGCAGGATCCGGCTGAGGGGACTACCTGCCGGGGCGTCATTATTAACACCGCTTCTATTGCCGCCTATGAGGGGCAGATTGGGCAGATCGCCTACGCCGCCTCGAAGGGCGGGGTGGTGGCGATGACCCTGCCTGCTGCCCGCGATTTGGCCCAGTACGGTATTCGGGTGAATACGATTGCCCCCGGCATTGTGGACACCCCGCTGATGGCCGGTATTACCGAAGAGTTCCGCGAGGAGCTGGCCAAGAACGTCCCCTTCCCCCAGCGCCTGGCCCAGCCTGCTGAGTTTGGCCAGCTGGCCGTCTTTATTGCTGAACACGACTACATCAACGGCGAGACAATCCGCATGGACGGTGCCCTCCGGATGGCCCCGCGCTAACCCCCAAATTTTAAGGAGTAAAAATGACTACCCTACCTACCGTTGCTTTCATCGGCCTGGGCCACATGGGCGGCTACATGGCTGCTAATCTCGTCAAGGCAGGTTACACCGTCCACGGTTTTGACCTGGTGCCTGCCGCCCTGGAGGTTGCCGAGTCGAAGGGAATTAAGGTTGCCGACAGCGGGGAAGCTGCTGTGGCCGCCTCTGACATTGTCATTACCATGCTGCCTGCTGGCCAGCATGTGCTGGGAGCCTATCGGGGGAAGGACGGCGGCGGCCTGCTGGGTGCGGCCAAGCCCGGTACCATTTTCATGGATTGCTCAACCATTCAGGTAGACCACTCCCGTGAAGCAGCTGCCCTGGCCCAGGAGGCCGGTATGCGGGCGGTAGATGCCCCTGTCTCTGGTGGCATGGTTGGTGCTGAGCAGGGCACCCTCACCTTTATGGTCGGCGGTGCTGAGGCGGATGTGGACGAGGTACGCCCCGTCCTTGAGGCTATGGGCAAGAAGATTGTTCATTGTGGCGCTAATAGTGCTGGCCAGGCCGCAAAGATTTGCAATAACATGCTGCTGGGTATCACCATGGTGGGTGCCGCTGAAGCCTTCCTGCTGGGTGAGAAGCTGGGTCTTGACGCCCAGGCCCTCTACGACGTGATTTCAACGTCCTCCGGTTACAGCTGGGCTGTGAACGTCAACTGCCCTGTACCCGGCCCCGTTCCCACGTCGCCAGCTAACCGCGACTACGAGCCCGGCTTCGCTACAGCCCTGATGAGCAAGGATATGGGCTTGGCTGTGGCGGCCCTTGAAACTGCCGGTGTCAAGGGCGAACTGGGCAACCATGCTGCTGATATCTACGCTGCCCTGGTTGAGGCTGGCCGTGGCACTAAGGACTTCTCTGACGTTATCAACGCAATCCGCGAGGCAAGCAAGTAGAAAGGGCTGCTGCTATGACCACCTATGAGAATATTCTGGTTGAAACCCGCGGCCGGGTGGGGCTGATTACCCTCAACCGCCCCAAGGCCCTGAATGCCCTCAATGATGCCACTATGCGCGAGGTTGTTGCCGCCGCAACCGACTTTGACCGTTCCCCCGAGGTGGGGGCTATCGTCCTGACCGGTAGCGAAAAGGCTTTTGCGGCTGGTGCTGATATTAAGGAGATGTCGTCCCAGACCTATGCCAGCATGTATGAGGCCGACTGGTTTGCCCACTGGGATAACCTCACCCGCCTGCGCACCCCCATTGTGGCCGCCGTCAACGGCTATGCCCTGGGCGGTGGCTGTGAGCTGGCCATGATGGCTGACATGCTGGTGGCAGGTCCCTCCACCAAGTTTGGCCAGCCCGAAATTAACCTGGGGGTCATTCCCGGTATGGGTGGCTCCCAGCGCCTGACCCGCGCTGTGGGCAAGGCCAAGGCCATGGACCTCTGCCTGACCGGGCGCTTTATGGGGGCGGAGGAAGCCGATCGGGCAGGGCTGGTTTCCCGCCTGGTGGAGCAGGACGCGGACGTCCTGTCCACTGCCCTCGAAATGGCAGAAACTATCGCTTCTAAGTCCAAGTTCGTGGCCCAGGTCTGCAAGGAAGCCGTCAATGCCGCTTTTGAGACCACCCTGGCCCAGGGGATCCAGTTTGAGCGCCGTACCTTCCACGCTCTTTTTGCTACCCACGACCAGAAAGAGGGTATGGCTGCCTTTGTTGAGAAGCGGGAGGCTGAGTTCAAGCACCGCTAGGGTCTTCTGACTGAGGACGGACGTGCGGGGCACCTTCCCTGCCTGATGGCGGGAGGTGCCCCGTATGTCGTCCTTGTGCGCAGGTGGCGCAGGATGTTACCCCCTGCCCCAAGGTCAGTGTTGCACGTTACATCAAAATGTGTCAGGCTTATGGGGAGATGAATAACTGACCAAATGTTCACTAAATCTGCAAGGAGGCAACGTGGCCACTGCACCCCCCATGCTTGAAGGCGATTACGCCACCGAATGGATGGGAATCCGTCTGGTCCACCTAGAAGAAGGGCACGCCATTATCGAGATGGACGTCAAGCGTGACATGCTCAACGGCTTTGGCTTCATCCACGGCGGCATGACCTTCGCCTTCGCAGACACCGCCTTTGCCCTGGCCTGCAACCACCACGACCCCGAGGAATACGCCAAGAGTATCACCGTCGGCGCTGGCGTCGATATTAACTACATTGCCTCGGCCTATGAGGGGCAGACCCTTAGGGCTGAATCCCGGCTGACCGCCCGGTACGGCCGGAACTCCATTGTGGACGTTACCGTGACCTGCGGCGAGAAACTCATCGCTGAGTTCCGTGGCCGCGGTCGATCTATCAACCCTCCAACCCCCACGGAAGGATAGCCTCACCATGAGCACCTATAAGGCCCCTGCCTGTAGCGTAGAGAACCCCTACACCCCGGCCCCCCGCGCCACCGACCCCGGCGCCCCGGACCCCGAGGAGTTGATGAGCCGGGACCAGATTGAATCCCTCCAGTTTGAGCGTCTGCGCTGGACCCTGCACTACGCCTACGAGAACGTCCCCGCCTACAAGGAACTCTTTGACAACCACGGCGTCCACCCCGGTGACTTCAAGGAGCTGGACGACCTCAAGCTCTTCCCCTACACCGACAAGGAATTCCTGCGGAAGGCCTACCCCTTCAAGGCCTTTGCGGTTCCCATGACCGACGTCCGCCGTATCCATGCCTCCTCCGGCACCACCGGCCAGCCCACCGTCGTCGGCTACACCGAAAACGACCTCGCCACCTGGAGCTCCCTGGTGGCCCGCTGCTTCCGCTTCTCAGGTATTAAGCCCGGCTACAAGGTGCACAACGCCTACGGCTATGGCCTCTTCACCGGCGGCCTGGGCGCCCACGCTGGTGCTGAGCGTCTGGGGGCAGCTGTGATCCCCATGTCCGGCGGTCAGACCGAGAAGCAGGTGCAGCTGATTCAGGACTTCCAGCCTGACGCCATTCTCTCCACCCCCACCTACCTGCTGACCATTGCTGACGCCTTCCGCAAGCTGGGGATCGATCCTAAGGAAACCTCCCTCAAGACCGCTGTGCTGGGTGCTGAACCCTGGACTGAAGAGATGCGTCGCGAAATCGAGCAGACCTTCGGCACCCTCAAGGCCTGCGACATCTACGGCCTGTCTGAGGTCATGGGCCCCGGTGTGGCCGGTGAGTCCTATGAGTCTCAGGACGGCTCCCACATCTGGGAGGACCACTTCCGCCCTGAAATCATCGACCCCTTCGATGACACCGTGCTTGATTTGGGCCGCCCCGGCGAGCTGGTCTTCACCTCCTTGACCAAGGAGGCCCTGCCTATTATCCGCTACCGCACCCACGATTTGACCCGCCTGCTGCCGGGTACTGCCCGCCCTGGCCACCGCCGCCTGGGCCGTATCACCGGCCGCAGCGACGACATGATCATTCTGCGCGGCGTCAACCTCTTCCCCTCCCAGGTTGAAGAGCTGGCCCTGCAGCAGCCGGAGCTGTCACCCCACTTCGCCCTGGAGTTGACCCGCCCCGGTCGTATGGACGAAATGACCGTCCGGATTGAACGCCGTGAGGACGCCAGCATGGAGGCTGCTGAAGAGGCTGGCAAGCGTCTGCTGCACGACATCAAGACCAAGATCGGCTCTACCTGCCGGATCGAGGTGCTAGACCCGGACGTCCTGCCCCGCTCCGTCGGCAAGATCCGCCGTATTTACGATTACCGTAACAAGCCCAAGGGTAACGAATAAGCCCACCCGCCTGCGGGCAGGTTTGTTAGCATGTAGGGAGCTCCCGTGCGGGGGCTCCCTACAGTGTCTGTGCAAGGAGATGAACCACCTGTGAGCAACCGCGTGTTACCACCCGCTAAGCGGGGCCGTCCCGGTTATGACCGCCAGGAAGTGTTGCGGGTGAGTGTTGAGGTCTTTAACGAGCACGGCTATGACGCAACCAGTATGGACATGCTGGCCAAGCGCCTGGGCTTGACGAAGAGCGCGATTTATCACCACGTTTCCAGTAAGGAAGAGATCCTTAAGGTTGCCCTTGACCGGGCCTTGGATGCTCTGGAAGAGGTTTTTGAGGCGGGCGAGAGTTTAGAGGCGGACGCCCGCGAGCGGCTGGAGTTTGTGGTGCGCCAGACCGTGTTTGTGTTGGCTGAGCACCTGCCCTATGTGACCCTGCTGCTGCGGTTGCGCGGTAATTCTCCGGTGCAGCAGGCTGCTTTGGATAAGCGTCGGGCTTTGACCGGCCGCCTGGCTGCCCTGGTAGGGGCGGCTCAGGAGGCTGGGCAGGTGCGTCAGAGTGCGGACGGACGCACCCTGGCCCGCCTGATTTTCGGCATGATTAATTCCCTGGCGGTCTGGTATGACCCGGCCCGCGGTGGCGACATCGAGGCCCTGGCTGACACTGTGGTGGATATGGCCTTTAGGGGAATAGCGGCAGACTCCCGCCCCTAGGGGTGGTGCAGGGTATCGTAGACCTATGACTGAAACCCACTCCGCGCCTACCTTTCCCGGCTTGAGTCCGGCGGGGGCGCACGTCCGCTCCACTAATCGCGGGGCAGAAATGCCCAGCCCGACCGGTAGGGGCACTACTGGCATTAATAAGCAGCCGGTAGATTCGCTGGAGGTTTTTGCCCCGGCACCCGGCTACGGTTCTGGTTCTGGGGTGAGCGGGGATTTTGTGGGGGACGCCAAGCACCACGGCGGTGCTGACAAGGCGGTTTACGCCTTTGCTCGGGAAGAATTGGATTACTGGGCCGGGCACCTAGGTGAGCCCCTGGGCAACGGGCAGTTCGGTGAGAACCTGACCACCGAGGGTATTACCTGGAGCCGGGTCCTCATTAATCAGCGCCTGGCGGTGGGCACGGCCGTGCTTGAGGTATCTGTTCCGCGCCAGCCCTGCCGCACCTTTGCCGACTGGCTGGGCCACAAAGGCTGGGTAAAAACCTTTACTGAGCGTCAGGACGCCGGCGCCTACCTGCGCGTTATCCAGCCCGGTACCATCACTGCCAGGGATACTATTACGTTTCTGCCTGCCCCCGACCACGGGGTAACTATGGGGCAGGCCTTTGCGGCCGCTATGGGCGACCGCGCCGCCATGCAGGCCGTGGTAGAAGCAGGTTGCTACCCGCCTTTCTACCACGACCGGCTCCTGGCTAAACTGGGGCGTTAGCTGGCATCAGCCTCGGCCATCGGCCAGGTCTTGGCCACCAGGGTTAGCACGTCGTAGGTGGCGACGATTTCGTCCTTCTGGTTGTGCAGCACCGCGTCCCAGGTGACCTCGCCGTATTCGTCGGTCACGCGCGGGGTAATCTTCTTGGCGGTAAGGCTCACGCTCGTAGCTGACCCTCTTGCCCAACCTCGCAAGCTCGGTTGATTCGCTCAAGATTTCTACTTCGCTTCGCGGAAATCTTGGCTCATCCAGCCAGCAGCTTCGCTATGAGCCTGCCTTACCTACCCCTTATGAATACCCCTTTTTATTAAAAAAGAAATTTTATTTTTCCATTTTCCTCCTCCCATATATTTTGGAAAACATCGCTTTCTCGATATTTAAAGAAAACTATAACATGGTGAGGAAAAACCACTAAATATTCATCCGAGAAGATATCTGCACTTTGTAAATCTTCAAAAACACCTATAATTGTTTGCGGAAACCCTTCAAGCAGTAAAATGTATCCATCGAATTCTTCTTCTGGAAATGAAAATGGTGATTTTTGACTGGGAGATTTCAAAGGGACGCACCGAGTCACCCTTTGAATACCTACCCAGTGATGTTCCTTCACGGGGTAGAAGTTGCACATCTTGAGGTTTTGCTGGACACAAATGTAGTCAATTGAGACATTTGGGAAATATTTTTTATGGAGATTTACATACCTCTCCACTTGATCTAGATCATTGAATACAGCAGCAATCTCATCGATTTCTCGAAAAATTATATAAATATTTTTAGTATCCACAGTCCAGGGTGCTTTTTATAGTATGAACGGATGTCTGCAAAATTCTTGTTCCAATCACTATTCTTCCAGAAGAAGCATGAAATCCCCAGATAATAAGAATAACGACCTCAAACACGTAAGGATAATAATTTTCGGTACAAATCTAGCGGAAACTTAGATACAGGCATTAGCCCACCAGATGCCCTACAGACACGCCTGAACGATGTACATTTCATGCAATGAACTCCTTGAGTACTTGGCCAGCCATCTTTGGCTGAACTTGGAATCAAAAGTGGAAGCTCTTAGGGGAACTCTAGCAGGACCATCTAGGAATACACAAGACCCTTTTGACATTTCTCCCTGGGAAGTCCAATCACAAAGACAGGCCAGGCCCACGGTGCACGTTGGCCTGGCCTAACCTATTTACTGTTCCCTGGGGCACACCAGCCTATTCGGCTGTCTCTGCCATAGGCCAGGTCTTGGCTACCAGGGTTAGCACGTCGTAGGTGGCGACGATTTCGTCCTTCTGGTTATGTAGCACCGCGTCCCAGGTGACCTCGCCGTATTCGTCGGTCACGCGCGGGGTAATCTTCTTAGCGGTAAGGGTCACGCGGATCGAATCATCGTAGGTGACCGGGGTGATAAAGCGCAGGTTCTCCAGGCCGTAGTTAGCCAGCACCGGTCCCGGGGCCGGATCAACGAAGAGCCCGGCAGCCCAGGAAACCAGCAGGTAGCCGTGGGCCACACGACGGGGGAAGAAGGGGTTAGCTGCCGCAGCCTCCTCGTCGGTGTGGGCGTAGAACTGGTCCCCAGTTTCGTTGGCGAAATCAGTGATGTCCTGTAGCTTGACCTCGCGCAGGTCAGAAGCGAACTGGTCGCCGATGGCCAGCTCGGCCAGGGACTTGCGGAAGGGGTGTACCCCCTCGCCCGACTCTACTTGGGCGCGGGTGACGGTTGCGGCGTCCGCCCCGGGGTGCCACACCCCGGTCAGGGCAGTGAGCTTATTGGGGGAGCCCTGAATGGCGGTGCGCTGCATGTAGTGCTTCATGGCGCGAACACCGCCGAGCTCCTCGCCGCCACCGGCACGGCCGGGGCCGCCGTGTACCAGGTGGGGTACGGGGGAGCCGTGGCCGGTTGAGGTCTTGGCGTCCTCGCGGTCCAGTACCAGGACGCGGCCGTGGTGGGCGGCAATGCCCAGGGCCAGCTGGGTGGCGGTGGTGTCATCGTGGGTGCAGACCGTAGCCACCAGGGAACCCTCACCCAGGGCGGCCAGCTCAACAGCCTCGGCCAGGTCGGTGTACTCCAGGACGGACGTCACCGGGCCGAAAGCCTCCACGGAATGAACCTCGGGGGTGCGGGCGTCCTCAAAGGTCAGCACCGTGACCGGGTAGAAGGAGGGGCCCTCGGGGGCCTCGCCGCGGAAGGCAATCTTACCGCCGGCCTCCACCAGGCGGGTCACAGCCTTTTCAACCTCGGCCTTCTGCTCGGGAGAGGCCAGGGAACCCATGGTTACGCCCTCTTCGCGCGGGTCGCCAACCACCACGCGTCCGGAAATCTTACCCGCCAGAGCCTCGACCACCTCAGCCGAGCGTCCGGCAGGCACCAGAACCCGGCGGATAGCGGTACACTTCTGGCCGGCCTTAGCGGTAATCTCCACCATGACCGACTTGATAAAGGCCTCGAACTCGGGGGTGTCGGCGGTGGCATCCGGGCCCAGAATGGCGGCATTCAGGGAGTCAGTTTCGGCGGTAAAGTGCAGGCCCTTGGTCTGCACGCTGGGGTGCTGGCGTAGGGTGCGGGCGGTGGCGGCCGAACCGGTAAAGGCGACGTGGTCGCGGTAGTCCAGGTAGTCCAGCAGGTCGCGGGCAGAGCCGGAAATCAGCTGCAGGGAGCCCTCTGGCAGCAGGCCCGAATCCAGCATGAGACGCACGGTCGCCTCGGTGACGTAGCCGGTGGGGGTGGCGGGCTTGACGATAGTGGGCATACCGGCGATAAAGGCCGGGGCGAACTTCTCCAACATGCCCCAGATGGGGAAGTTAAAGGCGTTAATCTCAACGGCCACCCCGGGCAGGGTGGTGTAAATGTGCTCACCGATGAAGGAGCCGTCTCGGGAGAGCTGCTCAACGTTGCCGTCGATGATGACGCGGGAGTTGGGCAACTCACGGCGGCCCTTGGAGGAGAAGGTGAAGAGGGTGCCGATACCGCCGTCCACGTCGATGTAGTGGTCGCGCTGGGTGGCACCGGTGGCAAAGGAAAGCTCGTAGAGCTCGGCCTTGTGGTCGGTCAGGAACTGGGCCAGCTGCTTGATGATGAGGGCGCGTTCGTGGAAGGTGAGCTTACCCAGGTTGGCCTGGCCGGTGGTGCGGGCGTAGTCAATGGCCCCTGCGGTGTCGATTCCCTCGGTGGAGACCCGGTAGATGGGCTCGCCGGTGATGGCGTGGAGGACGTCCTGGGTTGAGCTGGGGTTTTCCGGGGCCCACCAGGAGCCCTTGATGAAGCTGGGAACAAGGGTGGGGGTGCTCGTCATCGAGTGCTTTCCTTACTGTGAGACGGCCATGCGAATAAATGACCGAACGTTCAGTTATTGCTATAAACTATAGTTCATATCACAGGTGAAAGAAAGCCCTGCGCCCCGACGCAGGTTCATAGGAAAGGACGGCCATGACCGACGCACCCACCCCCGGCGAGCAGGTAGAGCTCTGGAAAATTACCTTAGGTGAACTGGACGAAAAAATGGGGGTAACGGTTCTTGAGGAGTCAGCAGAACGGGTAGTGGCCACCATGCCGGTGGAAGGAAACCGCCAGTCCCTGGGGCTACTGCACGGTGGAGCCATGCTGGCTTTGGGGGAGGCCGTGGGCTCCTGGGGGGCGGTGATTCATGCTTCGTCCATGGGTAAGGTGGCGGTGGGCGTGGACGTGAATGCCACCCACCACAAATCCTCAAAGAGCGGCACGGTGCGGGCAACCTCGTCCGCCATTCACCTAGGCCGCTCCCTGACCACCCACGAAGTCATTATCACCCACGAGGAAACCGGCGCCCGCCTCTGCACCCTGCGGATCACCAACTTCATCAAGTAGGTACCACCTCAGTTGGGTAGGTACCATTTAAATCAGAAAAACCCACCTAGTTCGTGGGTTTTTCTGATTTAAATGGTACCTACTGGGGAGGGGTTGGCTTAGAAATCCCTAAGTTCTTCAAGAGACTGTGCAAAGCGCGGCTCCATGACGCTCACGCTGTGGGCATCTAAGCCGTTCTTTCTAGCTTCTGAGACAGCCCCCTCAAGAACCGAGTACGCCGTCCGCAACCACTGCCTCGCCGTAGCTTCGGTTAACCCACAAAGACTAAGGATCTCCCGGTGAAGAACATCATGCAGGGCGTAATCCTCAGAGCCGTACAGTGACAGCTGATGAAAAGCCTCATCGGGTGTTGGATTAACGTCAAAGCTAGGAGCTAAGGACCAAGCCCCAGAAACGTGCAGGAACCCGTGGTTTCGTAGATGATCATCGGTATTGCCCAATAGATAGCCGAAAGCGAGGCGCCGCCACAACTCCCCTGTCTTGGCCCCATGCTCACGTGCAAACTCCAACAAATCAACCCAGTCGCCACCATCGCCGTCCTGGGCTTCGAGGGCGGTCATAGCAGAAATATAGGGAATGCGTGCCCCCTGAGGGGTGCGGTCAAAACGTCTTTGGAGATAAATCCGCCGGGGGTTTTCAGCCCCGTCTGTAACGGTCAGGGTTCGCCCCTGCGGTACAGTAATGCCAACTTTCTCCTGCAGAGAGCGTGCCGTAAACTCCCACCCCATGATGTCCCAGTCGTCTCCGATAGGCTTAGGGAACTTAGCCAGCCATAGCTGACCGTTAATCTTCACATTCGCCTTGGGACGAGCCCCGCCTAGAGAACCGGTTGCCCGAAAAAGCCGACGGGTCTGTAAATCTGGAATGTCAGTAAAGTTCTGTTCCACAGCATCTGCCGTTGATAGGAGCTGGGGTAAATCCACCTCAGCCGGAACGCCTGTTCCATCTGCTGCTTGGGCCACGCCCTCAAGCCAAAAACGCGTAGCCCCCTGTCTGCTGGCGTCATTTACCCCGAGAAGGTAGTCGTATTCCCCAAGACCAGTCTTACCTGCTGCTCGCTGCAGAAGCTTGCGCCCCCAGCGGTCGGGGGCGCTATCAGAAAAAGGCCCTAGCCCGTCAAAGGCCTGTGGGCCTGCTACAAGGGGTAGGGAAGGAGCTAGCGCAAAAGCACGCGGGTGAGCAAGGTAATCTGTGGTGTACGAAAAGACCCCGTTTCGATACGCGGGATAAAGATACCCGGCGACTACTTCTTGAGTGCCGATAAGGGTTGTCACAGTGACTTTAGGGTTCATTGCGCCGCCTTACCACTTTGGGGAGCTTCTCGTTGGCTCGGAGCTTGCCCACGTCGGTGAGATAAGGATCGGTTGCGGTAACAACTCCATCGAGCATGCCCAAGACTTTCAAGACCGTGAGCAGAATGTCGGAGCGAACGGGTTGACCAGACTCAATCTTTCGTAAGGTCACTACCGTGGTCCCTGCTCGTTCTGCGACCATTTGGGCGGTAAGACCCAGAAGTTTACGCTGGGCGGTTAGATTTTCGCCCATGGTGCGCTGTGCCCGACGGACGGGTAGGGGAATGTAGCCCACTGAAACCTCCCTTAAACAGAAACTTTTCTTTCAGTATAAGCCCCATAGTGAAAGAAAAGCTTCTGTTTGAGGCCAGGTAACCGCCTCTGCACCCTGCGGATTACCAGCTTCATCAAGTAGGTACCACCTCAGTTGGGTGGGTACCACTTAAATCAGAAAAACCCACCTAGTTCGTGGGTTTTTCTGATTTAAATGGTACCTACCGGGCGGGAGGGCCTAGCTGTAGTCGTAGAAACCCTTACCGCTCTTACGGCCCAGCTCCCCGCGGGCCACCATATCGCGCATGAGCTGCGGCGGAGCAAAGCGCTCACCCAACTGAGACTCAAGGTACTCAGCAATGCCGAGGCGGACGTCCAACCCCACCACATCGGTCAGGGCCAGCGGACCAATGGGGAACTTATAGCCCAGCACCATAGCGTTATCAATATCCTCCGGGCTGGCCACCCCCTCCTCAACCATACGGATAGCCTCAAGAGCAATCGCCACACCCAGACGCGAAGAAGCAAAACCGGGAGCGTCATTGACCACCACCGGGGTCTTGCCCAGGCCCTCAACCCAGAGGCGGGCAGCCTCCTTCAGCTCGGCAGACGAATGCTTAGACTGCACCACCTCCACCAGCTTGGACGCCGGCACCGGGTTAAAGAAATGCAGGCCAATAAAGTTACCGGGGCGCTCCAAAGACTCCGCCAACCCATCAATCGACAGCGACGAGGTATTGGACGCCAACCAGGCGTCCTCACCCAGCTGCTCTTCCACAGCCCGCAGGGCACCCACCTTCAGGTCCCAGTTCTCGGGCACAGCCTCAACCACCAGCTGGCGGTCGGCAAAATCACCGTAATCCACCGACACCGCAAACCGCTCGGTTAGCTCATCAAAATTACCGTCAAAAGCCCCGCGCTCCAGCGACTTAGCCAAATCGCGCTCCACGCGCTCGCGGGCAGCCTCGGCCGCCTGGGCGTCCCGCTCAACCACCACAACCTGGGCCCCGGCTAGCAGAAAAGCATGGGCAATACCCGCGCCCATGCGTCCGCCGCCCAGCACGCCCACGCGGGCAGGGACCTTCAACTCGTGAATTTCAGTCATCACTTACCTCTACTTCTTCTTCCGATCAAGAAAAGCCTGCATACGGTCAAACTTGGCCTGGGACTCAAACAAAATCGCCTGGGCCAGCTCGTCAATGTGGGGGTGGGCCTCGCGCGGGGCTCCAAAAACCCGCTTGGTCACACGCACCGCCAGCGGATCCTGGGCCCCAATACGGTCTGCCAGAGAGTGGGCGGCAGATAGAAGCTCGGACGGCTCGTGCAGCTCAGTGACCAGGCGCAACTCAAGCGCCTCGTCGGCAGACAGGATTCGACCGGCCATGAGAATCTCAAGAGCCACCGGCTCACCGACCAGCTCTTTGAGCCGCCAGAGGGCACCGGCGGCGGCGATAATGCCCAGGTTGGTTTCGGGCTGGCCCATCTTGATGTAGGGGGTACCCAGACGGAAGTCAGCCGCATAGGCCAGCTCCGCCCCGCCACCCAGGGCGTAGCCGTCAATGGAGGCAATCACCGGCATGGGGAGCTTGTGAATGCGGTCAAAAATTTGCGAATTGACCCCGCGCAGGGCGTCCTCCCGGCGGCGCTCGCGCAGCTGGGCAATGTCTGCCCCCGAGGCGAAAATTCCGCGTCCGTTGACCTCGCACCCGGTCAGAATCAGAATCTTGGGGGTGACCTCTAGGTAGGCGCAGACCTCGTGCAGTTCAGCGACCATGGTGGCGTCAATAGCGTTGCGCACTTCGGGGCGGTTCATGCGAACCAGCAGGCGGTCCTCACCCTCTTCAACGGTCAGGGCGGTGAAATGCTCAAACATTAGACAGCCTCCACCAGCAGGGCAGCGCCCTGGCCCACGCCAATGCACATGGTGGCCAGGCCCTTAGTGGCCCCCTCGCGCTCCATGCGGCCCAGCAGGGTAATGACAATGCGGGATCCGGACGAACCCAGCGGGTGACCCAGGGAGATGGCCCCGCCGTCGCGGTTGACAATCTCCTCGCTCAGGCCCAGGCGGCGCATGGAGGCCAGGGACTGGGAGGCAAAGGCCTCGTTGAGTTCTACGGCCTCCAGGTCGGCCACCGTCCACCCGGCCTTGGCCAGGGCCTTTTCGGTGGCCGGAACCGGGCCCAGACCCATGATTTCGGGGGCCAGGCCAGCGGACGCCCCGGCGACGACGCGGGCTCGGGGGGTGAGTCCGTACTTCTTCACGGCTTCTTCGGAGGCCACGATAATGGCTGAGGCCCCGTCGTTGAGGGTGGATGAGTTACCCGCCGTCACTACAGACCCGCCAGCGACAACCGGCCGCAGCCCAGCCAAGACCTCAGTGGTCGTGCCGGGGCGGGGGCCTTCATCGGTATCAACGACGGTTTCCCGGCCCTTGCGGTCGCGCACGATTACGGGCACGATTTCGTCCTTAAAGTGCCCGGCCTCAATGGCCGCGATAGCCCGCTCGTGGGAGCGGACGGCAAAGGCGTCGCAGTCTTCACGGGAAATCGACTCAACCCGGGCCACCTCTTCTGCGGTTTCAGGCATGGAGTAGGTGAACTTGTCGCGGGCTGCAAAAACAGGGTTGACGAAGCGCCAGCCGATGGCGGTATCGAAGCTCTGGCCGGGCTTGGCGAAGGCGGTGGTGGGTTTTTCCGTGACCCAGGGGGCGCGGGACATAGACTCAACACCGCCCGCAATGACGATGTCGGCGTCCCCTGCCTTAATCATCTGGGTGGCCAGGGTAATAGCGCTGAGCCCTGAGGCGCAGAGGCGGTTGACGGTGATGCCGGGGACGCTCTCGGGGTAGTCGTTGAGGAGCCAGGCCATGCGGGCGACGTTACGGTTTTCTTCACCGGCCCCGTTGGCGTTGCCCAGGATCACCTCGTCAACAGCCGCCGGGTCAAGTCCGGCCTTGTCGATGACGTCCTTAATCACCAGGGCGGCAAGGTCGTCGGGGCGGACGGACGAGAGGGCACCACCGTAGCGGCCGACGGGGGTGCGGGAGCCCCCCACCAGATATACCTGGGACATTCTTACTCCTTCGTGAGAACGCTATGGTTCGGTCAGGCCAGAAATAACTGACCAATCGTTCACTAAATCTTGTCACTTTAAGTGATGCAGGTCAAGAGAGACCAAAGACCCCCGTAACCTTTCCGCACAGAGAACGGGAGGTGACGGGGGTCTGGGACGGGGGCTTGCGGGCAGGGTATGCCCTCCTGTGTCTAGCCCCGCGCTACCTAGAGCGGCAGGCTATGAGTTCTTCGCAGGCTGGGGAGCGGTGCCCTCGTCCTCGGGGTGCAGGTCGATTTCCTGGATTCCCTTGGGGACCAGGCTGACCGCAATGAGGGAGACCAGGGTGATAACAACCAGGTAGACACCAATCATCCAGGACTGGCCGGTTTCCCGCAGGATCATCTGGGCAATCATGGGGGCAAAAGCTCCACCCAGAATCGCACCGATGGCGTAGCCGATAGAGATACCTGAGAAGCGGACGGAGGCCGGGAACATCTCAGCGTACATAGCCGACTGCGGGCCGTAGGAGGGGCCCAGGCCGATAGTCAGGACGAAGATGGCCAGGGTGAAGAGGAAGACGCTGCCGGAATCTACCAGGAACCACATGGGGATTGACCAGAGGAGCATGATGCCGTAGCCAATCTGGAAGGTGCGGACGCGGCCGAACTTGTCGGACATCCAGCCGCCCAGCATAGTGAAGGTCAGCCAGCCGAGGCCGCCGATCAGGGAGGCGGTCATGGCGTCGCCGCGGCTCATGCCCAGGGACTTGACGCCGTAGGAGATGAAGAAGGCGATGACCAGGTAGCCTGCAGCGTTATTGGCGATGAAGATGAGGGCCGCCAGGATGACTTCCTTGGTGTTGGACTTGAAGAGCTGCTTGAGGGGGGCTGATTCTTCCTTCTTGAGGTTCTGCATTTCCTTGAAGACGGGGGATTCTTCAACAGAGTGGCGGATGTAGAAGCCCACCAGAATCAGGATGATGGAAGACCAGAAGGGGATACGCCAGCCGAAGCTCAGGAACTGCTCTTCGGTCAAAATAGCGTTGAGCAGCAGGTTGACCAGGGTTGCCAGGATCATACCCAGGGGGACGCCGACCTGGGGGAAGGCGCCGAAGAAGCCGCGCTTGTTGCGCGGAGCGTGCTCAACGGACATGAGGGCCGCGCCACCCCATTCGCCACCGGCGGAGAAACCCTGCAGGACGCGGAGGGCAATAATGATGAGGGGGGCTGCAATGCCAATCTGGGCGTAGGTGGGGACGAAGCCGATACCGACGGTGGCAACACCCATCAGAATGAGGGTGAGCACCAGGGTAATCCGGCGGCCGAACTTATCACCGATATGGCCTGCGACGATTGCGCCGAGGGGGCGGAAGATGAAGCTGATACCGAGGGAGGCCCAGGAGACGATCTGGGCGATGGTCTTGTCTTCACCTTCGGGGGTGAAGTACTGGGTGGCCAGAATCAGGCCTGCGGCCTGGGCGTAAATGAAGAAGTCGTACCACTCGATGGTGGTGCCAATCAGGGTGCCTGCGAGCACCTTGCGTTCTTCGCGACTCACCTTGTGAGGCATGGTGGCTGTTGAAGACATCAGTGTCTCCTTGTGTGCTGGGGTGTGGATAGAACCGCTGTGAGGCGGGTGTCACATTTTGTGTATGCAGAGAATCATATACGAAGCGAGGGACTTCGCAACAGGGGTTGGGCAAAAAATTTTTTACCGTTTGGTCAGTAAATCATGCCCGGGGTGCTATTTCCCGTGGTGGCAAGGCAAAGGGGCCGGTGGGCGTCCTGGTAAAAAAATCAGGACGGACGCGCCCCGCCCCGCCTGACGCAAGGCCGGGCGGGGCGGGGTAAAGAATCTGCTGGGACCTATTCGCAAATAACCTGGGGGATACCCATATGCTTGAGGCCCTCGACGCCGAACTCAAGGCCGTAGCCAGAGGTTTTGATGCCACCGAAGGGAACCCGGGGGTCAATGGCGCCGTGCTTGTTGATCCAGACGGTGCCAGCCTGAATCTTGGCAGCTACCTCCCGGGCCCGCTCGATATTGGAAGACCAAACCGAGGCACCCAGGCCAACATTCAGCTTATTGGCTTCTTCTAGGGCTTCCTCCAGGGTGGAGTAGCGGATAATCGGCAGGGCCGGGCCGAACTGCTCTTCAACCACCAGGGGGTTATCCTTGGCGATGTCGGCCACCAGGGTGGTGGGATAGAAGAAGCCCTTGGCCTCTTCGTCCGGGTTGCCACCCAGCAGGACGCGGGCGCCGCCGTCCTTAGCCTTTTGCACCAGGTCAGCCACGATGTCGTACTGGGCCTTGTTTTGCAGGGGGCCCAGGACGTTCTGCTCCTCAAGGCCCACACCCATGGGCATGTTCTGGGCGACGGCAACCAGCTCCTCGCAGACGGCGTCGTAGAGGGAATCGGGCACGTAGAGGCGCTTGAGGGCTGCGCAGGTCTGGCCGGTGTTGATGAAGGCACCCCAGAAGAGGCCCTCGGCAATGGCCTTGGGGTCGGCGTCGTCCAGGACGATACCGGCGTCGTTGCCGCCCAGTTCCAGGGTGAGGCGCTTGAGGGTGTCGGCGGTGGAGGCGGCAATCTTCTTGCCGGTTGCGGTGGAGCCGGTAAAGGTGATCTTGTCGATTCCCGGGTGGGTGCTCATAGCCGCGCCGACCTCGGGGGTGGCGGGAATGATCTGCACCAGGCCCTCGGGCAGGACGCTGTTGATAACCTCAACCAGGGCCAGGACGCTCAGGGTGGTGTACTCGGAGGGCTTGAGCACAATGGTGTTACCCATACGGAGGGCCGGGGCGATCTGCCAGATGGTGATCAGCATGGGCCAGTTCCAGGGGCCAATGCCGCCCACGACGCCAATGGGGCGGTAGTTCATGACGGCGCGGGTTTCGCCGTCGTCCACCAGGGTTTCTTCTTCCAGGCCGAAGGAGGCGGTGGCGCGGGTCCAGGCGGCGCAACCCCCCACCTCAAAACGGGCATTGGGGCCGTTGAGGGGCTTGCCCTGCTCGCGGGACAGTAGTTCAGCCAGGGGCTCGGCGGCAGCTTCAATGGCGTCGGCCATTTTCATGAGGTAGTCGCTGCGCTCGGCATGGCTCAGGGCGGCCCAGGCGGGCTGGGCGGCGCGGGCCTTGGCAACCATTTCGTCGAGGACGTCGGTGCCCAGCTCGGGTGCCAAGCCGATGAGTTCCTCGGTGGCCGGGTTGAAGACTTCCCGGGTGCCACCTGCGGTAACGCGCTCTAGGAGTTCTGCGTAGGTGGTGGGTAGTGACGACATTGTCATCTCCTTGATGTTGGGTACGGTTACATCTATGATGTAAGTCACCACCCCTGCTGTGTTAGGTGGCCCGTGCAGAAACTTTGTCTTACTGTGCTGTAGGTCACGAATTCTGGTGGGGGCCGCCCAATCACCTGTGAAAGGCAGTTCATGCGCGAGACAGAAGCCCCCGAACCCTACAGCTTCCGCCAGCACGAACACATGAACCTGCCCCAATGGATCGCCGGGGCCCGGGAAAGCTTCGGCCTACTCAACATCACTGCCCCCGATTCCGAAAACTTTATCGCCAGCGTCCGCACCGCCTCCCTGGGGGAAGTCCACCTCTTCGACATGCACACCCCCGCCCACACCGTCACCCGCGAACCCACCGCCGACGACCTAGTCCACGGCGGCTACTGTAAGCTCAGCCTGCAGCTGGAGGGACAGGCAACCATCACCCAGGACGGACGCACCTGCACCCTGGGGCCAGGAGATCTAGCCCTCTACGTCACCAAACGCCCCTACCAGTTGGACTATATCGATAATCAACGCAGCCTCATCGTCCTCTTCCCCCAAAACTTCATCCACCTGGGAGCAGACTACCTGGGGGTTATCACCGCAACCCCGGTGTCAGACTCCCAGGGGCTCGGAAAGTTCGCCGTGCCCCTCTTTGAGCAGCTGGCCGCCAACATTGAAGAACTGAGCGGGCCGCACGCCCTGGCCCTGGTGCGGTCAGCCCTCGAAATGGTGATTACCGTGATGGTGGCAGAATCCAGTGAAGCCGGGCGCCAGCCGGGCAATATGCTCTACCACCAGGCGGTTGCCTACATTGAAGAACACCTCTCAGACCCCGACCTGGGGCCGGGCAAGATTGCCGAAGCCCTCTATATCTCCCTGCGGCAGCTGCACGGGCGGTTCGCTGCCCAGCAGCAGACGGTGTCGAGCTTTATCCGCTCCCGCCGCCTGGAGTGCATTCGGGAGGATCTTGCTAATCCCCTCTACCGGGGGGATTCGGTGCAGACCATTAGCGCCCGCTATGCCCTGTTTGACCCGTCGCATGTGAGCAAGGCTTTTAAGGCCGAGTATGGGGAGTCACCTTCGGTCTATCGGGCGCGGATGATTCTTGAGTAGGGGTGGGGTCTAGCCCCCAAAATGCTTTCCTGGTAAAGTAATGCCTGTAAGGAAAACTACCCTGAAAGGCATACAATCATGGCACCTAAAATAGGCTTCCTCTCCTTCGGTCACTACGGCGACTACCCCGGCTCCAAAACCCGCACAGGAGCCGACATGCTCCACCAGGCCATCGACCTGGCCGTCGGCGCCGAAGACATCGGACTGGACGGGGCCTTCTACCGCGTCCACCACTTCGCCCAACAGCAGATGTCCCCCTTCCCCCTGCTGGCCGCAGCCGGGGCCCGCACCTCCGCCATCGAGCTGGGCACCGGCGTCATCGACATGCGCTACGAAAACCCGCTCTACATGGCAGAACAGGCTGCCATGGTCGATCTGATTGCCGGTAACGAGCGCCTGCAGCTGGGTATCTCCCGCGGGTCCCCCGAAACCGTCTACAAGGGCTTTGCCCACTTCGGTTACCTGCCCGCCGAGGGCGAGGACGAGGCTGACATGGCCCGCCGCCACACCGCCCTCTTCCGCGAGGCCATTGCCGGTAAGGGCATTGCCCAGAGCATTTCTGACCCCACCCAGCTCGACCCCATTACACCCCAGTCACCCGGCCTGCCGCGTCGTATCTGGTGGGGCGCTGGTACACGCGATACCGCCCGCTGGACCGGCGAGCAGGGCATGAACCTTATGTCCTCCACCCTGCTGCTGGAAGATACCGGTGTGCCCTTTGATCAGCTGCAGGCCGAGCAGCTACGTATTTTCAAGCAGGCTTGGGCGGACGCCGGGCACGAGGGTACCCCGCGCACTTCGGTCTCGCGCTCGATTATCCCGATTATCGATGAGCAGAGTAACTACTACTTCGGCCTGCGTGCTCAGGCTGAGGGGCAAGACCAGGTCGGTATTCTGGACGGTGCTGTCTCCCGCTTCGGCAAGAGCTACATTGGTGAGCCCGACAAAATCGCCGAGGAACTGGCCCAGGACGAGGCTGTGGCAGAGGCAGACACCCTGCTGGTGACCATTCCCAACATGCTGGGAGTGGACTTCAACCTGCGCCAGCTGGAGGCAATCGTCCGCGACATCAAGCCCGCGCTCTAACCCCGTCCCGCCCCTAGCAAGGGGACCTCATTTCTTCAAAAGGACCGCATAATATGCGGTCCTTTTGAAGTTTTGCGATCCCCTTGAGAATGAGGAGTTACTTGACCCCTTCAATCTCGGATTCAGTGACCCACTTATGGTTCTTCATGGTCATGCCACCGGCAGTGAAGTCCACCATATAAACGGTCTCATCGGTGGACGATTCAACCGTCCCCTCAGCTCCCTTCATGCCGGTCATGTGCTCAGCCTCGATGGTCACGGGGGTGCCGTCGGAAAGGCGCTCGCTCCCGGCGTCCGCCAGTTCTTCCTGCACAACCCACTTGTGGTCAGTGACGGGGTCAGACCCGTCGGTAGGGGTGTAGTTCACCGAGTAGGTGTAGGTCTGATAGGCGCCCACGATGGTGGCGGTAGCCCCGTCCATGCCACTCATGTGGTCAGCGGCGAGAACAACCTCGGTGCCAACCGGGTAGGTGGGGTCTGATGCTTCAGCGATACCGGCAGGTGCGGGCCCGCCATCTGTCGGGTGGTTGGCGTGATCAGCGTGGGCTGCGGCAGCTGACGAGACCAGAGCCTCAGCCTCGTTTTTAGCATTTGACTCGTTGGACCCGCAGGCGGTCAGAGCCAGCAGAGATAGGGCAGCGAGGGTGAGGACGCGGGTGGGTAGGGTTTTCATAGGTGCCTCCTGGGGCGTTGGTTGGGGTGTTAGGAAAAGCGGAGCAGGCGGGTGGAGTTGAGTACCACGAAAACCGAGGAGAAGGCCATGGCTGCTGCTGCAATCATGGGGTTGAGCAGGCCAGCTGCTGCCACCGGAATAGCCACCGTGTTATAGGCAAAGGCCCAGAAGAGGTTGCTCTTAATGAGTCGCAAGGTGGCCCGCGAGAGTCGAATGGCTGTCGGCAGTGAGCCCAGGTCGCTGCGCACAATGGTCATGTCGGCAGCCTCCATAGCCACGTCGGTGCCCGACCCCATGGCCACGCCCACATCGGCCTTGGCCAGGGCGGCCGCGTCATTCACGCCGTCGCCCACCATGGCGACCCCCACCCCGCCCTCTTGCAGGCGGGTGATGGTGGCCAGCTTATCGGAGGGGCTAACTCCCGCATAAACATTCGCGGAGTCAATGCCCACCCGGGCAGCTACCGCACGGGCGACGGGTTCGGCGTCCCCGGTCAGTAGAACCGGGGTGAGCCCCAGGGCCTTGAGTTCTGCCAGGGCTTCGGACGCCCCCGGCTTGGGGGTATCTTGCAGGGCCAGCAGGGCCGCGGGCTGCCCGTTGAGAGCAAGGACGACGGTGGTGCGCCCGGCCTCCTGCCCGGCCAGTAGGGTGCGGGTGTGGGCTTCGCTCAGCTCGATACCTTCGGCAGCCAAGAAGCTAACCTGACCCACTAGAGCCGTGATTTCTCGGCTTTCACCTGGGGAAACCTCTTCCAGTAGGGTGGCTCGCACACCCCCGCCTGGGGCTGACTCAAAGGCGGTGACTTCAGGCAGGGAGGAACCCGCCCCAGCAGTCTGGGCTGCCTGGGTGATAGCCCGGGCAATGGGGTGCTCAGAGCGGCTCTCAGCCGCCCCGGCCGCCGCCAGCAGACGTCCGGCGTCCTGGGCTTCAAAGCCCGCTAAGGGGGTTACCTCAGCCAGGGTGAAGGCACCGGTGGTGACGGTGCCGGTCTTATCGAGAACCACGGTGCGCAGGTGCTTGGTGGATTCGAGCACCTGGGCTGAACGAATCAGAATACCCAGCTGGGAACCGCGCGAGGTGCCTGCCAACAGGGCCGTAGGGGTAGCCAGACCCAGGGCGCAGGGGCAGGCGATGACCAGCACCGACACGGCTGCGGTAAAGGCGGCGTTGAGGTCGCCTGTCACCAGCAGCCAGCCCGCCAGGGTGGCCAGAGCCAGCCCAATGACAATCGGAACAAAAACCGCAGAAACCCTATCTGCCAGGCGGGCGATAGGAGCCTTGGTGGACTGGGCCTCCGCCACGGTGCGACTCATCTGGGCCAGCACGGTATCGGCCCCCACCCGGGTTGCCCGCACCGTCAGGGAGCCGGACGTATTGACGGTCGCCCCGACAACGGCGTCCCCAACCCCCACCTCAACCGGCACAGACTCACCGGTCAGCAAGGAGGTATCAACCGCCGAGCGGCCCTCGACAACCTCGCCGTCCACCGCGATTTTCTCGCCGGGGCGCACCAGAAAGATGTCTCCGGGCAGCAAGTCCTTGACGGGAATCTGCACTTCCCGCCCGCCCTGCAGCACCGTGGCCGACTTTGCCCCCAGGTTCAGCAGGGCCCGCAGGGCCTGGGACGAGCGCCGGGCGGTACGGTGCTCAATGGTGCGGCCAGCCAGCAGGAAGAGGGTAATCATGGCGGCGGCATCGAAGTAGAGCATGTGGTCCATGCCGTGGCTGCCAGGCGAGGACGCCCCGTGCCCGGCATGGGCGGTCATAGCCGGATCCATGGCCAGCTGCCAGAGCGAAAAAGCGTAGGAGGCAACCACACCCAGAGAAATGAGGGTGTCCATGGTGAAAGAGCCGTGCCGCAGGTTAGTCCAGGCCGGGCGGTGGAAGGGCATAGCCGCCCAGGTGGCTACCGGCAGGGTCAGGGCAGCGACCACCCAGCCCCAGTGGGGGAACTGGAAGGTGGCAAACATAGATATCAGAAAGACCGGCAGAGTGAAGAGCGCCGCCACCCACAGTCGCGGGACGAGCGAATCCTGCCCGGCCTCGTCCGCCTGCTCCACAGCGTCCTGCTTGAGACTGGCCGAGTAGCCGGCCTTCTCAATGGTTTCAATCAGCTGCTCATCGGTGATAGAGGCGGGTGCAACCACGCGGGCGGTCTCCAGCGGCAGGTTGACCGAGGGCTCCACCCCAATTTTCTTGAGCTTGCGCTCCACCCGCCCCACGCAGGACGCGCAGGTCATGCCTCCCACGTTCAGATTCACGATGCGGGTATCACCGGTGAAAACCTCAGCGGTGGATTGGGTGGGCATGACGCCTTCTTTCACTTAGTTCGTGGTGTTTGGTGCTTGCAGGGTGCGGACGCGCGTCGTCCCCTGAACCAGGGATTAGGCGACGGGGGTGAACCCGGCTTCTTCGATGGCGGCTGAGACGGCTGCGGCGTCCAGGTCGCCGGTGTGGTTGATGGTGACGGTGGATTCGCCGCCCTTGACCACATCGACCTCGACTCCGGTGACGTTCTCAATCTCTTCGATTTCTTCGCGGACGCTCATGGCGCAGTGGTTGCAGGTGAGGCCGGTTGCCTTGACGATAGTTGCTGACATGGGGTTTCTCCTTGTTCGGTAGGGGGCGCGGACGCCCGTACTTGGGGTGGCGGGAAGCGGTGGGCTTCCGCCGGGTTTAGCTCTTGATCAGACGGGTAATGGCTGCCATGGCCTCGCTGATTTTGTCGTCGAGCGGGGCGGTGTCGCCGGTGGCCTCTGCCTGGGTGGCAGCTTCGACGACGCAGTGCCGCACATGGTCTTCTAATAGCTGGATGGAGACGCTGTGCAGGGCCTTGTTGATGGCAGAGACTTGGGTGAGGATGTCGATGCAGTAGACGTCCTCGTCGACCATGCGCTGGATGCCGCGCACCTGCCCCTCGATGCGGCGCAGGCGCTTGAGGTAGGCGTCCTTGTCGGCGGTGTAGCCGTGCTGGTGCCCCTCGTGCGGGCTGGCCTGGTGGGTTGCGCAGTGTTCTTTGCTCATGACTTAAGCATATACCCCCCAGGGGTATATTTGCAAGGGGGTGAATCTCGAATGCCCACGAAATTGCCCAAAGTGCGACATTAGAGGGCACGGATGAAAATTTCGGAGACATTCGGCACCGCCAGCCAATACTAAGCGCCCTGTTAGACTGGTTCTATGGCTTCTTTCATCGAGGATTACGCCCTACTCTCAGACATGAACACCGGTGCGCTGGTTTCCCGCAGCGGCTCCATTGACTGGTTCTGCGCCCCCCGCTTCGACTCCCGGGCAGTCTTCGCGGCCCTCCTAGGCGAACGAGAACACGGCCGCTGGCTCCTAGCCCCCCTCGAATCAGTCAACCCCGCCCCCGTCGAAGAAGTCCGTACCGAACGCTCCTACCTCGAAAACACCTTTATTCTGCAAACCGTCTGGTCAGTCGGGGAAGCCTCCGTGCGCGTCACCGAATTCATGCCCCTCTCCGGCGGAACCACTATCGTCCGCAACGTCGAAGGACTCACCGGCGACATCACCATGTACCACGAGCTCGCCCTCCGCTTCGACTACGGCAAAACTATCCCCTGGGTCACCCGCTACGAAAGCACCGACCCCGCAGGCAACCCCGACCCGGCCGCCTCCATGCTCGTCGGCATGGCAGGGCCCCACGCCCTCGTCTTCCGGGGGGACTCCCTGCCCGACGGCGACCCCGAATCCAAGGCCGAAACCTTCACTGTCTCTGCAGGCCAGAGCTACACCTTCACCCTGTCCTACTTCGCCTCCAACCACAATCCCCCCGCCCCCGTTGACTACCTCGCCGCCCTCACCTACACCCAGGACCAATGGCGCGAATGGTCAGACCTCTACACCCCCGCCCCGACCGTCCCCGCTGGCCAGGACGTCCCCGCCCCGGCCTCCACCACTATCTCAGCTGAACTAGAACCACCGGCTGACCTGGAGGTATCCCCCGCCGAAGAGCCCCGCCCCTCCCTCCTGCGGGAGGCCGGCTCCAACACAGCTACCCCCGAAGTCGACCACGACACCTACCAGGAACTCGCCCAAACAGCCGCCCAGCGCGTCGTCCCCACTGAAGCAGACCACCGCGAAGAAGCCAACGCCCGCTACCGAGAAGCCCGCCTGCGCTCCCTCCTTCTGTTACGCTCCCTCATCTCCCGTGAAACCGGGGCCCTGGTCGCCTCCGTCACCACCTCCCTGCCCGAAGTCATCGGCGGCAAACGCAACTACGACTTCCGCTTCACCTGGCTCCGTGACGTCGCCATGACCATGGACGTCATGCTCACCCACGGCCACGAACGCGAAACCGCCCAGCTGCGCAACTGGATCCTGCGGGCCCTTGCCAACAACCCCCGCCGCGTCCACGCCGTCTACGGGCTGGCAGGCGAAAAGGACGACATCGAGCGCCGCCTGGCCCTGCCCGGCTATGAGGGCTCCCAGCCGGTGAGAAGCGGAAACGGGTCGGGCGACCAGTTCCAGGGGGACGCCCTGGGCCAGGTGCTCGTCACCTTCGCCAACCTGCGCGAAGCGGGCGTGGCAGAAGACCACCTCTCCTGGCCCCTGCAAAAGGCCCTACTCAATGCTGCAGCCGACCGGATCGGGGAGCCTGACCGCTCCATGTGGGAAACCTTCGGGGAACCCGCCGTCTACACCCACTCCCAGGCCATGCTCTGGGCCGCCTTTGACGCCGGGGTTTCGGCGGTGCGTGATTTCGGGTTGGACGGGGACGCCGCCACCTGGGAACACTGCCGGGACGCTGTTGCTGAAGAGATCCTTGACCGGGGTTTCAACGCTGATTTGGGCTGTTTCGTCTCCACCTACGGCGGGTCATCGGTTGATGCTTCCCTGCTGCAGCTGCCCCAGATTGGTCTGGTGGCCTGGGACGATGAGCGTATGCTGGCGACCGTTGCGAAAATTGAGCAGACAATCTCCCACCCCTCGGGCATGATTTACCGCTACGACAACTCCGACTCCCACGACGGTTTTGAGGGACAGGATAACCCCCACTTCATCTCCTCCCTCTGGCTGGCCGAGCAGTACATTCGCTCGGGTCGTGAGGAGGACGGCCGCGCCCTGCTTGATACCGTGCTGGATTGCGCCAATGACCTGGGGCTGATGAGTTCTGAGTACGACTTTGACCAGCAACGCCTGACCGGCAACTTCCCGCAGGCCCTGGCCCATATTTCCCTGATCCGGGCAGTGGAGGCCCTGGGGCTCTAGGCAGACACCCCCACCCCCGAGTAGGTACCATCTAAATCAGAAAAACCCACCAACTAGGTGGGTTTTTCCGATTTAAATGGTCCTTTCCGTATGGGCGTACCACCCAGGCTGCCCTAGAGCAGCTTGTGGGCCGCCTCTACCAGAATCAGCACACCAAAGACCAGGAGCACCGCCCCGGCGATTCCGTCGATGATGAGGGTGGCACGCGGATGCAGCAGCCACTTCATGGCCAAGGCTGCCAGTGAGATAATCAGGGTAAACCAGAGCACGTTAATGCCGCCGTGGATCAGGGCCAGTAGGCTACCCATAATGAAGGGGTGTACGCTGGCCACCATAAAGGGCGGCACACTGGCAATGTAGAAGACCGCGATTTTCGGGTTGAGAATGTTGGCGATGAAGCCCGCCAGAAAGTCCTTACCCACCTTTTTCTCGTTGGCCGGGGCGGGGCCGTCCTTGCCCTCGGGTAAGGACGCCGCGCGACCAGGCAACGAGGCCAGGGCGGCCTGTTCGGTTTTGAGGACGGTCACCTGCCCCCAGCGCCTGAGGTTGAGCAGGAATTTGATGCCCAGGTAAATCAGGTAGAGGCCGCCCGCCACGGTGATGAGGTCAAAGATGAGGGGCGCGGCGGCCATGAGCACGGCCAGGCCGGTGGCGGCTGTGACGCCCCAGATCAGCAGGCCAGCCGTAATGCCAAAGACACAGGCGTAGGCGCTTCTTTTGCCCCCGGCTACGAGAGAGCGCAGCACCAGGGCGGTGTCTGTGGCCGGGATAATCGTAATCAGAAAAGCGATTCCGGCGAAGCCAAGGAGGGCCTGGGTAAGGGTCATGGGCACTACTGTAAGCGAGAGAGTAAACCCGGTTCAATTCCATGTATGTAACCGATTCCAGCTGGCAGCTGCACTCGGCCTTTGGGCGGCTATGCCACCGCCCGCCTGCTCATTGATATTCTGCGGGAGTTGAACCCGGGAACGTCCTAACCCACCCAGCGGTAGCCGGTTCCCTTGCGTCCTCGCTCGCCCACCATCGCAACGAGGCCTGCCTTAAGGAGTTGCTCTACAGCGTAGCGAACCTGGGCTGGGCTGAGCCCGGTCTGGTCGACGAGCTGAGAGCGCGTCAGTACCTGCCCGGAGGCAAGCGCCTGTGCAATAAGAGGGGTATTCTTGCCGACTCCCTGGGGTAAAACCGGAGCAGGGGCTTGGGGCTGAGCGCTTGGGGCGGCTACCGAAGCAGGACGTACCGGTTGGTTCTGACGGACAGGCAGGGGGTTCTCTGCAAACCAGAGAACCACCCGAAACTTGACCCCGGTATCGGTGAAAATAGGGGCGGGTGCTCCTACCTCTTCAAGGGCCTGCCGGATCTCCCGAATCCCTCCACCCTCGCCCTCAATCACCCGGGCCCCATCTGGGGTTTCGCTTTGCTTCATCAGGTGATAGAGCCTCTGGTTGACCGCTGCCTGAGCGTGTTCTTCGCTTAAGAGTTGGTGGGTAGATAGACCGCGTAACCCACCGGGGCTCTCAACGATGAGGCACCGTTCGGTGATGCGGACCTGCACAGACTTGCCGGTGCTGAGCGTTAGGGGGCTGAGATCACGGTGAACTAGGGCATTGGCAATGACCTCGCGCACTGCGGTCATGGGGAGAACTGTTTGGTCGTAGAGGTCCCCGCTGGTGCTGTAGACCTGGTAGGTGGGGAGGTTGGCCTCCACCCAGTTCGTGAGGTCTGCAAGCAGGTCAGGCACGGCTCCATCGAAATGTTCAAGATTGCGGCTTCGTGACGTGCCGTTGCGGGTGGTGAGGACGGCAGCAGTCACCCCGAGAGCAGGTTCAGGGCCCTGCGGGTAAAAACCTAGTCCGTACACACCCGCTACCGTGGGGACGCCCTGGGGGTCTAGGACGCCTGTTGCCCTGAGAATATCTTCGTCCTCTAGCTGCCGCATACGCCTGCTGCTTGCCCGAGCGTGCTCCAGGTAGCTCTTGACGAGCCGGGGGTTTAGGTCCTCCCTGGAGGTATTGGGGGCAGGCTGGGCGTCGTACCGAATGTGCTCAGAGGCGTGGAGCTTAGCGACCTCAATCATGCGTAGCTCCACGGGGTTCATGGCGTAGTCGCCGTCTGACTGGCGAAGATACGATACGCCCTTGTAGGTGGCTGGCTTGGCTGTGGTAGGGAGCCCCTGCACATCGACGACGAGTACGGTGGTAGTTTCGTCCTCCTCTGGGGCGAGAGCTGTGAACTCTAGGTAGGGGGCTGGGACGACGTCGTTTCGGTTGTGAGCGGCGATTGCTGCTTCAAGCTGGGCAACCTGGGGTACCCCGGTAACGGTGAACCCTGCCTTCTCGTCGATACCTAGGATAATAGTTCCACCGCCAGGCATATTGGCAAAAGCGCAGAGGGTTTCTCCTAGGCGGGTCGGCATGCCTGCCTGGGCTTTTTTGACTTCAAGGGTGGTGGTGTCGCCTTGGCGTTGGCGCAGTTGCTTGAGGGTTGCCGTGAGGCGGGCGGGTGTCCAGGTCATGGTTAAAGCATGGAAGTGTCATGGTGAAAAGTCAATGTCAATTTTCACCATGAAGGACAATTGTTTCACCATGATTTTCACCAGGATGCCGCCGCCCGCCTCCTCGTTGACATTGGGCGGGAGCTGAACCCGGCGTCGTCATGGTGAAAATCGGCGGTCATTGCTCACCATGATGGGCGATTTTCACCATGATAGTCTCCATGATGTTCGCTATGAAGACTCCACCTGCCTGCCCCAGCGGGCGGCCTTGGCCGCGCAAATCATGAGCTGAACCTGGTGGAAGATCATGAGTGGCAGAATCAGGGCACCCACGGCCCCGCCCCCGAAAATCACGGCAGCCATGGGTAGGCCGGTGGCCAGGGACTTCTTCGAGCCGCAGAACTGCACCGCCACCCGGTCGCCGTAGCTAAAGCCCAGCTTCTTGGCCACAACCCCGCTGAGCCAGAGCAGGAACTCCACCAGGGCAAGCGACAGAAGAACCAGAAGCAGAATCTGCCAGGGACTGATGCGGGTCCAGATACCCTGCACGATGCCGTCCGAAAAGGCCGCGTAGACCACCATGGCGATAGAGAACCGGTCAACGTGCTTGGTCAGCTTGTTCTTGGCAATCTCGCCCACCCAGCGGCGCAGGAGCTGGCCCAGCATGAAGGGCAACAGGAGCTGAAGGGCAATATCACCGAACACAGAGCCGGAGATAGTGAGCTGATCGCTCTGCATCAGCAGCATGACCAGCAGGGGGGTGGCGACCACGCCCACGATATTTGAGGCACTCGCGCTAACAATTGCCCCGGCCACATTGCCCTTAGCGATCGAGGTGAAAGCCACCGAGGACTGCACAGTGGAGGGCACCAGGGTCATGAAGAGCAGGCCCAGGTAGAGCTCCCGCCCGATCAGGCCCTGAAGGGGGTAGAGGGCCAGGCCAATGAGGGGGAAGATGAGGTAGGTAAAGCCCAGAATGGTGCTATGAAGCCGCCAGTTCTTCAGGCCCTGCAGGGCCTCCTGGGGGGAGAGCCTCGCCCCGTAGAGGAAGAAGAGCAGGCCGATAGCGATTTTGGTGGCGACGCTGAACCCCTCAGCGAAGTCCCCGCGGGCCGGGGCAATTATCGCCAGGGCAACGGCGAGCAGAATCAGGGTGATGAGCGGGTCTGGGCGCCAGGAGCGCAGTTTCTGGGGTAGGGCCATTTAGCCCATTTTACTCTTTGCCCTTTTCAGCCTCATACCATTTGGCGCCGCCGAGCGCTGCTAGAACCAGGGCAACAATACCTGCGATAGCGTAGAGAAAACCCATGGGGCTCACCTTCTTTCTGAGGGCTAATAAACCCCACCCTAACCCATGCTTGTGATTTAGGCAACAGGTTGGGGTGGGGTTTTCGTGTCGAGGCTTAGCCCTGGTCAGCCGACGGGTTGCCAGGGGCGGACGCCGGGCGCTCGCCCTCCCAGGGGCTGGCAGCCGGGGCGGCCCCTGCGTCCTGACCCTGCTGGTCAGGTGAATGCTGGCCGGGCACCTGCTGGCCTGGTGCCGGAGGCTGGGGCGCGACGTCCTGCCCGTGAGAATCCTGCCCGCCAGGGACGGGTGCTGCCCAGGTGGGCGGGGCGGGCTGGCGGAACTGCGGGGGTACCCAGCCGGTGTAGAGCATATCGCCCACGGTACGGTCGCGGTACTGGGCGGGGCGGCGGTAGGTGGTGTTAACTGAACCCCAGTGCTGGTTGTCGGCCCGCTCGGGGTAGGTGGCCAGGTGGTCGGTGGCCTGCAGGGGATCAGCCCAGGCTTCGGCAGGCTCTGCCGCCGGAATCATAGACAGCGGGTAGGGCGGGTTGTTCTTGGGACGCCAGATGAGGCGGCCGGGTTCGGTGCGGTCGCGGAGGGAGTGGGCTCGCCAGGTGACGGGCGGGTGGGTTGAGTTAAGGTTGGCGACCCAGGTGAAGAAGCCCCCCTCGTAGACGGCCCGGTTGGCTAGCTCGTGGAAGTTGACGTCGTTCATGAGGTACTTGCCAGCGGCCAGGACGCAGGTGGTGGTTTCGGCACCGTCGGGGGCGTAGCGGTAGCCGAAGTTGTCGGCGGTGTATTCCTGGGTGCGGGAAAGCAGTTTGCCGGCGAAGGGGATTTGCATGAAGAAGCTGGTGAAGATTAGGCGGAAGTAGCTGGTATGACCGGCGGCGATATGCCCTACCTCGTGCCCGATGATGAAGCGCAGGGCTTCGGGGTTGCGGGCTGCCCCGCCGATTTCGAAGAGGTCGGAGTAGATGGCGATGAAGCGGCGGTGGCCGTGGCCCGAGGCGAAAGCGTTGATTTGGCCGTTGCCGAGGACGACGTAGGCGTCGGGCACGCGGCGCAGACCGGCGGCGTGGGCGGCTTGCGCCACCATTTGGTAGGCCTCGGGGAACTGGGTGGGGGTGATACGCACCCCGCTGAGGCGCAGGCGTCCGTACATGGCACCGCGTACAAAGAAGATGCCCAGGGGCAGGTAGATGGCGATGGCGATGAGCTGGCCCATGAGGTTGCTGATGCCCATGCCGGTGCTTTCAACGCCTGTGGCGATGAAGCTGATGAAGGAGGAGATGAGGTAGATGCCGCCGCCGATGTAGATCAGGAAGGTTAGGGCGTAGGCCATGATGACGAGGGGGAGCTCGGCGGGGTGGCGGATTGAGTTGAGGAACTTGAAGGGGAGGAGGGATTGGAAGCCGAAGAGTTTGGGTGCGGGCAGGGGGGAGATGGGGTGCTGGCGCATGTCTTCGGGTAGCCAGCCGCCGCTGAGGTCATCGGGTAGGGGCTGGTGCAGGCCGGGTTGGGGGGCTTGCGGGCCGGACGCCTGTGGGCGGGCTGCGCCGGGGTGGGGCGGCTGGTTGCTGGGCTGGTTGTCGCCGGGTGTGTTCTCGCTCATGCCTGTTCCTGCTAGGTGGTCTGCTATCTTCTGATACCCACACTAGCAAATAGGCAGGAATGCCTCCTTTGTTATTTGAGTATTCTGTTGAGTTCTGGTTCAAAGGGGTCTGTGTCGGGGTTCAAGATGAGAGAAGTCAGGGAAACAGGTAGGGCGGCTGGGTACCCACTGTAGTCGTAACTGAATCTGTATGTGACGCTACCACGGATCAGGGTTATAAGTGCCTGGCTATGATGGTTGCTGAGGTGGAGTAGCTGGATAGGGAGGGAAGGTGATTCTTCAGAAAAAACATTGTAGTAGGAACCGAGATCATCAAGAAGGTTGGGCCAGGTTTGTTGAGGATCATCAGTTATATCGGGTTGCATCTGGGAAGGTTCGCAAAGGTCTTCTCCAAATTCATGATGAAACATTTGGTATACACTTTGAACGGCGCAACTTTTATTTAAATGGATACTTTTAGAATTTTTGAACTTTATATTAGCTGCAGATGACTCGGGGTCAATCTTTATGGACTGAATACAGTGTATTTGCTGCGAATATTCTATCTTTGCTAAACAAACTAGCAACTTTGCTGTGGAGTCAGTCATATGTTAAGTGCTTTCTTTACAAAATCTGGGCATAAATCGCCACGATTTTTACAATAGGTTGTAGTGACTCCAAAATGTTTCCCATCGGACGTATTGGTTCTGAAATCAACGCTAGTTAACAAAATAAAAACCTGCCCGAAAGGTTTGGTTTTCATGGGGGATTTCCTTGGATGCTTGGTCAGCCGCCTTTGGTTGAAACTTGGGGATCGAGAAAGGTTCGCGTAATCGTGATTCTAGGGCGATTAGAGTAGCGTGGCAAGTGTTATCTGAAAATTTTTCAATATTTTTTTATCTAAGGTGTTCTGCTTGCCGCCGCACCTTCCCCACTCACCGGCGTCCTGCCCCTTAAAACGAACCCCGCCCTTCTCGCCGAACGTCCGCGCATATGCACGGAGTTTCGGCGAGAAGGGCGGAAGTTTGCGATAGGCTCCGACCGTATACCGGCCGGGTGATCCTCAAAGAACTAGGCGACCAGGGCCTCGGTAGCCTCAGCGATAGCCTTTTCTTCGTTGGTCGGAACAACCAGTACGGGGATGGCTGAGTCTTCGGTGGAGATGATGCGGGGCTCGTCGCCGCGTACCTTGTTGGCTTCGGCGTCCAGCTTGATGCCCAGGGCGCCCAGGCGCTCAACGGCCAGCTCACGGAACTGGTGGGAGTTCTCACCAATACCGGCGGTGAAGACCAGGGCCTTAGCGCCACCAACAGCTACATGGTAGGCGCCAATGTACTTAGCCAGGCGGTAGGAGGTCATGTCCAGGGCCAGCTTGGCGCGCTCGTCCCCAGCTTCCATAGCCTCAACCACAGCGCGCATGTCGTTGTTGCCAGCGATAGCGAGCAGGCCGGATTCCTTGTTCAGCAGGGAGTCCATCTTGGCGGGGGTCATTTCGGGGTCGCGCATCATGATGGAGGTCAGCACGGAGGGGTCAATATCGCCGGAGCGGGTACCCATGACCAGGCCAGCCAGGGGGGTGTAGCCCATGGAGGTGTCCAGGCACTGACCGCCCTCAACGGCGGTGACGGACGCGCCGTTACCCAGGTGGGCAATCACGCCGTTGAAGTCGGAGCGGTCCAGGCCCAGGAAGTCAGCGGCAATGCCGGTGACGTAGTCGTGGCTGGTGCCGTGAAAGCCGTAGCGGCGTACGCCGTACTTCTCCACCAGTTCTTCGGGCACAGCGTAGCGGTAGACGTGCTCGGGCATGGTGCCGTGGAAGGCGGTGTCGAAGACGGCAACCATGGGGACGCCGGGGTAGGTTTCCTGGGCCGCCTTCAGGCCCAGCACGTGGGCGGGGTTGTGCAGGGGAGCCAGAGGGGAGAGCTCATCAATCTTGGCGATGACCTCGTCGGTGACCAGCACAGGCTCTGAGAAGACGTCGCCGCCCTGAACGATACGGTGGCCGATAGCGTCGATAGTCTTACCGTGCAGGGGCTCAACCAGGGCCTTAGCCATGATGTCGAGAGCTTCGGTGTGGGTGGGAATCTCAGCTGAGCCGATGTTCTCCACCAGGCCCTTAGCGATGACCTGGTTCTCTTCACCGGTAGCGGCGGTGTCACGCACCTGGTACTTCACAGATGAGGAACCGCAGTTAATAACGAGTACGAGCATGAAAGTGTTTTCCTTTAGTTGCTTACTTAAGTTCGATGTCATGAGGGGCACGCGGCCGTTCTGCCAACCCAACCCCGTACGTCCTACTTACAGGGTCTGAGCCTGGATCGCGGTGATAGCTACGGTGTTGATGATGTCATCGACGGTAGCGCCGCGGGAGAGGTCGTTCACGGGCTTGCGCAGGCCCTGCAGGACGGGGCCGACGGCTACAGCGCCGGAGGTCTGCTGAACAGCCTTGTAGGTGTTGTTGCCGGTGTTCAGGTCGGGGAAGATGAAGACGGTTGCCTGACCTGCGACCTCTGAGCCGGGGAGCTTGGAGGAGGCGATGGACATGTTGGAGGCCGCGTCGAACTGGATGGGGCCCTCAAAGGCGAAGTCTGGGTTGGACTCGCGCAGCTTCTCGGTGGCTTCGACGACGAGTTCGACGTCGGTGCCGGAGCCGGAGGTGCCGGTGGAGTAGGAGAGCATGGCGACCTTGGGGTCAACACCGAACTGGCGGGCGGTCTCGGCGGAGGCCTTGGCGATGTCGGCCAGCTGCTCTGCGTTGGGGTTGGGGTTCACGGCGCAGTCGCCGAAGACGAGCACGCGGTCTTCCATGAGCATGAGGAAGACGGAGGAGACGACCTTGACGCCTTCGCGGGTCTTGATGAATTCCAGGGAGGGGCGGATGGTGTTGGCGGTGGTGTTCACGGCGCCGGAGACCATGCCGTCGACGATGCCCTTGTGTACCAGCATGGTGCCGAAGTAGGAGGGGTCCATCATGCGGTTCTGGGCGCCTTCGAGGGTCATGCCCTTGTGGGCACGTAGTTCGGCGTAGGTTTTGGCGAAGTCCTCGGTGTAGGTGTTGTTGTCGAGGTCGATGATGGTGACGCCGCGCTTGCCGTCCTCTGCGATGGGCAGGTCGATGGATTCGCGCTGGCAGATTTCTGCGATTTTTTCGGGGTTGCCGATGAGGGTGAGGTCGCAGAAGTCGCGGCGGACGATGATGGAGGCTGCGCGCAGGATGCGGGGATCGTAGCCTTCGGGTAGGACGATGGAGCGGCGGTCGCTGCGGGCCTTTTCGATGAGGTTGTGCAGGAAGCGCAGGGGGGTCATGGTAGCGGGGCGTTCGAGTTCGAGGCGCTCGAAGAGTTCCTTTTCGTCGACGTTGCGGAACCATTCACCCAGGGCGGTTGCAATCTTGCGGGGCTGGCCGAGGGCCAACTGGCCGCGCACCATGGAGACGGCGCGGCCGGCCTTGAAGGTGTCGAGCTGGGTGGAGAAGACGGGGAAGGGGGCCTTTTCGACCAGCTGGCCGATGGCGGTATCGCCCTTGAGTTCTGCTGCAAGGCCGCCGGTCAGCAGCATGCCGGAGGGGGCGGGGAAGCTGGGGGAGAGGGCGGAGGCGAGGGTTGCGACCATGATGTCGGAGCGGTCGCCGGGGACGATGACGAAGTCGCCGTCGGTGAACTGGGAGAGGAAGTTGGAGACGGTCATGGCCGCGATCTTGATGTCGTGGATGTCGCGGTCCAGGAAGTCCTGGCTCATGCCCTCGTGGTTGAGGCCGAGGTTGTAGACGACTTCGGCGACGGTGGGCAGGGAGATTTCGGGCAGTTCGGGCAGGACGTAGACGGGGCGGTTGGAGGGGCCGCGCTTGACGTTCTTGAGGATTTCTTCGCGCAGTTCGGGGCGGGCGCGGTTGACCATGATGGCCAGGACGTCTACCTTGGCGCCGTGGAGTTCGGTGCGGGCGACGTCAACGGCGTTGACCACATCTGAGACGGTGGATTCCTGGGCGCCAACGACGGCGATGACGGGGGTGCCGAGGTCTTTGGCGAACTGGGCGTTGAGGTCGAATTCTACGGTTGCTGCGTTGTGGGAGAGCAGGTCGGTGCCGTCGACGATGATGGCGTCGCAGTGCTTGGCCATGTCGGAGTAGACGGAGACGGCGATGGAGGACATTTCTTCGTGGTCGCCGGAGGCCAGCAGTTCGCGGCAGCGTTCGAGGGAGACGCCGCCGCGGGCCTGGTCGTCGCTGAGGTTGTACTTGGTGCGGAGCAGACGGATGAGGGGGTCTTGTGACTCGATTTCGCCGCTGAAGACGGGGCGGAAGAAGCCGACGCGGTCGGTTTCTTTGAGGAGGGAGTCGAGCAGGCCGATGGCGATGAGGGACTTGCCGGAGCCTTGGTTCATCGCGGAAATGTACATGCCGTTGGTCATCTGGGTCTACATCCTTGGTGGCTGTGTTTTCGTGGGTTACGGAGCTGTCGCGCTACCGTAGGTTTACTTCTGAGTTTATTCCTTTGGGTGGGCTTAAAGACCTTCGGGGCGTGTGTTTGTGTGGCATCTCATGTGGTGATTGGGCTTGCTGACAGGGTGTGCCCGGACGGGAACGGGGCAAGTGGTTAGGCTGGGAGTCAGAACTATCGTCTGAAAGAAGAGTCTCATGTCTGTGAAGTTCACCCGCCGCGCCCTTGTTAGCACCCTCCCCCTCCTAGGCTTGGTGGCCTGTGGCGGTTCTACCAAGACTGCCGGTGGCGCTTCTGCCACCGCTAGCGCTTCTGCTACCGCGAGCGGGGAAGCGGCGGCGGGGGTCCGCACCGATGCTGGCTACCAGCTCAATGCCGTGACGGACGGGGCCCCCACGGTGACCCTTTACACCGATTTGCAGTGCCCTTACTGCGCCAAGGCCGACCCCAAGTACCGGGAGGCTGCTGCTGAACTGGAGGGCACCATGAACGTGACGGTGCGTCACTTCCCGCTGCCCATGCACGCCAATGCGGTGCCTGCGGCCCAGGCGGTGCAGGCTGCTGAGGCCCAGGGGGCTTATGTGGCTATGGCTGGCCACCTCTACACCCACCAGGCTGACTGGAAGGAGATCACCGATACCGCCCAGTTCGCCACCCTCATGGGTGACTACGCCGAGCAGCTGGGTCTAGATCGCGCCCGTTTTGAGTCTGACCTGGCCAGCGATGAGGCCCTGGCCCTGATTGAGCAGGAGTACCAGGACGGCGCTGCGGTAGGGGTCAAGGGAACCCCCAGTTTCGTGGTGGAGGGAACCAAACTTGAAAACGTGGATTCGTCCACCAGCACCGCCGACATGGTGGCAGCCTTCAAGCAGGCAGCTGGCCTCTAAGGCCCCTGCCGCGGTTCAACCAAAACGTCATCTGCCCCCTTCATACCCGGGCAGGTGACGTTTTTTGCCGGTGGAAAGCGGGTTGGGGGCCTGGCCACCGCCCGCTGCGCCCTCTAGAGTTGAAGGTATGAAGATTGCTTTGGCCCAGATGCTCAGTACCAAGGACTTTGCCCGCAATGTCGAGACAATCCGTGAATACACGGCGCTCGCAGTTGAGCGCGGTGCCCGGCTGGTGGTCTTTCCCGAGGCAGCCATGCTGAGTTTTGGTGGGCGTCTGTATGATGACGCGGCCCAGCATGAGTTCAGCTTCCGGGAAGCCCTGGCTGAGGTGGCCCGCGAGAACTATGTGACGGTGGTGGCAGGCGGCTTTGCCCCGGTGCAACTGGCTGATGAGTGGAACCTGCGGGTTTATAACAACCTCTACTGCTTCGACCAGAACGGGGTTGAGACTGTTTACACCAAGGTTCATCTCTATGACGCTTTTGGTTTTAAGGAATCTGAGGGCGTCAAGGCCGGGGAGCAGCTGGTGACCGTCACCGTGGACGGCACCAAAATTGGCCTGGCCACCTGCTATGACGTGCGCTTCCCCAAGCTTTTTGCCGACTACTCCCGGGCCGGGGCCAAGGCTACGATTGTAGCGGCCTCCTGGGCTGGGGGGCCGGGCAAGGTGGGCCAGTGGCAGATTCTCACCAGTGCCCGCGCCCTGGATTCCAACATGTTTGTGCTGGCTGTTGACCAGGCGTCCCCCACCAGCGCTGACCCGCGGGCAGATATCACCCAGCCGACCGGCGTGGGCTACTCCCGGGTAGTTTCCCCCTTCGGCGTGACCCTGGCGGAGGCCGGTGAAGCGCCCGAAATTCTGGTGGTTGATCTTGACCTCACCGAGGTAGATCGGGCCCGCCAGGCCCTGCCCGTCCTAGCAAACGCCAAGCTAGGCTACTAGAGAAAGAGTCTTCTGACATGGGTTTCTTTGACATTTTCACCGATAAAACACCCGCTGAACCTGCCGAGGCCCAGCTTATGGCGACCGCCTACGGCCATGTGCAGGGCGTGGGTTTCCGCTGGTGGGTCGCCGGTATCGCCAAGCCCCTGGGGCTGGTGGGCTACGCCAAGAATATGGACGACGGCTCGGTTGAGATTATCGCCCAGGGCAGCGCGGAGGCCTGTGAGCAGCTTTTGGCCGAACTGACCGGTGGGGACACCGCCGGGCGGGTCGACCACGTTGACTCTGAGATTACCCAGCCGGTAGGCTCCTATAAGGGATTCGGCATCTATTAGTTTCCCCGGGGACTGGTTCTGTAGGCTAGAAGGCACAGCCCGCCGTGTTCTTGCCCTGGGTGGGGGCCGGGAGGGGATTTCAAGCGTGCGGGGGCAAAGAGCACCCGCAGTAGAGATGGGAAAGAGTCCGCCTGATATGAGCCGCACGATCCAGCTTTCTTTTTCTGGCCTGAGCGCATCTGTTGCCCCTGACGGCTTCTCAGAGACCGGCCGGATCCTTGAAATTGGAGGGGCAGAGCAGTCCCATGTGGATCTAGCCCACCCCGACTTCATCTTTTACGAGTACCTACGCCGGATAGGTAACCTGGTTGATCTTCAGGGGGTACCCGGGGAGCCTATCACCGCCGCCCACCTGGGGGCAGGGGCCCTGACCCTGGTGCGCTATATTCAGGCCACCCGGCCCGGCTCAACCCAGCTGGCTGTTGATATCGAGCGGGAGCTACCTGGTTTTGTGATGGAGCAGCTGCCCCTGCCAGAAGGCACTAACTGCCAGATTTTGATTGAGGACGCCGCCGCGGCAGCTCCCCGCCTCAAAGAGGAGCTGGGGGCCCCGGGCGGGCTGGATGTGGTCGTCCTCGATATTTTCTCGGGCTGGGAGGCCCCGCCCCACCTGACCACCGCCGAGTTTTACGCTGACCTGCGCGATTCCCTGGCTCCGGCTAGCGGCGATAGCGCGGGCGGCCTGCTGGCCGTGAACGTGGGGGACGACGCCGGGCTCAGCTTCTTCGTGGCCCAGGCTAGAACCCTATTAGAGGTCTTTGAGCACGTTTGGTGCCTGGCCGATACCACCATGCTGAGCGGCCGCCATGCGGGCAACCTTATTCTGGTGGGCTCCCCTGTGCCCCTCACCCAGGACGCCGCGACCTACCTGGTGGGTGCCGGACCGCACCCGGCGTCCGCCCTGGGCACCGATGAGCTGGTGGAGCTGCTCGAAAAGCTGGGCTAGTGCTTTGTACGGAGTACGTTTAAATACAAAAATTTCTTGAGAAGCCAAGCGGCAGTAGGTAGTATAAAGAATAAGATTTCAGCACTAGCTGAGGTAAGTGAACCCGAGACCCTTCCGGACGGTTGTGGCGCTCGGGTTTCGCGTTTAAGACGGTAGGCTAGGCTGGGCGCTCTTCCACTATTGGAGTGATCATTTTCTTCCACTCTCCACCTCTATTCCATGCCCAGCCTACAGCGTCCGGGATACAGAGAAGAATCTCTGATTTTGCTGGTAAATGCTGGTATCTAATTTCGTGCACAGCATTGTGTCTGTGGAGAAACTGAGCGATTACCTGTCGATCTCGTGCGTCCATGGTTTCGTCACTCTCTAAACACACGTTGCGTACAGAGGTGTTGAGTGAATCAGAGAGGAAAGCTCGTAACACATCGGCCCGTGCTTCTACCTGAGACCTGCGAGGAGATGATGTGGTTGCCCTATAAATCACAACATTGATATTGAGAGTTTTGATGAGAGATAGAAGTTCCTTGCGGCGGGAGTCTCTCTCATTTTTCATGTGGAACCGCTCCTGCCCTGGCAATAAGAGTGAGCGGAGCTTTTTCCGGGCGATTGAAAGGTCACCGTGAACCATCAGTGTCGTAATAAGCAGATAGTCTTTATTTTTACTCTCATCAATGAAGACATGGGTTGCTTGCATTCCGTTATCCTTCCAAGCGAGAACTGATGATACGAGCTGGGGGAGCTGGGCTAGAGGGCGTCCACCTGGGCGATAGTGCTGGTGACAGGCGCGGGTTCGCCCGCTGCCCGCTTGGGGCGGGAGGTCGCCGTGATACCCATAGAAGCTACCGTCAACAGCAGGATTGCCGCCCAACGCAGGGCACCGGTGTCTTGGCCGAGTAGCAGCCAGCCGCCAATGGCTGCGATACCAGGCTCTAGGCTGAGCAGAATCGAGAAGACATTATTGGGCAGGCGGCGCAGGGCCGCCAGCTCGAAAGTGTAAGGGACGACGGACGCCAGCAAGCCCGTCCCCACCGCCAGGGCAAGGACGCCCGGGTCGGCAAAGGCCTGGGCAGCCCCGGCCCCGCCCAAGGGGAGGGTAATGAGGGTGGCGACGACCAGTGCCGCCCCCAGGCCACCGGTGCCGTCAATCAGCTTGCCCACTCGGGAGCTGGCCAGGATATAACAGGCCCAGAAGAAAGCTGCGACCAGGGCAAAGACCAGGCCAAGGGTAGAGATGTGCTCAGCTCCGAAGGCCTTTTCAGCCCCGATGAGGGCCATGCCGATAGTGGCTAGTCCAATCCAGAGGGCATCGATAGGGCGGCGGGAGAGCACAGCAGCCAGAACCAGCGGGCCGATAAACTCTACAGCCACTGCCAGTCCCAGGGGCAGCAGCTCGATAGCGTGGTAGAAGGCCCCGTTCATACCGGCGAAGGCAGCCCCGAGCAGGATCACGGCGACCCACTGGGCGGGCGTCCACCGCCAAAAAAGAGGACGCGCCATGGCGCAAATGACCAGGGCCGCTACTCCCAGCCGCAAGGTGGTGACGCCCCAGGCCCCCAGCTGGGGGAAGAGCTGCACCGCAAAGGCAGCCCCCACCTGCAGGGAGATGCAGGATCCGATGACCAAGAGGACGCCGGTGGTCTTATCAGAACCAGAGAGCCGGGAGGTGAGTGCAGGCATGGGTTTTCTTCCTGGAAGAGATCAGGGGTGCAGAACCATTATGCAAAGTATTGGCCCCTTTGCTGATTCAGGCCGCCCAAGGGGCGTCACAAACAGGGGCGGTTCAGGTGCTAGAGGAGGGGCAGTCTGGCCCACCGGGCCGTCACGCCCACGGCGTACACGATAGCAAGCACACTGTGTTTATGGGTGGTAGCCGGTAAACTAGAAACCATGTTCGACTTCAACGCATCCAGCGCCTTTGACGCTAACGGTCAGCCTAAACCCGCAGTGACCCGCACTGTCGATACCGTGCTGAAGATTCAGCGTCCCCTGATTGTTTCCATGCTCAAGAAGATGCGGGAGAAGCACCCCCACGAGACTCCCGACCAGATCGCCAAGCGCCTCGAAAAAGCCTACTTGCGCGACGTAACGGTCGGCGGCGGTGCCGTGGGCGCAACCGCTTTCGTACCCGGCTTGGGCACGGCGGCGTCCGTCGGCCTATCGGCCCTGGCGGTCGGCGGCTACCTGGAGCGCACCGCCATCTACGCCCAGGCTATGGCTGAGCTGCACGGCGTCCACGTCGAAGACCCCGACAAAGCCCGCCTCATGGTCATGGCCATCATGCTGGGCGAGGACGGCTCCGTCCTCATGAACTCGATCCTGGCCCACACCGGCAAGACCGGCAGCGTCTCCCGCAAGTGGGGCATGATGATGGGGTCCAAAGACTCCGGCAAGGTCTTCAGCATCGAACGCACCATTCGCAACATGTTTATCAAGCGCTTCTTGACCCGCCAGTCCGGCGCCCTGCTGGGACGCGCCCTACCCTTCGGCGTAGGCGCCGTCGTCGGTGGTGGAGCCAACCTGGCCCTGGGCAAGAACGTGGTCAAGTCGGTCGAGCAGACCTTCGGTGCCCTGCCCGCCGTCTTCCCCGACGCCCTTGCCCCCGACCGCGCCCCCAAGTTTGAGGGGCAGGACGCGTCCGCCCAGGCGTCCTCGACCTCAGATTCGGAGGCGCTCGCAGGGGAACTGGAAAAGTAGTCCCTTGGCTGTATAAGACGCGGGGCAGGGTGCTGAAACCCACGCCCCGCGTTTTGCCTGTCACAGAGGCTTCTACCAGCTTTTACCCAGTATGCTGAGTGCGTGAGCTTCAACGAAAATCTCGATAACAACTACTCCCAGCGAGGTTCCTCCGGCGGGTCAGGCCGCTCCGGGGGAAGCTACGGCGGTGGCAACCGTGGCAGCATGAACCCGCTGATGATGCTTCTGATGAGCAAGATCGGCCGCCGCTTCGGCCTGCCCGGTATTCTCGTGGTCGCTGGCCTCATGTTCTTTATGAACGGCGGCCTGGGCGGCCTAACCGGTAGCTCAACCTCCATGTACGGCACTGAATCCCAGCAGGAGCAGGTCACTGGCACCGGCTCCTTCGACCACTGCCAGACCTACGAGGACGCCAACCGCTACGACGACTGCCGAATCCTGGCAACCGGCGTAAGCCTCGATATGGTGTGGGAAAAGATGCTACCGGCTGAGTCTGGTGAACAGTACCGGGCCCCTAACCTTGTCATTGCTGAGGGGCAGGTATCTACCGGTTGCGGTAGCGCCAATATTTCCCAGACCGGGCCCTTCTACTGCCCGGGTGACGAAACCGTCTACATGTCGGTTCCCTTCTTTGACCAGCTCAAGGCTATGGGCGGCTCGAACGGCGACTTCGCGGTCATGTATGTAACCGCCCACGAGTTTGCCCACCATATCCAGCAGATTATGGGAACCCTCCGGTATTCCAACTACCAGGATCCTGGCGCTGACTCGGGTGCTGTGCAGGTTGAAGTCCAGGCTGACTGCTACGCCGGTGTGTGGGCAGCCCAGGCTGATAAAGGCGAGAACGCCCTGCTGAATCCGCTGACCGAGAGCCAGATTAAGCAGGCTATTGATACCGCCCGCGCTATTGGTGATGACGCGATTCAGCGCTCTGCTGGTCAGGAAGTCAACCCCGACCTGTGGACCCACGGCTCCTCTGAGCAGCGCGTCAGCTGGTTTACCAAGGGTTACACCGAGGGCACCATGGCTGCCTGCGCCCAGCCCTTCAACTCCTAAGTAGATGATCGGGCAGGGGCCGGGGTCTTCCCCTTCCCCCTGTTCTTGAGGGACCAGATGATTCTGGTCCCTCTTTCTTTAACCCTTGAAGCGGGAGCGGGCGCGGACGAAGGCACGGGCAGCCAGGCGGGCCCCCTTGGCGGTTGCCCCGTCGGCTGCTGCCAGCTCTTCGGTGGTGCTTGCCCGGACTTCTGCCGGCGGGGCGACGGGGGCGGGGGCCGGTAGGTCTGAGGCGGTGATATCAGCCGGGGCTTCTACTTCGCTGGCTTCTACCGGTTGGGGGGATTCGATTGCGGTGATTTCCTCGGCGGTGAGTTCGAGCAGGTCAGCGTCATCGCTGGCAGGAGCCGAGCTGCTGGTGCCCTGCCCCGCCCCTGTGCCCGGGGTGCCGGCGTCCTGACCGCTGCCTAAGACCGCGAGGGTGCTGGCAGGGAGCTGGCTGGGGGCGGCCCCCAGGTTCTGCTGAACCTGGTCGATGAGTTGGCGGGCAAAGTCTCGCCGCACCTTTTGGCTGGCTAGGACGGCCCCGCCTGCCTTGACCAGCTGTTCACCTGCCTTGACCAGGAGCAGGGTTTGGGGGTTGCGCAGGCCAATGGCGGCTACAGCCCCGAGGATATTCATCTGTTGCCCGCGGGTGGTTTCGGGGCGGGCGGTGTTGAGGTGGGCAAGGAGGTCGTTGACGTCTGCCCCCAGGACGGCGGCGGCAGCGTCGTCACTGGTGGCAGCCGGGATTCCGTAGATGAGGGCGATTCCGTGTAGGTAGGTTTTGACGGCCTGGGCGCTACCGACGTGGGCGGTGGTGTTGATGCCGGTGGTAGCTGCCCGGTTGTAGGTGGCGATGCCCTGCTGGACGGCGCCGAGGTGGGTGGCTGCCTGGGTGATTCCGGCGATGCGGCGGTTGCGGGTGACGGTGCCGACGAGGTCGGGGGTGAGTTCGGTTGCCCCGGCCTGGGCTGAGCCGACCAGGGTGAAGTCGCGGATGAAGATCCCGCCGAGGCGTTCGGCCAGGTCAGCGGGGGTGGCTTCGGGGCTGCGGGCCTGGAGTTTACGCAGGCGACGGACGGCCAGGGGAACCTGCTCGGGGGAGCTGTCGGCGGGGCGGGAGGTTTCGGTCATAGGTCTATTGTATGAATCCGAAGATTGAGCCAGCTCGCCCTTCACTAACTATAACGTGATACAAGCAATAGAAATATGTAGATTTTTAGTCGCATTGTTGTATAAAACCCAACAGTGGTGAGTGGAAACATGCTTATGAAGAAAAGTTACTCGCCAGTAACCACTAGGTGAGATGTTTTTGACTGGTAGGGTTGAGATGTTTTGCGCGAAACCGAAACCCCCACAGTCCCTATTTCTCATGGAGCAGATATGACCTCTTCACTTTTCGCCCGACCCCTTTTTATTACCGGTTCTCTGGCCATCGTGCTGGGCTTGATGGCTATCATCTGGCCCGGTATCACCCTCAGCGTTATTGCCGTCATGTGGGGTATCTTCGCCCTGATTGAAGCAATTTCCACCTTCTCCCGTGTGGGTTCAGCCGATAAGTCAGGTAAGTTCTTCTACATTCTTTCTGGTGTCATCGGTATCCTGGCCGGTCTGGCCGTTATCCTCCAGCCCCTCTGGGGTGCAGCTACCCTCACCTGGGTGCTGGGCTTTTGGTTGATGGTACGAGGCATTATTGAAATCGTGGCAGCTATTCGCTTGCCCAAGGAATCCCCCAAGGCCTACCTGATCCTGGCAGGTGTGCTTTGGTTGCTTGCGGGTCTTCTGGTTATGGCTAGCCCCGGTGTTGCTATGATCAGCATGATCGTCTGGATTGGCCTGCTCACTATCATTCTGGGTATTACTCTCATCGTTGCAGGCTTCAAGTCTCGTTCGGCTGCTAAACGAACTGCTGCTCTGTAAAGACATACCTTCATAACGCGGAGCGGGGCTCCCCACCATAGTGGGGAGCCCCGCTCTCTCCTTAGTGTTCCTTAGCCGCACCCGAGTTGCGGGCCTCAACCAGCTTGACCACCAGCGTCCCTACTGCCGAAGCAACTAGCAGGGGTCCCAGGGCGGTGCCGGGCAGCATGAAGACCATAATCAGCACGATAGCCAGAGGCTTTTTAACCGCCACCGTTGTCGCCGCAACCATACCAGCGGCCAGGGCGGTGCCGGCGTCCGTCCCCGGTAGCAGGGCCGTGGCAAGCAGACCTGCCGCTGCCCCCGCAAAAGCTAGGGGGAAGAACTCGCCACCGGGCCAGCCAGCAGACAGGCTCAGGACGGTGGCCAGCACCTTGAGGAGAGCCAGGCCAGCAAGAGCCCACCAGGCAGAATCCTCAACCAGGGTGACTAGCTCCGGCAGTTCCGCGTGTCCCGAAAAACGCAGCAGGGGGACGGCCGCGAGTAGCCCAGCTAGCAGGGTAGAGCCTAAAAGAACTCGGGCCCAGGGGCGGGCAAAACGCTCGGCGAAATGATCCACCCGGTGGTGTAGCCAGCCAAAGAACAGGGCCAGGGAGCTGGCGAGAAGAGCGGGGAGCAGGGCCTGCCACCAGGTGCTGACATCCCCGCGCGGGGCCAGGGGGAGCTCCACAATATGCCGCTCCGCCCCCAGCAGGTTGAGGACTGCCATAAAGACAAGAAAACCGCTCACACCGGCTAAGAAAGAGGGTACTTTCGAGGGCGTCAAAGAGTCATCAGCATAAGAAGCTGCGGCAGGCGGGGAGCCATAGACACTGGCTAGGGCCGCTGCGGTACCGGCTTCACCGAGTGCCCGTGCCTCTTCGCGGGTGCGGGCAATCTTTGAGCTGACCAGTATCGACAGCTCGGCCACCACAGCCACCAGGCCGGCTTCGGGGCCAATGGAGGCCCCAAAGGCCACAGCGATAATGGCAGACAGGGCGAGGACGCCGGTCTTGCGAGCCCGGGGCCGGGCAGGATCGCTTGCTTCGGCAATGGCCTGGTTTAGGCTGGCCATGTTGTGGCGGTGCTGAAGGGCAGCCAGCAGAATACCGCCGACCATGACAGTCGCAAAGATAAAGAGGGGGCCAGAGCCTAGGGCCCAAATGTGGTGCTGCAGGCCAAGCATGGCCATGAGCGTTAGGGCCGAGATAGCCCCAGCCAGGCCGCCGTAGAGGAAGGAAACCCAAAGGATTTTACTGTTCATGGTTCTTTCGAAGCTGGTGTGAGCGGTGCTCCCGGGCGGTGCGGAGCGTCTCGCTCATGGCATGTCCCAGGGCTGCAATGAAAATAAGGTCGAAGATAATCATAGCGATGACTAGCAACTTTGCCTCTTGGCCCACGGGGTGAATGTCGCCAAACCCTACGGTAGACATGGTGACAACCGTGAAATAGAGGGCATCGGTGCGGGTGGTAAGCCCCTCGAATTGGTGAGGTTCTTGGGCAGCTAAGACGTAGCAGGCAAAGGCGCAGGCATGGGCTGCGATGAACATGAGGGCAACTAGGTCGAAGAAACGGCGGTCCTGTTTGCGAATTTGGGTGGTAATTGCCCAGGCCAGGGCAAGCAACATCAAACCGGCGAGAAGACCCTGCAAGTAGGAATCGTTATCGAGCCTAATCGGCATGAGGTAGAAGATAGCGATAGTGCAGGTGTAAATGAAGATTTGTTTGAGAGCGTAGGGTGTCACGGTGCGAGAGTAGGTAGGGCAAAGGGGGCAAGAAGCCGGGGTTCGCGTTGCTAAGCTGTGTGCAGTAGCTGGCGCGAGTGAGCGGAATCTTGCCCCCTAGCGGGGTGAAGAAGTGGCGGGGGCCTAAGCCCTGAGGGTTTTAGCGGGTGGCGTGCTCCAGCAGGGAGGGGGCCAGGCCGATGTAGGTAGCCGGGGTGAGCTCAGAGAGCCGGGCTTCGGCGTCCGCACTCAGACCGAGTTCAGCGACGAATTCCTTGAGGCGGGCGGCATCGACGCGGTGGCCGCGGGTCAGCTCCTTGAGGCGCTCGTAGGGGTCCTCCATGCCGGGGACGCCCGCGATTGCCTCGGCCCGCATGACCATCTGGATGGCCTCGGCCAGCACCTCCCAGTTCTCGTCCAGGTCTTGGGCGATGACGTCGGTGGCGATGTCTAGGCGCTCCAGGCCCTTGACCACGTTAGAGATAGCCAGCACGGAGTGACCGAAGGCGACGCCGATGTTGCGCTGGGAGGAGGAGTCGGTCAGGTCGCGCTGCCAGCGGGACTGCACCAGGGTTGAGCCCAGGGTGTTGAAGAGGGCGTTGGAGATTTCCAGGTTGGCTTCGGCGTTCTCGAAGCGGATGGGGTTGACCTTGTGGGGCATGGTGGAGGAGCCGGTCGCGCCTGCTACGGGAATCTGGCGGAAGAAGCGGATAGAGATATAGCTCCACACGTCGGTGCAGAGGTTGTGCAGCACCTGGTTGAAGTGGGCGATAGAGGAGTAGAGCTCGGCCTGCCAGTCGTGGTTTTCAATCTGGGTGGTCAGGGGGTTCCAGTTCAGGCCCAGGCCGGTGACGAACTCTTCAGAAATCTTCTGCCAGTCGGCGGTGGGCACAGAGACGACGTGGGCGGAGTAGGTGCCGGTTGCACCGTTAATCTTGCCCAGGAACTCGGCGTTTTCAACGTGCTTGATCTGGCGGTTCAGGCGGTAGGCGAAGACAGCCAGTTCCTTGCCCAGGGTGGAGGGGGTGGCGGGCTGGCCGTGGGTGCGAGAAAGCATGGGCACGTCGCGGGCCTCTTCGGCCAGCTTCATGATCTGCTCAACCAGGCCGCGGGCGGCGGGCAACCAGACATTGGTGACGGCGTCCTTAATACCTAGGGCGTAGGAGAGGTTGTTGATGTCTTCGCTGGTGCAGCCGAAGTGGACCAGGGGCTTCAGACGACCCAGGCCCAGGGGTTCGAGGCGGCGGGCGATGAAGTATTCGACAGCCTTGACGTCGTGGACGGTGACGGCTTCGATTTCTGCCAGTTCGGCGGCAGATTCTTCGGTGAAGTCGGTGACGATGGCACGCAGGCCGGCCCGCTGCTCGTCGGTGAGGGGTTCGAGGCCGGGCAGGACCTGGTGGTCACAGAGGTAGATGAACCATTCAACCTCAACGTGGATGCGGTCGCGGTTGAGGGCGGCTTCTGAGAGGTAGTCGACCAGGGGTTCGGTGGCGGCCTTGTAGCGTCCGTCGAGGGCGCCCAGGGCAAGGCCTGCGCCAGTGAGGGAATGACGGCCAGAGGGCAGGGTAGTGCAATTATCGCGGTGAGACATGCCTCTAGTTTCTCATGTTCGTGTGGGGGAGTGCATGTTTTCCGGGGAGGATGGACAGCTCACCGTATAGATGGCGTCATATTGGTTCGCTTGCTTCACCACTTTTGGGCTTAAAACTTGTCTTGTCCCAGATGAGAGGAGTGGAGGGCTATCCACAGGTGCTGGGTTCTCTGGCGCTTGGAGGGCTGGTTTATCTAGGGTGGGGGCACCGTCATATGTTGTGTGTAGGTTAGGAGGGCATACCTTGGTTTCTTTCTACGACATTGCCTCTGCCGCTGGCAGGGCTGGTTTGGGGAGTGAGGCTGCTGCGGGGGCTAGCTCCGGGGCTTGGGGTCTTGCCGCGCGGGTGCGGCAGTGGTCTGCCCAGCTGGCGGGTGAGGTGGAGCATGAGGCCCACTCGGTTCAGGACGCTGCCGCCGAGGCTACCCGGGTGGGGCAGGTTCATTGGGAGTCACACGCTGGTCGGGCCTTTAGCGTGGCCCTTGAAGCGGAGCATTATGCTGGCCAGCACCTTGGGCAGGAGCTTACTGAGGCTGCTGCCCAGGTGCGGGTTGCCGGTGAGATGCTTGCTGCTGAGTTAGAGATAGCTGCGGCTGCGATTGGGGCAGCTGGCGCGGCTCTTGATGCTGCTTTAGCAGGTCTTGGGGCGGTTGAAGGTGTTATGGATGATTTTCTCGGTCATGCTGAGCAAGCTGGTCTTCCTGCCCTGCGGGGTGCACTGGATTCGGCGGTGTCGAATCCACTTCTGGCCCGTGTTAGTGATGCCCTTGTGAGCCTGGGGAGGTAACTGTGACTATCGGCGTGAGGGCTGATTCTTTGTTATCTGGCCCGGCCCTCGGGCTAGGTGGCCGGATCTCCGTGGAGTTCTCTGAACTGTACACAGTCGCTGACGGCCTGCAGGCAGTAGCTGACCGCTATGAGGCAACGAGCCAGCGTATCCTGGCCCTGACCACCCAGGTGGGTCTGCTGGCGTCCTTAGACGTGAGCGGGAATGGAAGCCAAGCGGCGGTCACCCTCGGGGTGGGCAGCACGGCCCTGTGGGCTCTGGTAGCTGCCCTGCGCAGACTATCGGACGGTGTGCGTCGTTCGGCTGAAAACTACGAGGCAGCAGAAGCCTTCGCGGTCAGCCTCCTGCACCACAGCGAGCTGACGAAGACCGCTGCTGGCCGCGCAGCCCAGGCTGGTTACGAATCAGCCTTCGGGTACGTCACTGGAACCCTGGCCTTTGTGGTGTACAAGGGCAAGGTTACTGCTGATGCTGTAGCTAAAGTATCGGGTACCTACCTGCGGCACCATCCATCTGGCCAGCAGATGATGAAGGACACCACAGGCTTTGTCAACCGGGTGACTAACCGTATGGGAATGACGGGGCGTCTGCGAGCTACCCGCGATGTTTCACATATCGTCAGCCCTCAAACAGGAGTTGACTATCTCGAACCGGGCAAGAGTATTCCGTCCCCCCAATCCCACCGGCTTCCCACCCGGGTTCCCCTGACCTACCAAGACATGGCAGAAAACCTCCTTGCCGTGAGTCAGCTAGAGAACCGGGCAGATGATCTCCATGCGGCAGGGAACTTCCACGGAGAATGGGATCACCTGCTGGTCCAAACCCTCTACAACCCCGAAACGGGTGAAACCCAGTATCTCGTGACGATACCCGGCACTGATGGGGATCTGCTTCCTAGCGGCGATACCTGGGATCCCCTCCAACAGCACCGTGGGGGCACGAACTCCTGGGGCGGCGCTGCAAGCAACAGCTTGACCGGGAACAACCCTGACCTGCCACCTGAACAGTACACCGCCATGATGCAGCAGGTAGATGAAGCCCTAAAAGCTGCCGGAGCCCCCGACGGCGCAGCTGTCTCCCTCATGGGCTTCAGCCAGGGCGGAATCATCGCAACAAGCCTGGCCGCAAACACCGCCTTCAACCAGCGGTACCGGGTGAAGTTCCTGGGCACCCAGGGAAGCCCCATTGACCACATCAAACCCAAGGACGGCGTCGTCCACCTTGATCTGAGATACGAGGGCGACCTCGTCCCCGCTCTCTCACCTGACCGGAAGGATTACCAGCCAACCCGCTCCCACACCCTAACCCGCAAACCAGAGGGGTCAGGTTCCCACGGGGCCCAGGAATACGCTGATATGGCTTCCCTCGACACCGCAACCAGCCGCCCCGTTCCTGAACTTGAAGAGATGTTTGGCGGCTATGAGGTAAAGGACGCCCTCCTGTTTGCAGGAACCACCCAGAAACCCGATATCACGCGGACAGAACAGACTCAGATAGGGGTTGCTGGAGTAGCCAACCTCGTCAATGCAAGTGCCCAGGAGCTGGGGGCACCGAGCATTAAATTCTTCGACAGCACCCAGGTCAACCCCGCCAACCTTTACCAGGACGTCGATGACCTGCTAGGGGACTTCGAAAGGGGCCTCATTGACCCGGCTGACGCATGGATTGACGAGCAGGTAGAAGGAACCAGCATCTTCGGAGTAGAAATCCATAACCCCCGGATTACCTTCCCGCCGAGTGCGGAGCCGCCACCTGCCCCACAGAACACTAGTGGAATCACCGTCTATGAAGCTACCACCGAGCATCATCTGCAGAACCTGGTGGATGTTGCAGGGCTTGGTGATACGTCCCTAGACGGGGCAACTGATGAAGCTGCGGACCTTATCGACAGGGGCATCGAACTCTTTCACACCACCCAGCCGATTGAACCCGAAACAGTATAGGAAGGAGGAGAACACAGAGCAGCCCACCTGTTTCTTACTCGAACCAGGTGGGCCTCCACGAACTAGCCGGAACTCCTTAGCCCGCTGGATAGAGCGGGTTGTGGCCAGCGGTGACGCGCTCGCTATCGCGCACCGGGGCAGGGGCGGTGGCCCCGGCGTCCGTATCGAAGGGGGAGCCGCCCAGGGCTTCGCGGCCGTGCGGGGTGAGCCAGCCGGAGAGGTCAGGGCCAGCCGGTACGATACCGGTGGGGTTGATGTCCTCGTGAACAATAAAATAGTGTTCCTTGATTTGCTGGAAGTCCACGGTGTCGCCAAAGCCAGGGGTCTGGAAGAGGTCGCGGGCGTAGCCCCAGAGGTTGGGCATGGAGGCTAGGGTCTGGCGGTTGCACTTGAAGTGGCTGTAGTAGACCGCGTCAAAGCGTACCAGGGTGGTAAAGAGGCGCACATCGGCCTCGGTGATGTGGTCCCCCATGAGGTAGCGGCGGGTGGCCAGGCGCTCTTCTGCCCAGTCCAAGGCCGTCCACAGGCGCTCATAAGCTGCCTCGTAGGCTTCTTGGGAACCGGCAAAGCCACAGCGGTAGACCCCGTTGTTGATTTCGGTGTAGATGCGCTTCATCACCGCCCGCATCTCGTCTTCAAGGTCGGTGGGCCACAGGTTAGGGGCACCCTCGCGGTGGTAGGCCTTCCATTCTTTAGAGAAGTCCTCGGTAATCTGCGGGAAGTTATTGGTGACGACACCACCGGACTCAATATCGACCACGGCAGGCACGGTAATACCGCGGGGGTAGTCGGGGAAGCGCTTGAAGTAGGCCTGCTGCAGACGTTCAATACCCAGTACCGGGTCCTTGCCGTCTTCGTCGAGGTCAAAGGTCCAGGAGCGGACGTCGTGGGTGGGGCCGGGCAGGCCGATGGAGATAGCATCTTCCAGGCCCAGCAGGCGGCGGACGATCAGGGTGCGGTTGGCCCAGGGGCAGGCGCGGGCGGCTACCAGGCGGTAGGCGCCGGGCTTGACGGGCCAGAGCTGGTGGTCGGGGTCTAGCTGGGCGGTGGCAGCGGGGTCTGCGACGATACGGTCTTCGATGTAGGTGGTATCGCGGTTGTATTCTTCCCCGGCGTGAACGTAGGCGCCTCGGGTGGAGTGGTCGGTCGTGCTGGTGCTCATAGAAAAACTTTCCCACAAAATACTTTCAATGTAAAGCATTTCCTGGGGTGGCGGCGCTGTGTAACCAGCGCCTTACTGGGCTAGACGGGAAAAGCAGGGCCGGGGCAGGACGTCCACGACGGCTAGCCCCTAACGGGAGGGCAAGGTCAGGCCCCGGTACATGCGAGCGGTCTGAGCCGGGGCCCAGGCTCCACCGCAATCGACGGGAATCCCCTCGTCCTTAAAGCCCCGGCGACGGTAAAACTCCCGAGCCCGCTCATTACCCACGATGTACCAGAGATAAGCTGGCTCATCAGGGTAAAGCACAGCATCAAAAAGAGCCGCGCCCAACCCCGTCCCGTGAGTAGAGGCAAGGGTATAAAGATGGGTCAGCTCCCGGGTGCCCTCAGCAACCGGCGGCAGACCGATTTCTAGCTCCCAAGCCAAGGGGCCGGGGCGGGACAGGGCAAAACCGACCGGGGCATCCCAGTCAATCACCCCGCCAACAGCACACGAGAGCCCACCGGCGGGCGTCCACGCCGGGTTCTCGTAGGCAAAAAAGGCGCGGGCACCGGGTGCTGCGATATTCTCAGCAAACTCCTCCAACCAGCCCCCTCGGTTAGCCGCTTGCCGGGCCCCAAACCCCGGGTCTACCAGCCCGTTATAAGTCTCTGCCAGGCACCGCAGCTGCAGGTCAACATACTTCTCAGCGTCCTCAGCACCCACCGGTGCCACCACATACCGGCCATCAGCCACAAACCCCACGGGCGTCCGTCCTTTCAGTTTACTGTCACTGCCCTCTCACTCTAACAAGTCCCACAACCCCCAATCACCCACTAGGCTAGAGGGGTGGCACAACGCAGACGAACCCCCAAAAAACAGGTAGAAACCCCCGCAGCCCTGATCGAAGGCACCTACCCCATCGATACCGGCATCGCCGAACTCATCGAAGACGACTACACCCCCGGCGGCTGGGTCCTCGAAATCAACGGCATGGAATCCTCCCACATCGTGCTCGGCCAACCCCGCGAACTCGACTTTGAATACATGCGCTGGCTGGCAGCCGTCATCGAACCCTTCGTCGACGCCAACCTCGACCCGGCCAAGCTCCGTATCACCCACCTGGGTGGCGGGGCCTGCTCCATGGCCCGCTACCTGGCCGACGTCTACCCGGCCTCCCACAACACCGTCGTCGAACTCGACGGCAAACTCGCCGCCTACGTCCGCGAATGGTTCGACCTGCCCAAGGCCCCCACCCTCAAAATCAGGGTCGGTGAAGCCCGCGCCGTCACCGAAGGTTTTGCCCCGGCATCGCGCGATATCATCATCCGCGACGTCTTCGCCGGCTACATCACCCCAGAACCGCTGACCACCCTCGAATTCACCCAGCTGGCCGAGCGCTCACTGACTGCAGGCGGGCTCTACATCATCAACTGCGGTGACGACCGCTCCCTAGCCGGGGCCCGCGCTGAGGCTGCCGCTATTACCCAGGTCTTTGAGCACACCTGCATCGTGGCAGACCCGGCCATGCTCAAGGGGCGGCGCAAGGGCAACGTCATTATTGCCGGCTCCCACGCGCCCCTGCCGGTGGCAGGCGACCTGGCAACTGCCGCCATCACCAAGCGCCTACTGGGTGGCGGGGTGCCCGCCCAGTACAAGGACGACGCCTGGGTGCGGGACTTTGCCCGCTCGGCTGCCCCGCGCCGCGACGCCCGGCCAGAGGCCGACCTACAGGCTTTGGATCGAAAGCTGCGTAAAGAATAGGGCTAGGTTTGGCTGGTGCGGTTCGTCAAGATCACCCAGTGACATAACGCCTCACATCACCATCAATTATCAGTGATAAATTTTTTTATCAGTGATAATTATTAGTGAGAGCATTTTATACTTGATTTATGGAATGGTCTGCTCGCACTCTTGAAGAAACACTCTTAGCGCTCCGCGAGCGGGGGTTTGATAGCACCGAGATTGAAGTCAAAAGTGCTCACCAGGGAATGCCTCAAAATCTAGGTCAAACCCTGTCAGCCTTCGCTAACATGCCCGATGGCGGCACCCTTATTTTAGGGGTTGACGAGAAAAGAAACTTCTCAATCGTAGGCGTTGCTCCTGAGGTTGAAGCTGGTGTGGCCTCACTGGCAAGAGAACATGTTCATCCCAGCCCACATTTAGATTTTCACTCTTTCACTTTTAACAGTGATGATAAAACCCAGCCTTGTACTGTTCTTCTTGTTGCAGTGAAGGGGCTGAACGTGTTGGACCGACCAGCCTTCTACAAGGGCCAGGCCTACTTGCGACAGTCAGATGGTGACTACCCCATGAATGACAGTGAACGTCGCATGATTGAGGTAGCCAAATTACATGCCGAAGAACAAATTTTCTATGACCAGGCTGCTATCCCTAACAGCAGTATCGATGATTTAGACGCTCAGTACCTGAAGGTTTACCTGTCCAACGCCCGATCTAACTCTAAGCGTCTGGCTAAATACAGCAACGATAAAGACGTTTTACGCGTTAAAGGTTTGCTCACAGCAGAGGGGCAAGTGACTTTGGCAGGTTTGTACGCGTTAGGAAAGTACCCCCAGGGGTTTTGTCCCGCTTTGACAGTAACGGCGGCCGTCCGACTTTCCGGTGTAGAGGGTGCTCGTACTCGAAATCGGCGAGATTTCGATGGCCCCCTGCCGGATTTACTCGAAGATATCATGGATTGGTGTGCCGAGAATATTCCTATCGAGCAGGTTTATCAGCCTGATGGGCATATGATTGATCGCCCAGTTCTACCCATGAGGGCCGTACGAGAATTTATTGCTAATGCTCTTATCCATCGTGACTTGGGGCCTTCGACCTTGGGCGAAGGAAAGAGCATTCAGATTCGTCTAGATAGTAGTAAAGGGCTATTTATCGAAAGCCCTGGCGGACTTAGAGGACTTTCAGTTGCCCAGCTGGAATCTATGGAACATACTCAGGCGGCTGTTAATCAAAGACTTTATGACGCTGCAAAGTATCTGCGCACTTCTGAGGGCGACCGCCTTATTGAGGGTGAAGGCGGCGGGATTCAGGAAGGTTTCTCCGCTATGGCCCAAGCCGGTTTGCGTCTGCCTCAGCTTATCAATAGCGGGGTTAAGTTTAAGGTCATTCTTTGGTTAAGCCAGCTGAAGCACGGGCAGCTAGTTGGACAACAGGGAACTAGTTTTTCCCCGCCACCTTTCCGCACGAATGTTCCCTCCCGCAACTCTTACCCAACACAGGTGGATAGTTCCTCACCTAAGCTCAGGAAGAACTCTCCGCTGATCTTAACAACTTTGAGTCATGAGGGCACCTTGTCTGCAACGGAGCTTGCTCAGAAACTCAACCTTACTTTGGCTCAGGTGCGTTACGCTTTGCGTCCTCTTCTTGATTCTGGGGCTGTTATCCGAGAAGGAGGGCAGGGCAGTCATTCTACGGTCTATCGGGCTGCGTAATTGTCAGTCTCAGTTGACCTCACCATCCACGTAGTACCAGGCCCCGTCATCCTTGGTGAAGCGGGAGACTTCGGTCTGCACCCCGCGCACCCGCTCGTCCTCGGGCGTGCCCGGCACTGACCGGTAGTAGGCGGCGAACTCCACCCCGCCGGTGCTGTCAAAGGGGCCACCTGCCGTGCTGAGAATATCGAGGCGGTACCAGCGCAGGCTGCCGTCAAGGTCTAAGGACGCAGGCCGGGTGCTGGGGTGCCAGGTAGCCAGGAGGTAGTCGGGTAGGCCCACCGCAAAGGCACTGAAGCGGGAGCGCATGAGGGCCTCGGGGGTAGGTGCTGTCAGGTCGCCGGTCTGGGCGAAACGGGTGTGGTAGCGGCCGCAGCAGGCGCCGTAGGTTTCGCCGGTGCCGCAAGGGCAGCGGGTATCGGGTTCAAACATGGTTACTACTCTAACGGGTCAAGAAAACCCCCGCTCTTTCTCTCCTGCCTCCGGTGTTTCTGACCGTAGAAAGGAGAAAAAGAGCGGGGGCTCTTGATAAGGGTGCTCTGGTGGCGCCTGCCTGGGTAGACGCTGGGGGGAGCGGGGGTTCGCTGGGCGTGTAATGCGGGTTAGGCGTGCATCCAGCCCTCAATCACGCCCATGCCGAAGAAGACCAGGAAGGCAGCCGAGACAATGTACATGATCGGGTGCACCTCCTTGCCACGGCCCTGCACCAGGCGGATGAAGGTGAAGGCGACGAAGCCGGCGCCGATACCGTCCGCGATGGAGTAGGTGAAGGGCATCATGATGATGGTGAGGAAGGCGGGAATGCCCAGGCCCCAGTCGGTCCAGTCGATGTGAACGGCCTGGCGCACCATCAGGAAGCCCACCACGACCAGGGCGGGGGCAACAGCCTCGAAGGGCACGATGGACACCAGCGGGGAGATGAAGACAGCCAGCAGGAAGAGGGCACCGGTGACGATGTTGGCGAAGCCGGTGCGGGCACCTTCACCGATACCGGTGGCAGATTCTACGAAGATCTGGTGGGCTGAGGACGATGAACCGCCGCCGAGGACGGAACCGGCGGCGTCGATGAGCAGCACCTTGTCGATGTTCTCAATCTTGCCGTCCTCGTCGATGGTGCCAGCTTCGGAAGCCAGGCCCACGGAGGTGCCCATGACGTCGAAGAAGACAGCCAGCAGAATCGCGAACATGAGCATGGTTGCGCCCAGGGTGCCCAGGGAGGAGCCTGAGAAGGCGCCGACCATGTCAACGGAGCCCAGCAGGGAGAGGTCGGGGTGGCCGATCCACTGGGTGGGGATGCCGGGAATCATGAGGGACCAGCCGGTGGCTGAGTCCATGGAGGAGCCGGAGGGCCAGAGCTTTTCAAGCACAATGGCCAGGATGGTTGAGGCGACCACGCCGATGAGGATCGCACCGCGGACGTTGCGGATAAAGAGGGCGATGGTGAGGAAGAGGCCGAAGAGGAAGACGAAGATGGGCCAGCCCTGCAGGTGGCCGCCCGCGCCGAAGGAGACGGGGACGGTGGTGCCAGCTGCATCGGGCATACGGCGGACGATACCGGCGTTGACCAGGCCAATCAGGGAGATGAAGAGGCCGATGCCCACAACGATAGCGGTTTTGAGGGATTCGGGGACGGCTTCAAAGACAGCGCGGCGGAAGCCGGTGAGGACCAGAATGCCCATGACGATACCGGCCCAGACGACCAGGCCCATGATCTGGGGCCAGGTGAGGTTGGGGGTGGTGGCGATGGTGGAGGCCAGCAGGGCGTTGACGCCCAGACCCGCCGCCATAGCGAAGGGCTGACGGGCCCAAATGCCCATGATGATGGTGAGGATGCCGGCGATGAGGGCGGTGGCAGCGGCGACGCGCTCGACGCCGAGGGCGTTACCGGCTGCGTCGGGGCCAAGGCCCAGGATGAGGGGGTTGAGCACCACGATGTAGGCCATGGCGAAGAAGGTCGCTAGGCCACCGCGGATTTCGGTGGAGAGGGTGGAGCCGCGTTCGGTGATTTTGAAGTAGCGGTCGAGGGCGCTGGTGGGCGCTGAGGGTGCGGGTTTGTGAGCCGCGGTGTTCTCAGAAGACATTCGTGAAAATCCGTAGATACTCGTGTGGGTTTGTGTGGCCCAGAAATGAAAGGGCGCCGTCTGTTGGTGTGCGGACGGCGCTGATGTACCTGTTTAGTCTACGCCCGTGAAAGCATAGCAATGGGTAAAAAGGGATGTGAATCAGCGCAAAAGTTTTTGCGCCAGATTCAGGATCTTCTTACACAGTCTAGAAACAGGAAACGTAGTTTTAGCTATCCATTCGGTACAGGAAAGCCGCAATAGCGTCACGGGTAACTGCTGCTTTGGGGCGGTAGGTGCCGTCTGACCAGCCACGAGCATAGTTCATGGAGTGCAACCAGCTAATAGCTTTGTAGTGTTCATCGGCTGGGGAGACATCGGTGAACGGGCTAGCTGTCGGTGGAGTAAAAGTGGGGGACCCTGCTCGTCTGTACAGGAAACTAGCTAAGGCTTCTCGAGTTACTGGGGTGAGAGGGCGGTAGGTTCCGTCTGCCCAACCTGTGGTTATTCCGGTGGCGCGGAGCCACGTAATTTCCTGATAGAAATTGGAATGAGGGGCGATGTCTGTGAAGGGACTAACTGTCGGTGGGGTGAAGCTCGGGGAGCCAGCGAGTCGGTAGAAGAACGCTGCCATGGCGTCACGATTCATGGTTGCCCAGGGTCGGTAGGTTCCGTCTGCCCATCCTGTTGATATACCACTTGTTCTCATCCAATTTATTTCTTGGTAAAAACCGGTGTTGGGAAACACGTCTGTGAACCCTTTGTTGGTAGCCCAGCGAATCCAGGCGGCTAGGTGGGGTGCTAGAGCGTTATGTCCTGCTGGTGAGAGGTGAACGGAGTCTTGTAGTAGGTGAGCAACACCTTTATCTGTAATCCAGAAACGGTTGGGGACTACGTGGATTCCCTCTTGTTTGCCTACAGCTGCTAGGTGGTCTGAAAGTTGGTGGCGGTTGGTTTGCTCAGGTATGCGTCGACTGACAACTTCAGAAAGCATGATGAGGCTGTGGGGGTAGAGCTCTCGGAGGAGTCTGATTATAGTACGTAGGCCCTCGGCAGTATCTTGGTAGCTACGTCCAGTCCAGAGGTCGTTGCCGGACCCCTGGATATAGACGATACCTGGGGAGCCTAAGGGGAGGGCACGGGCATTGTTGATGACGCTATCAAAGTAGGAGGGGTGGTATTGATTTACGGCATGGACGCCGATTCCACCCCAGCTATAGAAATGAGGGCGGTAGCCAGCTTGAGTAAACCCCTGCCCGACCCAGAAGCCGGGGCTAAGGCTGGGATCACCTATTTGTGAGTCTCCGATGAGAAGGGCATCTTGGATTCCAAGAATTTTATTTGCGTCACGTAGGAGGTTACGAGGTCCGGTGCGAATGAAGTTTTGGGGATTGCCGGGGTAGAAATGGCTTCCGGAATGGAGGTTCCAAATAATAACGCCGTTGCTAAAAGGCTGGTATGAGGTAACTGGACTGAGAGCTTGCTCGGGGCTGAGGGGCGAGCCAAAACGGGTTGGATTGGTAACCCAAAGAGACCGGATTCCTCCGACGACGGGGATGGCAGCGTGTGCCTCTGTTGAGTTAAGGGCAGCTCCAGCTAGTCCTGATGCTGCAAGCGCAAGTGCCTGTGCGCGGGTTACCTTAAGTTTCGGGGGGGGGTGTGCATGATTGAAGCCTCTATAGTATTTCGCGAGTGGACAAAGTGTTCTTGTCACATGTAAGTATAGGTTGAGCGGTGAAAGGTGATGGGAGTGCCGGCGGAGTGATTTTATGTGGGGGCGTGGAAGGGAAATCCCTCAGGTAGAATATTAGGTAACCCTAACTTCTAGGAAAGGTTTACCCATGCAGAACCCTGTCTACCCTGATATTTCAACGATGTCTGCCCGGTCGCGGGCTGTCGTCCTCACTGACCGCCCTGCCCGCTACGCCAAACAGTTGGCTAGCCATCTGGGGCATAAGATCCTGGCTGAAGAGGTGGAGGGCGGCCACCGGCTCACCTTTAACCGGGACGGTCATTTTGGCGGTTACGGGGAGGTGCTGGTGCAGGAGGTGGACGGCGTCGAGCGTCTTATTCTGCTGACTTACGCTGAGAGCCCCGAGGGGCGGGAGCGCCTGGAGGGCGTGCTGGGTCGCCACCTGGAGCGATTCGGTGAGAAGGACGGCCTCACCGTCACTTTCGTAGTCCTCTAGGCTCTTGGCGCAGGCGGGTGTATGTTTGAAACTGAAATTTTTTCCCCGCTGCACCGTTGGAGCGTTATGAGTCAGAGAGACCCCCGCGACCTTGAGATTGCCCGCGATTTCCTTGCCGAGCTTTCGTCCCGTCTGAACCTTGACCCTGCCCTGATGGAAAATGCTATGCCCCATCTTCTGGGCATGACCAAGCATGTGGCGCACGGGGTGGTGCGCCCTGCGGCCCCCTTGGCTGCTTTCCTGGTGGGGTACGCTGCCGGTCAGGCTCCGGGGCAGGACGCTGATGAGCAGGTGGAGGGCGTCCGCGCAGCTTTGGAACAGGTGGAGGCCTTGATCGAGGAGTACCGGGAGAACCATGGGTAGGCTGAATCGCGTCGCCCCGGCCACCCGCTACGTGCTGAAAGATGACGGCACCTTTTCGGTAGACCGGCGGGCTGATGCCCTGACCGCCGAGGAGCCCCTTGAAATCAGGCTGGACGGCCAGACCGTCACCACCACCATGCGCACCCCGGGGCACGATATTGAGCTGGCCCACGGCTTCCTGCACGCCGAAGGGCTGATCAAGAGCGCAGCAGAAATCAGCACCGCCCGCTACTGCGCCGGGGCCACCGGGCCCGATGGCGCTAACACCTACAATGTGCTTGACCTGAGCCGCACGGCCCCCGAAAATCCCCAGCCCTCTTCGCCCGGCGGCGTCCTGCCCCTTTTCGAGAAGGCCGCGCCCCTGCGCCTGACCGTGACCAATTCGGCCTGCGGAGTCTGCGGGTCGGCCTCGATTGACTCGATTATGGGGAAGGCTACCCGCCCTATTCCTCCTACCGCCCTCACTCCGGCCCAGGTGCTGGAACTGCCTGCCCGCCTGCGCGACCACCAGGTGATTTTCAAAAAAACCGGCGGTATTCACGCCGCGGCTGTCTTTGAACCAACCGGTGAGCTGATCGTGGCCCGCGAAGATATCGGCCGCCACAACGCCGTCGATAAGGTGGTTGGTCACCTGCTCATGAACGGCGGGCTAGAACCCCCAGCCCCGGGCTTGCCGGGGCGGACGTTGGTGGTCAGCTCGCGGGCGTCCTTTGAGTTGGTCCAAAAGGCAGTTCTTGCCGGTTTCTCAGCGCTTATCGCTGTATCAGCCCCGTCTTCGCTTGCCGTTGATCTTGCCAAGGAATCCGGTCTGACTCTCATCGCTTTCGCCCGTGAGCACCGTTTTAACCTTTACTCCGGAACTCTGGATAGTTAGCACAAGTAATATAGCCCACATGGCGCTAGACTAGGGCTATGACTACGGTAACCAAAAACGAAGAAGTCCCCCTCGTCAGCCGCGTGAGCGAAGAAGCTAACGCCTTTGACAACCCGAGGGTTGGCCGCCGTACCAAGGCCGCAGCAGGTCTGGGCGGCGTGATGCACGCTATGGCCCACGCTATTCCTGCGCGGGGCCTGCTCCCTTTGGTCAATATGAACCAGCACGGGGGTGTCGACTGCCCCGGTTGTGCCTGGCCAGAGCCCAACCAGAAGGACCTCAACTTCGTTGAGTTCTGCGAGAACGGCGCCAAGGCAATTGCTGAGGAAACAACCTCTGACCGCGCCGGTGTTGATTTTTGGGCCCAGTATTCGGTCACTGAACTCCGTGATAAGACCGATCACTGGCTGGGTAAGCAGGGCCGTATTACCCAGCCCCTGCTGTATGACCGTTCTAGCGGGGATGACCACTACCGTCCTATCAGCTGGGACAAGGCCATCGGTATGATCGCTGACCAGCTCAAGAAAACCGACCCTAAAAAGGCCGTTTTCTACACCTCGGGCCGCGCTTCTAACGAGGCTGCCTACTCCTTCCAGCTGCTAGCCCGTCGCCTGGGATCCAACAACCTGCCCGACTGCGGTAATCTCTGCCACGAGTCCACCGGCGTTGCCCTTAAGGAAGTAGCCGGCCTGGGCAAGGGGTCTATCACCATGAACGACCTCGAAACCACCGACCTGCTCATCTCTGTAGGCCAGAACCCCGGCACCAACCACCCGCGGTCGCTGACCAGCTTCAAGAAGATGAAGGAAAACGGCGGCAAAATGGTGGTGCTTAACCCCATGCCTGAAACCGGTTTGATGGCTTTCAAGGAGCCCCAGTCGCCGGTGGGTATGTTCAAGCCTGAGAAGTTGGCGGACGAGTACCTGCAGGTGCGGCTGGACGGCGACCGCGCCTTCTTCCAGCAGCTCAACAAAGAGCTGATTAGGCGCGACGCCATTGATCACGTCTTTATTGAGAAGTTCACCAGTGGCTTTGAAGAGCTGAAGGAGCACCTGCTGGGCCTGGACGACGCCGAGCTGGAGCGGGGCTCCGGCATTTCGGCTGCCCAGGTGGGCCGGGTTGCTGACCTGGTTCAGCAGGCTAAGACCGCTATTGTCTCCTGGACCCTGGGCGTCACCCAGCACCGCGAATCGGTGGGTACCCTGCGGGAGATGATGAACTTCCTCTTCCTCACCGGCAATATGGGCAAGCCCGGGGCGGGCTCTGCGCCTTTCCGTGGCCACTCGAACGTGCAGGGTAACCGCACTGTGGGTATCTGGGAGAAGATGCCCGAGTCCTTCCTGGCTGCTGTTGAAGACTACTTTGGCTTTCCCGTGCCCCGCGAAGAGGGGTTAGACACCGTGGATGCCCTGCGCCAAATGCGCGACGGCAAGAACCAGTTCTTTATGTCCCTGGGCGGTAACCTGGTGCGGGTTGCTTCAGATACCACCGCCTGTGAGAAGGCCATGAGCCAGCAGGAGATGACTGTTCATCTGTCTACCAAGCCCAACGGTTCTCATGCCTGGCCCGGCGAGAAGGCCCTGATCCTGCCCGTCCTGGCCCGAACTGACCAGGACATTCAGAAGTCTGGCCCGCAGAAAATTACAGTGGAGAACTCCTTTGGTATTGTCTCCGCTTCTATCGGTAAGCGCACCGCTAACGAGGATCTTGACCTCAAATCAGAGGTAGATATTATCTGCTCGGTGGGCCGTGAAACCTTCGGCGATGATTTCTGGCAGCCCATGATTGACGACTACGGCGTGATTCGTGAGGCTATCGAGGGTACTCTTCCCGGGTTTGAGGGCTATAACGAGCGGATTGAGAAGCCCGGCGGCTTTTACCTGCCCAATGGCCCGCGTGAGCGTGTCTTCAATACGGCAACCGGTAAGGCTATGCTGACGGTCAATGAGACTAACGTGTTGGAGGTTCCCGAGGGGCACCTGCTGCTGTCGACGGTGCGCTCGCATGACCAGTTCAATTCCACGATTTACGGGCTGGACGACCGCTACCGTGGGGTGCGCCAGGGCCGCCGCGTGGTCTTTATGAACAAGGCTGATATTGCTGCCCTGGGCCTGGAGGACGGCTCCCTGGTGGATATTGTCTCGGTCTGGGAGGACGGCGAGCGTCGGGCTCCTAACTTCCGCGTAGTTGAGTACGACCACGCCCGCGGCTGCTGCACTGTCTACCTGCCCGAGGGGAACGTGCTGGTTCCGCTGGATTCGGCGGCGAAGCGATCGAACACTCCGGTCTATAAGTCGGTGCTGGTGCGCCTGGAATCGCTGGGGCGTAAGGCTTAACCGGCGGTAGCGGGCGGACGGACGTCCGCGCCCCCAGCCCGCCCACGGTAGATTTCGAATATACCCGGAATTAAGTGAAATCTGGCCTGTCATTTTAGGTGTACCTGAAATGACAGGCCAGATGAATTTTTAGTCCAGCACCGGGAAGTTGTGGTGCCCGGCGTGTACCAGGAGCTGGGTGCGGGTGGTGACGCCCATCTTTTTGTAGACCTGTGAGAGCGTGTTTTTGATAGTTGAGAGTGAGTAGTTCAGTTCCTGTGCGATTTCCTGGTTGGTGCGCCCCAGGCAGACGAGCTTGGTGATGCTCTGCTCGAGGTCGGTAAGTTCGCTCCAGGGGTCGCCCTGGGGTGGTTGGGTGAGGTTCATGGAGATAACCAGGCTGGCGAGGGCCCGCCGGTCGATGATGGCCCGCCCTTCAACCGCAGCTGTGACTGCTTGTTTGATTTCCTTGGCGCGGGAGTTTTTGAGGAGGTAGCCGTGGACGCCTGCGGCGAGGGCTTGGCTGACGTAGCTGTAGCTATCGAAGGTGGTGACGGCGATGATTTTGGTGTCTGGGTGGGTTGCCAGGATGTGTTTGCTGGCTTCTATGCCGTCCATGACGGGCATGTTGAGGTCCATGAGGAAGACGTCGGGGCGTAGGGTGTTGGCGATGGTGATGGCCTCTTGCCCGTTGCGTCCTGTGGCGATGAGGTTGAGGTCGGGGTCGTTTTTGATGTAGAGGCCCAGGAGTTCGTTGAAGTCGGGGTCGTCTTCGATGAGGGCTACGGTGGGTTGCTGCATGGTGGGTGCTTTCTAGGCGGTGGCGAGGGGTAGGTGGATGGTGAGGTTCCAGGTTGTGCCTGTTATTCCGTAGTGCATGGTTCCGCCGAGGGCACGGATGCGCTCACCTATGCCGACGAGCCCGTAGCCGGTGCCTCGGGTGTGTTTTTTGGGGTTGCTGGGGGCGGCGGGGTTGGAGGTGGTAACGGTGACGCCGGTGAGGTTGGGTTTGGCGGTGACGGTGATGGTGCAGCCTGGTTGGGCGTATTTTTTGGCGTTGTGGCAGATTTCTTGGATGAGTTTGTGGAAGGTGGGGCGCACGCCGTCGGGTAGGTCGGCTTCGGTGATGGTGATGTTTTCCTGCAGGGTGAAGCCGTGGTCGGTGAGGTCTTTGCGGGCTTGGGCTAGGGTCTGGGTGAGGTTGACGGTGGGGGCGGACGTCTGGGGTAGGGCTGTGGGGTCGGTGTCGCCTCGGGTGGTGCGGATGAGCAGGCGCATGTCTGTGAGGGCTTTGTGGGTGTGTTCTTCGATCGTCTGCAGGGCGGCGTCTTTGCCGCTGGGGTCGGTTGCATCGAGCCCTTGGCCGGTGCTGAGGCCGATGACGCTGATGTGCCGGGCTACGGTGTCGTGGAGTTCGCGGGCTAGGGCGCGGTTGGATTCAGCTACCTGTTCTTTGTAGTCGGCGTATTCCTGGGCCAGGGTCTTTTTCTGTTCCCAGGAGATCCGTAGTGCTAGGGGGAGGGTAATAAAGAGGGTAAGACTGAAGATCAACGAGGATGAGCTAAAGGACTGCTGTAGAGCGTAAGCCGTAATGATTTCTCCAGCTATGTGTGAGATGGCGAGGAGAAAAATACCTGGTAGGGGGCCGGTGAGAACGAACAAAAAGGTGCTCGCAAGAATGAAGAAGGCCAGCAGGGCAGATACCTGGTTGTAGTAGGCCGAGCTGAGAAGTATGAGCGCGTATAGGGCGTATACAGAGTGCCGGTAGGCAGTGCAGTAGAGCGCCGCACCAGAGGGCGATGAGCGCGAAGAAAGCGATATGCAGGGGTAGGTGGCCGTCGGGGCGGCTGACGGCTTGGAGGAAGACTGTAGTGCCAATCGCTAGGGACAGGACGAGTGTGGCGAGCCGGACTGCGCGGGAAGGACGTGCGGTCGGCAGGGACCGTAGGGTGTGTAGTAGCTGGGTCACTGGTGTGCTTGCTTGCAGAAGGGTGGCTTGTACTGGAGGAACTTGCAGAGAAACAGGGGGTCTTGACTGTGTGTTTCTGTGGTGGCGTAGGTTGGGGCTACTGGCGTGAAGAGAAAACTGGCGGCAAGGAGGGCTGTGGCAAGGACTTTCACTGGGTTTGCCTTTCCTGTAGACGGGGTACTTCTCCCTCTTTCTTAGCCCATGGATGTGAGGTGCGTCAAGGATTCAGGTGAAGGTCAGTACTAAGGTACTGACCTTGCCTCCATAAGCTGTTTTTCCTTGCCTGGGGTGCTCTTCGATACCTACTATTGAAATATGACGAGAAACCTGCGGAGAAACACCAAGGAGTTTCAGTTATCCGCTATATCTCAGTTATTCAAAGGAGAATAAAATGTCTACTTCTATCCTGAGCTACCTTACGGTTTTCACGCCTTAAAGATGGATAAAAAATCAGTCTGGGTCCTTTGTTTGTCTGCATTTTTCACCTCTATCAGTTTAAAAGCATTAGAATCGTGGTATTCAGGTGTGGCTTGGACTATCTATGTTGCGATACCGGCACTCTTATTGCTTTTAACCACAGGAATATGGTGGAAGATCAATAAGCCGTCAGGATATTAACCCAAATATTTTAAATAGGAGCGAAACATGACTTCAGAAACTCTCAGCTCGCTTCTGAGCTACATCACCTACGGTGGTGCAATTGCTACCTTGTGTGTTGCTACGGTAACTCTGTATCGGCACCAAAAAGCTAAGCGCGAGAATCAGTAAATAGACACCGCTAGGCCTGCATCTTCAGCTGTGAGATGCAGGCCTAGCGGTTGTCAGAAACACTTCAGTTAAAGTATGCACCTGACCGTTTACTTCTATGTCTACTTAGCTTGGGGCTGTTGGCGTGAAGAGGAAAATACCCTTAAGGAGTGTTGAGCCAAGTTTCTAAGCACAACTCAGTACTTAAGTACTGAAGGTGCTTCTATCTCTTGAAAACTTCAGATGTGTCTGGTGGAATAATTACAATTCTTGGCATTCAAAGGAGATTGCACCATGCCACGTCGAGCCCTTCCCCTTGCCCTACTCATTCCGCTACTGGCGGCCTGCTCCAGCGGCGCGTCCACCACAGCTGAGGCACCAAGCTCCACCCCGAGCGTCCACACCACCACTGTGCCTGCGCCTACCATCATGGAAACTATCCCGCCAGAAGAGCTAGCGCAAGAAGGACCTTCTATCTCTGAAGAAGACATGCAAAAGGGCATCGAAGAGGGAAATATCTACGTGGTCTACTCCGGCGTCATGTGCTTCGGCGGAACCCTGGTCACCCCCGAAGAATACGCTGAACTTCAACCCAGCGCCCAAGACATGTCCGTTGAAGAATACCGCGACTACTACACCAACATTCCAGCTGAGGTCATGGCCCAAAACGAAAAGAACGCGGGTCATGGTTTCTTCACCGCTCCCCAAGAATGCCTAGACGCTGGCTGGTCCCACGCCGGAGCCATCTAAAGCAGGGGTCCTACACGGCATTTAAGGCTCAGATAGAGCGAACTCTCAGGCAAGAAGAGGCGAATAAGGTAACCCTAACCCGGTGCTCACCGGTAAACTGGTGACCAACTGTGTACAAACGTCCTCAGCTGGTCACCGCGCTCAAGTGTGCCCGGCGCCGAAAGGAAAACCCGTGTCAACCGAAGCCCCCCGCGCCCTGCGCGTCGCCGTCATCGGTGCAGGCCCCGCAGGTATCTACGCCGCAGACATCCTCACCAAAAGCGAAGAAGTCCGCACCGGAGCCGTCCCCGTAGCTATCGACATCTTCGACCGCTACCCCGCCCCCTTCGGCCTGATCCGCTACGGCGTAGCCCCCGACCACCCCCGCATCAAGGGCATCATCAACGCCCTGCACAAGGTGCTCGACCGCGGCGACATCCGCTTCTTCGGCAACGTCAACTACGGCACCGACGTCACCCTGGCCGACCTGCGCAAGCACTACGACGCCATCATCTTCGCAACCGGCGCCATTAAGGACGCCGACCTCAACATCCCCGGTGTTGAGCTCACCGGCTCCTACGGTGCGTCCGACTTCGTCTCCTGGTACGACGGCCACCCTGACGTGCCCCGCACCTGGCCGCTGGAAGCCAAAGAAATCGCAGTGCTCGGCAACGGTAACGTAGCCCTCGACGTCGCCCGCGTGCTCTCCAAGCATGCCGACGACCTGCTCGTTACCGAAATCCCCGACAACGTCTACCAGGGCCTCAAAGCCTCACCCGTCACCGACGTGCACGTCTTCGGTCGCCGCGGCCCCGCCCAGATCAAGTTCACCCCCCTCGAACTGCGCGAACTAGCCCACTCCCGCGACGTTGACATCGTGCTTTACGAAGAAGACTTCCAGTTCGACGACGCCTCCCGCGAAGCCATGGAAACCAACGCCCAGACCAAGGTCATGATGAAGACCCTCAACGGCTGGCTCGAAGAGCAGAAGGAAAACCCCGGCACCGCCTCCCGCCGCCTGCACCTGCACTTCCTCCAGTCACCCGCCGAGATTCTCGGTGAGCACGGCAAGGTCACCGGAATCCGCATGGAACGCACCGAGCTCAACGGCAACGGCGGCGTCACCGGCACCGGCGAATTCATCGACTACCCCGTGCAGGCCGTCTACCGCGCCATCGGCTACTTCGGCTCCGAACTGCCCGAGGTCGGCTACGACAGCGAACGCGGCGTCATCACCAACGTCGAGGGCCGCGTCATCGACGACAGCGACGTGCCCGTCCCCGGCCTTTACGCTACCGGCTGGATCAAGCGCGGCCCCGTCGGCCTGATTGGTTCCACCAAGTCAGACGCCCTCGAAACCGTCACCCACCTGCTCGAAGACCGCGAAAACCTCTACACCGCCGAGGCCGCCGACCCCGCAGCCATTGAAGCCTTCCTCGAAGCGGCCGGCGTCCGCTACACCACCTGGGAAGGCTGGCACCGCCTGGACGACCACGAAAAGGCCCTGGGTGCAGAGGCTAAGGACGCCGCCGGCGAGCCCCGCGCCCGTATTAAAGTTGTTGACCGCGACGAGATGACCGCTATCTCCCGCGGCGAGTAGCGCGGGGCTCGCAGCCCGGCTGACGCCGTGCGTCTGGCCCTAGATTTTTTGTTCCTCGCGCGCTCGGAAAATCTACGGCCAGCCCGCGCCCGTATCAAGGTGGTTGACCGCGACGAGATGACGGCGATTTCCCGCGGCGAGTAGCGCCCACTTTCTTGTAGAAAAGACCATCTAAATCAGAAAAACCCACCTAGTTCGTGGGTTTTTCTGATTTAAATGGTACCTACCCGGGGAGGGCAGGGGCGGGGACGGCTAGCGCATCAGCACCCAGTCCAGGTAGGGGTTGAGGAAGAGCCCCTCGGGGTCAAGCTCCTCCCGCAGCTCCACGAAGTCGCCGAAGCGGGGGTAGAGCTGGGCGAGGGCGTCCGCGTCCTGGGTATGGAACTGGCCCCAGTGGGGCCGCCCCCCATGCGCCTTAAAGACCTCTTCCAACGCCCCAAACAACTCAGCATGGGGCTGGCGCCAGTAGGCTCGGGCCGAGATATAGAAAGTCTCCCGCCCATAAGCCTGAGACAGCCAAATATCATCAGCGGCAGCGGTCCGCACAACCAGGGGGTAGGCCATCTCATTCCGGTAAGAGGCCAGGTGATCGCGCACGTCGCGCATGACCCCGGCAAACTGGGCCAGGTCGAAAGCGTATTCCATATTGTTCTGCCGCACCGTGCGGTGAATGGTGAAAACCCGGGCCGAATAATCGGCGTAGCGGCGGTTGCCCTTACCCCAGTTCGACACCTTATTGAGAACAGGCTGAACAGCTGGCACCTTGGCCCCGGCGTAGCTGAGGGCCGAGAAGACCCCGTTGTTGAGCAGGTGGTCGCCCCCGTAGCGCCGGGCCTGGCTGACGGACGACCCAGCGGGCATGTACCCATCCGTCAGCAGGGCCAGACGGGTGAGCCTGCGGGTGCGCACCTCCCCGGAGCCGGGGAACCAGCTGAATTCGTAGTGGTCGGCCCCGCGACAGCGGTCTTCAAAAGAGTGGACGATATCCGTGTAGGAGTGCCCGCGTTCAGCCGCGTGCAGGCGGAACTGGGGTACCACCTGGAAGGTCAGCTCCACGATGATGCCCAGGGCCCCCAGCCCGCACAGGGCCGCTGAGAAAATTTCCGGGTTCTGCTGGGGGGAGCAGACCAGCAGGCTACCGGTAGCGTCCACGATTTTTAGTTCTGCGACCTGGGTGGCAAAGACCCCGTAGGCCAGGCCGGTGCCGTGGAAGCCGGTTGAGATCGCCCCGGCCAGGGTTTGATCGTCGAGGCGGCCCAGGTTGGTAAAGGCCAGGTTGTAGTAGCCCAGCAGGCGGTTAGCGTCGCGGACGGTGGTGCCCGCCAGGAAGGAGGCGGTGAGCTTGTCGGGGTCCACCTGCACCAGGCCGGTCAGGTGGTCCAGGGTCAGCAGGGTTCCTGCGGGTTGCCCAATGGCGGACGCGCTCCGCCCCCGCCCCACGACCTTGACCCGGCTGCCGGCTGCGGCGGCGTCCTGAACCTGCTTCTGCACTTCGGGCACCGAGCGGGGGGCCAGGACGCCGGTGGGCTGGGTGGTGTGTTGGCGGGCCCAGGTGCTCCACGAGGGGGTCTGGTCTGCTGTAGCCATGCTTGCCTCTTTTCTCTCGTTTCCTTATTTTCCCATGTTTTTGGCAGGGGCTAGGGGATAGGACGCTACCTATTGCCCTCCTGGGATGGGGCAGGGGAGCCGGGGGAGAGCCGTCCGCTGACTCGAACCGACCGGTGCAAACATTGCCCCTAGCGAACCGCAGGGTGTCATCATGTGACATAGACCCTTTTCTGCCAGGTGGGGGGACTAGACTGGTGGTAAGGCCCCGGCAAAAACGCCGGAAACCCGGCTGACGCAAGCGGGGTCATCGAAAATCTAAGGAGATGACCATGACCGAGCGCGAACTCACCTTTGGTGAAAAAGCAGTAGCAGCCCGCGATAACCTGGCCGACGTCGCCAATGCAGCCGGCGAAATCATTGTTGGTATTGATGGCTCAGAGCAGAGCTACGGCGCCCTGCAGTGGGCTGTCCATGAGGCTGCAGTCCGTAAGGTTCCCGTCCGCATGGTGACGGCCTACTCCCTGCCCGTTTTTACCGGTACCGGCTTTGACGCGGGCTACTCCATGGTGGACGAAGAAGCCCTGACCGACGGGGTCGCCCAGATTCTTGATGAGGCCTATTCCCGGGTGGGTGATTCAGGCGTTGAGCTCCGGGCAACCGTTGAAACGGGGGACGCTACTGCTGTTCTGCTGGAACTTTCTAAGAAGGCTGAACTGATGGTGGTGGGTTCTCGTTCCCACGGCGGTTTCCTGGGCCGCTTGCTGGGCACTGTTTCAACTTCTTTGCCTGCACATTCTCACTGCCCTACTGTCGCTGTGCCCCATTCTTTTGCTGAGAAGATTGAGGCTGACCCTGCGATCCTTGACCGCTCCCTTCCCATTGTGGTGGGCTCGGACGGCTCCGACGAGGCTCGTCTGGCCATGATGCAGGCAGCGGATGAAGCTAACCGCCGGGGCGTTAAGCTCACCCTGGTCAATGCCCTGGCTCCCTATACCGGTGCCCTGAACTGGGTGCCCGCTGCGGTTGATTTTGAGGCCCTCTACCGGGAAATCGCTGACCTGCAGCGGAAGGCTGCCGAGTGGATTCGCGGCTACTTCCCCCAGCTTGAGATTGAGTTCAAGCTGATTGACGGCTCCCCCGTGCAGGTTCTGTTGGAGGCGGGTAAGACCGCCGACCTGGTGGTTGTAGGTACCCGTGGCCGGGGTGGAATCGCTGGCATGATTCTGGGCTCTACCTCCCAGGGTATTTTGCACAATACCCAGGTGCCGGTCATGATTGTGCCCCAGATTGAGGATCCCCGAATCGAGCAGGCACCTGACGCTAGTGTTTCGTGGGGCTAATCTTTAGGTCTTGACCTCTAGCCAGTCCCGGGTGAGGGGAGTAGGCTAGATGTAAGACAAGGCAGGAGAGCTCCCGCCGAAGCCGGTTTTCTTCAGGAAACAGGCTCCGACGGTGCTCTCCTGCCGTCTTTTTTAAAAAAGTTCAAAAAATTTTTGGGACGGACGCCCGCGGCGGCATTATGCGGTTTGACTAGGCTATTTATTTGTAGCGTCGGTTACTTTTGGGTGAATTTGTGGTGCAGGGCACCTAGTTTTTGCCCTCAAATGGGCTCTTTGGGCGGTTTTCGATTTGCACGCCTGTTTGAACTCGCGTAATGTATTACTTGTTCGAGCGACGGGCTGAGGAAACAAGGCCGGTCACGACAAGCGAACTAGCCCCTATCGTCTAGCGGCCTAGGACGCCGCCCTTTCACGGCGGTAACACGGGTTCAAATCCCGTTGGGGGTACTGTGAAACCTTGGTTTCACGGCCATGTAAGAACTTCGGTTTTTACGTATGGCCCCGTAGCGCAGTTGGTTAGCGCGCCGGCCTGTCACGCCGGAGGTCGCGGGTTCAAGTCCCGTCGGGGTCGCTCCGACCGCGTAAGTTCTCACTTGTGAGAAGACGCGGTTGTGGCATATCTAAGGGTATGCCTGGCTCTGTAGCTCAGTTGGTAGAGCGTGCGACTGAAAATCGTAAGGTCACCGGATCGACGCCGGTCGGAGCCACGAAATCCACTCTCTAGGCTTCTACATGAGAGTGGGTTTTTTCTTTTAAGAAGTAGCTGCGCCTGCTTATCCCCCAGGGGATGAGCAGGCGCAGTTGTGTTTTGCCCATAGCCCGAAGTCTTCTCAAGCTACAGAAGCCCTCTGAGGCTTATTTACACAGGTGCCCCCGGCCTAACTAGCCGGGGGCACCTGCTTTGCGCGGGCGTCCGCGCCCTTAGGCCTCTTAGGCCGCTGCGGGGAAGCTCTGTAGCTTGCCGCCGATCATGGTCTCAAGCACACGAATCACCTGGCAGGAGTAGCCGAACTCGTTGTCGTACCAGACGTAGAGAATAGCGTTATCGTCACCGGAGGTGATGGTGGCCAGGCCGTCCACGACACCGGCGGCACGGGAGCCAACGAAGTCGGTTGAGACGACCTCGTGGGAGTCGGTGTAGTCAATCTGACGGCGCAGGTTAGAGCGCAGGGAGCGCTCGCGCAGCAGGTTGTTGAGCTCTTCCTTGGAGCCGACGGGCTTCTCAAGCTGCAGGCTCAAGATAGCCATAGACACATCGGGAGTGGGAACGCGGATAGCGTTACCGGTCAACTTGCCCTCCAGCTGGGGCAGGGCCTTAGACACGGCTTTAGCGGCACCGGTCTCAGTAATGACCATGTTCAGGGCAGCGGAGCGGCCACGACGATCGCCCTTATGGAAGTTATCAATCAGGTTCTGGTCATTGGTGAAGGAGTGGACAGTCTCAACGTGGCCGCGCTTGACCCCGAAGACCTCGTCCATCACGGCCAGCACGGGGGTAATGGCGTTGGTGGTGCAGGAGGCAGCAGACAGGACAGTGTCGCTATCTTCGATGATGTCGTCGTTGACGCCGCAGACGATATTCTTGACGCCCTTGCCGGGGGCAGTCAGCAGAACCCGCGCCACTCCCTTAGATTCAAGGTGGCGAGAGAGGCCTTCCTTGTCGCGCCAGCGGCCGGTGTTATCCACCACGATTGCGTCCTCGATGCCGTGGGCGGTGTAATCAACCTCAGCCGGATCAGAAGCGTAAATGAACTTGATGGGGGTGCCGTTGGCAATGATGGTGGAGTTCTCTTCGTCCACGCGGATAGTGCCCTTGAAGGCGCCGTGGACCGAGTCACGGCGCAGCAGGGAAGCCCGCTTGTGCAGGTCGTTGTCGGTGTTCTTACGAACCACTACGGCGCGGAGCTTGGGGCCGGGGCCGGTGGAACGCTCCAGCAGAATACGGGCCAGCAGGCGGCCAATGCGGCCGAAACCGTAGAGGACGACGTCCTGGGCCTTAGCCTCAATCTGGCCCTTCTTGCCCACGACGGGGGCGAGCTCATCGCGCAGGAAGGTTTCAAGGTCATCGGCGCCAGAAGCCTCGAACTTGTGTTGCAGGCTGGCCAAATCCAGGGAGCAGGCGCCCAAATCAAGGGTAGAAACCAGCTCAAGAATGGCCAGGGAATCAGCCGGGTCAAGCTCGACATTGTCAATCTGGCGGGCAAAACGGTGGGCCTTCAGAATCTGGATAACGGACTTGTTGATGAGGCTGTGGCCGTGGATGGACACAACGACGTTGTTCTCGCGGTTCAGCTTGCCAATCAGGGGGATCGCGGCCTCAGCTTCGGCCTCAGAGGCGAGCCACTGGTCGTGAGCGTTTTCGGCAGAAATAGTCATAGGGTGACCTCTTCCTCGATGAGTAGCGTCGTTGAACTCATCGGTTGGCAGCGCGGCGGTGCGCTGGTGGGCGGTAACAGGACGTGCCTGCCGCACCAGGACGCCGGGCGTCAGGTGAGGCGGACACTCTAGGGTTTAGTTTATAGTTTGTTCACTCACATGTGGAGTTTGTGACGGAAAAGTTAGGTGAGGTCCAGGCCTCACCCGGTAAAATTTTGTTCATGCTTACAGTCATTGGCGAAGCCCTTGTAGATGTTGTCCAGCGCCCCGGCGCAGAGTCCCACGCCCACCCCGGCGGTTCCCCCATGAACGTCGCTGTTGGCGTGTCCCGTCTGGGTCATGAAGCGCAGTTTATTGGCCGTTACGGGAGCGACGCCTATGGCGAACTGATTGAGGCGCATTTGAAGGCCTCCGGTGTGATCCTGCCGGTGGGTGCTGACGCCAAGAAGACCTCGGTGGCCCAGGCAAACATTGGTGAAACCGGGGCAGCTGAGTACGAGTTCGATATTGACTGGTCCCTGGACGCTGCCGAAGAGGCCCTGCGGGAGGTGGCCCAGACTGCGACCGCCGTCCACGTTGGATCTATCGGCGCCATGCTGGAGCCGGGGGCGTCGGCCGTCCTTGCCACTGTTAAGGAAGCCTCCTCCCACGCCCTCATTTCCTACGACCCCAACTGCCGTCCTTCTATCGTTCCTGACGCCTCTGAGGCCCGCGCCTGGGCTGAAAGCATCGTCAAGCACTCTGACGTGGTGAAGGCCTCTGACGAGGACCTCCTCTGGCTCTATCCCAACCGCACCCTCGAAGAATCAGCCCAGGCCTGGCTTGAGCTTGGTGCCTCTTTGGTGGTTGTCACCCGCGGGGAAATGGGTCCCTGGGCAATCACCCGCAAGACCTCCCCGGAGGGCCTGGCCCTGCCTGCCTACCGGGTTGAAGTAGCTGACACCGTTGGAGCTGGTGACTCCCTGATGGCTGCCCTCATTGCGGCCCTGCTCGATCGCGGCATTGAAGGTAAGGGCTCCCGGGCTGCCATCGAGCTGCTGAACAAGGAGGAACTGAAAGAAATCCTGGCCTTTGCCGTCATCGCAGCAGGTATCACCGTCTCCCGCGAGGGCGCTAACCCTCCCACCCGCGAAGAACTCAACGCGGTGCTCTACCCCGAAGGCTAAACCCTCCCTGATATGAGTCTGTAAAACCCACCGTGCAGGTGGGTTTTGCTTTTAAGGCCACCTGGGGTGAGGGGCTGGCCTGAGCCAACGGGCCTGGCCCCTGGTCTTGTCCGGCAGACCCCCGTAAAATAGGTAAGGAACACCACATTAAGGACGAGGAGGCCCCTATGCTCAACCGCGAACCCTACGCAGACCTGCCCGACCTGCCCACCTTCACCCTGACGTCCGACGATGTGCAGGACGGCGCCCCGGCTCCCGCCTGGATGCGCTCAGCCATCTTCGGTATTGAGGGCGGCGAAGATATCAACCCGCAGCTGACCTGGAGCGGCTTCCCCGAAGAAACCAAGTCCTTCGTCATTACCTGCTTTGACCCGGACGCCCCCACCCCCAGCGGCTTCTGGCACTGGGTAGCTTCCAACGTCCCTGTCAGCGTGACCTCCCTGGAACGCGGCGGCGCTACCACCCTAGCGGCCACCAAGCACCGCAATGACGGGGGAACCCGCGACTTCCTGGGGGCTGCCCCACCGGCTGGCCACGGCCCCCACCGCTACATTTTCTGCGTCACCGCTGTGGATGTTGAGAAGCTGGAGGTTGACGAGGACGCCTCCCCGGCCGTCGTGAACTTCAACCTTTTCTTCCACGGGATTGCCCGCGCTTTTCTGACCGTCACCCACGAAGAGAACTAGAATCTAGAGCATGATTAAACTGATTGCCAGCGACCTGGACGGAACCCTCATCGGCGAAGACATGAGGTTCCGGCCGCGTACCCTGCAGGCCCTCCACGCGGCTGCGGACGCTGGTATCAGAATCATCTTTATCACCGGCCGCCCCCTGCGCTGGATGGGCCCCGTCTTTGAGCAGCTGGGGGCCGAATGGAACGGCGAGAACTCCTACGCTTTTTGCTCTAACGGAGCGGTCACCTACGATTTGGCCCGCGGTGAAGTGGTGGCAACCCGCGTCATGACGGGCGTCCAGGTGCGGGAACTCCACGCGGAGCTAGAGGCCACCTTTCCCGGGGCCCTCTTCATCGCAGAGACTCTGAATGAAGTCTTTATCCAGGGGGGTGCCTACGAGCCCCACGTTGATGAACGCGATAGCAAGGCGGTCCAGGGGCAGATTCTTGACCTGGTGGCTGAGGACGCTGAGATCGTGAAATACCTGATTTTTCAGGACGGGGCCACCCCGGCTGACCTGCTGGAGCAGGTTCGGTCTGTAGTGGGGGAGCGGGCCACCGCAACCCGCTCAGTGCCCTACCAGCCCCTGGTTGAGATTGCCCAGCGCGGCCTGCACAAGGGCCGGGTGCTGGCTGACTTCGCAGCTGAGCACGGCATTGAAGCTGCCGACATCGCGGCCTTTGGCGACATGCCCAACGACCTGGAAATGCTGACCTGGGCTGGGCACGGCTACGCCATGGCGTCGGGCCTGCCTGAGGTCCAGCAGAAGGTGGGGCGTATCTGTCCGGCCTTTGACGAGGACGGCGTTGCCCAAATTATCGAAAGCATGATGAGCCCGCAGGGCTAGCGGCTGGGCCGGGGATAAACCCTATACTGGTTGCTATGTCTGAGAAAACCCGCACCTGTCTCACCTTCGCCCACCGGGGCTTGGCCACCACCAGCGCCGAGAACACCCTCGAAGCCTTCCGCGCCGCCGTCGCCGCTGGCGCCCAGTGGATAGAAACCGACGTTAACACCACTGCCGACGGGCAGATTGTGGTTTTCCACGACCCCACCCTCAACCGCATGGCAGGCCGCTCCGGGGTTATTGGGCAGATGACCTGGAGTCAGCTCAAGGACTGTGAACTGATTGGCGGCGGCAAGATTCCCCTCCTGAGCGAGGCGCTTGCAGCCTTCCCCGAGATTCCCTTCAACATTGACCTCAAAGACACTGCCTCTGCTGAAAATATCGCCCAGGTGCTGCGTGAGGCCGGGGCTGAACACAGGGTACGCCTGGCCTCCTTTAGCGAGGCCCGCCTGAGGGTTGCCCACCGCCGCCTGCGAGAGGCTGGCCTGCCGGTACAGCTGAGTGCGTCAAAGAAAATCTTTACCCTTTTCTTCCTGCTGTCCCGCCTGTCCCCGCGTATCTGGCCTGCCCTGCAGAAGGTGGGCGGGCGCGTCCTGACCCCCTTTGATTCCCTGCAGATCCCTGACCACCATGTGATAGCTGGGCGTCGAATCAACCTGATTGACCGACGGCTCATGGCAGCTGCCCGCGCTGCCGGGGTGCAGGTGCATGTCTGGACGATTGACGACGAACCCACCATGCGTCGTCTCCTCAAGCAGGGGGTGGACGGAATCGTCACCAACCGCACCGACCTACTCGCTGGCGTCCTCGCCTCCTCCCGGTAGGTACCATTTAAACTAGAAAAACCCACGAACTAGGTGGGTTTTTCTAGTTTAAATGGTACCTACTGTCAGGTGAGGGGCTAGTGGACGTCGCCCTTAGCCTCGCTCGGGGTCAGCGGCTCGGGGTGGGCATTGGAAGCCTTATTGAGCGCCGCCATCAGGTGATAGACCACCAGGGTAGCGGCGGTACCCAGGGCGATACCGGCAAACTGCAGGTCGCCAATATCCCAGGTGTAGTCAGCAATACCAACAATCAGGGCCACGGAGGCGGCAGTCAGATTGACCTGGTTGGAGAAGTCCACGCGGTTCTCCACCCAAATACGCACACCCAGCATGCCGATCATGCCGTAGAGCACGGTGGCAGCCCCGCCCAGCACGCCGGCGGGCACAGAGGCCACAGCGGCACCGAAGACCGGGAAGATCGAGAGCAGGACGGCAAAGACCGCAGCGACCCAGTAGGCGGCGGTGGAATAGACCTTGGTTGCCGCCATAACACCGATGTTTTCAGCGTAGGTGGTGGTACCTGAACCGCCACCGGCACCGGCCAGGGTGGTGGCCAGGCCGTCGGCCATGAGGGCCCGGCCGGAGTACTTATCGAGGTTATCCCCGGTCATCAGGGCAACGGACTTCACGTGACCGATGTTCTCGGCAACCAGCACCAGAATGACGGGGATGAAGAGGCCAGCTAAGTTCCAGTGGAACTCAGGGGCCTGGAAGTGGGGCAGACCGATGAGGCCCTGCTCAGCCCAGGTCTTTTCGATGGTGGTGAAGTCAACCTCACCGCGCACCACGGCGGTGATGTAGCCAATGATGACGCCCAGAAGGATCGACAGGCGGCCGATCATACCCTTGAAGAGCACGGAAATCAGGATGATGGAGCTCAGGGTCACCAGGGCGGTCACGGGTGCGGCCATGAAGTTGTTCTTGGCGGACGGGGCCAGATTGAAGCCAATCAGGGCCACGATAGCGCCGGTGACAACCGGGGGCATGAGCTTGGTCAGCCAGCCGGTGCCAGCAACCTGAACGATAGCGCCCACGATGAAGAGGGAGATACCGGCCATGACGATACCGCCCAGGGCCCCGCCGGGGCCGTACTGGTTGGTTGCCGCAGCCAGGGGTGCAATGAAGGCGAAGGACGAACCCAGGTAGGAGGGCACGCGTCCTGCAGTGATCAGCAGGAAGAGCATGGTGCCGACACCCGAGAAGAAGAGGGTGGTGGCAGGCGGGAAGCCGGTGAGCAGGGGCACCAGGAAGGTCGCGCCGAACATGGCAACCACGTGCTGGGCGCCGATACCGATGGTGCGGCCCCAGGTGAGGCGTTCGAGGGGGCGGACGACTCCGCCGGGGGTGATGTTCTTGCCGTCACCGTGGAGGGTCCAGGCAAGACCGAGCTTAGAGTCCTTAGACATGGGAGAGGAAAGCCTTTGTGATGGTGGGTAAATCGTCCTTATTCTACGCCTCTTGAGGCGATGAATGAGGACGGTGCGATTGTGAAATGCGTAGTTTCCTTCGAGATGCGGAGGGAAGAACCGCACCTCGAAGGAAACCCCGCAGTTCGTGGAGCCCCCACCTGTAACCCATAGCCCTATGAGATATGGGTCATCGACAAGGTAAACTAAGTATGCCTACTCTTTTAAGAGGAGTGTTTCCCCGGCCGTCCTCGCCCAGTGCGCGACGGATCCCACCGCCACCGACCCTAAGGGCCGATACGTGACCATAGTTCTAGCGCTTTTTACCCTGCTGTCCATAGCAACCCCCTGGCTCTACCGCCGCCTGGGCACCTCCACCTTCTACCTGCTGGCAGCGGTTCCGGCCGCCGTCCTGGCCCTGGTGCTGACCAAAACCGGGCAGATTCTTGGGGGCACCCCCTGGAGCGAGAGCTACCAGTGGATTCCCGAACTGGACATGGCGCTCACCTTCCGCATGGACACCCTAGCCTGGATTATGAGCCTCCTGGTACTCGGCGTAGGCTCCCTGGTGCTCTTCTACTGCGCTAGCTACTTCAAACACTCCACCGGCGATAACGGCCAATTCGCCGCCTACCTCTTCGGCTTTGCCGGGACCATGTTCGGCCTGATTACAGCAGATGACTTCATCCTCATGTTCATCTTCTGGGAAATCACCACCATTCTCTCCTACCTACTGATCGGCTACTCCCGCCACCGCCTCACAGCCCGCCGCTCAGCCCTCCAAGCCCTGACCCTCACCACCGCCGGCGGCCTGGCTATGCTGGTCGGTATCATCATGCTCGGTTACTCGGTGGGCACCTACTCCTTGGCCGAACTCGTCGCCCAGGGCCCGGCCGTCCTCGCCGGTTCCCAGGACGGCACCGGCCCCCTCAGCTACGGCTTGCTGTCGGTTGCGCTCGTCCTTATCCTCTGCGGGGCCCTCTCTAAATCAGCGATCTTCCCCCTGCACTTCTGGCTCCCCGGCGCCATGGCCGCGCCCACCCCTGTCTCCGCCTACCTCCACGCAGCAGCCATGGTCAAGGCCGGTATCTACATTCTGCTGCGCCTGGCTCCGGGCTTTGGCGACGTTGCTATCTGGCAGAACGTCCTGGTGATTTTCGGTGCCTTCACCATGGTTTTCGGTGGATGGAGCGCCCTCAAACAAACCGACCTCAAACTGATTCTGGCCTACGGCACCGTCTCCCAGCTCGGCTTCCTGACCCTGGTCATCTCCGGCGGAACCCCGGACGCCCTCTACGCGGCTATGGCCCTCATGGTAGCCCACTCCCTCTTCAAGGCAACCCTCTTCCTCTCGGTCGGTATCATCGACCACCAGTCTGGCACCCGTGACATCCACAAACTCTCAGGCATCTACCGCCGGGCCCCCAAGCTGGCTACGGTCGCAACCATATCAGCTGCCTCCATGGCCGGTATCCCACCCCTGGCTGGCTTCGTAGCTAAAGAAGCCGTCCTCGAAACCTACCTCACCCCCAACGGCGGCTGGCAGGGCGGTATCGCCCTAGCCGCTATCGTCCTCGGCTCGGTGCTGACCTTCGCCTACTCCGCCCGCTTCGTCTGGGGGGCTTTTGCCGTCAAGCCCTACGCCTACATGCACACGGAAGGCGTCAAATACTGCAAGACTGAAACTGGAAGCGCTGACTTTGAAGAAGTCGATAACGGTGATGCTGACTTCAGCACCCGCGCCCTGCCCCGCAGCGCAAGGGGAGTGAAGCTGAGCCCCGACACAGCCTTCCACCCGGTCTCCTGGAACTTCCTCTTCGCCCCGGCCCTGCTCACCCTGCTCACCGTGGTCTACGGCCTTTACCCCGAACCCGTCCATCTCTTCATCAAACCTGCCCTGGCGGTATTCCCCGCCACCGCCCCTGAAACGCACCTGCACCTGGCCCTGTGGCACGGTATTACTCCGGCCCTGCTGACCTCCCTGGCAGTGATGGCCGTTGGCCTTCTGCTCTTTATCTTCCGCAAGCACATCGAAGAATTGCAGCTGGCCCTGCCTAGCTTCCGCTCGGCCTCTGTGGTCTACCGCGATACTATCGACGCCCTAGACCGCCTGGCCGTGTGGGTCACCGGTATGACCCAGCGAGGCTCCCTGGGCTTCTACCTGGGCGTTATCCTGATTACCGCTGTGGTGGTTCCCTTCGCTGCCCTCTTCATCAACGAAACCCCGCCGCTGGCCAATGTGCGCGTCTCAGAATCCCCAGCCCAGTGGTCAATCGCTGTGGTCATGATCGTGGCCGCCCTGGTCGTCGTCTTCGTGCGTAAACGCTTCTTGGCGATCATGATGGTCTCCGTGACCGGCTACGGCATGGCCATCCTCTTTGCTCTGCGTAGCGCCCCCGACCTGGCCACCACCCAGCTGCTGGTCGAAACTATCGTGCTGGTAGCCTTCGTCCTGGCCATGCGCGTTCTGCCCCGGCAGATCCCCCGGATCCGTTCTAAGGACGGCAAGGACGGGGCCAACAAGACCCTCCGCATTATCATCGCCCTGGGGTTTGCCGCCCTCATGATGGCCCTGGCCATGTTTACCTTCTCCTCCCGCTCCCTGGCCCCCATCTCCCTGGAAATGCCCAAGCTGGCCTACGAAATCGGCCACGGCTACAACGTCGTCAACGTAACCCTGGTAGATATGCGAGGCTGGGACACCTTCGGCGAAATCTCGGTGCTGGCTCTAGCCGCAACCGGTGTGGCCTCCCTGCTCTTCATCGGCGGCCGGGCTGACTCAGGTTCCGCCCGCAGGCTTGATACCCAGGCCATGAAGAAGATCGAGAAGTCTTTTGCCAAGCGCACCCAGATTACTGTGGCCCAGAAGGTTGCAGGCCGCTTCTCTTCTGTTGAACGGGACCCTTTCATCGTGGCTGGCCGAACCCTGCCGCCGGAATCCCGCTCAATTCTGCTGGAAGTGATGACCCGTCTGCTCTTCCACACCTTGATTATGGTCAGCTTCTACATGCTGATTGCCGGCCATAACCTGCCCGGCGGTGGCTTTGCCGGTGGCCTCATGGTAGGTCTGGCCTTCGCCGTCCGCTACCTGGCAGGCGGCGGCGCTGAACTGCGGGCCGCCTCCCCGGTGTCAGCAGGTACCTTCCTGGGCGCAGGCCTAGGTATTGCCTCCCTCTACGCCCTGGCCCCGGCCCTCTGGGGGGATCCTATCTTCTCCAGCTACGTCCTCGATTTTTGGCTTCCGGTCTTCGGCGACGTCCACTTCGTCACCGCCACCATCTTCGACATCGGGGTCTACCTGCTGGTGATCGGCCTCGTCCTTGACATTCTCAGAAGCCTGGGCGAACGGATCGACCAGAAGCTCCTGGACGAACGCCGCAGAAAAGAAAAGCAAGCCCGTCAGAAAGCAGGAAAGGCCTAACCATGATTATTGACCTCAGCCTGATTCTCGTCATGGGCGTGCTCTACGCCGTCGGGGTCTACCTGATCCTCGACCGCTCTATGACCCGCGTCCTTCTGGGCCTCATGCTCATGACCAACGCGACCAATATTTTGATCCTGCACGCGGGCGGCCCTGCTGGCCTTGCCCCCTTCTACGACAAAACCGTGGCAGCAGAAGACTACTCCGATCCCCTTCCGCAGGCCCTGATCTTGACCGCAATCGTGATTTCCTGCGCGGTAACGGCCCTGATTCTGGGTATTATCTACCGCTCCTGGTTGCTCTCTAAGGCCGACGAAATCACCGACGACGCCGAAGATATCCGCGTTGCCGAGCAGGACGCCTTCGATAAGGAAGAAGACGCCGCTGCTGAATTCGATTCCTCAGAATTCGACGCTGATGAAGCAACCCGCGAAAAAGAGTTCGCCCAAGCCGAAGAGAAAAAGAAAATCAGTCAAACACAAGCCCAGCCCCTCGTGGCCCGAAAGGGGGACTAGACGATGCTCCTTGCCCAGCTCGCCCCCTTATGCATCATCATTCTCTTCCTCGCCGCTGCTATTACCTTCATCTCAAAGAAGGACAGCGTGCAGCGCGTCATTGCCTTCGCGGCTGTGACTATCACCCTCATCTTTGAGGCCCTGCTGTTAGCGTCCGTCTGGAACTCAGAGCCCCAGACCGTCCACCTGGCAGGCTGGGAGGCTCCTTTCGGCATCACCATGGTCGTTGACCAGCTCTCAGCCCTCATGCTGGTCGTTTCCTCCACCATCTCGCTGGCGGTGCTGGTTTTTGCTACCGGCCAGAACCTGCAGGACGAGGACGATGAGGTGCCCATCTCGGTCTTCTACCCCACCTACCTGCTACTGCTGGCCGGCGTCTCCAACGCCTTCCTGGCGGGGGATCTCTTCAACCTCTATGTGGGCTTTGAAATCCTGCTCATGGCCTCCTATGTGCTCATCACCATGAACGCCAACACCCCGCGCATCCGGGCGGGCGTGACCTATGTGGTGGTATCGGTTGTGTCCTCCATGCTCTTCTTGACCGCTATCGGCTTCGTCTATGCCTCGGTGGGCACTATCAATATGGCTGACCTGTCGTTGAAGCTGGGCACCCTACCTGAAGGCACCCAGATGCAGCTGCATCTTATGCTGCTGATTGCCTTCGGTATCAAGGCCGCGGTCTTCCCCCTCTCCCTCTGGCTACCTGACTCCTACCCGACAGCCCCGGCCCCCGTTACCGCCGTCTTCGCGGGCCTGCTGACCAAGGTGGGTGTCTACGCCATTATCCGCACGGAAACCCTGCTTTTCCCCGAAGGACGTCTCGACACCCTCCTGGGGGTCGTGGCAGGTTTAACCCTGCTGGTGGGTATCTTAGGTGCCCTGGCCCAGGGCGATATTAAGCGTCTGCTCTCCTTTATTCTCATTAGCCATATCGGCTACATGATTTGGGGTATCTCGCTGGGCAACGAGCTGGGCCTGACCACCGTGGTCTTCTACATTGCCCACCACATCGTGATCCAGACCGGCCTCTTCATGGTCGTTGGCCTCGTTGAACGACGGGGCGGCTCCACCAATATCCGCCGTCTCGGCGGCCTTATCAAGAGTGCCCCCGTCCTGGCCCTGCTCTACTTCATTCCCGCCATCAACCTGGGCGGTATCCCACCCTTCTCAGGATTTATCGGCAAGGTTGGCTTCATCGAAGCCTCCGTTGAAAACGGCGGGGCGCTCGCCTACATCAACGCAGGGATCGGCGTCCTGGTCTCCCTGCTGACCCTGCTGGCCCTGGCCCGTGTCTGGAACAAGGCCTTCTGGCGCCCCGCCAAGGAAGCTGAAGAGCCCACCCCTGAGCTGGTCATGGCAGAGCACTCCGACGACCCGGCCCACTACGAGACCAAGCCGATTCCGGCGTCCATGATGGCCTCAACCGTGGCTCTGGTTCTTGTGGGTGTCGCTATCACCGTCTTCTCCGGCCCCCTCTTCCAGCTGGCAGATAACGCCTCAGATAACCTCTTCAACCCTGACACCTACATCAGCTCGGTCTTCGGCCCCGACGCCCCCAGCCGGGCCGACTACCTTGAACAACAGATCGTTGGCAACCAATCCCAGGAGGTGAACCAGTAATGAAGAAAACCCCCCTCACCACCGAGAAGTTCCTGCATTCGCTGCCGCCTTTCCTCTGGCTGGTCTTCGTCTGGTGCGCCCTCTGGCAGGACTTCTCCCTGCGCTTTATCGCCTTCGGCGCGGTGCTGGCTATCCTCACCATGGCCGTCTTCAAACTGCCCACCCTCTATCTGTCCAACCGCTTCAACCTGCTCTACGCCGCCAGGTTCGTCATCGAGCTGGTCTGGAACATTGCCAAGGCGTCCTTTGAGGTTATGTGGCTGGCTGCTACCTTCCGTCCGCCCCTGCGGAACTCCATCGTGGCTGTGCCCCTGCGTACCCGCTCAGACCTGCTGCTCACCGCAGTGTCCCACACTATGTCCCTGATTCCCGGGTCGGTGGTCGTTGAGGTAGACCGCCCCCACTCGGTGCTCTACTTCCACGTCCTGAACACCTCAACCGATGAAGAGATCAAAAAGTTCGCCCGCCAGGTCGACTATTTCGAGGCGCTCATCATCAAAGCTGCCGGAAGCCGTGAAGAATACGAAGCCCTCAGATTCGACGAGGCTATTGAAGCTGATTTGGCTCAGAACTCACCGGCAACCCGAAAGGAGAAGGCATGACCTGGGCTATATGGGCCACCGGCCTCATTCTCACCCTGGCCACCTGGGGTACCGTCTACCGGATCTGGAAGGGCCCGGCCCTACTTGACCGGGTGCTCGCCTCTGACGTTTTACTGTCGATTCTGACTGCTGCCCTCTGCGTCCTGATGATCGTGACCGACAGCCAGTTCTTCATGATCCTAATGGTAGCCCTGGCCATGATTGGCTTCGTAGGGTCCGTGACCGTGGCCCGCTTTGCCGATAATTCCAAAGCCGATGAATCAACCCCCGTCTCCCGCATAGCAGAGCTCAGAAGCCGGAGCCGCCGCCGGATCCGGGGCGGCAAGTTTACCCCGGGCGTCCTGGCCGAGGACGCCGATAAGCAGGGAGCGACCCAGGCCCACCCCGTCCGCGCTAGCCATGACCAGGGGGAATAGATGAACCTTGATACCGTCCTTGATACCCTCACTATCATCTGTATGATTCTGGGGGCCCTCATGTCCCTCGGGGCTGCTATTGGCCTGGTGCGCTTTCCCGACCTACTGACCCGCCTCCATTCGGGCACCAAGCCCCAGGTCTTCGGCCTGATGCTGATGCTGGCTGCGGTGGGCTTCCACTTCCGTTCCTGGGCCCTGGTTCCCTTGCTGCTGGTGATTCTGCTCCTGCAGATGCTCACCATTCCCATTTCGGGTCACATGATGGGCCGCTCAGGCTACCGTAACAAGCACTTCCGTAAGGACGACCTGCGCCACGACGATCTGCGGGCCCTGGTGGACGAGGTTGAGGGGAACTAGGGGACTAGCCCACGGGCGTCCGCCTGCCCCCCATTCCCGCAAGGGGACCAGAAAACCAAAAAGGACCGCGAAATATGCGGTCCTTTTCTGGTTCTGCGGTCCCCATTATGGGGAGGCAAGGGGGGAAAAGAGACTGTTAGCGGATACCCGCCATCTTCTTCACAATCCAGCCGTTGAGTGCCCACAGGGCTACACCGATACCGATGGTCACAATACCCAGCGTGGTGAAGTAGGCAACCTCGGTTTCTAGCGAGTAGAACCGACCCAGCCAGCCCGCCAGCACGGTACCCAGAGAAATGGAGGTGAAGTAGAGAGCAACCATCGCTACACGGTGCTTCTCGGGAGCCAACTTGGTAGCCAGGGATGAGCCGACCGGTGAGATAGATAGCTCACCCATAGTGCAGATAAAGAGAATCAGCACAATCCACATGAAGTTTACGTTGGTGTTGCCTGCCTGGGTAAGGAAGATAAGGAAGGCGATGCCAATGAGGATAAGCGCGATAGCAAACTTGACCGGGGTGGTGGGCTGACGATCGCCGAGCTTAGTCCACATGGCAGTGAAAATAGCACCAAAGATGATGATGAAGACCGGGTTGATGGAGTTCATGAACTCGGGAGTAAGCTGTAGACCCAAGATATTCCAGTTGATCCGTGACTCTGAGTAGACAGCCAATACGGTGAACTGCTGCTGGAAGAGAGCCCAGAAGGCCACATTACCGATGAACATGGGGATAAAGGAGACTACACGGGAGTGTTCTTCAGCGGTGGTGAGCTTAGAGGTCAGCAGAGTGTAGAACAGCAGGGCTGCGCAGACAGCTACGGTACACATAACCCAGGTAGCTAGGTTAGCGGGGTTGATGAGACCGGTGAAGACCAGAATGAGGATGACCGCAACGATAGCTACAGCCGCGAGAGAGAAGTTTCGCTTTTCGTTACCAGTCAGGGGCTGAGAGAGCTGGTGGACGGACGCAGGCAGGTTCTTGCGCGTCAGTGAGTACTGGATGAGACCAGCAGCCATGCCCAGGGCAGCCAAGCCGAAGCCAATGTGGAAGCCGTAGTTTTCACGCAGAATACCGGTGAGCATGGGGCCGAGTAGGGCGCCAATGTTCACGCCGATATAGAAGATGGTGAAACCACCATCGCGGCGGGGGTCGGTCTTGCTGTAGAGCGAACCAACCAGTACCGAGGCATTGGTCTTAAGGCCGCCAGAACCAATGGCAACCAGCACCAGGCCCGCGATTACACCGGCAGCACCGGGCAGAATCGCCAGGGCGATGTGGCCTGCCATGATGGCCCAGGCTGAGTAGTAGAGGGTGCGTTCGGGGCCAAGTACACGGTCACCGAGGAAGCCACCGACCACAGCCATAAGGTAGACCATGCCACCGTAGGCACCCATCACACCTGCTGCTGATGCTTCACTGAGCAGGCCTAGACCGCCACGGTCAGCCTCCCAGTAGAGGTAGTAGAGCATGATGACCTGCATGCCGTAGAAAGAGAAACGTTCCCACAGTTCTACGGAGAAAAGGTTAGCTAGCATGCGGGGGTGGCCGAAGAAGCCCCGGTCGTTTGTTGAGGTGTCTGCTGGATTCGGCGGGGTGGTCGTAGGCAGAGTAGACATATCGACTCGCTTATATAGATAGGAAAACCGTGGGTTCACGGTATCTGTTCGCTAGGTAACGATACTCTTCTCAGCCAGCTTAGTTAAACTCGGTAGTCAATTTTCTTAAGGCGCAGGCCCTAACCTACTTACCTACACAAAAGGCCCCACCCGTGCGCTCACCAGCACGGGTAGGGCCATCAGAAGTGGGGGGTGTTAGGCGATGACGCTATCTACCAGCTTCTTCGCCTCGGCCTGTACCTGTGCCAGGTGGTCGGCACCCAGGAAGGACTCCACGTAAATCTTGTAGACGTCCTCGGTACCGGAGGGGCGGGCGGCAAACCAGGCATTTTCGGTGGTGACCTTAAGACCGCCAATAGCTGCGCCGTTACCGGGTGCCTCGGTGAGTTTAGCGGTGATAGTTTCACCCGCTAGCTCGGAGGCAGTGACGTCCGCTGGGGAGAGCTTGGCAAGCTTAGCCTTCTGCTCGCGGCTTGCGGCGGCGTCCACGCGGGCGTAGGCCGGTGCGCCGTGTTCTGCGGCGAGTTCGGCGTAGCGTTGGGAGGGGGTCTTGCCGGTGACGGCAATAATTTCGGCGGCAAGGAGAGCCAGGATGATACCGTCCTTGTCAGTCGTCCAGACGCTGCCGTCCCGCATCAGGAAGGAGGCACCTGCGGACTCTTCGCCACCGAAACCGATGGTGCCGGTGCTGAGGCCGTCCACGAAGTACTTGAAGCCAACGGGAACCTCAACCAGCGTGCGCCCCAGTGCAGCTGCCACACGGTCAATCATGGACGAAGAAACCAGGGTTTTACCAACACCTGCATCCGCGGCCCAGCCGTCACGGTGGGTGTAGAGATAGTCGATGGCTACCGCGAGGTAATGGTTGGGGTTCATGAGACCAGCATCGGGCGTCACTATGCCGTGGCGGTCGGAATCTGCATCGTTGCCGGTAGCGATATCGTACTTATCGCGGTTAGCAATGAGAGAAGCCATAGCATTGGGCGAAGAGCAGTCCATACGAATCTTCTCGTCCCAGTCCAGGGTCATAAAGGCCCACTGGGGGTCCACATCGGGGTTCACGACAGTCAGGTTCAGGTTGTAGTCGACGGCGATGCGCTTCCAGTACTCAACGGACGCGGAACCCATCGGGTCTGCGCCGATACGGACGCCGGCAGAGCGAATAGCATCCATATCGATGACCTCGCCCAGCTCAGCAACGTAGGCACCCAGGTAATCATAGGTGCCGGTGGTGGCAGCGGCTTTCGCCTCTTCCAGGGGCAGACGCAAAACGTCAGCGTTCTTGCCTTCCAGCAGCTCATTGGCACGTCGGGCAATCCAGCCGGTAGCGTCAGAATCGGCTGGGCCGCCGTGAGGGGGGTTGTACTTGAAACCACCATCTGCCGGTGGATTGTGGCTGGGGGTAATAACAATACCGTCAGCCTGCCCTGTAGCGTCAGGGTTGGCGTTATGCACAATAATCGCGCGCGAGAGAGCCGGGGTGGGCACAAAACCGTCCGCCTCATCCAAGAGCACAGTGACACCGTTAGCCGCAAGAACTTCCAGGGCGGTATCCTGCGCGGGACCAGAAAGGGCGTGGGTGTCCTTACCCATAAACAGCGGCCCGGTAATACCCTGTGCTGCCCGGTACTCAGCAATCGCCTGCGAAATCGCGGCGATATGTGCATCATTAAAAGAGCTCTTCAGTGAACTACCCCGGTGCCCCGAGGTGCCAAAAGCTACCCGCTGGGCAGGGTCAGCCAGGTCAGGGGTGCGCTCGCGGTAGGCGGCGAGCAGCTCATCAATGTTGACAAGGTCTTCTGGGGTGGCAAGGGTGCCTGCACGGTTTGACATAGCCCTAATTAAACACTGAAGAACCAGTTGGACGCCGCACCTCGCCGTCCTGACGGAAAATAGGGGACGCGAGGACCTTTTATGACAGGGCGCCCTGCCTACGCCCTGCGGGCAGGGGAACGCTAAGGGCTAAACCAGGGGCTTAGCCTTGAAGCCTGAGAAGGCCACGCATAGGCTGAAGGTGTTACTACGAAAGAGAGGTTCAGTGATGAACGAAGATATCCGCCAGGTCACTGTCGATGAAATCCCCGCAGACGCCAAAATTCTGGATGTACGCGAAGACTACGAGTGGGTAGAGGGCCATATCGAAGGTGCCCAGCACATTCCCCTGGGTGAGGTTCCCGAACGCTACGGCGAAGTTCCCCTCGATGAGGACGTCTACGTCATCTGCCGCGCTGGTGGCCGCTCCCTGCGGGCTGCCGCCTACCTGACCCAGTACGGCTTTGATGCTATCAACGTCATTGGCGGTATGGGGGCCTGGCAGGACGCCGAGAAGCCCATGGTCTCAGAAAACGGCGAGACCCCGCAGGTTCGCTAGTTCTGACAAGGGTAGCTCTGGTTTGACCTGCACAAGCCACCCTTGAGCGTCAGCCCCGAGCCAGGCTTGCGCAGGTAAAACCTCCGCCTACCCCGTTACAATGAGTCGGTGACTTCTCTAACCTGTCGTGCCCTGAACTTTCCGGTAGAACCCGCCGCCGCCTTTCCTGTGCTGGCTGGCGGGTCTTCCTATGCTTTCTGGCTGGATTCGGCCCGCGACGAGTCGCCTATGTCCCGCTACTCCTACCTGGGGGCGCCCCTGGGCGGGGGAGTGGTGCGCTACGCGCAGCCGGGGCGGGTTGATGTGCTGGGCCAGGACGGATACCCGCGTGAGGTTTTGGGCGACAGTATCTGGCAGGTGCTCCCCGGCTTTCTGGAATCCGCGCCGCGCCCTACGGTAGGGGAGGGGCAGGACGCTCCGCCCGCCGACGTCCTGCTGGGCGGCTATGTGGGGTTTATGGGCTATGAGGCCCATGCTGACCTAGAGGTCACTGCCTTCCATAGTGAACACCCCCAGCGGGTCGCCCGCACCCCCGATGCCCTGTGGATGCCCGCGACCCACTACCTGATGTACGAGCATGAGAGTCGGAAGGCCTGGCTGGTGGGGCCTGCCGACTGGGTTGAAACTATGGTGCAGGAACTGCAGGGAATCTGTTCTTCACCTGCGTCTATAGCTGATAAAGAATATGCTTCACGGGTAGATTTACCCGACTTCCCCCTGCCTGACCGGCAGGCTTATCTAGCCGCTATCGCCACTGCCCAGGCTGAAATTGCTGAGGGCAACAGTTACGAGGTCTGTCTGACGGCTGAAACCTCTGTGCAGCTGCCTGCCCCCTTGGGCCCTGGTGAACTTTTGAACCTTTATCTGGCCCAGCGACAGGCCAACGCCGCCCCCTACGCCGCCTTTTTACAGTGTGATGACTTTACGGTGCTCTCCTCCTCGCCGGAGAAGTTCTTGACCGTCACCTCCGACGGCCGGGCTGAGGCCAAGCCCATTAAGGGCACTGTGCCGCGGGGTGCGTCCGCCGCCGAAGACCAGCAGGCAGCCAGCTGGCTAGCCAGCGACCCCAAAACCCGCGCCGAAAACCTCATGATCGTTGACCTCCTCCGCAACGACCTGTCAATGGTGTCCCACCCCGAGAGCGTGCGGGTGCCGGTGCTGATGGGGGTGGAGTCCTACTCAACCGTTCACCAGCTGGTATCCACTATCGTCTCCCAGCTACGCCCCGGCGTCACCGCCCTGGACGCGGTCGCCGCCGCCTTCCCCGGTGGCTCCATGACAGGTGCCCCCAAGGCAGCCACCATGGCCATTATTGACCGGCTTGAGAACCGGGCCCGCGGGGTCTACTCCGGTGCCCTGGGCTACCTGGGCGCTGACGGCTCTGCCGCCCTGTCCATCGTCATTAGGACGCTGGTAGCCCACGCCGACGGCCTCATCACCCTGGCAGCCGGTGGGGCGATCGTTGCCGACTCCGACCCGGTTGCCGAATATGACGAGATGGTGACCAAGCTCCGGGCGGCTGTGCCCAGATAGCGCCTGGTAGGAGCTGGGATAAGTAAGTAGTCCTGTTGGCTGTGGGGTAGACGGAAGTCTGCCCCACTTTTTTTTAAAAAACTCTTGCGCTCTCCCGCCCTGTAACTTAGGTTAATTACATGAGTAACTAACCAACTAACCTGCCCGCTGGGTGGGCCAGGTAACCACAGAGAAGGAGGTGCTCATGCTGACCGGTGACAAACCGATCTTCCAACAAATCGCAGACCATATCAGCGGCGAAATTTTAGCTGGTACCTATGCAGAAGAAAGCCAGGTACCCTCAACCAACGAGTTCGCCCTCTTCTACCGCATTAACCCGGCCACCGCCGGTAAAGGCGTCAATCTCCTGGTCGACCAGGGGGTTCTCTACAAGAAACGAGGTATAGGCATGTTTGTGGCAACGGGGGCACAAGACATTCTGCGCACTAACCGGCGGCGCGACTTCATCGCCGGCTATATCACCCCCCTCATTGATGAGGCCCGTACCCTGGGCCTGAGCCAGGACGAGGTGCTCTCGGCCCTCCGCGCCGGTTTCAGTGCTGAGGACGGCGGGGGCGTAAGCTCCCTGCAGGTCCTCGGCGAAAGCGGGGAGCAGGCATGACCGCAGTAGTACGCACCCAGGACCTCACTAAAACCTACGGCTCCACCGCCGCTCTCTCAGACGTTAACCTCACCCTGGAGGAGGGGCTCATCTACGGCCTCGCCGGGCGAAATGGCTCCGGTAAGACCACCCTACTTGCCGCCCTCGTCGGGCAGGTCACCCCCACCAGCGGCTCAATCGAACTTTTCGGCACAAAGCCGGGCGGGCGCGTCCTTGCCCGCACCCACCTGCAGCGCACCCACCTGGCCTACCCCGACGGGCTGAAAGTGCGGGACGTCCTGAGACTGGCAAGCCTGGCGTACCCGGCCTGGGATGAAACCCTGGCTGATACCCTCATCAAGGACTTCGCCCTCAACCCTGCGGCCAAGGCTCGCAAGCTATCCGACGGGCAGGCGTCCGCCCTGGGAATCACCGTTGCCCTCGCCAGCCGGGCGCCCCTCACCCTCATGGATGAGCCCTACTCCGGCCTCGACCCTGTCGCCCGCACCATTTTCTATGACCGGCTCCTAGCTGACTTTGCCCTCAATCCACGCACTATCGTCCTCTCCACCCACCTGCTCAACGAAATTGCGCCCCTGCTAGACCGAGTGCTGATACTCCGTGACGGCACCCTCGTGCTCGACGGGTCCCACGATGAGGCTGCCACCAGTGCCCACGAAATTGCCGGTAGCCAGGACGCTATCAACGTCTACCTAGCCCGTACCGGACTAGCGGACGCCGTCGCCCGGCAGCGCTCAATCGGCTCGCTGGTCACAGCCCTGCTCGCCGCTCCGCTCACTGAAACGAACGAACAGCGTGCGGCCTCGCTCGGGGTTCATATTCAGCCCGTCAGCCTGCAAGACTCCCTAGCTGTACACAGCGACGCCACCTACTCACCCCTACTTGAGCCTCAAGGAGGTCGCCATGACTAGCACACTTCACGCTGAGCCCCTCTACCCGGCTTTACCGGAAGCACGGCTCGCCCGTACCGGGGGAGGTGCTCGTACCGTATTCCGGATGCTCCTGACCGAACGCGCTACCAGCACTGTGCTTCCCCTGTTCCTGCCGCTCGGCGTTGCAGTACTTATGCTGGGACTCGCTTGGGTTCACGCGGTTCTGACCGGCCACTCGCTGGCGGACTACAGCGGCTTCATTAACCACAACTCTATGCAGGTCATTATCCTGCCCCTGGTTCTGGGTGTGACTATGCTCCTCAGCTACCGGTCACATGCCCGGCTCATACTGGGGATGGGGCTAGGGCGCTGGGACTACTTCCGTGGCTACCTCTCCTTAGCCCTCTACCGGGCGGCCCTTGCCACACTGGTCTACGCTGTAACCCTTGCCCTCGAATTGCTGAACAAGGGCTATGGACGCGGGTGGCAGGTATTCAACCAGGACTTCGGTATCTGGCCCTTTGCCTTTGATAAGACCTACAGCACCCTGGGGCGGGCATATACGGTAACAGATTACCTGGCTACCTGGTTTATCGTCCTGCTGGCTGTGCAGGTAGCGGCCCTCTTTATCGCCATAGTCTCCCTACGCTGGGGGTCGCTGGCGATGAGCCTGGCGTTGTGTGTAGTGGTCCTGCTCATCTTCAATATTTCCCGCCAGCTCTTCGGTTCCACTGCCTGGGATATGGGTATTGGCACCCTCTGGGGTCAGTTCCATTCCCATTACGGTACCTACAACATCTGGGAGCTAGCTGCGGCTCAGGGGGGAGTTGCTGACCAGGATATCTCTATATCTGATCATCCACCCCTTAACCTGATCGTGTGGAAGTACGGCTTGCTGGTATTCTCTCTCTGCGCCGCCTACCTGCTCTCCGCGCTCAGCTGGGCCCGAGCGTCCTTACGCTAACCTGCCCTGCCTGCTACCCCCTAAAAAGTGCAAGTGCCCCGTGAAAAATGACAGGCACTTGCACTTTTCGCGGGGTAAATATCTGCCGGTCTACTAGACTAAAAAGCATGACTAACCTCTCCACCCCCCTCCCTATCGAAGAAGCGCGCGAACGCCTGCGCGAGCTCATTAGCGAACTGGCCGTCGTGCGCGGCAAGGTTGTGCTGGCCTCCGGTAAGGAAGCCGACTACTACGTTGATCTGCGCCGGATCACCCTGCACCATGAGGCCTCCCGTCTGGTCGGCCAGGTCATGCTTGACCTGCTGGATTCTGCCGGCATCGAGTTTGACGCCGCAGGCGGCCTGACCATGGGCGCTGACCCCGTCGGCCACGCCATCATGCGCACCGCCGGCGACCAGGGCCGCGCTATCGACACCTTTGTGGTGCGTAAGGCCCAGAAGTCCTACGGCATGGGCCGTCAGGTTGAAGGTCCCTCGGTTGAAGGACGCCGCGTCGTTGCCGTTGAGGACACCTCCACCACCGGTGGTTCCGCTCTTACCGCTGTTGAGGCCCTGCGCAAGGCAGGTGCCGAGGTGGTGGCTGTTGCCGTCATCGTTGACCGGGCCACCGGTGCCAAGGAGCACATCGAAGAGGTTGCGGGCGTTCCCTGCCTCTACGCCTACTCCAAGACCGATTTGGGCCTGGACTAAACTTCTAGAAGAAAACGTTAGCGAAGGAGCCCCCGTGTGGGGCTTCTTTGCCTTGATAAGGGGTATGGGATGAGTGAAGAACACAAGGACGCGCCCGCCACAGCTTTAGCGGGCACAGCCGCTGAGGCCGGGGCTGAGAGCGCCGCTGAGGCAGAGCGCGAAGTGGGGGTTGGCCCCTGGGAAGGGGAGTGGCCAGAGGGGGACCACTGGGATCCGGAGCTGCTGCGCGAGGGCGACCGCCGCAACGTCCTGGACCACTACCGCTACTGGAGCATGGACGCTATCATCGCCGACCTGGATACCCGCCGCCACTCCTTCCATGTGGCGATTGAGAACTGGCAACACGACCTAAATATCGGCACCGTGGTGCGCACTGCCAACGCTTTTTTGGCTAAGGAAGTGCATATTATTGGCAAGCGCCGCTGGAACCGGCGCGGAGCTATGGTCACCGACCGCTACCAGCACGTGCGCCACCACCCCACCGTTGAGGACTTCGTGGCCTGGGCGAAGGGTGAGGGGCTGGCCATTATCGGCATTGATATCTTCCCCGATTCCAAGCAGCTTGAAACCTACGACCTGCCCAAGGACTGCGTGCTGGTCTTTGGCCAGGAGGGGCCGGGTCTGTCAGAGGAGATTCACGCGGCTGCTGAGGCAACCCTGTCTATTGAACAGTACGGTTCAACCCGGTCTATGAATGCTGCAACCGCTGCCGGTATAGCTATGCACGCCTGGATCCGCCGCCATGAGTTCGGCCAGCGGGTGAGCTAGACCTGCCCACCGGCGTCCGTAGGCCAACAATTTGCTGAGTGTCCACGAGAGTCGCGGAGTGCCCACATTGTTCGTGGGCACTCCGCGATTTTCATAAGAACTTGCATTTCTGCAAAATTTTCTTCATAAAGTATTAAACTTGGGGGCACCCCAGGTCTACAATGGCACTGTCAGCCCACAATAGACACGAAAGGACGCGCCATGACCACCCCGCCACCCACACCCCACCAAGCAACCGGGGCCAGCGCGTCCAACCCCCGCAAACTCCTCACAGCCCTGCTCACCCCGCTCTTCATGGCCCTCATGGCCATCTCGGTGGTCAACGTCGCCCTCAGCCCCATCGGCACCTCCCTCAACGCCGGATCCAGCGCCACCCAGTGGGTCGTCTCAGGCTACGCCCTCGCCTTCGGCATCCCCCTCGTCGCCGCCGGCCGCATCGGTGACGCCACCGGCCGCCGCCGCATGTTCACCATCGGCGTTTCCCTCTTCACCCTAGGCTCCCTGCTCAGCGCTATTGCGCCCACCATCGGTGTCCTCATCGCCGCCCGCGTCCTCCAAGGTTTCGGGGCCGGCCTCTTCAACCCCCAAACCACCGGCATCATCCAAGCCAACTTCACCGGCCAGGCCCGCGCCCGCGCCTACGGCATGTTCGGCACCGTCGTGGCGCTCGCCGTCATCGTCGGCCCCGTGCTCGGCGGCTTCCTCATGCAAATCTTTGGGGACTCCCTCGGCTGGCGCATGATGTTCCTCGTCAACGTGCCGATTGGCCTGATCGGGCTTTTCCTGGCCCAGCGCTGGATTCCCCAGGACGCCCCGGCTGGCTCCCGAACCGGCCGCCTCGACCTTGACCCTGTGGGCATGATAAGCCTGGCCCTTGCCATCTTGGCTGTGCTCTTCCCCTTCGTACAACGCAGCCAGGACGCCCTGATTTGGGCTTTACTGCCCCTTGGCCTAGGTCTGCTCCTCTTCTTCATCCTGTGGGAGCGCCGCTACAAGAGGGTTGGCCGCCCGCCCATGCTCGATATCGACCTGGTCACCGCCCCCGCCTTCCGCAACGGAATCATGATCGTGACCCTCTACTTCCTCGGCAACACCAGCATTTGGCTGGTTATCCCCGTGTACCTGCAAAACCACCTGGGCCAAAGCGCCCTCATGGCGGCGGCCGTGACGATTCCCTCCTCGATCCTGTCGGCCTTTGCCGCCCCCTGGGCAGGACGGCGCGTGCTGAGTATGGGGCGGCGCATGGTGATCGGTGGAATCCTGCTGTCGCTCACCTCGGTCATCGCCACCATGCTCACGATCACCCCCATTGAGCAGGGGGATCTGCCGGTCTGGTTCCTGGCGGTACCGCTGATCCTGCTGGGGGCCGGTGGTGGCCTTGTCATTTCACCGAACCAAACCCTCACCCTGGCCTCGGTACCCCCGGCCGTCAGCGGTGTTGCCGGCGGTGTGCTGTCCCTCGGCCAGCGCATGGGCACCGCAATCGGCACCGCCATTATCCCCTCGGTGCTGTACGCCCTCGTTGAAGCCGGCTACCACTGGAATATCGGTCTTATCGCAAGTTTCGGCGCCATCATCCTGACCCTCTCAACCGCCCTGACCTTCACTGTCGCCGACCGCCGCCGGGAACTCCGGGAAAGCGCCTAGGAATATCAGGGGGTAGACGGGGCACTGAAACCCATAAAAAACCAACACCCTAACACCGGCAAACCCAAAAAGCCGGTGTTAGGGTGCTTAAGACCCCCAGAAAGGCATGGTTTTCTGTGGGTTTATGCCCGAAATTAATGTGGGAAACCTACCCTTTCAGGCCCTGCCCTTGGTAAACTGAAAAGCAGGCAGGAGCCCGCCCACCCCGCGTCCTCACCCCAGAGCGACGCCCCGGCGCGGCACCAACTCACCGCGGCCGCCAACCGGGCGGCCCCACAGACCACCAAGGAGTCAGGCATGCCTATCGCAACCCCTGAAGTCTACGCAGAAATGCTCGAAAACGCCCGCGCCAAGGGCTTCGCATACCCCGCCGTCAACGTCACCTCATCCCAGACCCTGAACGCAGCTATCCGCGGCTTCGCAGAAGCAGGCTCAGACGGCATCATCCAGGCTTCAACCGGTGGTGCAGCCTACTGGTCAGGCCCCAACAAGAAGAACATGGTTGTTGGCTCCCTGGCCTTCGCCGCCTACGCCCGCGAAGTTGCCAAGCAGTACGACGTCAACATCGCCCTGCACACCGACCACTGCCCCAAGGACAAGCTCGAAGACTTCGTCCTGCCCCTGCTGGCAGAATCCGAGAAGGCTGTAGCCCGCGGTGAAGACCCCATCTTCAACTCCCACATGTGGGACGGCTCCGCTATCTCCCTGGAAGAGAACCTCGAAATCGCCCAGCAGCTGATCGAGCGCACCTCCAAGGCTAAGCAGGTTCTGGAAGTTGAAATCGGTGCCGTTGGTGGCGAAGAAGACGGCGTTGAAGGCGCTATCGACGACTCCCTCTACACCACCGTTGAAGACGCCATCAAGACCGTTGAGGCTATCGGCCTGGGCGAAAAGGGCACCTACATGGCAGCCCTGACCTTCGGCAACGTCCACGGCGTTTACAAGCCCGGTAACGTTCACCTGCGTCCCGAACTGCTCAAGGAAATCCAGACCGAGGTCGGCGCCAAGTACGGCAAGGGTGAAAAGCCCTTCTTCCTGGTCTTCCACGGCGGTTCAGGCTCCACCGAGCAGGAGATTGCAGATGCAGTGTCCTACGGTGTTATCAAGATGAACATCGACACCGACACCCAGTACGCCTACACCCGCCCCGTTGTGGACCACATGTTCCGCAACTACGACGGTGTGCTCAAGGTTGACGGCGAGGTCGGCAACAAGAAGACCTACGACCCCCGCGTATGGGGTGCAGCTGCTGAAGCTGGCATGGCCGCTCGCGTGGTTGAAGCTGCCCAGCAGCTCGGCTCCGCTGGTACCTCCGGCAAGTAAGCCCTGTAAGCTAGGCTCGTTCGCCTAGACCAAAGGCGCCGGACGCTCCCGCTTGTGCGGGGTGCGTCCGGCGCCTTTGGTCTGTGCCACCGAATGTGCCACTTACTCCCGCATTGGGGGAGTTAGAGTGGCACATTCGGGAATAAGTGGCACATTCGCGGGTGGGTGCGGGGTGCGGACGTCCGCCCCCGGCTAGACGATGGACAGGAAGGTCATGATGTTCACCAGGTTGGTGAAGTCAATGAACATGCCACCGACGATGGGCAGGATGAAGAAGGCCAGCTTAGAGGCCTTGTATTTGGTGACCAGGGAGGCCATATTGGCGATGCCGTTGGGGGTTGCACCCATGCCGAAGCCGCAGTGGCCGGCGGTGAGGATAGCGGCGTCGTAGTCTGCACCCATGGCGCGGAAGGTGACGAAGTTAGCCCAAACCCACATGAGCGCAACCTGGGCCAGCAGCAGCACGATGAGGGGGATAGCCAGCTCGGCCAGCTGCCAGAGCTGCACGTTCATCAGGGCCATTGCCAAGAAGACGTTGAGGCCGATGTTGCCCAAAACTTCGACTTCCTGCTCGGGCACGAGCTCGTGGTATTCCTTGGAGTTGCGGCGGTCGCTGATGTAGCGCAGGGCGATGGCGATAATCATGGGGCCCATGTAGCTGGGGAAGGCGGCGCGGTCGGTGAGCTGGCCGACCAGGTAGTTGAGGGCTTCGGTCAGATAGCTACCGATGAACATGGCGACCAGGATCATGATGAAGCCGTGCAGGACGCTGTCGGCGTCGAGCTTGCGGGGGCGTACTTCCAGCAGGGCGGTGTTGATGTTGACCTGGTGGGAGGATTCTTTTTCAAGCAGGTTGTGCTTGATGATGAGACGGTTGGCAAGGGGGCCGCCCATGAGCGAGCCGGCGATCAGACCGAAGGTTGCTGCGGTGTAGGCGACGGTTTCTGCGCCGGTGACGCCGGAGGCCTCAACGAGCGGGGCGATACCGCCGGAGACACCGTGACCACCGGTCATGGGGGTGGAGCCGGTCATCAGGGCCAGGGCGGGGTCGACGTTCACGACGGGGGCCAGCAGGACGGCCACGATGTTCTGGGCGATACAGAGACCTGTTGCTACCAGCAGGAAGAGGCCGACCTTAGAACCGGCTGACTTCAGCACCTTAAGGGAGGCTCCGTAGCCCACCGAGGTGAAGAAGATGACCATGAAGAAGCTCTGCAGGGTGGTGTCGAACTTAATGGTGAGCACCCCGGTCTGGTTGAGGACCAGGTTGACCAGGGAGAAGAGGAAGCCGCCGATCACGGGTGAGGGGATAGCAAAGCGCTGGAAGAAGTAGAAGCGGTTCTTAATCCACATACCGAGTAGGAGCAGTAGTACTGCCCAGCCGGCGGACTGAACCATGGTCAGTTCAAGCGTCATAGGGGTCTTTCTGTAATTGTGTGATTGCGTGTTTCCACTTCGTCGGGGAAGTTTGACCTTTCACACTATACGGGACGCGAAAAGGGCAAGTGCCCCGGCAGCCCTTGAGTAACTCATGACAGTAGGTCTACGCAGGGGGCGGGGCACTTGCTGTGGGGGTGGGGGCGCTGGGGCTTGCTAGGCTTCGATGCCTACCTTGCCGCCGTCCTTACGCCAGATGACGACGACGGCGGGGCGGGGGGCCTTGCCGGGGCCGTCGGGCCAGGTGGAGCTGGGGTTTTCGACGGTGGCGTCGTCCCCCTCGCCGGGGTGCTGGACGTTGACCATGACGCGCTCGTCGGTGATGATGGGACCGCAGGTTTCGGCGTCCTTGGGGACGGTGAGGAAGCACTTGACCTGGCCGCGGTTCTCACCTTGGGTTTCAACCCCGTAGAGGCCGTCGTGGGTGCCTAGGGCGTTGCCGTCGGTGGAGATCCAGAGGTTGCCGTGGGAGTCGAAGGCCAGGTTGTCGGGGCAGGAGATGGGGGAGACTTTGGTTTTATCGAAGCCTCCGAAGTAGGAGTAGGCTTCTGCCGGGTCGCCGCAGACTAGCAGGATGTTCCAGGTGAAGCTGGTGCCTGCGTGGTCGTCGTCGATTTCCATGACCAGGCCGTTCTTGTTCTCCCGCACCGGGGCGTATTCGGTGACGTCTTCCTTGCTCTTGGAGGCGTTCTCGCCGGTGGCGCCGCGGTACTTGTTGTTGGTCAGGGCCACGTAGGTGAGGCCGGTGACGGGGTTGGTCTGGAAGTCTTCGGGGCGGTCCATCTTGGTTGCTCCGACGGTGTCAGCAGCCAGGCGGGTGTAGACGCAGACCTCTTCGGGGGTGAAGCCGTCGACGTGGGATTCGGCGCTGCCGTCCTCGTGGACGGTGACGAGCGGGTGCCAGGTGCCGGTGCCGTCGAAGGCTCCGTCCTCGGGCAGGGTGGCGTCACCGTCAAGTTCGGTGGCGGGGGAGTTGCCCTGTAGGGACGCCACATAGAGGGTTCCAGCGTCCAGGATAGTCATGTTGTGGGCGGTGTCGCCGTCCTTGATTGTGCGGGTGGAGACGAACTTATAGATGTATTCGAAGCGCTCGTCGTCGCCGGAGTAGCAGACTACGGTGCCGTCGCTGGTGACGTGCACGTTGCCGGCCTCGTGCTTGAAGCGGCCCAGGGCGGTGTGCTTGACGGGGGTTGATTCGGGGTCGAAGGGGTTGATTTCGACGATGTAGCCGAAGCGGTTGACCTCGTTGGGTTCGGTGGCCAGGTCAAAGCGGGGGTGGAACTTCTCCCAGAGGCGTTCGGTGGCTCCCTCCTTCACGCCCATGCGTTTGGTGGCTTCGAGGGCGCGGCCTTCAAGGGCCTGGACGTTGGCGAAGTACTGGTCGATGTTTTCTTCACCCGAGAGGTAGGTGCCCCAGGGGGTGACGCCGCCGGAGCAGTTGTTGAGGGTGCCGAGGACGGTGGTGCCGTCGGGGTCTTTGCTGGTTTTGACCAGGTCGCTCCCGGCTGCCGGGCCGGTCAGGGTGAAGGGGGTGGTGGCGGTGATACGGCGGTTGAGGGGTGCGCCGACCAGGGCCTTGAGGTCACCGGATCCGGCTACCTTTTCTACCTCAAGCACGGTCTGACCGTGGGCTGCCAGGCCGATGTTGACCTGTTCCTCGGTGGGGTTTTCGGGGTTGTAGTTGGGGTGCATTTGCGGTTCGGTGGTGTACTCGTGGGAGCAGACGTAGACCAGGCGGTTGCTGTCGCTGGGGTGCTCTAGCAGGCCGGCGAAGTCGTTGTTGAAGCCGAACTGGCGTTCCTGGGCGGCGGCGGTTTGCTGGTTGATGTCAAAGGCCGGGGCGTCGGAGAAAACGGGGTCGCCCCAGCGGATCAAGACCTTAGAGGTGTAGCCTTCAGGCACCACAACGGTGTCTTCGGTGTTGGGTTCAACGGGGGTGAATTGTAGGCCGGCGCTATTGAGGATTTCGGTGAGGGAGGGGGACGCGGCAGCTGAGGGTGCGCTCGCTGAGCTGGTAGCTCCGGTGGTGGTGCTGGGGGCGCAGGCGGTGACGCCGACGGCGAGGGTGAAGAGGCCACCTGCGCGGAGGGCGGAGCGGCGGGTGATATCGCCGAAGTATTCGTTGGAGGATGTGTTGCTGCATTTGCCGAAGCAGGCGTTGCCGCACTTGTAGGTGCAGGTGAGGGACGAGCGGGATGAGAAGAAGTTGGTGAGGAGGTTCTTGCCGATGAGTGACATGGGGTGTCTGTTTCTTTCGGTGTGTTGCTTGTGATGGGAGCAGGTGTTGACGTGGGGAAACACCTACCCGGTTACTGTAGGGGTGCGGGGTGTCCGCGGGGTAAGCCCCAGGTTGCGCCCCGGTGAATTGCGTGTGAAGGCCGGGGCGGACGTCCGCCCCCTGCTAAAACACAAAAAGGGCGGTTTTGGGGAGTTAGAGGCGCTTGGTTATGGTGCTATCTCCCAAAATGGGGTGTTTTTGGGAGATAGAGTGGCATAGGATTACCTGTAACTACCAAAAAGATGAGATTTTGGGAGATAAGGGAGCATGAAAAAATACCGGAGCCTCAAATCCATTTTTCACCAGTTCGACCGGCAGGCTGCTGAAAGGTTCGCGCAGGAACGCCGCGAGATGGGCTACGAAACTGGCTTTATGGTGGGCGAGCACCGCCTGTTCTATGCTGTGACCCCTCAGCTTCTTCTTCTGCAGGAACAGATTCTGCTGAATGAGAGAACGCTTGAAGAGCTAGCAGCTAGCCTTCCTGCGACTGCCCGGGCGAGTTATCTTTATGAACTCATTACTCAGGAAATCTCAGCGACGAACGAGATTGAGGGGGTGCGGTCCACTCGGCAGGAGATACAAGAGGCTCTCGACGCTGAACCTTCTGACAATAAAAAGTTTAGAGAGATAGCCCGTCTCTACGTGGAGCTCTCACAGGGCAAGATTGAGGCCCCGCGCACGTTAGAAGAGATACGAGTAACGTACGACCGTCTCTTCGGCGCAGAGATTGCCGATGAGGATCGGCCTGACGGCAGATTGTTTAGGGCTGGCCCTGTCTATGTGCATGATGGCTCAGGCAAGATTATTCATGCCGGTGCTCGCGACGAAGAGGCCCTTGAACAGCAGCTGCAGGCTATGTTCGACCACCTTGAAAGCACCGAGGTGCCCTTTCTCCCTTCTAGAGCTGTCTCGCACTTTATGTTTGAGGCGGCCCACCCCTTCTATGACGGTAATGGGCGGTTTGGGCGTTTTCTGTTGAGCGCCCAGCTGCAAGAGGTACTCTCTGCCTACACAGTGCTTACGCTGTCACGCGTTGTGAACCAGAAAAAAGAGGAGTACCACAGGGCCTTCAGCGATGTTGAAGAGCCCCTTAACTACGGTGAGGCTACCTCTTTTGCCCATGTCATTCTAGGGTTTATTTATGATGCCCAGTGTGAGCTTCTGGATGACTTTAGGCAGAAGAGAGAGCTTATAGAGTCACTGCGGGAACGGGTTGACGGCCTCAAAGACGGTAGTTTTGAACTGGCGTCTGGCGCATATGAAGTGCTTTTCATCGTAGGGCAGACCTACCTTTTGAGCGGTGGTCGCGGGCTTTCCTGGGATGAGCTGACCCAGGTGTTAGAAAAGTCGCGCAACACGGTTCGGGCCTACCTCGTTGAACTAGAGCAGCAAAAACTCATTGAGCGCACCTCGTCCCGCCCCCTGCGTGTGCGGTTGAGCGAGTCCGGCAAGGCCCTGCTTTTCCCCGAGCACGCGTAGACTTTTTGTAGTTACAAGAATTTGAGTTGAATGGAGTAACCATGTCACTTGCCGGTAAGAACCTGCTGGATGGCCCCGCCCCCACCTTCCTGCCCGAAGAGCCCGAGCTGACGGCCCGCGTCCGCGCCGGTGAGGCCCCCGCTGACCTTGCGCAGGCCTTCCCCAAGTCCTCCCTGGCCTGGGCCCTGCTAGCCGAAGAAACTCTGAAGGCTGGTAAGACTCTTGAAGCCTACGCTTACGCTCGCGTGGGTTACCACCGTGGCCTGGACGCCCTGCGCGGCAACGGCTGGCGCGGGCACGGCCCGATTCCGGTTAGCCACGAGCCCAATCGGGGCTTCCTTAAGGCCCTGCTGATTCTGGGTCGGGCCGCCGCCGCCATCGGTGAGGCGGACGAGGCTGAGCGTATCGAGAAGTTCCTGAACGACTCCGATCCTGCGGCTGCTGCCGAGCTGGCCTAGCGGGGGTCTGTCCGTCCTGCTTGCAGTGCCTACCCTTAAGCATTTGGTGCCGGGGTGGGTTAGAAAGCAGAAAGGCTTGGGTCTTGCCCCTGCTCTGACGTGGGCGTAGTGTGGGTTTTACCTATTCAATGACGATGAGATGGGAGAACCCCACATGCGTATTGGCGTACCCCGCGAAATCAAGCCCCAGGAGCAGCGCGTTGGCCTTACCCCCGATGGCGTGCTGGCCCTGACTCAGGCTGGCCATGACGTCCTGATTGAGAAGGACGCCGGGCTCGGCGCAGGCTTTCCCAACGAGGAATACGAGAAGGCAGGCGCTACCCTGGTCAGCCAGGACGAGGCCTGGAACCAGGCTGAACTGTTGGTGAAGGTCAAAGAGCCGATTGAGTCTGAGTACAAGTACCTGCGTGAGGATCTCACCCTTTTCACCTACCTGCACCTGGCTGCCGATAAGCCCCTGACCGAGGCTCTGCTGGCTGCGAAGACCCGCGCTATCGCCTACGAGACGGTGCGTAACGGACGCGCCCTGCCCCTGCTGCTTCCCATGAGTGAGGTTGCGGGCCGCCTGGCTGCTCAGGCGGCAACCCAGTACAGCCTGGCAACCGAGGGTGGTCAGGGTATTCTGCTGGGCGGCGTACCCGGTGTTGCCCCCGGCCGTGTGGTGGTTCTCGGTGGCGGTAACGTGGGTACCCACGCCGCCAAGCTGGCGGTGGGCGCTGGCGCTGAGGTCACCATTCTTGAGGGCTACGGCCCCCGCGTGCGGGAACTGTCTGACCTATTTGGCTCCACCGCGCGCGTGCTGAACTCCACCCCCGCCAATATTGAGCGTGAAATCGCTGAGGCCGATGTGGTGATCGGGTCGATTCTGGTTCCCGGTGCTAAGGCTCCTAAGGTTGTGCGCCGCGAGCACCTGAAGACCATGAAGCCCGGCACCCTGCTGATTGACGTTGCTATTGACCAGGGCGGTTGCTTCGAGACCTCCCGCCCCACCACCTACGCTGACCCGATTTTTGAGGTGGACGGCATCCGCCACTACTGCGTTGCCAACATGCCCGGTGCCGTGCCCCGCACCTCGACGATCGCCCTGACCGATGCCACCCTGCCCTATGTGCTGAAGCTGGCTGCTGGTGTGGACGAGGCTCTGGCCAAGAACCCCGACCTGGCCCTGGGCCTGAATACCGACGCTGGCAAGATTACTTTCCCCGGCGTGGCTGAGGCCTTCCCCGAGCTGCCTGCCGCTTAGGCGTTAGACGCAAGTTTCAAGGGTGCGGACGCCCGCCCCACCTTCCTGCTGTGTAGCAGGGGAGTGGGGCGGGCGTCCTTATTATGTGGGTGCTAGGCGCTGTGCTTGCTGCTATAGGGTGGGCTCATTGGCTGACCCCATCGGAAGAAGATAAAAAGAAGGGTAAAGACTATCGCCTGGACAAGCAGAATGCCTGTGGTGCTGGCAGCGTAGCTTTCGGTGAAGATGCGTTCTTGGAGGAAGACGGTTATCAGCATCGCAGCAAATATGCAGAGAATAGTTGCCAGCAGGGAAAAAAACTGCTGTTTGCCTTTGCTGGGTATGTGTAGACCTGTGTAACCGAAAGCGAAAATAACGATGGCAACCATGCGGAACCAAAAGCTGTCATAGCGGTTGGCCCAAGCGAAAAGGCTAAGGCCAAAGGCCATTACGACAGAGGAACCTGTAGATACACCGAAGACTAACTTTTCGGTGGAGGAATTAGTCATGAGCGACTCTCTTCTCTTCAATGGGGTGGTAGCCGGGGGTGACGAATCGGTGGAAGATGAAGGTGGTGACTGCCAGGAGGGGAAGGCGCCAGGTGGCACTGGCGGGATCGTCCAGGCCGGGGTAGAGCAGGGCAAGGACAGCCACTGCGAAAACCGTCTGGGAGGCGTAAGCGTAGCTTGCAGGGAGGGTTCGTTTCGCTGAGGACATACGGCGGTTGGCGTAGATACCGAAACCTACGCAGCAGAAGACAAGAACCATATTGAGCAGGTGGGCCTGGAAGATGAGGCTGGCTGCGAGAGCCGTGAAGAGGGCTGTAATGGTGAGGGCTTGTAGCCAGCTGCTGCCGATACGTTCCTCGTAGAGATAGGGTGCGGACGCCTGCTGCACGGCCGGGCGGGGCGCGAGAGTCGTTTGGGTCATGGGAATCTCCTCCTTGAGATTTCTACCATTGTAGAACTGTGAGCTCTAGTCAGGCTAGGGGTACCTGTTATTTTTCGTTGGGTATGGCGGTAACCTCCTTGTTGTCTGCCTACTCCCCTAATTATATCATTGCTTACTATTTTGGAGGGTAGAGAAAAGGTCGCAACCTTCTGGTTGCGACCTTTTCTCATTACACACACATTTTTCGCACCGTTCCCTTGCGGGAGGGGCTTCAGAGGTACACACATTCTCTGAAAAGGATGATTGCTCATCTCAGGGAGATTCTCACTCTCTTGAGGTGGCGAGGTTTTCTCTCCTCGTCCTCATGTCTTTAACTATGGCAGGGGAACCTTTGAAGAGAGTTCGGGAAAGCTGTGTGAAACCTATGAAAATAGTTGTATCGTGAAGTTTTTGGGGTGATGTCAAGCAGAGGCTAGGCATAACAGCTGGTTGTTTGAATTTTTTGAGACTGGGGAATCGCACCCCGGCACCAGTTAACTTGCCTGCTGCCGGGGTGCCGTTTTAGGAATCAGCTATGCCTTATCGGAGTTTTCCTGGGCAATTTCGTCGAGGGTTCGGAGGGTGCCGTCCTCGTCGCTTCTAAAGAAGTCTTTACCATAGACCAGCGCTACCAGGATGATACCGGCAACAAAGCCCCAGGTTGCGCCCTGGGTAGCGAGGATTGCTCCGGTGACACCGGCAATGCCAAGGTCTTTCTGATTGCGGGCTTCCATGATGCCAACGCGGATGCTGACGAAGCCCTGAATAATCAAGGTGAGGGCCAGCCCAACAGCAAGGATCGGCTCAACCAGGGTGATAATCGGCAGAAGGAGCAGGCCGGTATTGGTGCCCCAACGGAAGGAACCTGCCCCACCGAAGATCGAGCTCATGGCTTTCTTGCCCTGCTTGTAACGTTCCACGATAACGACGTGCATAGCAGCCCATAGGGGGCCACACATAGCAACGTCGGGTCCGATGACGCTCATGATGGCGTTACGGCCGCCAAAGATGAGGTGGGCCCGGTTGGGGTTGTAGACGACAGCTTCGTCCTTACGGACTTCATCAGCTTCGCTAAGGATTGATTTGGCTTGGAGGACGTCACCAAAGACGACAATATATGCCGCGAGCATGGTCGGGATAGCGGACAGGAACATGCTGGCTGGGGGAAGACCGAGGCCGAAGACGGTGTAGTCCTGCCATAGCCCGGCGAAATCGGGGGAGCTGAAGCCCCATTCAATCTTGGGCCAAGGGGCTTCTCCTACCAGGGGCGCGACAACAACGGCTACGAGGATAGAGGGTAGTATGCCTAGTGAAGCTAGGAAACGCCAGCCTGCGCCACGTTCACGGAGGCTTGCAAAGGCTTTGGAGTACATGAGGAAGAAGGCAAGGCCTACCGCGATACTGATGGTGATGGGGAAGAGATGGAACCGCCCACCTTCCTTGAAGACGGAATGGATGGCGGCGAAGCCAGCACCGATGATGATGCCTGCACGAAGGGCAGGGGGAATAATGCTCACGACTCTTGAAGCCATGCCTGTTGCGCCGAGGGCAATGGAGAATATACCAAGGAGTAGCTGGAAGGATATAAGGGCGTGGACGCGTTCAGGCCCTTCTGGGAATCCCTGAACGTAGAGAATCAGCAGGGGAATTGCGGGGGTAATCCAGCCGGGGACGACGGGGTCGCCGAGAAGGTGATGGGTGAGGTAGAGCAGGCCGTTGAGGAGAACGACGGCGAGAGCTACTTCGAAGGGCATACCGAGGGCGTCAACCATGAGGGGGATAGCTGCCAGGTCGACAGCGCACATGAAGAGGCCTTGGACGTAGTCTTGCCATTCAAAGCGGTAGTGGATGAAAGGAAGACGGATTTTGAAGGGACCGGCTTTCCAGTGGGGAGGTACCTGCCCGATTCCGTCGGGGTGGTTATGTGCTTGCATGTCACATCCTTGTGAGTGCTGATGATAGTTGTTTCGGGGTGAGCTGGGCTTTACCCGACGAGGTGACTTTACTCCTGGAAGAAAGGGGGACGCCAGTTAGTTGACAGATATGACGTTTGCGGGTGGCTAGAGGCAGGTAGAGCTGAGCTTACAGACTGTTAAACGTAATCTTTTACCGGTATAAATCTGGTAGTAAACCCGGCAGGCCAAAAGAGCTGCAGAAATTCATAAATCTAGTTATGCTGCATCTATGGCGACTACACCGGCGTTTAATTTGAAGGCAGATATCATTTACCCCAGCCTGACAATCCCTGTTGACTACGAGAAACGCAGGGTCTGGCTGTTTCGGGCTTTGCCTGATGAAGATAACCGGAGGGCCCCTGCAGGGCTAACCTATGATGATGAGCTAGAGTCGCACTACTCATTTACTAACCGGGTCATTAACCACAAGCGGGTGAGGCCGGGCGATTTGGTTTTGCTCCGTGACAACCAGGTGCTCTTGGGCGCTGCTGTTATTGAAAGCCTGAATATCAGATCCCACCTGCATGAGAAACTGTGTTGCCCCCGGTGTGGCAGTAGCAAACTGACTTTCCGCAAGAAACAACAGGACTGGCGTTGTGATGGTCCTTGTCTGAAACGGGATGGGCTGGATCCTGATGTAAGGTCTGTGACTGAGCCCGTCGTTCAGCAGGAGGAGGGAACAGCATATACTGCTGAGTTTGGTGATACCTGGTCAGATTTGGCCGGTGCGCTGGTTGCTTCTGAGATGCCTCAGCTTTCTGATAAGTGGAATAAACAGAACAGTATTGTTGAGTTGAATCCGGTGAAGGTTCTGCATTTCCTTGAGTCTTTACGGTTCTCATTGCGGAGCCAGGTCAGCGTTTTGGAGGGGATTTCCTCCCCAATTGTTCAGGGTGGTTTTGTTGAGCGGACGGTAAGGGCTCGGCGTGGGCAGACCCAGTTCCGTGCCCAGCTCGTCCGGAAATTTGGTGCTAGGTGTGCCTTTACAGGCCCCTGTTATGTGGCGGCTTTGGATGCGGCGCATTTGTATTCGTATGCTGATGTTGGGGAGCATAAGGACGGCGGTGGCCTGCTGATGCGGAGTGACGTGCACCGTTTGTATGACAAGGGTCTGGTGGCGGTTACTTCGAAGAACCGGGTGGCTCTGCATGAGGACTTGTTGAAGAGTCAGTATGCCGAACTTCAGGATCAGGTTTTGCAGGTTCCTGTGGGCCGGGAAGAGAAAATGCTTCTCGCAAAGCATTACGAGAAGCATTCAAACCATCTGGTAGCTGGTTAGAACAGAGAATCTTCGGGTGGCTCTGGAACCGCATTTAGTTCAGGAGCTATTTCTCGTTCAAGTCCGAAATGCCGGCGGTTGATAGCCTTGCCGAGGGCGTTTGGAATACCAACGACGAGGGCGTTACCCATGCAGAACGCGCGGTGTCCATCGGTGAGTCCAGCATCTGTCCAGCCTTTGGGGAAGCCTTGAATCTGGTCTAGCTCGTCCGGGACCAAACGGCGAAGGCGCCCAGATGGGGTTTCGACAACGTGCTTAAAGCGAGATGCACCTGCTCCGCCTTCACCCGTCAGGATGGTGCGGGCCGGGCGATCTAGGGGATCGGGGAAGGACATGCTGCCCTCCGAATAGGTGTATTTGAAACCACTGGCTTTATTGATACGTTCCTCTTTTTTCCCGCCCTTGAGGTATTCCCAGGCATGGACTTTACTAGGTTCAATAAAGAACTGATCAGGCACTTCAGTTTCATCGACAACAATATCGCCCAAAGTCAGATACTTACCTGTATATAGAGCTTCTGGTTTAGCGGTGTAAACCTTACCGTGCTGCATGACACCGGCTTCTTGGAACCGTGAGGTTTTAGCGCCTAGGCCAAAGCTTTGAGTCACTTCAAAGGGGTCAGAGCTGATACTAAAGTTATCTTCCCGAGTCAGGTTCTGAGTGATAGGGAAGGCCTCAGCAAAAACTCCTTCGGTGCGCAGGTTTGTTTCTAAATCCCATGATGCATCGGTGAGTTCTGCGTAGATATATACACGTTTGCGCTTTTGGGGGTGGCCGTAGTCAGCTGCATTAATGACTCGCCATTCAACGGAGTACCCCAGTGAGTAGAAGCAGGAAAGGATAATCGCAAAGTCACGGCCACGCTGTTTCGAGGGTGATTTCAGTAGTCGGTCTACATTTTCGAGGACGACGTAGCGAGGCTTCTTCATCTCTAGCGCACGGTAGATATCCCACCAGAGCACTCCCTTTTTGCCTTCAATGCCGTGTGACTGAGATAAGGGCTTGGAGACAGAGTAGTCTTGGCAGGGGAAGCCGCCAACGAGCATATCTGCGTCTGGAATAGTGATTTCACCATTCTCGGCCATGGTGAGAGCTTTATTGATGTCTTCGTTGAGGAAGTTTTCTTCACCAAAACGTGCAACGTAGCAACGGGCAGCAAACTGTTTGGTGGGGGTTCCTGGGGGTTCCCACTGGTTAGCCCAGACTGTCTCAAAGCTGCCGGCTGAGGGCAGGGTAAACCCATCTTTGTTGTAGCCTTCGAAGCCCAGGCGGAAGCCGCCGACGCCCGCGAAGAGCTCGATGATGCGAATCGGCTGGTCAGCCACTCGGAACCTCCTGCTATAAATGCTTAACTCTACGAGTATAGATCAGAATGTATGTTCTGATCAATTCTATGTGATAAACATCTATAATTTAGGTGCTTTCTGCTTTCGTCGAGCGAAATGAGTTTAGAGAATGGCCAATGAATTCACCAGGGAGTCTTTGGAGTCCCTCCTAGATGCAGCTATGGGCAGGACGCTGGGGGAAGTTGATAGCAAGCGTCTTATTGATCGTTATGTGGAAAGCCGTCCTGACCGTGTGGTCAAGGGGGTTCCTGGCGATATCATCGAACAATCTGTCCTTGGCCTCCCCAAAGATTCTCTCCAGAAAGCTGACCTCTTGGTTGACGGGATTCCAACGGAGCTGAAGGTAACTGGGGTCTATAAACGTGGGGAAGGGAGGAAAGCGGAGTATCACGCCAAGGAACGTCTTACGATAACTAACGTGAATTACTCTGGAGTCGTTCAAGAGAGTTTCATAGACTCCCATCTGTGGGAGAAGATTCAGAATATCTTGCTGGTGTACTACCAGTATGGTGACGCCCGTGCGCTCTCGACTGAAGACTACAGAAAATTCCGGTACTTGCTCTACTCAAATCTTCACTTCAGTGATGAAGAAAGAGAGATTATCAAGTCAGATTGGGAACAGGTCCACGGTTTCTTCGCCTCTGAGCGTGGCCAGCATGTTATTAGACAGCTTCAGGACTCTCAAACTGACGACGAAGAACGTCGAGCCCTGAGGGCAGAGCTATCCGCTACCCTTGGTGGGCTGATGTATCTAGAGGTTGCTCCTAAATTTCCTCGTGCCCGGTTGGCTATAAAAAACTCGTACTTCAAAGTAAAGACAAAAGAAATATTTAGCGCGAAAGCATCACAGCAGAAACTGGCAGGGGTTTCTGGTTATTCAGATTTGCTCCAACAGATTTCTAAGTCTGTAGCACCTTATGTTGATATGAAGCTAGGAGATATCGCTAAAGAAGCGGCAGAAGCTAAATCTTCTACTCTTGCTGACCGAATCAGCAAAGGGGCAACCAACTACATACTCGGGTACATGCTTACTGGAGATTACGTTAAAGCTACTTCTATTGAAGAGCTTGCTAAAGCTGGTTTCATCGTTAAGGCAATACCCATCAAGGACACCGGCCATAAGAAGGAGGATTCTAAACTTACTCCGGTCGTATTCTCAGAATTTGAGGATGATACAGCTTTCGAGGATTCAACACTTTTTGATTACCTTTTTAGTCATAGGTTCTTATGCGGGGTCTTTGAACGTCATCAGGGGAAGGATAGGAGCCTAGATATCTTCAGGGGTGTTAAGGTTGTTGAATTTTCAGACAACATGTTTGAAGAATCTGCCCTGAGAGTTTGGGAGACAATGCGTCGCATGTACCTTCAGCAGGAGATGACCACTCACTTGGCTCTGCGAAAAGATGGAACGGTTATCTATAACAAAAACGGTTTCCCAAAGATGGGGAACAACCTACCTAAGTCCAAAGAATATGAAATCTTTATCAAGGGTACGAGCGGAGATTCATCGAAGAAACCGTTAGTCCTTAACGGACATGCCTTTTACAATCTGGATTATTGGATAAAGGGTTCCCTCATGGTTGAGTTACTGAATAAATCTGAGTTCCTTTAGGGAGAGTGATTCAAAAAATCTGGGGTGAAGCAGGAATACAGCGAGCGTAAGCCTGTTTCACCTCTTTCATTCCTCTGGTTCCGCTATATGGGCAGCCCCCGGTACAAAACCTCCACTAACCTTTCTGCAGCAAGCCAGGGGGCAACGCCCACCCGCTAAACTAGAACCCATGCGTTACACCTACCTCGGCCCGTCCGGAACCTTCACCGAAGCAGCCCTCCTCACCGTCCCCGGTGCCCCCGACGCCGAACGCATTCCCGCAACATCCGTCCCCGCAGCCCTCGACGCCCTGCGCGACGGCACCGCCGACGCCGCCATGGTACCCATCGAAAACTCCGTCGAAGGCGGCGTCACCGCAACCCTCGACGCCATCGCAGCCCTCGACGGGTCCCTCCGCATCGTCCGCGAAGTACTGGTGCCCATCACCTTCGTGCTGGTTGCCCGCCCCGGCACCACCCTGGCCGACATCAACACCATCTCCACCCACACCCACGCCTGGGCGCAGGTACGCTCCTGGGTGGCAGAGCACAAACCCGGCGTCAACTACCTGCCCGGCTCATCCACCGCAGGCGCCGCCCTCGGCCTACTCCACGATAACCCCGGCTACGAAGCCGCCATCTGCTCACCGGCCGTCGCCCAAGCCCACCCCGAGCTAGAAGTGCTGGCCCACAACATCGGCGACAACAAAAATGCCGTCACCCGTTTCGTCCTCGTCGCCCGCGACGCAACAATCCCCGCCCCCACCGGCGCGGACAAAACCACCCTGGTCATCCCGCTACCCCAGGACCGCCCCGGCGCTCTCCTTGACCTGCTTGAACAGTTCTCCACCCGGGGCATCAACCTCTCCCGCATCGAATCCCGCCCCACCGGCGAATTCCTCGGAGCCTACTTCTTCTCCATCGACATTGACGGCCACCTCTACGACGCCCGCGTCCGCGACGCCCTGCGCGGCATCCACCGCGTCTCACCCGGCGTCCTCTACCTCGGCTCCTACCCGCGAGCTGACAAGCGCCTCGCCAGCGTCGACCCCATGCACGACGACACAAGTTTCGACGCCGCCCGCACCTGGGTAGAAACCCTCTTCCCAGGCGGCCGGCCCGAAAGTCTCAAACACAACATCTAAATGTGGGTCTACCTATAAGGGAGTCTCTGGTTCCTGAAAACACAACTAAGACTCTTCTAAGCCCCATATCCGGTGGTGTTTCCAATCATCCGGAAATCCCATTTCCTGGGCAGTAAGGAAAGATACTGCAGATAGCGCTGAATCGACAAGAGAAGCAGTTCTACTTGCCCAGGCTGAACCAGGGGATACGGTTTCAAGAATCTTGGCAATAATGATAAGTGCGCCGTAAATTTTTTCGCTCTGCTGCCTTGGAGTGCCCTCCTGCCCCGGTGGGAGAGGCAGATGCGAGAGAGATTCTAAACCGCTAACCCTGGATAAAATACCAGTACCCATAGGAGATAAGGTGCAGTTCCATATTCTGGCGTGATGGGCAGACTTATTCCGTAGCAGGGTCAGCTGACGCAGAGCAGCTGCAAAGGGGTGATTGGGTGAAAGGCCTTTGGCCTCTCCTCTACTGAGCCCCAGATTTCTAACATCTATGCCAATTCGACCAGCAACCTCGTTCTGATCTGGGGTTCTCAACAGATTGAACAGCTTAGAAAGGTCCGAGAAATCTAGCACGTCCATAACAACCCAGGGCGCTAATTGAACCCCGTATTTCTCCACATTGTGCTTAATATGAGAGCTATCTCGTGACCCTAACGCACGGTTTACTCTTGAGGTAATAGTGCTAATGATCTGGTAGTGCTCGTATTCTCTGCCACGGAGCACCCGAAAATTATCCCTATCGTATAAGGCGAGCGACCCAGTGCTGCTAATGATATCTGCTAAAGATGTGCGCAGGGCAATCTCAACCCGCTCAATACCGTCGTGTACTTGAGTGCGTAGCTTCCGGTCAAACTCATAAAGAGCGGTAATCTCGGTAAACCGAGTTCCCGGCGCGAAGGTGTCCGTACGCACGGGACGGGGTGGATCTCCCATCGAAAGAGGCGGGTCGCTTAGCGTTCTGCGGGTGTACCAGTACCCGCTTAGTCTGTAGTACCCAACAGTTGAAAGCCATTGCTGAGCCTCAGCTTCATTGACATCCATGCCTCGTTCACGAAGCAGGGCGATTTGCTGCTCAATAGATGTAGGCGGTTTATGCGGTGACGTCATTGAACACTCCACAACCTAGTGAAGGGGGAAATAGAAATCCAGCCCACACTTCACTGCGGAAGGCGGGCTGAACGATTGGTACCAATTATATACAGATAAGGCCCGTTTATCTAGAAAGTGTGTATATTTCACCCCGGCCCGAAAGCCTCAAACACAACATCTAAAGCCGCAAGAACCTCTGCCACCAGCGGCGCTGCTGCTCCACCAGCTCATCCTTCGCCTCAATCAAATCCGACAGAGAATTAATCTGCATCTCAGGCGGGTACACCTTCACCAGCAAGGACGCAGGGCGCACCCGCGCCCGCAGGCCCGTTACCTCCCCGAGCACGTCCCCGTCCACCTCAACCGGAAGCCGAGAATTCGGGAAGTGCACCTGCACCTCAGAGCCCACAAAATGCTCCACCACCGGCCGGCGCACATTAGGCTTCCGCAAAATAAACTGGGCCGACATGCGGATCCAACTCAGGAGGGTGCGTGGAGTCAGCACAATCACCTCCAACTGCCCATCAGACAGCTGAGTCTGCGACGCCAAATTCACCCCGCCCTGAATCTTGCCTGTATTCGCCACCAAAACCGTGCGAATCTTCCGCCGAATAGGGCGGCCACCGTCAACCCTCATCACAGCTGCCCGGCGCCGGGTAAACATATGCCGGGCGCTTACACCCACATAGGCCAGCCAGCCAAACCGCGCCTTCAAATCCTCATTCGTATCAGTCATAATCTGAGCGTCAAAGCCAGCGCCACCCATGACCACAAAATTCACCGGCCCCGGGTTGGTTGTGCCCTGCAACTCCATGCTGATCATGTCAATCGCCTGAGTCTGGCCGTGCAAGGCCAGGTTCACGCAGGCCTGCAGATCCCCCACACTCATCTCAAGATTCCTAGCCAGCAGGTTGCCGGTGCCCAAGGGAACCACACCCAGGGGCACACCCGTGCCCGCCAGGCCGTCCGCAACCGCCCGCACCGTGCCGTCGCCACCTGCCGCCAAAACAACATCAGCACCCGCAGCAATAGCCTGGGCGGCCATGCCCTTGCCCGGGTCCTGGAGGGTTGTCTCAAACACCAGCGGCCTCGGCCACTGGGCCAGGCCCAACTCGGCGGTAATAACCCGCAGGGCAGCCTCAGCCCGCTCCTTGGTCGGATTAAAAATCACCGCCACCTGTTGCGGTTCACCCGCTTCAAGCATGCGATGGAGCGGCCGGTAGGCAGGGAAAAGGTCAGGGCGCTGCCGCCTTCCCCTCTTCACCGCCACCAGCGCACCGCAAGCCACAAGGGCGGATGTAGCTGCCGACGAATACAAAACCCTGCGAGAAACCATAAATCCAAGCATACTGAAGATGTAGGGGAGAACCCACTCGGCTCCGTCCGGCAGGGAATCTATGACGGCAGCCCCCACCCGAAGACCCACCGGGCGGACGTCCCCACCCCGCCTATCTTCTTTGGAGGCAGGGAAACTCGGGGCAATTTACGGTACATTTAGAGGCATGATTGACATTAACCTCCTGCGTGAAAACCCCGATATTTTCCGTGCCTCCCAGCGGGCCCGCGGCGCCGACGAAGCAGTCATCGACCAGATCCTTGAAGCTGACGCAACCCGCCGCACCTCCATCAACGAATTCGAGAAGCTCCGCGCCGAACAGAACGTCTTCTCCAAGAAAATCGGCAAGGCCGCCAAGGAAGAAAAGCAGGCCCTGCTCGCTGAGGTTAAGGAACTCTCGCAGAAGGTGTCAGAAGCCAAGGCCGCCGCTGACGCAGCTGCCGCTCGTCAGGACGAACTGGTCGCTGGCGTCGGCAACCTGATTATCGACGGTATTCCCGCAGGCGGCGAAGACGACTACGTTGTCGTCAAGCACGTTGGCGAACCCCGCAACTTTGAGGCGGACGGCTTTGAACCCCGCGACCACCTCGAAATCGGCGAGCTCGTCGACGGCATTGACATGGCCCGAGGCGCCAAGGTATCAGGTGCCCGCTTCTACTTCCTCAAGGGCCACGTCGCCCGCCTAGAACAGGCCCTCATGTGGATGGCCCTCGACCAGGCCACCGCCAACGGCTTCACCATGCTCACCACCCCCACCCTGGTACGTCCCGAAACCATGAACGGCACCGGCTTCAACGTCGAGCACGACGACGAAATCTACCGCCTCGAACGCGACGACCTCTACCTGGTGGGCACCTCCGAGGTCGCCATCGCCGGCTACCACGCCGATGAAATCATCGACTTTGACAAGGGCCCTAAGAAGTACCTGGGCTGGTCCTCCTGCTACCGCCGCGAAGCCGGCTCAGCGGGTAAGGACACCCGCGGTATCATTCGCGTCCACCAGTTCAACAAGGCAGAAATGTTCGTTTACTGCCCCGTTGAGCAGGCAGAAGAGATGCACGCCAAGATGCTGGCCTGGGAAGAAGAAATGCTGGCCAAGTGCGAGCTCTCCTACCGCGTGATCGACACCGCCGCAGGCGACCTGGGCTCCTCCGCTGCCCGCAAGTTCGACTGCGAAGCCTGGGTGCCCACCCAGGGGGCCTACCGCGAACTGACCTCAACCTCCAACTGCACCACCTACCAGGCCCGCCGCCTCAACGTCCGTGAGCGCATGCCCGACACCGTCACCGCAGAGGGCAAGACCAAGAAGGGCGGCACCCGCACCGTCGCCACCCTCAACGGCACCCTGGCCACCACCCGCTGGCTGGTCGCAATCCTCGAAACCCACCAGCAGGCAGACGGCTCCGTCCGTATCCCCGAGGCCCTGCGCCCCTACATGGGCGGCCTTGAGGTCATTCCCACCGTCGCTCAGTAGCTTATTTTTGGTTCCCCACGAGATACTGTTTGTACTTGTCAAACAGGGTTTCGTGGGGAATTTTTGTGTTAACGAACGGGAGGCTTAGACCGCACCCCTTGAAAAGTTCGTCTAGGCGAACTTATGATGGTTGCACACACCAGACCATGAACAGGGCTTCACCGACTACAACGGCGTAAGTCAGAAGAACGCGCACCTCCAACTAAGGAACAACGCACCCATGAACACGGCAACCCGCACCCCCCACACCCGCCGCCTCAGCCACCGCCTGCTCGCTGCCAGCGGGGCACTCGCCCTGGGCGTCCTCACCGCCTGCACCCCAGGCGACGGCAGCGACACTACAGCGCAAAACGATACCCCCACCGTCATCGCCACCTTCACCGTGCTGGCAGATATGGCGCAGAACGTGGGCGGCGAACACATCACCGTAGAATCCCTCACCAAACCCGGCGCCGAAATACACGACTACGACCCCACCCCGTCCGACGTGAAAAAGGGGGCGGACGCAGACCTTATCCTCGCTAACGGACTAGGCCTGGAAGCATGGTTTGAACAGTTCTTACAGGACACCGACGCCCAGAGCGTGACCGTATCCGAGGGCGTACAGACCATCAACATCGCTGAAGCAGAATCCGCCGGTAAGCCCAACCCGCATGCCTGGATGAGTCCGCTAGCAGCGCAGACTTACGTCGATAACATCGCAGACGCCTTCGCGGAGCTAGACCCCGACAACGCGGACGCCTTCCGAGCCAACGCCGAGACCTACAAGAAGCAGCTACAAGCCGTCCACGACGAGCTAGTGGCAGATCTTTCCACCGTACCCGAAGGCAAACGGGCCCTGGTGACCTGCGAAGGAGCCTTCTCCTACCTAGCAGCAGACGCCGGGCTCACCGAAAAGTACCTGTGGGCGGTGAACTCAGACGGCGAGCCGAGCGCCTCCCGGGTAGCTGAGGTGGCTGTTTTTGTAGAGGACAACAAGGTTCCCGCCGTGTTCTGCGAGTCCACAGTGTCGTCTAAGACCATGGAACAGGTAGCTCAAGAATCAGGTTCAACCTACGCAGGTACGCTCTACGTCGATTCGCTCTCTGAAGAAGGCGGAGACGTGCCCACCTACCTGGACCTGATTCGCTATGACGCAGAAACCATTGCAGAGGCGCTCAACAAGTAGCCCCGGCACATAACAAAACCTGGTAGATTCCCGCCCACTGACCTGCGGCTGCCGGTGCAGGACGCGGCCCCACCCAGGAGGCCCGCAACCTGCCTTCCGGCGCCGCGTCCATAACTTCAAAAGAAACTGAGCAGCGTTAGAGTACAAGAATGAGCCTTTTAGATATCCGAGATGTAACGGTTACCTACGGCGACGTGCATGCTCTTCGGGGGGCGCACCTGGCAGTAGACGCCGGGAGCGTGTGCGGCTTGGTAGGCATGAACGGGTCGGGTAAGTCCACACTTTTTAAGGCGATCATGGGCGTTGCTCCCGCCAGCGGGTCGGTCATGATTGACGGTATGACCCCGAAAGCAGCGCGGAAAGCTGGCGTGGTGAGCTATGTGCCCCAACGGGAGGAGATCGATTTCTCGTTCCCCGTATCTGTCCGTGACGTGGTAGCACAAGGACGGTACGGGCGGCTGGGCTTCGCCCGACGGCTCCGGGCCGAAGACCACGCCGCTGTGGACAAAGCCCTGGAAAGGGTAGAACTCACCGACCTGGCCCACCGGCAAATTGGCAACCTCTCAGGTGGCCAGCGCAAACGGGCTTTTGTGGCACGCGGACTGGCACAAGGAGCTAAACTCCTGCTACTCGATGAGCCCTTCGCAGGGGTCGACAAACGGAGCGAAACCATGCTGGTAACCCTCCTGCGGGAACTACGGGACGCCGGGGCAGGGATCCTGATCTCAACCCACGACCTAGCCAACCTAGCAGACCTAGCAGATACCGCCGTCCTGCTCCGCAACCAAGTGCTGATGGCAGGGGACCCCGCCACTGTACTCGCCCCCGATAACCTGGTGCGTGCCTTCGGCATGAACCCACTGACCCCAACCCAGGAGGGCAACCGTGCTTGACCTACTCCTAGAACCGCTGACCTATGGATTTATGCAACGCGGATTCCTGGTGACAGTGATTGCCGCCCTCGTCTGCGCCCTGCTGTCCTGCTGGCTGGTGCTCATGGGATGGTCGCTCATGGGCGACGCTATCTCTCACGCCGTCCTACCCGGGGTAGTGCTCGCCTACATGGTGGGTGCGCCCTTCGCCGTGGGGGCGGTGATCGCCGGTTTGCTTGCAGTTGCCCTCATCGGGGCGGTGCGTGGTAGCGGGCGCATCAGGGAGGACGCCGCCATCGGCATCGTTTTTACGGTGATGTTCGCGCTGGGGCTGGTACTGATTTCCGTGACGCCCTCCCAGACGGACCTGCACAGCATACTCTTTGGCAACGTGCTAGGGGTGTCCTGGGCTGAAGTCGCCCAAATCGCGGTGTTGGCGGTACTGGTAGTCACCGTACTCATGATCAAACGCCGCGACCTGGTGCTCTACGCCTTCGACCCCGGCTACACCCACGCCATTGGGCTGAGCCCACGCCTGCTGGCAGGGATCCTGCTGGTGGCGCTCGCCCTGACCTCGGTACTCGCCTTGCAGATCGTGGGCGTGGTGCTGGTTGTCGCCATGCTGGTAATTCCCGGCTCTACAGCGCGTCTGCTCACCGATAGGTTCAGCACCATGCTGGCGATTTCTGCCGGTGTGTCCCTAGCCGGTGCCCTGGTGGGGCTCTACGCCAGCTACCATCTAGACGTCTCCGCCGGTGGCGCGGTAGTAATCGCCTTAGGCACTTTCTTCGGCGCAGCCTACCTATGTGCCCCGCACCATGGTCTGCTGGCTCGACGTCAGGCAACCGCACAGGCGTCCAAGGGCTAGGCGTCCAGGGACGAGGGAAACGCTCACCGGAACCTCCTCACAAGGCGGGCAGGCCACGACGAGGCCGCCCTGCACTCCTGCCTTCTACAGGTAAGAGACATACACGGCGGCAGCTGCACCCGCATCGAGGGAGAGCTCAGAATCATTAGGCAGAACCAGATTCACGGCGGAACCCTGCCCTGCCTCTGCACTGTTAACAGCGGTAACTTCCAAGCGCGTACCCGGGGCAATGCCATGCCCCGCAAAGAACCGCAAAAGCTGGGGGTCGTCGTCCGAAATACGCTCTACCAGCACTCTGTCCTTCGGCGAACAATCAAGAAGGGTATGCGGGGCAATGGACTCTACCTCACCAGTGGGGGAGGGGATCGGGTCGCCGTGCGGATCGCGGGTTGGGTGCCCCAACAGAGCGTCAATCCGTTCAATCATTAAATCCGAGACGGCGTGTTCCAACACCTCCGCCTCATCGTGTACCTGATCCCAGGTGTAGCCCAGCGTCTTCACCAGAAAAGTCTCAACCAGGCGGTGGCGGCGCACCATCGACACCGCATATTTCCGTCCCTGCTCTGTCAGCTCAATTGTCCCGTACCGCTGGTGCTCCACCAGCCCGGCGGCAGCAAGCCGCTTCACAGCGTCCGATACCGACGACGGACGCAACCCTGCCCTCGCCGCAATGACAGAGGTAGATGCCGGCTCGGTACCGTGCTCGGTAATGCCCCAAATAATTTTGAGGTAGTTCTGGGTACTGTTAGACAGCTTGGCAAGAGACATACCTACAAGTTTAACCCCCACTTCTGTACTGGCCCGACCCGGTAGATTTGCGAACTGCGGGGTTTCCTTCGAGAAGCGGTAGGAAGAACTGCATCTCGAAGGAAACCCCGCAGTTCAGCCTACGGACGCTCCGCTGGGCGACCCTTCACCCCCTGCTCACCTTGCCTTAACCCGGCTTTTGTATAGTCTGGTCTAGACGAGAAGAAAAGAGACACCGATGATTTCAGAGATCAAAGACATGCAGACCCTGCCGCTGCGCCGCTCGGCCTGGCAGAAAGAAGAAGGCGCCAAGTACCTGGTCGCTATCGACGTTGATGGCACCCTGGTCACCCACGACGGCGCCATGAGCGAGGCCGTCAAAAAGGCCGCCCAGGAGGTCGTGGACGCCGGCCACCACGTCGTGATTTCCACCGGACGGTCCCTGGGCGCCACCCTGCCCATCGTTGAGATGATTGGGCTCACCCGCGGCTACGCGGTCAGCTCCAACGGCGCGGTAACCCTCAGCATCGACCCCTCCCTTGAGGCTGGCTACCGCATTATCGACAAGGTCAGCTTCGACCCCTCCCACGCTATCAAGCTCCTTAAAGAGAAACTTCCCCACGCCTCCCTGGCCCTTGAAGCCCCCGACGGCACCGTCTACGCCACCGACAACTTCGAGGATTGGTCTTTTGGGGTCAACACCGTCAAGACCACCCGCACCGAAATGGCCGCTATGAACTCGGCCGTCCGCGTGGTGGTCTGCTCACCCACCGACACCCCCGACGACTTCAAACGCGCTATCTACGACTCCGGTCTGCACGGGGTCAACTACGCGGTGGGCTGGAGCGCCTGGCTCGACGTGGCTGCCCACGGGGTTTCTAAAGCAACCGCCCTGGAGCAAATCCGCCGCAAGCTGCGCGTGGACCCCCGCCACACCATTGCTATCGGCGACGGGCTGAACGACAAAGAAATGATCCACTGGGCCGCCCGCGGCGTAGCTATGGGCCAGGCCCTGCCCGAGGTAGCGGAGCTGGCTACGGACGTCACCGGTTCGGTCTACGAGGACGGCACGGTGCCGATCTTGCGCGACCTGCTCTAAGCCCGTGACGGGCCTTGCCCCGTCACACTTAATATCAGGCGCTCCTCTATAGTGCTACTGGCCCTGCTTGCTATGGTGGTCTTACATCTGACCCGGAAGAGAAAGGGCCACCGTGACCACCTCCGTACCAGCTGAAGGCCTGCTGCTCTACGACCCCGACTGCGGTATCTGCCAGAAAGCCGCCCGGCTTCTCACCCACCTGGGCCTAGAGGCCCAGGTGCGCCCCGGCCACTACGACCGCCTAGAAGAACACGGCGTCAATTTTGAGCGCTTCATGCGCCAAATCCCCTTCATCACCCCTACCGGCCAGGTGGCCTACGGGGCGCTCGCCATCGCCCTAGCCCTGGCCACCAGCCGGTACGCACCCGTGCGGGTGGCGGCGTCCGCCCTGAAGAACCCCCAGCTTCGCCCGCTGGCAGAGCGAATCTACCTGCGTATTTCCACCAACCGCTCCACCGCCTGCCAGCTCAAGCCCTAAGAGACTGACAGCCCATGACTCCGGCCTACCGGTTCGCCCCCGCTAAATCGTCGAGTAGCTCAGCGATGAGCGCACGAGAGGCCAGCTCCTCGTGCCAGTAGGAGCGCACCAGGGTCTTACTCACCGCCTGGGAGGTAATCCCCAGGGCCTGAGCCACCGCCTTTTGCTGCCCGCGCACCCCGGGCACTAGCAGGTCAAGCACCCGCCACTCGGCGTCAGTCCGGGCGGACGCCACTCGGTAGAGCAGGCGCAACAGGCCGGTTACCTGGTCTGCCCGCACCCCCTGACCAGCTGCGTGCACGCAGATACTGCGCGGCGGGGCTCCGGTTTGAGCCTGCTCCACCGCAGACCGAGACAGGCTCAAAGCCTCACCGGAACACTCCGGGGTAGACACTGCCCCCAGGGCAGCAGCGAAGCGCGGCAGGGCCAAGGGCCCGGCCCCAATCCCAACCCAGAAACCACCAAAACGGGCCCCGAGCAGGGCGGCGGCGAGGGCGTCCTCGGCCTGCTCGAAAGCCCCCTGAAGTTCATCAGGGTAGGTGCGGCTGAAAGGGACAGTCGGGGCTAACTGCTCCAGCCGGGCCTCCAGGGCGGCAAAATCGGCGGCGGCAGAGCGGGCGATGAAGGTGAGAACAAACATAGGTTTCAGTATGCCTTACAGGATGGGTCAAAGGAGCACTTAGGGTTCCCAAAAAAGGGTTTCAGCATCGACCCCGGCTAGGAAGAGCTGCTCTTCAAGGTGGCGGCGGCACTCAATGGGGAAGCGGATACTGCTACACCCAAGGTCGGTGCCCAAGTAGGCGGTGATACGGTCAAAGCCCGTGAAATCGCGGGCCAGGGAGCGGCACAGATGAACCAGCTCGCGGAGGTCTTCAGCTGAGCCAAAAGCCCAAAAATAGTCTGCACTGGTGAGCTGGAAGAGGCCAATTGGCTGGCCACCGCCTGGGGAGTCCTTGACCCGCACCCACCCGCCGTCGATATCGAAGGCATCGGGGCCGTCGCCCGGGGCCAGCGGGTCAAGCCGCCAGGTACGGGTATTCTCTAACCAGTCAGGCAAAGCCGGCATATAGAGGGTGTCGTTTTCCCCCCAGGCCGGGGCCTTCTCAAAACTCCGGGCATACATGGCCGCCCAAAATTCGGCCTCACCACAGGTCACACCAATGCTGTTGAGCTGGTCAGGATCTCCCACAGGGGCTGATCGTTCAGCTAGCTGGGCCAAGGATTCCGGATCTTCTAGGGAGAGATCAGCCAGGTAGGTTTGGTCCCAGTAGGTAGGGCGGGTGTGGTAGCCCTGCTCCGTGAGCCGGTCGTTGATTCGGCGGAGGTAGTCAGGGTCGCCCAGGGCGACCGCCTGCCCGTCGAAGAACAGGACGTAGGGGGCCCGCCGACGGTGCGTAGGGGAGAGCGCCATACTTTAGCTCCTTTCAGAATCGGGGTCATCGTCGTTGTTGTGCAGGGAACCAAGACCAGCAGGCTGAGACGACCAGGGCCTGGCACTGCGTTCTAACCGGATGAAGGCACCCAGTAGGGCGAGGGCTTCAGGGCTGGTCGGTAAAAAGTCGGTGAACCCGCTGGAACAGACCACGACGGTCGCCCACATACCGCGGGACAGGGCCACATTGAGGCGGTTGGGGGATAGCAGGAAGTCGGTGCCGCGCGGAGTATCACCAGCACTTGAAGCTGCCATTGACACAATAACGACCGGGGCCTCCTGGCCCTGGAACTTATCAACTGTTCCTACCCGCACGCCACTGCCATCTGGCGCGGCTAAACCTGCCTCAACCAGGGCCGCACGGATCGCCTCGACCTGGGCGTTATAGGCCGCCACCACAATGATGTCACCGGGCTCTAAGGGGGCCGCCTGCTCAGGGGCCGAGAGGGCTGGCGTCCACTGGCACCCTATGAAGCTCCGGGCTACCCTCACCACCTCCTCAGCCTCTTCCAGGGAGAAGGTGGAGTTACCGGTATGTTCTAAGGTACGCAGGTACACTCCCGGCTCCCACCCCTGCAAGTGGCGCTCGCTGCCGGACGGAGCTGACGCTAAACGTCCCTCATAGGACAGGGCAGAAACCGGGGCGCAAAGCTGCGGGTGCATCCGCCAGGTGACATCCAGGAAGTAGCCGTACTCCTCGGGCAGTACCGTGCGGCCATCTGAGAGCCAGCCCAGGGCGGACTCGTCCACCGGGTAGGGGTGGGCCCCCTGGGTTACCTGGGGCAGCTGGGCCGGGTCCCCCAAGAGCAGGAGGTTCTTGGCAGAGCGGGCCACTGCCAGGGTATTAGCCAGGGAATATTGGCCAGCCTCATCAATCACCAGCAGGTCAAGACCCTCAAACCGGAATTTGTTGTCGGAGGCAAAGTCCCAGGCTGTACCGCCAAAAATCCGGCCGCCGGGTTCGTCCATAAAACGGCTGACGTCAGGGTTGCGGACCTCCCGCCAGGGGAAATCCGGGGTCTGGCTCTTCCCGACCCCCTTGGCAATAGCATCGGGATCAACCCGGCCGTTATTAATACAGCCCAGCAGCATATTCTCGACGACGGCGTGGGACTGGGCCACAATCCCGACCTTCCAGCCAGCTGCCACCAGACGTCCAATCACATGCGACCCCACAAAGGTCTTGCCTGACCCGGGAGGCCCCTGCACCGCAACATAGGACCGATCCAGCTGGCTCACAGCCTCATAAATTGCCTGTACCGTAGCCATCGCCCCGTGAGTCTCGGCAAACTCAAGAGGGCGAGGCAAGACCGGGGTGCTCCCACCTGCACTCCTACCTCGTAATCGGGGTGGACGGCGGCGCAGCAGCTCCGTGCCCGCCGACTGGGGAAGCTCAGGGAGGGTCTGCGCTGTACGGGCAGCCAGCTCCATCAAGGCCTGCTCCTGGGCCCGGGTAGGAATCGGCTGGCCCGGTGTCAAGGCTAAGGGCAGATGGGGGTAGGGCTCAGCAGGCTGCCCCTCAACCGTCTTCAGGCTCTCCTTCACCGTGATCCGCACCAGGTAGGGCTGGCCAGCCTCCTCCACCGGAATCTCTTCAAGCTCAAGAATCTCAGTGTTAAAAGCCCCAGCCCGCTCAGGCTCTACCGGCAGGACCCCCTCATGCAGGGCAGCGTAGGTCAGCGCCTGCTGCCGGGCCTCAAACTCCAAAAAAGGAGGCAAGGGGCGGCCGTACATGGCAAAGAGGTTGCTGTCTCCAACCTTCACCGATGATCCCGGCGCCAGGCGGGCGACCCCGCTCAAGACCCGCGATAGGGAGCGGGCCCGCTCCGGCTGATGCCAATCGGCAACCACCTGCATCCGACCCAGCAAGACCACATCGCGGGCGTCCTCCCAATCTTCCAAGGGAGCAGTCAGCCGGTTGAAATGATCCCACCAGAACTGGCGACGCTCACGGCGGTGATAACCGGTTGCCGTAGCCACCATCGCAACCGCCTGCTTTTGCTCATCTAGCTCGCCGCCGGCGTCCAGAGCCCCAATAAAGCGCTGCAGGGTGCGTTCTTCTTCAGTCTCGTCTTCAGCGCGACCAGCCTGTACCAGCAACTCATTGAGGTCAGCCAGCGGGGCCGGCTCATCAAGCTCCCGCTCCACCGACCGGCCAGCTAAATCAAGCAACCAGGCTCGCAGCTGCAGAAGGGAAACCCCCGTGCGGTAGAGATCGCGAGCCAGCATAGCCTTCATCTGGGCAGCCAGCTCCACCTGCCCTGCCGCCTGGGCCTCAACCCAATCGGTATAGGCCGTTGGGGGAATCTCCTGCTGCCGTTCAATACCTTCAAGGTACAGGGGCTCAACCTCAGCAAGCTGGCTGGTGCCAACACTCGTGCGAACAGAGCGCCTCATCACCTCAGAAAGATCAACAAGCACCTGGTCCCGCTGTAAATCAGTCAGATAGGCCTCGCCTACCCCGTGCTTACCGGCTAGCTCCTGCAAGGAGGCCAGCACTCCCGCACCGAAATAGTAGACACGCATACCCGGGTTTTCAGTGCGCTGCTGGTGCACCAGGTTCAAAAAATCTCCCAGCAACCTGCCCTCAGCAGCCCGGGAGTGGGCCCAAAATTGGGCAAAGAGGGGCTCCGAACTTGGATTATCAGATAGATGGGTTACACCTAAGGCGTAGGTCAGCCCCCACATCAAGGCTGGTGAGGTCGCTGCCTCATCCCGCCACAGGGGATCAGACCGGAGCGCAAGGAAAAGATCTCCAGAAGCTGCCCGGGGTAGGGCCCGCAGGGTATGGCGGGGCAGAAGGGTATAAGCCAGGACGCTTTCATTACCCTCCGCATCGGTTACCTGCACTGAGCCGTCCGGCTGGGCCCTTCCCGTCTGCAGGGCTGCCTGTTCGGCATACCGCCGCACCAAACCTGGTAGATGGGACTGGCCAGCCAAGGCTGCCAGCTCATCGATCGTCTGCACCCCGCACCGGTCAACAATAAAAGAACGGGTGCGGGCAGACATGCCCGCTGTCAGCAGCATATCCTGGTGGCGTACCGCCAAGGCCTGGCAGGTATCACACCGGCCACATCGTTGAACAGCCTGCGCAGGCTCAAGGACTTTGCCGTCTTTGACCTCGGCTAACCAGCTCAGCGGGAGGGCATCAGGACGGCGGCGCTGACGGAGGAGGGCTTCGAGCCGTTCCCGCTTCTCTTCAAAGACCGGGGTAATGGTGGATAGCTCGTGGAGGGACTCTACCTCGTGCCCCAAAATCAAGGAAACCTGCGAATCAAGGTCAATACCCTCATGCTCAAGCTGGTGGGCGTAGGCCGCTAACTGCAGGAGGGCAGGGACCCGAGCCGTACGGGCCAATTTCGTATCAACTACCCGGTAGGAGCCGTCCTCTTGTTTGACGAGAAAGTCAGCCCGGCCGTGGAAGGAGCCGTCAAAGAAAGCGGCCTGGAAGACCACATCAGCCCCAGCCCTGAGCGCTTCTAGGGTTTCAAGCCGTTTTTTGTTGAGTTCTTCCCTGCTGTAGCTGGTAGGTGGTTCTACCTCATAAACCCCGCGCCCGGTAGCCGGATTCCATACCCCATAGGTTTGCCGGTAGGTATTGAGTACCCGTTCTTCATGGGCGTTGCCGAGAGCTGCAGCCCGGGCTAGGCCAGGGTGAGGGGCAAGATCAAGGGCGGGGACGCGACCCAGCAGGTGGTCGAGGGCGTAGAGGGTTGCAAATTGGCATTGGGCGCTGGTGACGAGGTCGGTTGCAGAATAGACCAGGCTGCGGCCAGCAGGTTCAAGGCCAGAGTCACTCTGGGTTGGGTCAGCGTCGATGAAGAACATGGGGCTCCTTTGCGTGCGTCGCTTCCTAGGCTAGCAAGGGGGTCTGACATTTTAAGAACCTCTCTCAGTCACCGAAAACTGTTCCGTACCAATCTGGAATAGTGGGAACATGTGTTCTAAATATATTCTAGTCAATTAGAAGATAACCCTAGAGTTTCTTGGCTGCTTTTCTTTGAATAAATCAGCAGTAAATAAAAGCCCATGTGACCCACCTCAATCAAGACTCTTTGATTTGCTCGGCGGGTGAATTTAGTGAAAGTGGGTTGTATGGAAATTGCCCGCATTGTGGGTAGGGCGGGCAAGTGGGTTGGATTTTCCACTGTTTGCCCAAGTCATACTGGTGCGAGCGGCTGGAAAGGCTGGTTGTGGGGGTCTGTGAAGTGGCGGGTCTCCCATGATTAATTTTTTATCATTTTTTGCCCACAAAAAATTATTGAATATTAATACAAATGTGCCCTTGGCAAGGTAGAACAATCATGAAGGGAGAATGAAGACGTTGCAGACGGCCCCCTGAACCTGATTGTCCCCTTAAAAAAACTTCCTGAAAGTGTAGACATCAGGTCACGATTCTATAAAGTTGTGTTCAGAAAAATTCTCGAATGAGAACCTGAGACTTAGATGTGGAGACCAAGAGTGAAGAATCTTCTTGAAACTACTCGGGCAGTTAAGCCTAACCGCCGCCAGGCAGCTGCCCTCACCCTCGCGGGTGTTGCCGTGGCCGGTGCTGCAACCTCAGCAAACGCAGCCGCTTCAGACATCCGCACTGTGTCTGCCGCCCAGCGCGCAGCCGACCAGCAGCGCCTACTGGACCTGATTAACGCCTTCCGCGCCCAGAACGGCCTGAGCCCTGTCCGTCACTCAGCAACCGTCGCCTCCGTGATGGAGCTTGAAGCAATCCGCCAGTTCAACGCGGGCTACTTCTCCCACGGCACCCAGTTCCTCTACAACTCCAAGGTGCAGGGCTACAGCTTCGTGCGTGAGGTCATCGCTCTGACCTACAACGACGACATCAGCCAGCTGCTGGCCTTCTGGAAGAGCTCACCTGCCCACCGGGCAGCCGTCCTTGCTCCCCAGGCTAACGTCATGGGTATCGGCCTCTGCTACGGCCACGGCGGCGCCCGCCTGCCCTGGCGAATCCTCGGCAACGTCGGCATCTACCGCTACGAGAACGGCCGCGGCCCCAACGACTACACCTCAAGCATCGTCGCTCCCCAGTCTTCTACCCAGGTGCAGCAGGTTTCTGCGATTCCTATGAGCTCTGAGTTCTCAGACCACTACCAGGCCAATGGCGGGGAAAACACCTTCGGTGTTCCCACTGGCCGTGAGTTTAGCTCAATCCAGGGCGGTCGTATCCAGAACTTCTCCAAGCACCGCACCATTTACTGGACCTCAGAGCACGGCGCCCAGGACGTCTACTGGCCCGGTGCTATCGGCCAGCGTTTTGCAGGTCAGAATTTCGAGCACGGCTGGGGCTACCCCATGAACCGTGAGTATTCCTTCTTGGGTTCTATGCGTCAGGATTTCTCCAGCAACGGCAACATCACCTCCGTGTACTGGACCCCTTCAACTGGTGCCCGTTCACTCGTTGAGGGTGGAGCGATTTCTAACCGTTGGTACACCCTGGGCGGCCCCACTGTTTTGGGCTTCCCCGTGACTGATGAGGTTCGCGGCGGAGACGGTGTTACCCGTGTAACTTTCGCAAGCGGCATCACTATCAACTGGACTGAGGCCCGCGGCACCTGGGAGAGCTAAACTCCCTGAGGCCCTTTTGAGAGCACTCAACCCCGTATCCGATTCGTTCGGATGCGGGGTTGATGTTTTGTGGTCGGGTGGCGCCACCGGGGCGCTGTTTGGGCCCCTGACCTACCCTGCGGTGAGTTCTGCTGCGAACCGGTCGATGGTGTTTTTGGCAGCGTCGGTGCTCTCTAGGTCGTTCATGGTGACGGAGAAGATGAGCGGCCGGTTGTCGCTGGTGACGGTATAGCCGCTGAGGGAGAGGACGGAGTTGAGGGTTCCGGTTTTTGCGCGGACGTAGCCCCGGCCGGCTGTTTCGTTGGCGTCGTTGAAGCGGTTGGGCAGGCCGAGGGTCCCGTTGTAGCCGGCGATGGGCAGGCCGGGTAGGGTGAGGCGTTCTGTGGCGCTGCCGTTTATGGCCCGCTGGGTGAGGGCGGTGAGGAGGGTGCTAGGCACCTTGTTGTTCATGGAGAGGCCGCTGAGGTCGGTTTGGGTGTAGTCGGTGGGTAGGCCTTGTTCGGTGAGGACGGCGCGGACCTGCTGGATGGCGTCGGTCGCTGATCCGTCGCCGCCACGGGCTACGGAGAGGTTGCGGCCGAGTACCTCAGCCAGGGAGTTGTCGGATTCTTGCATCATGAGGGCGCTTTGTTCGGCCCAGGTTGCTGATTCAACGGCGGCAAGTTCTGTGCCCTGGGAGGGGGCATCGAGGGCATTGCCGCCGGTGAAGGTGAGGCCGGCTTCTGCCCCGAGGCGGTTGAGGGCTTCGAGGAGGGCTTGGTGGACCTGGGTGGGGGCGTCGTCAGGACGCTCCCCGCTGGCTCCATTACTTCCGGGGGTGTAGTGGGAGTAGAAAGCGAGGGGGGTTACGGCGCTCATGAAGCCTGAGGCGATGTCTTCTTCGTGCCATTCTGGGTTGAGGGCGGGGCCTGAGTAGATGGTGGTGTCTAGGTTGAGGGTGAAGTTTTGGGCGCTCTTGCCCTGTTGGGTGAGGGCGGCGATAGTGCCTTCTGCGAGGGTTTCAATTCCTGCCCGGCCCATAGTGCTGTCGGGGTTGGACGGTCCTGGCACCAGCAGGGTGTCGCCGCCTGCAACGAGGGTAAGAGCCCCGTCTTCGGCCAGCGTGACTGAGGTTTTGAAGCGGGTGTCAGGGGCGGTGACGACCCCGGCGTAGTGCACTAGCATCTTCATGTTGGAGGCCGGTATGCGTTGGGCATCGGCTTCCCGTTCAAAGATGACTTCCCCGCTGTTGGCGTCGATGACCCGGGCTGATACGGTGCCCTGGTTGAGCTCGTCCAGGATTCCGCCCAGGCGCTCAGCTAAACCGGCGGTATCAAGCGGGGCGGGGACGTCCTGGCTATTGGCGGGGGCTACCGGTTGGGCGGTGATACTGGGGGCCACCGACTGGGCTTCTAGCTGCTTGGCCTCTTGCCACTGGGGCAGGGCCCAGGCGCCTGCGGCAAAGCAACCAACAGCGAGGGCACCGGCGCTGAGCCAGGCAAGGACGGGGCGGGGGGTGGCCATGGAACCTCCAGGGGGTGAGCCGGCGGGGCGGCGTCAGGGAAAATGGGTCTTCACACCAGGGTATCGGGTGCGGGTGCGCTTGGGCGGAAGGGGGCTGGGGTGAGGTGTAATACGGGTGACACAAGCCTGCCTGCCCAGAAAAAGCTGTGAGACTGCCTGTTCTCAAGTAAACTAAGTTGCCGAACCACCCGTTCAACCGACGGGTTTTCTTTTACCACCAACCAGGAGGTTCCTTTGGAACTCGACGTCACTATTGAAATTAACCGTGGCTCACGCGTCAAGTACGAAATCGACCACGAGACCGGCCGCCTGCGCCTGGATCGCGTACTGTTCACTTCTATGCAGTACCCCACCGCTTACGGCTACTTTGAGGACACCCTGGGTGAAGACGGTGACCCGCTTGACGCCATGGTAATCCTGGACGTTGATGTTGTTCCCGGCGTCCTGGTTGAAGCCCGCCCCATCGGCGTTTTCCGCATGACCGACGAGGCTGGCGGCGACGATAAGGTTCTCTGCGTTCCTGCAGACAAGCGCTACGACCACATCCAGGAAATCGGTGACGTTGCCGACCAGCTCAAGGAAGAAATCAAGCACTTCTTCGAGCGTTACAAGGACCTGGAGCCCGGTAAGTGGGTTAAGGGCGAAGGCTGGGAAGACAAGGCTTTTGCTGAGAAGCTGGTAGTTGAGGCCCAGGAGCGTTTTGAGAAGTCTCACTACGAGTCCGCAGCTGAAGCTGAGGCAGACGATAACTAAAGATGGGCTGGGGTAGCGGGAGCTACCTTGTGCACCTACTGGTCAGGAGGCTGAACCCTGCAGGGTTCAGCCTCCTTTTCTCTGTGGAGGGTGAGGACGCCGGTAGCTGGCGGGGTGGGCTGGGCCTGCTGGGAGCCGGTAGAGTGGGTTTTCATGAAGCTCAACTTCTCTCTGGCCCATAAGATTGCAGGTACCCTGGCTCCGGCTGGCCCCCGCGCTGAGGCTTCCGCTAAGCGCCGTGCCGTCGAAGAGATGCGGTATGCGGCTACCGCTGCCGTTGACTACGTCCATGCCATTACTGGACTAGCTGCTGCAGAAAATTTGCATGATTCTGAACTGCTGATTGTTGATCGGGCGACCTGGGTGAAGGCTAATACCCAGTCCTTTGAGATGATGCTTGGGCCTATTGCCGAGGAGGTGCTGGGTTCCCGGTTCAGCAAGCTATCTGATACCGAAAAGATGGTGACTGAGGTGGGGGGTGCCGCAGAAATTGGGGCTGTGCTGGCTTTCTTATCCACCCGCGTCCTGGGTCAGTATGATCCTTTTGCTGCGCTGGCTGGCCACGGGGCCCCCGGCGGCCGCCTGATGATTGTTGCCCCCAATCTTCTTGCCTTGGAGAAGGAACTCAACCTTGACCCGGCGGATTTCCGCCTCTGGGTTGCCTTGCATGAACAGACCCACCGGGTTCAGTTTGCGGCGGCCCCCTGGCTGCGTGACCACCTTTTGAACCTCATGCACGAGCTTGGTCGCGAACTGGGCGATACCAGTGAGAATCTGTCGGAGCGGATCGTTACTGCTGCTACCGGGGCTGTGGCCAGCATGAAGAAGAAGGAGGCTCTGGGCGAGTCGGTTCCTGCCGGCCAGCTGCCGAAGGCCGCCCTCTTGCTCAGTGACCGGGGCCGGGACCTCATGGACGCGGTGACCGGCGTGATGAGCCTGCTAGAAGGCCACGCCAACGTGGTTATGGACGCTGTGGATGCCGATATCGTACCCTCTGTGAAAACTATCCGCCGCCGTTTCGAAAGCCGCGGTAAAAACCAGGGCTTCTTCCCCCGCTTTATGGGCAAACTCCTGGGCATGGATGCCAAAATGGCCCAGTATAAGAATGGGCAGAAGTTCGTACAGACTATTGTTGACGAGGTGGGTATGGAGTCTTTCAACCGGATCTGGGAGGATCCTGCCAACCTGCCCACCGTGGCAGAAATTCATGCCCCGGACCGCTGGATTGACCGGGTCTTGGGTGAAACCCCCAGGAGCACCGGCAGGGAAGGCCAGGAAAAGGCATAATGCAAAACCAACGTAAGAGCCGCCTAAACCCGGTGGTGGGTGCCGCCCGCCGCTCTGTGGCAACCGTCCTTGATCGGGTGTTTGGGGCGGGGACGGTCGCCCCCACCGGCGGTAAGGTCCAGCGGGAGGCCGGGGAACGGCCCCTGATACTGGCTGCGGTTTCCGGCGGCCCGGACTCCCTGGCCCTAGCTGTCCTGCTGGCCCATTTTAGCCGTCGCGGGGACGTCCGGGTGGGGGCCCTTGTGGTAGACCACCAGCTTCAGGCTGGTTCAGCCCAGGTGGCCGAGGAGACCGCCCAAATTCTGCGCGGGCTGGGGCTGAGTCCGGTGCTGGTTGAGAAGGTGGCCGTTGAGAGCGGTCAAGAGGGGCCCGAAATGGCTGCCCGCACCGCCCGTTACGGGGCTTTTGCCCGGGCTATGGCAGCAACCGGAGCTGAGGCTGTTGCCCTGGGCCATACCCTCGATGATCAGGCTGAGACTGTACTGCTGGGTCTGGCCCGCGGTTCGGGTACCCGCTCCCTGGCCGGTATGCCCCTTGACCGTACTGAAGAGCACCCGGCCGGTCCTGTCCGCCTGATCCGCCCTATGCTCGCCCTGCGGCGCACCGAGATCGAAGAGATCTGCGCCGACGCCGGCCTGACCCCCTGGCAGGATCCCACCAACACCGACCAGTCCCTCATGCGGGCCCGGGTGCGGCACTCCATCCTGCCCTATCTTGAAGAGAATCTGGGTGGGGACGTCGCCACCTCCCTGGCCCGCACCGCCACCATAGCTGGGGCCGACGCCGACTACTTGGCTAACCAGGCGGAAGCCGCCCTGGCCTCTGTCCTGATCAGCGCGGACGAGCTGGCCCCGGTTGCCCCTGCCCTTGCAGCCAGTGTGGGGGTTCAGAACCTCACTGGAGCTATCCTGCTTGACCGGGCTACCCTCGCAGGCCTGCACCCGGCCCTGCGCGGCCGCGTCCTGGCCCTAGCCCTGGAACGGGCCGGTGGAACCGCCCCCGGTTTCGAACGACTGGCTGCCCTCGATGCCTTCATCTGTGACCACGGAACAGCAGGTCCCCTCCAGCTACCCGGCCATGTCTCTGCCTACCGCCGCCGCCCCGGAGCCACCCTCATGCGGGGGGCCCAAGCGATAAACCTCAAAAAAACCGGCCTCATCGTTTTACTCAGGCCCGCCCCATAAACCATACTTAAGAGAGAACAAGCGCTCGCGCCCGTCTACAGGGCCTGGCGCCCAACCTTTCCTCCAGCAGAAAGCAAACAAACGTGGACGCACTCGACGTACAGAACGACATTAAGCACGTCCTCTTCACCAAGGAAGAGATCGACGCCAAGATTAAGGAACTCGCAGCCCAGATCGACAAGGACTACGAGGGCCGCGATGTCCTGCTGGTCGGCGTCCTCAAGGGTGCCATCATGGTGGTAGCCGACCTCTCCCGCGCTCTGAAGACCCACTACACCATGGACTGGATGGCTGTTTCCTCCTACGGATCTGGCACCAAGTCCTCCGGCGTCGTCCGCATCCTCAAGGACCTCGACACCGACCTGACCGGCCGCGATGTTCTCATTGTTGAAGACATTATTGACTCGGGCCTGACTCTCAAGTGGCTCCAGCAGAACCTGGTCTCCCGCGGTGCTAACTCGGTTGAAATCTGCACCCTGCTGCGCAAGCCCAAGAGCGTCAAGACCGATGTTGACGTCAAGTACGTCGGTTGGGACATCGAACCCGAATTCGTTGTCGGCTACGGCCTGGACTTCGCCGAGCGCTACCGCAACCTGGACTGCATCGTTACCCTGGCCCCCCACGTCTACTCCTAAGACTTAAAGCCACCGCAGGAGACGAGGTAAGACACCTCGTCTCTTGTGCTTTAAAGCCACCTCCTTTAGCCCTGAGGTGAAACCCTAGTCTCATGGAGCATTCACCCAGCAATTTTGGGTACATTAGATAGGTCTAGGCTCAGTGCACCCTGTGCGGGGTGGGCGGGTCTGAAAGATTTTGGTGGGGAGGTTCCCCGCCCCGTCATTGTGTGGAAGGCATGCCTGTGCAGAAAACGGATAACGCTCCCGATCCTCAGCAGAAGAAGGGTTTCTTCGGCAAGCTTATTTCGGGGCCCTGGTTCTGGGTCTTGTTGGCTGTGCTGATTGCTGTGCCCATGTTTTTTGCCAACTCATTGGCAGCTTCCACCCGGGTTGATACCAATGTCGGTATCGGCCTGTTGAATGACCAGAAGGTTGTCAGCGCCAAGATTTACGACGGCGAGCAGCGGGTTGAGCTGGAGCTGAAGGACGATTACGTCACTTCTGCCGGTGAAAACAAGGGCAAGAAGGTGAGCTTCTTCTACGTTGCCCCGCGTGCTGTTGATGTCGTGGACGCCATGGATGCTGCTGAGCTGGAGTCTTTCACTGACCAGCCGGTACGCACCAACTGGTTCACCTCCATGCTGTCCTTTATGTTGCCTTTGATTATTCTGGTGGCGATTTTCTGGTTCATGATGAGCCGGATGGGCGGCGGCAGCTCCCAGATTATGAACTTCTCTAAGTCTCGGGCTAAGAAGTTCAACAAGGACAACCCCACCGTTCGTTTTGCTGATGTGGCCGGTGTTGATGAGGCCCTGGCTGAGCTCGAAGAAGTACGCGAGTTCCTGGCTGAGCCTGAGAAGTTCACCCGCCTGGGCGCCAAGATCCCCAAGGGCGTTCTGCTCTACGGCCCTCCCGGTACCGGTAAGACCCTGTTGGCCAAGGCGGTAGCCGGTGAGGCGGGCGTTCCCTTCTACTCGATTTCAGGTTCTGACTTCGTTGAAATGTTCGTGGGCGTGGGCGCTTCCCGCGTGCGTGACCTCTTCAAGGAGGCCAAGTCCAACAAGGCCGCCATTATTTTTGTGGACGAAATTGACGCCGTCGGCCGCCAGCGCGGCGTCGGCATGGGCGGCGGTAACGACGAACGCGAGCAGACCCTCAACCAGCTACTGGTTGAGATGGACGGCTTCGACGGCACCTCCAACATCATTGTCATTGCGGCAACCAACCGCCCCGACGTCCTTGACCCGGCCCTGCTGCGTCCTGGCCGTTTCGACCGCCAGGTGGGTGTGGACGCCCCCGACCTCAAGGGCCGCCAGCGGATTCTTGAGGTTCACGCCGCCGGTAAGCCCATTGACCGCCGCGTTGATTTGGCCTCCGTTGCCAAGCGCACCCCCGGTTTTACCGGTGCTGACCTGGCCAACGTCATGAACGAAGCTGCCCTGCTGACCGCCCGCGACGGCGGTAACGTCATTGACGAACGCGCCATTGACGAAGCTATTGACCGCGTCATGGCTGGCCCCCAGCGGTCTTCCCGCATTATGAGTGAGCACGAGCGTAAGGTCACCGCCTACCATGAGGGCGGCCACGCCCTGGTAGCTGCTGCCCTGCGTAACTCTGCCCCGGTTACTAAAATTACGATTCTGCCGCGTGGCCGGGCCCTGGGTTACACCATGGTCATGCCTCAGGACGACAAGTACTCTACCACCCGCAATGAGCTGCTTGACCAGATGGCCTACGCCATGGGTGGCCGGGCCGCTGAGGAAATCGTCTTCCACGACCCCTCAACCGGTGCCTCAAACGATATTCAGAAGGCAACCGATACCGCCCGCAAGATGGTGACCGAGTACGGTATGAGCGCCAAGGTTGGTTCCGTCCGCCTGGTGGCTAAGGAATCAGATCCCTTCCTGGGTGGCGGTGCCGGTGGCGGCAACCAGCACTCAGATTCCCTGGCCTACATTGTGGACCAGGAAATCCACGACCTGCTGGCTATGGCCCACGACGAGGCCCACGAGATTCTCACCGAGAACCGCGATATTCTGGACGCCCTGGCCTACGCCCTGCTAGAGCGGGAAACCCTGCTCGAAAATGAGATTGCAGAGATTTTCGCTAACGTACGGAAGCGCCCGGAGCGGGCCCAGTGGCTCTCCAAGGAGAACCGCCAGGTCTCTGACCTTCCCCCGGTGCTTGCCCCCAGTGAGAAGAAGTCTGAGGCGGCTGAGCCGGTTGCTCCTGCTGAGCCCCTCGTCCAGCAGCCTACTGTTGACCCTATGGAGCCGGGTAACCCCCACCCGGGTGCCGCAGGCCCCGCAGGTAACCCTGATATTGACCCCTTGGGAGGTCCCCGCTAATGGCTGTTGATCAGGCCCGTATTGAGGCTGCCGTCCGGGAAATCCTGCTGGCTATCGGTGAGGACCCTGACCGCGATGGCCTGCTAGAGACTCCGGCCCGCGTAGCCCGGGCCTATGACGAAATGTTTGCTGGCCTTAGCATGGATGCAGCCGATATCTTGGGGACCACCTTTGATATCGACCACTCTGAGCTAGTGCTGGTCAAGGACATCCCCTTCTATTCGACCTGTGAGCACCACCTGGTGCCCTTCTACGGGCACGCCCACATCGGCTATATTCCCGGTGGTGACGGTAAGGTCACCGGCCTATCCAAGCTGGCCCGCCTGGTAGATGTCTACGCTAAGCGCCCCCAGGTGCAGGAGCGTCTGACCACCCAGGTGATTGAGGCCCTTGAAGAGCACCTGCAACCCACCGGGGCTATTGTGGTGATTCAGGCTGAGCACATGTGCATGTCCATGCGCGGGGTTCGCAAGCCCGGGGCTAAGACGGTCACCAGCGCCGTCCGCGGGGCCCTGCGCGACCCTGCCACCCGGGCTGAGGCCATGAGCCTGATTATGGCCTCCTAGTTCCTCGCAGGGGAGCCTGATTTTCACAAAAGGACCGCATTTTATGCGGTCCTTTTTAGGTTTTGCGATCCCCTTGGCTAAGACGGGAGAGGCGGGGTAGGGGCCTGAAGCTGTTAGCCTGGGAGCATGACTCTTCCTCACGCTCACGGTTCTTTCACCCAGCTACCTACCGACCGCACCCTCATCATGGGTATTCTCAACGTCACCCCTGATTCTTTCTCAGATGGGGGTTTGTATCAGGACGCTGGGGTGGCAGTCGCCCACGCCAGGGAACTGGTGGCCCAGGGGGCAGACATCATTGATGTGGGTGGGGAATCAACCCGCCCCGGGGCTACCCGCGTTGACCTGGCGGAGGAGCAGCGCCGCGTCCTGCCTGTAATCGAAGCTCTAGCGGCTGAAAATATCGTCATGTCGGTCGATACCCTCAACCCCGAAACCGCCCGTGCGGCTGTGGCTGCCGGTGCCCAGATCATCAACGATGTAGCCGGTATGAGTCTGCGGGATGACATGGTTGAAACCGTCGCTGAGCTGGGTGTTCCCTACATTCTCATGCATTCGCGGGGTACGTCGATCACGATGGATTCTCAGGCTGTTTATGCCGATGTTGCTGGTGAGGTGTTTCGGGAGCTTTTTGCCCTGCGCGAGCGACTGCTGGCCGGGGGAGTGGCACCTGAGCAGATTATTCTGGACCCCGGCCCGGGCTTTGCCAAGCAGGGGGAGCAGAACTGGCAGATTTTGGCCGGGGTGAGGTCCTTAGCCCAGGACGGCCACCGGGTGCTGGTTGCCGGGTCGCGGAAGCGGTTTATTGCCCAGCTCTTGCGGGAGCAGGACGCAGCTGCCGCGGGTCTTCAGATCGAGCAGGTGGAGGAGCGTCCGGCGAGGGGGCGGGACGTGGCGAGTGCTGCCCTGTCACTGCTGGCGGCCCAGGCCGGGGCGTGGGCTGTGCGCGTCCACGATGTGAGGGCAACTGCTGACGCCCTGGCGGTGCAGGGGGCCTGGCTGGCGCATGACCAGGGGCACATTGTTTAAGTCTTATGTGTTCTCCACTCGGTACCTTCCTGAAAAAATAATCTGACTGGCCGGTCAGGAGCTGAAACAGACCCGTCATAAAAGAAAAAGTTGCTGTGACTTTAAGCTCCTGAAAGGACGGCGGGGCAGGGCCTGGGGGCGAAAAATTGCCGTCAGAACACGGTAAGTAACCTGTTAGACATGCCTAAGACCACAGCCAGCTAAGGGTGGGGAATGCCCAAAACCCGAGGATAATGGCAACAAACCAGGCCCTGCGGTCCTCTCTCAATGGTGAAAGGTAACTATGCCCGCGACAACCCCCGCCCCCGTCATACCCGGCGACTACGCACGGGCTGACCGCATCACCCTCACCGGCGTCGGTAGCGTGGGCTACCACGGCGTCCTCGAATCCGAAAAACAAACCGGCCAGCCCTTCTTCGTTGACGTCACTATGTTCACCGACTTCACCCGGGCCGCCGAAACCGACAACGTCGCCCACACCGTCAACTATGCAGAAGTTGCTGAAGTTATCAGGGAAATCATCACCGGCGAATCCCTTGACCTGATTGAAACCCTGGCCGAGCGTATCGCGGCAGCAATCCTGAGCCGTTTCCCCCTCCTGGCGGTGGAGCTGACCGTCCACAAGCCCAAGGCCCCCATCGAGGTGACCTTCGCTGATGTCTCCGTCACTATCTTTAGGGAGAAGAATGCCGGTTAAAGCTATTTTGGGTCTTGGCTCCAATCTGGGCGCGAGTGAAGATACCCTCATCAAGGCCATCACTGATCTTTGCTCCCACGAGAAGATCGTGGTCACCAAGATTTCTCCGATTGCGATTACCGCCCCGGTCGGGGGCCCTACTGGGCAACCTGATTACACCAACATGGTGGTAGAGATTGAAACCAGCTTGAGCCCCTTTACCCTGCTGGCCTACACCCAGGCCATTGAAACCAAGCACCACCGCACACGGGAGGTGCGCTGGGGCCCCCGGACCCTGGATATCGACATTATCGACATTGCCAGCCTGCAGATGGACGACCCTGATCTCACCCTGCCCCACCCCCGGGCAGCTGAGCGGGCCTTCGTCCTAGAGCCCTGGGCCAGGATGGATCCTTCTGCCCATCTCTTGGGTAACTCCGTCCGCCAGCTTGCCAACAAGGCGGCAGATGCCGGTGGTATCCGGGAGTTCCACCCCGCTCCGGTGGTGTGCGCATGAGTCTTCGAAACCGGGCCCTTGCCCTTGTCTTTGGCGTAGGCGTTGCCTCCGGGGCCCTGCTGAACCTCTTGAGTGTGCAGGCCGGTGGGCCTGAGTTGTCCCTGCCGGCTCTGATCCTGCTGGCCGCCTTGATTTTGGCCGTCCTGGCCCTTTATTTTGCCCGGCAGGTGTCCCGCTTCAGTCGGGTAGACACCCGGGCTAAAGCGGGCTCTATGAACCCCCTGCTGGCTGCCCGGGTGGCTGTTTTTGCCCAGGCTCTAGCTTTGACCGGGGCCCTGATTGCTGGCTGGCAGCTGGCCCTGGTGGTCTACCAGGTGGGGCTTCTAGCCTCCCGTTCGGCAACTGCCCCTCTGGTGGAGAGCCTCCTGGCCCTGGTCGGCGGTCTTATCATGCTGGTGGCCGGAATCATTGCTGAGAACTGGTGCAAGATTCCTCCCGGGGACGATGAGGGCTCCGGGGGAGTGGGGCAGGTCGCCCCTCAGGCCGGGCCCCTCGCCCGAAAAACAGATGCTTCATAAGGCATGTATATGGTTGTAAAACTCCGGCCTTGCCCAGCAGGCCGGAGTTTTCTATGTCACAATGGAAGTAGATTTTTCCCTATATGAGCTAGCCAGCAAGGAGTTACCGTGACCGACCCGAGCCCTACAGAGAACCTGCTGACCAACTCACCCGCCCGTCCTGACGAGAGCATGACGCCCCAGCCTGCCCCAGCCCAGGCCCAGGACGAGGGGGCAAAGGTGCCCCCGACAACCCCCGTCTTCACCCCGATCCTGCCCCCGCTTGATATGGACGGCCGCCCCAAAAATACCGTTGATCTAGCAGAGGTCACCTGGAAGCGGGTTGCCCCCGCCTACCTGAAAGTGAAGCTGATTAGCCGCCTGATTTGGTCGGTCCTGCTGGTAGGGATAACCTCCCTGCCCCTGATATTTACTGCCGTTTTGGGCTGGTGGGATTGGCCGGCCTGGCTCATCTACCTCCTGCCTGCCCTGGCCCTCATCTGGAGTATCTGGCTCACGGCCCTGACCTCTCGTCAGGTGCGAGCCCTGGGCTATAGCGAACGAGCTGACCACCTGCTGGTGCGTAAGGGCCTCATGTTCCGCACGGTTACGGCTGTCCCCTACGGCCGCATCCAGTATGTTGATGTGTCCTCCGGGCCGATTGCCAACGCCCTGAACCTGGCAGAACTTGAGGTGAAAACTGCCGCCTCCAGCGTCACCATCCCCGGCCTGCCCAAGGAAGAGGCTGCTGCCCTGCGGGAAACCCTCACCGACCTGTCCGATGCAAAGATGGCGGGCCTCTAATGCAGAACCCAACCCCTCTACCCCAAGAGCACACGAGCCTCACTAGCTCCGCCCCCGAACCCGCCGGGCCCGCTGTCCTGGAATGGCGCCGGGCCCACCCCCTGTCTCCCCTGGTGCGAGCCTGGCTGATTGTTGCGGTGCTGGGGTACACCATCGTCACCAACGGCCTTGAAGAGTTTATCGCCGGGGCGAGAAACTTCGACCTCAGAGAACTGGGGGAAGCTGGCCCACCCGACACTATCTTCTTCACCTGGTCAAGCATCTTTGGCGGCTACTGGTACCTGGCGGTACTGGCAGTGATTTTTGTACTTCTTCTGCTGCCCTTTATCTCTACCTGGTTCTTTTACCGCTTTGCTGTGGACGGGCAGAACGTCTACGTCAAAAGCGGCATGCTCTTCAAAACCGAGCGCAAGGCCCGGTTGGACCGGGTGCAGTCCATTGACGTGAACCGACCCTTTGTCGCCCGTCTGCTGGGGTTAGCTGAGGTCAAGTTCGATGTGGCTGACGGGGCGTCCTCTGCCCTGAAAGTGGAGTTCCTCCGCTACCGGGAGGCCCGTGACCTGCGGGAACAACTCCTGGCCCAGGTGCGGGCCCTCAAGGCCGGGGTAGCAGCCCCGTCGCCCTCTGCGGCCCCGGCAACCGGTGGGCCCAGCCCGTCCTCTGATTTAGCTGACCGCCTAGCCGACCACGTTACCGAGAACTTCTTAGGGATTAAGGACGCGGACGAGCGCCTCATCGTGCAGGTGCCGGTAGGGCGCCTGCTGGGGTCCATGCTCCTGACCCTTGGTTGGATCGTGGGTGTGCTTGCCGTAGCCCTGGTTGTTGGTCTACTGCTGTGGGCAGAAGCCTCTTTGGCTACGATTTTTGCCTCAAATGTGGCATTGATTATGGGTATTGCCTCAAGTGCCTGGAAGCGCTTTAACACCGGCTTCAATTTCTCCCTCTCAACCAGTGCAGACGGCCTGAAAACCCGCTTCGGGTTTGCCGATACCACCACCCAGTCCCTGCCTGCTGGCCGCGTCCAAAAGATTGAGGTGGTCCAGCCCCTCCTGTGGCGTCTGACCGGCTGGTACCGGGTGAAGGTGACCCTGCTCGGTAAGGGCGAGGGACAGGGGGACTTTGCCGGTGAATTGCTACCGGTGGGCACTTTTGATGAGGTCATGCGGGTGCTGCCCCTGGTCTTGCCCTCTGAACAGGACGGCGGGGTGTCCCTGCCCCAGCTACAGGCTGGTTTGGGTGGGGCTGGATCTGAGCAGGGGTTCATTGTTTCCCCGGCCAGTGCCCGCGTGTTTGACTGGTTTACCTATCGGCGGAACGGCTTTGCCCTGACCCCGGCCCTGCTGGTGGTGCGTTCTGGCCGGTGGATCCACTCCTTGACCCTGTTGCCCCACGGTAAGGTGCAGGCCCTGGCCCTGTCCCAGGGGCCCTGGCAGCGTCGCCTGGGCTTGGCTAACGTGCAGTTTAAGGTTGCAGGTAGCGCCCTGGGGGTTACGGTGCAGAATACGGACGCCGAGGTTGCCCGCGCCCTGCTGGTGCGGCAGGCCCAACTGGGGGTAGGCTCAGGCAACCAGCTGGGTGCCCCCGCTGGCCGGGGCAACAACATCCCGCCCTTTGAGCTCCTGCCCCTACCCGGCGCTGACTGGACAGACTGATGGGCTTACCTCCAAAGGTTCCATCGCTTCAACTAAATCAGGGGGCCAAAGCCTTTGACGAGAATGTTATTTTCTCTGGTGCTTCTGTCACGCTGGAGCCAGGAGTGTATTACACTTTGACTGGCCCTAACGGTTCCGGTAAGTCGACCCTCATGAGCTGTCTTCTTCTGCATCAGGATTTAACCGAAGGGCAGGTGCTCATCGATGGGGCACCGGTGACCTCTGCGTCTGAGGCCTTCCGTTTACAGGTTTTTGGGCTCAACGACGCGCTGGGCTGGCTTCCCGGCCTAACCGTAGGGCAGCATCTTGAAATACTGGCCGGTGAAGGCCCTAAAATCGCTCAAAAGCTGGGAATGGCTTCTTCTCAGCGTATGAGCGTGCGTCAGGCGCTAGAAGAACTTGGAGTACCCCAGGCTTATGACAGAGAACCGCACACCTTGAGCTCTGGCCAGGAGCAACGCTCCCGCCTTGCGTCCTTGTTGCTCCGTCCTGCCCGTTACTACTTTTTAGACGAGCCAGAAAAGCGTCTTGATACTGCTGGAGTGCAGTGGATTGCTCAGTGGGCGGAGTCTACAGTCTCTGCTGGGGCAGCGGTTTGTATAGCCACACATGACCCGGCGCTTAACGCGTTGCCAGGAACTAAAAATTTGGTGTTTCCATTGGAGACTGATGGGCTTGGTCTAGGGGCCGAGAACGCATGGTAGCGCTCAGGACGCTGGGGTACCGGCTCGGTGCGGTCTATAAGGTATTTTTCTACCTGGTTTTCTGGCTTGCTCTTGCAGGGTCATTCAGCGTCTCCCTGCGTCAGGTTCGAGGCTCCTACCTATATTTCACATTAGAAGATATCCAAGCGCCCGGTTTCTTTATGGGCAGTCTGCTGATTGCAGGAGCTGGGCTAGTCTGGCTCTTTCATCAGTTGGGACCGCTGGCTTACTCGCCGGCTGAACTCTTTTGGCGTTACTCTGGACTTTCATATCCCAGCCGTAACCCCTGGCATTTTCGGGCTATATGGGTTGCTTTAGGCGCGTGGACCCTGCTCTCCGTAATGCTAGCGACTATTTTTGCGCCGCTCTCGGTGACTTGGTTGGTGGGAACGGCGCTGGGCGCTGTAGCGTTTGGGGTACTTATGCTGCACGGTATGGCTGCGGCGCAGCTACTGGGACGGCTGAAGTCTCTTTTGGCTTGGGCAGGTCTGGCAGCGGTTACGGGTTTTCTATTGCTCATCGCTACGACCACCGACTCAGTCGTAAGTGCAAACGTTGCTTTAATTTACGGTCTTGGAGTGCTGGTTCTGTCCCTCGGAATACTTGGAGCTTTTGTGCTCGTTGTTTCAGCTCAGAATAGTCCTCTGGAACGGGTTGCTGCTACCCAGGGGTTTGGGAGAAGTACGCTGCTTCTATACGCCGTCCGTAATCTCAGCGGAGCACAGGGTTACCGCTACTATGGTGGGCAGAGCGGTACCTTCCGCAGAAAACTTGTGAACTCCCGTTCTTACCTTCTATCGATGGCTGCTTTAGCTGATAGCCTGGCCCCGCTCGTTCTTACTACCTTACTGAGTATCCCCCTGGGAATCTTTGTGGGGGTCGGGTTCGGAGCGTCTGGCATCGGTATCGTAACGATTGTAGGTGTCTGGTTGATTGCCTTCTTCTACCGCTGGCTACCGCGGGAATGGTCAGCACAGCTGCCTCTTCGGCAGTGGCTTACAGCTCCTTATTTTTCAACCTTGTTGGGGTTTATCGTGGGCGCTGGTGTTGCTACGGTCATCTATGCCGTGGCAATGACCATCATCTTTCAGCTTCCGGGCATTATTACGGGCGCTGCTCTCTTTTTCGGTATTGCCGTGGCACTAGGAGAGACTGACCCTCTACAGGAATACGACTATAGCCTTGTCGTTGCCCTACCGTCGGGATTAGTAGTTCCGGTTCAGCCTCTGGTAGCTGCTAGTACCGTTGCTTTTCAGATTGGGGTAGTTGCGCTGGCTGTTTTTAGTGGCACTATTCAAGGGCTACTTATTCCCCTAGCCTTCTGCCTGTGGCGTCTTGGGCAGCACTACAGTAAAGGCCGTACCCGGTAAGAGACGGCCCCCGGTAAACTAAGCAGGCAGGACGCAGACAGAAAGGGCCCCATGCAGAGCACCAACCACCTTAAGCCCGCCCGCCTGGGTATCGGCGTAATCTCCGCAGGCAAGGTGGGGGCCGTGCTCGGCGCAGCCCTCCGTGCCGCCGGGCACCTCATCACCGGCGTCCATGCCGTCTCAGAAGCCTCCCGTACCCGGGCTGAGGCCCTGCTCCCCGGCGTCCCCGTCTCCAGCATCCCAGAGATCATTACCACCAGTGAAGTGGTGCTGCTGGCCGTCCCCGACGACGTCCTGCCCAACCTGGTCAGAGGTATCGCCGACACCGACGGTTGGCGGCCCGGCCAGATTCTCATTCACACCTCCGGCCGCCACGGAATCGGCATTCTTGCCCCCGCCACCGCCCAGGGGGCCATTGGCCTTGCCATCCACCCGGCCATGACCTTCACCGGCCTCTCCCTCGACCTGCCCCGCCTAGCCAACACCAGCTTCGGCGTCACCGGCCCAGCCCCCTTCACCCCCATCGCCCAGGCCCTGGTTGTCGAAATGGGGGGAGAGCCCGTCCTCATTGCTGAAGGCGACCGCCCCCTCTACCATGCCGCCCTGGCCCACGGCTCCAACCACCTGGTCACCATCACTGGCCAGGCCCTCCAAATCCTGGCCTCCATTGGCATCGAAAACCCAGCCCGCTACATCGAACCCCTCCTCAGAGCCTCCCTGGATAACGCCCTGGCCAACGGTGATAGCGCCCTTACCGGCCCCGTCGCCCGCGGGGACGCCCACACTGTCGCGGCCCACGCCCACACCCTCGCCAGTTACGCGCTCGAAGAAAACGCCGCCGACGTCCCCGCCGCCTACCTGGCCCTGGCCCGCGCCACTGCCGAACGCGCCTACAAACGCGGAGCCCTCACCCAAGAGAACTACCATGCTGTGCTTAAAGCACTTGACGGGTAAAATGGTAAAGCGCAAAAGACGAAAGGACCTCTCACCATCGTGACGAGTCAAACCCCCATCGCATACACCATCACCGATCTCGGCAATGAACTCCTGCTGGCAACCACCACCGCCAAGCGTCGCCTCGAAGCCAGCAGCAAAACCTCAGACGGCCCCAAAACCATCAGCGTCGGCTTCGTCCCCACCATGGGTGCCCTCCACGAAGGTCATGCAACCCTGATCCGCCGAGCCCGCGAACAGAACGACGTCGTCGTCCTCTCCATCTTCGTCAACCCCTTGCAATTCGGGCCCAACGAAGACTACGACCGCTACCCCCGCACCCTGGAGGCCGATGCCGCGCTTGCAAGCGAGGCAGGTGTAGATGTCATCTTCGCCCCCTCCGTTGAAGAAATGTACCCCGGTGGCACCCCCAAAATTACCGCTGTTTCCGGTGAGCTAGGCACCCTCTTTGAGGGCAAAACCCGCCCCGGCCACTTTGACGGTGTGCTGACCGTGGTCAATAAGTTTTTCAACATTCTGAAACCCCTGATTGGCGGGGCAACCCTCAACGCCTACTTTGGCCAGAAGGACGCCCAGCAGCTGGCCCTGATCCAGCGCATGGTCAAGGACTTCAACCACGACCTCGTCATTAAGCCCGTGCCGGTTGTACGCGCGGACGACGGCCTTGCCCTCTCTTCCCGCAACCAGTACCTCAGCGCTGACGAACGCGAAGCCGCCCTGGTGCTTTCCCGCACCCTGGCTACCCTGCGCGAAAAGTACATCACCGGTAGCTTCAGCGCGGACGACGTGCAGGCGGCCCGCGAGGCCATTGACGGTACCGACGGGGTTAAGCTGGACTATCTCGAAGTGGTCGATACCGACACCTTCGCTACCCCCACCGATGAGAGTGCGCGTGTTATAGCGCTCGTCGCTGCCTACGTGGGCAACACCCGCCTCATCGATAATATGGACATCAACTAAGACTTCATACACCACCTAGGAACAGGTAAACCATTGACTGAACAGGGCAAGACCCCCGAAACCCTCAACGTGTCAGAGCAGATGCAGATCCGCCTGGACAAGCGAGCCAAACTCCTTGAGTCGGGCCGCGAAGCCTACCCCGTGGGCGTCCCCGTCACCCACACCATCACTGAGATCCGTGAAAAGTACGACGGCAAGCTCGAGGCAGACCAGACCACCGGCGATATTGTGGGCGTCGCCGGACGCGTGGTTTTCGTCCGTAACACCGGTAAGCTCTGCTTCGCCTCCCTGCAGCAGGGCAACGGCACCCGGATCCAGGCCATGATTTCCCTGGCCAGCGTCGGTGAGGAGGCCCTGGCTGACTGGAAGGCCCTGGTTGACCTGGGCGATTACGTCTTTGTTAAGGGTGAGGTTATCTCTTCCCGCCGCGGTGAGCTGTCCATTATGGCTGAGGAATGGCAGATGGCTTCTAAGGCCCTGCGTCCTATGCCCAACCTCCACTCTGACCTGAATGAAGAGACCCGCGTCCGTCAGCGTTACCTGGACCTGATGGTGCGCGATGAAGCCCGTGACCTGGTTATTAAGCGGGCCAAGATCACCCAGACTGTGCGCGATGTACTGAACCGCCACGGCTACATTGAACTGGAAACCCCGGTCTTGCAGCTGATTCACGGTGGTGCCTCTGCCCGTCCCTTCAACACCCACCTCAACGCTTTTGACCAGCCCATGACCCTGCGTATCGCAACGGAGCTTTTCCTCAAGCGGGCGGCAGTCGGCGGCCTGGAGCGCGTCTACGAAATCGGCCGCGTCTTCCGAAACGAGGGCGTGGATTCTACCCACAGCCCCGAGTTCACTACCCTGGAATGCTACGAGGCCTACGCTGATCAGTTCGTCATGGCCAAGCGCATGCAGGAAATTATCATGTCCTGCGCTGACGCTGTGGGTATCCACCAGATTGAGACTGAAGCTGGCACTATTGACCTGACCGGCGAGTGGAAGTGGCTGGGTGTCTACCCCGGTCTGTCTGAAGCTGTGGGCGTTGAGATTACCCCCGCAACCACCGCAGAAGAACTGCGTGCTATTGCCGAGAAGCACGAGGTTCCCGTTGATCCCAAGTGGGACGCTGAGAAGCTGGTCGTTGAGCTCTTTGGCGAGATCGTTGAACCCACCCTGCTCAACCCCACCTTCGTCTACGATTATCCGCCCTCTGCCCAGCCTCTTGCCCGCCAGCACCGCTCTGAGCCCGGTCTGATTGAGGCCTGGGACCTGATTATTGGTGGTATGGAGCGAGGCACGGCCTTCTCCGAACTCATTGACCCTGTGATCCAGCGGGAGCGCCTAACCGAGCAGTCCAAGCTGGCTGCCGGTGGTGACGACGAGGCTATGCAGCTGGATGAGGACTTCCTCCGCGCCCTCGAACACGGCGCTCCCCCCATGGGCGGTATCGGCCTGGGTATTGATCGTCTGATTATGCTCTTCACCGGTGTGGGTATCCGTGAAACTATTCTCTTCCCGCTGATGAAGCCTGAAGCCGAGTAGTCTTCACATTTCTTTAGCTCTGGAGGTAAGGGGGCGTCATAGCCGTTGTGGTTATGGCGCCCCTTCCCTTTGGGGCGGTAGGACGGCGACGTGGCCAGTGGGCTTCCTCCGGCAGCTTCTCAGGTGGCTAGGGTAGATTGAAGAGCAGAAACATCTCATGAAAGGCAGTGTATTTCCGTGGAGTTTTTGATTGGCTTGGTTCCCTCAATCGGTGCCGGTCTTGTTCTGTATTTTATTTTGCGGTGGATGAACCGGGCTGACCGTACCGAGCGGGCTGCCCGGCAAGATATTGAAAAGGATGCTGAGGCTTGGTACCGCGAGGTAAAGAATTCAAGCGGTAGCCGGAATCCGTTTGGAACCGACGATACTAAATAAAACTTTTCTTACTCTTTAGTGGAATTCAATTTGCATTATGCGGCTTAATCAAAATATTATATAGATAATGTTTTGGCCGTAATGGCTCAAGCTTGTAGCTTTCCCCTAGGGTGCAAGGTTATTCCTTAACTTTTGTTGCGCCCAAAAGCTGTAAGTTTGGAACATTCCCTTGTGTTTCATAACGATGTATTGGAGATGAATAATGGCTCAGAAGGTCAAGATTATTCTTGAAGACGACCTCGACGGCGGCCCCGCAGAAGAAACCGTACGTTTCGGTCTTGACGGCGGTCAGTACGAGATTGACCTGTCCAGCGCTAACGCTGCCCGTCTGCGTGACGCCCTGCGTCCTTTCGCTGCTAAGGCCCGCCGCGTTCAGGGTGCCCAGCGCTCTGCTGGCCGTCCTGCCGGCTCCCGCACCACCACCCCTAAGCGCAATCCTGAGATTGCTGAAATCCGTAAGTGGGCCCAGGAGAACGGTTACGAAGTTTCAAGCCGTGGCCGTATTCACCAGAACGTTCAGGACGCTTACTACAAGGCTAAGGGCGAAGGAAAGTAAGGTTTTTCTTTAGCTCCAGCTAATAGCGAAAAGGTGGCAGGATTCTTTTGGAGTCCTGCCACCTTTCTTTTGTTTCAGAACCTTCCCCGTCGGTTATGCGGAGGTCGTTGGGGGCTTATGAAATGCAGGTTTTAGGGGCGGCAGAGTGGGGGTAAAAAGCTGCGGGTGGATTGTCTTATTTTTCGGTGGTTGATGCGGGACGTATTCCCGATAAAGGCGCTGGAGCGGATAGGCCACGTTGGGGGCAGGGGAAGCTAACCCTTTCCTTGAGGGCGAACGCCATTCATTCCGTGGCGAACAGGGCCCCGCAGGCTGAAAAACGCGCGTAATCTTTTGGGTAATAGTAAGTTCCCAAGGAGTGTTCAATGTTTGAACGGTTTACCGACCGCGCCCGCCGCGTCATTGTGCTTGCCCAAGAAGAAGCACGCATGCTGAACCACAACTACATCGGCACCGAACACATTCTGCTCGGTCTGATTCATGAGGGTGAAGGCATTGCCGCCCGTGCGCTGGAATCGCTCGGTATTAACCTCACCGCTGTGCGCGACCAGGTGCAGGACATCATCGGTTCTGGTCCCCAGGCCTCAAGCGGCCATATCCCTTTTACCCCCCGCGCTAAGAAGGTCCTTGAGCTGTCCATGCGCGAGGCCATTCAGCTGAACCACGGCTACATTGGCACCGAGCACATCCTCTTGGGTATGGTCCGCGCAAATGAGGGTGTAGGCAACCAGATTCTGACCAAGCTGGGTGCTGAGCCCGCCAAGGTCCGCCAGACCGTCATGGATCTGATTTCTGGCTACCCCGGCAACAACAACGGGGAAGGCAAGGAAACCGCTGGTGTCGGTGCGGGCAACTCCCGCGAGGGTACCCCGGCTGGCTCTGCCATTCTTGACCAGTTTGGCCGTAACCTGACCGCTGCTGCCCGGGAGGGCAAGCTCGACCCGGTAATCGGTCGTTACAAGGAGATGGAACGCGTCATGCAGGTTCTGTCCCGCCGTACTAAAAACAACCCCGTCCTCATTGGTGAACCCGGCGTCGGTAAGACCGCTGTGGCTGAGGGCCTGGCCCAGGCTATCGTCCACGGGGACGTCCCTGAGACCCTCAAGGACAAGCACCTCTACACCCTGGACCTGGGTTCCATGGTGGCTGGCTCCCGCTACCGCGGTGACTTCGAAGAGCGCATGAAGAAGGTTCTGAAGGAAATCCGCAACCGTGGTGACATCATCCTCTTCATCGACGAGATCCACACCCTGGTGGGTGCAGGTGCCGCCGAGGGTGCTATTGACGCTGCCTCTATTCTCAAGCCCATGCTGGCCCGCGGTGAGCTACAGACCATCGGTGCAACCACCCTTGATGAATACCGCAAGCACATCGAGAAGGACCCTGCCCTGGAACGCCGCTTCCAGCCCATCCAGGTGGATGAGCCCAGCCCCGAGCTGGCCGTCGAGATCCTCAAGGGCCTGCGCGATAAGTACGAGGCCCACCACCGGGTGACTATCTCAGATGAAGCTCTGGAAACCGCCGTCAACCTGGCCCACCGGTACATCTCTGACCGTTTCCTGCCCGATAAGGCCGTTGACCTCATTGACGAAGCCGGTGCCCGCCTGCGTATCAAGCGCATGACCGCTCCGCCGGAAATCAAGCTCCTTGAAGAGCGCATTGCCAAGCTCAAGGGCGAGAAGGAAGAAGCCATTGCGGCTAACGAATTCGAGAAGGCAGCTGACCTGCGCGATAAGGAGCAGAAGCTGACCGCCGAGAAGGAAGAAGCTGAGAAGGAATGGCGCAATGCCGGGGACGCCTTTGGCGAGGTCACCCCCGAAATTATTGCTGACGTTCTGGCTGCCTCCACCGGCGTTCCGGTCTACAAGATCACCGAGGAAGAATCTGGCCGTCTGCTCAAGATGGAAGAAGAGCTGCACAAGCGCGTCATCGGCCAGGAGAACGCCATCAAGGCCCTCTCCCGTTCAATTCGTCGTACCCGTGCTGGCCTCAAGGACCCCAAGCGCCCCGGTGGCTCCTTCATCTTCGCTGGCCCCACCGGCGTCGGTAAGACCGAGCTGGCTAAGGCCCTGGCTGAGTTCCTCTTCGGGGATGAGGACGCCCTCATCACCCTGGACATGTCGGAGTACCAGGAGAAGCACACCGTCTCCCGTCTCTTCGGTGCCCCTCCCGGCTACGTTGGCTACGAGGAGGGTGGCCAGCTGACCGAGAAGGTCCGCCGCAAGCCCTTCTCCGTTGTGCTCTTTGACGAGGTTGAAAAGGCCCACGCTGATCTCTTCAACTCCCTGCTGCAGATTCTGGAAGACGGCCGTCTGACCGACTCCCAGGGCCGGGTTGTGGACTTCAAGAACACCGTCATCATCATGACCACCAACCTGGGCTCCCGCGAGATGGCCCGCCGGGTACCCGTAGGCTTCCAGCAGGTGGGCGACGACCAGGGCTCCTACGAGCGTATGCAGGGCCGGGTCATGGAGTCCCTCAAGGAGCACTTCCGCCCCGAGTTCCTCAACCGCGTGGACGACATTATCGTCTTCCCCCAGCTCTCCGAATCTGAGATCCTGCAGATCGTTGATCTCTTCGTGGCCCGTCTGGCCAAGCGCCTGGCTGAGCAGGATATGTCTATCGAGCTGACCGACAAGGCTAAGATCCTCATGGCAACCAAGGGCTATGACCCCTCCATGGGTGCCCGTCCGCTGCGCCGCGAAATGCAGCGCAACCTGGAGGATCCGCTGTCTGAGAAGATCCTCTTCGGTGAGATCAAGCCCGGTGAGAAGATCACCGTGGACGCCGAGGGCGAAGGCGATCTTGCCAAGTTCACCTTCAGTTCTGCCCCCATGGGGGAGCTGGACTCCGAGGCTTTCGATAAGGCCTTCAGCGAGCCTGTTGTTGAAGAAGCACCAGAAACTGAAGAACCTGGCGAGTAAACCTAGCTGATCGCGCAGAAGCCGGGGCGGGGCCGTCCTGAAAGACAAGGACGCCCCGCCCCGGCTTTGTGCTACCGCGCCCAGGGGCAGGCGGCAGATTCGTGACCGTCTAGAGATGAAACAGAGCTAGAGTAACCAAAACTTGACCATACTCCCAGCTTGTATTCAGCCCCTTAAGGCCGGAGTACAAGGCTAGTGGGCCATACTAGAGGCATACGGTTCGAGAGAGCCCCTGAAGTACACAACCTTTGTGTGTTGGGTTGTTCAGGACAAGAAGACTCTTGTGTGTATGTGTGTGTAATGATGAAAAGTCAGCCCCCGCCGTGAAGCGGGGGCTGACTTTTTTGTGCCGGTATATGCTGGCCTGCCAGGGGAGGTGGTGGCTCTCGCACCGGCAGATAGGCCGGGTTGAGGGGTTCCGGGGCGGTAGGGCAGTAACCTAAAGGAATGACCGAACTGACCGTGCGCCCCGCAACCGTCCACGACGTACCCGCCATCCAGGAGCTGGTGCGTCCGCTCGCCCTAGAAGGCATCCTGCTGGATAAGGAAAGCGTTGCCTACTACGAGTCCATACAGGAGTTTTTAGTGGCTGAGGACGCCTCCGGGGGCCTACTGGGGTGCGGGGCCCTGCATGTTATGTGGGAAACCATCGCTGAAATCCGTACCCTGGCGGCAGCACCTGAGGCCAGGGGCAGGGGGGTGGGCTATGCCCTGGTGCAGGGGCTGATTGCGAAGGCCCGGCGCCTTGAGGTCGACAGCATCTTCTGCCTGACCTTTGAAGTGGATTTCTTCACCCGTCAGGGTTTTCGTGTCATGGAGAACCAGGAGCAGCTCGACCCCGAAACCTACATGGAGCTACTGAGGTCCCATGACGAAGGCGTCGCCGAGTTCCTGGATTTGGCCCGGGTCAAACCAAATACCCTGGGCAACACTCGCATGATTCTTGAGCTTTAGAGGCTCACCAGGCCGTCGGCGGTTTCGCGGGCGAGGCCGTCGGCCAACAACCCTGCGTAGCATCGTTCAGCCTGCCCTTCCTGGGGTGTGAGACCCCGCAGTTTTTCTAAGGACGGCGCTAACTCGGCAGGAAGGATAAAGTCCACCGGGCCGGAACCCACCAGGACGCTCCGGGGCAGGGGGGCTGAAGCTGCCCGCAACACCCCCATCATGGCTCCCCGCAGCTGGCGGTCTGTCCCCGCCCATGCCTGGCCCCGGGGCGTATAGTCGGGCTCAGGCCGTCCGGTTGCAATCCAGGCGCAGGCAGAAGAGACTGGGCAGACCTCACAGGCCGGGGACTTGGCCGTGCAGACCAGGGCACCCAGTTCCATCACCGACACATTCCACAGGCAGGAGGTCGCCAGGTCAGCAGGCATCAGCTCATCAGCTAGGCGGGTCTCAGCGGCCGTCAAAGACGGGGAGGGTAAACCCCTGCCCGATACCAGGCGGGCATGAACCCGGCGGATATTGGTATCAATGACCGTAGCCCGATTGCCAAAAGCAAAAACAGTTATCGCCGCTGCCGTATAGGACCCCACCCCGGGCAGGGCCAGAAGCTCATCATAGGTTGAGGGCACCTCACCCCCGTGCTGCTCGGTGATGGCCACCGCCGCCGCATGAAGCCTCAAAGCCCGACGGGGGTAGCCCAAACGTCCCCAGGCCCGCACCGCCTCAGCTGAATCTTCAGCAGCCAAATCAGCAGGTGACGGCCAGCGATCAAGCCAAGCCTCCCAGACCGGCAAGACCCGCTTCACCGGGGTCTGCTGCAGCATAAACTCACTCACCATAACCTCCCAGGGGGAGTTGGTCCCCGTCCGCCAGGGCAGATCCCGGCGGTGCTCAAGGTACCAACCGTTCACCGCCTCATGGAGGGCATCAAGCTGAGACGGACGAAGCTGGGAAAGAGGCAGTGCAGAGGTCATTCGACCACTCTAAAACATGCCCTGCGAAACCCGCCACACAGTGAACTTAGAATTCTGCAAAGACGGCAGAAAACTGTACTCTAGAAGTATGTCTGAAACTGTTGATTCCTACGAAGGCCAGGTACCCCCCGAGGTCTACCGCCGCCGCCGCATCGTCGCCCTGCTCGCCTTGGTCATCGTCCTGCTGATTATCATCGGTCTGATCCGCATGATTGTCGGCGGAGGTAACGATTCCAACCAGGTAGCCAGCACCGCCACCAGCACTACGACCAGTGCTGAACCCTTTAGCGACTTCAGCGAACGGGCCACAGAATCAGCAGAACCTTCAGAAAGCGCTGACCCCAGTGCATCAGCTGACGCCACCGAAACCGCTGAAGCCAGCGAAACCGCCTCAGCTGACGCTACCGAAACCCCTGAGGCTAGCCCCACCCCCAGCGAGACCGCTGAGCCTACCGAAACCCCCGAGGCAACCCCCACCCCCAGCGAAACTGCAGCAACCGTCACTGCCTGCTCAGCCGCTGACATCAAGGTAAACCTGACCGCAGACGCAGCCTCCTACGCAGCAGGTCAGCTGCCCGCCCTGGCTGTTACCGTCACCAACTCAGGCAGCAACCCCTGCACCGTCACCGGTGGCCTCAACAACATTGACATCAACATCACCTCCGGCCCCGCCCAGGTCTACAACTACGCCCAGTGCCACGCAGTAGCCGGTGAAGACGCAGAACTTGCAGCAGGCGTCGCCAACACCACCTCCGTTACCTGGGACCGCACCATGAACGTCCTCGGCTGCGGCACCACCAAGACCATTCCCGCTGGCCACTTCTGGGCCACCGCCACCGTCAACGGCGTCTCCTCCCAGCCTGTCCGCCTCATCGTGAACGGCTAACCACCGCTTCCAGGCCCCACACGGCCCCCAAGCCCCGGCGTCAGTGAACAAACCCGGTTCACCGACACCGGGGCTTTCTGCACTAAAATGAGTGGGGTGCACAAGGTCTATAGTGAATCCCTGCTGAAAACCCTCGCCCAAATCGCTCCTGGAACTGAGCTCCGCGAAGGCCTCGAACGAATCCTCCGCGGCCGAACCGGCGCCCTCATCGTCCTCGGGAGCGATAGGGCCGTCACCCAGATGTCCTCCGGCGGATTCGCCATCAATACTGAGTTCTCAGCTACCCGCGTCCGCGAACTTGCCAAAATGGACGGCGCCATCGTTTGCGATAAGGACGCCTCCACCCTCCTTGCCGCTGGCGTCCAGCTCCTGCCCGACCCCAGCATCGAAACCAATGAATCCGGTACCCGCCACCGCACAGCTGAACGAGTTGCCAAACAAACCGGCTTCCCGGTGATTGCGGTCAGCGCCTCCATGTCCCTCATCTCTGTGTACACCGAAGGTATCCGGCACACCGTTGAGGACACCCAATCTCTTATGGGACGGGCTAACCAGGCCATCCGCACCCTCGATAGCTACACTGAACGGCTCGAACAGGTCCTCCAACAGCTCTCCTCCCTCGAAATCGAAGCTAGCGCTACCCTCCGCGACGTTGCCGCCACCCTCCAGCGCATGGAAATGGTCCGCCGTATCACGGTTGAAGCTGGCCACTACGTCGTGGAACTGGGGGATGTGGGACGCCTGGTGGCCCTCCAGCTTGAGGAGCTTACGACCCACAACCTCCCCCACAGCTGGGTCGTCCTGCGCGACTACCTGCCCCGCGATACGACCCCTGACCAGCTCCAAAGCTACGTCACCGCGCTCGAAGCCCTCGACGATAAAGATATCGTCGACCTCACCACGATCGCCCGGACCAGCGGCCTCGGCGAAGACCTTGAAGCCCCCCTCCACCCCCACGGCCACCGCCTCTTGGCAGGGATTAAATCGATGCCGGGGGCCGTTGCCGACCGTCTTGTCGATAGCTTTGACGGCCTGCAGTCCCTTATGGCAGCCAGCCTGGATGATCTCCGTGCCGTTGACGGTATCGGTGAGCAGCGAGCCCGTGTTATCCGTGAATCCCTGTCCCGCATGGCTGAGAGTTCCCTGCTAGAGAGATTTATGTAATCAGCCCTTAAAGTGTCAGCCAGGGGCCCTAAGCTGGGTGTATGGCTACCCGAAAAACCTCTAAGTCTCGATCTGCTAACGCCTACCGCTGCACCGAGTGCGGCTGGACGACCGCCAAATGGGTGGGGCGCTGCGGAGAGTGCCAGTCCTGGGGCACCGTTGAAGAAGCCGTCGGCCCCGTAGCTGCTAAAACCACTGTGGCCTCCAGCGTGCAGAATCCGGCCCAGCCGATTAGCTCCGTCGACTCCACTGTCGCCCAATACCTGACCACCTGCAACCCCGAATTTGACCGGGTTTTGGGTGGGGGGCTTGTTCCCGGCGCGGTGATTCTCATGGCGGGGGAGCCGGGCGTCGGTAAGTCTACCCTGCTCCTTGATGTAGCTGCGACCTTTGCCCGCGGGCAGTCGACGGGTAAACCCCACAATGTCCTGTACGTGACCGGCGAAGAGTCAGCCGCCCAAGTGAAACTGAGAGCTGACCGGATCGGGGCTCTTGCCGATACCCTTTATTTGACCAGCGAAACAGATCTGGGGACGGCCCTGGCCCATATTGAGCAGGTCAACCCCGACCTCCTGATTGTGGACTCGGTGCAGACCCTGGCCTCTTCTGAGGTTGAAGGTAGCGCTGGCGGCGTGACCCAGGTCCGTGAGGTGGCCGCCTCTATCATTGCCGTTGCCAAGCGTCGCAACATGTGTACCCTGCTCGTTGGGCACGTTACCAAAGAGGGCACCATTGCTGGCCCGCGTCTTTTAGAGCACCTGGTGGATGTTGTCTGCCAGTTCGAGGGTGACAAACACACCCCCATCCGGATGCTCCGGGCCATCAAGAACCGCTTTGGTCCGACCGACGAGGTGGGCTGTTTCGATATGCACGAGGACGGCATCGCCCCGGTCACTGACCCGTCGGGCCTTTTTGTCTCCCGCACCCCGCACCCGGTCGCCGGAACCTGCGTCACGGTCACGATGGAAGGTCGCCGCCCCCTGCTTGCTGAGGTCCAGGCCCTGCTCGATACTAGCGCCACCCCTCAGCCCCGGAGGGCCACCAGCGGCCTTGACCCATCCCGTATTTCTATGCTGCTGGCCGTGCTCCAAAAGCGGGCAGGCTTCAACGTCGGCAAACTGGATTGCTACATTTCGACGGTGGGCGGAGCCAAAATTTCTGAGCCCTCAGCAGATTTGGCCTGCGTCATTGCCCTAGCCTCTGCCGCCCAGGACAAGCCCCTGCCCCGTAAACTGGCAGTCTTTGGCGAGGTCGGTTTGGCCGGGGAGGTCAGGGCTGTCCCCGGTATCCGCCAGCGGATCGCTGAGGTAGGCCGTCTTGGCTTTACCCACGTCATCGTTCCGGCCTCCCCCGCGGGAGTCGGTGAGGTACCTGCTGGGGTGTCAGTGCGTGAGGTTGCCTCCCTGGGCGAAGCCCTCACTCTGCTCTTTCCCGGCGCAGGATCCTAGTTACGGGCCTCGTCCTCACTCATTCTGCGCTCAATCACCTGCAACTGCTGGGTGTTGAGGACCTGCTGCTTCTCGGCGCGGGCCACCACCTCCCGCTGGCTGGTCGTCGGCGGGGTGGGCGGGGCCTGCACCGCGGGGAAACTGCGGGGGTCGCGCACCGAAGCGTCCTTCATTACCTGGATGCTGACGCTCGGGGCCCGGTCCTTGGCTCTGAGCACCGTGGTGAGCTTGCGGGTATCGTCCCGTAGCTTTTGCTCTTGGACGGACGCTCCCGCCCCGGCCTGGTCTTGGACCGGCAACATACTCGTGGCTGGGGCGTGTTCTGTCATGGACTCGCCCAAGGGAACAAGCATGTCGACGGCCTCATCGTGGGTCAGACCAGAGGCCTCCAGCAGGTCCACGACCAGGGGCCTCATCATCAGCACCAGGGCTTCGGCCTCCATTGACTTTACCCCCATCAGGTGGGGCTCCAAGCCCCCCGCCAGCCGGGCCAAATCCCGTCGGGCCCGTACCATTGAGGCCCGACGCACCTCAGCCTCAGCAGAAGACATTCCCTCGCCCAAAAGGGCAATGGCATCGCCGGTCGCCCTAAGAGCCTCAGCCAAAGAGGTGATAGCCTCCTGCGAAATCTGTACGTTCGCAACAGTAGAGGCCAGCCGGCGGTTTAGCACCCGGGTGTTCCTAATGGCGTAATCAATCTTGTCGAGGACAAGGCTGTACTGTTTCAGCTCCCCCTTGTGGGAGCGGCCCGTCCAGGCAAGCTGGGCCATCCCCTTTGCGGTAATAATGTCCTTCTCACAGGTATTGTAAAGCGGCTGCAGGCGGCGGGCTGACGACAGGGCATGCCAGGCCTCAGTGCTGTCATAATGCTCCATGGCCACCGAAGCATCCCGGAAGACCTGGGCAAAAGCCCCCATCATCCTGGCGGCGTTCTTCCGGGGGGTCCGGCGGGGATCCTTGGGGAAGAGAAACATCAGCAAGAAAGCACACAGGCCCCCGACAATGCCGTCGAGACTCCGGGCAAAGGGCCCGTCAGCATTGGGGGGGAGCAAAACGACAAGGGCCGACTGGAGTCCCATCTGAATGGTAAACAAGATGCCGTTATCTAAGAACCTAGCCAGCATAATCGACAGGAACATCACTAACCCGGCCTGCCAAATGCCCTGGCCTAAGAGCAGCATCATCATATCGCCCATCAAAATACCCAAGGTCACCCCGAGGGAGACCTCTAAGATACGACGGGCATGGGTAGCCCCGGTGATATAGCCCAGGGACACAATCGCAGCTGTCGCCGCAAAAATAGGCTCAGTGTGCCCCAGGACCTGCTCAGCAAACAGATAGGCCCCGATACCCGACACCACAATCTGAAGGGATTGGAAAAACCCGTCCTTCATCCGCCGCCAGCCCTGCTGGCACCGATCCGCTACCTTCTTCTTTAGCCCAACAACCTGCTGCTTAAAACCCATGCCTCCCATTCTAAACCCGCCCCAACTCCGTCCAGCAGGCCCTACCCAACCCCAACTGTGTGCCACAAGTTAACCAGGCGTTCACCGTGTGCTAGCCAACCTGCTACCTGCCGCCCCTAAAGTCGAATCCGTTAGACACCACCCCATGCCCTGTCTCACCCAGAAGAACACAGAGACACCGGGGCCACCTACCCCAAAGGAATTCACACAGTGAACGTCAAGTCACTTGCTCGCTGGAGCTCCCTCGCCCTCATCGGTACCGTAGCCCTGACTGCCTGCGGCTCAGACAACGCAACCGGCACTGCCACCACCTCAGATGCAGGCAGCAGCGCAGCTTCCCTGCCCAGCGCCCCCCTCACCGGCGTCGGTGCTTCCTCCCAGCAGGCCGCTATTACCGCTTGGGAAACCGGTTTCGCCAACCTGGGCGGCACCGTCCAGTACTCCCCGGACGGCTCCGGTGCAGGCCGTGAGGCCCTGCTAGCAGGCGGCGCTAAGTTCGCTGGCTCAGACCGTCCCCTCAAGGCAGAGGAATGGGAAGAGTCTAAGCAGGTCTGTGGCCCCAACGGTGCCATCAACATCCCCGTTTACATCTCCCCGGTAGCAGTAGCTTTCAACCTGCCCGGTGTCTCATCACTGAACCTGGACGCTGAGACCATCGCCAAGATTTTCAAGGGCGAAATCACCACCTGGAACGATGCAACCATCGCTTCCCAGAACGAGGGTGTAGAGCTGCCCGACACTAAGATCACCGTCGTCCACCGCTCAGACGACTCCGGCACCACCGAGAACTTCACCGACTACCTGGAAGCAGCCTCTAACGGCGCCTGGGATGTCGAAGCAGACGGCAACTGGCCCTCCCAGTACGCCGCTGAATCCAATAAGGGCACCTCCGGCGTCGTCTCCACCACCTCCTCCACCGAAGGCGCCATCACCTACGCAGACGCCTCCGCTATCGGCGACCTCGGTAAGGTCAACGTCAAGGTCGGCGACAGCTATGTGGAGCTCTCCCCCGAAGCAGCCGCCAAGACCGTTGAAGTGTCAGAGCGCGTCGGAGGCATGAACGAGAACGACATGGCCATCAAGGTCAACCGCACCCCTGAGGACTCCACCGCCTACCCCGTCGTCCTGGTCTCCTACCACATCGTCTGCTCCGGCTACTCCTCAGAAGATGACGTCACCCTGGTCAAAGCCTACGAGAGCTACGTCGTGAGCGAGCAGGGCCAGAAGGACGCAGCGGATGCTGCTTCCTCCGCCCCCCTCACCTCAGCCCTCACCGCCGACGCCCAGAAGGCTATCGACTCCATCTCCGTGACCAAGTAACACTCAGCACTAGCGGGGCAGCCAGCACCCTGGCTGCCCCGCCTCTCCCAGCTCAAAGGTTCACCCACTCCCATGTCAGCATCAGCTCTCCAGCAGGCCGCGGCCGCCAACGGCCGTAAAGCCACCAAGGACCTGCCCGCAGTCGGCAACCCTGCCGCCGACAAAATCTTCTCGGGAATCTCCCTCACCGCAGGCATCACCATTCTGATCGTTCTGGCAGCCGTCGCTATCTTCCTGGTCGCCCAAGCCCTGCCGGTCTTCACCGCCGACTCTGCCGACCTCACCAGCGGCAGCTTCCTCCAGTACATTATTCCGCTGACTATCGGCACCCTCATCGCCGCGGTGATAGCCCTGTCTCTGGCCACCCCCATCGGCCTCGGCGTAGCCCTCTTCATCTCCCACTACGCCCCCCGCAAACTAGCCAAGGGCATCGGCTACGTTATCGACCTGCTCGCTGCGATCCCCTCCGTTATCTTCGGCGCCTGGGGTGCCTCCGTCCTAGCCCCCCATATTGTGCCCTTCTACGACTGGCTGGCCACCTACCTGGGCTTTATCCCCCTCTTTGAAGGGCCCGCCTCCCAGACCGGCAAGACTATCCTGACCGCCGGTATCGTCCTGGGCATTATGATCTTGCCGATCATCACCTCCATGTGCCGCGAAATCTTCATCCAGACCCCGGTCCTGCAGCAAGAGGCGGCCCTAGGCCTGGGCGCTACCCGCTGGGAGATGATCCGGATGACGGTCTTCCCCTTCGCCCGCACCGGCATTATCTCTTCCGTCATGCTGGCCCTGGGCCGAGCCCTTGGCGAAACCATGGCAGTGACTCTCGTTCTGGCCTCCGGCCCGCTGACCGCCTCCCTCATCACCTCCGGCAACCAGACCTTCGCCTCAGAAATCGCCCTCAACTTCCCCGAAGCCTACGGTCTTCGCATGTCAGAGCTCATCGCCGCCGGTCTGGTGCTCTTCATCATCACCCTCATCGTCAATATCCTGGCCCGCATGATCGTGGCCCGCTACAAGGACTTCTCAGGAGCTAACTAATGTCTGTAGCTACCACCTCATCCCGCTTCGCCAGCCGCCAGGCCCCCCGCTGGCTGCCCGCCGCAGTTGGAGCCGTTGCCATTATCCTCGGGGCCGCCACCAGCTCCCTCACCGGCTTCTCCATCGCCACCTTCGCCCTCTTCAGCGGCCTCATCTTCGTCATTGCCGGGCCCCTCGCTGTAGGGTCGTATGAAGGACGCCGCAAGGGCCAGGACGCCTTTGCCCGCTACCTGGTCTACGGCACCTTCCTCATCGCCCTCATCCCCCTGGTCTCGGTACTCTACACAGTCCTGGTCAAGGGAACCCCCGGGCTCTCCGGCAACTTCCTCAGCACCTCCATGAAGGGGGTCACCGGCGTCCACGACAACGCCGCAGCAGCCGGGGAAGGGGCTGTCCTCGGTGGTATCTACCACGCAATCATCGGTACCCTGGAAATCACCCTGCTGGCCACCGTCATCTCGGTACCCATCGGCCTGCTCACCGCTATCTACCTAGTGGAATACGGGCAGGGTAAGTGGCTCTCCAAGGCCATCACCTTCTTCGTGGATGTCATGACCGGCATCCCCTCCATCGTGGCGGGCTTGTTCGCTGCCTCCTTCTTCGCCCTCGTCTCAGGCAACCCCATGAACCGTATGGGCCTGGTCGCAGCCGTCGCCCTGTCCGTCCTCATGATTCCTACCGTGGTGCGTAACGCTGAAGAGATGCTGCGTATCGTACCCAATGAGCTGCGTGAGGCCTCCTACGCCCTGGGGGTGCGCAAGTGGCGCACTATTATGAAGGTCGTTATTCCTACCGCTATCTCAGGTATCGCCTCGGGCGTCACCCTGGCCATTGCCCGCGTCATCGGCGAAACCGCGCCGATTCTAGTGACCGCAGGCTTCGTCACCTCGATCAACTGGAACGCCTTCAGCGGCTGGATGGCAACCCTACCCACCTACATCTACTACCAGATCATGACCCCCACCAGCCCCACCGCCGCCACAGTCTCCGAGACCCGCGCCTGGGCTGCTGCCCTGATCCTGATTATCATCGTGATGATCCTCAACCTCATCGCCCGCATGATCGCCAAAATCTTTGCCCCCAAGACCGGCCGCTAAAACCACCGGAAGAAACCAACTAGCTGAGCCCCTCTTCCCGCCCCGGTCACCACACTGTGTAAGAAAGAAACAAACCCCATGTCAAAGCGCATCGATGTAGAAAACCTCAACGTCTACTACGGCGACTTCCTGGCCGTCGAAGACGTCAATATGGAAATCGAGCCCCGCACAGTCACCGCCTTCATCGGCCCATCAGGTTGCGGCAAATCCACCTTTCTCCGCACCCTCAACCGCATGCACGAGGTAATCCCCGGCGCCCGCGTCGAAGGTAAGGTCCTGCTCGACGGCGACGACCTCTACGGCAAGGGCGTTGACCCCGTCGTCGTCCGCTCCCAGGTAGGTATGGTTTTCCAGCGGCCTAACCCCTTCCCCACCATGTCCATCCGCGAGAATGTGCTGGCCGGCGTCCGCCTCAACAACCGCAAGATCTCTAAGACCGACGCCGATGAGCTGGTCGAATCCTCCCTCCGCGGCGCCAACCTCTGGAACGAGGTCAAGGACCGCCTCGACAAGCCCGGCTCCGGCCTCTCCGGTGGCCAGCAGCAGCGACTCTGCATCGCCCGTTCCATCGCCGTCAAGCCCGACGTGATTCTCATGGACGAGCCCTGCTCCGCCCTCGACCCCATCTCAACCCTGGCCGTTGAAGACCTCATTAACGAACTCAAAGAGAACTTCACCGTCGTCATCGTTACCCACAATATGCAGCAGGCAGCCCGCGTCTCAGACAAGACCGCATTCTTCAACATCGCAGGCACCGGCAAACCCGGCAAGCTCATCGAGTACGCCCCCACCCAGGAAATCTTCAACAACCCCAGCCAGAAGGCCACCGAAGACTACGTCTCCGGCCGCTTCGGCTAAGCCCACCCCGCTAGGAGCCTCCCCCTAGCCACCCGCCCACCGCGGGCCGCCACCTTCCCCCGGCCAACCAAGCTGACGGGCCGGGGGAAACCATGGGAAGGTGCGTGCCGCAGGAGCCCTGCTGACGCTGACACAGCAGAAAACTCCCGGCACACAAAACCTGCCCTCCCGGTATCAGGAACCGGGAGGGCAGGTTTTCTACTTCTTATGAGGGGTTACTCGCCGCGCATCTTACGGCGCATCCAACCGCGGAAGGTCGCGTTTTCTTCAGCCTCAATCAAGGAGTCCTCAAGCTCAGCGTTCTTTCGCTCCAGCTCAGCAGCCCGAGCCTGGGCCTGGTCCCGCTGCAAGAGACGCTGGTAGTCCCAGGAAAGGGCCCGGTCGGTTTCAGCGCTTGCCATCGCTGCGGCCAGAGAAAGCTCAGCGATATCTTCGCGCACCAGCAGGTTGGTGATATTCCATTCGCCGGTGAAGATTGTGGGGGTGTTATCGAGGTCGCGGACGGCCTGGCCCGACTGGGCATTGCCGGTCAGCAGAACCTGGGTTACGGCATCCCACCAGGCGCTGGAGAAGCTACGGAGCTCTTCAACGCGGGTCAGCAGGGTTTCTGATAGCTCATTGCGGAGCTGGATAACCTCGTGCAGGGCCTCTGCCGGTGCATCTGAGTTCAGCAGGGACAGCGGAATCGCGTAGTTCTCGGCCCCGTACTGCTCCATCATGCCGCGAACCCGCATATCGGTGAAGGCATCGGGAAGCAGGGCTACAAAGGGCACACCCGCTGAGAGGGAGAAAACGCCGGGGTGGTAGCGCGTGGAGAAAGTAATGAAGGCCCCGCGGTGAACCTGAACCGCGTCGTCCGTATGGACCACGGGCAGCTGCACCGGGTCAGAGAACATGTGGGAGGCAATCTCTGCGTGGGTGTCGACGTCGTGGCCTCCCTCGAGGGGGACGCCCATGTGGGGCAGGAAGACGGTGCGCAGGCCGTAGTCGCGGTACATGTCATCGAGCAGCTGGCCTACGGTGCGGGCCTGACCGGGGTTCAGGCCGGAGAAGGTGGCGCAGATGTAGTGCTCAGGCAAATCGACGGTTGGACGGCCGGGCAGGGAGCGCTTCTGGTGGGTGTAGAAGGTGGCGTCGTCAACAATATGGTTGGCGGTGATACCGCGGCCCTGGGCCCAGGCGTGGGAGGACTTTTCCCGCATACCAACAAGCTGGGCAGCTGAGAGCATGTTCTGCAGGGTTTCTGCGTCTGCCTCGGTGAGGACGGGGCCAACCGACTGGCCGGAGATAACCAGGGGGATTCCGTGGACCTGGGCGATGAGGGCGTAGGCGGCCCGTTCGTAGAGGAGCCAGCCGTAGGTGGAGTTCATATTGCCGCCACCGGCAATGACGATACCGTCCATATCGGCTACGGCACGGACGAACTCGGTGATTTCGTCGCGGGCGGTTTCACCGGCGAGGTGGGCCCGGACTTCTTCTAGATAGATTTCACGTTCGGCCGGGGGCCAGGGGAATTCTAGGGTTTTAAGGTAGCTGGAGGCGGTGCCGATGTACTGCTGGGAGTGTTCAATGCTTCGGGTGGCAATGACGACGTCGTAGCCGCGGCGGGTGAGTTCCGTGGCGGTTGCGATGCCCATGGCTTCGTCGCCAACGTGGTAGACCGGCTGCCCAAGGTCTGCAAGCACAAGAATGCGAGGCATGTTTAGCGGGTTCCTTTCACAAAGCGGGAGAGGCGCGATTTAAGCGAGAGCGCCTTCTCGATGCGTTCGAGCCGCTCTGAGGTGGTGCGAGTGGTTTTTTCTATTAAGTCTAGTTTGGCATTGATCGCGGCTAGTTCTTCGAGAACACGGTGGGTTAGGTCAATATTGTGACCCACACTGCCATCTACCTGGTTGGTGAGGTGGGCTTGGAAGAGGTAGGGGCCGAGGGATCCTCCGGCGGCGAGGTGGTCGCGAATAGCTTGGGCCCGAACCTTGCCGTCGTAGATACCGTGCAGGATTTTTCCGGCGTGAACGGAGTTGGCGTTGCTACCTTCTGTTTGGTCAGGGCGCTGGGACCAGTGGGCGAGATTTTGGTCGATGAAGGCGATGGGGTAGCGGGAGGCTACGCGGAGGTTGAATTCCCAGTCTCCAACGACCGGGAGATCTTCGTTGTAGTAGCCGAGTTCATCGTGGAGGGTGCGGCGGTGAAGGATTGAGATGGGAACAGCGCGGTTGATGCGGGCAAGGTCCTGGAAGGTGATGTCGTTGAGGAATCCCCAGAAGGGGCGGGAGTCGATGAACTCGAAGGTGCCGTCATCGGTGATGCGTTCGAAGTATTCGTCGGTACGGACGGTGACCATCTGGCCTTGGGTTTCTTCGAGGTGGCTGACGGTGGTTTCGAGGAAGGTGGGTTCCCAGAGATCGTCATCGTCGTGGATGGCGATGTAGGTTGAGTCGGTGGCTTGTATGCCCTGGTTGGAGGCTGCCTCCATGCCACGGGAGGTTTCGTTGTGGATAACTTGCACATGGGTGAGGCCGGTGCTTGCAGCAAGGGTCGCGTCGACGGTGGATGCCTGGCCGCCGTCATTGACGACTACAACGGTGTAATCGGTATAGGTTTGGGCGGCTATGTTGCGCAGGGCCCGTTCGAGGAAGAGGGGGCGGTCTTTGGTTCGAACGATGATGGCGACTGTGGACATGGTGCTCTCTCGGTGGGGCCGGGGTCAAGGGGTCTGTACCCAATATAGCGAATGTGCAGGGGTAGCGGGCTAGAGCAGGGGGGATAGGGCGAGGAAGAGAATGGCGGAGAGGGCGAAGCAGGCAGGCATGGTGATAAGCCAGGTGAGGACGATCCGGAGCACGATTTTGTGGCGGACGGAGGCGAAGCGCTGGTTGAGGCCTGAACCGAGGACAGCTGAGGCGGCCAGGTGGGAGGAGGAAACCGGGGTGTTGAGGAAGAACTGGAGGAGGACGAGGGCCATGGCGGTTGAGCTCTGGGCGATGGCGCCTCGGAAGGGGTCGACTTTGACCATTTGGTGGGCGAAGGTGTAGCCGATGCGGGCGCTGCCGCGGGCGGTGCCGAGGCCGAGGATGAAGGCTAGGAAGATGGCGGAGATGACGTAGGTGCTGGCGCTGACGTGGACGCCGGCGGCGAGGAGGAGAACGGCGTAGATGACGATGGCGCGTTGGCCGGTTTGGATGCCGTGGACGAAGGAGATGAGGGAGTTTGCGATGGAGAGGATGTTGCGGGAGGCCCGGTTGACGGCGGCGGGGTAGGAGCGCAAGAGGATCCGGTAGAAGGGGAAGACGGTGAGCCAGGCGATGACGAAGAGGAGGAGGGGGGCAATGATGAGGGGGGCAACGATGAAGGTGGTGAGGGGCTCTGAGAAGGGGTTGTAGCTGCCGAGGTTGGTGGTTTGGGCAGCCCAGGCTGCTCCGGCGAGGCCGCCGATGAGGGCATGGGTCGATGAGGAGGGCATACGGTACCACCAGGTGAGGAGCCCCCAGATGAAGCAGGCGAGCAGGGCGGTGAGAACCATGCCGAGGCCTATGGTGTTGTGGGGGACGGTAAGCCAGTGGGTGGTGACGGATCCGAGGGCAAGCCCTGTGATGGCCATGCCGAGGAAGTTGAAGAGGGCGCTGGTGCGGAGGGCGATGCGGGGGGTAAGGGCCCGGGTCTTGACGGGGATTGCGGTGGCGTTGGCTGCGTCGTGGAAGCCGGTGACGAAGGTGAAGCCGATGAGGGCTAGGCAGCTGAGGATAAAGAGGAGCAGGGCCACGTTTAGGATTCCTGCACGATGATTCGGCCGATTTCGGTGGCTAGGGTGCGCATGGCTTCGGAGGCTTCGATGAGTTTGTGGACGAAGCGGGTGGTTTGGAGGTAGCGGGTTTGTTTGTAACGGCTGAGGATGTCGGCGTCGTATTCTTCAGCGATGCGTACGGCCTGTTTGGTGATACGGAGCATGGTGATCCAGTAGTCGTCGAGGTCGCGGAGGTTACTGAGTTTGGGGATGGTTTCAGTGGTCAGGACGGCCTGGCGCTGGATGAGATCGAGTAGGGTGGCGGCGCGGGGGGAGAAGCGCACAATCTTGTTGAGGTAGAGGATGTTGGCCGCTGAGGTGAGTTTTTCGACGACGCCGCCGAGGGAGACAGCCAGGGTGTAGATGTCTTCGCGGGGGATGGGGGTTGAAAAGGAGCTGCGCACGGCTGTCATGGTGGTGTGGAGCATGTCCAGGGTTTCAGCTTCGTGGGTGAGGATGCGCTCGAGTAGGGTTTCGTAGCGGTCTTCTGGGGAACCGACCATTTCGGAGAGGAGGGCTGCTGCCCCTGACACCTGCTCTGAGAGCCCGGCGAGGGCTGAGAGGGAGGTGTTTTCTTGGGGGAACATGCGCTGGAGCATGGCCGGATATCTCCTTGAATCGTGGGTGGTATGGCTAGGGGCCATGGTATCGCGTTAAGGTAAACGCGGGAGCTGGGCCGGGTGTTTGTTAAGGACGAAGACGCCGGGCTTACCTGCCCTCGATGAGGTAGGGCGGTACCCGGCGTCTACGGTGTGAAGTTTAGGGATGCCAGGCTGGGAGCGCCTCTCGGCGGAAGGCCGCTCGAAGCGGCTAAAGATTTGGAGCCCGGGGCTACCTATTAGCAGCCTGACATCTTGCTTCCTATCATTCTCCTGTTGGGGTGGGATGTCAACCCTGGAAGTGGAATTTCTTGGTCGGTTAGATTTTTCTGGGGGACGTGTGGTTGACGTGGGCGGATGTCTCATATTCTGACAATTTCTGTAAAAATTTTGAACAAAATCCGGGTTGAGTATTGACCTACATGTGTGACATGGGCCATGGTTGAAGGACTCGTAGTTTTATTGGTACACACCACCACGGATCACTTGGATAAAGGAAATCCTTCAATGACGAAAAAGTACACACCCAAGAAGGTAGCCCGCAGCGGTGCGGCCTCCCTGCTTGGCCTCGGTATGGTTCTTTCGATGGGCCTACCCGCGGCTAACTCCCTGACCGATGCTGACCTGTTCCATAGTGCTACTCAGGCCATGAGCGAACAGGTGCTCACTCCTTCCATGAAGGCAGCTCAGGGTACCGTCAGCGTATTTGTTCAGTTCAAGGGTAAGGGTGCCTATGAGAGCACCCAGCCCGCCGCCGTCCTGCAGGGTAAGCAGGCCCCCGTTGAAGCCCAGGCTGAAGTCCAGGCTATTGCCGCAGCCGTTGAACGTCAGGGGCAGGCCGTTGCAGCTGAAACCGGTTCAAACGTCCTTTACACCGCCCATAACTCCGTCCGCGGTGTAGCAATTCGCGGTGATGCTGAGAAGATTCGTGAACTGGCTTCTCGCAGCGATGTTGTCATGATTTCCCCCATCGTCTCGAAGACCCCGTCCAACACCGGCACCGTCATCGATACCCAGGCCATCACCAGCTGGCAGCAGACCGGTTACACCGGTAAGGGCGTCAAAATCGCCATTATCGACACCGGCGTTGACTACACCCACACCCAATTTGGTGGCCCCGGTACCGCTGAAGCCTACGAAAAGGCTTCTAAGCTGACCGAGATGCCCGCTGCTGATTCAGGTCTGTACGATCCTGAAAAGTACCTCGGTGGTTATGACCTGGCCGGTGATAACTACGACGCAGCTAGCGATGCAGCAGACGCCCTGCCCCAGCCTGACGGCAACCCGCTTGACTGCCGCTTTGCTGGTCACGGTACCCATGTTGCAGGTACTGCAGCAGGCTACGCCGTCAACGCTGACGGCAGCACCTTCAAGGGCGATTACACCAAGATCACCGAAGATGAGATGAAGGGCATGAAGATTGGTGCAGGTTCAGCACCTGGCGCCCAGATTGTTGACTTCCGTGTCTTCGGTTGTGGCGGCTCAACCGACCTGACCGGCCAGGCCCTCGACCGCTCCTTGGACCCCAACAACGACGGCAAGTACGACGACCGAGTTGACGTCGTTAACATGTCCCTGGGTTCTGACTACGGTGCTACCGACGACCCCGAAAACGTCATTGTTGATGCCCTGACCCGCCAGGGTATCCTCTCTGTGGCAGCTGCCGGTAACTCCCGCGCCGCTAACGGTAACGGCGATACCTACTCTATTTCCGGTAACCCGGCCAATGCCCGTTCAGCCCTGGCCGTTGCCAACTCCATCGGCTCTACCGCCGCTATTGACAAGGCTAAGGTTCATTCCCCTGCAGGTCTTGCCGGTGACCTCAACGGTGACTACTCAGTCAGCTTCGACTACTCAGCTGCTACCCCTGAGCAGCTGATTGGTGAGGTCGTCAAGAGCACCCCCGAGAACCCCTTCGGCTGTGATGCCTACCCCGAGGGCACCGACTTCGGTGGTAAGTGGGTCTTCATCGACTGGACCGATAACTTTGAAACCTTCCCCTGTGGCTCGGCCGTCCGCTTCAATAATATTGAAAAGGCCGGCGGTAAGGGCGTGATCCTCGCCTCCAACCTGAATTACGAGACCGTCGGTATTGCAGGTAACCGCACCATCCCCGGCGTCCGTCTGGTTGCTCAGGATGCTGAAAAGGTTCGCGCCGCTCTCGATGCCGGTGAAGAAGTCAAGATTGAGCTGAAGAACGAATGGATTTCCTCCGTTCTGGTTGAGCATGGCCTCTTTGACCAGGTCAATGAATCAACCGGTCGTGGTGTTCACGGCACCGTTGGCTACACCAAGCCGGACGTCGCCGCCCCCGGTACCGGTATCGGTTCAGCTGCCGTTGCTGGCGGCTCCGAAAAGGCTGTCATGTCAGGTACCTCCATGGCTTCTCCCCACGTTGCAGGTGTTGCAGCCCTGGTCTACGAAGCCAACCAGAGCTACTCAGCTCCCCAGGTCAAGGCAGCTATCATGAACTCTGCTGTTCATGACCTGACGACTGAGGACGGCGCAGTTCACTCCGTAGAACGCGTTGGCGCCGGCCGTGTTGACGCCCTGAAGGCCGTCAACCAGAAGGTTCTAACCTACAGCGCTGACCACCCCGACCAGGTTTCAGAAAGCTTTGGCGTGGTTGAAGTCCTGCCCAATGCAGGCGTTCAGACCTATGTCCGGAACCTGACTGTTGATAATTCAGACAATAAGGCCCACACCTACAAGGTATCTTTTGCGGCATCATCAGATATTCCCGGTGTTGAGGTGTCAGCCCCCGAGACCGTGACCGTTGAGGCCGGTGGCAAGACCACCTTCGCCGTTACCGTCACTGTTGATCCCTCCAAACTGGAAAAGAAGCTAGAAGCAGCTAGCTCAGCCCAGCAGCTGGGCTATGACCGCCAGTACCTGAGCATCGAATCCGGCCGTCTGTTGCTGACTGAGAATGGCAGCGAGATGCGTCTGCCCCTGCAGATTGCCCCCAAGCCGGTATCAGATATGAAGGCTGCCGCAAGCACCATCGAATTCGGGGAGTACAGCCTCAAGAACACCATTGACCTTGAAGGCACTGCCGTTGACCAGGGCGGCTACAAGTCCCTGGTTGGCGCCTTCGAACTCGGTGCAGTGTCTGACCGTTTCAAGACCTCCAGCCTGGGGGCTGCTACCAGCCAGCGGGTTGACCTCCAGTACGTCGGTGCTTCGACCAACGTCCCTGCCCTGCAGGCCGCTGGCGGCGATGTCGCCAAGGACGGCATGATGAGCATCGGTGTTTCTACCTGGTCCAACTGGGAGAACCTCACCAACCCCACCAGCATTGAAGTTGCCTTCGATGTTGACGGTAATAACCGGGCAGACTACTACGTCTACACCAACCGTGTCGCCGGCCTAGACTACCCCGTTGCAACCCTGGTTGGTTACGTCAACGGCCAGCTGACTGCCCTGGACCACCAGCCCATCAACGGAGCTTTCGGCAGTGTTGACACCAACACCTTCGACAGCAACGTCCTCACCCTGCCGGTCCAGCTGTCCAAGATGGGTATTACTGCTGATAACGCAGGCGACCTGCGCTACATGGTAGATACCTACTCCTGGTACGAGAACGGCCACACCGACTCAACTGACTGGGTTTCCTTCAACCCCCACAACCCCAACCTGTGGTTCGAAGGCACTGCCTCTGACGCAGCAGGCCTGTTCGTTGACGCCCCCGATGCTGATATCACGATCAACCGTGGCAACGTCAACGTCCGGGATGCCAAGGCCCTGCTCCTGCACATGCACAATGGCACCGGTGACCTGAGCGGCACCAAGACTGGTGAAGACGGCGGCAAGGCTGAAATCGTATCACTGGTTCAGGAAGAAAAGATTCAGAATCCCCGCTTCCACGATGTCACTCCTGATGATCAGTTCTACAAGGAAATCGCTTGGCTGGCTGAACGCGGCATCACCACCGGTTACCCCGATGGTACCTTCAAGCCCCTGGCTAACGTAGAGCGTGGCGCTATGGCTGCCTTCTTCTACCGCCTGGCAGGTAGCCCCCAGTTCACTGCCCCGAGCGAATCCCCCTTCAAGGACGTAGCTACTGACCACCAGTTCTACAAGGAAATCGCCTGGATGCACGCTTCCGGTATCAGCACCGGCTGGGCAGACGGTACCTTCCGTCCCCACGATCCTGTCAACCGTGACGCTATGGCTGCCTTCTTCTACCGTTACGCAGGTGAGCCTGAATATGTAGCACCCCAGGACGGCAAGTTCTCTGACGTTGCCCCTGACTCTCAGTTCTACAAGGAAATCTCCTGGCTGGCTGAGTCTGGCGTAACTACCGGTTGGGCTGACGGCACTTTCCGTCCCGTTACCCCCATTGCCCGTGATGCAATGGCTGCCTTCCTCTACCGCTTCGATCAGAATGTTTCTCCCCGCTAAGACCGGTGGTGAAAACTTCATGGGGGTCTTGGAGTTAGGTTTCTAGCAAGACCCATCGGAGTAAAGCCCGGCCCCTCTTCCAGCTGGAAGAGGGGCCGGGCTTTTGATTTTAGGCCCGTACTAGTCGAGTATTCCGGCCCGCCAGTGTTCTGCGGCGGTGTCGAGTTCGCGGGCTGTGCCGGTGAGCTTTCGGGCAGCTGCGCGGAGGCGGGCGGCCCGGGTGGCTGCTTCGTCACGGACTTCAAGGGACGGCAGGTGGCGGCCCGGGGCCTCCTGGTGGTGGCCGCGGGGGTCAAGGGTGCTACCATGCCGCAGTTCCAGGGCGACGTCGTCCTGCCCCAGGGCAAGTACCCGACAGAAGGCGGCAAAACGGTTGAGGGCTACGTCGAAGTCGCCGGTGTAGGCGCCGGCTAGGATTTCGTCGACGGTAGCGGCAATTTCGTCGGCGGTCGGTGGGGTCGGGACGCCGGCGAGGGCCTGGGAGAGCAGGGACGAGTGCATGCCGCGTTCGTAGTAGTGGCTCATGAGCTGGGCGTTGGCGCGAATGACGCCGCGCAGGGCGTAGATACGCCAGAGGGCACCGGCGGTTGTGACAGGGGCTGCCTGGGACCAGAGTTCGGCGACGGCTTCTATACCGAATTCGTCGGTGTAGTGCACCAGGCGTTTGGTGACGGAGGGGTCTTCGTTGGCTCGTCCACGGGCGAGGATGGCCCGGGCAGAGGCTTGGGCTGCCGCGGCGAGATCTTCAGGGCTGCCAGCCCCCTGGTAGCGTTCAAACTTTTCGGTGGAGAGGCGGACGGGGCGGTGAAAGCGGGCGTCAGATGGCATGCCTACCAGTGTAGAACTGCCGGAGTGCTCAGCGGAAGGCTATGCGCTGAGAGGTAAAACTCGGGTGCGGGTGATGATGCTGGTGAGGAGCAGTGCTGCGATGGTTCCTGCCAGGGTTTGGCCTGCCAGGACGGCGATTTGGAGCTGGGCGGCGAGCAGGGGAGAGGCTCCGCCCATGAGGGCGCCGACGAAAGTTCCGGGCAGGGTGACGAGGCCGGTGGCCCGGGTCTGGTCTAGCCCGGGGGTAAGGGCCTCGGTGATGGCGGCTTTGGTGATGTCGCGGAAGGCGACCGGGGAGGTGGCTCCCAGGGCTAACCAGGCCTCAATCTCCCCCTGGCGGGCAGTGGTGAGGGTGGTGAAGTTGCGTGCTGTGAGGGTTGTGATGGTCATGGTTCCGCCGATGATGATTCCTGCAACAGCTACCAGGTTTTGGGTGGAGTAGGGCACCAAGCCCAGGGCGAAAATCAGCAGGACAGCAAGGAGGGCACCTACAGTGATGGAGAGAGCGGTTGCTGCCAGGCCCCGGTGGAGCTGTTTGCTGTGCTTACCGGAGGTGATGGTGGCGGTGGTGAGCATGAGGGCTATGAAGAGCACCAGAGCCCAGGGGGCGGCCAGAATGCCCTGTAAGAGGAGGGCAATGACGGCAAGCTGGAGGCAGGCCCGCAGAATGGAGATATAAGGCTGCCAGTAAAGCTGAATCTTTTGGGCAGCGAGCAGGGCTGTGGTGAGGCCGACGAAGAGCAGCAGGGCTGCGGCGTAGTGGGTGAGGGGGCTGTGCAGGAGTGCGTTCACACTGCTATTAGAGCACGGTAATGGGGCGGACGCTTGCCGCGGCCGGGTTTTTGGAGCTTTGCGTCACGGGGGTGTATAGTGGAAGACGCTGAGTTTACTCAGTGGATGCGCCTTTAGCTCAGTTGGTAGAGCATCGGACTTTTAATCCGTGGGTCGTGGGTTCGAGCCCCACAGGGCGCACTATTAGGACTACCTTTGTGATACAAATGCACGAAGGTAGTCCTTTTTCATTTCCAGCGTCTCACCCCACAACGAAGCTCTGAAAGTACTGGTCAGAGTAGATTTCTAGACTTTTGTGTTGAGTGTGGTGTCGCTGGTGACGCGGGTTCGACACCCACTGGGTCTAGTTGCGACTCAGGCAGCAAAAAGGCCAAAACCCCGTGAAGGGACTGATGGCCAGAATAGTTTCTGGTCGACTGACCTGTTCACTAGATGCCGTTCTTGAATTCGACCTTTACTTATGCAGTCATGCTCTGGTGTATGAGTACATGTGCACATTTGTGATTTGGTTTCATGTAGCAGTTAAATGCGTTTTTAGACTTTGCGCTTCTTAATCGTTTTCTTGAGCCAAATGATGGTTGAGAGGATGTAAATCAACCATTAGTACTTGGGTTTTTATGCAAAGATTTGAGTGCGATTTGAACCCCTTGGGTTCCGCGTTTTAACTGGTATTTCGCGGGATTTGAGGGGTTCAGTGTTTCTCAGTAGTCGCATTGCGGTCGCCGCCCATGGGATATTCTGCGACCGCGGCTTGGAGTGCACCACGTGTAACGTTGGGTCGGGACGCTCAATCCTTTCGAGCGACAAACACCATGAGTGGTTGACCTGGGCCGCCAGTAAAGGGCTCCCTCGACCAGTTCCGGTAAGTGCAAACGTTAGTGAGTCCAGCACGGTTTAGATCTGCAAGGATCTGCTGGTGGCTTCGGAACTGCAGTTCCTGCTTGACCTCAACGATATCTCCATCGTCAGGCCACTCGTTTCTGATGTGCATGACGACACGACCCGTGACATCGGGCCCTTCAATTGAGCACGACTCGACGAGCCTGCCGTCCGCCGTGTCCCGTTCTGAACCGGTATCGCTCCAGTTGCGCCATGCAGATGCCTCGGGATTGCGTGACTCGAAGGCGACTACTCCGCGCTCGGTTAGTCCTGCGGCGATGCTGGCCAGGGTTTCGGGCCAGTCTTCAAGGATGTGCATGGCAACGTTTCCGCTCATGATGATCACGTCAGCACTTCGAGGTTCGATGGTGGCAGCTGTCCCTTCAAGCCAAGTGACTGTGTCCCCGCCGGGACGGGACCGCGCGAAGTCGAGCATATCTTTCGAAGGGTCGATCCCTAGCACCTTGCGTCCTGGCTGAGCAAGTGTAACGGTGAGGATACCGGTGCCGCACCCAAGATCCACCACTCGTGGGGCTTCGACTTCGTTTACGAGTTCACGGAAAAAGTCGTGATCTGCTCCGTCGGGGTTATCCACGTCGTATAGGCGGACTAAGCGAGGATTACTGTAGGGCATGATGTCATTTTAGTAGACATGGATCCAATCTTATGAAGGTGGTCGTTGTATCACTTACAGAGAGTGGATCACAATACCCAAACGTGAGAAGTCCGGGAGTACTGCGTTACCTAGCCACCGCTGGATTGCACCGACGACGCCTGGAACCTACTCGTCGACTACGCGATTGTCACGAGCACCGGTGACATGGCTTTAGTGTTCGAGGACGGTTTGTAAGGATAGAATCGAATCGGTGTGCTAGGCCGAATCGGTGAACACATCAGCACCGAAAACCATGACTGCTTTATGCACGCGCTCGTTATCGTCGCCTCAGTGGTATTTGCGCCCACCCCGATTTAAATTGCACCCACCTGGCTCCTTGTATCAAAAGTTGCGTATAGAGAACTGTCTAAATCCCGTTTCAGCTGTTGGCTGGGGCGGGATTTTTGTCTGCCCTCGGGTGTGAGCCAGAAGTCTTCATGTGAGTCAGTAGTGCTCACACCTGTAGTGCCCACCGGAGCGCCTTCTTGAAAGGTCATTGGTGCAGTTCTGCAACATTTGGTAATACTTTCAATGTAAAGTTTATTAATGGTGGTGGGAGGAGTAGTGTTGGCTGTATCAGAACAAGAACTCTTCGAAGGAGAAGACCACCATGTCACGCGAATTCAAAACCGTAGCTGTTCTCGGTACCGGCGTCCTGGGCTCACAAATCATCATGCAGGCAGCCTGGCACGGCAAGAAGGTATTTGCCTACGATCCCTTCCCCGAAGCCCTCGAAAAACTAACCGACCGCTGGGCCTGGATCCGTCAGGGCTACGAACAAGACCTTCCCGACTACACCCCCGAAAAGTTCGACCAAGCCATCGCCCGTATTACCCCTACCAGCGACCTGAAGGAAGCTGTAGGCGACGTTGATATCGTCATCGAGGCTGTGCCTGAAAACCTCGACCTCAAGCGCGAAACCTGGGCTAAGGTAGGGGAGCTGGCTGACGAGCGCACCCTGCTTGCCACCAACACCTCATCCCTGCTGCCCTCTAACTTCGCAGACGCCAGCGGCCACACCGACCGCTTCCTGGCTATCCACTATGCCAACCGCGTCTGGATCCGCAACACCGCAGAGATTATGGGTACCGCCGCAACCGACGAAGAGAATATCAAGGACGCCATCCGCTACGCCGAAGAAACCGGCATGGTTCCCGTCTACGTCCGCAAGGAGCAGCCCGGCTACCTGCTGAACTCCCTGCTCATTCCCTGGCTCGATGCCGGTGCCAAGCTCTACGTCAATGGCGTAGGCACCCCCGAGGAAATCGATAAGGCTTGGACTATCGCCACCGGTACCGAGTTCGGCCCCTTCGCCGCCTACGACACTGTGGGCTTCAACGTCGCCTCCCATATTGCCTCCGTGAGTGAGGACGCCACCGTCCGCGAGTTCGGTGCCAAGCTCAAGGAAGCCCTCGACGCTGGCTTCAGCGGTGTTGCCGACCGCAAGGGTTTCTACCTCTACGACGAGGACGGCAACATCACCGGGGCCAACGACTACTGGACCGAAAACTTCGGCCAGTAACCTCAAACCCCTCTTCTCTACGCAAACTGCCCGGGAAGTCCAGCCATAGGACCTCCCGGGCAGCTTTTTGTGCTGGACTCAGTTGACCGTACGGTTAGCGTTCAACCGGACGCAGCCCGGCAGGGTCCTCTGCACCCCACTCAGCCCAGGAGCCGTCGTAGACAGCGAGCTCGGTATAGCCAGAGACATAAGCTGCCAGGGCGTCAATGCAGGCGGTGACACCAGAACCACAGGAGAAAATGAGGGTTTCGGCTTCCCCAGCCACAGCGTCAACGGCAGCCTTGACCTCCTCGGGGGAGCGGAAGCGTCCTCGTTCATCGAGCAGGGAGGTGAAGGGCAGATTGACCGAACCGGGGATATGGCCGGCGCGAAGACCAGGACGGGGCTCGGGGGCAGTACCGGCAAAACGTTCGGCGCTACGGGCGTCAATGACAGCCGCGTCCTGACGCTCGGCAAAGGCCTTGGTGGTTAGGGCGTCCACAAAGAGCCCGCGATCCTCAGCCACAAAGGAGCCGGGGCTGAAGGGGCCCTCGTTGAGGGGGAGCTGGCTGAACCCGGCTGCCTCCCAGGCGGGCAGGCCACCGTCAAGGACGGCCACGTTATCGTGTCCCATAGCCACAAACATAAACCAGCCGCGAGCGGCAGAAAACATGCCCTGGCGGTCATAGACCACGATGGCGGAATCCTTGCTAATGCCCAGGGCACGCACCTGAGCTTCAAAGTCCTCGGCCTCCAGCATGGTGTGCACCCCCTCGGGGGCACTGAATTCGCCGTCAATATCGAAGCGGCGGGCCCCCGGAATACCCGTACTTGCCCCGGCAAACTCGCCCACTGAGGCGTCCAAAATAACTAGGTTCGGGGCAGCGATATTGGCCGAGAGCCACTGGGCACCCACAATGGGAAAGCGCAGGTCAAGGCGGTGGGAAGAAGTAGTCACAGGCGTCCTTTCGTCAAAAACTCTTACACCCCATGCTACCGACCCTTCTCACCTGCTGGCAGACCCCTGCACCTGCCTACTGCCCTCAACTAGACTTAGATACAAGAAATCAACCCCAGTACCCCGTCCTTCAAGGAAAACTATGCCTATCAACAACGCAGAGCGCGTCACCATTCTGACGACCGGTGGAACCTTCGATAAGGTCTACTCGGTAGCCGGTGAGCTTGAAATTGGTGAACCCTCAGTACCTGAGCTACTGAGCTTTGTACTGACGGACACCGCTTTTGACGTCCAGAGCGTGCTCAAGCTCGACAGCCTGGACATGGTGGATTCCGACCGGGCTACCCTGACCCAGGCCCTCAACGCAGTCACCAACGACCGCGTCATCATCACCCACGGTACCGACACCATGCCCGAAACCGCCCGATACCTAGAGGCCCACGCCGACCTGGGCGAGAAGGTCGTAGTGCTCACCGGGGCCATGCAACCGGCCTCCATGCGCAAGTCCGATGCCAGCTTCAACCTGGGAGCCGCCGTCGCCGCCCTCAACCTGCTTGAGCCCGGCGTCTACATCTCCATGAGCGGCCGAATCTTCCCGGCCTCCGCGGTGAAGAAAGACCGCGCTCGCGGTATCTTCGAGATCGCCTAACCCTATATTTTAGGACGGCCCCGCCCCGGCTTCCGGCCTGATTGGCCCGGTCGACGGCGGGGCTGTTGCGCCTTCTCAGGGGAAACTAGCAGTTAGCGAAACACCTGGTGAGCCGCGCCACTGGCCTGTAGGCTTAAAGAACACCACCATTTTCGATTGTGAAGGAGCACAGCCATGAGTGAGCCCACCGGCAACTACCAGCAGCCCGCACAGAACCAGCCGCCTGCCTACCCCAACCAGCCCCAGCCCCCGGCCTATTCCGCAGCACAAGGCGGGGCATACGCGTCCTACGCCCAGGCCTATGGCCAGGGCCTGCCCAGTCACATGGAGGCCCCCGAGAAACCCCAGGCCCTCAAAACCGCGATGATGATTCAGTACATCATGCTGGGGGTCGGCCTGCTTGCAGCGGTCTTGAACGCTATTTTCGCCAAGGAACTCCTGGCCGTGCAAAACGGTGTGACAGAGATGCTGCTCGGCAGCTCGACCATGCCTGGCGCTGACGCCCAGGAGGCACAGGCTGAGTTGCTGAATTCCTCGGGCGCGATGGCTGTCATCATGGCTTTGGCTATCGGTTTCTCGCTGGTGTGGTTAGGCCTCCAGCTGCTGTTCATTATTTTTATGGGTAAGGGGCGAAACTGGGCCCGTATTGTGCTGACCATCTTCGCGGGTTTCAGCGTCTTGAGCCTGCTCGATATTATCGGCTACTTCGTGGCCTTCCATTGGGTCATGCTGTTTAGCCCCCTCAACGCTATCTTGGCGATTGTTTTCTTGGTTTTTGCCTGGAAGCGCCCTGTTAGCGAATACATGCGTAACACTGTGGCCTACCGTCAGTGGCAGCTGCAGCGGTCCTACATGGGCCAGTAAGAAACCCAGTCGATGGCAGAAAGTCCCCTCAGAGCCGAAGCCCGGCAGCTACTGATTCAGCTGACCGGCACCCCCTCCGCTGATTTTCACCCCGGCCAGTTTGAGGCCATTGAGGCCCTGGTTGAGCACCGGCGCCGGGCCCTAGTCATCCAGCGGACGGGCTGGGGCAAGTCTGCCGTCTACTTCCTCTCTGCCCTGCTGTTGCGCCGACGCGGAAGCGGGCCTGCCCTCATCGTCTCGCCCCTACTGGCCCTGATGCGCGACCAGGTGGAGGCCGCTGCCCGCGCTGGAGTTCGGGCAGCTATGGTCAACTCCTCCAATGTCACAGAATGGGAGGACGTCCGCGCCCGCCTGATAGCCGGGGAGATCGACGTTCTGCTGGTGGGCCCCGAACGCCTCAACAACCCTGCCTTCCGTAGCGAGTGGTTGCCAGACCTCGTCCGCAATCTCGGGCTACTGGTGATTGACGAAGCCCACTGTATCTCCGACTGGGGCCACGATTTCCGCCCCGATTACCGGAGGATCCGCGACCTCATCGCCGGGCTGCCTCCGCAGGTTCCGGTGCTGGCCACCACCGCTACCGCCAACGAGCGGGTAGTGCAGGACGTGACCGAGCAGCTGGGCACCGGCAAGCCGGGGGTAGAAGACGGGGGAGTCTTCCTGCTGCGCGGGGCCCTGTCCCGCGACTCGCTTCGGCTGGGCGTCCTAACCCTGCCAACAGCTGCCGACCGTCTAGGCTGGCTAGCGACCCATTTAGGGAGTCTGCCCGGCTCAGGTATCATCTACACCCTGACCGTTTCAGCCGCCGAAGATACCGCCACCGCCCTGCGCTCTGCAGGCTACGATGTACGCTCCTACACCGGTAAAACCGACCCCGATGAGCGCCGTGACGCTGAAAACGCCCTCAAAGAAAACCGGGTTAAAGCCCTGGTTGCAACCAGCGCCCTGGGCATGGGCTTTGACAAACCCGATCTGGGATTTGTGGTCCACCTGGGGGCCCCATCCAGCGCGGTGGCCTACTACCAGCAGGTGGGTCGAGCCGGCCGCGGGGCAATCAAGGCCGATGTCCTCCTGCTTCCCGGCAGCGAAGACCGCGAGATTTGGGAGTATTTCGCCTCAGCTTCCATGCCCACCCAGGCCAATACAAGTGCTGTGTTAGCGGCCCTCGCCGAGGCGACCGCGTCCGGCCAAGAACTTAGCGTGCCAGCCCTTGAAACCCGGGTGGATATCCGCCGTTCCTCCCTAGACTTGCTCCTCAAAGTGCTGGCTGTTGAAGGGGCGGTAGAACGCGGCTCCCGCGGCTGGGTAGCCACCGGCTCCCCGTGGCACTATGACGCCCCGCGCTATGAGCGCGTCGCCCAAGCCCGCCTCAAGGAGCAGGAAGCCATGCTGGCCTACCAGGTCACAGGCACCTGCCGCATGGTCTTCCTCGCCCGCGAACTGGACGACACCACCGCCCAACCCTGCGGAATCTGCGACGTCTGCACCGGGCCCTGGTACCCCGCCGGCTTCGACGCCCACCTGACCGAGCTGGCTGGCTCCGCCCTTGCCCGTGTGGGGGTGCCCATTGAACCGCGTGGCATGTGGCCCAGCGGCCTTGACCAGATCCTTCCCCACGCTGTGCACGAGATAACCGGCAAGCCCCTGCGCGGCAAAATTGCGGCCGAAGAGCGGGCTGAAGAAGGACGGGCCCTCGCCCGCCTCACCGACCTTGGCTGGGGCAACCGCTTGCGCGAAATTTTTGCCCCCGGCCCTGAGGGGGCACCTGTGGACGGCCCCGTCCCGGCTGATCTGGGCCGGGCCAGCGTGCAGGTGCTAGCCGAATGGGACTGGGCAGAGCGCCCGGTTGCAGTTATCGGCCTGCCCTCCCCGGTCCGTCCGCAGCTGGCCTCGTCCCTGGCACGGGGGCTCGCCGCTGCCGGCCGCCTCACCGACCTCGGTGACCTTGAGCTGGAAACAACCCCAGCCCACTTTGGAGGTAACAGCGTTTTCCGGTGCGCAGGTGTCTTGAAGGCCTACCGGCTTCCCTTGGCCGCCACCGATTACCTTGCCGCCCACCCCGGCCCCGTCCTGCTGGTCACCGACCGTATAGACTCCCGCTGGTCCACCACCGTCACAGCCCGGGCCCTGCGGGCAGCCGGGGCAACAGCCGTCCTGCCCTACGCCCTGGCCCTCACCAACTAGGCTGAACCCGTTAGCTCCTGCCCCCTACCGCAAAGAACCATGCCCCGACCCACCTTCACCGACCGGCCCCGAAACCCCTACCATGAAGAACTCATGGGTCTTGCCCTTGAGCAGGCCCACCGTGCCTTGGCAAGCGAAGACGTCCCTATCGGGGCTGTTGTCGTCGACGCGGACGGGCAGGTCATTGGGCGCGGGTATAACCGCCGGGAAGCTGACTTCGACCCCACCGCCCACGCCGAAGTTCTTGCAATCCGACAAGCCGCAGAGCACCTGGGAACCTGGCGGCTTGACGGCTGCACCCTCGTCGTCACCCTTGAACCCTGCCTCATGTGCGCAGGGGCGATTCTTCTCGCCAGGATTCCCACCCTGGTCATGGGGGCCTGGGAACCCAAAACCGGGGCTGTAGGTAGCGTCTACGATGTGTTGAGGGACCGCAAGGTCAACCACTGGGTTGAGGTCTACCCCCGGGTGCGCGAAGAAGACTGCGCTGCCCTGCTTACAGAGTTCTTCAAAAAACACCGGTAAATCAAAACGCGCCCCAGAACCCGGGTGAAAGTTCTAGCAGACGGCCACATCATCATGTATCTTTGAAAAAGCATTGTGATTTCTTCAAATAAACGAGGGGAGTGGCGTGGTCCAACTGCAGATGGAGTCCGTAATTTACGCCCACCAAACACCCGTTGCCGCAGCTGCAACCCGTCGCCCCGGCAGAACCAATAAAACCCAGCTGAAACTCTTCGAAGCCGCCATGGACATCATGAGCGAAGGCGGCCCCCTGGCTACCACTGTCGAAGACATCGCAGAACGCGCCGGAGTCTCCAAGGGCACCGTCTACTACAACTTTGGTTCCAAGAAAACCATGATCGACCAGCTACTCCAGTACGGGGCTAAGCTGCTCCTTGCTGAAATGTCGGTTGCAAGCCAGGACGACGACCCCCGCCTGGCCGTCCACGGGGCCCTTCGCGCGGCAATCCGCTACATCAGATCCCACCCTGGCTTTGCCCGCCTCTGGGTCTCAGAACTCTGGCAGGGCATCGAAGACTGGTCAGCAACCACCGCCCAGATTCGCACCGACATCATCCTCTTCCTGCGCGAACTCATCGTCCGCCTGTCCGATAAATACTCGGTGCGTTCTGAGTGCAAGCCTGAGGATCTTGCCATCATTATTTTCGGTGCGGTCTTTATGCTCTCCATGGATGAAACCCGCTCCGGCCCCCACCGTAGCGACTCTGAGGCAGCTGACATCGCTATGCTCACGATCGATGGCTACATCATCGCAGAAGCCTAACTGCCCCTCTTGCTGCCTGGCGGAACCAGCTGGGCGGCTCCGTCCAGCCCCTGAAAACCCGGGCTGGTTGGGGTTCTTCCGGCCCCTTGGGTTGCAGCGGATAAGTTGAGGCAGGTAGGTAACTAGGGTAGACTTTTCACGTTTGGTGACGTGTCCGAGCGGCCGAAGGTGCAACACTCGAAATGTTGTGTACGGTAACCCCGTACCGAGGGTTCAAATCCCTCCGTCACCGCCACAGGAAAAAACCCGTTTCCCCTAGTGAAAGCTAGGTGAGACGGGTTTTTTCATGCCCAAAAATG
>NZ_JBLKPV010000003.1:0-246317 GCF_049068285.1 Rothia nasimurium | reverse complement strand
CATAATGCGCGAAGCGCGGGCGTACTCTCTTTTTGTAGCCTGGTTGTGGCCTGGGAGTCCTTGTGGGGGTGTTGTGGTTTGTTTTCCGGTGCTTTGGGCGGGGTTCTTGTCTTTTCTGGTTGTTTGTGCTGTTGTCAGCGTAGCCCCTAATGTGTTCGATAGAGTAGGGAGCATGGAAACACCTCACCTTTATGCTGTTGATCTTGATGGTACTTTGCTGGATGATGCAAAGGAGTTTGACCGGGCTGCCCTGGGCAGGGTTTTGGACCTCTTAGCTGCGCAGGGCTCCTATTTGGTGGTTGCAACAGGGAACCAGTTGCCTAAGGCCCAGCAGTATTTGGCGGGGTTTGAGGAGCACCCTCATCTTTACTTTATTTGTGAAAACGGGGCGATTATTCACCACGGGGGAGAGGATCTTGCCCTGTGGTCTTTTAGCGATGAGCAGGTTGCCCAGACTTTGAAGATTTTGGAAGGGTTCCCGGAGGTTGGGATTATCCTTTCCTGCCGTCACAATTCTTATGTTCCCCAGGACCGGTTGGCTATGCTGACGGACCGGGTCTACCGGCAGATCACGGCTGCTGGCTTTGACCTGCCGGGCTATGAGCTGGATCCGCTGAACGCTATCCGTCCTTTCTACCCCCGGGTTGAGGGGGTTGAGGACCCTGCAACTATTACCGATGCCGTGGTGAAAATTGCCTTGAACGCTGAGCCAGGTAGCGATATTAACGGGACGGTTGAAGCCATGAGGGCAGCTCTCCCTGCGGGGCTGACGGCGACCTCTAGTGGCTTTGGTGCTATTGATGTGATTATTGAGGGCAACCATAAGGGCCACGGGGTGGCCTGGTTGGCCCGGCATTTGGGGATTGATGGGGCTGCAACGACGGCTATTGGTGATTCTGGCAATGATCTTGAGATGTTCCAGTATGCTGCCCGGGCTATTGCTATGGAACATTCTGACCCGCTTTTGGCTCCCTACACTGATATGACTATCGGTACTAATCAGGACGGGGCTGTGCTCACCTTCCTAGAAGCTGAACTAACTGGTCAGTAAGTGTGCTTAACGCCCAGAGAAAAAATACCCCCACAAACCCTGTCATATCCGATAGGGTAGAGGAAGACATTTCCACGACTAGAACCCCTAGGAGACACCAGCCGTGGCAGGTAACCCCCTGATTAACAACATGACTAAGCCGGCCGGCGACCCCCGCTTTGGCCAGTTTGGTGCCGGTGGCACTGCCACCGCCAACCCCTATGGCCAGCCCGGCCAGAACCCCTACGGCCAGCAGACCCCGTACGGGTACGGCGAGCAGCAGGTTTCACCGGCTCAGCTCAACGACATGTATAACTACGGCACCGCAACCCCTGCCGATACCAACCGTATTACGATTAACGACATCATCGTCAAGACCGCCCTTAACCTGGGCCTGGTGGTTGTCGGTGCAGTCGTCGCCTGGTACGTCCCGATTCTCATGTTCGTCGGCATGATCGGTGGTCTGGTGCTGGGCATCGTCAACTCTATGAAGAAGAAGGTCTCACCTGCCCTGGTGATGGCCTACTCCGTCTTCGAGGGATTCTTGGTCGGCGGTATCTCCCGTGTTTTTGAAGCCCAGTACCCCGGCCTGGTTGTCCAGGCAGTCTTGGCAACCGTCGTCGTCTTTGCCACCATTTTGGCCCTCTACAGCTCAGGTAAGCTCCGGGCCAGCGCTAAGATGACCCGCTTCTTCATCGTTGCGGCTACTTCCTACTTCATCTTCTGCATGATCAACCTGGTCACCTCCCTCTTCTTTGCAACCAACATGCGGAGCATTGAAGTCATGGGTATCCCCCTGGGTCTGATTATCGGCCTCTTTGCCGTCCTGATGGCCACCTACTCCCTGCTTCTGGACTTTACCCATGCCTCAGAAGCTATCCATGCAGGCTACCCCGAGCGGGAGTCTTGGCGTATTGCCTTTGGCCTGATTGTTTCCCTGGTCTGGCTCTACATCGAGATCCTGCGCATCTTCTACTATCTGCGAGCGATGGCAGACGACTAAACCAGCTCACCTACCAGGTGACACGGAGGGGCAGAACCCGCACCGGGATCTGCCCCTCTTCCCCGTTCAAAAGCCCGGACTAGCCCTGGGCCCAATTACCTCACACGTCAAGGAAGCATGGGACAATAAATCTATGAGTGCTACCCCCGCCCACCCCCCTACGAGTGACCGTCAGGTCCCCTTCGCTCTGCAGGTAGCAGCAGCCTGGGCCTGGCGTCTGGCTATCGTCGGTATCGTCCTTGCAGCCCTCTACTGGATGCTGGCTAAGATTTCGTTGATCGTCATTTCCATCATGATCGCCGCCCTCCTGGCAGGCCTGATTTCCCCGGTTGTCTACTTCCTGCGGAAGAACCGGATCCCGGCAGGTATCGCAACTGCCCTGACTGAAATTGGCTTTATCGGTGGTGTCGTTGGCCTGCTGGCTATCGTGGGCCAGCAGCTCACCAGCGGTTTTTCCTCCCTTTCAGACCAGGTCGTTGAAGGCTGGAACCAGCTGGTTGCCATGCTCAATAACCTGCCCATTGACTTGGGTGCTGACAAGATTGACCAGTACATTAGCCAGCTGATCAGCACCCTGCAGGAGAACACCTCCAGCATTCTGAACGGTGTTGCCTCCGTAGGCTCTACGGCCGCTGATATTGGCACCGGTACCATCATCGTTCTCTTCACCCTCATCTTCTTCCTGATGGAGGGCGAGAAGATCTGGCTCTTTACCACCAAGCTCTTCCCCCAGGACGCCCGCCGGGCCGTCAACGGGGCTGGCCGCCGGGGCTGGAAGTCCCTGGTCTCCTATGTGCGTGTCCAGGTGTTTGTGGCCGCCGTGGACGCCGTCGGTATCGGCCTTTCTGCCTTCTTCCTCGGCGTCCCCCTGGCTATGCCCCTGGGCGTTCTGGTTTTCCTGGGCTCCTTCATTCCCGTTGTCGGCGCTCTGCTGACCGGGGCCATCGCCGTCCTGCTGGCCCTGGTAGCTAACGGCCTGGTTAACGCCCTGATCATGCTGGCTATGGTGCTGATTGTCCAGCAGATCGAATCCAATATCCTCCAGCCCCTGGTTATGGGTAAGGCCGTGGCCCTGCACCCGCTGGCCGTGGTGGTTGCTGTGCTGGCTGGTTCTATGCTCTTCGGTATTATTGGCGCCCTCTTTGCTGTGCCCGTCCTGGCCGTTGTGAACACGGTGATCCGCTACCTGGCCGGCCGAGAATGGGAGAATGATTCCGACATTCGGGACGAGGAATTCCTCTACCCCCACGAAAAGAAGAGACTAGAACGTAAAGCTATCGCTGAAAAGGTCAAGGAGCGCCTCAACCGCATTAAGGAAGCCGACAAGGCTGATGAGGACGCCCGTGAAGCTATCAACGACGGCGCTAAACTCTAAGTCACTACACACTAAAGGTTAGGTCAGTGGAAGCAAGCCCCACCCCCCAGCTGCCCGTTACCCTGGGCAATATCGAAGAAGCCGCCCGTTTGCTTGAGGGCGTCATTGAGCGCACCCCCGTGGCCCACTCCCGGGCCTTGAGCGAACAGGTCGGTTCTGAGGTTTTCCTCAAGTGCGAAAATCTCCAGCGGTCTGGCTCCTTCAAGGTGCGCGGGGCCTATGTTCGGATGGCCAAGCTGACCGAGGCTGAGAAGGCTGTGGGCGTGGTGGCTGCCTCTGCAGGTAACCACGCCCAGGGCGTTGCCCTAGCAGCCTCCCGCCTCGGGATTTCAGCCCGTATCTACATGCCCCAGGGCGCAGCCCTGCCTAAGATTGCAGCCACCCGTGACCACGGCGCAGAAGTTGTGTTGCACGGTGTCAACGTGGATGAGGCCCTGGCAGAGGCTAAGCGCTTTGCTGAAGAAACCGGGGCTGTCTTTGTCCATCCCTTCGATAATGAAGACATCATTGCCGGGCAGGGAACCCTGGGCTTAGAGGTCCTGGAACAGGTCCCGGACGTCGACACCATCCTCGTGGGCGTTGGCGGCGGCGGCCTGTTGGCCGGTCTTTCCATTGCTGTGCGCGAGAAAGAGAAGCAGCTGGGCAAGAAGATCCGCATTATCGGGGTGCAGGCCGAGCACGCGGCCGCCTACCCGCCTTCTTTGGCTGCGGACGCCCTCGTCCCCCTCAAAAAGGTTTCAACCATTGCTGACGGTATTGCGGTGGGCCGCCCCGGCCAGCTGCCTTTCACCATCATTAAGTCCCTGGTTGATGATGTGCACACCGTCTCTGAGGACGAGATTGCCCGCGCCCTCATCTTCCTGATGGAACGCAACAAGCTGGTGGTCGAACCGGCCGGTTCGGTGTCGGTTGCTGCATTGATGAGCGGTACCCTCAAAGAAAAGTATGGAGATTTGGGCACCACCGTCTGCCTGCTCTCTGGCGGTAACATCGACCCCATGCTCATGCTCAAGGTGATCCAGCGAGGCCTTTCAGCAGCTGGCCGGTACATGACCATTAAGCTCATGCTCAATGACCGGCCCGGTGAGCTCACCACCATCTCCCGTATCATCTCAGAGTGCGACGCTAACGTCACAGGTGTTGACCACACCCGCGTTGGCGGTGCCCTGTCCATGGGGGATGTCTCCATCACCATCGATATGGAAACTAAGGGCCTGGAACACTGCAAGCAGGTGCTTGCAGCTCTGGAGGCTGAAGGCTATAAGCCCATGGTGGTCTAGCCCGCCCCCTACCTGCCTGAGCGCTGAAAAAACAGGGCCCGGCCGTCCTTTACCCCACGGGGTGTTAGGACGGCCGGGCCCTGCTGTGTTGTTAGCCTGCAGCTGGGGCTGCGGGCTGGGTCCTAGCCCTGGAAGGGCTTGGCCGAGATGATCTTGACCGGGATCTGCTTGCCGTTGGGGGCCTCGTAGGAGAGCTCATCGCCCACCTTGTGGCCGTAGATGGCAGAACCCATGGGGGACTTCTCGGAGAAGACCTGCAGGTCGGTGCCGCCGGTCAGGGTGTCTGCGACCTCGCGGGAGCCGAGCAGGAAGGTCATGGTCTTGCCCATGATTTCAGCTTCAACAACCATGCCAGACTCCACCACGCCGTCGTCTGCAGCGGGCTTGTCAGATACGACTGCGTTCTCCAAGAGGTGCTTGAGCTGCTTGATACGGCCCTCGTTCTTGCCCTGCTCTTCGCGGGCGGCATGGTAGCCACCGTTTTCCTTGAGGTCGCCCTCGTCGCGGGCAGCAGAGATACGCTCAACGATTTCCTGGCGGTAGGGGCCAGAGAGGTACTCGAGCTCATCCTGTAGCTTCTTGTAGGCTTCCTGAGTCAGCCAAGCGCCTTCAGCCATGTGTTGTACTCCATTTCAGGTTATTCCGGGCCTCCGGACGACGCGGGGCGCGGTATGAGAGAAAAACGGCAGGTGTAGCGGGAGATCCGCTTGCCGTATCAGAACATTGTGCCTAGTCTAACTCACAGGCAGGGGACTGGGTCTATCTTCACCCGGTAGAGAAACCGGAATTAATCGACCTTCCAGCAGCTATCGACGGTGACAGTGGTGGCCTCGCCCAGGAGCCGCAAGGTGGTGCTTTGCACGGATACCCCGTTGCCCTGGGTATCTGTGTAGGGGCCGATGGCGACTTCCTTCCAGCCGACGGGGGCCCCGGCGGTGTTGAGGGCCTTGACAGCGCAGACGGCTGTGTCCTGGGGTTGCTTAGCTACCTCGAAAGTGATGGAGGCTTCGTCCTGGCTGGTGAGCTCAAAGCCGACGTCGCGGCCGACAGGCCGGTCAGCCCGATCGAGCTGGACCCAGCCGACGAAGGCTACACCTATCAGGACAGCAAGGAGGGTGAGGGCGTACCAGAACCTTGGGGGGACGGTACGGGCTTTGTTGCCGGTGCCGTAGCGGGCCTGCAAATCAGCAGCCATCTCACTCCTTTCATACGAGGTAACACGGGGACCGTCAGCCCGTACTGCTACCGGTAGAATAGGGAGGGCTAAACGGGGTCACCACCCTAACCTTACCCTTTTGCCCTCCATAAATCAGCCCGGCTGAGCCGAGCCCCAGCAGTTGAACGGAAGAACGAATGAGCGCCCCTGAAACCTCCACTCTTGGTTACGATCCAGCCCTCCTTGCCCCGCTCAACGACGATTACACCGGCCTGCGAATCCTGGCCGTCCACGCCCACCCCGACGACGAATCGTCCAAGGGGGCTTCCAGCATGGCAGCCTATGTGGCCCGGGGCGCCCGCGTCATGGTGGCCTCTATGACCGGGGGCGAACGGGGGGATATCCTGAATGAGGCCGTGAACTCCAACCCGGCTGCCCACCGGGATTTGCCGGGTGTCCGCCGGAAGGAGATGGCCCAGGCCGCTGAAGTCTTGGGTATTGAGCACCGCTGGATGGGGTTTACCGATTCGGGCCTGCCCGAGGGGGACCCGCTGCCGCCGCTTCCTTTCGGAGCCTTTGCAACCCTGCCCCTGGAAACAGCTGCAGCCCCCCTGGTGCGCCTGGTCCGTGACTTCAAGCCGCACATCATTTTGACCTATGACGAGATCGGTGGCTACCCCCACCCCGACCACATCATGACCCACCGGGTCTCCATGGAGGCCTTTGAAAAGGCTGGGGACGCTACCGCCTACCCGGGAACCGGGCAGCCCTGGAGCGTGTCAAAGATTTACTACGACCGGGCCTTCAACATGGACCGCATGAGCGCTTTCCACCGCTATCTTGAAGAGGCGGGCCTGGAGTCACCTTTTGCCCGTTGGGTTGCCCTCTCCTTGGAAGAGGACGCTGAAGGCCACCGTCCGCCGGTCTCCCGCCACCAGACCACTACCCGCATTAGCTCCGGGGAGTTCTTCGAGAAGCGGGATGAGGCCCTGAAAGCCCACGCCTCCCAGGTTGCCCCTGATTCCCTCTTTTTCGCGGTGTCGCCAGCAGCCCAGCGGGAAATCTGGCCCTTTGAGGATTATGTGCTGGCCCATGCCCGCGTCCGCACTGACCTGCCAGAAACCTGCTTCGCCCAGGGGATCGACTACCGCAAGTAAGCGGGGGTAGGCCTTCACCCGTTGCTGGCCGCAGGTAGCCAGTAGAATGGGGTGCGGGGCAGAACCCGTAACCGACGAACACAACCCTAGAGGACTCCACCGTGTCAGCACTCAGCCAGCTCACCCTGCTCGCAGCCGAGGCCACCCCCACCGTTATTACAACGGTGAACCCGGACGGCTCCTTCCGCGGCTCCCCGGGGATTGTCGGCTTTATTATCACCTTCATTCTGGGTATTTTCATCGTCTTCCTGGGCCTTGATTTGACCCGCCGGGCCCGCCGCCTGCGCTACCGCAGCGAGTACGCGATTGCCCGGGAGGCCGAGGAGCGGGCCGCTGCCCAGGCTGCTGCGGGGAAGGAAGCTGCCGCCGCGACCGTCCGCGACGAAGCTGAGGTTGCCCAGGACCACCTGCGCCGCCCCCACTAGCCCCCACCCTTTTTAACTGACAAGGACGCACCCGCTGAGGCCGGTGCGTCCTTGTCAGTTTTATCTCCGGGGTTGGTTTAGAGGAAGATTGCGAACATGACCGCTATGTAGTGCTGGATGAAGCCAGCTACGGTGAAGGCATGGAAGAGCTCGTGGAAGCCAAAGACCTGGGGGGCTATGGCCGGGCGTTTGGTTCCGTAGAAGACGGCGCCGATGATGTAGGTGAGGCCACCGGTTGCAATCAGCACCGTCGCTACCTTGGAGGCCTGCCAGAGGTCACCCATGAAGAAGACCGCCATCAGCCCCATAATGACGTAGATGGGGGTGTAGAGCCAGCGCGGGGCCCCCGTCCAGAAGACCCGGAAGAGGGTGACAGAGAGGGCGCAGCCCCAGATAGTCCAGAGCATAATGCTTCGGCTGGCCCCCTCAAGCATGGTGAGGGCCACCGGGGTATAGGTGCCGGCAATGAGCAAGGTGATGTTGGCGTGGTCCAACCGTTTGAGGAACATGCGGGCCTTAGCGGGCCAGAAACCACGGTGGTACATACCTGAAACCCCAAAGAGGAGCACCCCGGTCAGGGCGAAAATAGCGCAGGCAATCCCCACGGTGCCGCCCCCGGACAGGGCAATCAAGACAATCCCGGCGATGAAGACCACCGGGGCGAAACCCGCATGAATCCAGCCACGAAGCAGGGGCTTGCCGTTGAGGCGGTAAAACTCCATGACCTCCCGCTGGACGTCCGTCAGGCGGTCCCAGAGACCTGCTGAATCGGGAGAGTGGGAGGACGGGGCGGAGGAATGGTTCGAAGCGCTCATACTATTTAGTATGGCAGGTCAAAATAGCAGGCGGTAGGGGAGAGGGACAAGATGACAGCCCACCGGTCCCACCCCGGTGGTGGCCCCGGCGCGGTAGAATAGACCCGACCCCGCCCCATCCGGTGCCCCAAGGAGCCAGCCCATGAAACTGCCCCAGCCCCTCTACACGGTGTATGAGCGTTCGCTGGTCTCTGCGATTCCAACGGAGAAGTTGCCCCAGCACATCGGCGTCCTGGTGGATGGCAACCGCCGCTGGGCTGCCCAGCTGGGGGAGAGCACCAAGCACGGCCACCAGGCCGGAGCCGCCCGCATCATTGAATTTTTGGGCTGGTGTACCGAGATGAAAATCCCCATGGTCACCCTCTATATGCTGTCCACTGAGAACCTGAAACGTTCCAGCGGGGAGCTGCTTGACCTGGTTGAGGTCATTGAGGGCTTTGTGGGCCAGCTGGCAGAGACAGGTATCGGCAAGATCCGGGCGGTAGGCCAGCTGGAATCCCTGCCTGAGGGGCTGCGACAGGCCTTTGAGAAGGCCATGGCCGAAACTTCAGCAGTTGAAGGCCTGCAGGTCAATATCGCGGTGGGCTACGGGGGTCGCCAGGAAATTACGGACGCGGTGCGAAACCTCCTGCGCGAGGCCGCCGCCTCAGGCGTGGGCCTGGATGAGCTGGCTGCCAAGCTGACCAGTGACGATATCTCCCGCCACCTCTACACCAGCGGTATGCCCGACCCTGACCTTCTGATTCGCACCTCGGGCGAGCAGCGGCTGTCTGGCTTTATGACCTGGCAGTCTGCCTACTCTGAGTTTTACTTCTGCGAGGCCCTGTGGCCTGACTTCCGCCGGGTGGACTTTTTGCGGGCCCTGAGGGATTACGCTAACCGCCAGCGCCGCTTCGGCTCCTAGCTGTGGAGGGTGCCGGTGCTGGAGCTACTGCTTGATTTGATCCAGGACGGACGGGCGGGCAGCTGGCAGGCTGCCCTGGCCTCCGCCCTGCTGGGCTGGGTTTTGGCCTATTACCTGGTCTGTGCAGGACGCCTGTGGCGGATTGACGTTAAAGAGCACCGCCTGCCGGATAGGATCGTTTTGCCCATGTACCTGCTGGTTGGCTTTCCCCTGCTGGGAATTATTCTTCTGACCAGCGAAAACAGCTTGGCCCATGCCCGGGAGACCGCTTATAGTGCCGTGCTGATGATGGGGGTTTACTGGATCATGCGCAAGGCCTCCCGGGGTGCCCTGGGCTTGGGGGACGTCAAACTGGCCGGGGTGCTGGGCCTGCTCCTTGGCTTCATCTCCCCCCTGAATCTGCTCTGGGGCAACCTCTTGATCTTCCTGGCAGGGGGCTTGACCGCCCTCGTCCTGGTGCTCACCCGCAAAGCCAGCTTCAACACCCACCTTGCCTTCGGGCCCTTTATGCTCCTGGGCACCACCATTGCCCTCTTCCTGCCCGCCTAACCTCCTGAAAGGGGCTAACCTGTGCCGACTCCGTCCTTTATCACCGACCTGCGTGCCAAAATAGGCCACGATTTGCTCTGGCTCTCGGGGGCAACTGCCGTGGTGCAGCGGGAGAACGGCGATATCCTGCTGGTGCGCCGGAGTGACACCGGGGCCTGGACCCCCATCACCGGCATCGTCGACCCCGGGGAGAACCCGGCCCTGACCTGCCTGCGGGAAGCAGAAGAAGAAGCCGGGGTAGAGATTGAGGTAGTTGCATTCGCCCAGCTCAAGGTGGACCCGCCCATGACCTTTGGCAATGGCGACCGCTGCCAGTTCCTGGACCACACCTTCTACTGTCGCTACGTCTCAGGCCAGGCTAGGGTTAACGATGAAGAATCCAGCCAGGTCGCCTGGGTGCCGGTCGCTGACCTGCCTGACTACTGCAGCAACCGGATGCTCGACCGCATCGAAGCAGCCCTCAACTGGAAGGACGGGGCCCGGTTCGGCTTCGAATCAGTGCAGGAGTAACAAACCATCTAACCCTTGTGTCATGAGACACAGGGGTTTTATGCTGGGGTGAAAGCTCACAACAGGCGCCCAGCCTGCCCTCAACGACGAGAGAAAGCATATGAATCCCCAGGACGTTGTCATCATTGGAGCCGCCCGCACCCCCCAGGGCAAAATCATGGGGGCGGTCTCCTCCCTCACCGCCGTAGAACTTGGCACTATCGCCCTGACCAAGGCCCTGACCGGGGCAGGCCTTGCCCCTGCGCAGGTCCAATCGGTCATCTTCGGCCAGGTCGTGCAGGCCGGGGCCGGGCAGAACCCCGCAAAACAAACAGCCCGGGCCGCCGGTATCCCCATTGCCACCCCAGCTTTGACCGTCAACAGCGTCTGCCTCTCAGGCCTCCGCGCTGTTATTGACGCTGCCCGCCTGATTCGCGCCGGTGAAGTCCAGGTAGCTGTTGCCGGTGGCCAGGAGTCCATGTCCCGCGCCCCCTTCCTGCTGCCGGACTTCCGCTCTGGAAAGGTCTACGGGGCTGCCGGGGTGCTGGACGCTGTAGAACGCGACGCCCTCACCGACGCCCAGGGGGGCTTCTCCATGGGCGTTCTGACCGAGACCAGCAACGCTGACTTTAACGTGACCCGCCAGGAGCAGGACGAGATCGCCGCCGCCTCCCACCAGCGGGCAGCGGCAGCAGCGGCCGCCGGACTCTTTGAGGCAGAAATCGCCCCGGTGGAGATCAAGACCCGCAAGGGGACGGTCACAGTGACCGCTGACGAGGGGGTACGCGAGGGAACGACGGCCGAGGTGCTGGCTCAGCTCCGCCCCGCTTTTGATAAGGACGGCACCATCACCGCAGGTAACGCCTCCCCGCTCTCAGACGGGGCAGCAGCCTTGGTGCTCTCAAGCCGAGAATTTGCCGAAGCGAACGGAATTAAGCCGCTGGCCACCGTCCTGGCCTGGGCCAACACCGCCGGGCCCGAAAACGTGTTGCACTACCAGCCCTCCCGGGCCATTGCAGCTGCCCTTGAAAAAGCCGGGCTCACCGCCGCCGACCTTGACCACATCGAAATTAACGAGGCCTTCGCGGCTGTTTCAGCTGTCTCCACCCGCGAACTTGGGCTAGACCCTGAGAAGGTCAACCCCCACGGTGGGGCAATTGCCCTGGGCCACCCCGTCGGGGCCTCCGGTGCCCGTCTTACCGTCCATGCCGCCCACGTCCTAGCCGCCGGTGAAGCCAACTACGCTGCTGTCTCCCTCTGCGGCGGCGGGGGCCAGGGTGACGCCCTCATCCTGGGCAGGCCCTAACCCGCCCTGGCAGAGCCCACCCACCGGGGCCCCTGCCCTGTCAGAAGTAGACAGATAGAAAGGCTGGCCCCCGAGAATTTTCTCGGGGGCCAGCCTTTACTCGGTGGAAAAAGCTAAGGTTAGAAGTTACCCAGCATCTTGGTGACGTCCAGGGCCTCATCCAGCTGGGCCTCGGTGACTTCACCGCGCTCAACGTAACCCAGGGCAATGACGGCCTCGCGCACGGTGGTCTTGTTAGCCACCGAGTACTTGGCAATCTTGGCTGCGGCCTCGTAGCCGATCAGCTTGTTCATGGGGGTGACGGTTGAGGGGGAGGCCTCAGCCAGGAAGCGGGCACGCTCCACGTTGGCTTCTAGGCCGTCAATCATCTTGTCGGCCATGACGCGGGAGGTGTTGGCCAGCAGGCGGATGGACTGCAGCAGGTTGGCGGCCATAACGGGGATACCCACGTTCAGCTCGAAGGCACCGTTGGTGGAGGACAGGGCGATGGTGGTGTCGTTACCGATGACCTGGGCACAGACCATAATGGCTGCTTCACAAATCACGGGGTTGACCTTGCCGGGCATGATGGAGGAACCGGGCTGCAGATCGGGGATGTGCAGCTCGCCCAGGCCGGTGTTGGGGCCAGAACCCATCCAGCGAATATCGTTGTTAATCTTCATGAAAGAGTAGGCGATATTACGCAGCTGGCCGGAGGCCTCAATCAGGCCGTCACGGTTAGCCTGGGCCTCAAAGTGGTTGCGGGCCTCGGTCAGGGGCAGGCCGGTTTCTTCAGCCAGCAGTTCAATGACGCGGGCAGAGAAGCCGTCGGGGGTGTTAATACCGGTGCCCACAGCGGTACCACCCAGGGGGACCTCGGCGACGCGGGGCAGGGAGGCGTGGATACGCTCAACCCCGTAGCGCACCTGGGCTGCGTAGCCGGAGAACTCCTGGCCCAGGGTGACGGGCGTGGCGTCCATCAGGTGGGTGCGGCCGGACTTGACGACGTCCTTGAACTCAACCGCCTTACGCTCCAGGGACTCAGCCAGGTATTCCAGGGCCGGAACCAAATCCTTGAGCAGGGCCTCGGTAGCGGCCACATGCACGGAGGTGGGGAAGACGTCGTTGGAGGACTGGGAGGCGTTGACGTGATCGTTGGGGTGGACCTCGACATCCTGACCCTCCAGAGCCTTGTTAGCCAGGGTTGCCAGCACCTCGTTGGTGTTCATGTTGGAGGAGGTGCCAGAGCCGGTCTGGAAGACGTCGATGGGGAAATGCTCATCGTAGTCACCGGCAGCAACCTTATCTGCGGCGTCGCGGATAGCGGCGGCGCGGGTTGCATCCAGGACGCCGAGCTCTTCGTTGGCGCTCGCTGCTGCCTTCTTGATGAGGGCTAGGGCGCGGATGTGGGCAGACTCCAGTGTCTGGCCTGAGATGGGGAAGTTTTCAACGGCACGCTGGGTCTGGGCACGGTAGAGGGCGTTAACCGGTACGCGGACCTCACCCATGGTGTCGTGTTCAATGCGGTATTCAGTGTTTTCAGCCATACTCCCTAGTCTAATACGCCGCCGTGACGGCTGTCGCATTGGAGCCGGAAGATGACGAGACAAGAAAATACCTGCTGGCCTACCCGCCTAAGAGGCCGTGGGGAGGCCGAACCCGCCGTCCGTTATCTCGGGTGAGGACGAATAGACTAGGTCGGCTTTGCCGTCGGCCAGGTGGTAGAAAACGCCGATGACGGCCAGGGAGCCGTCCTCAATACGCTGACGAATAATGCCCGACTGCTCAGCAATCCGGGCCGCAGTCTGGCGGGTATGCTCCACCACCATATCGTTGATAGTGGCCCCCTCGGGTAGATCCGGAGAAATCACCGACGGCAAAATACCCTCCACCAGGTTGCGGATAAATCCGCCGGGCATTTCACCCTCCACCAGGGCCTTCTGGGTGGCTGTGATCGCGCCGCAGGAGTCGTGACCCAGCACCATAATCAGCGGGGTATTCAGGGCCCCGCTGGCGTACTCCAGGGAGCCGAGGACGGCGTCGTCCAGCACCTGCCCGGCAGTGCGCACCACAAAGGCATCGCCTAAGCCGAGGTCAAAAATAATTTCAGCAGCCAGGCGGGAATCCCCGCACCCAAAAATGGCGGCGAAAGGGTGCTGACCGGCAACAAGCTCAGCGCGGCGGGCAGCGTCCTGGTTGGGGTGGGACCGGTTGCCCTCCACAAAACGGGTATTGCCCTCCACAAGACGCTCCCAGGCCTGGAGCGGGGTTTCAATGGTGCTCATCATCTTCCTTTCACCGTATCTAGGCAAAACGATAGCAAGCACCCCCACCCAGAAGGTGTGTAAGCAGCCTTACATTTACCGGGGTGTTGGGGGAAGGACGGCCGGGCGCTAACTACTTAATGCCGGTGGATGAGGTCGGAGCTTCGGTCGGTTGGGGGCCGCTCAACTGCTTCGCGGTGGCCTCAATCAGAGCCTGGAACTCAGCAGGATCAGCGTCGCCCTTGACAATCAGGGCGGTATTTTCCAGTTCCCCGATATAGAAGGTGGTGATTTTTTCCTTATCCTCCGGGTCAACCAGGGTTCTTACCTCCCAGGTTGCCCCGTCAATCTGGAGGCTGGCTTCAGGCACAGCGTTACCGGTCTTCTGGGCAATCCAGGTGGGGTTAGAGTCGGCTGCCTGAATGATTTCAAGGAAGGCGTTGCTGGGGGTTACCTGGCCGGTTTCCCAATAGTTAATGCCGTCAGCCTGACCGCTGATCCAGCGGGCGTAGTTATAGTGCCAGCCCTCCTGCTCAGCCGCTGCCACGGGGTAGCCTGCCACCTGGCTGGCCTCGTAGGAGACGAGGGGCAGGTCCACCGTGGGCCGGTAGGGGTTCTTGTTGGGCTGCGGCATCATCCAGATCACGGGCAGCAAGAGGAGGGTAATGACGACCATCGAAATCACCATATTGCGGGCTGGGGCGTTGATCCTCTCAGCCTGCTTGGCGGTAATCTGCGGGATGACCTGCTCGTCGGAGGTAGCCGCTACAGCCTCGTTGGTGCTGGCAGATTCGGCAGGTTGCTGGTGGGGGTTGTTCGATGAAGTCACGCCTTCTATTTTCATATACTTTCCCCCACCGGCGCTACCTGGCAGATGAGTAAGGTGAACATTTGTTGTCACAGAGGGGGGATAGTCAGCACGGATGTTACATGCAGCCGTGAAAGCGGGGGCCTGAACGGGTAATCTAGTGACTGTAGGCGCTGGGGCCCCGGGTCCTTGGCGCTCTGATCGAAAAAACTACTCGAAGGTGAGTCATGTCAGAAGAATTCAACGAAGATCGTAACCTCGCGCTGGAACTGGTGCGGGCTACTGAAGCCGCCGCGATTGCGTCCGGCCCCCTGGTGGGCGCCGGCGATAAGAATATGGCGGACGGGGCTGCGGTTGATGCGATGCGGGCCCGCCTGAAGACCGTCCACTTCAACGGCACCGTCGTGATCGGTGAAGGCGAGAAGGACGAAGCCCCCATGCTCTTCAACGGGGAGCAGGTTGGCGATGGTTCAGGGGCCAAGTTCGACGTTGCGGTAGATCCCATTGACGGTACCCGCCTGACCGCCCTGGGCATGGATAATGCCCTGTCCGTTATCGCCGTTGCCGAGGGCGGAACCATGTTTGACCCCTCAGCTGTCTTCTACATGGAGAAGCTGGTCACCGGCCCCGAGGCTGCCGACCTGGTTGACCTGCGCCTGCCCGTCAAGCAGAACCTGCACCTGGTGGCAAAAGCCAAGGGCACCAATGTGAACCAGCTGACTGTCTGCGTGCTGGACCGGCCCCGTCACGCCAAGCTGGTTGAAGAGATCCGGGCAACCGGCGCCCGGACCCGCATGATTATGGACGGCGACGTAGCGGGTGCGATTGCTGCCTGCCGCGAAGGCACCGGCGTTGATTTGATGATGGGTATTGGCGGTACCCCTGAAGGTATCGTGGCTGCCTGCGCGATCAAGGCAACCGGCGGTGTCATCCAGGGCCGTCTTGCCCCTGTTGACGAGGCTGAGCGCCAGAAGGCCCTGGACGCTGGCCACGACCTCGACGCTGTCCTGACCACCGACGAGCTGGTCACCACCGATAACTGCTTCTTTGCTGCCACCGGCATTACCGACGGTAAGCTCCTGCGCGGTGTGCGTTACGGCAGGGACACCGTCACCACCCAGTCTTTGGTCATGCGTTCTAAGTCCGGTACCGTGCGCCTGATTGAGGCTGAGCACAAGCTCTCCCGCTACTCTTCCATGCTTGCTGGAACCATGAACCGTTAGGGGCTTAGCTTCGAGTAAAGGCAGGGGCAGATGCGCCCGAAGCCGACGTGGACCGGGGCTGGCGGTGAATCGCTTGCGAGTTCACGAGCCAGCGAGAGCGGTTGTCGGCGGGAGTGCATCTGCCCCTGCCCCTTTATTTACCCCTTATTTGCCGATTTTGGCGCGAACCTGCCCGATAGCGTCCTTGGCCTTGGGTAGCAGGGTGCCGGTGGCGAACTTCTTTCCCGAAGCAAGGGCTTCGCGGCCAGCCCGGATGCCCTGGTAGGCCTTGTAGCCGGTGGCAGAGACGGGTAGGTCCCAGGTTCCGGGGTAGGTTACTGATTCGCCGCCGAAGGACTTCTTGAACTTGGTGAAGCCGGACCATTCGTGGTTGGGATCGTCATCGGGGGCGATGCCGAAGAGGTCCATGGTGGTCAGGCCCTTGGCTTTGGCATCGAGGATGATGGTAGAGAGCAGGGGGTTGCCGACCTGGAGCTTACGGTGCTCAAAAGAGGTTGCTGCGTGGGCGTAGACGCGGGTGTCGTCAGAGTCGTAGACCAGGGAGGCGCCGATGGGTTCGCCGTCCACGCGGGCGATGAAGAGGGTGGCAGCGTCAGCTGGCATGAGCACTTCGGCGACGCGGGTCAGGTAGGTGTCTTGCTGGCGGTTGAAGCCGGCCCGGCCTGCGGTTTCGTCCAGGTATTTGAGCAGGATTTTGATGTCTGCCGGGTCCTGGGACTTTTCGAAGGTGACCCCCTTCTTGTGAATGTTGCGGTGCAGGTTGCGGTTGGTGGACTTCATTCCCGCGAGGATTTCGTCCTCGCTCTGGGTGAGGTCGATGATTTGGGTGTGGGAGGGCTGCACCTGGCGGGGGGAGAGCCTGAATCCCCGGGCAGCTAGGAAGGCTTCCCCGCTCTGGCTACCCCAAATATCTGAGCGGGTGGGCTCGACGCGGATGAACCAGCATTTGTTGGCTGCGGCAACTTGCTTCATATCTGCAATGGCAGCTTCGAAGGCCTCAGCAGAATCTGCTTCAGGCCCGTAGGGGGCGTAGAGGTAGCGGCCGGTTGCTCCGCCTTCGAGGGTAGCCATGTAGCGCCAGCCCTTACCTTCACCACGGAATACCTGGTGGCCATTGGCCTCTTGGAACCGGGCCCAAATGTCTGATTGCAGGATATTACTCATGCCTATCAGCTTACCGGTTCAAGGCCCGCCTAGGGTGTTTCTTAGTCTGAGAGGGCCACCTCAGGCCGGGGTAGGGGGTTAGGGAACGGAGCAGGTGCCGTTGTCGCTGAGGCCGGTGGCCGGGTCGGTTTCGGCAGCCAGCAGGGTCTTGTGGCTAACGGTTTCGATGAGGATGGCGCCATCACCAGTTTGCTGGGTCGAGGCGGCCGGGGCGGCTAGGGGCACAGCTTCTGGCTGGATTCCTGCTGCAGAGTCAGTGATGACCTGTTGGACCTGCTGGTGGAGGAGGTCAAAGTCCGGGTAGGTCGGGAACATCTCGTCAAAGTAGGGCGGGCCGGCGGCGAACTGGATGAGGTCGTAGTTCTTTGATTTGAGGGCAACATTGCCCAGGGAGGCTAGGCCGCCCTGGGGGATATTGGTTTCGATGACCTGCTCACCGGCTGCAGTAATGTCGGCAAATTTGGTGAGGACGTTGGCGGGGTCGAGCTGTTTGAGCATGGCGGCCTGGACGCAGCGCTGCCGGGCCTGGCGGTCATAGTCGGTTGCGCCCTCGCGGGAGCGGGCGTACCAGAGGGCGTGGAAGCCGTCCAGGTGCTGGCGGCCGGGTTCAATGTAGCCGTCAATGGGGTTGGGCAGGCCGGTGATTTCATTGGTTCCACCGCCGATGGGCACATAGCCACCGACATCGATGGTGATACCGCCGAGGGCGTCAATGAGCTGCTCGAAGCCGCTCATATCAATCAGAATGTAGTTTTCAACCGTGATTCCCAGGACGCCTGAGACGGCGTCCATGGTGGCCTCAGCGCCGGGGTCCTCGGCATCGGGGTAGAGGTCTGCGTAGTCCCGGGCGACGGTGGGGTAGAGGGCGTTGAGGATGCACTCATCGCCGCAATTGAAGCCTTCGGGGTAGATCGACCAGAGGGGGGAGCCGGTCTCAAAGATTGCGTTTTGGAGGTTACGCGGCACCGAGATAGTGATGGCCTGGCCGGTCTGGGCGTCAATGGAGACAACCGTCATGGAGTCGGGTCGGCGGCCTACTCGGTCTTCACCGGCGTCCCCGCCCATGAGCAGGATGTTATAGCGGCCGTCCTGCTCCACCAGCGGGGTGCCCCCGGCAAAGATGGAGCTAAGAGCCCCGCGTCCAATCCAGGTGATGTAGGCGGCGTAGCCAAGCCCGCCACCGGTGACGAGGAGGGCCGCTATAAGGGCCAGGGAAACCAGGGGCTTGGACCGGCCGGTGAGCAGACCCGGCTTCATGAGCCGGTAGGTATCGAGAAGAATGAAAACCCAGCCGAGAGCAAGGGCAATAAATGCAGCGGTGGCTAGCCAGAGGGACCAGGAGTGGGTTGCGAGAGTTAGCACCCAGGAGCGGTTGAGGAACCACAGGGCGAGCAGGGCGAGGACCAGGCCCCAGACCAGGCCGGTAACTGCAAGGGCCCGACGGCCCAGGGTCCGGTTACCCTGCATGAGCTGGGCTGATCCGGGAAGAAGAAGGCTTAAGCCCAGCAGACTCCAGGCCCGACGGGCCCGCAGGCGTGGGGAGGCGGCTTCGGGGTGGTTGAGGGGGTCGGTCAGGACGGGGGCGGACACCTGTTCGCCCCTGCGTCGACGGCCGATAATGGGCTGTTCGGAGGCGGTGGGGGTAGAGTTCCCTCGCTGAGACGAAGAATCACGGTGCACGGTTGCCTCCTGCCATCGAAAAGATCACTGCTCGTAAACGTAATGTGGTTGAGCAGATTCCTACTCAACCACATTAGGCCATAAAACTGGGGACTTCCGGGGTGATGATTTTCAATACCCTGGCAAGCCCACCCCGGTTCCTAGGGGGCGTAGGGGGTTTTCTGGCCGCCGTCCTGAGTATTTTGGGGCGCCGGGGTGCCCTGCGCTACCTGGGCTTCGCGCAGGACGGCGTGGGAGTCTTCTGCGCCGGTGTCCTCGGCCTTGAATTCTTCGACCTTTGCGCGGAGGGTAGCTCCCTTGTCCATGGCGGTCTGGCGCAGGGAGGCGGCGAAGTCAACCAGGTCAGAGCGGACCTGGCGGGCGAAGCCGTCGTCGCCAGAGCCTAGAATCCGCAGGGCCAGCAGGCCTGCGTTCCGGGCCCCGTTGATGGAAACGGTTGCGACGGGAACTCCTGCGGGCATCTGCACAATGGAGAGCAGGGAATCCATGCCGTCAAGGGACTTGAGCTTCACGGGAACCCCGATGACGGGCAGGGGGGTGACAGAGGCCAGCATACCGGGCAGATGGGCGGCCCCGCCTGCACCGGCAATAATGACGCGGATGCCCCGCTCGGCTGCTGACCGGCCGTAGGCAATCATGTCTTCGGGCATACGGTGGGCGGAGACAACATCTACTTCGTAGGAGATGCCGAATTCCTGCAGGGCCTCAGCGGCCGCTTCCATGACGGGCCAGTCTGAGTCTGAGCCCATGACAATGCCGACGATAGGGTTGTTGGAATCGTAGGGGGAGGTCATTGATGCTCCTAGGGTAGGGGGTGGGTGTGGGGTGCTTGTGCTGAGGCGGGGCCGTCGGTGAGCAAGGATGCGGCCCCGGTGGCCTGGGCCCGCAACTGGTCGAGGTCGGCGGCAGAACCGGTCATATTAATATGCCCGATCTTACGGCCGGGTTTGACGGCCTTGCCGTAGTAGTGGACCTTGGCGGCCGGGTAGGTGCCCATGAGGGTGGGGTAGACCCCAAAAATGTCGTCATTGGAGCCGCCCAGGAAGTTCTTCATGAGGGCGACCTCCCCCTTAAGGTCGGTTGTTCCAAGGGGGTAGTTGGCGACGGCCCGCAGGTGCTGTTCGAACTGGCTGGTGACAGAGCCGTCCTGGGTCCAGTGCCCTGAATTGTGGGGGCGCATGGCGAACTCGTTGATGAGGAAGCCTGCCTCAGAGCCGGGGACCTCAAAAAGCTCAGCAGCCATGACACCGGTGACACCTAACTCGGTAGCTACCTTCACAGCAGCAGCCTGGGCAGCTTCAGCAACCTGGGGAGAAATACCGGGAGCCGGGGCAATAACCTCGTCACACACAGAATTTTTCTGAATGGATTCGGCGACGGGCCAGGCTTTCACCTCACCGGAATCGCGGCGGGCTACCAGGGCGGAGAGCTCCCGGCTGAAGGGGACCTTCTCTTCAGCGAGTAGGGCGGAAAAGTCGGTGCGGGAGGGCAGCTGGTCAAACCAGGCGGCAGACTCGACCCGGGCCTCGTCCGCAGAATCAAGGACCATGACGCCCTTGCCGTCGTATCCTCCTCGCGGGGTTTTCAGGACGAGGGGCCACCCGGCGTCGTCGCCAAAGGCCAGGAGCTCATCCAGGGTAGTAACTTCAGCCCAGCGGGGGTTGGGCAGGCCCAACCGATCCACAGCCTTGCGCATTTCAATTTTGTCCTGGGCATAGACCAGGGCCTGGGGGCGGGGCTGAACGTTGATTCCCTCAGCCAGCAGGCGACGCAAAAAATCAGTAGGGACGTGCTCGTGGTCAAAGGTCAGCACATCAACCTCTCGGGCGAAAGCCGCCAGGGTCTCAAAATCCCGGTAATCACCGACCACGGCATCGGGAACAGCACGGGTGGCGCACACCCCCTGATCCTCAGCCAAAATACGCAGATCAAAGCCGAGTTCCGTGGCCGCCGGGGCCATCATGCGGGCCAGCTGCCCGCCACCAACAACACCAATTTTCGGACCAGTTATAGGGTAATTCACATTACATAGGCTACCTGTGAGATGGGGGCTTGTAAAAGCGGTGACGCCCCGGTGGACATACAACCACCGCAGCTAGAATCTTCTGCGTCTTGAGGCCCGGCACGGTGTGAGTAAGTTCCGGCCTGTTCTGCCAGGTAGGGGAGTCTCCCGGGCTGTATATTGGGCAGGAGTGACACTAAACCATTGAGGGGATCTGCCATGAGCACACTGAAAGAACGCGCCACCATGCTCTACCACAGCCACGGGCGAGAGGTGCTACAGTTTCTGTCAGTTGGCGGCTTGGCCTTCATCATTAACTCCGCTGTGACCTGGACCCTCATGCACTCGATCTTCGCTGACGGCCATGCCAAGGCCAAGGTCGTAGCCGGTATCGTCGCCACCATCTTCTCCTGGGTTGCCAACCGCCTGTGGACCTTCCGCGAAAAACGCACCGGTAATAAGGTGCGTGAGGCTATCGAATTCGGCATCGTCAACGCCATCGGTATCGGTGTTGAGGCCTCCTGCGTGCTCTTTAGCGTCTACGTGCTGGGCCTAACCAGCCCCCGGGCGTCCTTTATCTCGGGCACTATCATCGGCACCATCTTGGGCACCATCGTGCGCTACTTCCTCTATAAGTTCTGGGTCTTCTCACAGAGCAAGAGCCACAGCGACGATAAGACCACCGAGGAGAAGCGGGCCGAGCTCATCGAAGAAGCCACCAAGATTATGACCGGCTCCCTGCCTATTGTTGAGAAGGCAGAGACAGGGCCCGTTCGTCGGCCAAAACTCGACTAAGACGCTCCTGCTCCCAGGTAACTTCCGGGTCAAGAATCAAAGCCGCGCGGCCTGAGGCTATCACCGCTAGAGCTTGCTCTAGGGAAGTGGCGTCGAAGCGCTCGCCCGCTACCTGGAGGGCAGCTACCTCACGGTCATACCCAGAAGACAGGACTGAACCCTGGTGGGCCAGCCGCTCCATCAGCTGGGTATTGCTGGTCCCCTCCCAGGCCAGTCCTTCAGAGTCAGGTCCTGCCCACCCCATGTAAACATCGGGGTGGGACCTGACCTCAGCCGCGTAATCAATCATTCCCGCAGGTAGCTGCCCCATAAAGCGCGGAGCTAGCGGTTCAGAGGCCACAGCCAGCAGGTACTCTTCCGCTGCACCTTCTAGCTCTGCGGTATCAAAGGCGGCGCGGACGTCCGCCCCCGCCTGCTGCCCCCAGGCCAGGGCCGCCCCTACCCGCAGACCAGCTGCCGCCAGAACCAGCGAACGCCAGTGCAGGCGCTCGGGCAGAGCCAGCAGGGAGCCGGGTTCCAGCTCGCACTCGTCCACCAAGAAGTTAGCGGTCTTAGCAACCCAGTTATCAAAAACCCTGCCCGATAGTTCAATACGTTCGCCGGGAACCGAATACCACAGTAGGGCAGGGGACTGGCGGGCAGCTAACTGCTGCATGAAGGCAGAAAAAGAAGCAGAAGAAGTCATACATTCACTCTATCCCCTTCCGGGGTCAAGGGGTCTGAGAGTCTTGGTATGCATATACCACACAGAAACGCAAATTTTTGTATAACAATCTGGTCACGACGCAAAAATTTTTATTCTCAGCTTGACGGGAGGGGCCTTACACGCGTGTAATTAGGTCAGGTAAATTTTTTTCCACCGGCAGGTCAGGTGCCCTCACGGGCCCGACCTTCGCACTGTCGGCAGAAAAATCTTATGGCCGGCATGCACCCACCAGGGAGTATCCTGCCACGCAGATGTCCTCATCTCCAGGGATATGAAAGGGAACCATGGGCCACAATAGCTTCCCCCTGAGCGGATCCACTCCCCGCGGGGCGGCAAGGGCCCCTCACCACACCATGCACTCTGCCCACTACTTAGAAGACCAGGCCACCGCTTTGATCAATGCCGCAACACCCCGCGCCCGGGGACGCGCCACCGCATCCAACGCTGCAAGCACCGAGAACCTCGCATCCGACGCTGAAACCCTCTCCCTGTGGCAGCAGGCAGCTGGCATTTACAGTACCGACGGCGACGATGGTGAACTCTCATGGCAGGCAGATGCCCTCTGCGCCCAGACCGACCCTGAAGCCTTCTTCCCCGAAAAGGGCGGCTCAACCCGCGACGCTAAGCGGGTCTGCAACGAGTGCCCCGTGCGTGAAGCCTGTCTCGAATATGCCATGGAAAATGACGAACGCTTCGGTATCTGGGGTGGACTCTCAGAACGCGAACGCCGCCGTCTCCGCAAGCAAGCAATCTAAGAAAGTAAGGCCCAGCCCCATGGCAACCACCCGCCAGTGCTCCCGCCAGACCTGCCAGCGCGAAGCAATCTACACCCTGACCTACGCCTACGCAGATTCCACCGCGGTCATCGGCCCCCTCTCCACCCACCGCGAACCGCACGCCTACGACCTGTGCGAATTCCACGCTGACCGCCTGACAGCCCCCCAGGGATGGGATGTTGTGCGGGCCGGCACCGTACCTGCCCCCGCCCAGGAAACCACAAGCCCCGGTGTTACCGGCCGCCACCTGCGTCCTCTCTCCTAGGCTTTGTGCCGGACTAAGATTTTTGAGTCGAAGACCCAAATACTTCCATTTCTGCGTCCCACAGGCCGGTATTGCACCCAGGTAGGCCGAAAAATTAAAGTCCCTGGCACAAAAATGTCCCACAATGGGAGCTTGGCCATATCGTCAGTAGCCTGAATTAGATAAGATTTCTCAAACACATTTTTTCACTTGTGTCCATAACTCACACCAAGGAAGAACTGCCCGTGGCTCACCCCCTTGATCCCGCCCAGCGGGACGCCCTCACCCGCCGCTCCTTCGTTACCGTAGGCGCCCTGGGAACCATGGCCCTTGCTGCCTGCTCTACCAACAACACCGCCGCAGGAACAGCAAGTACCGAAACAACAGCTGCAGGAACCTCACCCACCCCATCTGCCAGCCCCACCCCCGCCTTCGTCGGCACCGTCACGGTAGTGCCTGCCCTGGACCAGGTTGAGATCAATCCCCTTGAAACCGTTACCGTTTCAACCCAAGACTCCACCCTGACCAAGGTCACCGTCACCACCGACAAGGGCGAAGATCTGGCCGGTGAGCTTGCAGCAGACGGTAAGAGCTGGACCTCCACAGACCGTATGGTCTTCAAGCGTACCTACACCGTGAGCTGGGAAGCCGACGATGCTGAGGGCAACAGCGGTAAGGGCAAGAGCACCTTCGCAACCGTCTCAGCACCTTACGAAGCTGATGCCCGCATCAACATCGCTGACGGCGAAACCGTTGGTATCGGCCGAATCATCCAGTTTGACTTCTCTGAGCCCGTGATTAATAAGGCTGAGGTTGAAGAACGCATCAAGATCACCGGTGGCGGCGACTTCCCCGGCAAGTTCCGCTGGTACAGCGACAAGATGGTGCGCTACCGTCCTGAAAAGAAGTGGGCCACCAACTCCACCATCACCATCGAGCTTGACATCTTTGGCCTCGATATTGGCAACGGTATGATCGGTAACCACGAGCTCAAGCGCACCTTCCATACCTGGAATAAGCGCTACGCCCTGGCCGATAACACCACCAAGACCATTAAAATGTGGGTTGATGACAAACTCATCCACGAAGCCCCCATCACCCTGGGTAACGCTGACTGGCCCTCCGTCGTGGGTGAACTCGTCATTATTGAGAAGGCAGAAAGCTACTTCTTCAACCCCGGCTCCCTGGATCTAGCAGAAGATGACCCCCACTACTACGAGCCCTTCTGGGCCTCCTGGACCTCCCGCCTGACCGCCAGCGGTGTCTTCGTCCACCAGGCCCTCCCCAGCGCCTGGCCTAGCGTAGGCTACGCCAACCTTTCCCACGGTTGCATCGGTATGTTGCCAGAGGACGTCAAGATTTTCTACAACAACTTTGGCGTGGGCGACGTCGTAGAGACCATCAACACCGGCTACCCCCAGGCCGATCCCGACGACGGCTACGGCGACTGGAACATCCCCTTCGAAAACTACAGCGACGCAAGCTGGAAGGGCAACTGGTAAAACCCAGCCCGGGTTCCGCAAACCCTGAGAAGCTCCCGCACCACCGGACGGTGGGGCGGGAGTTTTCTATGCCTGCCGGGAGCAGAGCGCGTAAGATACTAGGGCAAGAGAAACCGGATACAAGGACTATCTACCCGTGGCCCAGAACCCGACCAACCCCGCAGATACCCCCAACGGCAAGGAATGGGAGAAACTTAGCCCAGCCATTAACCCTGCAGCAGATTCTTTGCTCTCAGCCCGTCGCGCAGAGAAGGGACTAGCCCCCGCAGCCCCGGTTACTGGCCAGGAGGCAGCCCCCTGGACCTCGCCCGTCCCCCTCGTCCAAGCCCCTACCGCCGATGAAGTAGAGGACGGGGCCACCTATGTTCCCGGAACCCTCAGCAGCCCCCAGGAGGAGCCCACCTCAGCCGATGCTGACAGGGTAGAGGCGGCTCCTGCAAGCGATCCGGCCGCAACCCGGGCCGGGGCCCGCGCAGAAGCAGTGGCCGACCGTCCCCGACTGTTGGGCCTGCGCCGTACCCTACTGGCCCTGAGCGTACCTATCCTGATCATCACCATCGCCCTGCGGGCCGTTGCTAGCAATGTCTTCCTCTGGATCGAATACCACCGCCCCGGCTTCCCCGCTGACAGCTACGGGTTCGATACCCAAGAAAGGCTCCGCCTGGGCTCCTACGGTCTGGACTATATCCTGAACTTTGCCCCCCACACCTTCCTCTCCGAGATCACTACCGACGGACGGGCAGCCTTCCTCACCTCAGAGGTAGAGCACATGACCGACGTCAAACGGGTCATGCTCTGGGCTACTGCCTTCGCCCTCTTCATGCTGGTGATGGCCCTCATCGCCGGCCGAAGCCTACGTCTGCGGGCCCCCGGCGTGATCCGCTCCAGCCTTTTTGCTGGGGCCTGGGCAACCCTCATCCTCATCACCGGCCTTGCTGTGGCTGGCGTCCTGGGCTGGGAAACCTTCTTCACCACCTTCCACGAAGTTTTCTTCCCCCAGGGCAACTGGCAGTTTGCCCTGGACGATACCCTCATCCGCCTCTACCCGCCCCAGTTCTGGATTGACGCTGCCCTTGCCGCCGGTTCCCTCATCCTCCTGCTAACCCTTACCCTGCTCCTTGCCACCTGGCCCACCCGCTACCGCCGGGCCCTTGCAGCCAAACGCCGGGCAGAGCGTGTTGAGCTCCAGGCCCAGCTGAGCTCCTCACACCTACCTGGCACCCGAGGCTAATACCTCCTGTTAACACCTCAGGCCCCGGAACCGTTCGGTTCCGGGGCCTGAGCTGTTTGGGGGCAGGGCAGGTTTAGATCCAGCCGTCAAACCAAATCCTAGAGCGCCAAGTATCGTAGGGGACGACCTCGGCATTCCAAATGGGCCAGTAGTAAATGCTGAGCAAGAGGGCAAAGACCGTGAAGAGCCCCACCACCAGCAAGCCAGCCTGGCGGCGGCGGACGCTATCGCCCGGACGTCCCAGCGCAAGACCCAAAACCCCGGCCAGCATCAGCACCAGGTAGGGCTCAAAAGACAGCGCATAGAAGAAGAACATGGTGCGTTCAGGGTAGGCAAACCAGGGGAAGTAGCCCACCGCAAAGACCGCAAACAGGGCCCCAAAGCGCCAATCCCGGCGCAGAAGCAACAACACCAGGGCCACCACAGCCACGATAGAGAAGGACCACCAGATCAGCGGGTTGCCGATATTCAAGATAGCCTGGGAGCACTTCTCAACCTCACACCCGTTGACCCCCTGGGCATGGGACTCATAAAAGTAGCTGGTCGGCCGGGCCATAATCAGCCACTGCCAGGCCGGGGACTCATAGGTATGGTCGGAATCCAGGCCAGAATGGAAGGAATAGGCTGAGACATGGTAGGCCCATAGAGAGCGCAAAGAGGCTGGGAGCCAGGTGAGCCCCTCGCCGGGGTGCTCAGCAGCCCAGTTGCGGTCGTAGGCAGAATCTGAAGCAAACCAGCCAGCCCAGGTCATAATATAGACCACAAGGCCGGTGCCAATCAGGGCGAAGAAGGCAAGAATCCCGTCCCGCAAGAAACCTGCGACATACCAGCGCTTAATACCGGCAATCCGGCGGGCATTGGCGTCCCAAAAAACCGTCATCAGACCGAAGATGGCAATAAAGAAGAGGGCGTTCCACTTGACGCCTACCGCTAAACCGGCGCACACGCCGGCAAGAAGACGCCAGTAGCGTACCCCCAGCCAGGGGCCGTAGAGCATAAAATCATCAGCCGGTAGACCCCGCCGCGACCGGGCGTGCTCCGCGATCTTAGCTGCCAACCGGCGACGGGCCTGATAGCGGTCCAGCAAGAGGGCTACAAAGGTGGCCAACAGCCAAAACATCAGGAAGATATCAAGCAGGGCCAGGCGCGACTGAACATAGTGCAGGCCGTCAATACTCAAGAGCAGGCCAGCCAAGGAGGCCACCGTCACCGACCGGAAAATCAGCCAACCAGCCAGCATTACCAGGCCCACAGAAAGCGTCCCGGTGAAAGCAGCAGCAGCCCGCCACCCCAAGGGATTGTCATCCCCAAAGACCGCCATGCCCAGGGCAATCATCCACTTACCCACCGGCGGATGCACCACATAGGCAGCAGTCTCTTCAAGACCGGCAGGAGCACCAGCGACAAAAGACTCATTGGCTGTATCAGACCAATTGCGCTCGTACCCAAAATGCAGGAGCGAATAACCGTCCTTGGCATAGTAGGTTTCATCAAAGACGATTGCATTCGGGTACGCCAAATTGACGAACCGCATGGCCCCGGCCAGTAGGAGCACCAGGAGGGGAGCGACCCAGCCCAGACGGGGCAGGGGCACAGCAGTTACAGCAAGACGGGCCCGGAGGGCAGCCTCAGAAAAAGCATCAGAGAGGGTCAGGACGGCACCGGAGGCGCCCCGGTCAGGTGCAGTGGTTAGGCTGGAATTAGATTTCACCTAAGTTATGCTAGTAGATTACCGCGCCCCATAGTGGGGGAACACCAAGAAGAGTAGGGTTAAAACTTATGGAATCCTCCCCACAGGCCCTTGCCGCCCAAAACCCTGACGCAACCTCACCCCACCCCACTACTGTCGGGGCCGGGGTAGACGGTGGTGCCCTTGTGCTAGGAGGTACCCCCATTGGTAACCTGGCTGACGCCACCCCGCGCCTACGTCAAGCCCTGGCTAGCGCGGACGTCCTGGCTGTTGAAGACTCCCGAACCCTCCGCAAGCTGGCAGCTGGCCTGGGTGTCACCTATACCGGCCGGATCCTGGTCAACCACGACCACAACGAGGCAGAACGGGCCACCCAGATCGTTGAAGCAGTGGCAGCTGGCCAGACCGTGCTACTCATGTCGGATGCCGGTATGCCGGCTGTCTCCGACCCCGGTTATGTGGCAGCCGCTGCCGTGGCTGAAGCCGGGCTGACCGTCACCGCCCTGCCCGGGCCCTCAGCCGTCGTCACCGCCATTGCCGTTTCCGGCCTACCCTCGGGCCGCTTCACCTTCGAGGGTTTCCTCGCCCGCAAGGGCTCTGACCGCAGCCGCCGCCTGGCGGCGCTCGCTACCGAAGAACGTACCATGGTCTTCTACGAGTCCCCCCACCGGCTGGCTGCAACCTTAGCTGATTTTGCTGAAACTTTCGGAGCAGAGCGCCGGGCCGCTGTCTGCCGGGAGCTCACCAAGCTCCACGAAGAAGTGGCCCGGGGTAGCCTGGCTGACCTCATAGAGTGGGCCAACTCGAAGCAGATCAAGGGCGAAATCGCCATTGTGGTGGAAGGGGCCCCTGCGCCTGAAGCTGAGAATGCAGAAAACCTGACCGACCTCGTCCAGGAATTGATCGACGGGGGTGTAAGGCTCAAAGCCGCCTGTGCCCAGGTGGCTGAAGCCCACGGCGTCCCCAAACGTGATCTCTACCAGGCCATGCTCGACCTCAAGGAAAACTAACCATGTGTACCGACCATACCCTCACCGACGCCGAACTCTGCGAACTTGCCGAGCGCTTTGCCGCCTACCTGCCCAGCCAGGCAGAGCAGACCGCCACTATCTTTGAGGCCCCCGAGCCCATTCTTGAGGGCGAAGTACCCCCGGCCTATCGGGCTGACCGCTATCACACTGCCGGGGAGCCCAGTGGGGAGGGAACCCGCAGGCGCGGGGAGAAAGGTGAGGACGGACGGCGCCGCAACCTGGTTTTCCCGCCGGCCCCGGCCCCCCTGCCCTACGCCATTGTTGATAACCACACCCACATGGATTTGCTGGACGGCGAGGTGGCCGTGACCGCCCGCGACGCCCTGGATACTGGCGAGGCCCTGGGTATTGGGGCGATTGTGCAGGTCGGCTGCGATGTGCCCAGCTCCCTCTACGCCGTGCGGGCCGCCCAGGCTGACCCGCGCGTGCTGGCCGCTGTGGCCCTGCACCCTAACGAAGCTCCCAAGCTGGCTGAGGCTGGCCAGCTGGAGGCGGCCCTGGCTGCTATCGACACCCTGGCCGCTGACCCGCGCGTCCGTGCCCTGGGGGAGACCGGCCTGGACTACTTCCGCACCGGTGAAGAGGGGCAGGCTGCCCAGGAGGAATCCTTCCGCGCCCACATCCGCATGGCCAAGAAGCACGGTAAGGCCGTGCAGATCCATGATCGGGACGCCCACGAGGACGTCGTGCGCGTTTTGCTGGATGAAGGGGCCCCCGAGACTGTCATTTTCCACTGCTATTCCGGCGGGCCTGACCTGGCCGAGATCTGCAACGAACAGGGCTGGTACATGAGCTTTGCGGGTACCGTGACCTTCAAGAACTCGCACGGAATTCAAGAGTCGCTGAGGCTAGCCCGCCGGGACCTCATCCTGGCGGAGACCGACGCTCCCTTCTTGACCCCCCACCCCTTTAGGGGCCGCCCCAACGCTAGTTACATGACCAACTACACTGTGCGTTTCATGGCTGAACACCTGGGGGCTGACCTGGAAGAACTCTGCCGGGATATTCGCGCTAACTCCCTGGCTGCCTACGGGTCCTGGGGGATTGAAGGCTTCTAGGGCCCTAGCTGCTCTAGTCCCGGTTGTGGACGGTGGCGGTAGGCCGTAAGAGCACCGGGAGCGCCAGGTAGGCAACAGCCCAGGCCACCGGCAGGGCGTGCAAGAGGGCTAGGTGCTCGGGCCACTCGTTGCCACCCCAGTTGTGGCCGCCAAACCAGACCGCAAAGGGCATAGCAAAAATGAGGGTTCCGGCGGCGGCCAGGTAGAGGTAGCTCCTGTGGGCGGTGCGCCAGCCGTAGAGGGCAGCGAAAATCAGGAAGGTCACGAACCAGACCCAGTGGTGGGTCCAGGAGATAGGGGAGAGCAAGAGCCCCAGCGCCGCAACGCAGGATGCGGCCCCCAGGTAGGCGCCGGGGACGTCCTGCCCAGCTAGCCTGCGAACGGCCAGATAGGTTAGCACTACCGACCCCAGGGCGGTGAGAGCAAAAAGGACGCCGGTGAGCCAGGCGGGGAAGAGTATGGCCCAGGTGCCCAGCAGGTTATAGTTCAGCGCCCCGGTAATGGAGCCCACGCGGGAGGATTCAAAGATTTTCTCGGTGAAGTACTCGCGGGCTACCTCAAAATCGACGGCAAAACTCAGTGCGATAGAGGCCAAGCCGGTGCCTACGAACCGGGCTAGGGACTTCCAATCGCGGGTGGCGAGAAAGAGCAACCCGAAGATAGCCGGGGTGAGTTTGATGCAGGCGGTCAGGGCAATGAGCACCCCGTGCCAGCGGGTGTTCTTGAGGTAGATGACGTCGGTGAGAATGAGCAAGACCAAAAAGAGGTTGATTTGCCCCAGTTCCATGTTGAAGCTGATGGGGAAGAACTTGAGCAGCAGGGGAGTTAGCCAGAGCCCGGCTGCCAGGGCCGGACGCTTACCCACCCCCATACCCCGGCAGGAGAGATAGACCAGGGTTACCAGCGCGGCAATGTTGAGCAACAGAAATATTGGCCCAGCAGTATCTGCACTGGTGAGCAACACAAAAGGTGTGAAGACCAGGGCTGCAAAAGGCGGGTAGGTAAAGCCGTAGATTTCCTCGGGAGGCAGTGCCCAGTTGTAGAGCTGGCTGGTTTCTAGCCAGTGGGCCACCCCTCCGTAATAGACCTGTAGGTCGAAGAATTCCCTGGCCACCATTTTTTCGTCCCAGAGGAAGGGGTAGGCGCTGATGACGGTGAGCGCTAGGGCGGTGACCAGGGCCGGTGTGCTGGTGAGTGCCCTGGCTAGGGCGGTGATGGGCGGACGCTGGTGCGCGGCAGGTGCGGTAGGCATAGGTTCCCCGGGGTTGGGTGGCTGGGTACGAGCAGTAATTCTACCGGTGGGGTGGCCAGGCCGGGGGAGATGTGCGGTATATGCAGAAAAGGTAAACTGGAGCCTGTGACTGAACAGCTTTCTCCCGCACCCGATGCCCTCCTTGGCCCCCAAGAAATCCGTGATCTGGCCGCCACCTTGGGGATCCGCCCCACGAAGACCCTGGGCCAGAACTTTGTGATTGACCCTAATACCATTCGCCGTATTATCGCCGCTGCCGGTATCAGCCCCGATGAGACGGTGGTTGAGGTTGGCCCCGGCCTGGGCTCTTTGACCCTGGGGATTTTGGACGCGGCCCGCGACATGGTTGCTGTTGAAATCGACCCGCCCCTTGCTGAACAGCTTCCGGCGACCATTGCTAAGTTCCGTCCCGGCTCAGAAGACCGGATTGACGTGGTGCTTTCGGACGCCATGAAGGTCACCGAGCTGCCGCGTACCCCGTCCGCCCTGGTGGCCAACCTTCCCTATAACGTGGCGGTGCCGGTGCTGCTGCACATGTTTGCAACCTTCCCCTCGATTGAGCACGCCCTGGTCATGGTGCAGGACGAGGTTGCCGACCGGCTCTCAGCTAAGCCCGGCTCCAAGATTTACGGGGTGCCCTCGGTCAAGGCCAACTGGTTCGCTGAAGTCTCTAAGGCAGGGGTGATTGGCACCAACGTCTTCTGGCCTGCCCCCAAGATTAAGTCGGGCCTGGTGGCTTTTAAGCGCCGCCCTGAGCTGCTCTCTGATCTGCCCCGTGAAGAGGTCTTTGCCATTATTGACGCAGCCTTTGCCCAGCGCCGCAAGACCCTGCGGGCTGCGCTCGCTGGCTGGGCCGGTTCAGCTGCCCGCGCCGGTGAGATTCTTGAAGCTGCCGGCCTTGACCCGCAGCTGCGCGGGGAGAAACTCGATATTTTTGACTTCATTAAGATCGCCGAGGCTGCCCGCCAGGTTCCAGCCCTGGTTGAGGGGGAGTAGCCCGTGGTGTCGGTATCAGCTACCGCAGCCGGTAAAACCAACCTCTACTTTGCCGTGGGTCCGGTGCGGCCTGACGGCTACCACGAGGTAGCCTCCCTCTATGCCGCCGTTGACCTGGAAGAACGAGTCACTGTTACGGCAGGCCAGCAGCCCGGTATCAGCCAGTCTTTGACCGTCGTGTCCGGTTCCCCGGCTGCCTCCCAGGTGGAGGCAGGGGCCTTTGACCCCGCGACCGTCCCTTTGGATTCAAGCAATCTGGCCTACCGGGGGGCTGAGGCCGTCCTGACCGCCCAGGGGCTAGAGGCCCACCAGGTCAGCCTGCACCTGCACATCGATAAGGCCGTACCGGTAGCCGGTGGCATGGGCGGTGGCTCAGCTGATGCCGCTGCTGCCATGAAAGCCACCAACACCTACCTGGTTGACCTTGGCCTGGCTCCATCTGAACTACCCCTGGCCCGCCTGCTGGAGCTGGCAGCCCCCCTGGGGGCGGACGTCCCCTTCGCCCTACTCGGGGGCCTAGCGGTGGGCACCGGGGTAGGGGAGAAGCTAGAACCCCTGGAGATACCTGCCGGAGTAGAACCCCTGCGCTACGGTTTTCTCGCCTCAGGCGCCGGGGGGCTGTCTACCCCGGCCGTCTATGGTCAGCTGGATGCTGGACGGGCTGCTGGTACCTACCCGGCCCCCGATGCGGTGCTAGCTGTGCCCCAGCCCCTGATTGAAGCGCTTACCACCCCGGCCCCCCTGGCTGAGCGCCTGCCCGTCATCACAGCCTATCTGCGAAATGACCTAGCTGCCCCCGCGATCACCCTGCAACCGGAACTCGCTACCAGCCTGGCAGCCGCCCAGGCTGCCCAGGACGTTGCGGCAGCCTTCGTCTCTGGGTCAGGGCCAACGATCGCCCTGATCTACCGCTAAACCAAAAAAGCTGTGAGGCCGGTTCTTCAACCGGCCTCACATCTTTAATCGAGGATTTCTGACAGCTCCATCCAGCGCAGCTCTAGCTCCTCAATCTCATCCTGTAGGGCCTGGGAGTCGGCCGACAGGGCGGCTAGACCCTCGTAGTCGGCGGGGTCATGGGCGGCCATTTTGTCGTCCAGCTTGGCTTTCTGGTCGGTGAGCTTACCCAGTTTGCGGTCAATCTGGTTGATTTCCTTCTGGGCGGCTCGCACCTCAGCCCCGCTGGCCTTGGGCTGGGAGGCAGAAGCGGCGTCCTGCTTGCCCAGGGGGGAAGAATCACGGGCTGTTGAGGACGGGCTGGCGGTGGCTGCTGCCGAGAGGGCTAGGTACTGGTCGACCCCGCCGGGCAGGTGCTGGAAACGGCCATTGATGAGGGCGTACTGCTGGTCGGTGACGCGCTCCATGAGGTAGCGGTCGTGGGAGACGACCAGGAGGGTGCCGGGCCAGGTATCGAGTAGGTCCTCCATGGCAGCCAGCATGTCGGTATCCAGGTCGTTGGAGGGCTCATCCAGGATCAGCACGTTGGGCTCATCGAGCAGGATCAACAGCAGCTGCAGGCGGCGTTTCTGGCCACCCGAGAGATCCTTGACCGGGGTGGAGAGCTGGGCAGAGGTGAAGCCCAGGCGTTCCAGCAGCTGGCCGGGAGTCATTTCCTTGCCCCCTGCAACGTAGGAGGTGCGCTTGCGGCCAATGACGTCCGAGACGCGGTCGTTCTCAACCTCTTTGAGCTCATCAAGCTGCTGGGTGAGGGTGGCAACTTTAACGGTCTTGCCGTGCTTGACCCGGCCGCTAGATGGCTGGACACTGCCGGTGACCAGGCCTAACAGGGTGGATTTACCGGCCCCGTTGACGCCCAGAATACCGGTGCGCTCGCCGGGGGCAATCCGCCAGGTGACTTTTTTGAGGACCTCCTTGGTGCCGCCGGGGTTCTGGGCATCGGGGTAGCTGACGGAGACGTCCTCGATATCGACGACGTCCTTGCCCAGGCGGGATACTGCCATTTGGGCAAGTTCTACCGTGTTGCGGACGGGCGGGACGTCGGCAATCAGGGCATTGGCGGCATCGATTCGGAACTTGGGTTTGGAGGTGCGGGCCGGGGCGCCTCGGCGCAGCCAGGCTAGTTCCTTGCGCATGAGGTTCTGCCGTTTGGCTTCGGCAGCTGCTGCCTGCCGGTCCCGTTCGACCCGCTGCAGGATGTAGGCGGCGTAGCCCCCTTCGAAGGGCTCGACAATGCCGTCATGGACTTCCCAGGTGCCGGTGCAGATTTCATCGAGGAACCAGCGGTCGTGGGTGACGGTCAGCAGGCCGCCGACGTTCTTAGACCAGCGGTTTTTCAGGTGCGCAGCCAGCCAGGTAATGGCTTCAACGTCGAGGTGGTTGGTGGGTTCGTCCAGCATGAGGACGTCCCAGTCCCCGGCGAGGAGGGCGGCGAGGGCGACGCGGCGGCGCTGGCCGCCGGAGAGGGCAGAGACGGGGGCCTGCCAGTTCAAATCAGCAACCAAGCCCGCAATGACGTCCCGGATTTTGGGGTCGGAGGCCCACTCGTACTCGGGGGCATCCCCAACGATTGCCTGGCCAACGGTCAGGGAATCATCGAGAACATCAGCCTGGTCAAGGAAGCCAATGCGGGTACCCGACCGGACGGTCACCTGGCCAGAATCGGGGGCAAGGCGGCCTCCCAGCAGGGAGAGCAGGGTGGACTTGCCGTCGCCGTTCCGGCCAACAATGCCGATCCGGTCGCCCTCATTCAGGCCAACGGTAATACCCTCAAAGATAGTGCGGGTAGGGAACTCGATGTGCAGCTCTTCGCCGCCTAGTAAATGTGCCACCCCTCTAGGCTACCTGCGCTCAGGGGCACCTGCCAGCCCGGGCCGTCCTGCTAGGAAAAGTGAGGGGGTTTGGGCACACCGCCCTGACCCCTGCCAACACCCCCACTGTATGCCCACCATCTAGGGGACACGCCGTTGTAGAATAGGGGGCGGTGCGCTGATTGGCACCCATGAACTGACCAGATGGTGCGAAAGGGAAAGATTACTGTGGCACAGCTTGGCTTCGGCACGCTCCTGGGGCGTTTGCTCGGTAAGGGGAGTCACGATAAGGACATCGCTCTGAAGAAGCAGGTCCTTTTTGTGGGTACGGCGAACACTACCTGCAGTGCAGCGGCCCAGTATCTTGCCCAGGAACTGTCCAACTCATCCGCCGGGTGGAGCTACATCAGTGCCGGTATTAAGGCTACCGAGGGGCAGGGGATGGACCCTGAAATCTCCCGCGCCCTCTTCCGTCTGGAAGTAGATACCTCTAACCACAAGGCAACCCAGGTGGTGCGGGAGCGCATTGTTGAATCCGCCCTGGTGCTTGCTATGACCGACCAGGAACGCGCCTGGCTCCACCGCCAGTTCCCCCGCTACCGCGACAAAATCCACCTCTTGGGGCAGATGGCCCGTATCCAGGAGAGGGCAGGTAAGCGGGTTGATCCCATCGCTTTTATGCAGCAGCTTGAAGATGTGCCGCTTCCCAGCGACTCCATCGCCCCCTTGAGTGCCCGCGGTGAAGGCGGTGCGGTGGAGGCTGTCCAAGAGATTGAGGACGCCCTTGCCACCGTTGTGCCCTGGCTGGGCCGGTAGGCTCTTCCCTCGTTTTCGAACCGCCCGGTTGTCCCTGAGGGATAGCCGGGCGCTTATTTCGTTCTGGGTGTAATCCTTGATAGTATTTTTTCTGTCCTTGTTTCAGCCTGCCCTGGTTCAGGAAGCTGGAAGCTGGGCTGATCCGCCATGGTGTAATTGGCAACACAGCGGCCTTTGGAGCCGTTATTCTAGGTTCGAGTCCTAGTGGCGGAGCTATAACCCCGATCTGATTACTCACACCGTCCCCGGGGTGGCACTCGCGCAAGGAGTACTGTCTGTGGCCGCAACTTCAGGTCTGTCAGCTGTCATCGTTCTAGCCGCTGGCGCTGGAACCCGCATGAAGTCATCAACCCCCAAGGTCATGCACCCCATCGGTGGACGTTCCATGGTTGAGCACGCAGTGGCAGTAGCCCGCGAGCTTGAACCCAAGAACCTGGCTGTGGTCGTCCGCCACCAGCGCGATAAGGTCGCTGCCCACGTCACCGCCTTTGACGAGAAGGTCACCATCGTTGACCAGGACGAGATTCCCGGCACCGGCCGTGCCGTCGAGGTGGGCCTGCTGGGTCTGGACGCTGAAGTAGGCGAGATCGAAGGCACCGTCGTTGTTACCTACGGGGATGTTCCCCTGCTGAAGGCTGAAACCCTGCAGAAGCTCGTTGCCTTCCACGAAGAGGGCAAGAACGCTGTCACCGTCCTCACCACCCACCTGGATGAACCGGGTGCCTACGGCCGCATCGTCCGCAATGAAGCTGGCGAAGTGACCGCTATTGTCGAAGCTAAGGACGCCACCGAAGAGCAGCTGGCTATCACCGAAATCAATTCCGGTATCTACGCTTTTGACGCAACCGTCCTGCGTAACTCCCTCACCCGCGTCACCACCGACAACGCCCAGGGGGAAAAGTACATTACCGACGTTCTGGCAATTGCCCGCGAAGACGGCTTCCGCACCAGCGCCCTGGATATCGAGGACCGCTGGGAAGTTGAAGGCGCTAACGACCGCGTCCAGCTGGCCCAGCTGGGCCGCAAGCTCAACGACCGAATCACCACCGCCCACATGGTCAACGGCGTCACTATCGTTGACCCCGAATCCACCTGGATTGACGTCACCGTCACCATTGACAACGATGTGACCATCCTGCCCGGCACCATCCTGCGCGGTACCACCCACATCGCCACCGGCTCCACCATTGGACCCGACACCACCCTCACCAACGTCACCGTCGGCGAGAACGTCACTATCTCCCGCACCGAAGGCTCAGACTCCCTGATCGAAGCAGGCGCAACCGTCGGCCCCTTCGCCTACCTGCGTCCCGGCACCAAGCTCGGCCCCAAGGGCAAGATCGGTACCTTCGTCGAAACCAAGAACGCTGAAATCGGCGCCGGATCCAAGCTGCCCCACCTCTCCTACGCAGGGGATGTCACCATTGGTGAGAACTCCAACATTGGTGCGGCCTCAATCTTTGTTAACTACGACGGCGTCAATAAGCACCGCTCAACTGTAGGCAACAATGTTCGGATGGGCTCAGACAACATGTACGTCGCCCCCGTAACCATCGGTGACGGCGCCTACTCAGGGGCTGGCACCGTCATCCGCAAGGACGTCCCCGCCGGCGCTCTTGCTATCAACGAAGCTCCCCAGCGCAATATCGAGCGTTGGGTCATTGAAAAGCGAGCCGGAACCGACGCCGCAGAAGCTGCCCAGGCAGCCCTCGACGCCGAATAAGTTCCGCTCTCACCTTGACGAAAGCGAACAGCGAAAAATGACTGAGATTACGAATCCTGGCGAGAAGAAGATGGCGTTGGTCTCAGGCCGCGCCCACCCTGAACTCGCTGAACAGATTGCGGCTGAACTGGGTAACGAGGTCCTACCCTCCTCTGCCTACACCTTCGCAAACGGTGAAACCTACGTCCGCTTCGAGGACTCCGTACGCGGCAAGGACGCATTCGTGATCCAGTCCCACCCGGCGCCTATCAACGACGCCATCATGGAGCAGCTGATTATGATTGACTCGCTCAAGCGTGCTTCAGCCCGATCCATCACCGTCGTTTCCCCCTTCTACCCCTACGCCCGTCAGGATAAGAAGCACAAGGGCCGTGAACCCATCTCAGCCCGCCTGATTTCTGACCTCTACAAGACCGCTGGTGCGGACCGTCTCATGAGCGTGGACCTCCACACCGCCCAGATTCAGGGCTTCTTCGACGGCCCCGTTGACCACCTCATGGCTATCCCCCTGCTGGCTGAGTATGTTGCAAGCAAGGTCGATACCTCGAACGTCACCGTCGTGTCACCCGATACCGGTCGAGTCCGGGTCGCAGAGCAGTGGGCTGAACTGCTCGATGGTGCCCCCCTAGCTTTCGTCCACAAGACCCGCGACGTCAACGTCCCCAACCAGGCTGTCTCTAAGACCGTGGTGGGTGACATCGAGGGCCGCACCTGCGTGCTGATCGACGACATGATCGATACCGGTGGCACCATTGCCGGTGCTGTGCGCGTGCTCAAGGAACACGGCGCTAAGGACGTCATCATTGCAGCTACCCACGCTGTTTTCTCTGACCCGGCAGCTGAGCGTCTTTCCAGCTGTGGCGCGAGCGAAGTTGTTGTCACCAACACCCTGCCCCTGCGCCCCGAGCAGACTTTCGATAACCTAACCGTCCTGTCCATTGCTCCCTTGCTGGCCCGCGCTATCAAGGAAGTCTTTGACGAGGGTTCTGTCACCAGCCTCTTCGATGGCCGTTCCAATTAGGTTCTAGCTTTTCGGTTTTTACGCTGATTCTTCCCCTCCCGTCCTCTGTCTGAGGGCGGGAGGGCTTGTTTAATGCTGGCCTGTGCGCCATAATAGAGAGGTTGTCTCTCGGCAACACTCAATAAGCCAAGGCAGTGGATGGAGCGGGATTTTCCGAGCGAGCGAGGAAACAAAAATCCCGCGGAATCGGCGAAGCCGTCCAACACTTACCGAGGCAACACCCAATAAGCCAAGGCAGTGGAATATAAGAAGGATTTCCTTCGTATAGGTCCGAACCTGACGGTGGCTGGTTAGAAAGCGATTTCTGGCGCCAGTTCACTTCTTTTTACTTGGCGCATCGACTTTTCTACCTGAGAAAGGATGGACCTCATGTCAGAGACCATCAAGATTTCCGCAACCGTCCGCAGCGACTTCGGTAAGGGTTACGCCCGCCGTATCCGCATGGCTGGCGACATCCCCGCCGTCATCTACGGTCACGGTGAAGAGCCCAAGCACGTTGTTCTGCCCGGTCACGCAACCACCCTGGCTGCCCGCGTCCCCAACGCTATCCTGGACCTGGACATCGAAGGTACCTCCCACCTGGCCATGATCAAGGACATCCAGCGTCACCCCATCCGCCCCGAACTGCAGCACATCGACCTGCTGACCGTTAAGCGCGGCGAGCGTGTTGAGATTGAGGTTCCCGTGCACGTTGAAGGTGAGCCTGCTGCCGGTGCCGTAGCTAACCAGGAAGAAACCGCCCTGCTCGTTGAAGCAGACGCCTTGAAGGCTCCCGAAGCTCTCGTTGTTAACATTGAAGGCCGCGAAGCTGGCGCCCACGTTCACGCCTCTGACGTTGAGCTGCCTGCAGACGTCACCCTGGTTGCTGACGCTGACCTGCTCGTAGTCAACATCTCCGAGCCTGAGGAACTGGATGTTCCCGAGGTCGGCGAAGAAGGCGCTGAAGAGGTTGAGGCTCCCGCCGAAGCCTAAGACCTAGTGACAACTAGTTCTAACTAAAGCTTGTGAGTAGGCCCGCACCGGTTAGCCGGTGCGGGCCTCCTCTGTCTAAACTGATAACCGTGTTTGAAAGAATTTTCCGCCGTCGAAAGGGCGAAACCATGTCAGATGCTTGGCTGATTGTTGGCCTGGGCAACCCGGGTCCTGAGTATGCTGCCACCCGCCATAATATTGGGCAAATGGTGCTGGACGAACTCGCACCTATCGTCGGCGGCAGCTTTAAAAAGCACGGGAAAGCCCGCGCCGTGGTCTGCGAAGGTCGCCTGGGCATGGGTGGGCCTAAGGTGGTGCTGGCTAAGCCCTTGACCTATATGAATGTCTCCGGCGGGCCGGTAGCTGCCCTTGCCAACTTCTACGGTATTGACCCTGACCGGGTTGTGGTAGTGCATGATGAACTCGATATCCCCTTCGATACGGTCAAGCTCAAGATCGGTGGGGGAGAGGGCGGCCATAACGGCCTGCGCGATATCACCAAGGCCCTGGGGACGAAAGACTACTACCGGGTCCGCACCGGCATTGGTCGCCCGCCGGGCCAGATGCAGACGGCTGATTTCGTCCTCAAACCCTTCACGACAGCTGAGAAAAAAGACCTCCCCTTCCTCATTTCCAACGCAGCGGACGCTACCGAGATGCTGATTAAGGACGGCCTGCTGGCTGCCCAGCAGCGCTACCACGGGGCGTCCTAAAACCTGGGCCCTAGCAGCAGGGGCAAGGGTAACTTAACTACCCAAAGCCCCTGCGAGGGAATAGGCTAGAAAAGTATGCCGTTAAAGTGGCTAGACCCCTCCTGAAAGGCGAACCCGTGGCAAGCACCTACCGTACCGAAGCTGGCGCACCCATCACCAACGAACTTGTGGCAGAAATCCGTCAGGATTTTCCGATCCTTGACCAGCAGGTCAATGGCCACCAGCTCACCTACCTCGATTCCGGCGCCACCAGCCAAAACCCTTTGCAGGTGCTTGACGCTGAACGCGCCTACTACCTGGGGGCTAACTCCGCTGTCCACCGCGGGGCCCATACCCTGGCAGTTGAAGCTACCGACGCCTTTGAGGATGCCCGCCGGACGGTGGCCACCTTCATCGGGGCAGCCGAAAACGAACTGGTGTGGACCTCCAACGCCACCGAGGCCCTCAACCTGCTCACCTACTCCTTTGCCAATGCCTCAGCAGGTATCGGCGGGGAAGCTGCAGCCCCCTTCGCCCTGGGCGAGGGCGACGAAATTGTGACCACCGAGCAGGAACACCACGCCAACATCATCCCCTGGCAGATCCTGGCCGCCCGCACCGGCGCCACCTTGCGCCATATCCCCGTCACCGACCAGGGCCTCATCGACTACGATGCCGCCGAAAAAATCGTCACCGACCGCACCCGCGTCCTGGCCTTTACCCATGTTTCTAACGTGGCTGGCTCTATCACCGACGTTGACTTCATGGTGGCCCTGGCCCGGAAGGTAGGGGCCTTGACCGTCCTGGACGCCTGCCAGTCCGTACCTCACATGCCCGTTGACGTCAAAGCCCTCGGTGTTGATTTTGCCTCCATGAGCGGCCACAAGATGCTGGCCCCCACCGGTATCGGCGCCCTCTACGGCCGCGCCGAGCTGCTCGAAGCCATGCCCCCCTTCCTCACCGGCGGATCCATGATTACCAAGGTCACCATGACCGAAGCCGAGTGGATGCCTGCCCCCATCAAGTTCGAGGCCGGCACCCAGCGTGTCTCCCAGGCCGTTGCCTGGGCCGAAGCCGTGCGCTACCTGCAGCACCTGGGCATGGATCGGGTCCACGCCTGGGAAGCCAAGCTGGGGGCCCTTTTGGCTGAAGGCGTCTCTTCCCTGCCTGGCGTCCGCCTCATCGGCCCTGAAGTAGGATCCCCCCGCGCCGGCCTGGCCTCCATCCACCTCGACGGCGTCCACCCCCACGACGTCGGCCAGCTCCTCGATACCCAGGGCATTGCCGTCCGCGTCGGCCACCACTGCGCCCAGCCCCTCCACCGGGCCCTGGGCATTACCGCCTCAACCCGCGCCTCAGCCTACATCTACAACACCACCGACGACGTAGAGCGCTACATCGAAGAACTGGCCAAGGTACGCCCCTACTTCGGCTACACCGACTAAACCACGAAAGAAGAGAAGACATGAGCGGACTCGAACAGCTCTACCAGCAGATCATCCTCGAACACTCCAAGCAGCGCTCCGGCGAGGGCCTGCTGGACCCGGCAGCAGGCGCCCGGGCTGCCACCAACCACCAGTACAACCCCACCTGCGGCGACGAAATCAACCTGCGGGTGGCCCTCAAGGCCGACGAAGACGTCATCGACTCCATTTCCTGGGAAGGTGACGGCTGCTCTATCTCCATGGCAGCTGCCTCCGTCCTGTCAGATATGGCACCGGGCATGACCGTCGACGAATTCCAGAGCCTGGTGGATGACTTCCGCGAAATGCTGCGTTCCCGCGGCCAGGTAGAACCTGACGAAGAGGTCCTGGGCGATGCAGCTGCCTTCGCAGGGGTCTCCAAGTTCGTTGCCCGCGTCAAATGCGCCATGCTGGGCTGGGTCGCAGCCGAAGAAGCCACCAAGGAAGCCAAGGGCTAAACCAGCCTAAGCCAGGCCACAGGGGCCCTTGCCCTACCGTCTCGGGTAGGGCAAGGGCCCTCACCGTGGGCGGGAGCTGCAGGGGAGTGAACATCACGTTTGAACCTACCTGAGACTTTCGCTGCCGTGGCATAAGGTTAATACCTGAATCTTTGCTCGAACCTCGCACTTTCGGGCAGCCACCGGCTCCTACTCCGGACAATCACTGCACTAACTCTTAGGGGAATACACCATGAACATTGGCTACGCTGCTGGTGCCTTCGACCTCTTCCATGTCGGCCACCTCAACATCTTGCGTGAAGCGAAGAAGAACTGCGACTACCTCATTGCAGGGGTCGTCTCAGATGAAATGCTGGAACTGACAAAGGGCCGCAAGCCCATTGTGCCCCTGGCCGAGCGCATGGAGATTGTCTCCCACATCGACTTTGTGGACGAAGTCCGCGCCGAAACCGTTGTCGATAAACTCGAAACCTGGGAGCAGGTCAAGTTCAACACCTTCTTCAAGGGCGACGACTGGAAAGGCACCCCCCGCGGTATCGACCTGGAAAAGCGTTTCGCTGAGGTGGGTGTGCAGGTAGTCTACTTCCCTTACACCGCCCACACCTCTTCAACCAAGCTCCGGGCAGCCCTCGAAGCCCTTAACACCCCCGCCAGCTAAGGCAGAGGCACCGGGCCGGGCTGGCCCGTCCGGCCCCTTTCTTAAACACGAAGGCGCCCCCTCCCAGCCGGGAGGGGGCGCCTTCTCTTCGCAATCACGGGGAAGGGGTAAGCCTTAGTAGTTGGCCTTGATATACTCTTCAGCACCTGCACCCAGGGCTGAGAAGACGCGGCCAATCTGGGGCTCAGCTGCTGCGGCGATCTTCTTGCCGATCAGGGGGATAGAGCACTTGACCTCACCGTCGACCTTGACCTGGGTGGTGTCACCGGCGGCGGTCAGGGTCTGAACAGCCTTGCCGGTCACGGGGATACCCTTGACGGAGACCTCAGAGGTAATGGTGCGGGAACCGTCTGCTGCAGGGGCAGAGACCTGGTCAACCTGGTTGAGGGTGATACCACCGGCAACACCGGGGATCTTCTTGGCAACGTCGGGAATTCGGTCGGCAGGGACGGTCCGGACGGAGGTTGCAGTGTAGGCGCCTGCGGGGTCGCCGGTTAGCTGGAAGGACTCCAGGGAGACGCGGATCTTTTCGCTGGCGAAGCGGGCGAAGTTTTCGTCGGCGAAGGCGCGGGCGACGTTCTCAACGCTGGCGTTGATGGTGGTGGTGCTCTGAACAGCCATGCTTGTTCTCTCTTTCAGGGGGTTGTCAATTCACTTTATTCTATGGGGTCTGCACGGGTTTCGGTGCCTTTGAGGCCCGGCTCACCTGTGAGCAAAACAAGTCGGCGCTAGCGCAGGCCCTTGATAATCTGCAGCAGGCGGCGGACAGGGCGGAAGCGGTCGGCTCCTGCTTGCTGGGCAAGCACTGGCTCTAGGGCGGCGGTAAGACGGTTGGCGGCGGCATCTGAGGCCGGTACTCTCTCGGTGCCGCGGACGGAGGCCGGGTCAGCCAGGGCTGCGTCTAACTTGGCGGCCAGGTCTTCGGCGCTGGTGACAAGGATAGCTTCACCGTGCTCCTGCATGACGCGGGAGAACTCTACCTGGTGGTCGTCCACAACCTCTCCCAGGGAGGCGCGGCGGGGGACAGCCAGGGGGATGAGGCCCACCTCGCGGGCGTCCAGAATGGAGCCGGGCCCACCCTGGACGAGCACCACCTTGGCGGCGCGGTAGATTTCAAGCAGGTCAGCGCGGGGCATCCGGTTGACTGCCTCACCGTGCTGAGGGGCGGTGGTGAAACCGTGCTGGACCAGAGCCTTGACCTCGGAGTGGGCTGCCAGGTACTGGTCAACCCAGCCGATGAGGCGGTCAAAGGGGTGGTGGTCGGTGCCCAGGGAAACAACGAGGTCGTAGTGTTCTACAGTCATGGTGGGTTCGTCCTAAAGAATATGGCCGATGTTGACGGCCTCGGGGAAAGCCTTCTTCTGCTCTTCCCACTGCACGATGAAAAGGTCTGAGAGGGGGTAGCACATGCGGCCGCTCATGGTGGGCATCGTGACGCGGTCATAGGGTTCGATGAAGACCGTTTTGATGCCGAGGAGTTTGGCAATGATGAAGAAGGGGACGGCGACGGCGGCGCCTGATGAGACGACGACGTCGGGCTTCTCGGTCCGCAGGACCTTCCAGGCAACCCCTACGTTTTTGATGGCGTTGGGGATGTTGCGGGTGGTGGGGAAGTGGACCCAGTGGGTGCGCTCCCCGGCCAGGGCGGCTTTGACTTCGGGAAGTTCGAAGGTGGCCCAGGCCCGGTCGTGGTCCTTCCAGAAGGCTTCCAGGGCGGTGAGCTGGGCCAGGTGGCCGCCAGCGCTTGCGGTGAGAACGAGTTTCATGGTCTCTAGCTCCTTGGGTGGGGCGGTGCCAGGTTGTGCTGATTCCGCCCCTGTGGTGCCCGGCTGAGCGGGCAGGTGACGTTACTTCTGGGCAGCGGCTGCCTTGGCCTTGGGGGCCGGCTTGTCTTTCTGGACGGCGGGGGCTGCGGGGGATTCGAAGAAGACGGGGATGACCTTGGTGGATGAGCTGGGGGAAAGTTCAGCGAAGACCCGCTTGGTGCTCTTGACGGTGCTCTTGGCGGTGAAGGGCAGCAGCAGGTACTTGGTGTTGTCTGAGGCGACCTGGGTCTTGGCCAGGGAGGCTGAGGCGGGGGTGTCAAAGATGACGGGGGCGTTGGCCTTGGTGTAGTCCTTGATGTTCTCGACAGGCATGGAGTTGAAGGAGGCCGGGTCCAGGACGGTCAGCTTGGAGTTGACCAGGGCGCCCTGCAGGAGGGTGGTGAGGGAGGCTGCTGCGCGGGGGGTGGGGGAGTAGATGGTGAGGCCCCGGATACCGGCTGCGGTGAGGTTGCCGTCTGCTGCACCGAGGCGGCGGATGAGCTGGTTTGCGGATTCTTCTTCGTTGCCGCGGGCGATGACGGCTACTTCGGAGTTTGAGATTTCAGACAGGCGGGCTGCGTAGCCGAGGTTGTGGGTGGTCCGGTCAACGACGTAGGCGGCGAAGATACCGATGAGGAGGCCAGCGGCTGCCCCGATGAAGAGGGTCTGGAAGATGCTGAAGGATGTTGCAGACTTGGGGGCTGAGGCTTCGGTGATGATGGTGCCGACGTCGGTGTTGCTGGCAAAGAGGCTGAGAATGGCTTCGTTGACGAGGCCCTGGTCCATGCCGGCTGAGGCGGTGGAGATGTTGGCCCGGGTTTCTTCACGGGCCGCAAGGATCGTCTGCTTGCGGTGGTCCAGGTAGGCGGTTGCAATGGCGTTGGCAGCTTCAGCTGAGCGCTCAGCATTGGTGGTTGTCACCGTGACATCCAAGATAGTGGAGTTGGAGTGACCGGCTACCTTGGTGCTGGCCTTGAGGTCTGAGTAGTCGACGCCGAGTTGGTCAGCAGCTGCCTGAATGACGACGCGGGAGCCTGCGATAGATTCTTCGGTGTCCATGTCGATGACGTTGGTAGCTGCACGCAGGTTGGCACCTGAGGCGGGCATGGAGACGTTGACGACGGCCTTCGCCTCGTAGGCGTTGGGTGAGATCAGGCCGAAGACAGCGCCGATGACGGCGAAGATGAGGACAGAGACCAGGACGACGAACTTCTGGCGGAGGATACGGCGGGCTGCGGTGCCGAGGGTGACCGGGGTGGTCTGCTGGTCGTTGGTGCGTGCGCGGGTTGTGCGCTCCATGGTGTTCCTTCCCAAAGGGGTTTGTATCTAGCGCTTGGCTAGTCGAGTGATTGCGGTGAAGAGGGGGTCGAACCCGGTGGGGGTTCTAAATCTGTAGAGCAGGGCCGTGTAGAGGGGAAGCGCGATTCCTGCGTAGAGGGCGAGACTTCCCAAGCCCTGGCCGAGGGTTACGAGGGCGATAGTCCCTGCAAGGGCCGGGGTGGCTGCTGCGATAGCCAGGATAGGGGCAAGTTCGGCAGCAGTGGGCTTGATACCCAGTTTGGTGTAGACCTGGTAGCTGGCCAGTAGGCAGTCGGTGAGGACGGCGGCGGCCCAAGCGGTTGCTGCCCCTGCTAGGCCCCAGAGGGGGATGAGGGTCAGGTTGAGGATTACTGCCACGGCCAGGGCTGAGAGCTTGTTGTAGAGCTGCCAGCGGGCCCGTCCGCTCATCAGAAGAATACTCTGGACCCCGCCTGCTGCCATCTGGAGCAGCATGGCGGTGCAGATGATCCAGAAGAGGGGGGCGCCTTCGGTAAAGGCCGGCCCGAAGAAGCTAAGGAGGGTGGGGCCAAAGAGGGCTAGGGTGATGAAGAAGGGCCAGCCGATACCGATCAACAGGCGGGTGGCTCCAACAAAGATAGTGCGGGCCCGGTCGGTATCGCCGGTGGCGATAGCCGCTGAAATATCGGGGCCGGTGACGATCCGGGCGGTGTGTTCTACCATGACGCCCACACGGACGCAGCGGTTGACAGCCCCGTAGATACCGGAGGCTGCCGGGCCCAAGAAAAGCCCGATCAGCAGCACGTCAATCCATTCCAAGACGGCCTCAACCATGGCAGAAACGCCACGGGCTGAGGAGAAGCACCAGAAGGAGCGGGCGGTCTCGGGGGCAGCGACGGCCGGGGCGGGGGCTGAACCGAGATGCTTAGCCGGGTAGCTGGGGACATCAACGGGTTCAGGCAGGTACTTGCGGACCCACAGCAGGGCCACCAGGAAGATCAGCAGCAGGGGGAGGGACCAGGCCAGGGCCAGGTAGAGGACCGCCCCCGAGTAGGCAACTGCAACCAGCACAGCCACAATGCGAATTGTGGGTAGCAGGGCACTTTGCAAGAAGGTGAACTCAATCGTGTGTCCAAGACCCCGCAGGGCCCCAAAAGCCAGGGTCATCCAGGTTGAGATGAGCAGGAAGGGGGCGGCCGCATAGATAGCTGATCTCACGTCCTGGCCCAGGTTAGGGGCGGTTGCTGCAAAGATGAGGGCAGCTACAACCAAGAGCACCGACAGGGCAGTGGCGGGCACCAGGGCAAAGCGGAGGAGGCGGGGGAGAAGGGAGTTGCGTCCAACCGCCTTCTGGGCACTCATCGTCCGCACCAAGCCCGTATCTGCCCCAAAGACGCTGAGGGAGGTGCCGATTGCGAAGAGCGCCATGATTTGGAAGAAGGTACCGGCCCCCTCTTCCCCTACCCCGTTGGAGACAATCAGGGTAGCGGCAAAGGCAGCGGCAGCCCCGTACATGACGTAGAGGGAGGAGAAGGCTCCGCTCTTAAGCAGGGAGCGGGCCACTAGAGGCCCTCCCCGTACATTCGAGAACGCATCATCAGGGCTACACAGAGCATCAGGACGGTCAGCTGGATCACGTCAAAGGAATAGAAAACCAGCATCGAAATGGCCGCAACAATAACGGAGTGAACCCACATACCGGTTACGGAGGCGACATTCCAGGTGTTAACCAGAACCGAAATGACGTAGATGAGGAAGAGGGCTAAACCGACAAAGCCGAAGCAGAACATGAGGGCCCAGACCTGGCCCTGAGTACCCAGGGAAACGCCGATACTGTCAGCCATCATGGAGGTACCGTACCCCACCAAGGGGGAATCCAGAGTGTACTGGAAGGTGAGATCATAGAGGGAGGCTCGGCCACCGGTGGAGTCTGAGTATTCCTGACGGCCCAAGATCGCAGCCACAGCACCGGAGGCAATCATATAGGTCACGGCGATAACGAAGGTGCCCAGGCCAATGAAGAGGGCCTTCCAGTTGCCCTTCAAGAGCAGGCGGAAGAGGACGTAGGCAAAAGAAGCGCCCAGACCAATGAACATGCCACGGTTTGAGGTGGCAACGGCCGGGTAGAGGGAAACAACCACGGCCAGGCCCAAAGCAAGCTGGATCTTCTTGGAGTGAACACCGGTGATTACTGAGAAAACCACGGGCGTCAGCAGGGAATAGGCAAGACCCCAAGAGTTCGCATAGGGGAAGGGGGCAGAAGGCCGAACGTAGGGTTCCTCAACACCCCAGGGCGCCTGGACCTCCGCCATGGGAGGCAGGACGTAGTCCCTCACCAGCTCATTACCTGTGAGGGAGCCGGGTAGGATGAAGGCCATGGGGGTGGGCAGACGGAAGTCTGGAATAGCCAGGGCAACGTAGCCCAGGATGACAACGGTGAACCAGATGGTCAAAAGGCCGCCGAGCATGATGTGGTTGGGCACGCGCTCGCGGGCGTTGAAGAAGTAGAGGGTGTAGATACCGACGTTGAAGATATTCATGTAGCGCTGGAACCAGCCCATGAACTCGCCGAAGTTTGAGATGGAGACCAGGCAGATGATGCCCCAGAACATGAGGGCGAACCAGACCCACATGGTGGAGTGGACCAGTACCCTGCGGCGCATGACCATGAGGACGATCATGGCAAAGGCTAGCAGGGTGGGGGCAAACTGCATGAGCCCGAGGGCCCAGACGACGGGGAAGCCGTAGAGCAGGATGAGGATTGGCCAGGCCGGTAGAGGGGCGCCAACGGTGGGGGCAACTGCGACGCTGAAGCGGTTGCCCTTCTGGGTGGGGATCAGGGTTTCTGCCATGGGTTTAGAGGCCTCGGCCGGTCTTATTGACGGCAGCCAGGAGGGCTGAGGGGCTGACGATTCCCAGGGCTACCGGCAGGGCTGCCCAGGCACGGAGCTGGGTGGGGTCCCGGCGCAGGGTGGAGCGGACGTAGGCCAGGGCCAGTTTCTTGTTGCCGAGGGCTGCGTGGATGAAGGCGATCTGGCCGGAGATACGGGCCAGGCCCTTGGGATCGGTTTCGAACTCGGGGAACTTCTGGAGCATGTAGGTCAGGCCCGCTGCCATGTTCTCCCATTTGCCGGCGAAGAAGGAGGGGCGGTCCCAGAGAATGAGGACGAGGGGCTGGGGCACGGAGCGGACGTCACCGAACTTGGTGGCCCGAAGGAGCAGGTCGTAGTCCTCCCCGTAGGCTGCGGGCAGGTCTTCATCGACCAGGCCGATTCGGCCGGTGAGGTCGCTCTTTCGGTAAAGCATGGCCGAGGGGTGGATTTCGGTGATGCGGGAGCGTAAAAAGTCGGTGAAGGTTGCCGTTTCGGGGGCCAGACGGTCGATGTCCTTGCCGCCGGAGCGGACCCGGATACCGGAGGAGATAGCAATAGCGTCGGGGTGGGCTGCCCAGAGGGCCAGCTGGTCTTCGAGTTTGGTGGGGAGCCAGTAGTCGTCGTCATCGCAGAAGCCGAGAATGTCACCTGAGGCTGCGGTGATGCCGGTGTTGCGGCCTCCTGCCAGGCCCTGGGGGCGTTCATTGGTGAGGGTGCGCAGGCTCCTGCCGGCAGGGACCTCCAGGTCAGAGAGGGGGTCGATGTCAACGTGGTCGAAGACCACCAGCACTTCAACGTCGCCGGTGTAGGTTTGGTCGAAGATGGAGGTGACGGCGGTGCGGAGGAGCTCGGGGCGCTTACCGTTGGTTGCGATGATAACGGATACTGACTGCATTAGGCACCTGCCGGGGTGGAGAGGGTGACGAACTTACGACGCATGGAGAGCAGGACGGTGGCTGCGTTGGTGGCAAAGAGCAGGCCGTAGACAAGGACGAAGCCGATTCCGGTGCCCCAGAAGATAAAGATCCAGCAGAAGGTGCCAGCGTCCATGTGCAGGTTGACGAAGGACCGCAGGGTGCCACCGGAGGAGGGGGCTGCGGTGCCGCGGTTCTTGCGCAGCTGCTCGGCCAGGATTTGGCTCATAAAGTGGCCGGTGATGATGACGGTGAAGGCAATCGGCAGCCACCACAGAGCCCAGCCGGTGACGGGGAAGGCTTCGGGGGCCTTGATGAAACCGATCAGAATAGCAAGGTGCTGGGCGGGGGTGCGCATGGCATCGACGACGTGGTCGAGCCATTCACCGGCGGGGGAGGAGGCCCCGGTGACGCGGGCGACCTGGCCGTCCGCAGAGTCAAGGGCGTAGCCCAGGGCAAAAAGGAGGGCAACGCCCAAGCCCAGCAGCAAAGAGGGCGGGAAGGCCACCAGGAGCACCATGCCGATGACGGAGACGGTTGCTGACAGGGCGGTGACGCCATTGGGGCCGATACCGAACTTGACGGCTGCGGCGGCAAATACACGGGCAATTCGGCGGTTGACCCAGCGGGTGTAGGCAGGTACGCCGTCACCGGGTTTTTGGGCTGCATTGAGCTGGGCAAGAGTCTGGCGGAAGCCAGGGCGAGTAGTGCGTGTAGTCAAACCTACGAATCCCCTAAAGTGTCATGCGAATGGGTGCCAGGGCGCGGTTGAGCGGGTTCTCTGGCAGGTGCTTGGGTGCGATGGGCCGTCAAAGGGCTAGAGACTATTTTATGCGAAACTGCTTTTGGCGAACAGGTTTCGGCTCCCTGTTCTGACTATGACCTTGACTAAGTACCCCCGGCGCTGGTGGGGGATAAAAAGCCGGTGGCCCCGACGATAATTCGTCGGGGCCACCGGGTGTTTCGCACGGGTGGGGACCTATCGGGTCTTGAGGGTTGCCTCGAGATCGAAGGTGGTGGGAGCGCCACGCTCTGCTGAGTGGACCTCAACGGCGATGACGTTCGTGCCCTGCTGCAGCTCGCTAGCCGGTACCGTGATGGTAATCGGAGTTGCGCGGGCCTGGGTGAAATCTACCTTAGCCAGGGCAGGGGTGTTGGGGTAGGCGTCCGCGGCCAGGTTGGAGCGGTGGACTTCCTTACCGTTGACGTAGACCGCCAGGCCGTCGTCAGCGTAGGTGGTCAGGACGAGCTCCTGGTTAGCTGCCGGGGTCAGCTCAAGTTCCTTGCGGAAGAAGGCTGACATGGGCTGGCTGGTGATGGGGAACTGGACGCGGGTGTTCACGCCTGGTTCGCCCCAGCCGAAGGAGGTCTTGGCGTCGAACCAGCGGGCGGTGTTGTAGGCGTAGTCGGTGTCGCGCCAGGTGGTGTCGAACTGGTTGGTGAGGGTGAAGGCGGTGCGCCAGGTGTCACCGGAGGTGATGACCTGCTGGTCGGTGGCAGCTGCTGCTTCTACCTCTTCAACGGGGGCAACGGGGGTCTCGTTGTCCTGGACGGCAGGGCCACCAGCTTCATTGGTTGCCTCTTCGATGGGCTTGATGTCATCTTCGCCCAGTTCTTCTTCGACAACCTCAGGAGCCTCTTCTACAGCGGGTGCTTCAGTGGTGGGCTGGGCTGAGGGGGTCTCCTGCTCGGGGGCAACCTTGGCGGCTACAGCGGCCGGGGTGGTGGCTGAGATGTTGCCGTTGGTATCAGCGACGCGCACGAAGTAGCGGGCGTCCTCGCTGGCAGGCAGGGTGATCTCAGTAGAAGCGGTGGAGGCGACAACGCGGTTGTTCCGCAAGATCTGGTAGGTGACGCCGCGTTCGGTGACACCGGTCCAGGTCAGCTTGTCCTCGGTGCCGTCGGTGGTGACGGCCAGGTTGGAGGCGGTTGCGGGGGCTACTGAATCGCGGGGGGCGAAGCGGGCAAAGCCAACGGTTGACTGGACGCCGTTGTAGCCCAGGGACTTGGTGATGTCACCGCCGGCCCAGAAGGTGCCGGTGGAGTCAACGAACATGCCCCAGACGCCGTGGCCGCGGGCACCGCGGAGGTTGGGGGCGAACTCGGAGATGGTTTCGCCGGTGTTGGCGTCGATAGCGAAGGCCAGGCGGATGGTGTCAACGCTGTAGTAGCCTGCGTCGGTCCAGGGGGTGCCTGAGTTTTCAGAGCCGTTGAGGACGTAGTCACCACAGTGGCAGGCTGCGTACAGGACGTCACCGCTCAGGTGCAGGTCCTGGAAGTCGCCGCCTTCACGGGTGATAGAGGAGGCAAGGCGGGTGGAGACGTTGCTCTTGTTGTACTGGGCTACCATGTGCTCAGCACCGCCAGCCCAGATGGTGCCGTTGCCCGGATCGATGATGTCGAACTGGAAGCCGTCAGAGACACGGCGGTTGGCGTCGCGGTAGGCCAGGCGCCAGGTCCAGTCCTGGGCGAGCTTGCCGTCGGTGGTGTTGAGGTAGGCCAGCTTCCAGGCTGCCTTGTTCTCAGTTGCGGTGGTGAAGTAACCGGCAATGCCGATACCTTCAGCGCTGGGGGCAACACCGTTGACGGTGCCGTTGGTGATGGGGCGCCAGGTCCAGTCAACGGAGCCGTTGGCAATGCGGAAGCGGGCTACGTTCTTGGAGTAGGCGTAGACGTTGGAGGTCTTGCCCTTGACGTGGGTGAAGGAGCCGCCGATGTAGACGTAGTCGCCGTGGACGACGATGGTCTTGACGAAGGGAACGCCACCTGCGTTGCGGTTGACGATATCCCAGCCCAGGGAGGTGTCGGTTTCACCGGTAACGGGGTTGAGGACGACAAAGCCGTTGGCGGGCTGGCCGTTGACCTCAGTGAATTCGCCGCCAACACCCAGCAGGCCGCCGGGCAGTTCAGCCAGGGCCTTGATCTGGCCGTTGATCTTAGGCATGAAGGAGCGGACGAGCTCACCTGAGTTGACGTCGTAGCCGGCCAGGAACTGCTGTTCAACCTTTTCACCGGTCTGGGCGTTTTCAACCCAGGCGAAGTCGCCGCCGGTGAAGACGGTGTTGCCAACCTGGGCGAAGGCCTGGACGAAGGTGTTCAGCTCGCCGGTCTTGCCGGTTGCGGTCCGGTCAGAGGTGCGCCAGGTGACGCGGGATGAGTAGTTGGCAGGCAGGGCACGCTGGGTAGTACCTTCAAGACCTGAATCAGCGATATCGGTCAGGTTCAGGTCAGCCTGGGTGATCTGGGGACGCATGAAAACCTGGGTGAAGGGGATTGCGTTGCCCAAACCGGTGGTGTTGGACCAGATGTAGGACTCAGGGGAGTTCTGGCCGGTCACCGCTGCACCGTAGGAGAAACCAAGCTTCCAGGCCTGGTCCTTACGGCCGGCAAAAATCATGGTGTTGGTGCCGTTGTTGAAGTTGGCAATGCGGTGAACAGCTGAAGCGTAGGAGGCGTCAGCGCCCTGGGAGGGGGCATTGTCAAAGGTGAAGTTAGTCCAGGGGTGGTAGACAGCCAGGGCCCAGGACCAGTCTTCGAGCTTGGAGCGGGTGGCATAGACGTTCTGCCATTCGGTGCCAGCGTTGTTGGCGGCACGACGGAAGAGCAGGCCACCGGGCAGGTCCTTGACCTGGGTGTCGCCCATGAGGGCGTCAATGGTCTTGGAGGGGAGCTGGACGGGGTTGAAAGCGTCGGTACCGTCGGGGTTGGAGGCCAATTCAGCCGGGTTGCCACGACCAACGTAGTCTTCGCTCCAGCCTTCACGGCCGCGGCCGATCATGACCCAGCCGCCACCGTTGGTTTCCTGGTCGCAGTAGAACTGGGCGGGGGCGTCCATCTCGGGGGTCCAGAGCCAGTAAGAACCTGACTTGGATTCGGGGTCGTTCTGCTTAATCTCCCAGCAGGAGGCAGCTGCGGTGGTCTCGGTCAGGCCGTTGGCAACGTAATCGTCGCTTGCAATAGCGCCGGGAATAACTGATACACCAACGCCGAGGGCAACAGCGCCTACAGCAATCTTGGTGAAAAGTGAGGGCTTCTTGAAATTCATGGATTCTTTAGCAATCTGCGTTGTTGGGGAAGTCATGGGAGGCAATCTTCCATGAACCGCCCTCTTCTACAAGGGTGAAAATATTGAGGGAGCGGGCTGGCTGGTTGGTGGTGAGCACATTCCCTGCGCCGTCCTCAACCGTGACCTCAGATGCGTCCAGGCATACTTCCAGGAACTTAGCCTTCTGGCCCTCGTAGGTTCCTTCGCTCATCTTGGGGGTGCCTACTACCTTGGGCTTACCGCTGGTGGTCCAACCGTTCAGGCTGTATTCCAGGGCCGCATTGACGTACTGGTCAAAGGCGGAGCCGGTAGTGGACTCCTTGAGCTTGGTTTCTACCTCATCGGGGAGGTAGTCGCTGGGGTTGGCAACGCTCTGCTCACCTTCGAGGGTGTCGGCGTTACCCTCCAGCAGGGCCGCTTCAGGCTGGGGCTGGACGGAGGAGAGGACGTCCTGGACCTGGCCGAGCAGGTTTTCGGTCGTCTTGACTTCTTCGGCATCCACGGCAATCTCCTCAGCGTTAGCCAGAGCCTCAGCAGCCTGGCCATTTTCTGTAAGATCGGCCGGAGCCTGCTCCCCTTCAGCAGTAGCTTCAGTCTCGGTGCTGGCTGCCTGATCTGACGGTGCTGATTCCTGGCTTGCTGCAGAGCTCTCATCCCCGCTAGCTGCGGCAGATTCGGCGCTGCTAGAAGCTGAGGCGGTAGCTGAGCTACTGGAGGCAGAAGCTGATTCCTCTGCCGTCTGAGCAGAAAGGTCAGCGGGACCGCCACAGGCGGAGAGGGCCAGAACAGATAGAACACCCAGGGCTAGCCAGCGCTTGGGGGGCGCAATAGTGCTAGCCGCAGGCGCAATAATCCCACGAAAATTCATGATGTCCCTAAAAAATTATGGAGTGCGAAACAGGTGCCTGCTCAGGCAGGCTGTGATTTTTCTCCGTGACCCGAGGTGGGGACCGGTGCGATGAAGTCCGCCACTGGGCTTTCAGACAGGAGCCTGAAACAAAGATAAATCTTTCACCATTCTACCCTAGTTTCACTTCTGCACCATCCCCAGATGTGAGCCTCAAACAGGGCGAACTGGTCACATTTATCGGCGTGTCGCCCCTTGTCTGGCCGTCCTGGGCCAATTGACCAGGAGCCAGAGGGGCTTGACCCCCACTGTGAGATACTGGAGGCTGGCTATTTGACTTGCGACCACGGCAGAAAGAACCCCATGGCACTGACCGGACTCACCCAGGCTCTCACCCGCGAAACCACCTTCGCCAACATCATGCGTCAGGCTCAGGCAGCCCCGGCAGCCCGTACCGACGAACTTGTGATCGGTACCCCGGACGGGGCCCGTCCCTTCATCCTGGCCGGCCTCGCCGGGCACCTGCCCTCGGGGGAGGCAGGGGAGGGAGCTCCGCTCGTCCTTGCTATCACCGCCACCGACCGGGAAGCCGAAGACACTGTAGCTGCCCTCGGGGCCCTGATGGAGCCTACCCAGGTAGCCCTCTTCCCGGCCTGGGAGACCCTGCCCCACGAGCGGCTATCCCCGCGTAGCGACACCGTCGGGGCCCGCCTGGCGGTACTCCGCTCCCTGGCAGGGCAGGACGGGGCCGCCCCCCGCGTCCTGGTGGCCCCCGTCCGCGCGGTCCTGCAACCGCTGGTGGCCGGACTAGAAACCATGCAGCCGGTAACCTTCACCGTCGGGGCTGAACTGGACTTCGACCAAACGGTCAAAGACCTGGCCGCAGCGGCCTATAACCGCGTTGATCTGGTGTCAAAGCGCGGCGAGTTCGCCGTCCGCGGCGGAATCCTTGACGTTTTTTCCCCCACCGCCAGCCACCCGGCCCGCATCGAATTCTTTGGGGACGAGGTCGAATCTATCCGCTGGTTCTCCGTCGCCGATCAACGAACCCTCCCCAACGCTGAGCACCCCCAGCAGCTGATCGCCCTGCCCTGCCGGGAACTCCTCATCACCCCCGCCGTCATGAGCAAGGCCGCCCGCCTCAAAAAGGACTACCCGGGGGCTGCGGCCATGCTCGAAAAAATTGCCGGGGGCATCTACGTTGAGGGCATGGAATCCCTGATTCCCCTGCTCATCGACGACATGGTCACCCTCCTTGACCACCTGCCGGCAGGGTCCCTTCCCGTCCTGTTCGAACCCGAGAAAGTCCGCACCCGGGCCACCGACCTGGTGGCCACCAACCAGGAATTCCTGCTAGCTGCCTGGGACTCCGTCACCGACTCTTCCGATGCCCCCATCGACCTGGGAAATGCCGGAGCTGACGGCTTCTCAGCCGGATCCTTCCGCACCCTGGCAGCCATGCGGGAGGACGCCCTGGCCCGCGGCTTTGGCTGGTGGGCCACCACAGCCCTGGGAGTAGATGACACCATCGATGACGGCACCGACTCCCTTACCCTTGCCGCCCGGGCCCCCCACACCTATGCGGGCAACGTCCCCGAACTGCTTGAAGAGGTGGGCAAGAAAGTCAAGGAGGGCTGGCGCATCACCGTCGTTACTGACGGCCCCGGCCCGCTCACCCGCCTGCTCGACCTCTTCCAGGAAGCAGAGATCCCGGCCGCCCGCGTTGACTCCCTCACCCAAAAACCCGAACCCGGAATCCTAGAGCTCACCACCGCCTCCATGGGGCGCGGCTTCATGATGGATGATGAAAAACTGGGCCTGCTGACCGAAGCGGATATTCTCGGCCGCACCAGCCCCTACGCCACCCGAGATTTACGAAGTGGCAAAATGCCGGTACGCCGCCGAAAGAACGCCGTTGACCCTATGAGCCTGACCGCAGGCGATTACGTCGTCCACGAACAGCACGGTATCGGCCAATTCGTCGAGCTCATCCAGCGGCCCATTGCCGGGGCCACCGTGCAACCGGGCCAACCCAAACCCATGAAGGAATACCTGGTCCTGGAATATGCCCCCTCCAAGCGGGGCGGCCCTAAAGACAGACTCTTTGTGCCCTCAGACCAACTAGACCAGGTCTCCAACTATGTGGGCGGCGACGCCCCGGTGCTCTCAAAAATGGGGGGCTCCGACTGGGCTAAGACCAAGTCCAAGGCCCGCAAGGCCGTCAAAGAAATCGCCGCTGACCTCATCAAACTCTACTCAGCCCGCCAGGCCACCCGGGGTCACGCCTTCGGCCCCGACACCCCCTGGCAGCGGGAACTCGAAGAGGCCTTCCCCTACAACGAAACCCCCGACCAGCTCCTTGCCATCAACGAGGTCAAGGCCGACATGGAACGCGAAATCCCCATGGACCGCCTCATCTCCGGCGATGTGGGCTACGGCAAAACAGAAATCGCCGTGCGGGCTGCCTTCAAGGCGGTCCAGGACGGCAAACAGGTGGCCGTCCTCGTCCCCACCACCCTGCTCGCCCAGCAGCACTACGAAACCTTCACCGAGCGCTTCTCGGGTTTCCCCGTCTCTATCAAGGTGCTCTCCCGCTTCCAAAAGGCCAAGGAATCAGCCGAGATTGCCGAGGGCATTAAGAACGGGTCGGTAGACGTAGTGGTGGGCACCCACCGGATTCTCTCTGAGTCGGTGGACTGGAAGGACCTGGGCCTGGTGATCATCGATGAGGAACAGCGCTTCGGCGTGGAGCACAAGGAAAAACTCAAGACCATGCGCACCAACGTGGATGTGCTGGCCATGAGTGCAACCCCTATTCCGCGAACCCTGGAGATGTCTCTGACCGGTATCCGGGAGACGTCCACCCTGGCCACCCCGCCCGAGGAGCGCCACCCCGTCCTCACCTTCGTCGGTCCCCGCACCGATAAGCAAATCACCGCCGCTATCCGCCGCGAGCTCATGCGAGAGGGTCAGGTCTTTGTGGTGCATAACCGGGTATCCAGTATTGATGAGGCCGCCAATGAGATCCAGAAGCTGGTTCCCGAGGCCCGCATTGCCGTAGCCCACGGCCGCATGAGTGAGTCCCGCTTAGAAAAAATTATTGTTGACTTCTGGGAACGCAAGTTCGATGTGCTGGTTTCGACCACCATTGTTGAAACCGGCCTGGATATCTCCAACGCCAACACCTTGATCGTAGACCAGGCCCAGAACTACGGCCTGTCTCAGCTTCACCAGTTGCGCGGACGCGTGGGGCGCGGCCGGGAGCGGGCCTACGCCTACTTCCTCTACCCGCCCGAGAAAATGCTGACCGAGGTAGCCCACGAGCGCCTCAAAGCGGTGGCAACCCATAATGAGCTGGGGGCCGGTATGCGCCTGGCTATGAAAGACCTTGAAATCCGAGGTGCCGGTAACTTACTGGGCGGTGAGCAGTCCGGCCATATCGCCGGGGTTGGTTTTGACCTCTACCTGCGCCTCGTGGGGGAGGCTGTGGCTAACTTTGCCCGGGGTGAGCAGGAAGAGGCACCCGCTGAGATTAAGGTGGACCTGCCGGTCAATGCCCACATGCCGCATGACTATGTGAGTTCTGAACGTCTACGACTGTCGGCCTACCGGCAGATTGCCCAGGCCCAGACGGCTGAAGATTTGGCTGAGGCCCGTGAAGAACTGATAGACCGGTACGGCACCCCACCTGCCCCGGTGGACAACCTTTTCAAGATTGCTGCCCTGCGCCAGCGGGCCCGGGCTATGGGATTGACGGAGATTGTGGCGATGGGCCCCAAGGTGCGTTTCTTCCCGGTCAATGATTTGCCTGATTCCCGGCAGATGCGACTAGAGCGCATGTATCCCGGTGCCCAGTACCGGCAGATTCCGGGGACGGAGAACTGGCAGATTCTGGTGCCCCGTCCTAAGACGGCGGCGGTGGGCGGTAAGGATCTGGTAGATGAGGCTATGGTGGAGTGGACCGAGCAATTCATCCACGCTATCTTCGAGGCCGGTGTCGCCGCTTCCTAGGGCAAAGGTACCACCTAAATGAGAAAAACCCACCTGGTTCGTGGGTTTTTCTCATTTAGATGGTACCTACCGGTAGGAGGGGACAAAAAAGGAGGTGGCCCACCCGCTACAGGTGAGCCACCCCCTACGCCCACAGGGCTTACTTGAGGAAGAGGTCCTCGCCGCCGCTGTGGACCTTCTCATTGGTCTTGGAGGGAAGGAACCAGAGGGGGATGATGAAGGTGACGCCGTAGAGCAGAACTGCTACGGTCCACCACATCCAGCCGCCCTCGGGGTACATGCCCAGGGCGTAGAAGCAGGCCAGCAGCAGGGCCATGCAGAAGGCGGTCAGGGCAATGTTTGAACCCAGCTCCTTGGTGCCTGAGTACTGGGGGGTGCCGTTACGCTCGGGGGCGCCGTTGGCTGATGAGTGTGAAGACATGGTGAAGTCCTTCTTCGTGTGTGTACTTTATTACCCAGTATAAGCTGACAGGCTGGTGAGAACCCAGCATGTCAGCAAAATGACCGGTAGTTTCAGGCTCTAGTAGCCGCCCTCAGCTGCCTGGCCTGCCCCGATGATCTCAATCCCCTTGGAGGCCCCGATGCGGGTTGCACCGGCTTCAATCATGGCCAGGGCGTCTTCGCGGGTGCGGACGCCACCGGAGGCCTTGACGCCGAGCTCGGGGCCGACGGTGGCACGCATCAGGGCGATGTCTTCAACGGTGGCACCGGAGGCCGAGTAGCCGGTGGAGGTTTTGACGAAGTCAGCACCAGCTTCGACAGAGGCCTGGCAGGCCAGAACCTTCTGCTCGTCGGTCAGCTCGGAGGTTTCGATGATGACCTTGAGGGTTGCGCCCCCGGCGTGGCAGGCCTCAGCGACAGCCTTGATGTCAGCGACCAGGGCCTCCTTCTTGTGGGCGCGGGCGTCGGCGATGTTGATGACCATATCAACTTCCTTGGCCCCGGCGGCAACGGCGGTTGCGGCTTCAAAAGCCTTGACCTCGGTGGTGGAAGCGCCGAAGGGGAAGCCAACGACAACGCAGGGCACAGCGGTGGAGCCTGCGAGTTCTTCGGCGAGGACGGGGGCCCAGACGGGGTTGGCGCAGACGGAGGCAAAGCCGTGTTCGCGGGCTTCGGCGCAGAGACGGCGGACGTCTTCCTCGGAGGCCGAGGGGGCCAGGATAGTGTGGTCGATCATGGCGGCCAGCTGGGCGGTGGTGAGTTCTACAGTCACTGTTTTCTCCTGTGAATCCTGTGGGATAGTGAATCTGGGGTAGGGGGGCCTAAAGACCCAGGGCAGCTGTCATGTCTGCCTTGAGCAGGGCGAGCTTGGTGGCAGCAGCAGCGCGGGCTTCGTCGACGGTGCCGGTGACGGGCATGACGACTTCCAGGTAGCACTTGAGCTTGGGCTCGGTGCCGGAGGGGCGGACGATGACGCGGGTTTGGTCTTCGGTGTAGTAGCGCATGCCGTCGGTGGGGGGAAGGTCAGCGGTGCCTTCGGTCAGGTCTTCAACGACGGTGACGGTAGATTCTGCCAGCTCGGTCGGGGCAGAAGCGCGCAGGCGCTTCATCATGGCGGGGATTTCAGCGAGGTCTGAGACGCGCACGGAGAGCTGGTCGGTGGCGTAGACGCCGTGCTCAGCGGCGATGTCGTCCAGCAGGGCAGGCAGGGAGGAGCCAGCCTCCTTGAGTTCGGCGGCGTAGTCGGCCATGACCAGGGCCGCTGAGATGCCGTCCTTATCCCGGACCTGGGCGTGATCGACGCAGTAGCCCAGGGCTTCTTCGTACCCGAAGGTGAGGTTATCGACGCGGGCAATCCACTTGAAGCCGGTGAGGGTTTCAAGGTGCTTGACGCCTGCGGCGCGGGCGATCGCCCCGGCCAGGCGGGAGGAGACAATGGAGTTGGCGAAGGTGGCTTCAGCGGGGTCCTTCACGGAGGCCAGGACGCGGGTAGCCAGGATTGCCCCGGCTTCGTCGCCGCGCAGCATGGCCCAGGAGCCGTTTCGCTTGACGGCAAAGGCAGCGCGGTCGGCGTCCGGATCGTTGGCGATAATCAGGTCAGCGTCAATCTTTTCCGCCAGGGCCATTGCCAAATCGAGGGCACCGGGCTCTTCGGGGTTGGGGAAGGCGACGGTGGAGAAGAGCGGGTCGGGGTCGGCCTGCTCAGGAACCAGGGTGACATCGGTGAAGCCAGCCTGACGCAGGACGGTCTCGGCGGTCTTGCCGCCGACCCCGTGCATGGGGGTCAGGACGATCTTGAGGTCGCGGGGCTTCTTCTCTACCAGGGGAAGGACGCGGGCAATGTAGTCGGTTGCGACGCTCTCGGGCAGGACCTCCCAGCCCTCCTCGGCCAGAACGGGGGTATCTACCGCTGCGATAGCCGCTGCGATGTCGCCGTCGTAGGGGGGAATGATCTGGGCGCCGCGGGCACCGGGGTCGACAGCTGCCCCACCCAGGTAGACCTTGTAGCCGTTGTCGTTGGGCGGGTTGTGGGAGGCTGTCACCATGACGCCGATTTCAGCTTCGTATTCGCGGGTTGCCCAGGCGGTGACGGGGGTCGGTAAGGCTGAGGGCATGAGCTGGACGGAGATACCGGCTGCGGTGAAGATAGCTGCGGTATCGAGGGCGAAAACATCGGAGTTCTTGCGGGCATCGAAACCGACCACCGCTGAAATTTTATCCCAGCCCTCAGCAGCAGCCCGGGCGGTGGCGTAATTGGCCAGGCCCTGGGCGGCCCGCTGGACGACAACACGGTTCATCCGCATGGGGCCAGCCCCCAGTTCTGCCCGCAGGCCGGCGGTCCCGAACTGCAGGGTGCCTGAGAAGCGGTCAGCCAGGTCAGCTGCGGCAGCGTCATCGCCGCCCTCAGCTGCGGCAATGATGCCTTCGAGCTGGGCCTTAGTCTCAGCATCGGGGTCAAGCGTGGCCCAGGCGCGGGCCTCTTCGAGAAGGTGGGGGGTAAGAGTCATGATGGTTTCCTTAGCGAACAGAACGTTGGTTGGCGAGTGATGAATGAAGGGGGGGGCACAGGACGCCCCGCCCCGGCCTACCCTAGCCGGGGCGGGGACGTCCGCCCAAGCCTTCTTAGAGGGCGGCGATGATATCGGCCAACAGGCGGGAGATGCGGGGGCCAGCGGCCTGGCCTGCCTCAATGACCTCAGCGTGGGAGAGCGGGGTTTCTTGAATACCGGCGGCCAGGTTGGTCACCAGGGAGATACCGAAGACCTCCAGGCCAGCGGCCCGGGCCGCAATAGCCTCCAGGGCGGTGGACATACCCACCAGGTCAGCACCCAGGATCCCGGCCATCTTGACCTCAGCGGGAGTCTCATAGTGGGGGCCGGGGAACTGGGCGTAGACACCCTCCTGCAAGGAGGGGTCAATACCGCGGGCGATCTCGCGGATTCGCGGGGAGTAGAGGTCGGTCAAATCGACGAAGTGGGCCCCCACCAGCGGGGAGGTCGCCGTCAGATTAATATGGTCAGAAATCAGAACCGGCTCACCGGCTGAGTAAGCGGGGTTCAGGCCGCCACAGCCATTGGTCAGAATCATGGTCTGGGCACCGGCAGCCGCTGCGGTACGCACGCCGTGAACCACAGCGTCCACGCCCCGCTGCTCGTAGTAGTGGGTGCGGGAGCCCAACACCAGGGCCCGCTTGCCGCTCTCGGTCAGAATCGAGGTCAGGGTGCCGGGGTGGCCAGCTACCGCAGCCTTATGGAAACCGGGAACCTCATCAGCCGAGAGCACATGGGTGGTCTCACCGATCAGGGAGGCAGCCTCACCCCAACCAGAACCGAGGGTCAGGGCAATATCGTGCGTTTCAACGCCGGTCTTCTCAGCAATGAACTCCGCAGCCTGACGGGCCAGGGTCAGGGCAGGGTAGGCGGGATCAGCGGTTGAGACAGCGGTAATGTTTGAGTCAGTCATAGTACCTCTACCGTACCAAACTGACCCTTGACTACATAGCGCAACCTGGTAGGGCCTAAGGCTCCCTGCAACCTCCTGCCCGGTGATGCCTATACCCTGAATCCTTGCCCCGCTCCCTGCTCCTTTCTCCCGCCCGTCCTGCCAAAGCTCCCTTGAATACCGAGGGGAAGGTCATAAGTTGAGCACAACTAGGATGTACGCCACAATAAAAGGGTGACTCTAAAAACTGATTACACCGCACACAAGATCATCATTCTCGGCGGCGGCCCTGGCGGCTACGAAGCAGCACTGGTTGCAGCAAGCCACGGCGCCGATGTCACTATCATCGAAGATAAGGGCATGGGCGGTTCAGCCGTCCTCACCGACGTCGTCCCCTCCAAAACCCTCATCGCCAGCGCCGATGCCCGCAACCGCTTCGGCAAGGCCCAGGAACTAGCAATCTCCGTAGGCGACGACGACACCCCACCGCCCATCTCCGTCGACCTGGCCAAGGTCAACGCCCGCCTGCTCGAACTAGCCCGCCAACAATCCCACGACATCAAACGCACCCTAGAACGCTCCGGGGTCAAAGTCATTGACGGCCGCGGAAAACTCAAGGGCCGCCACACCGTAGAAGTCACCGACTCAACGGGCCTCACCTACGACCTAGACACCGAATTCATCATCCTTGCGGTAGGCACCCACCCCCGCGAGCTTCCCACCGCCCAGCCCGACGGCAAACGAATCCTCAACTGGACCCAGCTCTACCAGCTAGAGCAACTCCCTGAAGACCTCATCGTCGTCGGCTCCGGCGTCACCGGCGCCGAATTCGCCTCCGCCTACAACGGGCTAGGCTCCCAGGTCACCCTGATTTCCTCCCGCGACCGCGTCCTGCCCGGTGAGGACGAGGACGCCGCGACCGTCCTTGAAAACGTCTTTGAACGCAAGGGGGTGCGGGTGATGCCGCGCTCGCGGGCAGAGGCTGCTTGCTACAACGAGGCCGGCGACGGGGTAATCGTGACCTTAGGTGACGGCCGTAAGGTGGCCGGCTCCCACGTCCTCATTGCCGTTGGTTCCATTCCCAACACCACCAACCTAGGCCTGGAGGAGGCCGGGGTGGAGGTCAGCGAATCGGGCCATATCAATGTTGACCGTGTCTCCCGCACCAACATCCCCAATATCTACGCTGCCGGTGACTGCACCGGCGTCTACCCCCTGGCCTCGGTAGCCGCTATGCAGGGCCGGGTCGCTGTCTCCCACATGCTGGGCGATATTGTTAGGCCCCTGCGCACCCACCAGGTGGCGGCTAACATTTTCACCGCCCCTGAAATCGCTACCGTCGGTGTGAGCCAGAGCGAAATTGAATCCGGCAAATACCAGGCCGATATGGTGATGCTCCCGCTGGCCACCAATCCCCGGGCCAAGATGATGGCGGTGGAGGACGGCTTCATCAAGATTTTTGCCCGTAAGCATTCTGGCACCGTCATCGGCGGGGTGGTAGTAGGCCCCCGCGCCTCAGAGCTGATTTTCCCGCTCTCTTTGGCAGTCGATAAGAAACTGCACGTGGACGATATCGCTGAAACCTTTACCGTCTACCCCTCGCTGACCGGCTCGATCTCAGAAGCCGCGCGGCAGTTGCACACCATGCAGTAAGTGCGTCACCCATAATAAAACCGCCCGTCCCTCTTGGAGGAACGGGCGGTTTTTGGTGGTGCCTTGGCTTGAGCTAGGTTCGTCTAATCTACTTAGTGCGGGCCATGGTGGTCAGGTCCACGTCACGGGTTTCGTGGGTAATGGCCATGAAGATAAAAGTCAGGACGGCCGCGCCAGCCAGGTAGAGGCCAACAGCGCCCACACCGCCGTTGGCGTTGAGCCAGACCGCCGCGTAGGGGGTCAGGGCTGCGCCCAGGATTGAGGAGACGTTGTAGCTAATACCGGAGGCGGTGTAGCGGACGTTGGTGGGGAAGAGCTCGGGCAGGTAGGCGCTCATGGAGCCGAAGGTTAGGCCCATGAGGGTCATGCCGATGGCCATAAAGAGGACGATGCGGCCGGTGTTGGCGTCCTCACCGGTGCCTACGACAGCAGGGTCCATAAGGATGCCGAAGGACAGGCCGAAGGCGATAATACCGGCGGTGATGACCAGCTGGGAGGAGCGGCGGCCAAAGCGGTCTGCCAGCCAGCCGGAGACCGGAACCATGGCGGCAAAGAAGAGGATGGTGATGATCTGGATGACCAGGAACTCGCGGTAGGCAATGCCCAGGCCGCCCTTTTCAACCGTGCCGATGCCGAAGGAGAGGATCCATGCGGTCATGAGGTAGAAGAGCACATAGGTGGCCAGCATGATGAAGGTGCCCTGGATCATGGGCCACCAGGCGACCTTGAAGGCCTCGGCCAGGGGGGTCTTGACCTTCTCGTCCTTTTCAAGGGCCTGCTTGAAAACAGGGGTTTCTTCCAGCTTGAAGCGGACGTAGAGGCCTACGGCAACCATGACGATTGAGGCGATGAAGGGGATACGCCAGCCCCAGACCAGGAAGTTGTGGTCGATGGTGTCACCGGCGGCCAGGGAGGTGAAGCCCATGGAGAGGGTCAAGAGGAGCATGAAGCCGTTGGCCAGGATGAAGCCGAACGGGGCACCCAGCTGGGGCCACATGGCGGCGCGGGCCCGCTTGCCCTCTTCAGCGTATTCGGTAGCCAGCAGGGCGGCACCTGACCATTCGCCGCCGAGGCCCAGGCCCTGGCAGAAGCGCAGGATGGTCAGCATGGCCGGTGCCCAGAGGCCAATCTGGTAGTAGGTGGGCAGCAGGCCGATGAGGAAGGTGGCTAGGCCCATGGTCAGCAGGGCGCCGACGAGGGTGGCTTTGCGGCCGACCTTATCGCCGAAGTGGCCGAAGACGATGGAGCCGATGGGGCGGGCGATGAAGGCTGCGCCGAAGGTTGCCATGGAGGCAAGGAGCTTGGCGGTTTCGTCCTCGCCGGTGAAGAAGAGGGCGGGGAAGACTGCAACGGCCGCGGTGGCGTAGATGTAGAAGTCGTAGAACTCGATGGTGGTGCCGATCAGGGACGCCATGATGACGCGGCTGCGGGGCACGGTGGTATCTGCAGGCTGGTTAGGTGAAACCTGCTCGGTAACTGGTGCGCTCACTAGGAACTCCGTGGTTAGTGATGGTGTTGTGTGCCTTTCACTGTAGACCGGCAGATTTACTATCTGAAACGAAGTCTCATATCGTAGAACACTTGTGGTTGGGGTAACTCGGGGCGCGAAAAAGCCGCTGGCAGGTCCCTCTGGTCTAGGGCCCTGCCAGCGGCTTGAACATCTGGCTTACTTAATGGTGGCGATGATAGCCCCGGCTGAGACAGTATCGCCTGCCTTGAGCTTAAGGCCGGTGACCTTACCTGCCTTGTGGGCGGTGATAGGCTGCTCCATCTTCATAGCTTCTAGCACCACAATCAGGTCGCCTTCGGCAACCTTGGCCCCGTCCTTAGCGGCTACCTTGACGATGGTGCCCTGCATGGGGCTGGTGAGCTCGTTGCTGTTGGTAGCGCCGGACGCCCCGCCCCGGGCTGACCGGGACTTGCGGGCCTTGGAGGCGGCAGCAGCCGACTTGGGGGCTCCTGCTCCCAGATTGGGTAGGACGACCTCCATCCGCTTGCCGTTGACCTCAACGGTGATCTTCTGGCGGTCCTCATCGGCCTCGGGCAGGGTGAGGGAGCCGTCGTAGGCAGGCAGGGTGTTCTTGAATTCAGTCTCAATCCAGCGGGTATGGACCTTAAAGTTACCCTCAGTGCCGGGGGCAAAAGCGGGGTCATCAAGCACCAGGCGGTGGAAATTAGCCACCGTGGGCATACCCTCAATCACCAGCTCACCCAGGGCCCGCTTGGCCCGCTGCAGGGCCTGTTCACGGGTGGCGCCGGTGACAATGAGCTTGGCAATCATAGAGTCAAAGTTGCCGCTGACGGTATCGCCAGCAATCACACCGGCATCCCAACGTACACCGGGGCCGGTAGGAACAACCAGCTTGTCAATGGTGCCGGGGGAGGGCATGAAGTTGCGGCCGGCGTCCTCACCGTTAATACGGAATTCAAAAGAGTGGCCGCGCACCTCAGGATCCTGGGGGCTAATCTCTTCGCCCCGGGCAATGCGGAACTGTTCGCGCACCAGGTCAATACCGGTTACCTCTTCAGAGACCGGGTGCTCCACCTGCAGGCGGGTATTGACCTCCAGGAAGGAGATGGTGCCGTCGGTGCCAATCAGGAATTCGCAGGTGCCAGCACCCTGGTAGCCCGCCTCCCGCAAGATAGCCTTAGAGGCCTCGTAAAGACGCTCGTTCTGCTCTTCGGTCAGGTAGGGGGCCGGGGCCTCTTCGACCAGTTTCTGATTACGGCGCTGCAGGGAGCAGTCGCGGGTTGATACAACGACGACGTTGCCGTGGGCATCAGCCAGGCACTGGGTTTCCACATGGCGGGGGGAATCGAGGAAGCGCTCGATAAAGCACTCACCGCGGCCAAATGCAGCAATAGCCTCGCGGACAGCAGACTCGTACAGCTCCCCAATGCCCTCGCGTTCGCGGGCGACCTTAATACCTCGGCCGCCACCACCGAAAGCCGCCTTGATCGCCAAGGGCAGGCCGTGCTCGTCCGCAAAAGCCTCAACCTCAGCTGCGCTCTTGACGGGATCCTTGGTGCCCGGCACCAGGGGAGCGCCCACCTTCTCGGCAATATGACGGGCAGCTACCTTATCGCCCAGGCGGGTAATCGACTCAGGGGAGGGGCCAATCCAGGTGAGGCCAGCGTCGATGACCTGCTGGGCGAACTGGGCGTTCTCAGACAAAAAGCCATAGCCGGGGTGGACGGCGTCAGCGCCGGATCGGCGGGCAACTTCCAGGAGCTTATCCATGACCAGGTAGGACTCAGCTGCCGTAGACCCGCCCAGGGCGTAGGACTCATCAGCCATGAGGACGTGCTGGGCCTCGCGGTCCGGGTCGGCGTAGACGGCAACAGTTGCCAGGCCTTCATCCTGGGCAGCGCGGATCACACGCACGGCGATTTCGCCACGGTTGGCAATGAGTACCTTGGTGACGGGGCCGGTGTGGCGGCCCTGTACCTGGGTGAAGCTCTGGGTCTTGGATTCAGTCACGGACGCTCCTCAGTTGGGGAACCAGGCCCGGGGTGGGGCTCCGGTCTTGTCTCTACCTGCTTGGGGCTAGTAGAAAAACCTGCATCTTGAAATTTATCGCGATTTTTTCCAAATGTCGGTGATTGAAACACCGAAGGAGCCCAGCATTGTACGAAGTGCATGAACAGAGAGCCCCACAATCGTGTGGTATTCGCCTTCAACACCCCGAATGAAGGCCGCCCCGAACCCGTCGATGGTGAAGGAACCTGCCACCCAGATGGGTTCGCCCGTGGCGACGTACCGCTTAGCTTCTTCCGGGCTAAAGGTATCGAAATGGACGGTCGCGGTGCGAAGCTCACCGACCTCCGCCGCTTTCTCAAAGCCTGCGCGGGTATCAATGAGCCAGTGGCCGGTGTGGAGCTGGCCGCTGCGGCCGCTCATAGAGGTAATGCGTTCCAGGGCCACTTCGGCGCTCCCGGGCTTGCCGTATGCCACACCGTCGAGCTCAAAGACAGAATCGCAGCCCAGGACCAGGGCACCGGCTGCCTCGGGCAGGGCCGCAACAGCCTGTGCCTTGGCCTTGGCCAGGAGCTGGGCTGTTTGGGCTGGGCTGATGGGACCTAGACCCGCTGCCTGGGCCTCTTGCTGGGCTTCGTGGAGGGCAGCGTCCTCGTCCACGTCGCTCACAATGACGGTGAAGCGGACGCCGGCGTCCTCCAAGAGCTTCTTGCGGGCAGGGGAGGAGGAGGCCAGGATCAGCCGCACCGGCTGTTCGCCTGTGGTGGCTGTAGGTTCAGTAGAGTTCTGCATGGCTACCAGTCTAGTGGGGTTCACGCCCCTGAAACTTTCAAGAGCTCAATACCTCCCTAGATACGGGAAGGACCCGGCCCACAGCGAAGCTACTGGCTGGGTCTGGCGTGAATCGTCATGTGAGTGATAGCGAACCAGACGAGAGGGTCAGTAGCGAGCGTGAGCCGGGCCTGCCGCGAAAGTTACCTCTTAGAAGAGGCCCATGGGCTTCTCTGAGTAGCTGACCAGCATGTTCTTGGTCTGCTGGTAGTGGGCCAGCATCATCAGGTGGGTCTCACGGCCAATACCGGACTTCTTGTAACCACCGAAGGCTGCGTGGGCCGGGTAGTTATGGTAGTTGTTGACCCAGACGCGGCCTGCCTGAATGGTGCGGCCTGCCCGGTAGGCAATGTTCTGGTTACGGGACCAGACGCCAGCCCCCAGGCCGTAATCGGTGTTGTTGGCAATCCGCATGGCCTCATCAAAATCGGTGAAGGAGGTGGTTGCCAGGACGGGGCCGAAGATTTCCTCCTGGAAAATCCGCATGTCGTTGTTGCCGGCGAAGACGGTGGGCTGGATGTACCAGCCGTCGGAGAGGTCGCCGCCCAGGTCGCAGGCTTCGCCACCCACCAGGACGTCGGCGCCTTCGTCCTTACCGACCTTGAGGTAGCCGGTAATCTTGTCCCACTGCTCCTTGGAGGCCTGGGCACCCACCATGGTTTCGGTGTCGAGGGGGTTGCCCTGCTTCATGGCCTTGACGCGCTCAATACCGGCCTCCAGGAAGGAGTCATGGATGGGCTTCTGGATCAGGGCGCGGGAGGGGCAGGTGCAGACCTCGCCCTGGTTGAGACCGAAGGAGGCAAAGCCCTCCAGGGCCTTCTCGTAGAAGGAGTCCTGCTGGTCGGCAACGTCGGCAAAGAAGATGTTGGGGGACTTGCCACCCAGCTCCAGGGTGACGGGGATGATGTTGTCGGAGGCAGCCTTCATGATGATGGAGCCGGTGGTGGTTTCGCCGGTGAAGGCAATCTTGCGGATCCGCTTGGAGCCAGACAGGGCAGCTCCGGCTTCGGGGCCAAAGCCATTGACGATGTTGAGAACACCGGCAGGCAGGACGTCCTGCCATAGCTCAACCAGGTAGAGCACAGAAACCGGGGTCTGCTCGGCGGGCTTGAGCACGATGGTGTTGCCGGCTGCCAGGGCGGGGGCAATCTTCCAGATTGCCATGAGAATGGGGAAGTTCCAGGGGATAATCTGCCCCACAACGCCCAGGGGCTCATGGAAGTGATAGGCGACGGTATCCTCATCAATCTGGGAGAGGCGGCCTTCCTGGGTGCGGATAGCGGAGGCAAAGTAGCGCAGGTGGTCGACGCCCAGGGGGATATCGGCGGCCAGGGTTTCGCGGACGGGCTTACCGTTTTCCCAGGTCTCTACGACAGCGAGTTTTTCGAGGTTGTCTTCCATGATCTGGGCCATCTTGAGCAGGATAGCTGCCCGCTGGGCCGGTGAGGTCTTACCCCAGGTCTCAAAGGCCTTCTCAGCAGCGTCGATTGCCTTATCGATATCCGCTGCGGTGCCGCGGGCTACCTCAGCAAAAGGCTTGCCGTTGACGGGGGAGATATCTTCAAAATACTGGCCCCCGGCTGGGGCTACCCACTCGCCACCGATGAAGTGCTCGTAGCGGGACTTGAAGGACACCAGGGAGTCGGCGGTGCCGGGTGCTGCGTAAACGGTCATGTCTCTCTCCTTTGAGCTCTTGGGCCAGGTGCCAGGTGGCAGCCAGGCCCACAAAAAGTATTGTGAGTCACAGTCTAGTGATGAACATAACGTTTGGGAACCCTTTTTAGGGAAAAATACTAGACAGGAGTGAGCGGGGCCTCAGAACAAGGGGCTTTCGTCATCTGACGAAACACTAGCTATCACCTGCCAGTCTTCTGGGCATACAGTGTTCACCATGTCTACTACAACCACTCACACTGAACGCAAGAAAAAACTGCCCGCCTGGGCAAGTTCCTTCGGCAACCAAATCTTGGCAGCCCTGGTGCTCGGCCTCGTCCTGGGCCTCATTGCAACCAAGCTCGGCGGGGACGCCTCAGAGAACCCCAACTGGCTCATGACCACCCTGGCCACCATCGGCAGCTCCTACGTCACCCTGCTCAAAGCTGCCGTAGTTCCGCTAATCTTCACGGCCGTTGTCTCCTCCATCGCCAACCTGGCCCAGGTCTCTAACGCGGCCCGCCTGGCTACCAAGACCCTGCTCTGGTTCGCCATCACCGCCTTCATCGCCGTCATCATTGGCCTGGCGCTTGGCCTCATCACCCAGCCCGGGGCCAATACCGGCCTAGAGGCCCCCGAAGCCTACGAGGGTCGCACCGGCTCCTGGCTGGCCTTTTTGACCGGCCTGATCCCCGTCAACTTCCTGGGTCTGGGTGTGAACATTTCAACCTCCGGCGACACCGTCACCGGGGCCGCGAACTTCAACATCCTGCAGGTGCTGGTTATCTCAGCTGCCGTGGGTATCGCAGCCCTCAAGACCGGTGAAGCGGCCAAGCCCTTCCTGGCCTTCAACCAGAGCGCCCTGGCCGTCCTCCAGACCATCCTCTGGTGGATTATCCGCCTGGCCCCGCTGGGTACCATCGGCCTGATCGGCCGTGCCGTCTACGCCTACGGGTGGACCTCCATGGGGGCCCTGGCCAAGTTCGTCATCGTGCTCTACATTGGCCTGGCCCTGGTACTCTTCGTGGTCTACCCGGCGATCGCCCGGGCCAACGGCCTCTCGATCAAGCAGTACTTCTCAGGTGTCTGGCCCGCCGTCCAGATGGGCTTTGTCTCCCGCTCCTCCATGGGCACCCTGCCCATCACCCAGTCTGTTGCAGAACGGAACTTCGGCGTCCCCCGCGCCTACGCCTCCTTCGCGGTGCCCCTGGGCTCAACCACCAAGATGGACGGCTGCGCTGCCGTCTACCCGGCCCTGGCAGCCCTCTTCGTGGCTCAGTTCTACGGCATTGACCTGAACTTCACCCACTACCTGCTGATTATCATGGTCTCTGTTCTTGGCTCCACCGCCACCGCTGGTACCACCGGAGCTACCGTCATGCTGACCCTCACCCTCTCCACCCTGGGCCTGCCCCTGGACGGCGTCGGCCTGCTTCTGGCGATCGACCCCATCATTGACATGGGCCGCACCGCCGTCAACGTCGCAGGCCAGGCTCTGGTTCCGGCAATCGTCGCCCAGCGCGAGGGCCTGCTCAACCAGGAACTCTATGAGGCCCCCCGCAACGACGGCGGTTTCGTCTCCGAAGACCTCTTCAACCGCCTGACCCAGGCCCCTGCTAGCACCTCCACCAGCTCCCAGCCGCTGGTTGGCTCCCCCGTGAGCTAGGTAAAAAGCGTCAGAATACCAAGGACGGGCCCGCCCCAGCTGAACCGGTTTCGGTCAGTTGGGACGGGCCCGTCCATTGGTATTTATCTGGCGGTTATCAGATTAGACAGCCAGGGCGCGGCGCAGGGTGTCGAGGCCAACAGAACCCAGCATCAGAGCCTTAGTGTGGAAGGCGCGGTCATCAACACCGGCTTCCCGCGAGGCCTGACGCAGCTGCAACCAGATACGCTCGCCCACCTTGTAGGAGGGAGCCTGGCCCGGCCAGCCCAAGTAGCGGAGGAACTCAAAGCGGCGCTGGCCCTCAGACATGTCGAGATTTGCCTCAAGGAAGGCGTAACCCCGCTCGGCATCCCAGACCCCGGGCTCAATACCCAGTTCATCTACCCAGCGCTGGGGAATCTCAAAACCACAGTGTAGGCCGATATCGAAAACAACCCTGGCAGCCCGCATACGCTGGGCATCCAGCATACCCATGCGGTCACCGGGATCAGCCAGGTAGCCCAGCTCGTCCATCAGTCGCTCAGCATAGAGGGCCCAGCCCTCACCGTGGCCAGAAACCCATACGGCATTGGCCCGCCAGTTATTCAGGGCATCAGCCATAGCGGTCGCGTAGGCAACCTGCAGGTGGTGGCCGGGGACGCCCTCGTGGTAGACCGTGGAGGTCTCCCGCCAGGTGCCAAAAGTGTCTTCGCCCGGGGGAACAGACCACCACATGCGGCCTGCCCGCTCGAAATCGCTAGAAGGGCCGGTGTAGTATATGCCGCCCTCCTGGGTGGGGGCAATCATGCACTCTAGGTTCCGCAGGGGCCCCTCAATGGTGAAATGCTCCCGGGCCAAATCAGCCACAGCCGCGTCAGAGAGCTTCTGCATCCAGGCCTGCAGGGCATCGGTGCCCTTCAGGGTACGCTCGGGGTCAGCATCGAGCAGGGCCTTGGCTTCATCAATAGAAGAACCGGGCTTGATCGCCTCGGCAACCTCCTGCTGGGCGGCAATAATGCGGTCCAGCTCTTCGATACCCCAGGCGTAAGTCTCTTCAAGATCCAGGGTGGTGCCCACAAACTGGCGGGAGTAGAGGGCATAGCGTTCCCGACCGACGGCGTCTGCCTCGGGGGCCTCGGGTCGCAGGGTCTCCTTGAGGTAGGTCAGCAACTGGGAGTAACCAGCCTTGGCAGAAGCGGCCCCCTCACGGGCAGCTTCAGCATGTTCGGGGGCTGCCTTGGCAACCTCTTCAGCCAGGGCATCAAAGAAGCCACCCTCAGCAACATAGGCGGTCACCTGCTCGATCACAATATCAACCTGGCGGGCAGCAGAAACCTTACCGGCCAGGCGGGCCTCCTCTAAGGTCAGCTGGAAACCGGCCAGGGCATCGGCGACCTTGTGCAGGCGGCCAGCGATAAAGCCCCAGTCCTCACTGGTTTTGCGGTTCATCAGGTCAAAGACAGCGCGAATGCTCTGCACGGGGCAGGCGATATTATTCAGCTCCCAGCCGCCTAGGCCAGCTTCATGCAGCTCAATCTTAAGACCGAGGCGCTCGCGCATGGCGTCTACGGTGACGCGGTCAATATCATCGGTAGGTTCAACCCCGTCGAGGGCAGCTAGGGTAGCCCGGGCCGCTTCAATCTCAGCAGCAGTGCCGGCGGGGGAGTAGTCGGGGTATTCGGTCTCTCGGCCGGTGCGTCCTTGCAGGGTGGCGGTTGCCGGATCGAGTTCAAGAATCTTCTCGTAGTAGTCGTTCGCAATCGCATCAACGGCGGTCTTGGCACGGTTGGTGCGGAAAATACCGGGAAGGTCAGGATGTAGAGTCATAGATTCCATTCTAAAACATTGTGACCACCCACATAGTGGGTGGTCACCTAAATTTAGCCTCCTGAATTTACTGGGGGCGGGCCCTCTTCCAGGAGCCGTGGCCGGGCCGGAGCTTCATGCCGAGCAACTGGGTGCGGTTGAGGCGGCGCTGCCACATCTCCAGGGCGGTTTCCTGCTGGGAATCAGCCTGGGCCTGCAGGGCCACAAGGACGCTGGTGAGGGCTGCGAGCTCTTCGTCCGTGGGGTTGCCCTTGACCACCGAGAGGAGGGGGGCCTGCTCTTCCGCGGCCGGGGCGGGGCTCTCCGCCCAGGGGGCTGCCTGGGCGCTGGGGGCTGGCTGGGGCGGATTCGGTGCGGACGCGGTTGCCGCGCCCTTCTTGCCGAACCCCAGCAGCTGGAGCGGATTGGGGGTTGCCATAGGTATCTAGCCTTTACAGGGGGATATTGCCGTGCTTCTTGGCGGGGTGGGCGGCCCGCTTGTCGTGCAGGGCCCGCAGGGAGGAAATAATGCGGACGCGGGTTTCTGAGGGGGCGATGACCTCGTCAATGTAGCCCAGTTCAGCTGCCTGGTATGGGTTCAGCAGTTCCTCTTCGTACTTGGTGATCAGCTCAGCCCGCTTGGCTTCGACGTCCCCACCCTCTTCAGCCACTGCAGCCAGTTCGCGGCGGTAGAGAATATTGACCGCCCCCTGGGCGCCCATGACGCCAATCTGGGCGGTGGGCCAGGCTAGGTTGATGTCAGCGCCCAGCTTCTTGGAGCCCATCACAATGTAGGCGCCGCCGTAGGCCTTGCGGGTAATGACGGTAACCAGCGGAACCGTAGCCTCAGCGTAGGCGTAGAGGAGCTTGGCGCCGCGGCGGATAATACCGTTGAACTCCTGGTCAGTGCCGGGCAGGAAGCCAGGAACATCCACAAAGGTCAGAATCGGAATGTTGAAGGCGTCGCAGTTGCGCACGAAACGGGCGGCTTTTTCAGAGGCATTGATATCGAGGGTGCCTGCAAACTGCATGGGCTGATTAGCGACGATACCGACGGTGCGGCCCTCAACCCGGGCATAGCCAATCATGACATTGGGGGCATACAGGGCCTGCATCTCAAAGAAGTGCCCGTCATCCACCACAGCCTCAATCACAGCCCGCATATCGTAGGGCTGGTTGGCCGAATCTGGAATGAGCTGGTCCAAATCCAAATCATCAATAGAAACAGCCGGATCCTGGTCGTGGTCCAGGGGCAGACCCTCGGTGAGGTTGTTGGAGGGGAGGAACTCGATCAGTTCGCGGACGAAGTCGAAAGCGTCCTCTTCGTCCTCAGCCAGGTAGGTGGAGGTACCGGTCACCGCATTGTGCTGGCGGGCACCACCGAGGGTTTCCATATCAACTTCTTCACCGGTGACAGTCTTAATAACGTCAGGGCCGGTAATAAACATATGGCTGGTTTTATCAACCATCACAATGTAGTCCGTCAGGGCCGGGGAGTAGGCTGCGCCACCGGCGCAGGGGCCCATAATGACCGAAATCTGGGGAATCACACCCGAAGCCCGCACATTCATGCGGAAGATATCGGCAAACATGGCCAGGGAAGCTACACCCTCCTGAATACGGGCGCCACCGCCGTCATTAATACCGATGATGGGGCAACCGTTCTTCAGGGCAAACTTCTGCACCTTGACAATTTTCTCGCCATTGACCTGGGAGAGGGAGCCACCATAGACGGTGAAATCCTGAGAATAGACGGCCACCAGGCGTCCGTCAATGGTGCCGTAGCCAGAGACCAGGCCGTCCCCCAGAGGCTTCTTTTTATCCATGCCAAAGGCGGTGGTGCGGTGCTTGGCCAGGGCATCAAACTCCACAAAAGAGCCTTCATCGAGCAGCATGTCAATGCGTTCGCGGGCGGTCTGCTTGCCCCGCTCGTGCTGGCGGTCGATGGGGCCCTGCCCGGTGGGGGCTAGGGTCTGCTCCCTGCGGGCGTAAAAGTCAGCGATTTTTCCGGCGGTGGTGGTCAAATCGGGGGCGTCGGTGGTGGGGGTCTCGCTCATGCTGGGCCTCGATTCGCGCGAAGAAAAGGACGGTCAGGTGGGGTAGGTGACCTGGGGTAATGGTTATTCTTCTCAACTATAGACCCGCCCCAGCCCCGACCCCGGGATATTTTTGGGAAATGGGGGCAATTTTTCTAAATAAGGCCCCTGGGTTGGGTGGCTTATTGCTACACGCTAGGGCTAAAACCAGGGCGGGGTGGGGCATGCGCCCCACCCCGCTCGTCCTTGGCTCTCAAGGCCTACATGCCGACCTTGCCAATCACAGCGTTCCACTCACGGACGGTGTACCCCACCAGGGCCCCGCCAGTGCTCATGGGGTCTGCTGCAATGAGCTGGTCAAGGTGCTTGCGGTCGTCCGCTACGAAAATCAGCAGGGCACCGGAAGGCTCCCCGTCCAGGAAGGCACCAGCTGCATGCAGGTTGCCTGACTCGTGCAACTGGGCCAGGTATTCACGGTGGGCAGGCCGGTGTTCGGTGGTCAAATCAGCATCGCCATAGGAGTAGGTCACTGCGAAAACGGTCATGGGTACTACCTTTCAAACGGGGTCTATCACTACCCAGTATCTCACCAACCCTGCCGCCAGGGGCGCTGCCACCGTAGAATGACAGGCAGAAAGAACATTTCCAGCACCAGGGGGTATGCCGTGCATAATCTAGAGTCCTACCGGCTAGATGAAGCCGCATTAGAGGTAACAGGCTATCGGCGCCTGCAGATTCTACCCAGTGTTGGCTCAACCAACGAAGCTGCCCGCCAGGTTTTGGTGGGGGACGCCGTCGCCCGGCTGAGCTACGGGGAGCTGTCCCTTATATCCACCGATGACCAGAATGCCGGACGGGGCCGCCTTGACCGGGTCTGGGAGGCCCCGGCTGGCTGCTGCCTGGCCACCAGTTTCCTGGTGCGTCCCCACGTCAATCCCAGCCTGCGACCTGCCCCCGGCCAGTACCACTGGCTCACCTCCCTCGCCGCCCTGGCAGCCTGTGATGTCTTCGAGCAGCTGGCTGGTTTGAGCCCAACTATTAAATGGCCCAACGATGTTCTCATTGGAAACCGAAAAGCCTGCGGAATCCTTGCCCAACTTGTGATTGAGCCGGAAGGTCATATCTCTGTTGTCGTGGGAGTGGGCCTCAACCTCAACCTGGCTGAGGACCAGCTGCCCGTTGCTACCGCCACAAGCACCCTGGTTGAAACCGGCAATCCCGTTGATCTAAGCCGGGCCCTGTCCGTCCTGGCAACCAGTTTTGAGCAGTACTACCGGAACTTCGCTGCCACTGGCTTCGATGCCTCAGTCGGCGGGCAAGCCTCGCTAATTAACCACCTCAAAAATCGTATGAGCACCCTAGGCTCCTACCTGACCATCCACCTGCCCGGGGACGAAACCTTCCGGGGGACCGGGGTGGACCTCACTGCTGAGGGGGAGCTGGTGGTTCGCTCAGACCAGGGGGAGGAGCGCAGTTTTACCGTGGGGGACGTGGTGCATGTGCGGCCTGACGGGTACGGCAAACCCCCAGCTTCATCTACTACCCTTTAACCCATGAAACTCCGAGGTCCCCTTGCCCCCCATGAACGTGTCCTGCAGAGCACTAGGGCCCACGGCGTTCTGGCCTTGCGCTCTGTACTTATCCTGCTCTTTGCGGTGGTCGCTTGGAGCTTTTCATCGACCCTGGGCGGTGCCGGGCATTGGTTGGAATGGCCTGCTCTAGCCCTGGCTATCTGGTTGGCTTTAGTGGCGGTTCGGGGGCTACTGCGCTGGTGGCTGACCGTCTACCAGCTGACCGGCGAGAGGTTGGTGGTTAGGAGGGGCCTTGCTGTTGCCCGGGACATCATTATTCCCTTGACTGAAATTGAGGGTGTCAGCGTCGGGCGGAAATACCTGGTTGGTGTCGCCCATGCTGCTGATTTGGTGGTCCATGCCCACGGGCACCAGGTTCGCCTGCAGGCAGTGCCACTTCCTGAAAAATTTAGTTTCGAAATGCGGACGGCCCAGGCAGAAAAGTTCTCTGGGTAGTCGCTGGGATTTGTCCAAGCAAGCTCTGGGAAACCTGCTGTGATGTGGGAAAATGGCTCACCTCAAGTTTGGTTTTGGTGGTGCATTGCATAGAATATCCAATGCAAGGCACGGATATGTAACGTTTTGTGTAGCTCAACTCACACCCACTGGGTATTCTGGAGGGTAGCAGCGCCTTAGCTGCCAGAACCACAAGCGTCGCACATAGAAAGAAGAAACCAGTGGAGAAGTCAGCACCCGGTCGCGTCCCCGCCGAAACGGCAGACGTCGCACACCAGAGGAGCGACAAGAAACCCCACAACCCCGTGCAGGGCCAGCTCTACCGCAGTGAAGAAGCCCGCCGCGGCGTCCAAGAACTCGAACGCGCCCTGCTGGGAGCAAACCAGACCCTCAAACGTCGGGAAGTGGCCGAAGAAGCAGGGGTATCCCTCCTCTCAGCCCGTAAGGTTTGGCGGGCCCTGGGCCTGCCCAACCTGACCGATGACGACGCCTACTTCACCCCCACCGATGCTGTAGCCCTCAAAACCATCACCTCCCTGGTCAAGCACGGCAAGCTAACTGAAGACGCCGCCCTCTCCATCACCCGATCCGTTGGTCAGATGATGGACCGCATGGTGGTCTGGCAGATCGAGACCCTGGTAGAAGACATGGTCATCAACGGAGGCCTCACCGACGTTGAGGCCCGCAGTAAACTACTTGATCTGATGCCCAAGCTCATCGAAGACCTGGAGAACGTGACCGTCTACGGCTACCGCCGGATGCTCAACTCAGCGATCCTCCGCCTGGCCCTTCGCGACGAAAAAGAAGGCACCCACCTCGACGACACTGACCTCCCGCTGGCCCGCGGCGTCGGCTTCGTCGACCTCGTCAGCTACACCTCCCTCTCCCGCGAGATGAACGAACGCAACCTCGCCAAGCTGGTCAAACACTTCGAGCAACGCTGCGCCGAAGTCATCGCTGTTGGCGGTGGCCGTATTATTAAAACGGTGGGCGATGAAGTAATGTATCTGGTTGAGTCCCCTCAAGACGGTGCCCGCATCGCCCTGACTCTCTCAAAACTAATCAGTGAGGATCCACTGCTTCCCGAAGCCAGGGTATCTTTCGTCTGGGGCCGGGTCCTGCCCCGCCTAGGTGATATCTACGGCCCCACCGTCAACCTGGCCTCCCGCCTGGTTGCACTGACCGAACCCGGTGTCGTCCTGACTGACTCATCGACTGCCGAAGCCCTCGAAGGCGATAGCAAGTTCGTCCTGATTCCCCAGGGCGTACGGAACGTCCGAGGCTTCGGGAACGTCTCGCCCGTGGCCATCACCCCGGGCATCGGTAACGAACTGGAGATCGATTTCGAATGACCACCGCCCCCCAGCTTGCAGTCTACGCAGGCAAATCAACCGACGTAGGTCAGTTCAGGGACAATAACGAAGACTCCATGGTCGTTGCTGGCAACCTCTGCGTTGTCGCAGACGGCATGGGCGGCCACGAAAAAGGCGAGGTTGCCTCCCGGCTCTGCACCCGAACCCTGGCTTACGCCCAGGTCTTTAGCCGCCCCGGTGGTATGACCGATGAAGAAGAAGCTGCCTACCTGGCTGAGGTTGAATCCGAGAAGCTGGGGGAGGGCCCCGGCGGCCGCCGCGGCCTGAAAGCCCGCAAGCAAACATCTGCCCTCAACCGTCAAATCCTGAAAACCCTAGAGAAAATCAAGGAAGTCATCGGGGAAGCTGACGAAGCCATCAAGGGGGCCTTGGGGCTCCGCGCCGGAACAACAGTCACCGGCGCCTGGCTAACCCACATCGGCGAACAGCAGATGTGGTTCATCTTCAACGTCGGCGACTCCCGCACCTACCGGCTGGTTCGGGCCGAGGACGCAGAGACCGAAGACGCCCTGTCCATCTCCAACGGCCCTGTTGAAGGTTTGAGCCTGGAACAGATCACCGTAGACCACTCCGAGGTCCAGTACCTGGTCGATACCGGCCAGATTACCGCCCTAGAAGCCCTCACCCACCCGCGCCGCAACGTCATTACCCGGGCCCTTGGCACCGGCAACTACTGGGAGCCAGACTTCTGGGTCATCCCGGCCCGGGAGGGGGACCGCCTGATGATGTGCTCCGACGGCCTCTCCGGTGAGCTCTCCCATAACTACATGGCCCGCGTGCTCGCCACCGTTGAGCACCCCCAAGACGCCGCAGACGTCCTACAGATGGCAGCCCTGCGGGCAGGAGGCCGGGATAACATCACCGTCATTGTCGCCGACGCCATCACCGTTGAGGACTACGAGGCCCGCCTGGCAGAACTCAAGGCCCTCACCGCAACCGACGCCCACCAAATCGTGGAGCACATCGACGGCTACGACTACGCCCACACCGCCACCAGCGAAGAAGAGCAGTTCCACTCAGAACGGGATCTGCACCGGGGAATCAACGGCTAAGCCCCCCCCGAGAGCCACCGCCCCACCCCGCGAATTTCGGGTGGGGCGGTGGCGTCTTCATAGGGCAGAATAGAAGGGTGAGCGAAAACAAGAAGACCTCAGCAGAAGAAACCATCCACGGGGTAGACCGCGACCTCCTAGAAGGTGACAGCGTCCCGGCAGACCTCAAAGCCCAGTACGATGACCTGGTGGACCGGGTGCGGGCAGCCCGCCAGGCCTACTACATGGAAGACGCCCCCGTCCTCTCCGATGCCGCCTACGACGTCCTCTACCGGCAGCTCGAAGTGCTCGAAGCCCAGCACCCTGAGCTGGTCTCCAACGACTCTCCCACCCAGGAAGTCGGTGGTGAAGCCTCCACCGCTTTTGCCCCGGTCAAGCACCTGGCCCGCATGTACTCCCTGGAGGATGTCTTCTCCCTAGAAGAACTCGACACCTGGCTCGACCGGGCTGAAACCAACGCCCGAACCATGACCGGCTCTGCCCCCCAGTGGCTAGCCGAACTCAAGATTGACGGTCTGGCCGTCAACCTCCTCTACCGCAAGGGAAAACTGGTGAGGGCCGCCACCCGGGGGGACGGAACAACCGGCGAGGATGTCACCCACAACGTCCTGACCATCGCCTCTATCCCCACCCAGCTCTCCGGGGCGGGCCACCCCGAAGAAATCGAAATCCGGGGCGAGGTCTTCATTTCTTCAGCCGACTTCACCGCCCTCAATGAGCAAATGGTAGCTGCCGGCAAGGCCCCCTTCGCCAACCCCCGAAACGCTGCAGCCGGTTCCCTCCGCCAGAAGGACGCCGCCCTCACCGCCGAGCGTCCCCTCAGCATGTTCGTCCACGGGATCGGGTCCCGCACCGGCCTGAGCATCACCAGCCAGTTTGAAACCTACGCCCAACTTGAAGCCTGGGGCCTGCCGGTGAGCCCCTACTCCCAGCTGGTGGCGAACCGGCATGAGCTTCTGGATTTCATTGCCACCTACGGGGAGAAGCGCCACTCCCTGGTGCATGAAATTGACGGCATTGTTATTAAGGTCAATGACTTTGATACCCAGGAGCGCCTAGGCTACACCTCCCGGGTGCCCCGCTGGGCCGCTGCCTACAAGTACCCGCCGGAAGAAGTCAATACCAAGCTGGTCGATATCCAGGTGGGGGTAGGCCGCACCGGCCGCGTGACCCCCTACGGGGTCATGGAACCGGTGAAGGTGGCTGGTTCCACCGTTGAAATGGCTACCTTGCATAACCAGGACGTCGTCAAGGCCAAGGGGGTCTTGATTGGCGACACCGTGGTGCTGCGGAAGGCAGGTGATGTGATTCCTGAAATTGTGGGTCCCGTCGTCGCCCTGCGGGATGGAAGCGAACGGGAATTTGTGATGCCGACAGAATGCCCTTCCTGCGGTCAGCCCCTGGCCCCCGCTAAGGACGGCGACGTTGATATCCGTTGCCTCAATGCCCGCTCCTGCCCCGCCCAGCTCACTGAGCGCGTCAACTACCTGGCTGGACGTGGCGCCTTCGATATTGAGGCCTTGGGCTACGAGGCCGCCAAGGCCCTGACCAAACCGGCCGCCCCTGCCACTCCGCCCCTGGTTTCTGAGGCCTTCCTCTTTGATCTAACAGCCGAAGATCTGGCAGATGTGCGCATTGAACGCGAAAAGAAGGTTAAGGGGGAGCCCACCGGCTCCACCGAGCTGGTTCCCTACTTCTACACCCGGGGCACTAAGGCTAAGCCCAGCGCCCCTACCCGGAACACCGAGAAACTCTTTGAGCAGCTGGAGAAGGCCAAGTCCCAGCCGCTTTGGCGGGTTCTTGTCGCCCTGTCGATCCGCCACGTCGGCCCCACAGCAGCCCGGGCCCTGGCCACCGAATTCGGGTCTATGGACGCCATCAGGAGCGCCAGCGAGGAGCGCCTGGCCGGTGTCGACGGTGTTGGGGCAACAATTGCCCAGTCCCTCACTGAATGGTTTACCGTTGACTGGCACCGGGAAATTATTGACCGCTGGGCGGCGGCCGGGGTCACGATGGAAGATGAGCGCGATACCTCCATTGAACGCAACCTTGAAGGCCTCACCATCGTTGTAACCGGTACCTTGGATAACTACACCCGCGATTCAGCCAAGGAGGCCATTATTGTGCGAGGGGGTAAGGCCTCCGGGTCAGTCTCCAAGAAGACCTCCTATCTCGTCGCCGGTGCTGCGGCCGGATCCAAGCTGGATAAGGCAGAGCAGCTGGGGGTGCCCGTCCTGGATGAAGCGGGCTTCACGGCCCTGCTGGCAGGGACCCTGACTGCCGAATAATCGTCCGGCTTTCCATAAGGTGGGTCTCAGATAGGTCACAGACAAGCCCCTTGCCTGTGACCTTTCTGTGACCTTGGGAGTCGGTGGGAAGAAAATTTTTAAAAAATATTTAGGAGCTCCCTCACCCAGGGCCTTGGCCCCTGATCGGAGGATGGCAAGCGGGGAAGGAAGTGCGAAAATCCTTGAAAAATCAAGGTTTCTCAAGGGTGTTAGGCTGTATGGCACGGGTGGCAGGGAGGACGGCCGGGCTCAGGTGGGGCCGGTCACTTTAGGTCGGGTGAACTGTGTTGTGTCTCAAAAATGGGTTGGCAAAGCCGAAATCGTTACAGTATCGTTATCAACGAATCAAAAATGACCACCAAGGAACTGGTTCCAGTGGTCCATAGTTCGCAGTGGAAGCTGCGAGCGCATGCTGGGTTCTACCGCACACCTGATGCCGTCTACAGGGTAGAACCTCAAAAAGATCCCACAATGATTACGGGTAGACGGCAACGCGAAGACGCCCAGGGATGGGAAGAGCGTCAGGTGGCCTGATGGAGCATTCAATGACTTCCAACATTCGTCGTTCAGCAGCAGCCATCGCCCTCGGTGGCGCAGCAGTAGCAGGCTCACTCGTTGTAGCCCCCTCCGCAGCAAACGCTGCTCCCCTCGAAGCATGGGAAGCCCTGGCACAGTGCGAGTCCGGTGGTAACTGGGCCATCAACACTGGCAACGGTTACTACGGTGGCCTGCAGTTCTCCCTCTCCTCTTGGGCCGCAGCTGGCGGCTCCGGCAACCCCGCGGCTGCTTCTAAGGCAGAACAGATCCGTGTTGCTGAAAACCTCCTCCAGATGCAGGGCTGGGGCGCTTGGCCTTCATGTGCTGCAAAGCTGAACCTCTACGCTTACGGCACCTCAGGTGCAGCAGCAAGCGTCACTGAGACCCCCGCAACCCAGCAGACCTACGTTGCCCCCCAGGCAACCGAGGTTGCTCCTGTTGAGGCAGCTCCTGCTCCCGTTGTTGAAGCAGCTCCTGCTCCTGTAGCTGAAGCAGCTCCCGCTCCCGCCGCTGAAGCAACCGCAGAAGCAGCTCCTGCCGCTAACACCTACACCGTTCAGGCTGGCGACACCCTGTCAGAGATCGCTTACGCTCACGGCTTCAACGGCTGGAACGAGATCCTGGCTGCTAACGCTGACCTGGTCCAGGACGAAGACCTGATTGAAATCGGTTGGGTTCTGACCATCCCCGCTAAGTAAGGTTCTTCCTCTTTAGCGAGTAATACTTTTCTGCAAAACCCGCTCACCGGAATCGGTGGGCGGGTTTTCTGCATTCCCGGTAGTATAGAGACTGAACATCTATGTCTACCTCGTGGAAGTGATTATGTCTGCTATTACGAGTGAGCAGGTGGCGCACCTCGCCATGCTGGCTCATATCGAGATGACCGACGAGGAGCTGGCCGCTATGGCCGCTGAGCTCGACGTCATCGTTGATTCCGTCAAGTCTGTCTCTGACGCTGTTTCTGCCGATATTCCGGCAACCAGCCACCCCATCCCGCTCAAGAACGTCTTCCGGGAGGACGTTGTGGGGGAGACCTTGACCGCTGAAGAGGCCCTCTCAGGTGCCCCGGACGCCGAAGACGGTAAGTTCAAGGTTCCGGCAATTCTGGACGAAGACTAAGGAGCGGGCATGAACGACATCATCAAACTTTCTGCAGCAGAACTTGCTGAGAAGCTGGCCGCCGGTGAACTGACCTCTGTCGAGGTAACCCAGGCCTACATCGACCACATCATTGCTACCGATGGTGAACCCTTGGACGCAGAAAACCGGGCAGCCGGTAAGAGCGGCCTCAACGCCTTCCTGCACCTCAACGCTGAAGAGGCCCTTGAAGTTGCCGCCGGGGTGGACGCCGACCGCGCCGCCGGTAAGGAGCTTCCCGCACTGGCAGGCGTCCCCATCGCTGTCAAGGACCTGATCGTTACCAAGGGCCAGCCCACCACCGCTGCCTCCCGCATGCTGGAGGGCTGGATGAGCCCCTACGACGGCACCGTCACCCAGAAGATCCGCGAAGCCCGGATGCCCATTTTGGGTAAGACCAATCTGGACGAGTTCGCTATGGGTTCAACCACCGAGCACTCAGCTTTTGGCGTTACCCGCAACCCCTGGGCCCTGGACCGTATCCCCGGTGGCTCCGGCGGCGGCTCCGCTGTTGCTGTGGCTGCCTTCCAGGCCCCCCTGGCCCTGGGCACCGACACCGGCGGCTCAATCCGCCAGCCCGCAGCCGTCACCGGCTCGGTCGGCGTCAAGCCCACCTACGGTTCTGTCTCCCGTTACGGCGTCATTGCCATGGCCTCATCCCTGGATCAGGTGGGCCCCTGCGCCCGCACCGTCCTCGATACCGCCCTGCTGCACGAGGTCATCGGTGGCCACGACCCCAAGGACTCCACCTCCCTGAACGAGCCCGTCCCCGCCTACGCGGACGCCGCCCGCGCCGGGGCTGCTGAAGGCGGTCTGAAGGGCCTGCGTGTTGGCGTCATTAAGGAACTGACCGGCGAGGGCTTCCAGCCCGGCGTCATGGCCCGCTTCAATGAGTCCCTGGAGCTGCTCAAGGAAGCCGGCGCAGAAATCGTTGAGGTTTCCCTGCCCTCCGTCAAGGAAGCAATCGGGGCCTACTACCTGATTATGTCTTCCGAGGTTTCCTCCAACCTGGCTAAGTACGACGGCGTCCGCTTCGGCCTGCGCAAGCTGCCCGAAGAAGGCAACGTCACCATTGAGCGCGTCATGGGAGCCTCCCGGGCTGCCGGTTTCGGTTCTGAAGCCAAGCGCCGTATCATCCTGGGTACCTACGCCCTATCAGCTGGCTACTACGACGCCTACTACGGTTCAGCCCAGAAGGTGCGCACCCTAATCCAGCGCGACTACGCCAAGGCCTTTGAGGTGGCAGATGTGCTGATCAGCCCCACCGCCCCCACCACCGCCTACAAGCTGGGTGAGAAGACCTCCGGCGACCCCATGGCCATGTACAAGGGCGATATCGCCACCGTCCCCACCAACCTGGCCGGTGTGCCCTCCCTGTCCCTGCCCGGTGGCCTGGCAGATGAGGACGGCCTGCCCGTCGGTATCCAGTTCACCGCCCCCGCCCACGAGGACGCCCGCCTCTACCGCGCCGGTGCTGGCCTAGAAGCCCTGCTGACCGCTAAGTGGGGCGGCTACCTGCACGAGCAGCTACCCGATACCGCCGCCCTAATCCGTGACTTCGACTTCGAGGGAGCTAAGTAAATGTCTGACGAAATCCTGTCCTTTGAAGAAGCCATGGAGAAGTACGACCCCGTACTCGGCTTCGAGGTTCACGTAGAACTCAACACCAAGACCAAGATGTTTGACGCCGCTCCCAACGAGTTCGGCGATACCCCCAACACCAACGTCACCCCCGTCTCCCTGGGCCTGCCCGGCGTCCTGCCGGTGGTCAACGGTAAGGCGGTAGAGTCTGCCATCAAGCTGGGCCTGGCCCTGGGCTGCGAGATCGCGCCCGTGAGCCACTTTGCCCGCAAGAACTACTTCTACCCCGATACGCCCAAGAACTTCCAGACCTCCCAGTACGACGAGCCTATCGCCGCCAACGGTTCCCTGGATGTTGAGCTGGAGGACGGCACCGTCTTCACCATTGACATTGAGCGGGCCCACATGGAAGAGGACGCCGGTAAGCTGACCCACAAGGGTGGCACCGCTGGCCGTATCCAGGGTGCGGACTTCTCCCTGGTTGACTACAACCGCGCCGGTGTTCCCCTGATTGAAATCGTCACCCGCCCCATCGTGGGTGCGGGCGATAAGGCCCCCGAGCTGGCCCGCGCCTACGTGGCTGCCATCCGTGAAATCGTCAAGAACCTGGGTATTTCGGACGCCCGCATGGAGCGCGGTAACGTACGCTGCGACGCCAACGTCTCGCTCATGCCCAAGGGCTCTACCGAGTTCGGTACCCGCTCAGAGACCAAGAACGTCAACTCCCTGCGTTCGGTTGAGCGGGCAGTACGCTACGAGATTCAGCGCCACGCCGCCGTCCTGGAAGCTGGCGAAAAGGTTGTTCAGGAAACCCGTCACTGGCACGAGGACACCCGCGAGACCACCAGCGGCCGCCCCAAGTCTGACGCTGATGACTACCGCTACTTCCCCGAGCCCGACCTGGTTCCCGTTGTCACCGATGAAGAGTGGATTGAGCGCCTCCGCGCTGAGCTGCCCGAACCTCCTGCCGAGCGCCGTCGCCGCCTGAAGGCTGACTGGGGCTTCTCGGATGAAGAGTTCCGCGACGTGGTCAACGCCGGTGCTATGGACGCCATTGAAGAGACTGTCGCCGCCGGTGCTCCTGCCTCTGTTGCCCGTAAGTGGTGGATGGGCGAAATCGCCCGTATCGCCAAGGAGCGCGAGGTTGAGCTGACAGAAACCGGGGCAACTGCCGCTACTATCGTTGAACTCAACCAGCTCATTGAAGCCAAGAAGATCAACGATAAGATCGCCCGCCAGGTGCTGGGCTTCGTGATCGACGGTGAAGGCACCCCGGCTGAAATCGTTGAGAAGCGCGGCCTGGCCGTCGTCTCTGATGATTCAGCCCTCACCGCTGCCATTGACGAGGCCCTGGCCGCTATGCCCGACGTTGCCGATAAGATTCGTGCCGGTAAGGTCCAGGCCGCCGGCGCTGTGGTCGGCCAGGTCATGAAGGCTACCCGCGGCCAGGCAGATGCCGGACGCGTGCGTGAGCTGATTCTTGAAAAGCTGGGGGTTGAGGGCTAAACCCCTCACTCCTGCTGGGGCCAGGACCTTCCCCGGCCCCTTGCCCAGTTCCAGGTCAGTGACATCCTCCCCTCCCGTATAGGAGGGGAGGATGTTGCTTTGTACTGTTACTGATGGTGCGGAACATTTTTTAAGTTAAAAGTACTGAAGCACTGTAACTCAGCGTGTTCTAGCCAAATTCACCTGGGGAAGCAGGCACCGGGCATCCCCACAGGAAAAACAGGTTAAACAAGACCCCCCCTCCGCTCGAAAATAGCGGGGGGGGGTATTCTTCGCACCCAGTTGCATATAAAGTAGGGGGACAGAATGCAACTGGAATCAACCGCTTCTAGGGATAAGCGGTCTGTTGGGGCTAGTGGTGGCACACTACCACTAGCGTCATGATGAGGTAACCAGTTTCAATTTCGCACTATTAAATTCTGGTTTTCCTGCCTGATTTCTGTCGGGGAGCTACTGGGACTTTGAGGTGATCAAGTCCTTGCAGCACCATAGCGTTGGGAGGCTGTTGGGTGGCAGCCCGCTATGAGGGGGTGTTCCCCACGAATTCAGTTCTGCAGGTGTTCGCTCAGAGGTTCAGGGGCACTAGATCTGTTCTCCTGAGGAACACTATTTATCTTAGAAAAACCTGTGTCGCGCTTATATCGCAGAGACCAGGTCGCCGAATGTGACCTCAGTTATAGGGCTAGTTTTCTGGTTTCCAGCGGATGTGGAGGGTGGTTGCCCCCAGCATAGGAGCCACGTGGCTGTAGGAATCAGAGACGGTTGCCTGGCCTGAGACTGAGGGCTTAACGCTGGGGCTGTAGGGCACATCAGAGTAGGCGATTGTCATGGTGTCGCCGCCTGTTGTACACCTAACGCCCAGGGAGAAGCCACGCGGGGGCAGCGGGAAGATGATGGAGTAGTAGCCGTCCTCATCCAGCTCGGGGACGGTCTGGGCAATAAGCTCCAGGGGGAAGTTTTGCATAGGGTTGTAGAAGGTATCTGGGATGAAAACCCAGCTCTCTTCAGCAGGGACGGAGGAGACGGAGAAGTTCCCTTCGGGGACGGTGACCTCCTTGGCCCCGGGCAGGATCAGATGGAGGATAGAGCACCCGGCTTCAAGGGCGAGCAGGGTGAGATTCAGTTGCAGGGTGATGGGGGAGCCATCTGAAGTGAGTTGGATGTCTGCAAAGGCAGCTGTGGCCATGGCCTGGGGCTGGTTGACCAGGTAGGCAAGGGAGGTGCCGTCATCGATGTTGCCCCCCAAAGCTCGGTTGAGGCTGGTGGTGGTTTCTGGGGAGAAGTCGAAGGTGTTGCAGAAGAGCTCTAGGGTATCTTGACTCATGCCCTGGCCCGTAATAGCCCTCCAGACCCGGTCTTTATAGACACTGGGTGAGATATGCAGCCCGTAGGTATCTTCCTGGTAGGCGCTCATAGCCCGGGCAATTGCTCGAATGGAGAAGGGGTTACTTTCCTTGAGCCGTTCCTGGTGGAGGTAGGGTTCCCAGATGGAACGGGGGCCCGGTTCGAGGAGTTCTGCGCGGAGGTAGGTGCTGGTGAACTGGTTGGCCTGATCTTCTGGACTGTGGTTCTTGCGGGCCGGGGGGAGGGTAGGGGCCAGGGAGGGGGTACTGGCCACGGAGATGGGAGAGTAGAAGAGTTCACCCTTGGTATTGGTTGTCTCGGTGCTAGCCACCGGGCGGGGGGTAGCAGTTGTGGAGTCTAGGCCCAGGTGGAGGGGGACGCCCGGGGTAGCTTGGGCGATCAGATCCCGGTAGTGCTCTAGGGCTTCTTGCTTGCGGACGCTCCAGGTAAAGGAGAAGGCGGCGTCGTGCAGGTAGGGGAAGGACATGGAGACATAGTCTTGTGGTTGCAAGATGATGTCTTCAATCAGGCTTTCAGGGCTCTTGGCCCCGGCCCAGAATTTTTGGCGGATTTCCCGGGGGGCCTCATCAAAATGAATCATCAGACAGAGGTTAAATTTGCCGCTGGTGTAGGGGCCCATGAGGGCATTATTGACCAAAGGGTCAGTGGTTTCGATTTCAGAGACTAAATCCAGGTCGATCCGGTATTTGAGGCGGTGGATCTGCCCGCGGCGGATGGGGTGGGGGGTGCGGATGACCGTCTGCCATACGTCGTTGGCAGGGTCGTTGAGGGGAAGCCTGTCGTAGGGGCTGATTTTGTGGACGGTGCCCCCCTCTAGGAGGCTGACCGTTGAGGAGGGAGACTCAAAGCGGGAGGCAATTTCCGTCAGTTCGTCGCTTTCAGAGATGATGACTTCGGTGAAATAAAAATATTTGATGTATCCGAAGGCATCGACGAAGGCTTCCATCGAGGTGGATATAGAAGTATAGGGTTCTTCGGAGGGCTCAGTTGTCTTGCCCGGGCTGGCGGTGAGCTTCTTTTGCAGACTGGCCAGGGCAATGGTGCGGGAGAGTTCCCGCTCTTCCTCAGCGGTGAAGCCGAAGGCTGTGGCGAACATGTGGGCGGTGGAGCCGGAGAGGGTATCGCCGTTGAGGGCTCTAGACACCCGGTCCTTGATGGTGGCCGGGTCGATGTCCTGGCCGGAGTAGTCTGAGAGTTCGTAGGCGATGAAGGTTGCAACAGCCCGCTGGTTGATGGAATCGCCCCGGCGCCGTTGGACGTAGCGGCTCCACTTATCCCGGTAGACCGGCTTGAGCAGCAGGGAGCGTAGGAACTCCTGCGGCATTTTTGCGGTAGCTTCGGATGTCATAAGGCTCGCGCTGAAAGGGCGAGGGGTTTCATCATGGTTCATAGTGCCTCTAAATGGTAGTGATATTGCCAGCAGGCCTTGACCAGGTGCAGGGGGGGGGGGGCGCAAGGCAGGCTGGGCGCTACCTGTGCGAAAGATAGCGGTCAGGACGGGCCTGGCAGAGGGGCCGGGGACGGTGCGGATGCTCCCGGCTCCCTCTGTCTTTGAGATTCAAGGCTACAGGTTTGAGCCCTGAATACCTAAGTGGTGGAGGAGGAAGGAGTAATCCCAGGCGACTTCCTTCCAGGCGGTGTAGCGGCCAGAACCGCCGCCGTGGCCACCGTCCATCTCAATTTTGAGTAGGGGGGTGGGGGAGGTGCTGTCGATGGTCTCGCGCAGGGCCGCAACCCACTTGGCCGGCTCAACGTAGAAGACGCGGGTGTCGTTCAGCGAGGTCACTGCCGCAATGGCAGGGTAGGCGACCGGCCGGATGTTCTCGTAGGGGGTGTAGGACTTCATGTAGTCGTAGACCTCCTTGTCGGTGATGGGATTGCCCCATTCTTCCCATTCCAGGGCTGAAAGGGGCAGGTTGGGGTCGAGAATGGTGGTGAGGGCGTCCACAAAGGGTACCTGAGCCAGGCAGGCAGCATACTTTTCCGGGGCCATATTGACCACAGCACCCATGAGCAGGCCACCGGCTGAGCCACCCATGATGCCGATGCGAGTAGCGTCCACCCAGGTCTGGGAGGCCAGGAAATCGGTGGCGTCAATGAAGTCGGTGAAGGTGTTCTTCTTGGCCAGTTTCTTGCCCTGGGTGTACCAGGTGCGGCCCATCTCGCCGCCACCCCGGATATGGGCAACAACCCAGATGACACCCCGGTCCAGGACGCTCAGGCGGGGAATGGAGAAGTAGGGGTCCATGGAGGACTCATAGGAGCCGTAGCCGTACTGGATGACCGGGTTCTGGGCGGTTTTGTCCAGGTCAGCGCGGTGGATGACGGAGAGGGGGATGAGGGCACCGTCTCGGGCCGGGGCCCACATGCGGTAGGCGGTGTAGGCAGCCGGGTCAAAGTTTTTGACCGGGGTCCGACGGCGAAGGATCAGGTCATCGGTGTCGGGGAAGTAGTCGTAGACGCTGTTGGGGGTGAGGAAGGAGGTGTAGTTGAGACGGATCACCGGGGACATGATGTTCACACCAGAGAAGGCTGAGGTGTAAAGCTCTTCGGTAAAACCACCGGGTTCGTGCAGGCCAATGCCCTGGGGGTGGGCTTGGGCAACCTGGGTGGCTAGCTCTTGGCGGGAGGCGACAAAGACCTTAACAGTGGTGTTCTCGCGGGCCATGAGCACCAGGTGGTTGCGGGAGAATTTGAAGTTCTCCAGGCGGACGTCCGCCCGGTGGGGAACCAGGGGAATCCAGGAAGCCGAAAAGTCAGCGAAAGGGATATAGGTTTCGCTCAGGGGGGCCAGGACGAGCTCCCCGTTGGGGGCCTCATGGTTATGGCCCACTACCAGGTAGCCGGTGCCCTCAACATCGATGACATCCACCGAGTATTCGATGCCCTCTTCCCGGCGCATGATGAGGGTGGGCTCCAGCTGGCCCAGCTCGTGGATATTGATGATGCGGTTCTCTGAGGACTCAGAGTTTGACGAGGTGATGACAACGTGGGTGCGGGAGGAGGACATAGAGGCCCCCAGCCACATGCCCTGGTCAGCCTCGTGGTAGAGCACAATGTCGTCTGCCGGGTCGCTGCCAATAGCGTGGGCCCGCACCTCGTAGGGGCGCCAGGACTCATCGGCCACCGAGTAGATCAGGTGCTTAGCGCCCGAGGCGAAGAAGGCCCCGGCGAAGACGTCCTCAATCTTCTCATCGAGAATCTCGCCGGTGTTTAGGTTCTTGAAGTACTGGGTGTAGCGTTCATCGCCAGAATCATCCACCCCGAAGGTGAGCAGGGAGCCGTCCCGGGTGACCTGGAAGGAACCCAGGGAGAAAAAGGCCATATCGCGGGCGAACTCGTTGCAGTCCAGGACGACCTGCTCACCCTCTAAGGGCTGGCCGGGCTGGACGACCGGGGGCTGGTAGCGCTCTTCAACCGAACCTTCGGTCAGGGCGGGGACGCGGCACATGACCGGGTACTGCTCACCGGCTACGGTGCGGTTGAAGTACCACCAGGCCCCGCGCCGGGAAGGCACCGACATGTCGGTGAGCTGGGTGCGCCCCTTAATCTCTTCAAAAATAGCATCGCGAAGGGGCTGCTGGTCCTCCGTGACGGCCTCGGTGTAGGTGTTCTCAGCCCGCAGATGGTCTAGAACCTCTTCGCTCTCCTTATCACGCAACCACTCGTAGGGATCAATAAAAGTATCACCGTGATGGGTGCGCTCAACCGGGACCCGCTTGGCGCGAGGAGGAGTCAGAGACATAACAGCCCTTTCGTAAAAAACTCACTTCCCACCATTCTAAATGACGACCCCAGGGCGTAACGTGCGCAATAGATTGACACATGCTGAAACTTTTGTACTTCATCTTGACGGTCCCCGGGTGAGCCAGCCAAACTAGAGGCAGGTCAAGAGAGCCAGCGCTAAGCCCCAGCTAGCTGGTCGGCAACCCTCCACTCGCGGTGGGGTGCCCTGGGTGAAGACCTGGCGTACCCACCGAGAACCAGGTACGCAAGCGCGGGACCGATGTGCCTCAATCTTCTGCGAGGGCATCAGAATCTTTTCCACCTGACCCGGGCGGAAGATACGGCATGCGGCCCGTTCCAAGAGAACACTGAAAGAATCCTTCATCAGGAGAAACCGCATGACCACCGAGAACACCGTTCCCACCCCCATAAACCCCACCGGCTGGAAGTTCGAAACCCAGCAGATTCACGCTGGCCAAGAGCCCGATCCCGCAACCGGGGCCCGCGCCCTGCCCATCTACCAGACCACGTCCTTTGTCTTCAAGGATTCTGCCCAGGCAGCTGGCCGCTTCGCCCTCTCCGAGCTGGGCCCCATCTACTCCCGCATCAACAACCCCACCCAGGAAGCGGTTGAAAACCGCATCGCGGCCCTAGAAGGCGGCGTCGGAGCCCTGCTGCTAGCCAGCGGCCAGGCAGCCTCCACCTTCGCGATTCTGAACATCGCAGGAGCCGGTGACCACGTTGTTGCTTCCCCCTCCCTCTATGGCGGTAGCTACAACCTGCTCAAGTACACCCTCAAGAACCTGGGCATTGAAACCACCTTCGTCGATGATCCTGCCAACCCCGAATCCTGGCGTGCAGCAGCCCGGGAGAACACCAAGGCCTTCTTTGCAGAAACCCTGCCCAACCCCCGCGGCGACGTCCTTGATATTGAGGCTGTGTCGACCGTAGCCCACGAAGTTGGGGTGCCGCTCATCGTTGATAACACCGTGGCCACCCCCTACCTGCTCAACCCCATCAAGCACGGCGCTGACGTGGTCATCCACTCAGCCACCAAGTACCTGGGCGGGCACGGCACCTCGGTCGGCGGCGTCATCGTCGACTCCGGTAACTTCGACTACGGCGCCTACCCTGAGAAGTACCCCCTCTTCAACCAGCCCGACGAAAGCTACCACGGCCTGGTCTACGCCCGCGATCTCGGTGCTGACGGGGCTTTTGGGGTCAACCTCTCCTACATCCTCAAGGCCCGCGTCTCCCTGCTGCGTGACCTCGGCTCCTCCATCTCACCGACCAACGCCTTCAACATCGCCATCGGTCTTGAAACCCTCTCCCTGCGCGTCGAACGCCACGTTGAAAACGCCCTCAAGGTCGCCCAGTTCCTCAACGATCACCCTCGGGTTGAATCGGTCACCTACTCCGGCCTGCCCGATTCCCCCTACTACGACCTGGCCCAAAAGTACCTGCCCAAGGGGGCTGGGGCCGTCCTCGGCTTCACCCTCAAGGACGCCGACGCTGAAACCGCCCAGAAGTTCGTGGACTCCCTCTCCCTGCACTCCCTGCTGGTCAACATCGGTGACGTGCGCTCACTTGCTGTGCACCCGGCCTCCACCACCCACAGCCAGTCCACCACCGAAGAACTTGAAGCTATCGGTATCAACCCCGCCTTCATCCGCCTCTCCGTAGGTATCGAGCACATCGACGACATCCTGGCCGACCTCGAGCTTGGTTTTGCCGCAATCCGCTAAGAAAAGGTAGATCAATGACGACAGCCCGCCCCACTGACACCGCCCCCACCCGCCGCACCGACGGCGTCCTCACCTACGCACCTATCGGCGACCTGACCCTTGAATCAGGTGCCGCCCTGCCCGAGGTCACCATCGGCTACGAAACCTGGGGAACCCTCAATGAGGCGGGCGACAACGCCGTCCTGATCCTCCACGCCCTCACCGGCGACACCCACGTCTCAGCTGGCCGCGTCGGCCCCGACGCAAGCGAGGCAGACCGGCGCTACGCCGAGAACCCCGGCTGGTGGCCCACAGCAGTAGGCCCCGGCCGGGTCATTGACACCGATAAATACTTCGTCATTTCCCCCAATATCCTCGGCGGCTGCTACGGCACCACCGGCCCGGCCTCCCCAGCCCCCGCCAGTATCGACCCCGACCGCAAACCCTGGGGCTCCCGCTTCCCCCTGGTCACCATCCGGGACTCCGTCCACGCCGAAAAGCGCCTGCTCGACCAGCTGGGCGTCACCTCCTTGCACCACGTCATCGGGGGATCCCTGGGCGGGGCCCGCGCTGCCGAATGGGCCGTCACCTACCCCGACCTCGTCCGCTCGGTTGCCGTCATAGCCTCAGGGCCCGCCGCCACCGCCGAACAAATCGCCTGGGGCCACATGCAGAACCTGGCTATCCGCCAAGACCCCTCCTTCGCAGGCGGCGACTACTACCCCGGCCCCGGCCCCGAAAACGGCCTATCCCTAGCCCGACGCATCGCCCACACCACCTACCGCTCAGCAGCCGAACTGCACTTCCGCTTTGGCCGGGACGCCCAGGATAACCAGGACGTCCTCCACCCCGTCCCCGCAGACCGAGGCCGCTACCAGGTCGAAAACTACCTCGACCACCACGGGGCAAAACTCACCGCCCGCTTCGACGCCAACTCCTACCTGGCCATCAACGAAGCCCTGCTCTCCCACGACCTCGGCCGCAACCGTGGCGGCCTCGACAAGGCCCTGGCCCTCAGCACCTGCCACTGGACTATCGCCTACGTCGACTCCGACCGCCTCTTCTTCCCCTCCGACTCCCAAATCCTCGCAGCGGCCCTACCCAACCCCGTAGAACCTTCAGTGATTCATTCACCCTGCGGCCACGACGGCTTCCTCATCGAACACCAACAGCTCGAACGCATCCTGGCAACCAGCATCGAAAACCAGGAAGCTGCCGACGAAGCAAACCTCCCCAAGGCCCGGCACCTGAAAGTCGTCGCCTAAACCGGGCCCTACCCCCTGCGCGAACTCCCTCCCCGAAGCCCACAAAATCCTGTAGGTTGGGAAGAAAACAAGCCCTATTCAAGCGCACCAAGGAGCTTTCATGGCTGACTACACCGTAGACTTCTCCCGTACTAAGGACGGCTGGGCCGGAACCCACCTCGTTCTCTTCCTCCACGGCTACGGCTCCAACGAAAAAGACCTCATGGGCCTGCGCGGGCACATGGGTCTTCCCGAAGACAAAATCACCTACGCAGCCATGCGGGCCCCCCAGCCGGTCGGCTACGTCCTGCCCGCTGACGCCGACACCGCCGAAGTCAAACAGGTAGCTGCAGGCTACCAGTGGTGGCCCCTCAACCAGCAGCTCCAAACCGTTGGCTTCAAAGCCATTGAACTGGCCACCGACTATCTGCTCACCTGGGTCGGTGCCGTAGCCCACGAATTTGAATCCATTACCCTGGCTGGATTCTCCCAGGGCATGGCAGTTGCCACCAGCGCCGCCCGCCGTAAGCCCCACCTCTTCAAGGCTGTGGTCGGCCTCTCAGGCTACGTCGTCGAGGGCGGCGAGGACTACTTTATGGACGCAGAATTCGTCCTCAAGCCCCTGCCCCTCTTCTGGGGCCGAGGCGAGGCCGACACTGTCATCCCCGCCGACAAAATCACCTACACCGCCGACTGGGTCCATAAGTTCGCAGACGCCACCGTTCACACCTACCCGGGCCTGGCCCACTCCGTCTCAGCCGAAGAACTTGGCCACTTCTCAGACTTCATTACCCAGCAGGTCCTCAGCTAACCAACTACCAAGCCACAAGTAGCACACAGCCCGGAGGGAAACCCTCCGGGCTTTGATATAGCTGGCAGGAAAAACCTACTCAGAATCAACCTTTACCGTCACACCGTTCAACTCCACGGTATCGCCAGCATGCAACTGCCGACCCCGCTGCTCACAAATCTCCCCGTTCACCTTCACCAGGCCGTCCTGGATCACCTCGCGGGCATGCACCCCGTTCTCCACCAGGTTAGCCAGCTTCAAAAACTGGCCCAGGCGAATCATCTCATCACGAATAAACACAGACTCAATACTCATAGACACCACTCTACCGCCCCGGCCCCACCGCACCGCGTGTAACCAAGCACAAGCGTCCACCCCACAACCCCCACCTGCGGTAGGCTTAAAGACGTGTGCGCCAAAACCGGCGCCCGCTGACTAACCCCAAGCACGCCACAGCCGGTGGCGCAGGCTCATAGGAGAACAACACAGACCATGGCACCGAAGTCCAAACTCGATAACGTCATTTCACTGGCCAAGCGCCGCGGATTCGTCTTCCAAGCAGGCGAAATCTACGGCGGATCCCGCTCAGCCTGGGACTACGGCCCGCTCGGTGCCGAACTCAAAGAAAACATCCGCCAGCAGTGGTGGCAGACCTTCGTGCGAGGCCGCGAAGACATGGTCGGCCTCGACTCCTCCATCATCCTGCCCAAGGCCGTCTGGGAAGCATCAGGCCACGTCGCAACCTTCACCGACCCCCTCGTCGAATGCCTCTCCTGCCACTCCCGCCACCGCCAGGACCACCTGATCGAAGCCTTCGAAGCCAAGAAGGGCCGCGCCCCCGAAAACGGCATGGACGACATCGTCTGCCCCAAGTGCGGCACCAAGGGCCAGTGGACCGAACCCCAAAACTTCTCAGGCCTCATGAAGACCTACCTCGGCCCCGTCGACAACGAAGAGGGCCTGCACTACATGCGCCCCGAAACCGCCCAGGGCATCTTCGTCAACTTCAACAACGTCGTCACCGCCGCCCGCAAGCGTCCCCCCTTCGGCATCGGCCAGATCGGCAAGGCCTTCCGCAACGAAATCACCCCCGGCAACTTCATCTTCCGAACCCGCGAGTTCGAACAGATGGAAATCGAATACTTCGTCCACCCCGACGACGCCCCCAAGTACTACGACCAGTGGATCGAAGACTGCTGGAACTGGTTCGTAGACCTCGGCATCAACCCCGACAACATGCGCAAATTCGACGTGCCCGAAGACGACCGCGCCCACTACTCAGCCGGCACCATGGACCTCGAATACCGCTTCGGCTTCCAGGGCTCCGAATGGGGCGAACTCATGGGCGTCGCCAACCGCACCAACTACGACCTCGGCGTGCACAACGAACACTCCAACGCCAAGCTCGAATACTTCGACCAGGGCACCGGCGAACGCTACGTCCCCTACGTCATCGAACCCTCCTTCGGCCTGACCCGCTCCATGATGGCCTTCCTCGTCGACTCCTACGTCGAAGACGAAGCCCCCAACACCAAGGGCGGCGTCGACAAGCGCACCGTCCTCAAGCTCGACCCGCGCCTGGCCCCCGTCAAGGCAGCCGTCCTGCCCCTGTCCAAGAAGGAAGAGCTCGTCCCCACAGCCAAGAACCTGGCCGACGAACTCCGCCGCAACTGGAACATCGACTACGACGACGCCGGCGCCATCGGCCGCCGCTACCGCCGCCAAGACGAAATCGGCACCCCCTACTGCATCACCGTCGACTTCGACACCCTCGAAGACCAGGCAGTCACCATCCGCGAACGCGACACCATGACCCAAGAACGCGTCTCACTCGACCAGGTCACCGCCTACCTGGCAGCCAAGCTGACCAAGTAGGGTGCAACCTAGTCTAAGGATGTAAAAGGACGGACGTGCGTTCGCCTGCTGACCCTCTTGGGGTTCGCGCTGGGGCGCTCACCCCAATTCACGCCAGCCCCGAGCCAGCAGGCTCTCCGCACGTCCGTCCTTTTCCTATACCTCCAGCACCTTCGGCGCTAGATTTCTACCCTCTTCAAATCCAGGGTCAAGTGGCCCGATGCCGATCGGGCAGCCTCCCAGTCACTGCGCAACACCGACTTGATCACCGCATCGTGGTACTCGCCGTCAATCAGGAAAGCCTCGCGGCGGCGTCCTTCGGGCACAAACCCGCAGGAAGTGTAGACGTGCTTGGCCCGTTCGTTGAAGTCCAGCACCTCAAGCTCAATCCGGTGCAGATCCAGCTTCTCAAAAGCGTAATCGACCATGAGCTTCGTCGCCTCAGTGCCGTAGCCCTTATTCTGACCAGCCCGCCCAATCGCAATCCGGTAATTGACCGAATTATTAGCCCGGTCGTACTCATTGAAGACAACCTCACCCACATACTTCTGCTGATCCAGGGCATAGACAGCAAGATCTAAGCGGTTCTTCTTTTCATTCCGGCGGGCATACCACTCGCGGGTCTTGGCTTCATCAAAGGGGTGATCCTCGGTCACCCGGGTATGCACAGAACCGGTCTTAACCAAAACCTCGGGCTCCTGCAAAATACCAATCATGGCCTCAACGGCCTCATCATCAAAAGGACGCAACTCAATACGGGAACCGGTCAGGGTGGGCTTATCGGCCAGGGGAGAAGTCATAACACCACACTAAGGTAACAAGAAGGGCTGAAAACAAACCCTTATAGTCTAGCCGGTAAAACCTCCATGAACCGTAGATACCAATCCGGCATATACAGAACATGTTCCGCAAACCTTCAAATGTGCCGGTAAAGCTCACACATATGATGTTCACCGGCACATGTTCCGCATATGCCAGGGGCGCTACAGTAGAGGGGTACACCCTTTACCCATGAAAGAGAAGACGCGTGAGCACCGCCGAGAACACCTACACCCTACGCCCCTGGCGCGAGGGCGATCGTCTAGCCCTCCTCGAATACTGGAACGATCCCGAAAACCGGCAGGTAGCCGCCTTCCGCTCCGCCTTCACCCCCGACTCGTCCGCCCCCTTCAGCCGCACCATCGTCGCCGAACACCAGGGCGTGCCCGTCGCTGCAGGCGTCGTCTACGAAACCGACCTGCACCCCAACCGCCTCTGGGCCTACCTAGAAGTAGCCCCCGAACACCGCCGCTCAGGCCTCGGCACCCAGCTCCTGCAGGCCCTCAAGGACGCCGCCACGGCAGCCCCCAGCGGTACAACCGCCTTCCGCACCAAGGTAGAACCTGACTCCACCGGCCTCGCCTTTGCCCAGGCCAGGGGCTTTAAAGTCGCCCAGCGTTCGCGTATGGTGCGGTTTGAAGCTGGCTCCGTCCCGGCTATGCCCCTGCGCCAGGACGCCTCAGAACGAATCACCCAGGCCATTGAAGATTTGGCCACCGGCTCTGTGGAACTCACCCAGAAGTTCTGGGACTTCTACCGGGCCGTCCATACCTGGGATGAACCCGCCGACCTGCCCATCGGCCGCATCAACCGCCTCTTCCTCTCAGACGAGGCCGAGGCCCTGGGCGCTGTGGTGCTGCGCGACGACATCCTCCGCGCCCAAGCCAACGGGACAAAAGGCGATATGCTCGCCTTCGCCGTGAGCTACCGCCCCCTCGAAGTGGACGCCGGCCACATGCCTGTTTCTGAGGACGACGCCACCGAAGTCACCATCGGCTACCAGGTGGGCAACCCCGGGGCGCGGGAAGCCGTCCTGCAGCTGCTGTCTGTGCTGACCGCCTCCTACCCGGTGCAGGTGGAGGTTGACGATTCCATGGAGGACCTCGCCGTCATTGTTGATCAGCTCATTAAGATGGGCGCCGGGCAGGTCACCAGCGAAACCCTGGCCGTGGTGGACGGCTAGGCCACAGCTTCAAAAGACCCCCTTGGTTCTCTCATCACCCCCTTGATTTGTGAGGGGGTGAAGGGAGAATCGAGGGGGTCTTCGCGGTATGGAGGATGTATGGATGAACTGCGCTGTGAACGGATCTTGCGGGTGGTGGAGTGTGTGCCTGCCGGGCAGGTGGCGACCTACGGGGACGTCGGTGCCGTAGCCGGTGAGTCGCCCCGGCTGGTGGGGCGCGTGTTGGCGACCTGGGGCTCGAGTGTGCCCTGGTGGCGGGTCTGCAATGCCCGCGGCGAAATTCCGGGTCACCAGGTTGAAGCCCGCCCCTACTGGCAGGACGAGGGGACCCCGCTGCGGGCAGACGGGCGGGTCAATCTGGGCCCTGCCCGTATCGGCGCGGACGCCCTCACCCACCTCGCCGCCCCGCGCCTGGCTGAGCTGGGGGAGGGGCAGGCCTAGAGGGCTAGACGCCGATGTCGCGGGCTTTGCGCCTCTGGGCTGAGGCCTCCCGGACGTTATAACTTGAACTTATATACCCAATCAACGGCCAGGCAAGAGCATGCTGGACTTCGATATCCCAAAACATATTGAGAAGAGCCCAGAAGACCCAGGTAATAGTAAGCGTCCCGGCAAAGAGTCCCGGTCGCCATACCATCGTGCGGCTGCCCTTGGGGCGCAGGAACCACTGAGTGAGTACCGTACCCACAGCCACGAGGCCAATCGCCCATAAGGTTATAGCTAGTTCTCGGCTGAGGTACCAGGTGATAAAACCGTGTAGGCCCCACAATCCCCACATGATGAGGGGCGCGTAGATACTGTTACCAGGGGAGGGGCGCTGAATCGTCATTGAAGATCACCAATCCTGTGACTTTGCGGGCTGAGTTGAAAGAGAGCTGACCAACCGGCTCACCGTGTTCGTGGCGCAACCGGTAGGTGAGGGTAAAGCCGGAACCTGCCTGTTCCACCACCGTTTTCTTGACCTCAATAAAGGGGCCTGCGGCCTCAAGTACCTGCTGCCAGGTTTTCAGAATCTTGCGTTTGGAGAGCAGCCGGGCGGTTGTGTAGGTCATGTGGCTGTGGACATGCTCAATGTCGCCGTGAGCCAGGGCGGCAAAGAGGGCCTCGGTGATTTGTTCCAGTTCCACCTGAATCTGCGAGAGAGACCGGGCGTTGTAGACCGTCTCTGAAAAGCGCTGGGCAGCAGCCTGCTTAGTCACTCCGATAGCCGAGCCGATGAGCTGCCAGGTGGCCCCGCCTGCGCGGGCTGCCTGCACGGCGTCCTCAAGGGCCTGGTTTGCCAGGGCCACCTGCTCGTTGGCGGTGCGGACGGCCCCGATTCGGGGATCACTGGAATCCATAGTCCCTCCTAGATTTAGCTTATCGTCAAGAGTTACTTGACTTATCACAAGTGTTTCACGACTCATGTGCGCCTGTCAATGTTCTTTTACTTCTCGAATGTGCCACTTACTCCCGAATGGGGCAGCAAGAGTGGCACATTCGGGAGTAACTGGCACATTCGGCGCAGGGCAGTCCGGCTGGCCGTGGCAGTGCTTACTGCACCCGTCGCGTCCTTGTGACAAAATTGGAACGTTATGACAGAAGAGAACCCAGGAACCGGCCAGACCCCGGCCCGCGCCAAGCAACTGAAGCTCCCGCCCCTGCAACTGGGCAAGCACACCATCGACACCCCCGTCGTCCTGGCCCCGATGGCGGGCGTCACCAACAAGGCCTTCCGCCGCCTCTGCCGCGAATACGGCGGCGGCCTCTACGTCACCGAAATGGTCACGGCCCGGTCCCTGGTGGAACGCAACCCCGAATCCCTCCGTATTATCGACCATGACGGCGACGAAAAGATCCGCTCCATTCAGATTTACGGGGTGGACGCCGTTAACGTGGGTAAGGCGATCCGCATGGTCGTTGAAGAAGACCGCGCCGACCACATCGACCTGAACTTTGGCTGCCCCGTCCCCAAGGTCACCAAGCTGGGTGGCGGCTCCGCCCTGCCCTGGAAGACCGACCTCTTTACCGCTATCGTCCAGACCGCCGTGCGCGAGGCCTCCCGCGGGGACGTGCCCCTGACCATCAAAATGCGCAAGGGTATTGACGAGGACCACCTGACCTACCTGGAATCAGCCAAAATTGCGCGTGACGCGGGCGTCGCCGGTATCGCCCTGCACGGCCGCACCGCCGCCCAGCACTACTCGGGCAAGGCTGACTGGGATTCCATTGCCCGCCTGCGCGAGGCCATTCCCGACGTGCCGATCCTGGGTAACGGCGATATTTTCTCCGCCGAGGACGCCATCGCCATGGTTGAGCAGACCGGGGTGGACGGCATTGTGGTCGGCCGCGGCTGCCAGGGCCGCCCCTGGCTCTTTGGCGACCTACAAAACGCCTTTGAGGGCTCTGAAGACCGCCACCGCCCCAGCGTGTCTGAGGTAGCCGATATGATCTACCGCCACGCTGAGCTTTTGGTTGAAACCTTTGGCGACGAAACCCGGGGCCTGCGCGAGATCCGTAAGCATGTGGCCTGGTACTTCCACGGCTACCCGGTCGGCGGCAAGCTACGTGCCAAGATGTCTACCGTGCCCACCCTCGAAGCCTTCCGCGAATACCTGGCCGAGCTGGACCACTCCATCGGCTACCCCGGTGCCGCTGTTGAGGGCCCTCGCGGACGTGCTGGCAACCCCAAGAAGCCCCACCTGCCCGACGGCTGGCTGAACTCCCGCGTCCTGGGCGACGCCGAGCGCCTGGGTCTGGTGGATGCTGAACTGGATATCAGCGGCGGCTAACCCCCGGCCCCCTTTGCCCCACCTCACCGGCCCCAGCCCAGCTGGAGGCCGGTGAATTTTATCTCCCGGAAATGGTAGACCCCAGAAGTGTCTGCCCTTTCCTGCCAGCTTTTGGGCCTGAAACCTGGTACTTCTAGGAGTATGAGTTCACCCAGAGTTTCCCGCCTGAGCACCTACCTGCCGGGGCTAGCTGTCTGCGCTGCGGCAGCGGCCGTCGCCTATCTGCTGAGCCGCCTGATACCTGGTCTCAGCGCTATGCTGGTTGCCATCGTGTTGGGGGTGGTGGTTGCAAACACTGTCAGGCTCCCTCAGCGTTGCAGCGCCGGGGTGGCCTTTGCTGCCAAAAAGCTGTTGCGGCTTGGTATCGTCCTGCTGGGCCTTCAAGTTGCCCTGGGGGATATTGCGGCACTTGGGGCCCCCATGATTCTGGTGGTTATCGTCACTGTGGTGACGGGAATCTTGGGAACGATTGCGATCGGTCGCCTACTGGGGGTTTCGAGCTACCTCACCTACCTTGTGGCCTGTGGCTTCTCTATCTGCGGGGCGGCTGCGGTGGCAGGGGCGTCTGGCACCCTTGACCCCAAGAACGAGCATGAGGAAGAAACCGTGACGGCTGTTGCCCTGGTGGTGCTCTTCGGGACGACCATGATCGGCCTGGTGCCTCTGGCGGCTTATCTGTTGCAGCTTGACCCGGTTTTTGCAGGTACCTGGGCTGGTGGGGCGATCCACGAGGTTGCCCAGGTGGTTGCTGTGGGCGGCATGATCGGTGGCGGGGCTTTGACGGCTGCTGTGCTGGTGAAGTTGGCCAGGGTGCTGATGTTGGCACCGGTTATTGCGGTTTTGGGGTGGGTGCGCCGTCGGGAGCTTCAGGACGGTGCTGGGACGACGTCCCTGCCCCCGCTTGTGCCCCTCTTCGTGGCGGGTTTTATGGCTATGGTGCTGGTGCGCTCTTGCCTGCCCCTGCCTGAGGCTGTGCTGGCAGCGGGTAGTTCTGCCCAGACCGCCCTGCTGGCAGCAGCTATGTTTGCCCTGGGGTGCAATGTTGATGTGCGGAAACTCCTGCGGGTGGGCTCCCGCCCCTTTGTTCTTGCTGCTCTCTCAACAGCCCTGGTAGCAGGGGTGAGCCTGGCCGGGGTGACGCTGGTGCTCTAGTGGCCAGCTAGCCGGGGGAGGACGTCCGGGCTCGCCTAATCCATGTCGGGCGGCGGTGGGTCGGTGGGAGTCTTGTCTTTCCAGAGGTTGATATCCCACATGATAGAGAAGGAGCTCACCATGTGGAGGCTGTGAAAGACAGGTCCGCACTCTTCACCGTAGATGTCGCTGCTTGGGTCTGACGCGGCGATGGCCCGCACCGCTGTGATGTTGAGGCCGATGACGAGAATCAGTAGGAGAAGCCCGAGCATCCACTCGTAGACGAGCAGGGAAGCTGTTGCCATGGTGAGCAGGAGCGTGGCCCAACCTCTGAGGTTATTGCCCAGGAAGAAGTCGTGGGTGCCGAGGTAGCCCTGCCAGCAGGCCATCTGGTAGGCCCTAGATTTGGTGCGGATCAGCCTTTCATACTGAAAACGCTCCAGATCGCCGTAGTTGGGTACGTACTTCTCGCTCATAGAAGCCGACTATACCTACCCGCAGGGGGCACAAACCATAAGTTACATAGGGTGCTTACCAAAATCGCGCAGCGTCCACGACGTGTGTGGACGCTGCGCGATTCTTGTAGACAGTGGTGATGAGCTGGTTAATAACTTTGATTGCACTCAGGGTACCGAAACAATTCCGCGGTGGGCGGCCGAGAACGGCTATGGAAAGTCGTTTAGAAGAGGCCGTCATAGCCCCAAAACGCCCTGGTAGAATCACGGTATGCAGATTGAGCTGACCCGGTTTCGGGTTAAACCTGGCAAACGGCACAAGGTTGATGAGTGGATGTTTTTCCTCAACGAAAACATGGAGGCTGTCAAAGAGACACTAGAGCCTGAACACATGTACGTTGAGACAATCTTTGCTGAAACGATTGATGGCGTCGATTACCTTTACTGGTACTCGGTGCGCGGTGAGGCAGGCCTGGAACAGAAAGTTACTGAGTCTGAGCACTGGTTAGATGAAAAGCACGTCGAGTACTGGCGTGAATGTATCGATTCTACGTACCCGCCCCAAGACCTGTCGCCGCGCGTGCACATGCTGCCTGACCGCGTCCTTGCATCCATGAAGCCTCTACCCCAGTAAAACCGTGCTTACCAGAATCGCGCAGTGCCCACGCCGTGAGTGGACGCTGCGCGATTCTTGTAGACACTGGGTTCGCGGCGCAGGGGCGGACGGACGCGCCCGCCTTCTTGCCGCAGGTCAGGGAGGTAGGCGAGGGTCACCCCGCCCCAGAGTGGGCCTACCCCTAGACTTAAAGGCATGAGAACCCACACCATCAGCCCCGAAACCCCGGCCGATATCGCAGAGATCCGCGATCTGCTCCTGGCAGCCTTTGATACAAGCTATGAGGCTGATCTAGTGGAAGCCTTGCGCGGCAACCCCAATGCCTGGGAGCCGGGAATCTCCCTGGTGGCCCGCGATAGCGTCACCGGTGCCCTCGTTGGACACATTCTCATCAGCCGTTGCTGGGTAGGCTCCTGGCCCGCCTATGCTCTTGCGCCGCTGGCCGTCCACCCCGACTATCAGAGTAGGGGAGTGGGCACCGCCCTGACCCTTGAAGCGCTGGCGTGCGCACGCGCGTCCGCCCAGATCAGCAATGCACCCACCAGCCTGGTGGTGCTCGGGGAACCGGCCTACTACTCTCGGTTTGGCTTTGGACCAGCTGCTCGTCACGGCGTCCGTGCTTACCTTGACGGCACAGATCCGGCCCAAATCTCTGAAGCCCTGCAACTGCTCAACCTCACCCCTGACTTCCCACCCATCTCAGGCGAAGTCACCTGGCCCGCCGAATACGGCCTTGACCAGGGAGATGACCTCTAAGGCAAAGGACGCACCGGCCCGCTCCCGGCAGATCCCTGCCTTCGAGGGGAACGGCGGCGGTTCGAAATGAACCCTAAGTATCATCATGTGGTCGATTTGTTCAACAAATCTACCCAATACCCGGTACCTTAAAGCCATGCGCTATTCGGTCATCATCGTAGGTCTAGGAGCTATCGGCTCCTACCTTGCCGGGGAACTCACCGCCCGCGGCCATTCCGTCCTCGGCCTTGAACAATACGCCCCCGTCCACGACCGGGGTGGCTACTCAGGCGAGTCCCGCCTCTTCCGCATGGCCTACCACGAGGGCGCCGAATACGTCCCCCTACTCAGGTTCTCCCGCAACTACTTCCTGGACCTCGACTCCCGCCACTCCGAAACCCTCTTCCACCAAACCGGGGCCCTATCTATCGGCCACCCCGGCGCCCCCGGCCTGGAAGGCGTCCACGATTCCATCCACCGCTTCGGCCTGGACCACGAAGAATACGACACCGCCGACCTCAAACGCCGCTACCCCCAGCACTCCGATATCACCGACGAAGTTGGCATCCTCGACAAAAACGGGGGCGTGCTCTACTCCGACGCCATCGTCTACCAGATGCAGAAAGAAGCCCGCGCAGCCGGGGCTACCCTGCTCACCCACGAAGAAGTCGTCGGAATCGAAGAAACCTCCCGGGGCGTCAAAATCCGCACCACCCAAGGGACCTACAAGGCAGACCAGGCCATTATCAGCACCGGTGTCTGGTCCAAAACCCTGCTTCCCCAGATTGATCCGCACGTCTCCATCACCCCTATCAGCCTGGGCTGGTACCTCGTTGACAAGCCCAAACACTACTCGCCCTCCCGGTTCCCCGGTTTCATCCGCGAGTCAAACGGCTCCCACCTCTACGGCTTCCCCTGCCTGGACGGCCTCACCGTCAAGGTGGGCAACGTCGGCCAGCGCTCTGAAGTTCCTACCCCGCGCGAGTTGCCCCCGCGGGCCTCCGGTAACGCCCTGCGGGTTCCTGCTAGGCTCGTCACCCGCTACCTCACCGAGGTCAGCGACGGACCGGCCCGCCACTCCATGCACATGGATCTTTTCAGCCGGGACCACCGGCCCATTATCGACCGCCTGTCCTCCCGCATCACAGTTGCCACCGCCTTCTCAGGCCACGGCTTCAAGCTCACCCCCGCCCTCGGCCGGGCTGTTGCTGACCTCATTGACGATCAAGAGCCCTGGTTCTCCCTCGAAAACTTTGCCCTGGCCCGGTTTGAAGCCCCGCTTCACTAAGTCTTCGGCATGAGGGCAGAACAAGGCCCGCACCTGGGAATCAGGTGCGGGCCTTGAGCTTTTCCGGCGGCGTCCTGGCGGTTGAGGACGCTTGCCCGGGCAGGAGCTGGAGCGGTCTAGTACTTCTTCGCTTCGGTCCTTTGGGCTGCTGCTACACAGATAGCGCCAACTAGCATCATGGCACCGCCGCCGAGTAGGCCGTATTTGATGGTTGTGCCGGTAATGGCCAGGGCCTGGGGCTTCTTCTCAATGGCCAGACCTTGCTGGTTGGAGGTGGCAGAAGCTGTCGGTGCGGGGGTGGCAGGCTGGGCTGCCTGGAGCAAACCGGGGGTCAGGCCGCTTTGAGAGAGCGGGGGTGCTGGAGTGACCGGGGCAGTGACCGCAGGTGCAGAAGAAGTGGGGTCAGCAGTCACGGTGGGGGTGGCTGAAGGCTTTGCGGACGCGGTGGGCTCGGCGGACGCGGTGGGTTCAGCGGACGGCTCGGTGGTGGGGTCAGCTGTCGGTTCAGCAACTGGCTCTTCGGTCGGTTGGGCAGTCTCGTCGGGGGCAACTTCCTGGGGGGTTGCCTCAGCGGTCTCTTCGACCGGTGCCGGTGCCTCCGGTTGAAGAGTTGCGTCCGGTAGCAGGGTTTCCTCTGGGAGGGGTTCAGTGGTTGCCGGGGGTGCCGGAGTTTCCTCTAGGACGGGGGCTACCGGTTCAGGGGCCGGAATCAGGAGAACCGGGGGAAGGGGGAGCTCGGGTGCCGGAAGGGGCTCCGGGGCCGGATTCGGTACCACGGGGACTGCAACAACTGGGATAGGTTCTACCGGAATGATTGGGGCCGGGGCGGGTTCAACCGGAGCCGGCGCTTCGATGACGGGGGCGGGTTCGGTGGGAACCGGGGTCTCTTCAAACGGGGCTGGTTCAACCGGGGCGGGCTCGGTGCTGGCTACCGGGGCCGGGGTTACTTCTGCGGCGGGAGGATCAATAGCAATGGGCTCAACCGGATCAACTGCTACGGGGACTTCAACTACAACCGGCTCAGTGGTAGCAGCAGGGGTAGCCTCTTCAGTAGGTTCAGCAGTTGCAACCGGGGTTGGTTCGGTTGTCTTTTCAGCAGTGGCAGGGGTTGGCTGAGCGGTGGGTTCAGCAGCTGCCACCGGTGCTAGTTCAGTTGCCTGACCAGTGGACTCGGCGGTGGGTTCAGCAGTTGCAACCGGAGCTAATTCGGTTGCCTGCTCAGTGGGAGCGGGGGTCGGCTGAGCGGTGGGTTCAGCAGTTGCAACCGGAGCTAGTTCGGTTGCCTGCTCAGTGGGAGCGGGGGCCGGCTGAGCGGTGGGTTCAGTGACCGTAACCGGAGCTAATTCGGTTGCCTGACCAGTGGGCTCGGCGGTGGGTTCAGCAGTTGCCACCGGAGTTAGCTCGGTTGCCTTTTCAGCGGGGGCGGGGGTTGGCTGAGCGGTGGGTTCAGTGACCGTAACCGGAGCTAATTCGGTTGCCTGTCCAGTGGGGACGGGGGTTGGCTGAGCTGTGGGTTCAGCAGTTGCCACCGGTGCAAGTTCGGTTGCCTGTCCAGTGGGGGCGGGGGTTGGCTGAGCGGTGGGTTCAGTGACCGTAACCGGAGCTAATTCGCTTGCCTGACCAGTGGGCTCGGCGGTGGCTTCAGCAGTTGCCAACGGAGCTAGCTCGGTTGCCTTTTCAGCGGGGGCGGGAGTCGGCTGAACGGTAGGTTCAGCGGCCGCACCAGCAGGCTCAGCCTCCACCAGGCCTGTCTTCTGAACAGTGACCTCGGGGGCAGCCTGCTTAACCTGGACCTCAGTAACCTGCTTGGCGCCAGGAACTGCCGGGGCGACGTCCACAACCGTGGTCTGCGCCGCCTGCGCATCAGCTGCGGCAGTATCAGCGCTAGCCGCTGCCGGAGTAGCAGAAGGGACAGTAGGCACCTGGGGCGCCTGGGCCTCTGCCGGACTCATCATGATGATGCCCAGCATGGCCGTGGACAGGGGAATGAGAGCAGCCCTCTTGTTCATACGGCGCCTTTCCATAAGTCAGGAGTGCCCGCAGGTGGGCACAAATCACTCTGAATTTTACCTGCAAGTTCCCTGCGGGAATAGGGGGTGAGTAAGAAAACTTTAAAGTGAAGATAGAGGCTTGGGGAGGACGTCCGCCCAACCCCCTCTGACCAGCACAAACCCGGGGAATACAGGACTTATCCACAGGAGATGTGGCCAGGCTTTCAGCCTACTAGACTAGGAAGATGAGAGAAAGGCCAGCAGATGAGCGCACCCGTCCCCGAACAAGCCCCCACACCCGGCTACAGTAGCGCTGACGCAGAACGCTGGGTGCCAGAGCACCACCGCTTCGTGTACCGGTCCCCCTTTGAGCGCGACCGCGCCCGGGTTTTACACTCTGCGGCCCTGCGCCGCCTGGGAGCTAAGACCCAGGTGGTCGATCCTGACACCGACGATTTCGTGCGAACCCGCCTGACCCACTCCCTTGAAGTTGCCCAAATCGGCCGCGAGCTTGGCCGGATGCTGGGGTGCGACCCGGACGTCGTCGATACGGCCTGCCTATCCCACGACCTGGGCCACCCGCCCTTCGGCCACAACGGTGAAACCGCCCTCGACCGCCTAGCAGCTGATGCCGGCGGCTTTGAGGGCAACGCCCAGACCCTGCGCCTGCTCACCCGGTTAGAGCCAAAGGTCATGCGGCACGACGGCGGCCCGGCCGGACTCAACCTCACCCGAGCCTCGCTTGATGCAACCTGCAAATACCCCTGGGGGCGTACCTCCGCCCCGCCCAGGTCAGACGGTAAACCTAACCGAAAATTCGGTGTTTACACTGATGACATGCCTGTCTTTGAATGGTTCCGGGCAGGGGCGGCGGCAGCTGGCGTCCCCGAAAACCAAAAGTGTCTTGAGGCTCAGGTCATGGATTTAGCCGACGATATTTCCTACTCCGTTCATGACGTTGAGGACGCGGTCTTTGGCGGGCACATCCAGCTCGATGAGCTCAAGGACGCCGAAGCCCGCACCCGGGTTTTTGATATCACCCGCCGCTGGTACCTCCCCGATGTCGATGATCTGACCCTGGATTCTGCCCTGATCCGCCTTGAAGAGTTGAACCGGTGGGTGCCCTACATGAGCGGAACCCGGGCGTCCATGGCTGCTTTCAAGGCCCTCACCTCAAAACTGATTGGCCGGTTTGCCGCAAGCGCCATGGTCGCTACCCGCCAGGTCTACGGCCAGGACCCCTTGACCCGCTACGCAGCCCAGCTCGTGGTGCCTGAAGAAACCGAGCACGAAATCGCTGTCTTGAAAGGCATTGCAACAGCTTTTGTCATGGCCCCGCGCGATGCGGGCGACAAGAACGAAAACCAGCAGGAAATCCTCGAATTCCTAGTCCACGCCCTCATGGATAACCCGGATTACCTCGACCCAATTTTTGCTGCTGACCTGCGCGAACTGGGCCGCAATGACGAGATTGCCCGCCTGCGCCTCGTCATCGACCAGGTCGCCTGCCTCACCGACCGCTCAGCCCTTGCCCTTTTCAAGCGGATCACCGGAACCCACTGGTCAATCGGCGATAAACCCCTCTGGTAGGACGCCCGCCGCCCCGTCCCTGCCCTTGCGGCAGGGGAGAGGGGCGGAGGCGTCCTGATACCCTGACCATTTCAGCCCAAAGGAATCTATGCGCTATAAGAAATCATTTAAAGAACTGTTCATGGCGGCAATCGCCAGCCTCCTCATCGGCGTGCTCACCGGCAGTATGACCGGCTACTGGATCGCAGGCGTGGGGGCCTTCATCGTCACCCTGCTCATCGCCCTCTCCCCAGAATCCTTCGGACTGGGCCGCACCCGCCCCAAACCCCTCGACGAGGAATAGTCACTTAAGTACCAACTAGCCCTATGACACCTTTCTTGGGGAAGGGCATCGTTGGGCTAGTTGGTACTGATGTGTTGATTCGATGAGGAGTAGCCTAGAGCCAGCGCGGTGGGACTCTGTCGGTATCAACGCCTTGAGCACCTCGCCCGGTGGCCCAACGGGCAAGCCCGGCGAGAGAACCATGAATCACAGTGGATCCCTGACCATACCTGTCACCAGTGTTGGTATCGACTAGGGTAAATTCTTCACCGTTGTCACCCCACTTAGCTAGGATTTCAGGCAGTAGGGTCTTCAGAACCACTTCGGGTATTTGGCTGAACGAAGCGGTACCGTCCACATCGAAAGCGTGAATCCAGACTTCTCGCGTGCGCATCCACAGCATCTCCTCAGCTGCCACGGTGCGTCCCTGAGCAGTGCGTACCAGCGCCGCCCAGTCGTCATCTGTCATGGTGTTCCAGGCGGCATTGAGGCGGGCAACGGTGTGGGTGTGCAGATGACGCAAGGCTGCCGTGGGTAGGGTGTACCCGTAGCTAATTTCCTGGTCACGGGCCTCTGAGGAGGAATACATGGGGGTCTCCACACCGGTTTTTGCCCATTCTACGAGGTTGCAGAGAGCTGCCGCGTTGTAGGCTACATGGGCGATGATGTGGGCTCGTTCCCACCCTTTTAAGTGGGAGGGTTGGTAAAGCTCTTCATCGTAAAAGCTCTGGATTTGCTGGGTGTAGAAGGCTGTGCCACGGTGGGCAATCGTCAGCCGCTCTTCAAGGGAGAGGTCGTGAAAGGTTCCCATGGGGGCGTCCTCCTTTCCGGTTTATTCGAAAACGGTCTTGTTAGAGACTGTTCCTAGGCCTTCGATAGTAACGTCGACCGTATCTCCGTCGCCAATGTATTTGCCGGGAGTGCGGGCGTGGCCCACACCTCCTGGTGTGCCGGTGATGATGACGTCGCCGGGGTTAAGCGGGTAGATATGAGAGATATATTCCACCAGGTCTTCGGGCTTGAAGACGAGGTCGTCGGTGGGCGTGGTCTGCATTTTTTCGCCGTTGAGGTAGGTGGCGAGCTCACCCCCGAAGGTGAAGGAATCTGAGGTTGTCAGCCAGGGGCCAAAACCGGCTGACTTTTCGAAAGACTTGCCCTGGTGCCACTGGACGGAGCGGTATTGGTAGTCGCGCATGGTGTAGTCATTCATGACGGCGTAGCCTGCGATGTAGCTGGATGCATCTGCCGCTTTAACACGGCGGGCATATTTTCCGATAATAACTGCCAGCTCACCTTCCCAATCTAGTTGGGTGTTAGCGTATTCCGGAACATGGACCTCGTCGTAGGGTCCAACGAGGGCTTCGGGATATTTGGCGAAAAGTGTGGGGTATGTGGGTAGTTCGCGCCCCATCTCCTTAATGTGGTTGGCGTAGTTGAGACCAACACAGACGATTTTGGAGGGAGCCGGGACGACCGGGGCCAGGTCAGTTGGGGTGAAGGTAATCGTTTCACCTTGAGCCTGCTCGGCAATTTGCTTCCAGTTGTTGTGGGCGAGGAGGGCTCCGACATCCTGAAAACCGTCGATAAGGGTACCTGTTGTGTCGGATTCAATTCTGAGGGTAACTGTGCCTTGGGCAGTTCGGAGGGTCGCTAGTCGCATGTCTTAGATTCCTTTCGGGGTGTAGGTGCGGAAGAGATTGAGCTTTTCAAAAATGGGATGGTCGCTGAAGCTAAAGAGATCAACTCCGTCGCTGCCGGCTTCAACATGCCATTTCTTCCAGGAGGGGATGACGGTGACATCGCCGTGGGCAAGGTGGAAGGTGTCGTCGCCGATGTAGATAGTGGCTGAGCCATTGAAGACTTGGAAGACTCGATTACCGACTTCGTGGACGGGGACGGTGGCGGCACCGGGGCGAAGTCTATGGAATTCGGCTCGGATGGTTTGCATAACGTCTCCACCGGTAGTGGGGTTGGAGAACCGAATGGCGGCATGGCCGGGGGAGACAACACCGGGGAACCCTGCGTCTTCAAGAGCTAGCTGGTCGTTGAGAGCGGCATCGGTGTGTTCCCAAGCGTAGCGACCGAGGGGGGAGGACGGGTGTGCTCCTGCAATGGAGAGCGGACGGAGGCCGGGGTGGGCCCATAGACGCTCGGATCGGGATTTTTCGGGAGTGGACTCATCGGTGAGATGCTCGGTGCCGTATTCGAAGAAACCGGTGTCCATCTTGTATTGGAAGGGAATATCTAGGCCATCGAGCCAAGCCATGGGCTTAGTTGCTATATTGTGGTGACCGTGGAAGTTCCAACCGGGGGTGAGGAGGAAGTCTCCACGACGCATGGGCACGGCATCACCATTGACGACCGTCCACACGCCCTCCCCTTCGATGACGAAGCGGAAAGCATTTTGGGAGTGACGGTGTTCCGGTGCGTTTTCACCGGGAGCCAGATACTGGATAGCTGCCCAGAGGGTGGGGGCGATGTGAGTGTGGCCGCCTAGTCCTGGGTTAGCTAAGCCAATAGCGCGACGTTCACCGCCACGTCCTACAGGAACCAGCTCTCCGGATCGCTCTGCCAGTTTTTTCAGGGCTGACCAGTTCCATTGATGTGCTACTGCTTCAGGAGTTGGATGCTCTGGCATGAGATTGCCGATCTGGTTCCAGAGGGGCTTCATGTGAAGCTCATCCATCTGAGCGTACATGGCGTCGAGTTCTGCCTGCTCTTCAGGGGTGGGAGGGGCTACGTTCATAGCGTCCTTGCTGTGCATAGCGGTTTTCCTTTCGAGTGTGAGCTGTTGCTCATACGGTGTGATGACCAAGCTACTCCCAGTGAAAGGTAGGTCACAAGAATATTCTGCACAGCGGAAAAATTACAGATCCCGTTTGCTGATGTTGGATAAGATTCGGTTGAGCTCTCGGCTATAGCGCACGAGTGCGCTGGCGTACATGCTATATCCCTGCTTGAAACGTGACTGGGGGATAGAAATAGCGATACCCCCTAGAACATCTCCCACCTCGTTGGCCAGTGCACAGCCCAGCGCGGCGACATCCTGTTCGGAACCCCTATTGTTGATGCCAAATCCCATGCTGCGAGCTCGTTGAACCTTCTTCCTCACCTCAAAAAATTCTTCGTCGTCGAGCTCCGAGAGTAACTCTCGGAGCTCGCCTGTTGAGAAATGGGTCAACATGTGCAAGCCAGCGGCATTTTTATAGGCGGGAAAAGTAAAACCGATTCGTTTGCCAACGTGTACGAGTTGGGTGCCTTCGACGCTATGGACGAAGGTCGCTTCAGCTCCCTCCAGCATGATGAGGTGGGTAGTCTCCCCTGTTTCCCGAGCTAATTTTTCTAGGTAGGGTTGGGCAATTCCTCGTAACTTATCGCCTTGTTTCTTACGCTTGTGACCAAGTGAGATGGCGGAGCCAATAACGTAGGCTTTTCCCTCCGTAGGTACTGCAAATTCGTGGTATACCAGCATTTGCAAGGTGCGATGGGCGGTTGAAGGGGCAACGTTAAGCTCATGTGCTGCCTGTGTAACTGTAAGAGATCCGCGTTCTCGCAAGAGCAAAATCATGCGTAGGGCATTGTCAACCGAGCCTAAAAATTCTTTGGGGCGCTCCATTATTTTCTTTCTATGTAAAATTTTATTCCGTAGCACGGAATTGTATTGCATGTAGTGATCGTCACTATAAAACTAGGCACATACCCTACGTAACAAACCCTTCGTGGAAATGAGGCAAAGATGCCCACAACATCACTACAGACAGGGAATGGCAACTCTGCTACCCGCTCGAGTAAAATACAGATTTTTGGTCTCTCAGGTACACCCCTCATCGCGGTACTGACCGGCTGGTTTTTCGTCGTCTTCGACGGCTATGACCTCATCGTCTATGGAACTGTTCAATCCAGACTCATGGAAGAGTGGGGTCTCAACCCCGCCCAGGCAGGAACAGTCGGCTCCACTGCCTTCTTAGGTATGATGATTGGAGCTGTCGCCATGGGACGTATCTCAGATGCTATTGGGCGAAAAGCGGCCATTCTAGGTTCCGTCCTCATTCTTTCCATCTTCACAGTAGCCTGTGGCCTAGCTCCAGACCCCATCCTCTTTGGAGCCTTCCGATTCATCGCAGGTATTGGCCTTGGCGGTCTCGTCCCTTCAGTGAACGCAATGGTTGCAGACCTAGCTCCAGCTAACTACCGGGCAATCTGGGCAACATGGATGATGTCCGGTATTCCAATTGGTGGATCCATCGCTGCAATCGTAGGAATCTTCGTGGTTCCGTCCCACCCTGATTGGGGATGGCGAGCTATGTTCCTCTTCGCCGTTATTCCATTGGTCCTTGGCATCCCCATCGCGCATCACGTCATCCCCGCCAATAGACGAGAAGAGATTAAGGAAATCACCCTTGAAGAACGTATCAAGCCCGGCTTCGGGGCCCTGCTTGGATCCACTTATCGTCAGGCTACTCTCCTCTTCTCCTTCACCACCGTCGTCACGTTGCTTGCTTGGTATGGACTAGGCACCTGGCTACCTCGACTTATGCAACAATCTGGCTATGATTTAGGTGCTGCTCTCATCTTCACCCTGGTCCTCAACCTTGGAGCTGTACTCGGGTCCTTCATCACCGGCTGGGCCGGAGACACCTTTGGTCCTCTACGCGCTGGTGTCATTGCCGCAACCTTGGCCTCTGTATCCCTCTTTGCACTGCTAACCCAGCCCCCAGTGGTATTGGTTTACATCATTCTGGTACTCGCAGGCGTTGGAACCCACGGAACTCAAATCCTCATTATCGCCGCAATTTCCGCCTACTACCCCTCAGAGCTACGTGGAACTGCACTGGGATTTGCCCTTGGATTCGGACGAATTGGTGCCGTAGCGGCTCCGCAGATAGCAGGTTCCCTGCTGGCACTGAACTGGAGTTCACCAGGAGCTGCAGTAGCCTCCAATTACATTCTCTTTGCGTCAGCAGCTGGAATGTCTGCTCTTTTATTGCTCTTCATCGCCATCGCGAACCGAAAAGCAGCCCCAGCGCTCAACAAGCAGTAAACAGACTAACAATAGTTCCTGCCACCGGTTTGACTCACCTCGCTAGAATTGAACCCGTGGCAGGCTTAATCAAACGAGAAGACATAGACGAGGTACGCACCCGTACCGACATCCGCGAAATCATCGAAGGGTATGTGACCCTCAAATCTGCCGGTATCGGCTCTTTCAAGGGCCTGTGCCCCTTCCATGATGAACGCACCCCCTCCTTCCACGTCCGCCCGGCCATGGGCACCTACCACTGCTTCGGTTGCGGTGAATCAGGTGATGTGATCAGCTTCCTCATGGAAATGGACCACACCTCCTTCACCGAAACCGTTGAAAAACTTGCCGCCCGCATCGGCTACGAACTGCATTACGAACAGGGCACCGGCATGAGCCGCGAAGAGGTAGGCCGCCGCCAACGCCTGCTCGATGCCCACAAAATCGCTGCAGAGTTCTTCCAGAAAAACCTCTACACCCCCGCAGCCATTGACGCTCAAAAGTTCCTTGGCGCTCGCGGCTTTGACCCTGTCTCGACCCAAAAATTTGGGGTTGGCTTTGCCCCGCGCGGCTGGGATAACCTGCTCAAATACCTGATGAATAAGGGCTTCACCGTCGAGGAGCTCCGCGAGACCGGCATGTTCTCAGAAGGCCAGCGCGGCCTCTACGACCGCTTCCGTGGCCGCATCATCTGGCCTATTCGCAATATCACCGGCGAAACCATCGGCTTCGGCGCCCGCCGCCTCTTTGAGGACGACCAGGGCCCTAAATACCTCAACACCCCCGAAACCCCCCTCTACAAAAAATCCCAGGTGCTCTACGGCCTTGACCTGGCCAAACGTCCTATCTCTAAAAAGAAGCAAATCGTTGTGGTTGAGGGCTACACCGACGTCATGGCCGCCCACCTGGCCGGTATCGACACCGCCGTCGCCACCTGCGGCACCGCCTTCGGCACCGACCACATCAAAATTGTCCGCCGCCTCATTTCCGACGACGGCAGCGGCGGGGAAGTCATCTTCACCTTCGACGGCGACGCTGCCGGCCAAAAAGCAGCCCTCTCCGCCTTCGCCGAAGACCAGCGCTTCGTCGCCCAAACCTTCGTCGCCGTCGCCAAAGACGGCATGGACCCCTGCGACCTGCGCCTAACCCGCGGGGACGCCGCCGTCCGCTCCCTCATCGTCTCCCGCCGTCCCCTCTTTGAATTCGCAATCGACGCAACCCTCTCCAACTACGACCTCACCACCCTCGAAGGGCGAGTACGCGGCATGAGGGCTATCGCCCCCATCATCGCAGGCATTAAGGACGCCGCCCTCCGCCCCGCCTACGTCCGGCAAGTCTCAGGGCAGTTAGGGCTTGACGTTGCCGAAGTGCAGCGAGCAGTGAGCGCCGCGGCAGCTAATCCGCAGGCCTCCGCCAGCCAAAGAGCAGAAGCTACAGAAGCAGAACGAGCCGCCCGCATCGCAGAAACCGAAAACCAGCCGGTTGCGCCCGTCCCCGACCCCTATGCCCTCCCCGACCTCAACGATCCGGCAGCCCGCACCGAACGGGAAGCCCTCGAGGTCATCCTCCAATACCCCCAATATCTTTCCGTTGACCAGTGGCAAAGCTTTGCAACCGTGCACTACCGCTACGGTGCCCACACCGGCATCGCCCAAGGCATCATCGGCGCAGCTTCCACCATCGCCCCTACCGCAGGGGCCACCTGGATCAACACAGTTCGAACCTACGCTCCTGAGCCGGTCCACCACCTCATAGCTGAGCTATCTGTTACCCCCATTCCTGCCCGCACCGAAGAGCAGCTGGGCCGTTACTCCCGCGATATTCTGAACCGGCTCTTCGAACAAGAAATCACCCGCCAAAAATCAGACCTCCTGATCCAACTACAAAACACCGACCCCCAAACCACCGACTACCGCACCATCCAGCAGCAGCTTCTTACCCTCGAAACCCAGCGCCGCCAACTCATGCAAGGTCAGGACTAAACCCCACCCCACAAGGTGTGATGTAGATAACCGGGTGTGGATTTGCGCTCGCAAAAAACCCCGTGTAAAGTTATTACTCGTTGCAGCGATGAAAACATCGCAAACAACATTCCCCCGTAGCTCAATTGGCAGAGCATTCGACTGTTAATCGAAGGGTTACTGGTTCGAGTCCAGTCGGGGGAGCCAACCAAAGACCCAGCTTCGGCTGGGTCTTTTGCATTACCAGAACCCCCTCGCTCCGCTCGGGATTCAGCGAACTTTTTACTTCCTCGCTCGCTCGGAAAAGCTCGCCTCATCTGGCTAGCGCGCCCATCAAACTTTGGACCAGTTCAAGCTCAACTGCATTAGTTTTGACCACCCTGGGCTCAAAATGGGCCCCAAAATCAGGCTTTTTTGAGCTGAATGCGGTCCAAAGTAGCTCGGGGCGGGCTGGGGATGGTCCAAAGTGGTGGTAGGACGGCTCCGGGCTGGTCCAAAGTGGCTCGGGGTGGTCCAAATAGGTGCGGGCTGAGTTTGCAATGGTCCAAAGTAGTGTCAGGACGGCCCGGGTTTGGTGTCTTTTGGCTTCCTTGTGTGTTTGGAAAATTTCACCTCATCTGGCTAGTGCACCCATCAAAACTTTGGACCAGTTCAAGCTCATTTGCATTAGTTTTGGACCATCCTGGGCTCAAAATAGGCCCCAAAATCAGGCTTTTTTGAGCTGTATGTAGTCCAAAGTAGCTCGGGGTGGGCTGGGGATGGTCCAAAGTAGCTCGGGGCGGGCTTGCAATGGTCCAAAGTGGTGTCAGGACGGCCCGGACTTGGTCCAAAGTGGTGTCAGGACGGCCCGGGTTTGGTCCAAAGTGCAAGGGCGGGGGCTGGATGCAACACACCCAACCCCAATGTCGAGCGTCACCTGTGTCATATCGCCTTAAGGCCGAAAAAATTGCAAGCTGATACGAGCATTATAAAAGCACGCTTGCTAACCATCAGATTAGAGGTACACCATGACTACCCACACTAACCCCGCTGGCTCATCGGGGGAGCAAATAAAAAGCCCGGTCTTATGGCCGGGCTTTTTTGTATGCTTACGCTTTCCATATGTGGTACTGGCTGCCATATGTGGTGGAGCCACTGTCACATCTGGGAATCAGCGCCATACTTGCTGGAGTCTTGTCCTCTATTCACTAAGGGTGGTGGCTTTGTCTGAAGGGGCGTAGCATGTGAACTGTTCCATAGTTCATAGATGAAGGAATAGAAAATGTCTGACCAGCAACTTCTAAACGACCTCTACGCCACCGCCGCTCGAAACGAAAAAGACGTCATCACCTGGCGTCACCACCTTCACCAGCACCCAGAACTTTCAAACCGCGAGACCAAAACAGCGGCTTACATTGTTGAACGCCTCAAGGATATGGGCTTCGCAGATACTGACATACAGCAGAACATCGGCGGAACCGGAATTATCGCCACCCTGCGAGGGGGCACCCCCTCAGAAAAGGCCGTTCTATTACGGGCGGACATGGATGGCTTGCCCGTCAAAGAAGAAACCGATCTGCCTTATGCCTCTGAAGCAGTAGATGAAAAATACCCCGGTGGCCCCTTCCCCGTTGCCCATGCCTGTGGTCACGACTGCCACGTCGCCATGCTGTTGGGAGCAGCGCGTGCCTTCACAGAGCATCGGGAGGAACTCGCCGGAACCATCTTCTTCGTCTTCCAGCCAGCTGAAGAAGGTGCCCCAGTGGAAGAAGAGGGCGGCGCTGCCTACATGCTAACTGATGCGGCCTTTGACTCACTTGACCCCCAGCCAACTCTGGCCTTTGGTATGCATGTAATTCCTGCACCAAGTGGCTATGTGGGATGGTCCTCGGGTGTGCAGCACGCTTCATCTGAAATGGTCAAGATAACCGTGTGCGGTGAGCAGGTGCACGGTTCATCGCCGTGGGCGGGACGAGATCCGATGCCAGCGGCTGCGGACATCATCAGCGCCATGGGGCAAATCTACCGCCAGATAGATGCTAAAGACGCGTTTACTATTTCCATTGGACATGTTGAAGATCAGGGGCGTTTCAACATCATCGGCGAAAAGGTAACCCTTTGGGGCACTGTGCGCTGTCTCAAAGACGGACTGATGGACGCCGTCAACACTAAGATTTCCCGTACAGCTACCCACATCGCAGAAGCCTATGACTGTACAGCTACCGTTGAGTTCTTGCAGCAAATTCCGGCTGTGGTTAACGCGCCTGAAACGGTCGAAGTCTTGCGCCCTGCTTTGGAAAGCGCAGCGGCAGACCCGGATCAGGTCTTTGCAGCGCCAGCGTCGCTGGGGTACGACGACGTCTCTGAGTTCATTAACCGGTACACCGGTATGTATGCCCTGCTCGGTGTGCAGGACGTGAAGTTCGGCTCGGGTGCAATGCCAGAACCTGTTGACGGCGGACGCGGTTTTGCTCCCAACCACTCACCGCGTTTCTACGCTAATGACGAAGCCCTCATCACCGGCGTCCGAATGCATCTTGCGGTTGCACTGGCCCATCTCGAAACAGCGCAAGACTAAGAACCAATAATCGCATCACAAATCGGGGCGCAGTCGCCACAAGCCCTTAAAGCCGGTAAACTTACTATTTGGTACATGTAATACGCAAGCACGCTTATCGACACATAGAGAGGTGGCACATGACCACTCCCAACGACCTGAACGGCTCACACCGAGCACAGGGTCTGCGCTCTGGCATCAACAGTGTCAAGAGCAATATCACCAACATCGTTGACGCTGGCAAAGTCGTCAAAAGCCTTGCCCCCAAGCAGCTTAAAGATGAAATCTCCATTGCCAAGATTGAGGTCAAAGAAAAAGGCATCGACCTGGGCAAGGGCGCAGCTGTTGCCGCAGTAGCCCTTGTCTTCGCCCTCTTTATGGCCATTGCCATTGTTATCCTCGCTTATGTTGGCCTATCAGCCCTCGTTCCCGACTGGGCTGCAGCACTCATCCTGATCGCCCTCTTCCTGATTCTTGCAGCCATCTGTGCTCTGGTAGGCGTCAAGATGATCAAGGCTCAGCTGCCCTTCGCCCCCGAATCTGCAGTCTTCGGCCTCCTCTACGACCTGGGCGTCCTCAAGGAAGGCTCAGCCATGACCTCCAAGCGTCTCAAGCGTGAGCAGGCAGAAAAGGCAGAAGCGAAGGCCGCCGCTAAGAAGGCTGAAAAGGAAGCCGAGAAGGACGAGCAGAAGCCGGCTACCCCCGCCCCCAACAAGGCCCAGCTCATCCAGCGCACTAAGCAGCGTCGCGAACACCTCAAGACCCTGCGTGACGATATCGACACCTACGCCAAGGATGTCCAGGCCGGTGCCAAGGGTCTTGTCCAGAACGCCAAGAACTCTGTCAAGAACGCACCCGTAACCGCAGTTGACGGTGGTAAGCAGCTTGCTGCCAACATCACCAACCCTGAAACCCTGCAGGCCCGTTGGAAGTCCGTCGCAACCCTGGCCGCGGCCCTCACCGCAGCAATCGTCTTCCTCGGCAAGCTCATCACCCGCAAATAAAACAGCGCAGTAGCTCACTCGCACGAGCAACCTAAGCTTTGGGCACATAGCCCACCATAAGCGTGCCGCAACAGCCCGCTCCCAGCCCCACCAGGTAGGAAGCGGGCTGTTGTGCTTCTCCTGGCCGTAAAACGTCCTACCCAAAACGGCCAATAAACCACAAGAAGTGCCTAGACCCACGAGCAAATCAGCCTCCCGGCTGATGCGAAAGCCCGCCGAACCCGGTAAGGTCGTGAGGGCAGAACCCCTTTAACATCTTGGAGTGAAACCGCGCATGGCGAGTAAGCCCCTGACCGTCCTCATCGGCGCCGACACCTACCCGCCCGATATCAACGGAGCCGCCCAGTTCGCCTCCCGTCTGGCCCATGCCCTCAAAGACCGAGGACATACCGTTCATGTGATGGCCCCTAAACAGGAGCAAGGTAAGACCTCCCGGCACAGCATCGACGGTATTGTTGAGCACCGCATGCGCTCCCACAGGGTTGTTACCCACCCTTATATGCGTCTGAACCTCCCCTGGGAGATTTACGCTGAGGCTGATCGGATTGTGCAGGAGATTCAGCCCGATGTGATTCATATTCAGTGCCATTGGTTGATTGGCCGGGTTTTGGCCCGGATTGGTGCCAAACGGGGCATTCGGGTTGTTGCAACCAACCATGTGATGCCTGAGAACATTACCCCCTTCCTGCCTTTTGGAAAGGTGGGCAATGAGCTGCTGGTCAAGGCCTCATGGGGTGATATGCGCCGGGTGTTGAAGAATGCTGCGGTGGTAACTAACCCGACCCCGATTGGGGCGAAGGCTATGGAAGAGGCAGGCCGGTTCAGTAACCCGGTCTTGCCGGTATCTAACGGTATTCAGAGTTCTGATTATGAGTTAGCGCCGGGTGAAGTGGTTGATAAGCCGGCCGGTCAGCTCAATATTTTCTTTGCGGGCCGGTTGGCGGTCGAGAAGAATATTGATGTTCTGATTGAGGCTTATTCGAAGCTCCCTGTTGAGTTGCGCGGACGGACGGTGCTGGAAATCGCGGGGACCGGCGAGATTCTGGGTGAGCTGCAGGCTAAGGCTGAGGCTTGCGGTGTGGCTGACCGAGTGCGTTTCTTGGGGTATGTATCTGATGAGGAGCTACGCGCAGGCTACCTGCGCTCGGACGTGTTCTGCCAGCCGGGTACCGCCGAGCTGCAGTCGCTGGTAACCCTAGAGGCTATGAGTGCCTCAAAGCCGGTGGTGCTCGCTAATGCCTTGGCCCTGCCCCACCTGGTTGATTCGGGGAAGAACGGGTACCTCTTTGAGCCTGGCAACTCTGATGAGCTAGCAGCCCGCCTTGCTGACGTCTTGGGGGCAGATGAGGGCCGTCGCCAGGCTATGGGAGCCCACTCGTATGAGATGGTGTCTAAGCATGCAGCTGAGAAGACCTGGCAGACTTTCGAGTCTCTTTACGTTTCTGATGACCTTTACCAGCAGTACGTGGCTGGCTACCGGGGTTAGGGAGTAACAGTTCTGAGGTTTCTCACTGGTTGGCTGGCTGTTGCCCCGATAGCTTCGGCGCAGGACGGGTGGAGTTTGGCTAACCTGCCTGCTGTTGGGTATTCTTAGAGGCAGTGCCCAGTCTTTGCGGCTGGTGTGCAGTGGGGCCTTAGCTCAGCTGGTCAGAGCAGGGGACTCATAATCCCTTGGTCGCGGGTTCAAGCCCCGCAGGCCCTACAAAATAAGCCCCTCACTTGGTAAAACAGGTGAGGGGCCTTTTCTTTATGGGTTAGGCGGGCACGTTTTGGGCACGTTTTCAAAAACCTGCATCAGGCTAAACTTCTCTCCCGTACAGCTCCAAAATAGCTGTTGAGTCTGGTGCCAGTTCCTCACGTTTCACATAATGCTGTGCTGTCACTCTCGTGTCTGAGTGACCAAGCTGTAATGATGCTGTGGTGAGGTCAGCATTTTGGTTAAGGAACGTTGCCACGGTAGAACGGATATTGTGAGGGGGCACGCCCTCGTAATCAGTTCCCTTGACCTGTTCCCGCCACTTGCGGCGAAAATTGTTCGGATCTTGAAGAGTGCCAGTAGTTGAGGGGAACACGAACATGTCAGGCTCTGCCCATGCCGTTGTGCGTGCGTGAGCCGGTATCTCAGTATCACGCCGCCTCATCAGCATCTGTGCAACGAACGGTGGGAGAATCGTTGCCCGCGCTCGCTTGTTCTTTGGGTGGTCTTGCCTGTAAAAGCGCCCGTTCTCGTCATGCACTAGGGTATACCGTTGATACTTACTCTGACCTTGGCGGGGGCAAAGTTCTCTTCGTTGCCCCAGGGCGGGGTGGAGGTGGTGGCGTCGAGGGCGGGGGTTTCTGCGGTTTCAGGGGTTTCTGGGGTGGGGGTGGTGTCGGTCATGGGTTTCTCCTGTGGGTAGAGCAAGAGCCCCTATCGAACGGTGTTCGGTAGGGGCTCTTGAGCTGGGGTATGGGTTTTTATTGGGGGGTGAGTCCGCGGCGTTTGAATTCGGCTTGCATTTCGGGGCGGGCGTCGATGTTTTTGATCCAGGGGATTGCGTCTAGGTCAGGTGGCCATTGGGAGTCGTAGGGGAGGGGGTTGACGTTTCGCCAGGCGACCCAGGCGCGTGGGGGGATAGGGATATCGTAGTATTCGATAAGGCTAATACCGTCTGTGATGAGGTAGTCGGTTTCGCCTTGTCCCCCATGTTCTCTGAGGTATTTTTTGGCTTCTTCCGGTGCGTTTTCGAAAAGAGCTTTGTTGATGTAGTAGGCTGCTACATCATCCATTTCGAGCATATAAAGTGGTATCGCCATTTTTGAACTTTTCTGTGAGGAAGTCGCCGTAGAGGGGTGCTCTGAGGAGGGGTTTGTTTCCTAGGTTAACATAGGTGTTTATGCCTCGCCAGGGGTAGCCTGAGTGCATTTTCCAGGGTTTATTTGGCTTCTTGAGTAGCCTGGTGTAGACCACGACGTCGTCGATGAGTTTGTAGGCTTCGAATGTTGCATTCCCTCGGGGGTCAACTTCGTAGGTGTAAACATCGGGGTCTTTGATGGCGTGGTTGATAGCTTCTCTGGCTTTTTCTGGGGTCCAGGTGGTGGGGAATTCGGTTTTTTCGTTCCGGCCTACTCCTGGGCCGTGTCCTCCTTTAGTGGGTTTGTTGGGTTCTCCGTGCCAGATGTGGTGGAATTCTTGGTCGGTGATGGTGTGGTTGATGGGTTCTAGGTCTGTTGTGGGGAGGTTTTTGGGTGGCCAGTGCCAGTCTTTGTCTTGCCAGCCGGCGCCGGGGCGGATTTGGGGTACGTCGAGGATCCAGCCGTTTTGTTTCATCACATCGACTGTTCTGTTCATGTCCATGATCAGGTCTTTGCCTTTAAGGTTTTTCTCAACAGCAAAGTAGTCGTAGAAGGCGCGGGCCTTTTCGTAGGATTCCTTACCGGGCCACTGTTTACTGGTAAAGACTGGCACCACGATACAGTCACAGCGGTCATGGTATTCGTGGCGTAGCTTGCTCTTGCCCAGGGCGTTACGTTTGGCGGCCTTGGAATCGCTGATGTATTCGGCGCTCCGCTGGCTCTGGTAGACCGGGCCTCGGGCGGCTAGGAGTATGCAGAAGCCGCAGTTTTCGGCGCCGGTGAGCACTCTGGCCCAGCCGAAGGGGCTGCGGCCGTATCGGTCGGTGGGGAACTCTGTGCCGTTGTTACCGCTGGTCTTGAAATGGTGGGGTGCCGTCTGGGCACAATTCTGTTTAATGGCTGAAGAGAGCTTCGGCGTATTCCTGACGGGGGTCAGTAGCAGGTTCTCCGGCCGGGGCAGGGTCAGACAGAATTAGGGTGCCAGGACGCCCGGAGCTGGGGGTGCGAGCTTTGCCTGGTAGTTTCCCTTTTCTGCTCGAAGATTCAGCAGTAGGGTTTTGGCACGTTCGGATAGAAGTGAACTATTTGACTTGTGCCTGGGTGAACCTGTGCCTTGAGTACCACATTATTCCCCGACAAATCGTCCATTATTTTGACAAAAGGAGGCCCTTTCTTCGCAGGGATAAAGCAGTCATGATCTCGCACAGTGGCCTTTGCAGCTTCCTCAAAGTCGGAATAGTTCCACCCTGGTGGAACTCTCGTTTTACCTTCCACCGTTGAGAAAAAGCGAATGACCACCTTTAAAGAGAGCAACGGAAAAACCGTATGGGAGATGGCTCCAAAATCAGAGGGGTCAGCCCAGACCATCTATCTCCCCAGCTTCACACTCCAAATGCTCCTAAAGGCAGGGGAGTTAGGCTGAGAAGTCATCGCCGATAGGGAGCAGGACGCTGGGGCCCACCTGGCCCAGCAAAAGGAGGGGGTTGACGTAGTCGAGTCCGTTGCTGGCGTCTCCGCCCGATGGAACCGGCTGACGCACGCCCCAGTGCAGGCAGAAGCGTGGGGCGCAATGCTGAACATCAGGATCCAAGTGGGCAATCACGTCCCCAGCCTGCACCAGGCTGCCCACTGGCAAGGGGCTGGTCACCGGCTCAAAGGACGACCGCCGCCCGTCCGGGTGCTCCAGGGTGAGCACCTGCCGGTCCACGACGGTGCCCGCAAAAACAACCTCCCCCTCATGCGGGGCCAGGATTTCCCCACCTGCTTCTAAAGCCAAATCAACACCGCGATGGCCAGCTGACCACCGGGCGTCCGGCTTTTCAAAACCCCGAACAACCTCAAGACCCTGGCCAACCGGGGGCACCCAGGAGGAAGCAGAGAAGGGGAAGGACGACGTCGCCCCGCTCGGCGCGGGCGGAAGAAGTAGGATCCCTACGGCAACAAGAAAAACCGTCAAACGCAAGGCGCTGGCGGATAGGCGAAAGATGAGTGTCGTCATCGACATGAAAACCTCCGTGTACCCCCGGCCCTTACCCCGGCGAAATCACGGTATGCCTCTAGGGTAACCAGATGAAGGTCGCTAATACAAGAGGTATATGTGGTTGCAGTTACATTAAATGAGAAGGGTTGCGTTAGGCCTCATCACGGGCGGAATAACCGGCAAAAAGTCGTCTAAATCCCCTGTGCTTAAACCGCCTGTGTACGGTATAGTTGTTGATTGCAGTTTGCCACCTGCCACCTCCTTCTGGAGTCAGCAGGAAGGCAAGGGGGATCCCTTTACATAGAGACCCCTCCTAGATTTAGTCCACCAATGCCCTCTGAAAAGGGCGGGGTGTGCCACCACTAGGATCTGACGTCGCGTAAGACAAAGCAGGGAAAGTCATTAGGGCTGAACCTGATAAGGAACTTTCGGTCCGGTAAAGCTACCGGTGAAGGTCTGAGGCCACCCGCCACTCCAGCGGCCAACCTGAGTCTTACCAGGGGAGCGAGGCATCAGCCTCAGACGCTCCACATGTAAACCGATAACTACTATGCGCGGAGCGCGGTTAGCCTGGAATCAGGGACCCGCCCGGCACCCACATTCAAAGGAGACGACATGCCCGTCGTAACTATGCGCCAGCTTCTCGATTCAGGTGTCCACTTCGGTCACCAGACCCGCCGCTGGAACCCCAAGATGAAGCGCTTCATTTTCACCGAGCGCAACGGCATCTACATCATCGACCTGCAGCAGTCCCTGGCCTTCATCGACCAGGCTTACGAAGCTGTTAAGGCAACCGTCGCCCACGGCGGCACCGTCCTGTTCGTTGGTACCAAGAAGCAGGCCCAGGAAGCCATCGCTGAGCAGGCTACCCGCGTCAACATGCCTTACGTTAACCACCGCTGGCTCGGTGGTATGCTGACCAACTTCGCCACCGTTTCAAAGCGTATCGAGCGCATGAAGGAACTTGAGCAGATCGACTTCGACGACGTCGCAGGCTCACAGTTCACCAAGAAGGAACTGCTGCTGCTCCGTCGCGAGCACGAAAAGCTCGAAAAGACCCTCGGCGGTATCCGCAACCTGACCAAGGCTCCCTCCCTGATTTGGGTTGTTGACACCAAGAAGGAACACCTGGCTGTTGACGAAGCTCAGAAGCTCGGCATCCCCGTAGTTGCTATCCTCGACACCAACTGCGATCCTGACGAAGTTGCCTTCCCCATCCCCGGCAACGACGACGCAATCCGCTCCGTCAACCTGCTCACCCGCGTTATCGCTGACGCAGTTGCTGAAGGTCTGCTGGAACGCGAAAACAAGAAGGCCGGCAAGTCCGCAACCGCTTCCGAAGAGCCCATGGCTGAATGGGAACGCGAACTGCTGGAGCAGCACGAAGCTGCCAAGGCTGAAGCACCCGCTGAAGAAGCTAAGTAAAACTTCATAAGATGAGGCACCCGCCCACCTCGGTGGGTGCCTCATCTTTTCTAGCCCCGCCCGCGACGCGGGGCGCAAGATTCACCCCATCTGAAAACCGCGAAAAGGAGTTCACCATGGCGAACTACACCGCAGCTGACATCAAGGCCCTGCGCGAAAAGACCGGCGCAGGCATGCTCGACGTCAAGAAGGCCCTCGACGAGGCCAACGGCGACCAGCAGAAGGCAATGGAAATCATCCGCGTCAAGGGCCTCAAGGGCGTTACCAAGCGCGAAGGCCGCGCCACCGCAGAAGGCCTCGTTGCTGCCCGCGTTGAAAACGGCGTTGGCTTCATGATTGAAGTTAACTCAGAAACCGACTTCGTTGCTAAGTCCGAGCCCTTCATCAAGTTCGGTAACGACGTTCTGGAAGCAGCTGTTGCTGCTAACGCTTCCACCCTGGAAGAGCTCAAGGCTGCCTCCTACGAGGGCAAGACCGTTGAAGAACTCACCACCGACGCAGGTGCCCTGCTCGGCGAGAAGATCGTTGTTCGTCGCGTAGCCCGCGTTGAAGGCGAAAACGTTGCTGTTTACCTGCACAAGACCTCCAAGGACCTGCCCGCTCAGGTTGGCGTCCTGCTGGCAGTCACCGGCGACAACACCGACGAAGTTGCTCACGACGTAGCCGTTCACATCGCAGCTATGAGCCCCAAGTACCTCAACTCAGACTCCATCTCAGCTGAGGACATCGAAGCCGAGAAGCGCGTTGCTGAAGAAACCGCCCGCGGCGAAGGCAAGCCCGAGCAGATCATCCCCAAGATCGTTGAAGGCAAGCTCAAGGCTTTCTACAAGGAAAACACCCTGCTTGACCAGGACTTCGCTAAGGACTCCTCCAAGTCCGTAGCTGCTGTTCTGGAAGAGAACGGTGCAACCGCAACCGCTTTCGAGCGTTTCCGCGTCGGCGCATAAGGCCACCTAGCCTCACCCGGCGTTACTAGCCCAATCACCGGCGTCCGCCAACTGTGATTGAGCACTAAAAACGCAAAAACAAAGGGGAGCCCCTGCCCGGGTGCTCCCCTTTGTCGTATGCTAGAAACAAAGCGTCTACCAGCTGGTAGCGCAAAAAATTTTGACCTTTTTCAGGAGGGCCACATGGCAGAGGAAACCCGCAACATCCACCGTGACGACACCGGACGACGCCGCGTCCTACTCAAGCTCTCCGGCGAGGTCTTCGGCGGTGGTGAAGTCGGTATCTCCACCGAGGTCGTCCGCGGCATCGCAGAACAGATCGCCTCAACCATCGGCAAGGTTGAAGTAGCAGTCGTAGTGGGCGGCGGTAACTTCTTCCGCGGCGCTGAACTCTCAGAAGCTGGCATGGACCGCTCCCGCGCCGACAACATCGGTATGCTGGGCACCGTCATGAACTCCCTGGCCCTGCAGGACTTCCTGGAGCAGGCCGGAATCGACACCCGCGTCCAGTCAGCCATCTCCATGCAGCAGGTTGCTGAAAACTACATCCCCCGCCGCGCCATCCGCCACATGCAAAAGGACCGCGTCGTCATCTTCGGCGCAGGTGCAGGTCTGCCCTACTTCTCCACCGACACCGTCTCCGCCCAGCGTGCCCTCGAAATCCACGCCGACGAGGTTCTGGTTGCCAAGAACGGTGTGGACGGTATCTACACCGCAGACCCCAACAAGGACCCCAACGCTGAGCGTCTCTACCAGCTCACCTACGACGAAGCCCTGAAGCGCAACATCCGCGTCATGGACCAGACTGCCTTCTCCCTCTGCAAGGACAACAACGTCACCATGCGCGTCTTCGGTATGCAGGGTGAAGGAAATGTGGCTCGCGCCATCCTTGGCGAAGAAATCGGCACCCTGGTGACCGCCTAAAGGCCCCAAGCCCACTAGACTAGATAAAGATTACCTACCGCGCCCACTGACGGGCACAAACTACTAAGGACGAACAACAGATGGTTGAAGAAACCCTGCTCGAAGCCGGCGAAAAGATGGACAAGTCCGTTGAGGCCCTCAAGAACGAATTTGCCTCAATCCGCACCGGACGCGCCAACCCCGCCCTCTTCGCAAACCTCACCGCAGACTACTACGGTGCACCCACCCCCCTGCAGCAGCTGGCGTCCTTCCAGACCCCCGAAGCCCGCACCATCCTGATTACCCCCTACGACAAGAGCGCCCTCGGTGCCATTGAGAAGGCAATCCGCGACTCAGACCTGGGTGCCAACCCCGCTAACGACGGCAACGTCGTGCGCGTTGTCATGCCCGAAATGACCGAAGAGCGCCGCAAGGAATACATCAAGATGGCCGGCCACAAGGCAGAAGAAGGCCGCGTTGCCGTCCGCAACACCCGCCGCCACGCCAAGACCGCCCTCGACAAGCTGGTCAAGGACGGCGAAATCGGTGAGGACGAAGGCGCACGCGGCGAAAAGGAACTCGACGCTATCACCAAGAAGCACATCGACAACATCGACGCCCTGCTGAAGCACAAGGAAGCAGAGCTCCTCGAGGTCTAGTACCGTCATGACTGTTCACTCACAAGAACAGCCCCCCAAGGCCTCAAAAGCCGGCAGGAACCTACCCGCCGCCATCACCGTCGGCCTCGTGCTGGGCGCTCTGCTGGCGGTGGGTTTGTCTTACCTGCCCATCGTTCTCGTTCTGCTGGCAGCAGCTGCTGTCTCCGTCGGCACCTGGGAGGTCTGCCACGGCCTCAACCAAAAACGGGGCATGGGAATACCTATCGTTCCTGCCGTGGGGACAGCCTTGCTCATGCCCTTCGCCGCCTATTACGGTGGGGGGAGCTGGCTCATCTTTACCGTGGTTGCAGCGATTTTGCTGACCATAGCCTGGCGGGCTGTTGGCCCCAAAGACGGCATGATTATGAGCATCATGGGATCCATCTTTGTCATGTCCTGGGTGCCCTTCATGATTTCCCTGGCCCTCTTGCTCTACCGGGAAGAATCAGGCCCCGGTAAGGTGCTGATGATCCTACTGATGGCCATTGGCAACGATACCTGGGGCTACATTGCAGGCGTCAAATGGGGTAAAACTCCGATGGCGCCCAAGATTAGTCCCAAGAAGACCTGGGAGGGCTTTGCCGGCTCTATGGTCGGCTCCCTGATTGTGGGCACTATCTGCGCTGTAGCAATTGGTGCCCCCTGGTGGCACGGGCTGATCGTTGCTGTCGTCCTCGTCATCGCCTCAACCGCAGGTGACCTGGGCGAATCCATGGTCAAACGCGAAATTGGTATCAAGGACATGTCTCATATTCTGCCCGGCCACGGCGGGGTCATGGACCGCCTTGACTCCATTGTCTTCGCTATCGCCAGCGGCTACGCCGTCTTTGCCCTTCTAGAAGCCCTACCCGCCTAACCGGCCCTCAGGCAGGAGGAAAACCCCTTGTTAAAAGAAATCCCCCACGATATTAAAGACCTAGCCCGGGCGGAGGCCCGCGAGGTCGGCTACTCCGTCGAAGAAGTTGACGCCTACACCACCAGCCTGATGGAGGACTACCAGGTGCTCCTTTCAGGCGCTGACACGTCTAAAATTTCAACGTCCCGGTCAATCCGAGCCAAAATGTTCAATTCGGAGCCGGGGGGCTACGTCCTTGCCGATGTGGACGCCATGATGGAGCGGGTTGAAGACATCTACGCTGAAACTGAACGTGACCTCTACATCGACACTTACGGTGAGGAGATCTGGCTCAAGGCTGTTGCTGAGCTGCGGGACCTCCTTTTGGGCCGCCTCTCCCGGGAGCCGGGGCAGCGTTTCCGCCGCCCTGCCCGCCGCCTGACGAAGGGCTACTATGTGAAGGACGTCGACGCTTTCTGCCGCCGCATGATGCTTCACATGCAGGCCAAGGAGAGGCTTTCTATGGATGATATCCGCCGGACGGTTTTCACCAGTGGAACCGGCTCTATGGCCTACGAAGAGAGCCAGGTGGACGCCTTTATGGACAGGTGCATCGAGTACCTCCAGGACACGGCGTAATAATTACACCTATATTTCACCTTGTCAAAAGCGGGTTATCTGGATTATTTCCAGATAGCCCGCTTTTTCCGTACATTTACTTGTCTATGACTTAGATAACGGTATAGGGTGTGTCTTATTACACAAAGGAGGTAGTGATGGCACACACATCACCTGAATCTCAGTCGCTTCCCATCGACGCGGAGCATGTAGATTTCCGTGCAGCCCAGGTCAGCGACGACTTCAAAGAACTTCGCACAACCCACCGGTCCTTCGTCTTTCCCATGACCCTGGCCTTCCTCGTCTGGTACCTGCTGTATGTGGTGCTGGCTGTCTACGCACCGGGCTTCATGGCCACCAAGGTCTTAGGTGACGTCAACGTCGGTATTATTTTCGGTCTACTTCAGTTCGTGACCACCTTTACCATTACCGGCTGGTACGTCGCCTTTGCAAACCGCAAGCTAGACCCCCGAGCTGAGGGGTTGCGCAACGCTATTGAATCTGGCGCTTACGCCCACCGGCAGGGTAACTAGGGAAGGGGTCAAATAATGAATACACTGTCTACCGCACAGCTACTGGCTGCCGAATCCACCCCTGAAACAGTAGGCACCCCCTGGGTGAACATGGCTGTTTTCGGCGCCTTCGTCCTGGCCACCATGGTGGTGGTTCTCAGGGCCTCTAAAAATAACAAGACCGCCGCAGACTACTACGCAGGTGGCCGCTCTTTCAGTGGCACCCAAAATGGCCTGGCCATTGCGGGTGACTACCTCTCGGCGGCCTCCTTCTTGGGTATCGTTGGCGCTATTGCCCTGCAAGGTTATGACGGCTTCCTCTACTCCATTGGCTTCCTTGTAGCCTGGCTGGTGGCCCTGCTCCTGGTGGCAGAACCCCTGCGGAACACCGGTAAATTCACCATGGCGGACGTCCTTTCCTTCCGCCTGCGCCAGCGGCCCGTCCGTATCGCCGCCTGTATCTCAACCCTGGCAGTCACCCTCTTCTACCTGCTGGCCCAGATGGCTGGCGCCGGTGCGCTGGTCTCCCTGCTCATGGGTATTAGCTCTAAGGCTGGCCAGTCCCTGGTCATTATCATCGTGGGTGTACTTATGATCGTCTACGTTTTGATCGGTGGCATGAAGGGGACGACCTGGGTGCAGATCATCAAGGCAGTTCTGTTGGTCTCCGGCGTAGCAATTATGACCGTATGGATCCTTGCCCTCTACGGCTTCAACTTCTCCGCCGTGCTCGGAGCGGCTGTTGAAACCTCCGGCGGGAACGAGAAGATTCTGGAACCCGGCCTCAGGTACGGTCTGAATGACCTCACCAAACTGGACTTTATCTCCCTGTCCCTGGCCCTGGTTTTCGGCGCTGCTGGCCTGCCCCACGTCCTCATGCGCTTCTACACCGTTCCCACCGCCAAGGAAGCCCGCAAGTCAGTGGTGTGGGCAATCGTCCTCATTGGCCTTTTCTACCTCTTCACCCTGGTGCTCGGCTTCGGTGCGGCCGCCCTGGTTGGCCCTGAAGCTATCAAGGCAGCCCCCGGCGGGGTCAACTCGGCAGCCCCCCTGCTGGCCTTTGAACTGGGTGGATCCCTCTTGATGGGCATTATCGCCGCCGTTGCCTTTGCAACCATTCTGGCAGTGGTTGCGGGTCTGGCGATCACTGCCTCAGCCTCCTTTGCCCATGACATCTACACCAGCGTCATCTGCAAGGGCAATGCTGACCCCGCCAAGGAAATCCGCGTTGCAAAAACCACCGTGGTCGTCATTGGCCTGCTGTCTATTGCTGGCGGTATCGGAGCCCAGGGGCAGAACGTTGCCTTCCTGGTGGCCCTGGCCTTTGCGGTTGCTGCCTCGGCTAACCTTCCCACGATCGTCTACTCCCTCTTCTGGAAGGGCTTCAAGACCCGCGGTGCCCTCTGGTCTATGTATGGCGGTCTTGGCCTGTCTGTCCTGCTGATTATCTTCTCCCCGGTTATGTCCGGGGCAGAAACCTCAATGATTCCTAGCATGGACTTTGCCTGGTTCCCCCTGGCTAACCCCGGTATTGTGACTATTCCTGCAGCCTTCCTGCTCGGCTTCCTGGGCTCCCTCGGTGGAGATTCGGAAGATGAAATCAAGCAGGCTGAGATGGAAGTTCGCTCCCTGACCGGCGTTGGTGCTGAAGGGGCAATTGACCACTAGAGCCTAGAATCTCTGGCGAATGTCTAGACCTTCAGGGTGGCCCTTCTGAGTTGGAGGGGCCACCCTGAAGTTTTTAACATCAAAAAAGTAAGTAGGAGCACTAAAAGATTGCTTACTATCGTCTCATTATTTAGCTATACTGGAAGTCCACTGAATAAATGGGCCTACTAGGGACGGCCCACTCACAACACAAAGGAAATATATGTCAATCATCGGTTGGATTGTCCTCGGCATTATCGCAGGTGCCCTCGCCAAGCTCATCATGCCCGGCAAGCAGGGCGGCGGCATCCTCGTCACCATGGTGCTCGGCATCGTCGGCGCTATGCTCGGTGGCTTCCTCGGTGGTCTGCTCGGTATTAATGGCAGTGTCATCGACGGCATCAACTTCACCAGTTTAGTTACCGCTATTATTGGCTCCCTGATTGTCCTCTTCATCTACGGCAAGGTCACCGCTAATAAGTAAGACCCCCAGCCATGACCCCGGCCCCTCACTCTACAGAGAGGGGCCGGGGTTTTTCGTCCCTACCCTCCGTGGGTAAAAGTACACCGGTGCCTCAAGCAGGTGGGCGGACGTCGGCGGTAGGGTAGTGGGGCACCACCAGAACAGCAGCAGGCAAGGACACCATGCAAAGCATCGCCAGAATCATCAAAGCCACCAGGGAACTGTGGCCCTACTTCATCGGAATCATCATCTGCGCGGTGCTCACCAGCGCAACCTCCCTGCTAGCCCCCTTTATCATCTCCGGTGCCGCCGACACTGTGGTCAACCATCTCAATGGCAGTGCCCCCACCACCGGGGCCACCATAGCCTGGTTCGCCCTGGCCTACCTAGCTGCCCAGCTGGTGAGCGTGCTGACCACCAACATCGGCGGCTATATCGGCGATGTGATGAGCCAGCGCATGCGTACTATTCTGTCGGTGCGCTACTACGAAAAACTGCTCTCCCTGCCGCTGTCCTATTTCGACACCGAGCTCACCGGCACCATTATCGCCCGTCTCAACCGCTCAATCACCGAAGTCACCAACTTCGTCAAAACCATGAGCAACACCTTTATCTCCCTGGTGCTCACCACCGTGTCGGTGATCGTGATTAGCTCCCTCTACTACTGGCCCTTGGGGCTCCTACTTATCATTATCTTCCCCGTCTACTTCTGGCTCACCAGCAAGACCAGCGAAAAATGGCAGGTCTGGGAAGGGGAGAAGAACGAGAACATCGATATCGCCTCGGGCCGCTTTGCTGAGGTGATCGGCCAGATTCGCGTGGTTAAATCCTTTGGTCGCGAGCGCCGGGAACTTAGCGACTTCGGCACCCGCTTTGAGAAAACTATCGGGCTCACCCGGGCCCAGTCCAAGTTCTGGCATTCTATGGACGTTGCCCGCCTCTCCTTCCTCAACCTGATTTTCTTCGCCCTTTATTTGCTGATTTTCCTCAAGACCCTGACCGGGGACTTCACTATCGGCGACATGGTTCTTCTCATTCAGCTGCTGGCTATGGCCGTTGCCCCCATTAACTCCCTCTCCTGGATTGTTGATACCGCCCAGCGGGCAATTACCGGGTCCAAGGATTACTTCGAGGTCATGGAACGCCAGGCGGACGCCCGCGCCCTGGCCTTGACCGCCGGGGCCGGGGCGGGACGTCCTGCCTCTGCGACCGGGGGCCAGGCACCTGTGAAGCTGGCAGCCCAGCCCGGGGAAGCCCTCGTCCGTTTTGAGGGTGTAACCTTTGGCTACGAGGGGGAGGCCGATGTGCTGCACGGGATCGATTTGACGATTCAGCGCGGGGAGCGGATCGCCTTTGTGGGTGAGTCCGGCGGCGGTAAATCCACCCTCATGGCCCTGCTTGAAGGGCTCTATGACCCAGGCGAGGGCCGGGTGCTAGTGGACGGTATGGACATCGCCGGTAGTGACCTAGCTAAGGTGCGCTCGCTGATCGGCATGGTCTTCCAGGACGCCTCACTCTTCTCGGGCACCATTGCTGAGAACATCGCTTACGGCCGCCCCGAGGCTACCCGGGAGCAGGTCATCGAGGCCGCGAAGAAGGCCAACGCCCATGACTTTATCTCGAAGTTTGCTGACGGCTACGAGTCTCTGATCGGTGAGCGCGGTCTGAAACTTTCAGGTGGTCAGAAGCAGCGCATTGCGATTGCGCGGGCTATGCTCAAGGACGCCCCGATTCTGATTCTTGACGAGGCGACCAGTGCCCTGGACACCAAGGCTGAGCGGGCGGTGCAGAAGGGGCTGGAAGAACTGATGGAAAACCGCACCTCCCTGATTATTGCCCACCGTCTTTCAACTATTGCCACCGTTGACCGCATTGTTACCCTCAAGGAGGGCCAGATTGACGAGGTAGGCAGCCCGGCTGAGCTGGCGGCCTCGGGCGGTATTTACGCTGAACTGTTGGGTCTGCAGACTGAGGGCGGTAAGGCTAACAAGAAGAAGCTGCAGAGCTTCGATATTGTCGGCTAAGCAGGTAGGTACCATCTAAATAAGAAATGACCACCAACTAGGTGGGTTTTTCGCACTGAGATGGTACCTACCGGGGTGTAAAACTTAAAGGTATGAAGAAAACCACCCTCACCACCCTGGCTGCTGGCTTGGCCGCGGCCACCGCTGGCCATTTCGCCTTTTGGGGCTACCAGCAGTATAAGTACGTCCACCCGGAGCTTTACCACTGGCGCCTCTTCATTGCCCCCCGCCCCGGCTACATGGCCTTGAAAGGACGCTACTCGCGCGAGCCCCGTCGTGCCTTTGAGCCGGTTGCGCCCCCGGCCCCGGGCGTCCGCGTCGAGGTAGTCGACGTTGCCCAACCCGACCTGCCCGGGGGCCTGCCCTGCTTCCTCAACCTGCCCGAGCAGCGCCAGTACGACGGGGCGGTGCTCTGGATCCACGGGGGCGGGCATGTGCTCGGTTCGGCTGGTCCCGACCAGACCAAAGTCTCACAACTGGCAGCTGACCTGGGCGTGCCCGTCCTGTCGGTGGAGTACCGCAATGCCGGTGAAGCCCCCTTCCCCGCTGACCTGGACGACTGCTACGCTGCCCTGCGCTGGCTCCAAACCCAGGCCGAGGGCTACGGAATCAACCCCGCCAAAATTGCGGTAGCTGGTTCCAGCGCTGGTGGGGGCCTGGCTGCCTCCCTGGTGCAAAAAGCCCTGGATACCGGCCACCCGGTGGGCTTCCAGCTGCTGGTCTACCCCATGCTCGATGACCGCACCGACCGCCCCGCCCAAGCAGGGCAGGGCCGCTGGCTCTGGACGGCCCTCGATAACAAGCTGGCCTGGTCAGACTACCTGGGCGGACGGGCGGGCGCAGCTTCCCTGCCCGATTACGCCGCCCCCGCCCGCAGGCAAAATCTTCAGGGCCTGCCTGCGGCCTGGATCGGGGTGGGCGATATTGACCTCTTCTATTCTGAGGACCACTCCTACCACCAGCGCCTGCTGGCAGCCGGGGTCGAATCGACCTTCTACGAGGTTCCCGGTATGTACCATGCTGCCCCCTCCCTCAAACCCCAAGCCCCCGTCATCAGGGACTTCAAGGAGGCCCAACGCTCAGCCCTGCGGGCCTTCTTTGAGGAATAAGAGGCGAAGCCAGCTGGCAGAGCTGTGAGAAAATAGGTGTATGCGATTTGGCTCAACTCAGCGCTTTGGCGCCTCCCGCGATCAACTGACCGACCAGCTAGCAGACTTCCTGAAAGATGGGCGGACGGTTACCCTGCTCGGCTCCACCGGTTCTATTGGCACCCAGGGGGTGCAGGTCATCGACCACCTCAACTCCCTGGCCGGGGCAGTAACCGGTAGCAAGGACGCTCCCGTGCGCGTCCTTGCCCTCTCAGCCGGGTCCCGCTCCCTGCCGCTTCTGGCAGAGCAGGCTGCCCGCCTGCGTCCGCAGCTGGTTGCCACCAGCGGCACTGAGGCGGACGCAACCACCCTCCGCTCCCTCTTGGCTGAGCTAGCACCGGGCTACAGTCCCCAGATTGAGTGGGGGACGGACGCAGCTGCTGCAGCTGCCCGGGCCGGGGCGGACGTCGTCCTCAACGGCATTACCGGCTCTATCGGCCTGGAACCTACCCTGGCTGCCCTGCAGGCCGGTTCCCAGGTGGCCCTGGCCAACAAGGAATCCCTGATTGCCGGTGGTGAGCTGGTCAAGGCTGCCGTGGACGCCTCTGCCTTGGAGCAGCCCATGATTCCGGTGGATTCTGAGCACTCGGCCCTGGCCCAGGCCCTGGCCTCGGGCACCGACCGGGAGATTGACCGGCTGGTGCTCACCGCCTCGGGCGGGCCCTTTAGGGGTATGACCTATGAGCAGCTGCGGGAGGTCACCCCGGCCCAGGCCCTGGCCCACCCCACCTGGGATATGGGCCTGGTGGTGACCACCAACTCGGCTTCAATGGTCAATAAGGCTTTGGAAGTCTTGGAGGCCCACCACCTCTTCGGCATTGATTTGGACCGTATTGACGTCACCGTCCACCGCCAGTCGGTGGTTCACTCTATGGTGCAGTTTGTGGACGGCTCCACCCTGGCACAGGCCTCCCCGCCCACCATGCTGCTGCCCATTGCCCTAGGGCTAACCTGGCCCCACCGGATTCCGGGGATCGCGCAGCCCTGTGACTGGTCGCAGGCCAGCGAGTGGACCTTCGAACCCCTGGATAACAAGGCCTTCCCTGCGGTGGAGATGATTAAGGCAGCTGGCCGCCGGGGTGGCACCTTCCCGGCCGTCTTCAACGCGGCGAATGAGGAGGCGGTAGCTGCCTTCCACGCCGGGGCTATTCGGTTTACCGACATGATTGAGTCAACCGGCCGGGTGCTCGATGAGCACGCTAGTTCTTCGGCCCTGGCTGAGTCTGGCTCCCTGACCTTGGACGCGGTGCTGGAGGCTGAAGCCTGGGCCCGTACCCGCGCCAACCAGATTCTAGGGCAGGCCTAGCCTCTCAGTAAGCACAATAAGGACGCCCCACCCCGGCTCCCTGCCGCACGGCAGAAAAGCGGGAGGGGGCGTCCTTTGTCTGATCAGAACCTAGAAGACGGTGAGGCCGCGGGCCCGGAAGATCTCGCGGGCAGCTTCGGTGGCCTCCTTGCTGGGCGGGTGGACGTCCTTGAGCTTGTAGTCGTAGCCCAGGGACTCCCACTTGTCGGTGCCCATCTGGTGGAAGGGGAGCACCTCAACGCGTTCAACCACATTGCGCCAGCGGCAGACGATATCGGCTACCTTTTCGATATTGTCGGGGTCATCGGTGTAGCCGGGCACCAGCACAAAGCGGATCCAAATCTTCTTGCCCAGGGCTGAGAGCCTGTCGCCAAAGTCGATGGTGGGTTGTAGGGCGCGGCCGGTGAGTTCCCGGTAGACCTCTTCAGACCCTGACTTCACATCGAGTAGCACCAAATCAACGTTGTCGAGGAACTCATCGGAGGCATGGGCCCCGAGAAAACCTGAGGTGTCAATGCAGGTGTGAATCCCCAGCGACTTGGCGCTCATGAGGACATTCTCGGCGAAAGCCCGTTGCATGAGCACTTCTCCGCCTGAGATGGTGATACCGCCGCCGGTGGCTTTAAAGACCTTACGCATGCGCTTGATCTTTTTGATGAGGTCGGCAGCCATGACGGGCTTGCCGTCCTTCATGTTGAAGGTATCGGGGTTGTGGCAGTAGAGGCAGCGCAACGGGCAGCCGTTCATGAAGATGGTCATGCGGGTGCCCGGCCCATCGACGGCTGTCACGAGCTCCCAGGAGTGCACAGACCCTAGCTGGCCTTCGCGCATGAGTTTGAGCTGGGCGCTGCGTTCGAGTTCTGTTAGCTCACCCAGGCCCCAGGTTCCGGCCCCGGAATGCCGGTCCGCCGGCGGAGCAAATGCTAGCTCGCCGGCGGTATCGGTTATCTCGTGAGAGATATCAAGTGACATGAAGAATCACTAGGCTCCGTGGTGGAAGGTGCGGGAGAGTACGTCCAGCTGCTGTTCGCGGGTCAGGCGCACGAAGTTGACGGCGTAGCCTGAGACGCGGACGGTCAGGTTGGGGTACTTGTCGGGGTTCTCCATGGCGTCCTCAAGGGTTTCTCGGTTGAGGACGTTGATGTTGGCGTGGTAGAGGCCCTTGGGTGCGGTCTTGTTGGCGCGGTTTGCCTTCATGGATGCGAGGCGCTCTTCGTAGGTCTTGACGGCCATGATGTTCTCCTTCAGTGGTGAGTTGATTGAAATAGGGCGGCAACCCAGGCTCGCAGCGAAGCTGCTGGCTCGGATAAAGTGAGCGGGTGCGCCAGCACGCAAGAGCGAACGGAATCCGCCGCTAGGCGGGGCGTGAATCGCCTTGTAAGCGAAGCGAACCAGTCGAGAGGGGCGGCAGCGAGCGCGAGCCTGGGGAGCCGTTTTGTAGTTTTAGTCCTCTTCAGGAATAAATCCTGCGTCCAAGATTCCGACCAGGTTGGTGATCTGTTCTTCCTTGGTGCGGCCGAGGGCGGTGGGGGTGATGGTGTTGGTCAGGGAGATGCCGTCGAGGGCGTCTTCGTAGTCCAGTTTGCCGACCGAGAGCATGGAGGCGACCATGCCGTGGGTGTCCATGCCGTTTTCGGGGTTGGCGCCGGGGGAGAAGGGGGTGCCTGCGCGGTGGCCGGAGGGGAAGTTACCGGTTGCCTTGCCGTAGACCACATTGGAGGTGATGGTAAGCACGGACTGGGTGGGGATGGCGTCGCGGTAGAGGGGGATAGCCTTGATTTTCTCCATGACGGTGTGGACGATGGTGGCGGCGATGTCGTCGGCGCGGTCGTCGTCGTTGCCGTAGGCGGGGAAGTCGCCTTCGGTGATGTAGTCAACGATGAGGCCAGTTTCGTCGCGGACGGGGGTTACCTTGGCGTACTTGATGGCTGAGAGGGAGTCGGCGACGATGGAAAGGCCGGCGATGCCGCAGCCCATGGCCCGGATAATGTCGGAGTCGTGCAGGGCCATTTCGATGGACTCGTAGGCGTACTTGTCGTGGCAGTAGTGGATGATGTTGAGGGCTTCGACGTAGGTGGCGATGACCCAGTCGAGCATCTCTTCGTACTTGAGCCAGACTTCGTCGAAGTCGAGGGGGCCGTCGCCCTTGATGGGTTCGTAGCCTTCGACAATCTGCTTGCCGGTCATTTCGTCGCGTCCACCGTTCATGGCGTAGAGCAGGGCTTTGGCGGCGTTGACGCGGGCGCCGAAGAACTGCATCTGCTTGCCGATTTTCATGGGGGAGACGCAGCAGGCGATAGCGACGTCGTCGCCCCACTGTTCACGAATCTGGGGGTCGGATTCGTACTGGATGGAGGAGGTCTCAATGGAGATGGCGGAGCAGAATTCCTTGTAACCGGTGGGGAGGTTTTCGTCCCAGAAGATGGTGATGTTGGGTTCGGGGGCGGGGCCAAGGTTGCGGAGGGTCTGCAGGAGGCGGAAGGAGGTTTTGGTGACCAGGGTGCGGCCGTCGTCGGCGAAGCCACCGTCTGACCAGGTGGCCCAGTAGGGGTCGCCGGAGAAGATCTGGTCGTAGTCGATGGTGCGCAGGAAACGGACGATGCGGAGTTTGATGACGAGGGCGTCAATCATTTCCTGGGCGTCGGTTTCGGTGATGAGGCCGGCGGCCAGGTCGCGTTCGAAGTAGACGTCGAGGAAGCCGGAGAGACGGCCGATGGACATGGCGGCACCGTCCTGGGACTTGACCGAGGCCAGGTAGGCGAAGTAGGTCCACTGCACGGCTTCTTGGGCGGTGCGGGCGGGGTGGGAGATGTCAAAGCCGTAGAGGGCTGCCATCTTCTTGAGGCGCTTGAGGGCCTTAATCTGTTCTGAGTGCTCTTCGCGGAAGCGGGCCCAGTGCTCTGAGAAGCCCTGGTCGCCTACGGCGTGCTTGGCGCGTTCCTTATCGGCGATGAGGTTGTCGACGCCGTAGAGGGCTACGCGGCGGTAGTCGCCGATGATGCGGCCGCGACCGTAGGCATCGGGTAGGCCGGTGATGATGTGGGAGGAGCGGGCTGCGCGGATGCGGGGGGTGTAGATGTCGAAGACGGCGTCGTTGTGGGTTTTGCGGTATTCGGTGAAGATTTTCTTGATGTTTTCATCGGGTTCTTTACCGGCTTCACGGATGGCGGTTTCGACCATACGCCAACCGCCGTTGGGCATCATGGCGCGCTTGAGGGGCACGTCGGTCTGCAGGCCGACGATGACGTTGTCGTCCTCTGAGATGTAGCCTGCGGGGAAGGCGTCGATTTCGGCGGGGGTGTGGGTGTCGACGTCGTAGACCCGCTGCTTGCGTTCGACGGAGAGGTAGTTCTTTTCGAGATGATCCCAGACGCGCAGGGTCTTGTCGGTGGGACCTGCGAGGAAGGCTGCGTCACCTTCGTAGGGGGTGAAGTTGGCGAGGACGAAGCCGCGCACGTCGATGGAATCTTGCCAGGGGCCAGGGGCAAACCCTTCCCAAGCAGCTGCTGAGTGTTCGTTGACGAAAACGCCGGTTGCTGGGGCGGGGGCCTGTACTGTCATGGCTGTGTTCTCCTTGTGGGGTACGGACGGGGCCGTCGGAGGGGCGGCCCGCTCTTGTCTTTTATTTTTCTCCTGCCACCGCCAAAAAGAAAGGTCGCAACCGTCAGGCTGAAAGAGGTTTTTGGGCCTGTCACCTTCGGGTTAACCCCGAAAATTCACGGAACCGGTGGGTCTGACAGTGACGTAGGCACACCAGGGTGTGACTGAAAGAGAAAGAAAAAAGTTCCAACATGACGCAACTATGACGTTAGGGCCCTCCTGACCTAAAAGTTAGGGTGCGAAGCACCCCTAACCCCAGCAAGGATTCAGGTTCTTCGCGTACCCTGGCATAAGACCGTCCTGCCCCCTCACCACGGGGGAATCAGACCAAAACCAGGGGGAAACCAGCCTCGTGACCGTCCTACTTTTCATACTCGGTGTTGCCTTCATGGCGCTCGCTATTGCCTTTTCAATTGCCCTGCACGAGCTGGGCCACCTGGTGCCCGCTAAGCTCTTTGGGGTGCGCGTGCCCCAGTACATGATTGGCTTTGGCAAGACCCTGTTCTCCTGGAGGCGCGGCGAAACCGAGTACGGCTTCAAGGCTCTGCCGCTGGGGGGCTACATCTCCATGATTGGCATGTACCCACCCGGCAAAGATGGTGCGGACGGACGCGCGGGCGGCACCAGCCCCTTGCAGCAGCTGGCGAGGGAGGCCCGGGCAGCGGATGCTGAACGGATCACTGAGGCCGATCGGGGCAGGCTTTTCTACCAGTTGCCGGTCTATAAGCGCATCATCATTATGCTGGGTGGCCCGGCCATGAACCTGCTGATTGGTGTGGTTGCTACCGCTGTGCTCCTGCTGGGCTTTGGCACCTACCAGCCAACAGCCAGCGTCCAGAGTGTTTCCCAGTGCGTGCAGGTGGTGGACGCAACCAACGCTGACACCGCCAACTCCACCGAATGCGGGGCAGAAGACCCCCAGGCCCCGGCTAACCTAGCCGGGCTGCAGCCGGGCGACACCATCATCTCCTTTGCCGGGCAGGCCGTTACCGGCTGGGACCAGCTCACCGAACTCATCCGCGCGAATGCTGATACCGAGGTTCCCCTGACCGTCGAACGCAACGGCCTGAACCTTGACCTCACCATCACCCCCATGCTGACGGTGCGCCCCGTCTACGACGAACTTACCGGCACCTATGTTAAGAACGAGGACGGCTCCTACCAGACCCAGGAAGTCGGCTTTATCGGGATCAGCCCCACCACCGAACTTACCCCGGGTACGGTGGGGGAGGTGCTGCCAACGGTTGGCCAGTCCCTCGAACGTATTGGGGCGACCCTGGTGAAGCTGCCAGTGCGGGTTTACGGGGTCGCTGAAACCCTGATTACCAACGGGGAGAGGGACGTCGACAGCCCGGTTTCTGTGGTGGGTGTGGGCCGGATTGCCGGTGAGATTGCAGCCCATGATGAGATTATTCTGCGCGATAAGGCCGCAACCTTGGTGTCCCTGGTGGCCCAGATGAACCTCATGCTTTTTGCCTTCAACCTGATTCCCCTGCTGCCCCTGGACGGTGGGCACGTGCTGGGGGCCCTGTGGGAGGGCTTCCGCCGCAAGACCGCCAAGCTACTCGGACGACCCGACCCCGGCCCCTTCGACCCCGTCAAGCTCCTGCCCCTGACCTACCTGGTCGCCGGTGCTTTCTTGCTGATGACCGTGATTCTGGTGGCTGCTGATATCTTCAAGCCGGTGAGCGTCTTGTAAAACCAGGCCGGACGCCCGTAAAACTAGGCCGGACGCCCGGGGCAGGGCGGCGGGCAAGGCAGCGAGAAAGACATGGGTGGGGTGGGCAGAATGCCCCCTTCACCGACAACCGCACTTGCTCCTCGGCTGGGGGCTCGCGGTATCTTGACGCCAGCCTCGCAAGCTCGGCTGATTCCCGAGGGTTTCTTTTCGCTACGCGGAACCCCTCGCTCATCCGATCCAGTCGGCTTTCAGGGGGCATACCTGCCCCACCACTTGTTCATGTAATTCACGGTGACTTTTCGGAACCTGCTGGGTGTGGGAATGTTCAGTCGGATTCAGCCCTCGGCGCTCGCACTTGAAAAAAATGACCGCGCGACATACAGTTGGTAGTGCGGATCCCCTCTCCCGTACGTGGAGAATCAGGGGATCTAGCTGTTTAATGCTTTGGCCAATGGACAGGGGATCTTCTTGGGTCTCTTACCGCTAAATAGTCTTGATACCAGTTCCAGGCAAACTCTTGACTTTTATGCCGGTTGATAGCGCTGTACGCACTCCAGGCTACTAGGTCAGCCATCTGAATCAGTTGAGAGTCCTTGGAGCTCAGCATTACTGGATCTTCGATGATGTTTCTTTCCTGGAGCTTCAGCTCTCTATGTATGTGGCGATACATATCATCTTCACCATCTAGGTAGATTTGCCCAAGTGAATTACCAATCTTTAGCTGACTATCAATGTCTGCCACAAGTAGTCTGTACAGTTCAGTTCTAGTTTGGGCAAAATCTTCTGGGTTCCCTTGCTGATAACACGCTCCTACGCGAATGCCGCGGATGCTAGAAATTTGTTGCAGACATTCTTGAGCAATGAACTTTCCGAAGTCTTTTTTGTAGGGGGTTCCATCAGGTCCCCGAAACTCGTCGGGAAACTTTTTCGATAGGTCACCACGACCGTTAGCGAATTCAGTGGTGTGGAGTTCCTTATCTACAGGAATCTTGTACTGACGCCAAAGACGTTTTCTAAAGTCCAACCAGGCCCTCATCACAGCACGCCACTCATGCTGTGGAAACTCGATCCAGCCATATACAACCAACCCAGACTGTGGGCGCCCAGAGTCGTCGATATATATCATTTTCGTCTCAGATCCAGCGTGCAAAGCACCTCCATCAAAAATCAAAGATATATCTTGCACTACCATACATTAGAACTTGTGTTCGAATAATATGGTTTGCTTTCTAGAACATGATTCCAACTGGGAGCGACCTCCCTGCCGCTCTTACGCATGTGCCGTCTCTCTAGCTGTGCGCTTTACCTCAACCGCTCTTTGAGCTGAAGCGTGGCACAATAGATAGGTGAAGAGGTGCGCGATCACCGCACCAAGAAGAACCCTTGGAGGAAGTTTTGACCTCGGTCGCCCTTGGAATGCCCGCCGCTCCGCCCCCCGTCCTTGCCCCCCGACGCAAGACCCGCCAATTCACGGTAGGCTCCGTGGGAGTCGGATCAGAATCCCCCATCTCGGTGCAGTCCATGACCACCACCAAAACCCATGACATCGGCGCCACCCTCCAGCAAATCGCTGAGCTCACCGCCGCCGGCTGCGATATCGTGCGCGTTGCCTGCCCCACCGATAAGGACGCAGAAGCCCTGCCCATTATCGCCAAGCAGTCCCAGATTCCCGTCATCGCTGACATCCACTTCCAGCCCAAGTACGTCTTTGCCGCTATCGAAGCAGGCTGCGGGGCTGTGCGCGTGAACCCCGGCAATATCCGCAAGTTCGACGACCAGGTCAAGGAAATCGCAGCTGCCGCTAAGGACCACGGCACCTCCATCCGTATTGGCGTGAACGCCGGATCCCTCGATAAGCGCCTGCTGGAAAAGTACGGCAAGGCCACCCCTGAGGCCCTGGTTGAGTCAGCTGTCTGGGAAGCCTCCCTCTTTGAAGAGCACGGTTTCCAGGACTTCAAGATTTCGGTCAAGCACAATGACCCCGTCATCATGGTTGAGGCCTACCGCCAGCTAGCTGCTGCCGGGGATTGGCCCCTGCACCTGGGCGTCACCGAAGCAGGCCCTGCCTTCCAGGGCACCATCAAGTCAGCTACCGCCTTCGGTGCCCTGCTCTCAGAGGGTATTGGCGATACCATTCGCGTCTCCCTCTCCGCTCCTCCGGTGGAAGAGGTGAAGGTCGGTTCCCAGATTCTTGAGTCCCTGAACCTGCGCCCCCGCAAGCTCGATATTGTTTCCTGCCCCTCCTGCGGCCGCGCCCAGGTGAACGTGTGGGAACTGGCAGAAAACGTCACCAAGGGCCTGGAGGGCATGAAGGTGCCCCTGCGCGTAGCCGTCATGGGCTGCGTCGTCAACGGCCCCGGCGAAGCCCGCGAGGCCGACCTGGGTGTAGCATCAGGCAACGGTAAGGGCCAGATCTTCGTCAAGGGCGAGGTCATCAAGACCGTCCCCGAAGAAGACATCGTGCAAACCCTGATTGAAGAGGCCAACCGGATCGCCCGCGAAATGGAAGAACGCGGCGAAATCGATCTCTCCGGTGAACCCACCGTCACCGTCGCCGGCTAAGCCCACCTCAGAAAGCCCACCGTGTCCGTGCTCAACCGTTTCTCGCGCGGGGCAGAAGATGCCCTGATTCGCCCGCTCACCCTCGATGACCGGGCCGAGCTAGAAACCATGATCAGCGCAGACCCGGTGGGCTTACTCTATGCAGCTGAGCACCTCCACCACTTCGGCCTACCTGCCACCAGCACCCTGGCCGGACTCAAAGCCCCGCACGGCTTTATGGGCATCTTCGCTCCCGCAGGCACCCAGCCGGTAGGGGAGAGCGGGCAGGACGGACCCGACCCGGCTTCTCGCAGAGACCAGCTCCCCGCCCGGATCCGAAGCACCGTCGATACCCTCCTCACCAAAACCAGCGTCCTCACCGGCAAGGCAGCCGGAGCCCACTTCGCCGAGCCTGCCCTCCCCGGCCTGCCCGAAACCCTCACCAGCACACCGGGTTACCGGCGGTCAGATACCCGCTACACCCTCGTCGGCGCTTTCTGGCTCGGAGCCAATTGCGTCCCCATCAGTCTGCCAGCGGCCTACTACCGGCAGGTAGCTATCTACATCCGCAAACACAACCGCCGTATCGGCTCTATCTTCGGCGCTCAAGAAGCTGTCATGGGCATCTGGGAACATCTGGCCCCGCGCATGAACCCAGCCTTTGACGTCCGCGATACCCAGCCCCTGCTCGAACTACCTGCCCAGGTAGATTTAGCCCCGCTTGCCTCCGCCCCGCTGGTCCGCCCGAATCTCGGTGCTCCCCCCATTCTGGAACCGGTGCGCTGGGCCCGCACCGACGATCGACCCAGCCTGATGCGGGCCTCCGTTGCCATGTTTACCGAAGAAGTTGGCTACGATCCGATGACCCGCGACCCGGCAGGATACTCCCGCCGGATCGACGAGCTGATCCGAACTGGCCGGACCGTCGTTGCCGTCAACTCAGAAAATATCGTCATTTTTAAGACCGATATCGGACTAGCCCACGAAACCATCTGCCAGCTCCAAGGGGTCTGGTTGCACCCTGCCTACCGGGGGCAGAAGCTCGCTACAGTTCTATTGGCCCAAGCCTGCCAGCTGATCCGGCAGCGCTTCCCCCACCTGACCCTCTACGTCAATGACTACAACGCCCCGGCCCGGGCCCTCTACCAAGCGACCGGCTGGCAGCGTGTTGGTACCTTCGCAACTATTTTGTTGTAGGGGCTAACCAGTCCGGGGCTTGTCCCCTAAAGTGCAGTTTTGTGGGGTTAAATGTCCCCCTAATGGGTGGTGCGGCTGGAGGGGATTACCTGATAGTTTTTTAAGGCACACTTTTAACTCTGCTTATCCAACCCGATTCACCGCACTGACGGGGAGCAGATATACCAACCACACATTAGGGAATATTTTGAAGAGCCTTCGCACGCCTCTCGGAGTTACCACCCTCGTCGGTCTTTCAATGGCAGCAGTACCCGCTGCTGTCGCTCAGGACGCTACCCCCGTTGACACCTCAACCGCCATTGGTGCCTACTGGGAGCAGAACAAGGACGTTCTCGGCGCACCCGTAAGCGCAGAGCAGACCTTCGCCAACGGTTCAAAGCAGCAGGTCTTCGAAAGCGGTGTCATTACCTCCGGTAAGTGGGGCGGCGCCCAGGCCATCACCGGCCAGGCTGCTGAAACCTTCCTCAAGGCTGGTGGCGCCGAGAAGTTCGGTAACGCTGAATCAGCCCCCTGGAAGCACGGCTACTGCGGCCTGTCCCTGACCACCCACGACTCCAAGACCCGCTGGCTGGTCGTTCTCGACGAAAAGACCCAGGCTGGTTCCTACATCGACCTGCGCTCAGCCGAAGGTAAGAAGTGGCAGACAGAACGCTCCAAGACCCGCTCCTGCTTCGCCAACAATGCCCAGCTGGACGATGTAGCTCCGGTTGTTGAACAGCCCGTCACCCCCGAACTGCGTGACGGCACCACTCCCGTTGAACAGACCCCCGCCCACATCACCGCAGCAGCCCACAAGATTGCTGATGCCCGCGCCATTGCTGTTGCCAACGGTATCCAGGTTGCCGAACAGGGCCAGGCCCCCCGCGAGGTTACCGAAGACCTGGTTGCCCAGGATTTTGGCAACAACATCTCAGGCCTCTACAGCAAGGGCCAGGACCGCGCCCTGCTGGTTAACACCAACGCCCTCAAGGTCTACCTGACCAAGCCTGCTGCCTACGGCTCCTACCTCTACATGAACGAGTTCGTAGAGAACCGGGCCACCGGCGCAACCGAACTGCGGGCCCTCTTCTACAACACCGCAGCCACCCAGTGCTCAACCCCCGAAACCTGGGACGACCACGGGTATGCCCTCTACGCAACTAACGACGGCAAGGCCGTCATGTCCCAGTACTACGTCCAGTTCGACGATTTCGGAACCTGCATCAACTACGAAAGCCAGGTCACCGCGTCCCCCGTCTCCTGGGCAGAAGGTATGCTAGACCGCACCGCCCAGGGTACTGAAATCGATGCCAGCTACGACTGGTCCACCGCTAAGTTCATCCCCCTGCAGCAGGTACTTGAACTGCGGGTTGACACCAACAAGGTGGTCTACATCAAGGCTGATGAAGCAGGAAAGCCCCTGGCAGGTGCCAAGCCCGTTGAATCTTCAGCCCTGACCCAGGCCCTGAACCTGGCTGACCGGGGTCGCTTCTCCTCTTACAACGACTGGGCCACCGGTGGCAACTGGAACATCTGGAGCGAAATGACCATGCTGGGCGCTCCTGTTGCAGCAGCCACTGAGTCCACCGCCAACGGAACCACCATCGTCACCCAGGCCTTCGAAGGCGGAACCCTGGTCTGGACCAAGGGAACCCCCTACATGAACGCTGAACTCAACGAACTCGGCCAGGCCAAGCTCGCCTGGTACAAGGGACTTGGTATCTAAGACACCAAAGAAGGTGCCCCTCACCACTTCTCCTGTGGTGGGGGGCACCTGCTTATTTAGGGCTCAGTCCCTGTAGGATTGTCCCACCACAACCACAATCACAGACCTTACGCAAAGGACCTTATGAAACGCCTGAGCGCTCCCCTCAAGCTGGCAGCTATCGCCTGTCTGCTCCTGGGCCTGACTCCAGCTGGAGCAACCACCACCCAGCCCGCCGCAGGCGAGCCGACCGTAGAGGTCAGCAACCCCATCGGTTCCTACTGGCAAGACCACCAGGACGAACTGGGCGAACCCGTTACCAACTACGTCAAGTACGATAACGGGGCCTCTGAACAGGTCTTTAGCAAGGCAGTAGTCACCTTTGGCCGGTACGGAGGTATCCAGGTGATCCCCGGTGACCTCGGTGCCGCTTTCATCGAAGCCGGTGGCGCCATGAAGTTCGGCAACGCTGAATCAGAGCCCTTCCCCCACAGCTTCTGTGGCCAGGCCATCACCACCCACAACGGCCGTACCCGCTGGCTGATTATCCTCGATCCTGAGACCCAGCCGGGCACCTACATCAACCTCCGTTCGGACGCTGCCCTCACCTGGCAGGCTGAACGGGAGGCCACCGGGGCCTGCTTCTCCCGGGACGCCCACCTCCAGGTCGGTACCTCCCGCACCATCGCCAACATTGGGGACGCTGAAGAGAAGATGGAAGCTGCCCGCCAGGACGCCGTTGCCCACGGCATCATTGCCCCTGAACCTGACGTCGATAGCCGCCCCTACTGGGCAACCTACAACAGCATTGCCCAGGACTTCGGCAATAACGTCTCAGCCATCTACACCCTGGGCCAGCCCGCAGCCATTGTCGTGAACACCGACGCCCTGGGCCTCTACATGGAATCTCCTGCCAAATACGGCCTGATTGCAACCTCAAACGAATACCCCGTGAATGAGGCAACCGGCGACGTCCGAATCCAGGCTATCTTTTCTGAAACCCAGCCCCTGAGCTGCCTGATGGCCACCCGCTGGGGCGTGCTCCAACGGGGGGCGACCCTCATGAGCTCACCCGGTGACTTTGGTATCGACGAGACCTTCTACACCCGCGGCCTGACCAGTGAAGGCGGGGACGCCTGCTCTATGCGCACCTACCGCCAGAACCAGGTGCTACCCCAGCACTAAAACCTTCCAGCTCGCACGAAGGACCGCCCCGGACTACTCCGCAGGGCGGTCCTGTTGTTTTAATCGCCTACCGACCGCTTGCTCCAGACCCACCGGGTAGGCTCAAGAGGCGCTAAACTGGACTACAAGTATGCCCACCTGTTGTGCACCTGCAACGGGCGGGTCCGTCCTCACCACACAAGAAGCGAGAAACCCCTTGGTTCAGCGTCTATCTACCTTGTTCCTGCGTACCCTGCGCGAAGACCCCGTCGACGCCGAAGTCGCCAGCCACAAACTCCTGGTGCGTGCAGGCTATATCCGCCGCGCAGCTCCTGGCGTCTACACTTGGCTGCCCCTGGGCCTGAAGGTCCTGGGCAAGATCGAGAACATCGTTCGTGAAGAAATGAACGCTATCGGTGCCCAGGAAGTCCACTTCCCGGCCCTGCTGCCCCGTGAACCCTACGAAGCGACCAACCGCTGGAATGAATACGGCGATAACCTCTTCCGTCTCCAGGACCGCAAGGGCGCAGACATGCTGCTGGCCCCCACCCACGAGGAAATGTTTACCCTCCTGGTGAAGGACCTCTACACCTCCTACAAGGACCTGCCGGTCTACCTCTACCAGATTCAGACCAAGTACCGCGACGAGGCCCGCCCCCGTGCGGGCCTGCTGCGCGGCCGCGAGTTCATCATGAAGGACTCCTACTCCTTCAACGTAGACGATGAGGGTCTGGAGGAGGCCTACCAGGCCCACCGCGCCGCCTATATCAAGATCTTCGAGCGCCTGGGCCTTGAGATCGCTATCGTCCAGGCCCAGTCAGGTGCTATGGGTGGCTCCCGCTCCGAAGAGTTCCTGCACCCCACCCCCGTCGGCGAAGACACCTTTGTGCGCTCTGAGGGCGGGTACGCTGCCAACGTTGAGGCTGTGACCACCGTGGTGCCCGAGCCCGTGGACGCTTCGTCCACCCCGGCTGCTCGTGTCGAGCTGACCCCCGACTCACCGACTATCGAAACCCTGGTTGACCAGTCCAATGCCCTGCACCCGCGCGAGGGTGCGCCCTGGACCGCAGCTGACACCCTCAAGAACGTGGTGCTGGCTGTCATCCTTCCCGACGGCACCCGCCAGCTGGTTGCTATCGGTGTACCCGGCGACCGCGCTGTTGATTTGGGCCGCGTTGAGGTCAATGTTGGTGCCCTGCTGGGTGTTGGTGGCGAAGTTGAGGTTGAAGCTGCCAGTGAAGAGGACTTCAAGAAGTTCCCGCAGCTGGTCAAGGGCTACATTGGCCCCGGCCTGACCCTGAGCGAGAAGCTCCTTGGCACCGAATCAGCCACCGGCATCCCTTACTTTGTTGATCCCCGCGTGGTTGAAGGCTCCGCCTGGATTACCGGCGCTAACGAGGACCAGAAGCACGTCTACGACCTGGTACTGGGCCGCGACTTTGAAGCTGACGGCGTGATTGAGGCCTGCGAGGTGCGCGAGGGCGATCCGGCCCCGGACGGCTCCGGCCCCCTGATCGCTGCCCGTGGTATCGAGATGGGCCACATCTTCGCCCTGGGTCGCAAGTACGCAGAAGCCTTAGGGCTAAAGGTCCTGGACCAGAACGGCAAGCTGCAGACCGTCACAATGGGCTCTTACGGTATTGGCGTGACCCGCGCTATGGCTGCAATTGCTGAAGGCAACCACGACGATAAGGGCCTGATCTGGCCCCGTAACCTGGCCCCGGCTGACGTCCATGTGGTGATGACCGGTAAGGGCGATGAGGTTGCAGAGGGCGCCGAGAAGCTGGTTGCTGATCTTGAAGCAGCCGGTCTGGACGTCATGTTCGATGACCGCCCCAAGGTCTCTCCCGGTGTGAAGTTCGGCGATGCCGAATTGCTGGGTGTGCCCACTATTGTGGTGGTTGGCCGAGGCTTTGCCAACGGCTTGGTCGAAATTAAGGACCGCCGCAGCGGTGAGGCCCGCGAGGTTGCCCTTGAGGACGCCGTAGCCGAGCTGCTGGCTGAAGTTCAGCGCTAAGCACCCCGGGTAGGTACCATCTGAGTCAAAAAAGACCACGAACTAGCTGGTCTTTTCCGACTTAGGTGGTACCTTCTGCTTTAACCGCACTCGTCAGCAAACTGGGGTCCGATAAACTGGGCACCTTCTAGCGGGGGAGCTGCTGGACATCGAGTGCCAGAATGAGGGCCAGGGCCTCAAGATCATCTGCTGCAGGGGCAAGAGCCTGGTCTGCCAGAACAGCCCGCGCGTTTGCCTCAAGAGCCGCGGTGAACTCAGAGATCTGCTGGGAGGCGCTCGCTGCGTCTTCGACAGGGTAGGACGCTGCCGGCGCCTCAAGCACCCCGTAGCAGGTGAAGAGGGGGGTGGCCAGGTGCTCCATAGCGGTCGTAGCCTCTGCTAACTGACCGGCCTGGGCTGCGACGTCCGCATAGCCCTGGTCTGCCCGGGCAGCATACACTTCGCTGACGTAGTTGAGCTGGTAGATGCTCTGCTGGAAGGGAAGGAGGGAGGCAGGTTGGGCGACCTGCTCACCGGCTGCTGAGGTAGTTTCTTCGAGGGGGAGCTTCTCACTGCTACAGCTGAAGTTTCTGATTCTCTCTACCTCATCGGAGAGGGCATCGGGGTAGGCCTGCTCGGTAAGACCGCCCTGGTGGGCAGCCTGCCATAGGTCGATGACGGCGGTGAGGGCGCGGGCCCGATCCCCGGCGTCCTGGGTTGAAAAACCTACCTCAAGCAGGGCGGAGGCTGTGCTCTGTAATTGCTGCTCAACCGGCTCAAACTCCGTCACCGTCACCTCCTGGGCTGCAGTGGCAAGAGACTCCAGAGCGCCCTGGGCAGCCTGGCTGAGCTCAGCCTGACCAGCTTCATCGGCAGCCAAGTGCAGGGCCGTTAGCTGGGCGGCCATCGTGCTCTGGTCAAGAAGGTCAGCCCGTACCTGCTCCGTTTTGCGCTGCGACAGAAAGCCCACAGCAAGGAGGGCTACCAGGAGGCCAGCGAAAAGAAGCGCCAGGAAAACCGGGGCCAGACGGACAGAGCGATTCATCGGGAGAAACCTTCCACACTACACAGACGGGCCATGAGCCCACCTCCCATTGTGCCAAAAAGTCCGCGCCTCCGCCCGCCCCTAGCGATTTTTCGGCGGCCGGGCCAGAGGCAGGTGTTAGGCTTGAAGGAGTTTACTTGCCCCTCACACTTCAGGAGTTACGCCCGATGGCATCACCCAAAGCCAGCAAAAAGGACGCCCCCAACGCCCGCGAACGCCGGGCCGCTGCCCGCGCTGAGCAGGGAATCACCCAGAAGGCTCCCGCAGGGAGCTTTGTGAGCGTCGAAGGCGTGCGCGAGGCCGTCAACCAGGTGGTGGAGCAGGAGTTCAAGCTGGTGCTGGAGAAGCTGACCGCCAAGGGTAGCGGGGCGAACCGCACCCTGGAAATTGTGGTTGACTACCCCGAAGACCGCACCGACGCCCTGTCCCTGGACACCATCGCTGAGGTATCCCAGGCCCTATCTGCTGCCCTGGATCAGGTAGATGACGGTGAAGTACCCTACTCTCTTGAAGTCTCCTCCCGCGGTGTCACCAGCCCCCTGACCGAAACCCGCCACTGGAAGCGCTCCATTGACCGCCTGATTGAAATTACGGAGACCGGGGGAGACCAGTACCTGGCCCGTCTCGACTTCGTCACCGAGGACGGCCCTGTCGTCCGCCGGAAAAAAGAAACCAAGAAGGGCCAGCCCGAGAGCTACCGCGATGCCGTTACCCTGGAGTGGGCCACAATTTCTTCCGCTAAGGTTGAAATTGAATTCAACCGCTAGCAAGTACTCGCTAGAATAGGAACCAGACCAACTTATCAGCGCGATAAGTAGCACCCTGCAGAGGGTGCACATATACACCACAACGGTGCCGGGGTACCTCAGACCCCGGCACCGTACTACACGAAAAGGGGCCACCATGGACATTGATTTGGGCAACCTTCGCCTGCTCGAAAAAGAGCGCGACATCTCGATCGACACCCTGATCCCGATGATCGAAAGCGCGATCCTGCTGGCCTACCAGAAGCAGCCCGGTGCTATTCGTGGCGCCCGCGCAGAGCTTGACCGCACCACCGGTAAGGTCGCTATCTTCGCCCCCGAACTGGATGAAAACGACGAAGTCATCGGCGAGTTTGACGATACCCCCAATAACTTTGGCCGGATCGCAGCCTCCACTGCCCGCCAGGTCATTCAGCAGCGTCTGCGCGATGCCCAGGATTCAGCCGTCCTCGGTGAATTCAAGGACCGCGAAGGCCAGCTGATCTCCGGCGTCATCCAGCAGGGCCCTAACCCCCGCATGATCCACGTTGATCTCGGCACCCTTGAAGCTGTCCTGCCTACCGCCGAGCAGGTTCCCGGCGAACGCTACAGCCACAACACCCGAATCCGGGCCTACGTCCTTGAAGCCCGCCGCGGCCCCAAGGGCCCCTCAATCGTGCTCTCCCGCTCCCACCCCAACCTGGTCCGTCGCCTCTTTGAGCACGAAGTCCCCGAAATCGCAGATGGCTCCGTTGAAATCATGGCAGTTGCCCGTGAGGCAGGCCACCGCACCAAGATTGCTGTTCGGGCCACCAAGCCCGGGATTAATCCCAAGGGCTCCTGCATCGGTGAAATGGGCTCCCGCGTCCGCGCCGTCATGGGCGAGCTGAACAACGAGAAGATTGACATCGTTGACCACTCAGATGCCCCCGAAGAATTCATCACCGCAGCCCTGTCACCGGCCAAGGTTCGTGAAGTCACCGTCATTGACCGCAAGACTTACTCAGCCCGCGCGATCGTTCCCGACGACCAGCTCTCCCTCGCAATCGGCAAGGAAGGTCAGAACGCCCGCCTGGCCGCTAAGCTCACCGGCTGGCGCATCGACATCATCTCCGAATCAAAGTACAAGGCAGCCATCGCTGCAGCTGAAGAAGCAGCCGCAGCAGCAGGTGAAGCCGACTCTGAATAAGAGAGCTGACTAACATATTTACCGTTAGCCCCCGCAAGGGGGCTAAACTGGTCTATAGAGGTTAAAGAACAGCGGTCTAGGGCCGGGCCACCTGCCCGGCTTAAGCCAGCATACGCACACCGACAGAAGGGAGCAGGATTCTGCCCACCCCCGTCCGCACCTGCATAGGCTGTCGTACCACCGCACCTCAAACCGACCTCATCAGAATTGCCCTCATCGGAACCCCACCCCAGCGTGCTGTCTTCGATGCGGCCAAAACCCTACCCGGCCGTGGAGCCTGGCTCCACCCCACAGAAGCCTGCCTGGCTAGTGCACTCAAAAAGAATGCCCTAGCCCGCGCCTTCAAAACCAGGGTAGAAGCCACCGAACTGGTGATCACAGCATAAGGCTGCGACCCGGTTCAATGCTCATCACCGAGCAGGCGAACCAACAAGTCAACGAGTTTGACGACTTAACTTGTAAGAAAGCGAGTCAGAAAACTGATGGAAAACCAATGAGTGCCGCGCAATGAGTGCTTACCTGTGCTCACCCACCGGCAAAAACCCAGCTTCCTTGAAGCTAACCCCTCATACAAACTGAAGGTTCGCCCCGTTCTGGTGCGAACCAGAACAGGAGAAAAGTGGCAAAGCCCCGCGTTCACGAGATCGCAAAAGAACTCGGAATCCCCTCAAAAGAAGCTGTCGCAAAGCTTCAGGAACTCGGCGAGTTCGTCAAGGGTGCATCCTCAACCCTCGAACCCCCGGTAGTAAAGAAACTCCGCGCCGCCTTCCCCCAGGCTGCAGCTGCAGAAGCACCTGCTGCCGAGGCTAAGCCGGCAACCCCCAAGCCTGCCAGCCCCCAGGCCGCAGCTCCCAAGCCCGCAGCCGTAAAGCCTGCTGCAAGCCCTAAGGCTACTCAGAAGACTGAAGAAGCAAGCCCCAAGCCCGTAGCCGCCCAGCCCGGCCCCGCCGCAGACAAGGCAGAGACCGCCAAGCCTGCTGGTCCCCGCCCCGGCAACAACCCCTTCTCAACCACCCAGGGCATGGCAGCGCCCAAGCCCGGTGCTCCCAAGCCTGCAGCGCCCAAGCCCGCAGCGGCTAAGCCCGGCGCTAAGCCCGGTCCCCGCCCCGGCAACAACCCCTTTGCCCCCTCCCAGGGCATGGGCAAGCGCTCCGAGCGCCCCGAACGCGGTGAAGGCGGCCGCTCAGGTGGCCCCCGTCCTGCAGGTGGCCGCAACGGTGGTCCCCGCCCCGCAGGCGCAGGTGCTGGCGGCCCCCGTCCTGCTGGTGGCCGTAACAACGCCCCCCGCCCCGCAGCCGGTGCCGGTGCAGCTGGTCCCCGTCCTGCCGGTGGCGCTCCCCGCCCCGCAGGTGGCGGCAACCGCCCCTCACCCAACATGATGCCCACCAAGATGAGCGGCAACGTCGGCGCCCCTGCCGGTAACGGTGGCGGCGGTCCCCGCCGTGGCGGCGCTGGTGGCCCCGGCGGCGGTAACGGTGGCGGCGGCTTCAACCGCGGCCCCGGTCGCGGTGGCCCCGGTGGCGGTCGCGGTAACGCCCAGGGCGCTTTCGGTCGCGGTGGCGGAAAGAAGAAGAAGGGCAAGACCAAGTCAGCCCTGCGCCGGGAAGAGCAGCTGCGGCAGCCGACCATCGGTGGCGTAGCCGTACCCCACGGCGACGGTACCACCGAGATCCGTATGCGCCGCGGTGCCTCCCTCATGGACTTCGCTGAAAAGATTGGCGCAAACGCCGCAGCCCTGGTCACCGTCCTGATTCACCTGGGCGAAATGGCAACCCAGACCCAGTCCCTCGATGAGGAAACCTTCGAACTGCTGGGCGCCGAACTGGGCTACGTCGTCAAGATCGTCTCCCCCGAGGACGAAGAGCGTGAACTGCTCGAATCCTTCGACATCAACCTCACCGCCGAAGCCGAAGCTGAAGACGACGAGGTTCTGGAAGTCCGCCCGCCTGTCGTCACCGTCATGGGTCACGTCGACCACGGTAAGACCCGCCTGCTGGACGCCATCCGCAACACCAACGTCATTGACGGTGAAGCTGGCGGTATTACCCAGCACATCGGTGCTTACCAGATCCACACCGAGGTTGAAGGCGAAGAACGCTACCTGACCTTCATTGACACCCCCGGTCACGAGGCCTTCACCGCCATGCGTGCCCGCGGTGCCAAGGTCACCGACATCGCCATCCTGGTCGTTGCCGCCGACGACGGCGTTATGCCCCAGACCGTTGAAGCGCTCAACCACGCCCAGGCCGCAGAAGTGCCGATCGTGGTCGCCGTCAACAAGATTGATAAGGAAGGCGCTAACCCCGATAAGATCCGTGGGCAGCTCACCGAGTACGGCCTGATTCCCGAAGAATATGGTGGCCAAACCATGTTCGTTGACGTTTCAGCCCGCCAGGGTAAGAACATCGACGAGCTGCTCGCAGCAGTCACCCTGACCGCCGACGGCGCCCTGGAACTGAAGGCTAACCCCAACAAGGAAGCCCGCGGCGTCGCCATCGAAGCTAACCTCGATAAGGGCCGCGGTGCCGTTGCAACCGTCCTGGTTCAGTCCGGCACCCTCCGCGTCGGTGACGCTATCGTCGCAGGTTCAGCTTACGGCCGCGTCCGCGCCATGTTCGACGAAAACGGCCACAATGTCGAAGAAGCCGGCCCCTCCCGCCCCGTCCAGGTGCTCGGCCTCAACACCGTGCCTCGTGCAGGTGACACCTTCCTCTCCACCGAAGAAGAGCGCACCGCCCGCCAGATCGCTGAAAAGCGTGAAGCAGCTGACCGCAACGCCCAGCTGGCCAAGCGTCGCAAGCGCGTCACCCTCGAATCCTTCGACGCTGCTGTTGCCGAAGGCAAGATGGACACCCTCAACCTCATCATCAAGGGTGACGTCTCCGGTGCTGTTGAAGCTCTGGAAGAGTCCCTCATGAAGATTGAAGCAGGTGGGGACGAGGTCCAGATTCGAGTCATCCACCGCGGTGTTGGTGCTATCACCCAGAACGACGTCAACCTGGCAACCGTCGATAACGCAATCATCATCGGCTTCAACGTCCGCCCCGCCGAGCGCGTCGCTGACTACGCCGACCGTGAGGGCGTAGAAATGAAGTTCTACTCCGTCATCTACCGCGCTATCGAAGAGGTCGAAGCTGCCGTCAAGGGTATGCTCAAGCCTGAATACGAAGAGGTTGAGCTCGGTACCGCCGAGATCCGCGAAGTCTTCCGCTCCTCCAAGTGGGGCAACATTGCAGGTTCTATCGTCAAGTCCGGCCTCATCAAGCGCAACTCCAAGGCCCGCCTGGTGCGCGACGGTGCAGTGGTGGCTGACAACCTCACCATCGAATCCCTGCGCCGCTTCAAGGACGACGCCACCGAGGTCCGCGAGGGCTACGAGTGTGGTATCGGCCTGGGCTCTTTCAATGACATCAAGGAAGGCGACGTCATTGAGACCTGGGAGATGCAGGAAAAGCCTCGCGTCTAGGTTCTAACCCCCTCACCCGCTAGGGGAAGGGTAAGGACGCACAGCACCCGACTGATCGAAGAAAGGTTGGCCGGGTGCCCCGGGGTGGGGCGGCTCAAGGAGCTGCCCCACCCCCTACTACACTTAACGAAGAGAAAGATTAGAAGGAGAACACCATGGCTGATCCGGCACGCGCCGCCCGCCTCGCCGACCGCATTAAGGTGATTGTTGCACAGGCCCTTGAACGCCGCATTAAGGACCCCCGCCTGGGCTTCATTACCGTCACCGATGCCCGCGTCACCAACGACCTGCAGCACGCCACCATCTACTACACCGTTTTTGGTTCTGAAGAAGAGCAGGCCTCCACCAAGGCTGCCCTGGAATCAGCTAAGGGGATCTTGCGGTCAGAGGTCGGTAAGAACATCACCGCCCGCCTGACCCCCACCCTCACCTTCGTCCCCGACGAGGTGCCTGTCAATGCAGCGCATATTGAAGATCTGCTCCGCAAGACCAAGGAACGTGACGCTGAGATTGCTGCTGCCCGTGAGGGTGCTGAGTACGCCGGTGGGGCAGACGCTTACAAGACCGCAGACACCGAGGAAGACGAAGCCTAAGCATGGCTAAAAAAGCACCCCTTGGCCCTTCTGGGCTCATTGTTGTCGATAAGCCTGCCGGGCTGACCAGCCACGACGTCGTGTCAAAAATGAGGTGGATTGCTGGTACCCGCAAGGTAGGGCACGCCGGCACCCTTGACCCCATGGCCACCGGGGTGCTCATTCTTGGGGTTAACAAGGCAACCCGCCTGCTGACCTATGTGGTGGGGGAGACCAAAACCTACACCGCCACGATCCGCCTGGGCGTCTCAACCCTCACCGACGACGCGGACGGCGAGGCTGTCGGCTTCGCTGCCCCCGGTACGGTCGCTTCTGTCACTGATGCCGCACTCGAGGCTGAGATTGCCAAGCTCACCGGCGATATCCAGCAGGTACCCTCAGCCGTTTCAGCTATTAAGGTTGATGGGGTGCGCTCCTACGCCCGCGTGCGAGCCGGTGAAGAAGTAGACCTTCATGCCCGGCCTGTTACCGTCCATTCCTTCACCGTCCATGAGAAGAGGACGGCCACCGCCTCCTACCCAATTGAGGGGGAAGAGGTGAGCGGCGATGTGCTTGATCTAGACGTCACTGTGGTCTGCTCGGCAGGAACCTACATTCGGGCCCTGGCCCGCGACCTGGGTGCTGCCCTGGGCATAGGCGGCCACCTCACAGCCCTGCGCCGCACCGCCATTGGCGACATCCGGGCAGAGGACGCCTACACCCTCGACGATCTCATTGCCGGGCGTGAAGCAGAAGAGCCTGCCCCGCTGCTGCCCATCGAGGAGGCAGCCCGCCGCTTGTTTGCCGTCCGCACCCTGACTGCGGCTGAAGCAACCGACCTAGCCAACGGCCGTCGTATCACCCCCACCCAGGGGCAGGGGGAGACAACCAAGCCTAAGGGCGGGTCTGTTGGCGGGCACGACAAACCCACCACCGACGGCCTCACCGCTGCATTCGCCCCCAACGGCACCCTCGTCGCTATCATTGAGAACACCCGATTCCGCCGCGAAAACGTCGCCGCCCCCGTGCTCGTCTTCGAATCAGGAACAACCTTCAAGGACTAACCCCATGATGATTGCCGGCCTCGACCTCTGGTTCTGGATCTGCACCGTCCTCGGTGTTGCCTCCTTCCTCATCTGTCTCACCCGCTTTCTGCGCGGGGCTGCCCCCGACGACTGGTCCCAGGGCTCCGTTATAGCCCTTGAAGCCTTCCTGATCATCTACCTGGTGGGCTCCATTATCATGCAGGTGCTCACGGACGGGCCCTCCGGCGACTGGCTCGAATACTACGGCTACCTGCTAACTGCCATGATTATTCCGGTCGGCACCTTCATCTGGTCCCTGGCCGAACGCACCCACTGGTCCACCCTGGTGCTGGGCCTGACCGGCCCGGTGCTGATCATCATGGTCCACCGGATGAACATGCTCTGGTACTACTATTAGGTCGATGCGCTGGAGCAGTACACGAATAAGCGCCCGCTCTGCGCTCAAGGCCAGAAACGCCAATAAGAGCAGCATCAACATTGCATGGGAGATGGAAGAAGACAATGGAGCAAACACAGAACAAAGCTGCCGCTACGAAAAATAGCGGCTTTGGCCGCCTCCTGGTTGTGATTTACGGGGTCTTTACCCTCTCGGCGGGGGCCCGGGCCCTCTACCAGGTCATCCGTAAGTTCGAGGAAGCACCGCTTTCCATTACCCTCTCTGCCCTCTCAGCCCTGATCTACCTGGTTGCTACCATCGCCCTGGCTAAGAAGGGGGAGGGGGCCTGGAAGCTTTCCCTGGCCGCCGTCGGTATCGAAATGGCCGGTGTCCTCCTGATCGGTGTCTACTCCTACCTGCAGCCCCAGCATTTTGAGCTGGCCTCGGTTTGGTCGCATTTTGGCTCCGGCTACGGGTACATTCCCCTGGTCCTGCCCATGGTGGGCCTGTGGTGGTTGAGTAAAACCCGCCCCCACCGCGTAGACTAGACACGAGCACCAATACCCCAAGGAGCACAGTGAAGCGCTATACCGATCTCACCCAGATCCCCGCCGACTTCGGGCCCACCGTCGTTACCATCGGTAACTTTGATGGGGTTCACGTTGGCCACCAAAAGGTGCTCACGACCCTGGTTGCCACCGCCCGCACCCACGGGCTCCGCTCAGTAGCTGTCTCTTTCGACCCCCACCCGGCGGCCGTCCACAACCCTGACGGGAAACACCTGGACATCATGAGCCAGGAAGCCCGCCAGGCTACCATGGCCCAGCTTGGGGTTGACTGCTACCTGCTACTGAACTACACCCTTGAATTTGCCGCCCAGAGTCCCGAAGAGTTCGTGCAGCGGACTTTTGTCGAGGGACTGAAGGCCCAGTACGTTGTCATTGGAGATGACGTCCGTTTCGGCAAGGACAACTCAGGGGACCTGACGACCATGCAGCAGCTGGGAGAAAAATACGGCTTCCAGGTGCTTGTGGTTGCCGACCTTTTAGCCGCAGACCAATCCCGATGCTCCTCAACCTCAATCCGTCAGCTGCTTGCTGAGGGGAAGGTCGGGGAGGCCGCTGAGATTTTGGGCCGCCCCCACTACATGAGAGGCGAAGTGGTGCACGGGGCAGCCAGGGGCCGGGAGCTGGGCTTCCCGACGGCCAATATGGCGGTTGATTCGGACGGTCTCGTCCCCGGGGACGGCGTCTACGCTGGCTGGTTGGTCGATGAGGCAGGCACCCGCCACCCGGTTGCTGTTTCCGTTGGTACCAACCCAACCTTTGAGGGCATCACCGTTCGGCAGGTGGAGGCCCATGTGGTGGGGCGCCCCCAGGAAAAGGTGGAAGACTTCAACCTCTACGGCCAGCAGGTCACCCTGGAGTTCGTGGAGTACCTGCGCGGTATGGTCGCCTACACCGGCGTCGAAGCCCTGATCGAGCAGATGCACGCCGATGTTGAGAAAGCAAAAACTATCCTTGGCATCAGCTAGTACCTAGATACAGAAGTTCCCGGAATAAGAACACTTATTCCGGGAACTTTTCTGTTGGTGCTAACGTAAGCGCCAGCCCAGCCTGTTTTCTGCTACATCTCTTCGTGGGTATTGGGGTCAAAGCCACGACCGACGCCTGCTTCAAGGGCATCAATCCGGGCCACCTGGGCCTCTGAGAGTTCCCAGTCGAAGATCGCCAGGTTTTCTTCCAAACGGCTCGTGGAGGAGGACTTGGGCAGGGGCACATAGTTCTTCTGCACCTGCCAGCGCAGGATGATCTGGGCGGGGGTCTTGCCCAGCTCCCGGGCCAGGGCTACCAGGGTTGCGTCCTTGAGCAGGGAGGTCTTCCGCCCCAGCGGGGACCAGCACTGGGTCAGGATAGCCTTGCTGAAGTTGTAGTCAACCCAGCTTGATTTTTGCGAGTAGGGGTGGAGCTCAATCTGGTTGATGGCCGGGGTAACCCCGGTTTCAGCAATCAAACGGTCGATGTGCTCAGGCAGGAAGTTGCTGACACCGATGGACTTCACCAAACCCTGCTCCTGCAGCTCCACCATGGCCTGCCAGGTTTCAAGGTAGAGGCCCTGGGAAGGGTTAGGCCAGTGAATCAGGTAGGCGTCCAGATAGTCCAGCCCCATGCGCTCCAGGGTGGCTTCGAGGGAAGGTCGCACCTTCTGGGCTCCGTGGTCGCGTCCGGGCAGTTTGGATTGAACAAAAATCTCATCGCGCTTCACGCCGGAGCGGAGAACGCCCTTGCCAACGCCCTTTTCGTTCTCGTAGTTGACGGCAGTATCCACCAGGCGGTAGCCACGATTAATGGCTTCGGCAACGGTAACCTCCGCCTCGACGTTCGAGAGGGGGTAGGTACCCAAACCCAGGGCTGGGATTGCGTTGCCGTCGCGTAGGGTGTGCTGGTGCATAAAGGTTCTCCTTGGGTGCGAGGATGGGGGCGGACGATGGGCTCGCCCGCTGAGCGAAAAGTGAGGTAGGGGTGGGGCTAGAGGGCCAAGAGGGCAGTGACCAGGGTGGCGCTTCGTTCGGCGACGATGGGGGCGTCCATGTGGAAGTCCTGGTCAGCTGCCGGGCCGCAGAGGTCTGAGATACCGCGGACGGCTATGAAAGGAAGCGCACGGCTGGCACAGATTTGGGCGAGGGCGGTGGTCTCCATGTCCGTGGAGATAGCCTGCGGGAAAATCTCGCGGGTATCCTTCACATTCTTGGCGGTCACAAAGGAACCACCGGCCAGCATCTGCCCCAGCAGGGGAGTACCTTCACCGGTATATGCTGCTGCAGCTGCCTGGGCTTTTTCCAGCAGAGCAGGCTCGGTTGCATAGGTGGCGGGCATGCCCGGCACCTGCCCAAACTCGTAGCCGAAAGCTGTGGCGTCCGCGTCCGTGTAGGTGTACTCAGTGCCTACCGCCAAATCCCCCACATTAACATCGGCGCGCAGGCCACCTGCGGTACCGGCAGAGACAATGACGCGCGGGGCGGGCACCAGCGACAGGGCAACTGTCAGGGCACTAGCGGCATTGACCAGGCCAATTTTCGAGCGCACCAGCAGAATGGTGATCTCATCAGAGGCAGTAGCCAGCACCCGCGGGTAGAACTCAGCCTCACCCAGGGCAAAGGCATCGCCCACCGCCCGGGTCCGCTCCAGGAAGGGGGCAGCCTCAACGTCCATAGCGACCTGGACGATAGCGGCATTCTCAAAGCCTGCAGGAAGAGTAAAAGCTGCCATCTATGCCATCACCTGAGCCCACTCGTCCTTGCGGGCCAAGAAGTCACGGACGGCCGCCTGGGCCTCCTCCAGGGAATGGTTGGCGCCCCAGCCGCACTGGACCTCATTGGCAGCAGGAACTTCAGTAGCGTCCAGCAGATCCTGCATAGTGACCGCCAAAATCTGCATGAAATCATCAGGCTCTACACCCAGGGTCAGGGCGTAGAAACCGGTCTGGCAGCCCATAGGGGAAAAATCAATCAGGGCGTCGGTGTGGTTGCGCATGTGGTGGGCGGTCATATGCTCAATGGAGTGAATGGCCTTCATGCCCAGATGGCCCTTATTGGGCTGGGTAAAACGGACGTCGTACTTCACCAGGACGTCCCCGCCCGGCAGGGTCTTGCGGTCAGCTACCCGCACATAGGGGGCGGCAACAGCGGTGTGGTCCAGGTCGAAGGACTCGACATTTGTCTTCTGCTTCTCAAAATTTTCAGGCTTTTGCATGGTTCCCATTCTCCCAGGCTCCAGGCACAAGCGCTACCTGCGGAGTAACCTAGAGTTATCTGTACCCAAGACAAAGGTGTTGACATGAATGTACTCATCCCAACCGCTGCTGCCTCAGCCGGCCTCATGGGCGGTTACAAGGTTGCCCGCGTTACTAACGTCCGTGCCCTCGGCGGTGTAGCCCTAGCCGCCGGCGGTGCCGCCGCCTTTGCCGGTTGGCAGAAGAACGCCGGAACCGGCACCGCCGCTGCCCTGACCGCCGTCTACCTGGGGGCCTTCGGTTACTCCCACGCCCTGCACAAGAAAATTGGCCCCTGGCCCGCCGTCTGCGCTGTCACCGGCGCTACCGCGCTCGCCTCCTTGGCCTTTGGCCGCGCCAAGAAGTAACCCATAGGTAAGGGGCCGGTGAAGGGAGCCCCTCCAGCTAGGGGCAGAAGGCGGGGTGAGCAAACTACCACCGCCCTGCCTCTTCCGCCTCTAGCGGGGTCTGCGGTAGAGTTGAGACTGTATGTGACTGCAGTCCGTGGCAGTTACCTGCAGCGGCCAAGCCGCCCACCGGCGTCCTTGGCCCTCAACCCGGCAGCAAAAATGTTGACCGGGCCGCACACGGCACTAACTCTAGGAGTTAAACCATGGCTCTTGATCCCAAGATCAAGCAGGAAATCATGAAGGAATACGCAACCCACGAAGGTGACACCGGTTCACCCGAGGTTCAGGTTGCAGTTCTGACTCGTCGTATCACCGACCTGACCGAACACCTCAAGTCCCACAAGCACGACCACCACTCACGTCGTGGTCTGATGATCCTCGTTGGTCGCCGTCGCAACCTGCTCGGCTACCTCAAGAGCGTCGACATCGAGCGTTACCGCGCCCTCATCGAGCGTCTCGGTATCCGCCGATAACACCAGGTTTGTGAGCGTGAGGGCGTAACCCGTCCCGTCCGCACCTTTCCCCGCCCGGGGCAAAGACGGACGGGGTCAGGGAGACGCCCTCACCCACACCCGGCACCCCCCCATATAGAACAAGTCGCCGCGGACTTTGACGGTCCTCGGTAGCGGTTTACAGAAGCAAGCCCCTTACGGCGGTGTCTGTGGGCCTCAATCGAAGACCGAAGTCGCGGCGCAGAACACAGAAATGGAGGAACCTTGGAAGGTCCCGAAATTCAGTTTGCAGAAGCAATCATCGACAACGGCAAGTTCGGCAAGCGCGTAGTCCGCTTTGAAACCGGCCGCCTCGCCCAGCAGGCTGCAGGTAGCGCCCTCGTCACTATCGACGACGAAACCACCCTGCTCTCAGCTACCGCCATTGGCAAGTCCCCCCGCGACGGCTTTGACTTCTTCCCCCTGACCGTAGACGTTGAAGAGCGCATGTATGCAGCCGGTAAGATTCCCGGCTCCTTCTTCCGCCGTGAAGGCCGCCCCTCAACCGAAGCAATCCTGGCTGCGCGTCTGATCGACCGCCCCCTGCGTCCTGCCTTCAAGAAGGGTATCCGCAACGAGGTGCAGGTCGTCGTCACCGTCCTGACCATCGAGCCCGACGAAATCTACAACACCGTCGCCATCAACGCAGCCTCCTGCTCCACCACCCTCTCCGGCGCCCCCTTCGCTGGCCCCGTCGGCGGTGTCCGTGTTGCCCTGATCGACGGCCAGTGGGTAGCTTTCCCCAAGTTCTCCCAGCTGGAGAACGCCGTCTTCGACATGGCTGTTGCCGGCCGTATCGTCACCAAGGCTGACGGTAGCGAAGACGTAGCTATCATGATGGTTGAGGCAGAGGCCACCGATAACTCCTGGAAGCTCATCAAGGAAGACGGCGCCACCGCCCCCACCGAAGAAATCGTCGCTGAGGGCCTGGAAGCAGCTAAGCCCTTCATCGCTGCCCTCTGCAAGGCCCAGGCTGACCTGGCCGCCCGCGCTGGCAAGCCCGCCCTGGACCTGCCCATCTTCGGCGAACGTGCCGCAGAAATCGACGACGCAGTCAAGGCCTTCGAGCCCAAGATCGTCGAGGTCTACTCCATCGCCGGTAAGCAGGACCGCGAGGACGCCTCAGCTGCCCTGCAGCAGGAAATCGTTGAAGCCCTGGCCGCTGAAGGCAAGGAATTCGAGGGCCGCGAGGACGAAGTCAACGCAGCCTTCAACGCCCTGACCAAGCACGTTGTCCGCCAGCGTATCCTCACCGAGCAGGTCCGTATCGACGGCCGCGGCCTGACCGACATCCGCCAGCTCACCGCTGAGGTTGAGGTCCTGCCCCGCGTCCACGGCTCCGCTATCTTCGAGCGTGGCGAAACCCAGATCATGGGCGTCACCACCCTCAACATGCTCAAGATGGAACAGCAGCTTGACTCCCTCTACCCGGTCAAGTCCAAGCGATACATCCACCACTACAACTTCCCGCCCTACTCCACCGGTGAAACCGGCCGCGTAGGCTCACCCAAGCGTCGTGAAATCGGCCACGGTGCCCTTGCTGAGCGTGCGATCACCCCGATCCTGCCCTCCCGCGAGGAATTCCCCTACGCAATCCGCCAGGTCTCAGAGGCCCTGGGCTCCAACGGTTCAACCTCCATGGGTTCCGTTTGTGCCTCAACCCTCTCCCTGCTGAACGCCGGTGTGCCCCTGCGCGCCCCCGTCGCCGGTATCGCCATGGGCCTTGTTTCCGACGAGGTCAACGGCGAAACCCGCTACGCAGCCCTGACCGACATTCTCGGTGCTGAGGACGCCCTGGGCGATATGGACTTTAAGGTCGCAGGTACCTCCGAGTTCGTCACCGCTATCCAGCTGGACACCAAGCTCGACGGTATCCCCGCCTCTGTCCTGGCCGGCGCCCTGACCCAGGCCCGTGAAGCCCGCCTGCACATCCTTGAGGTCATCAATGCCGCCATTGACGCCCCCGATGAGATGAGCGACTACGCACCCCGCGTGATCTCCGTCCAGGTACCCGTTGCCAAGATCGGTGAGGTTATCGGCCCCAAGGGCAAGATGATCAACCAGATCCAGGAAGACACCGGCACCGACATCTCCATCGAGGACGACGGCACCGTCTACATCGGCGCTACTGACGGCCCCTCCGCAGAGGCAGCCCGCGCAGCCATCAACGCGATTGCTAACCCGCAGGTTCCCGAGGTCGGCGAGCGCTACCTGGGTACCGTTGTGAAGACCACCACCTTCGGTGCCTTCGTCTCCCTGACCCCCGGCAAGGACGGCCTGCTGCATATCTCCGAGCTGCGCAAGCTCAACGGCGGCAAGCGCGTCGATGACGTTGAGGACGTCGTCGGTGTTGGCCAGAAGGTCCAGGTCGAGATTTCCAAGATCGACGACCGCGGCAAGCTCTCCCTGGTTCCCGTCGTCGCTGAAGGCGAAGCTGGCGACGAGGACGGCGCAGACGAAGAGTAAGCTCTGCCCGGCTAGATGCTAGCCTTTCTCAGTGAGGGGGCAGACACCACACCGTGTCTGCCCCCTTCTGTTTTTCTGTAGTTATTGTTAGTTTTTGTGAAAGGCCCCTATGCCTGTTCTGCTCCCGATTGAACTTGATGAGCTCACCGATGAGCTTGAGTACCGTACTGGCCGCCTGATTTATGCCGGTGGGGGAGGTAACGAGGTTCGCCGGTCGGTGTTGCCCGGTGGCGTGCGCGTGATTACTGAGCGGATGCCCTCGCAACGGTCTGTGTCTTTGGGCTTCTGGGTGGGGGTTGGCTCCCGGGATGAGCAGCCCGGAATGCTGGGCTCTACCCACTTTTTGGAGCACCTGCTTTTCAAGGGGACCGAATCCCGCTCTGCCTTGGATATTGCGAATTCATTTGACCGGGTGGGCGGCGAGTCCAATGCCCTGACAGCGAAGGAGCATACCTGCTACTACGCCCGGGTGCTGGATGATGACACCGCAATGGCGATTGATGTGATCGCCGATATGGTGACCGGTGCTGTGCTTGACCCCGACCTGCTGGAGCAGGAGCGCGGGGTAATCTTGGAAGAACTGGCCATGGATCAGGACGACCCCACTGACGTTGCCTTTGAGTCCTTTATTGAGCAACTGATGGGGGCTAATCCTCTGGGCCGGCCTATTGGGGGCACCCCGCAGGAGATTACGGAGGTGGCCCGCGATAAGGTGTGGGAGCACTACAAGCAGTTTTATACCCCTGACCGTTTGGTGATTTCGGCGGCGGGCAGTTTGAATCATGCTGAGATCGTGAACCTGGTGCTTGAATCACTGGCCAACCGGGGCTGGGACCTCACCGAGGGCGTCGCCCCGGCGGCCCGTCGCGTCCGATCGGCAAGTGAGATCGTGCCCGGCGCCCGCGAAAAGACCCTGGAGAAGGGCTTTGAACAGACCAACATTGTGATGGGCTGCCCGGGTCTGATTGCTGGGGATGACCGCCGCTATGCCATGAGTGTTCTTAATTCTGCTTTGGGTGGGGGCATGTCGTCCCGGCTCTTCCAGGAGATTCGGGAGAAGCGGGGCCTGGCTTATTCGACCTTTAGCTTCACCGGTTCTTATTCTGATGCTGGCTACTTTGGTATGTACGCGGGTTGCCTTCCGGCTAAGGCTGAGCAGGTGCAGGAGCTGATGCGCTCTACCTTTGCTGAGTTAGCTGAGAAGGGCCTGACCCAGGAGGAGCTGGAGAAGGTCGTTGGCCAGCTGGGTGGCTCAACGGTGCTGGGCAGTGAGGACGCTGGCTCCCGCATGAGCCGCCTGGGCCGGGCTGAGCTGGATTCGGGTAAGTTCTTGTCGATTGATGAGCTGCTTGAGGGGGTCCGCTCGGTGACCCTGGAGCAGGTCAATGAGTTGGCCCGTTACCTGGCAGACCAGGAGTGGGTCACAACCATCGTTAAGTAGGTGAAAGGACGGACCGGCCCCCGCCGCGTCCGTCCTTTTTCTTTACCCTCTCAGGACTTTGGACCGTGCTGGGCTCGTGGCAGGCGGGTTTGGACCGTGCTGGGGTCAGAGCAGGCGGGTTTGGGCCGTACCGGGTTCAGGCTAGCTGGGTTTGGACCATGATGGCCCCGCCTTGCCTAGCTTTGGACCGTGACGGGTTCAGGCTAGCTGGGTTTGGACCATGACGGCCCCGCCTTGCCTAGCTTTGGACCGTGCCGGGGTCAGAGCAGGCGGCTTTGGACCGTGACGGGTTCAGGCTAGCTGGGTTTGGACCGTGACGGGTTCAGGCTAGCTGGGTTTGGACCATGACGGCCCCGCTTTGTCTAGCTTTGGACCGTCCTGGGCTCAAAATACCCTGGTTTTAGGCGAAAAAATGATTTTGATATGGTCCAAAGTAAAACTGAATGAGTTTGAAACGGTCCAAAGCCTTCCGGCTGCAGGGGGGGCAACACCACTGCGAAATAGGGCTGACATATTTGGAAATGGCTACACCAATTTTGAAACTTGAAATCCTGTGACTAGGTGAAAGTCGATAAACCTTTTTCCACAGCGAACCTGTGCTCTACCGTCCTGAAGCTGTTCTGGGCATACTCACCCCATGGACATCACCCAAACCCTCTCAATCGTTCGAACAGCCGCAGAGCTCCAAGCAACCGGCCCGAGCAAGTCAACAATCACCCGGAAAGCACAACGGGGAGAGCTGACCACGCTACGTCGCGGGGTCTACTGCCCAACAGAAATATACGCACAATTACCCTTCTACGACAGGTACCCGTGTGAAATAGTGGCCTACCATAAGCAAAACCCACATGCGATCTTTTGCCACCGAAGTGCAGCGTGGCTACACGGTCTAAGTATCTTAGAACCATTGGCGCCCGTGGACGTACTTGTACACCCAACCACTAGAGGCCGGCCAGCCAACGTCACCAAGCACTACACCACACGTCCAGCCACCCACACAGTGCAGTTCCCCGGCGGGATAAATGCGACTGGAATTCTCCAAACCCTCGATGATTGCGCACGATACCTGCCACGCGATGAAAGCGTATGCATTATCAACTCTGCACTGAACCGCGGGCTAACTAGCCCCGAAGTAGTGCAGGAAAGGCTAAACAAATTGAAGGGTAGAGGGGCAGGACGGGCCCGCTCCATAACCTCTTACCTCAGCAAAGATTGCGAAAGCCCTGGAGAAAGCTTGCTCCTGTTTGCGATTTTAGAATCCGATTTGCCAAAACCGTCGCAACAGGTGGAGCTAACGGTAGATGGAAATATTTATAGGCCAGACTTCTCGTACGAGCGTGAGCGAATCATTATTGAGTTCGATGGGGTGAAGAAATATTCTGAGTACGGACCTGCCCAGCAAGTTGTTGTAGCAGAAAGAAGCCGAGAAAAACTGATTCAGAATCAGGGTTGGATCGTGCTTCGTTTTAACTGGCATCAGGTAAGAAAACAGCCGGCCGAAGTTATGCGTACTATCGCAACCACTCTTTCTCGCCAGAGACAGATGCTGGGGATTTAGCGGAGTTTTGCCTTGTCTGTGGTGCAAGGGCATTGAAATATAGACCGGGTTGAGCTTACCTGGATGTACTTTGGACCGTTCTGAAATCATTTTGCTCTGATTTTGAGATGCAAATTGGGTTCGGGACGGTCCAAAGTCATGTTGAGTGGTTTGAGGTTGGTCCAAACGGACGTAGTGCCAGCGCCTTCATCCGTTTGGACCGTAAACGGGTCGTTGGTATTGACTTTGGACCTGATTTTGCTCATTTCCTTGTGGTTCTAGGGGCGTTTTTGAGCTGGAGACGGTCCAAAGGTGGACGGGGTGAGCTGGGGATGGTCCAAAAGTGGTTGAGGTGAGCTGGAGACGGTCCAAAGGTGGACGGGGTGAGCTGGGGGGCGGTCCAAAGGTGGGTGGGGTCAGGCGGTGAGCAACGGGGGCCTATCCGGTGCCTCCCACCTCTTTTGCCCTATCTAGGCTAGTTCTCGTCCAGGGACTTACCTGGGCTAGTTCTCATCCCTGGCCGTTGCCCGGGAGCACCGATCGAACCTGTTCCTGACGAGCAGCCCTACCTCACCTGATGAGTCACGAAATCTCCCAGGCAATTCCTCGAGCCCCTACCCGAGGCTTTGCCCGGGCTCACTTACCCGTCCGGGCCCACTTACCCGAGGCTTTGCCCGGGCCCACTTACCCGTGCGGGCTTACTTTCCTTGGGCCTTCGCTACGGCTTCGGCTACTACGCGGGCGTAGACGGTGAGGCCCTCATTGTGGGGGTGGACGCCGTCAGAGACGAGGTATTCGGGGTGGCCCTTGGCTGCGGCCTGCCAGTCGGCTACGAAGACCTGGTCTGGGTTCTGGGCTGCGAAGCTACGGATCATCTGGTTGGAAGGCTCGATCCAGGTGAGGTTGGCCGGGCCAACACCGGTGACCAGCACAATCTTGCGCTCGCCTACAGTCTTCTTGAGCTCTTCAAGCTGGCCTGCTGAGAAGGTGGAGTTGGCGGTCACTGACAGTACCAGCACCTCGCGCAGGTCCCCGCTGGCCTCAAGCTGGGCGACGATGGGCAGGGCAGCTGAGCTGTTGCGGGAAACTTCAGCGTTGACGATGGCCTGGGGCATTGCTTCTGCCAGGGCGATGGAAGAGGCAAGGGTGACGGAGTCGCCCACGATGGTGACCTGGTCGCTGGCGGTTGCGGGGTAGCTAGGGGCAGCCGGTGCACTGGCTGTAGCGCTGGCTACCGGTTCCTGGTCGCTGGGGGTAGCTGTTTCGGTGGCTGTGGGGCCGGGGCTGGCTTCAGCTGTGGGAGTAGCGTCACCTGCGGTAGCTTCTTCGGTCGGTGTCGGGCTGGGTTGGACGGCGGCCGCACCGGCTGCGACGACGGCTTCAGCCTGGGTCATGCTGGGGGCGGTGCGGATGGCGAAAACTGTGGTGATGAGGGTGATACCGGCTAGGGCGGCAGCAGCAATGGGGAAGGCCCGTCCGGTGGGGGCGATGATGGCGTTGAACCAGGCGGTCAGGGCCCCGCGGAAGCCGAGGCGTCGCACGGGCTGTTCTACGAACATGTAGGAGAGCCCGGCGATGATGAAGGTCAGGAGCATGACCCCGGCATTGATCCAGGGGGAGCGGTTGGCTCCGAAGATGTAGTGGGCAAGGACGGCTAGGGGCCAGTGCCAGAGGTAGATGCCGTAGGATCGTTGGCCGATCCAGACGAGGGGGCCGAGGGAGAGGAGGTCCCGGTAGATGTTGGCTAGGGGGCCGCGGACGTCGGGCAGGAGGGCTTGGATCATGCCGAAGCCTAGGAGGGAGCCGAGCAACAGTCCCCAGGGCATGAGCCAGGGGGTGTGGTCTGAGAGGAGTAGGGCCAGGGGGATGACGGCGATGAGGCTGGCCCAGCCGGTTACTTGGCGGAAGAAGCCGAGGGGCCCGTGGCCATAGCCGACGATAGGATAGAGGCGGTCGTCGGTGGGCGGGTACATGGACCAGGGAAGCAGCATGGCTAGCAGGACGCCCAGCATGAGGCCGAAGAGGTGGGTGTCGGTGCCGTAGTAGAGGCGGGTTGAGGAGGCCCCGAGCAGGTCCATGATGACCGCCAGCAAGACTGAGACTAGCCCGATAGCTGCCGGTACGAGGGCCCGGCGCGACCACTGGGAGGTGAACATGAAGACGAAGACCATCACCACTGGCCAGAAGAAGTAGAACTGTTCTTCTACCGCCAGGGACCAGAAGTTGGTCATGAGTTCTGGGGTGGTTTGGGCGAAGTAGTCGTTCCCGGCAAGGACGAGCAACCAGTTGGAGGAGTAGGTGAAGACACCGAGTATCTGACGGCCGAGATCAACGTGGGCGTCCCCGCCGACGATAAGGGCCAGGGGGGCAACCACCAGGGTGAGGAGGGCGAAGGCCGGTACCAGGCGGCGTAGACGGCGCACCCAGAAGGAGATGATGTCCATCTTGCCGGTGTAGGCCCCTTCGCGCAGGAGCAGGGCGGTGATGAGGTAGCCGGAGATGACGAAGAAGATATCGACACCGATCATGCCACCGGGTAGATGCTGGGGCCAGAAATGGTAGACCAGCACAAGGAGCACCGCGATGGCGCGGATACCGTCTAGCCCCCGGAGGGTATAGCGCCGTTGGCCCTCGTGGGGGTGAACAGCGGAGTAAAAAACGTGGTCGTCTTTCATGGGTCCTTCGGGGGTGGAGTAGGTGGAAGGTGCCGGGTGGTCCCCTAATAGTTTAGGGGGAATTGCTGATTTTATGGTGGCACTACCTACTGCTGTTCTGGTGAGGGCTGGCACCCGGGTAGGGCGGAACGTCCCCGCGTGTATTTCGTATGGTGGAATGTTTGGCCCTGTATGACGGGGGCGGACGCGGACGCGGTGGGTTTGGCATGCGTCACCTGCTGGGTTTTGGCTAGAGTAGGGGGAAGTGGCGCAGGCGGTGGCCGCCACGAGTTTCGCCCCGCCAGGTGCCCGTCCAGCTGGGAATAGTTGGGCAGCGTCCTACAGATTTGAGACCGTGAAGGGTTGTGGAACCTTGAGTAAGGTGTGGAAAGTAGCTGTTGTCGGTGCTGCCGGCCGGATGGGATCTGAGGCTGTGAAGGCTGTGAATACCGCCGCCGATATGGATTTGGTGGTTGCCCTGGGCAATGGGGATTCTCTGGATTTGCTGGTTGACTACGGGGCTGAGGTCATGATTGATTTGACTGTCCCGGCCGCTACCGAGGCGAATGTGCGTTTTGCGGTGGAGAACGGTATCCACGCTGTGGTGGGTACAACCGGCTGGAATGAGGAACGGCTAGCTGCCCTGGAGGCTACCTTGGCTGAGCACCCGGAGGTTGGTGTTTTGATTGCCCCCAACTTTGCGATTGGTTCTTTGCTGGCAACGGAGTTCGCTGCCAAGGCCGCCCGGTTCTTTGAGTCGGTTGAGGTGATTGAGATGCACCATCCCAATAAGGTTGATGCGCCCTCGGGCACTGCCGTCCATACTGCCAAGAAGATTGGGGAGGCCCGGGCTGCTGCTGGTGTTCCTGAGTCTCCTGATGCAACGGAAACGGATGAGGGTGGCTCCCGCGGGGCTAAGGTCGCCGGGGTGAACGTCCATGCTGTGCGCCTGCGCGGTTTGACTGCCCACCAAGAAATCCTGCTGGGCGATGCCGGTCAGCAGCTGGTAATCCGCCACGATTCCTTCGACCGCAGCAGCTTCATGCCCGGCGTCCTGCTGGGCGTGCGCCAGGTGGCTGCCCACCCGGGGCTGACAGTCGGTCTTGATAACTACCTGGATCTCTCCTAGCCCATGTCCTCCCTGCGTCTTTTTGTAGCGGCTGCCATCACCCTGGCTGTCTTGACGGTGCTGATCCTGCCCCTGCCCTTGGGAACCCGCCTCTTCCTCCTGGCTGTTGGGGTGTTCTGCGCGGTTTTTATCGCTGTGGACGCAGGGGGCCGCGGCAGGATCTTTGCCGGGCTGGTGACCGTCGCCCTGGCCCTTTATTTAGCGCTGACGGCCCAGCGGGGCGTCCTCATCATGCAGGAAGCTGGACTCGTTGGTATGGTGCTTGGCCTGGCCCTTATCGTCCTGCCCATCCTGGGTGCCTGGGCCATGATTCGGGAAATCATTTTTGGATCCCGCACCCAGGCCCTGGGCTCTGAGCTTGCAGCTACCGGTGAATTACCAGAAGATAACCTGCCCCGGTCCGCATCCGGGCGGATCGACCGCGCTGCTGCAGACGCCCAGTTTGCCGCCTATGCCCAGGCCGCAGAAGAAGAACCCGACAACTGGAAAAACTGGTTCCGGCTTTCTTTAGCCTATGACGCCTCCGGGGACCGAAAACGGGCCCGCAAGGCGATGCGAACAGCTATCGCCCTCCACCGGGGTAAACCCCTGACCAAGGCCAGTATCTAGGGCCCCAGGCCATCTTTCACCACCTATTTTGAGGTAGCTCACCCTAATCCTCCAACGCAGATAAGGTAACGTAGTAGATATGTCTCAGACCGCACAGACCACCGTACCCACCGCAGAACCCATCTTCGGGCGTCTGCTGACCGCCATGGTCACCCCCTTCACCGCTACCGGCGACGTCGATGAAGCCGCAACCGCAGCTCTTGCCACCAACCTGGTAGACCGGGGCCATGACGGCCTGATTGTGTGCGGCACCACCGGTGAATACTCCACCATGACCGACGAAGAAAACGAGCGGGTTTTCCGCATCGTCAAGGACGCTGTCGGTGACCGGGCCAAGATTGTTGCTGGCGTTGGTTCTAACGACACCGCCCACACCCTGCATTTGGCCTCCCGGGCCGAAGCGGTAGGCGTCGACGGCCTGCTGGTGGTCACCCCCTACTACAACAAGCCCACCCAGACCGGCCTAGAAGCCCACTTCCGCACTGTCGCTGACGCGGTCAAGACCCCCGTCATGCTCTACGACATCCCCGGCCGAGCTGGCATCCCCATCACCCCTGCGGTCTACCGCAACCTGGCCAGCCACGAGAACGTAGTGGCCGTGAAGGACGCCAAGGCTGACTTCACCGCAGCCACCGAGGTCATGGAAACCACCGACCTGGCCTACTACTCCGGCGACGACGGCCTCACCCTGCCTTGGATGGCCATGGGCGCTGCCGGCCTTGTAGGCGTTACCTCCCATGTTGCCCCCGAACTTTTCCGCAAGCTCATTGACGCTGTGGTAGCCGGGGACCTTGCAAGCGCCCAGAAACTGCACCTGGATTTGGCCCCCGTCGTCCGCGCCACCATGAGCCGCGTCCCCGGTTGTGTTGCCGCCAAGCAGATCCTCACCTGGCAGGGAATCCTCGACTCGGCAGCCGTCCGCCTGCCCCACGTCGAGGCCACCGCAGACGAAGCCGCCCTCATGCGGGCAGACCTGGCTGATTCAGTCATCGCTGAAACCCTGGCCAAGTAAAGAATTTATCGCGGGTACCCTGCGGGCTGATCCCAAAATCCACGCTGATTTTGGGACAGCCCGCTTGCCCGTATTGAGTAAAAACACTATCTACAGAAAAGGGACCACATGCAAACAGTGACCTCACCCCATCTTCCTCCCAAGCTCAAGAAAGACACCCTCCGCGTGGTGCCCCTGGGCGGCCTCGGCGAAGTTGGCCGTAACATGACCGTCTACGAAATCAACGGCAAGCTCCTGGTGGTGGACTGCGGTGTGCTCTTCCCCGAAGAATCCCAGCCCGGCGTGGATCTGATCCTGCCTGACCTCAACTACATCAAGGACCGCCTGCAGGACATCGTGGCGATTGTGCTCACCCACGGCCACGAAGACCACATTGGCGCCGTCCCCTACCTGCTCCGTATGCGCCCCGACATCCCCCTGGTGGGCTCCCAGCTGACCCTGGCCCTGGTTGAGGCCAAGCTGCAGGAACACCGGATCAAGCCCTACACCATGGACGTCGTTGAAGGCCAGGTAGAGCGCTTTGGCCCCTTCGAATGCGAGTTCGTAGCCGTCAACCACTCCATTCCGGACGCCCTGGCCGTCTTTATCCGCACCAAGGCCGGCAAGGTCCTGCACACCGGTGACTTCAAGATGGACCAGCTGCCCCTGGACGGCCGCCTGACCGACCTGCGCCACTTCGCCCGCCTGGGTGAAGAGGGCATCGACCTCTTCCTGCCGGACTCCACGAACGCTGAAGTCCCCGGCTTCACCCCGACCGAAAAGAATATCGGCCCGGTGATCTCCAACGTCATGCGCGACGCTAAGCGCCGCGTGATTGTCGCTTCCTTCTCCTCCCACGTCCACCGCGTCCAGCAGGTCCTGGACGCCGCCGAAGAGCGCGGCCGCAAGGTTGTGCTGGTGGGTCGCTCCATGGTCCGCAACATGACGATCGCCGAGAAGCTGGGCTACCTGAAGGTGCCCGCCGGTATCCTGGTTGACCTCAAGAAGGTCGATGACTACCGCCCCGAGCAGATCGTCATGATGTGTACCGGCTCCCAGGGCGAGCCTATGGCAGCCCTCTCCCGCATGGCGAACGGTGACCACAAGATCCAGGTGGAAAAGGGTGACACTATCATCCTGGCCTCCTCTCTGATTCCCGGTAATGAAACCTCCGTCTACCGCGTCATTAACGGCCTCATGAAGCTGGGCGCCAACGTCGTCCATAAGGGAAATGCCAAGGTCCACGTTTCTGGACACGCAGCTGCCGGTGAATTGCTCTACTGCTACAACATCCTGCAGCCCAAGAACGTCATGCCCGTCCACGGCGAAGTCCGTCACCTGCTGGCCTCCGGCAAGCTGGCCATTGAGACCGGTATCAACCCCAACCGCGTCCTCATCGGCGATTCTGGCACTGTTGTAGACCTGCGCAACGGCCGGGCTGACATCGTTGGCCAGGTTCCCTGCGAGTACGTCTACGTTGATGGCAAGTCTGTCGGCCACGTCACCGAGGACGACCTCAAGGACCGCCGGGTTCTGGGCGAAGAGGGCTTCGTCTCTATCGTCACCGTGGTGGACCGTGCCACCAAGCGCGTGGTCACCGGCCCGGATATTCACGCCCGCGGTATTGCCGAGAACGATTCCGTCTTCGATGACATCACCCCCAAGATCACAGCAGCCCTGGAGGACGCCCTACACCGGGCACCCGAGCGGGTCCACACCACCCACCAACTGCAGCAGATCGTCCGCCGCACCATGGGGGCCTGGGTAGCCCGCCGCCTGCGCCGGAAGCCCATGATCGTGCCCGTGGTGATTGAAACCCACACCCCCGAAGCCGACGGCAACTAGCACAACCTACCCGGCGGCAGTTCATTCTGCCGCCGGGTAAGCTATTTAACGAATCGCTCCACTAAATCAGTATTGGGAAGAATGGCTCCGAGAAAGTCTGCACCAAAGAAATCTTCTGCCGCCCGGTCAGCTCCCCGTGCCTCGGGGGGTCGCTCAGCTGCACCCGCCCGCCGGAAAGGCACCTCTCAAAAGGCTGCCGTGCCCCAGGAAAGTAACGTTCTGATTCGGGCTATCGTTGGTGCCTGGCAGTCCCTGGCCTATATCGTGGGCGGGGCTGTGCGCCGAATGGGTGAGCTCCGCACCGATATTGAACTGCACGAGCGCCGCGACGGTGGTGCCCTGCTGGTGCTGGCCATCGGTATCTTGACCGCAGCTGTTGAATGGTGGGGCTGGAGGGCCGATCCGGCCACCCTGCGCTGGTATGAACTGCCCCTGCACTGGTGGCATGTGGCTGTGGGCGGTCTCTTTGGCCAGGGTGCCCTGCTGATTCCTATCCTCTGCCTGATTTTTTCCATCCGGATCTTCCGGCACCCGCTTGATATCCGCTCCAACAACCGCATTGCTGTTGGTTTTACCGCTATGACGGTCTCGGCTTCCCTCATGGGCGCAAAAGTGGCCGGATACCCCACTTTCTCAAGCTCCTTTGAAGAATTCTGGGGCGGCGGCGGTACCATCGGCGTCCTCCTGGGTACCCCCATGAGCCGGATTGTCGGTGGGGTTTCAGCCCTGGAATGGGTCATGATTGCCCTGGTCTTCTGCGGGGGCCTGCTGTGGGCAACCGACACCCCCCTGCGCCAGATTGGGCCTAAGCTGGTCTACATTTTTGGTCTACTGCTGGGGGAGCGGCCTGACGGTAGCGTCCAGGACGCCGGCCGTCCCTCCCGGGCCAGGAAAGCCCGGGCGCAGGACGAGGCTGAAACCCGCGTCATCGAGGACGAACACGACCGCTCCTACCTCTATGACGATGAGGACGAGCCCTCCCCGTCTCCCCGGCGGGCCCGCGGTGGCCTGCTGGGCTGGTTAGGATTCGGGTCAGGTTCCCGGGAAGCAAGCGATAGCCGCTTGGATAGCTACGAAGCTGATGAGGCCTACCAGAGCCCGGTGGTCCACGATCCTGCTCCTGAGACCACCCAGCTAGACCGGGTGGAGCCTACCCCGGCCCGTCCTGCCCGTTCAGCCCGACCGGCTGAGGCCTTTGACGTAGAGGCTCCTCGCAAGCAGACCCGGCGTCAGAAGAAGGCAGCTGAGCAGGCTGCCAAGAAACAGGGCACCCTCTTTGACCAGGGGGCTTGGGAGGAAGAAAGCTCCTCAGACGCCCCGGCCCAGCGCCTTGAACAGGCCCGGAAACTTGCTTCTGACCAGGGCTATTCCCCTGAATCTCAGGCGGAACCTGAGACTCCTGAGGATGTCCTCGACCAAGACATCGAGAGCTTCGATGACCTTCAGCCGGTTGAACCGTCCCCCAGCCGCAGCTGGGCAGACACCCGCGAGGCCGCAGGAACCCGTCCTGCCCCCTCGTCTACCTCAGCACACCTGGGAGCTGCCCTCACCGGGGCAGCAGCCAGTGCGGCTGCTCCCAAGCCTGGCGCCCCGGCTACCCCTGCCCCCGCTGCCCGTCCGGCTCCCCGTCTGCAAAACAACACCGTGGCTGAAACTGCCGAGCAGCCCCGGGGGGAGATGGTCGTAGAATCTTCCACCGGCACCTACACCCTACCCACCGAGTCCATGCTGGAAGCGGGCCCGCCGGCTAAGGAAAGCTCCGAAGCCAACGAGCAGGTGGTCGCTGCCCTCACCAACGTCCTCGAACAGTTCAATGTGGACGCTGAGGTCACCGGCTTCTCCCGCGGCCCGACCGTCACCCGCTACGAAATCGAGCTGGGCCCCGGCACCAAGGTGGAGCGTGTCACCGCCCTATCCAAGAACATCGCCTACGCCGTGGCCTCTGCCGACGTCCGTATCCTGTCGCCCATTCCGGGCAAGAGCGCAATCGGTATCGAAATCCCTAACACCGACCGTGAAATCGTGGTGCTGGGTGATGTGCTGCGCTCAGCCAAGGCCCACGCCACCGACCACCCCATGGTCATGGGCGTCGGTAAGGACGTCGAGGGCGGCTTTGTGATTGCCAATCTAGCCAAGATGCCCCACATGCTGGTGGCAGGTGCAACCGGTGCCGGTAAGTCCTCCTTCGTCAACTCAATGATCACCTCGATCCTCATGCGCTCGACCCCCGACCAGGTGCGCCTGATTATGGTTGACCCCAAGCGCGTGGAACTGACCGCCTATGAGGGTATTCCCCACCTGATTACCCCCATTATCACCAACCCCAAGAAGGCTGCCGAAGCCCTGCAATGGGTGGTACGGGAAATGGACGCCCGCTACGATGACCTGGCCCACTATGGCTACAAGCATGTGGACGACTTCAACAAGGCGGTCAAGGCCGGTAAGGTCCAGCCGGAGCCCGGTTCCCAGCGCACGGTCAAGCCCTACCCCTACCTGCTGGTGATTGTGGACGAGCTCGCCGACCTCATGATGGTGGCCCCGCGCGATGTGGAAGAGTCCATCGTCCGTATTACCCAGCTGGCGCGTGCTGCCGGTATCCACCTGGTGCTGGCAACCCAGCGTCCGTCCGTCGATGTGGTCACCGGCCTGATTAAGGCCAATGTGCCCTCCCGCATGGCTTTTGCCACCTCATCTGTTACCGATTCCCGCGTGGTCCTTGACCAGCCCGGGGCTGAAAAACTGATTGGCCAGGGTGACGCCCTCTTCCTACCCATGGGCGCTTCTAAGCCCATGCGTGTTCAGGGTGCCTGGGTAGGCGAATCTGAGATTCACGAGGTCGTAGAACACGTCAAGAAGCAGGCCCCGGCGGTCTACCGCGATGACGTTGTAGCCACCACCCAGGCCAAGAAAATTGACGACGACATCGGCGATGACCTGGATGATCTGCTGCGGGCAGCTGAACTGGTGGTCAACACTCAGTTTGGTTCTACCTCCATGCTGCAGCGCAAGCTGCGCGTGGGCTTTGCTAAGGCTGGCCGCCTCATGGACCTGCTCGAATCCCGCGAAGTCGTTGGCCCCTCAGAGGGGTCCAAAGCCCGTGACGTGCTCGTCCAGCCCGATGACCTGCCCGCTGTCCTGGCCAAGATCCGAGGCCAAGAGCCGCCACCTGCGCCCGACCCCGACCCCTACGGTGGGGACCCGGTAGCCTCCATGCACGCTGACGTCCCTGAAGCCGTTGATTACTACGACGACGACTCCGACGAAGGCAGCGAGGACGCCTGGAGCCTCACCGGCCGCTAAACCCCGCCCCAGCCCATCCCCACCCCAAGGAGTAGACATGGCCGAGCAGACCACCGCATCTAACTGGAACCTACCCAACGCACTGACTGCCCTGCGCATTCTCATGGTGCCCTTCTTCATCTGGGCCCTGTGGGCTGGCGGTGCCTACGGTGGGGTGGATTTGGCCCTGCGCTGGCTGGCAGCTGGTGTCTTTGTGGTGGCGATGATTACCGACTGGCTCGATGGATACCTGGCCCGTAAAAACAACCTGATTACCAGCTTCGGTAAAATCGCTGACCCTATCGCTGATAAGTTCCTCACCGGGGCAGCTTTTGTGGTGCTGTCCATGTTGGGGGAGCTGTGGTGGTGGGTGACCATCGTGATTCTGGTGCGCGAGTGGGGCATTACGATTATGCGCTTGTTTGTTATCAAGTACGGGGTAATGGCTGCTTCTAAGGGCGGTAAGCTCAAGACTGTTTTGCAGACCGTGGCCCTGGTGCTGATGATTCTGCCGCTCGGGCAGCTGGGTTCCTGGGCCCTGTGGCCGGGCTTCGTGCTCATGGCAGCTGTTGTGGTGGTGACCCTAGTGACCGGTGTTGACTATGTGATCAAGGCCGGCCAGCTCCGCCGCACCTACCTGGCCCAGACTGGTGCCGGTGAAAGGTAGGTTGCCCGTGAGTTTCGAAAAGCAGGGGCAGGACGCTGCTGCCCGTCTCCTTGCCGTGGCCCTAGACCACCGGGGGGCTGGGCAGGCGGCCCTGCTGGCCACTGCTGAATCGCTGACCGGCGGCATGGTGGGTTCCCTGCTGTGTTCTGTACCGGGTGCTTCGGCTGTCTACCGGGGTGGGGTAATCTCCTACGCCACCGAGGTCAAGGCTTCTGTGCTGGGCGTTGATGCTGACCTACTTGCTGAGCGGGGGGCTGTTGATCCCGATGTCGCCTTGGCTATGGCTGCTGGTGCAGCCCGGGTCTGCGGGGCTGATTACGGGGTGGCAACAACCGGGGCGGCGGGGCCTGAGCCTGCAGACGGGAAGCCGGTGGGCAGGGTCTATCTTGCGGTGAGCGGGATCCGGGGGCAGGTCGTCCTGGAGAAAAACTACCGGGGGAGTCGGGCAGAAATCCGGGCCCAGGCTGCCCGTGATGCCCTGATTCTTCTGGCTGACGTGCTGGAGGGAAAAGCCTGCTAGGTGCCCGGAAAACTCCCAGAAAATATTCAGATGAATTTTTCAGGTTCTCGGGAATGAAAACACAGCTAGGTAGGTTTAGATAGACGTAACGTGAAAAACGTCAGTAAACGACTTATTTCGCACTCTTAGCTGACGACTGCTAAAAGATAGGCTAGGCTAGGAGCCAAGAGCCCTGATTCTATCCAGGGCACAAGCACCAAGGAGATTGGTATAACAATGACTAAGCAGCCCGTATCCGTGAACGGTGTCGTCCGTTGGAAGGATGTGGGTCAGACTGAAAATGCTGCCCCCACCCAAGACACCGGCAAGGTCCTGCTTCTTCGCCACGCAATTGGTGAAGTGCTGCGTGATGTCCGTCAGCGCCAGGGTCGTACCCTTCGTGAGGTTTCACATTCTGCCCGCGTGTCCCTGGGGTATCTGAGCGAAGTTGAGCGCGGTCAGAAAGAGGCTTCTTCTGAGCTTCTGGCCTCCATCTGCCAGGCCCTGAATATTACTCTGTCAGCCATGCTGGCTGAAGTTTCGGGCCGGATGGCTGTTGAAGAGGGCTTCTCTGTTCCCGATACTGTGCCCGCTGAATTTTCAGAGCAGTTCAAGCGTGAATACGGTATTGCGGCAACCTCAAGCCGTGACATTCCCGGTCTTGAAGAGGCTGCTGCTGCCCGCTAAGGGTGACTAATTTTTGAGAGGGAGCTGGGCTGGTGCAGCCCGGCTCCTTTTGTTGTGGATGAGGAGTGCCGGTGAAGCTGAGTGAATTTTGGTTCGCGATGGAGCATGAGTTTGGTGCCGTCTATGCCCGGCACTTGGCCCGGGATTTGGTTCCTGGGGATTTTGGTGACCTGACGGTGCAAGAGGCCCTGGACGCCGGGATCGATGTGCGAAGTGTTTGGCTTGCTGTTTGTCGGGTTCAGGACGTTCCGCGAGAGAGGCAGTTGGGCCCGGATCTTGAGCCGAGGGGGTAGGGGCTGGTGGCCGCTGTCCCTGGGTTAGAAAATCTTTCCTAGTTAATAGAAAATGTGTTCGAATTGCGGTAGGATTGTGGATAAATAAGAGCGGCCGCCTGTCACACAGGGCGGTTATCCACAGATTTTCAGCTGTGGTGCGCCGAATGCTTAAAGTGTCAGGCACCCGTATTACCGTGGTAGGCAGAGAAAAGAACTCGCCGTCGCGATAAGAAATGAGGAACGTAAATGGCAGCGAAGACTCGCATGCAGTCCGTAGGTCAGGTCCCGGCTGAGGGCCGCGAAAAAGCCCTTGAGGCTGTACTGGCCCAGATTGACAAGAACTACGGCAAGGGCTCAGTGATGCGTCTGGGTGACCGTGAGGCAGCCCAGGTAGAAACTATCTCAACCGGTGCCCTGGCCCTGGATGCAGCCCTCGGTATCGGTGGCCTGCCCCGCGGCCGCGTCGTAGAGATTTACGGCCCTGAATCCTCAGGTAAAACCACTGTTGCCCTGCACGCTGTTGCAAACGTCCAGAAGGCTGGCGGTATTGCAGCCTTCATCGACGCTGAACACGCGCTTGACCCCGTCTACGCGGCCAAGCTCGGCGTCGATACCGACTCCCTCCTGGTCTCTCAGCCTGATACCGGTGAGCAGGCCCTGGAAATCATGGACATGCTGGTAGGGTCAGGCTCCATTGACCTCATTGTGGTTGACTCCGTGGCCGCCCTGGTGCCCCGCGCTGAAATTGAAGGCGAAATGGGCGATTCCCACGTTGGTCTGCAGGCCCGCCTGATGTCCCAGGCCCTGCGCAAGATCACCGGCCGCCTGTCAGCAACCAATACCACCGCTATCTTCATCAACCAGCTGCGCGAAAAGATCGGTGTCTTCTTCGGCTCTCCCGAAACCACCACCGGTGGTAAGGCCCTGAAGTTCTACGCCTCAGTGCGTATCGACATCCGCCGTATTGAAACCCTGAAGGACGGCGCTAACCCCATTGGCAACCGTACCCGGGCCAAGGTGGTCAAGAACAAGATGGCTCCCCCCTTCAAGCAGGCAGAATTCGACATCCTCTACGGTGAAGGTATCTCTGTTGAAGGCGGCATTCTTGATCTGGCCGTTGAGCACAATGTGGTCAAGAAGTCCGGTGCCTGGTTCACCTACGAGGGGGACCAGCTGGGCCAGGGCAAGGAAAATGTCCGTCGCTTCATGAAGGACAACCCTGAGCTGACCGAAGAAATCAAGTACAAGACCATGGTTAAGCTTGGCATTATCGAAGCTGACGAAGAGGAAGCCGATGAGGTTGAGCCCAGCACCTCAGTTGATCCGCTCGACGATATCTCTGAGAACTTCTAGTCACTGCCGCTAGCGAAGAGCCGCCACAACCGGGAAGGATTCCCGGCGGTGGCGGCTTTGGCCATGACACAGACAATAAATCGATGAGGGGGAGTATGAGCCGCGACCTGCCACCAACCGATTTTCTTTCTCCTGAGGAATACCCGGCCTGGCACCCCGCAGCCCAGGGGCTAGCTGAAGACCTACCCGGGGAAACTGGGGCGTACGCGAATGACAGGGTAGCTACTCCCTACACCGGCCAAGCTGAAGCAAGTGCCTCCAGCAGCCCCGGGCAGGCATCAAGCACCGGTGCCCCTGACCGGCAGGGCAAATACACCCGCCGCCGGAACCCCAACCTGAAAAAGGGCTTCCGTCGGCCCCCTGCCCGGTACGCGGCCAGTTCCCCCTTTGCCCCTGCAATTGGGGCGTCAGCACCCGAACATGAACCCCCGCAGCGCAAGCGCTCCCAGCCCATCTTCCGGGAGGGCTCAGCCCTCAACGAGCCAATTACTGATGAAGAAATGCTGGTGCAGGGAGTCACCCCCCTGCCCGAGAAACGGGGCCGGGGCGGAAAAGAGCCAGAAAGCGAATTCACGCGGGCAAAAAACATTGTGCTCAACCAGCTGGCAGCCTCACCCAAGTCCAGGGCCATGCTGGAGAAGAAGCTGGTTGAGAAGGACATCTCTCCCGAGGTCATCGAAGATATCCTGGCCCGCTTCGAGGCGGTCAACCTCATCAATGACGCCGAATTTGCTGAGGTTTTCGTGCGGACCCGCATGAATGTGAAGAAACTGTCCCGCTCAGCTATTCGCCGGGAGCTCAAGGCCAAGGGAGTGGAGGGGGAAGAGGCCGAGCTTGCCCTGGAACAGCGGACGGAGGACGATGAGCGGGCTGACGCCCACGAGCTGGTCCGAAAGAAATTGCGCCCCTCCATGAACCTGGCTGACCGTACTGAAAAGGAAAAGATCATGCGCCGTCTGGTGGCCATGTTGGGCCGCAAGGGGTACCCGGGCGGCCTGGCCTTTAGCGTGGTGCGCGAGGAGGTTGAGGCCTACGCTGCTGAGTTGGGCATTAGCTCAGAGGCCAGCTATTTCGACTAGCAAGGCAGGAACCAAAGGGGCGCCCCTTCCACTTTAAGAAGTGGATGGGGCGCCCCTTTTCTGTGGCAAGGTTAGCGTGATTGAGCCTGCTGGCAGATTAGGCCCAGCCGGTGGGTAGCAGGCCGAAAATGGCTGCCAGGGAGTAGATGAAGGCCACCACATAGGTGAGAATCAGCAGGCCCTGAATGACCGGGTGGGCCTGCCAGCTGACCTTCCACACCGGCTCCAGCTCGCCCTTTGTGCGGGCTGCACGGAGCATGAGAACGGGCAGGATGGACATGGCTGCCCCGGCAAAGCCACCGGCGTAAGAGAGCGCTGAGACGAAGCCACCAAGGCCAGCGATAGAGATGATCAGCGGGGGAAGGACGGTCAGGCCCACGGCTGCTAGTCGCAGGGGCCCGTGTTCTTCCCAGCGGGTGATATCGAGAATGTTCCGCATGGCGGTGTAGCCAATAGCCACAAAAGAAGTGAACATGGCAAGTAGAGCGAAGATGTTGGCCAGGTAGTAGGCGGCGGGGCCCAGGGCCTCACCCCAGGAGAGGGTGACAACTTCTGAGACCTGGTCGCCGAGAAGGCCCAGGGCGACGAAGGGGACCAGGGCCAGGGTGAAGCCGGTGGCTGCCATACCGCCGACGAGGGCGGTGGGGATGGCCTTGGGGTTGGTGTCTCCCAGTCCGCGCACGAGTTCGGGGACAACGTACTGGGCCATGAAGGTGAAGACGGCCAGGTTCATGATGGGGATGATGAAGAAGGGGTGCAGGATGAGTAGGTTCTCAAAGGTGATGCCTGGGCCGAGGATGGTCCAAAGGGATAGGGCCAGGATAATGGCTGCCATGCCTGCGGTGATGAGGCCTTCAACCATGCCGGTGGCGTGCAGGCCCTTGAACATGATGAAGGAGCCGAGGAAGAAGAAGATGAGGGTGCCGGCAAGGGGCGGGAGGCCGAGGAGGTTGCTGAGGAGGGAACCGGAGCCTGCTGCGTAGGCGATGAGGGCGCCGATGGAGTTGACCATGATGGCGGCGAAGATTACCCAGCGGCCGGCCTGGCCCAGGTATTTTTCAGCTAGGCCGGAGAGCTGCAGGGGTTCTTTGGTGCGCTGGGAGACTTCTGCAATGTACATCATGGAGAAGGTGGTGAGAAGACCAGCGATGGTCAGGGCGATGGCGAGGGCTAGAAAGCCGCCGTTGCGGGCTGCGTAGGGCAGGCTGAGGATGCCGGCACCGATGTTGGTGCCGAAGATCAGGGCGATACCCTGCATGACGCTGAGCGTCGGGGCTGGGCGCTGGTAGGGGGTCGTGGTTGACATGGAGGTCTTTCTTGAGTGTGGTGTGTTTGATTACCGCCCTTGATTGTACGCCCCTGTCAGCAGGGTAATGATTTGTTACGGGTGGGCTTGGGGGCCTTGGCCTGCTGTTTGCTCGGCCAGAATCGCGCGGATGGTGAGGTAGGCGGCGGCAAGGCGGGGGTCTGCGTCCATATCTGCCTGAGGAGTGGGGCAGATACGCCGGTAGAGCTCTTGGGCCACCCCGCGCCAGCTGGGGCTTTGAGCGGTGGCTGGTGGTAGGGGTCCTTCTGGCCAGGAGGGAAAGCCTAGGAGCATTTCTGCAAGGGGCAGGGCCCAGTGGTGGAGGCAGGTCCCTTCGGCGTCGATTCCCCGAACCGGCAGGGGTAAGGACGGCCCCGCCCCGGCTCCTGGGGGTGGGGTCGGGAGGGTAACGAGCAGGTTAGCCGGAGAAAAATCGCCGGACGACAGCACCCTCTCACTCGGTGCCGGATAGATGATACTCGCCACGGCCCGCTCCATGTGCGCGAATTCCGCCGAGCCCACCGCAACTCCTTGCCGCTCAGCCAGCAGGTGCAGGCCCTTAAAGGCCAGTTGGGGTGAGGGCAGAGAGCCCGGGGCGGACGCCCGGGCATCGGCACGTGCAAGCTCAGCTGAGAAAGAGGCCTGGGTGGTTGCCTGGGCAGGTGAGCTGAGAATACTAGCCCAGGTATCTGCCCAAGCGGTCAGGGCCTGGTGGGGGGTGGCGTCCGCCCCGGTAGAGAGCATCAGATCTCCCAAGCTGACAGGGGAGGGGCTGCCGGAGACGTCCTCAAGGATGAGGAGTCGGTGCTCATCATCTGCTGTGAGAAGCTGAGGGTAGAGCCCTGGCATAAGCTCCGCTAGGGCGGGCAAGCCGTGCTTTTCCCGCAGGTAGCCAAAGCCTCCAGAGTTGGTCGCAGAGTCCCTGCGTCGAAAATACTTGAGGACGGCCGTCCGCCCCCGGGGTGCTGGCAGGGCAGGTCCTGCCCAGGTGACCCTGACCACCACCGACCGCATACCGGCTGAAAGAACCTCAGCGGCTGCAACCTGGCGTCCTGCCTGCAAGGAAGCCTGATGTAACACATGGGTCAAGAGCCGCAAGAAGGCCGGGGACATCACCGGCTGATCAGTGGGCTTGGCCCTATAGGAAGAGGCCGCCTGCTGGGCCAGCTCGGCCAGGGGAGAAGAAAGGTCAGAGGGCATGTGCCCCATTATCGCCTATCTAGTAATCTAGTGGGGTGAGTATTGACGTGAACCCCGAAACCCAAGCCCCTACCATCGCAGAAGCAGAAGCTCCTGAATCTGGCCCCCAGCGCACCTACGAGGTGCGTACCTTCGGCTGCCAGATGAACGTCCACGATTCAGAGCGCATGAGTGGCCTGCTTGAAGCGAATGGCTATGTGCCTGCTGAAGAAGGCTCCACCCCCGACCTGGTGGTCTTCAACACCTGTGCTGTGCGCGAGAACGCCGATAATAAGCTCTACGGCAACCTGGGCCAGCTTGCCCCGGTCAAGCGCGAGAACGAGGGCATGCAGATCGCTGTAGGTGGCTGCCTGGCGCAGAAAGACCAGGACACCATCTTGAAGAAGGCTCCCTGGGTTGATGTGGTTTTCGGTACCCACAACATCGGTTCCCTCCCTGCCCTGCTGGAGCGGGCCCGTCACAACCATGAAGCCCAGGCCGAACTCCTAGAATCGCTGGAGGTCTTCCCCTCCACCCTGCCGACCAAGCGTGACCACGTCTACTCGGGGTGGGTCTCTATCTCGGTGGGCTGCAACAATACCTGTACCTTCTGTATCGTGCCCTCCCTGCGCGGTAAGGAAAACGACCGCCGCCCCGGCGAGATCCTGGCAGAAGTGCAGGCCCTGGTGGACGACGGCGCGATTGAGGTGACCCTGCTGGGCCAAAACGTCAACTCCTACGGGGTGGCCTTTGGCGACCGCCAGGCCTTCTCCAAGCTACTGCGGGCCTGCGGTGAGATTGAGGGGCTAGAACGCGTCCGCTTCACCTCCCCCCACCCGGCCATGTTCACCGACGACGTCATTGACGCTATGGCCGAGACCCCCAACGTCATGCCCGTGCTGCACATGCCCCTGCAGTCCGGCTCTGACAAGGTGCTTAAAGACATGAAGCGGTCCTACCGCTCCAAGAAGTTCCTGGGCATTCTGGAAAAGGTACGCGAGCGTATTCCCGAGGCCGTCATCACCACCGATATCATCGTGGGCTTCCCCGGCGAGACTGAGGAGGACTTCCAAGAGACCCTGCGGGTGGTCGAAGAAGCCCGCTTCTCATCGGCCTTTACCTTCCAGTACTCGATCCGCCCCGGCACCCCGGCAGCTACCATGCCCAACCAGGTGCCTAAGGCTGTGGTGCAGGAGCGTTACGAGCGCCTGATTGCCTTACAAGACCGCATTGCCGGTGAAGAGAACCGCAAGCAACTGGGTAAGACCGTGGAGCTGATGGTCACCGCAGAATCTGGCCGCAAGGCTGAAGAAACCGGCCGCCTGTCGGGCCGGGCCCGCGACCAGCGCCTGGTCCACTTCACCGTGCCTGAAGGCTGCGAGGTGCCCCGCCCCGGCGACCTGGTCACCCTGCCCATTACCGAAGCTGGCTCCTTCCACCTGATCTCCGATCCCACGGCAGACCAGTACTCGGTACGCCGCTCCCGCGCCGGTGACGCCTGGGACCGTGCCCAGGCTGACTCCTGCGGCACAGGCACCACCCAGGTGCCCGGCAGCCCCGTATCCCTGGGTTTCCCCACCTTCAAGCCCGCCCTCTAAGCTGTGGTTGAGAAGGACGCCGGCAGCAGCCCCCTGCCCATTATTGCCGTGGTGGGCCCCACCGGCTCAGGCAAGAGTGCCCTGGCCATTGAGCTGGCGCTGGCTCTAGGCGGGGAGTGCGTCAACGCCGACTCCATGCAGTTCTACCGGGGCATGAATATCGGTACCGCCAAGGTCACCGCCGAGGAAATGCGCGGGGTACCCCACCACCTGCTCGATACCCTCGATGTGACTGAAGAAGCCTCGGTGGCAACCTTCCAAGCCCAAGCCCGGCAGATCTTCGATGAGATTCGCGCTCGCGGGAACTACCCGATTCTGGTGGGCGGCTCGGGCCTCTACGTGCGTGCCGCCCTGGATGTCTTGGAGTTTCCCGACACCGACCCGGCTGTGCGGTCCCGGCTGGAAGCTGAGCTGGCGGCGTCCGGCCCCTGCCCCCTGCTGGATCGCCTGCGGGAGGTTGACCCCGAATCTGCCGAGCGGGTGAAGGACGACCGCCGCCTGGTGCGCGCCCTGGAGGTCTTTGAGGTGACCGGCCGCCCCTTCTCGTCCTTCATGCCCACCCGCACCTACTACCAGCCTGCCCTGCAAATCGGGCTCAACGGTGACCGCGCCCAGCTGCACCAGCGGCTGCACGAGCGGGTAGTTGCTATGGAAGAAGCCGGTCTGCTAGCCGAGGTAGAGGCCCTTGAAGCTCAGGGGCTCAGAGAGGGCAAGACCGCCCCGGCCGCTATCGGCTACCGGGAGTTCCTCAAGGTTCTGGACGCTACCCGCGGCCACCTGCCGGAGGGGCAGGAATATTCTGTGGCCCAGGCCGTTGACGATACCGTGACCGCCACCCGCCAGTTCGCCCGCCGCCAGCTTACCTGGTTTAGGGCAGATCCCCGGGTTACCTGGTTCGACTGGGCAGACCCGGACCTTACCGCCCGGGCCCTTGCCCACATCAGCACCTCTACCAGCACCCCAGCTGCTTCAGACCAGTAGACTAAAAAGCAAACCTACCGCAGAAAGGGAGCCCCATGGCCGTCCACCCTGAACCTGTTACCCCCGTCTGGGGCGACCTCACCGGCAAAACCCTCACCAAGGGCCAAGCAACCGGCAACGACTTTATTTTCGTCACCGACCCCACCGCCGCTCTCGACCTCTCCGAAGAGCTCATTGCCCGCGTTGCCGACCGCCACTTCGGTATCGGGGCTGACGGCTTTATCCGGGCCGTCAAGACCGAGAACCTGCCCGACTACGCCCACCTGCTTACCGAAGCCCCCGAAGCTACCTGGTTCATGGACTACCGCAACGGGGACGGGTCTATCGCAGAGATGTGCGGCAACGGGGTCCGTGCTTTTGTTGACTACCTCATCACCGAGCAGCTGATTACCCTCAACCAGGGGGAGCTGCTGAAGATTGGCACCCGCGCCGGGGTCAAGACCGTCGCTCGAACCGATACCGGCTACGCCATTGATATGGGCCCCTGGGGCTTTATCCACGGTGAGGACGCCCGCGCCAAGAACTCGGACTCAGAAGTAACTGCCGCCGGGCTCAATACCCCGCGTGAAGCCCTCTCCATCACCATGGGCAACCCCCACACTGTCGTCATGCTCGGCACCGACGAAAAACTTGACGGCCTCAACCTGACTGAAGCACCTGAAGTCACCCCCGTGCCGGAGAACGGCACCAACGTCGAGTTTGTCGTCCCTGAAACTATCTCCCCGGAGGACGGGGACCCGGCTACCGAGAACATTGGGATTATCCGCATGCGCGTCCATGAGCGCGGTGTGGGTGAAACCCTCTCCTGCGGTACCGGTGCCTGCGCTGCTGCCGCTGCCACCCGCTTCTGGGGTGGGGCAACCGCCCCGGACGAGTGGGTTGTGCACGTTCCCGGTGGCACCCTGGCTGTCACCTTCGTGACCGGCCCTGACGACCTTGAACACGTGGTTTTGGCTGGCCCTGCTGCCATGACCGGCAAGGTTCTGCTGGGTTAAATGACTGAAAGAAGAGAAAACTCCCGGGAACTGTGGAACGAGATTTACTCCGAGCGGGAGCAGATGTGGTCGGGCAAGCCCAACGCTTCCCTGGTCACCCTCATCGGTAATCGGGCGCCCAGCACCGTCCTCGATCTTGGCTGCGGTGAAGGTGGGGACGTGCTCTGGCTGGCCGCTGGCGGCTGGCAGGCTACCGGGATTGACATTTCGGACGTTGCGGTAGGGCGGGCCCGTGACCGGGCGGCGACTGAGGGGCTGGAGGCTACCTTTATCGACGCTGACCTCACCGACTGGACAACTGACCAGCGCTTTGACCTGATTATCACCAGCTTCTTGCAGTCTCACGCTGACTTTGATCGGATCCCCCTGCTATCTGCTGCCTTGAATCTGCTGGCCCCCGGCGGTGAGCTCATCTCGGTGGCCCACGCCGGTGCCCCCTCCTTCGCTGACCCTGAGGACGCCCGCAAGCACAGGGCCCGCATGGTAGAGGCCAGTGAAGAGGCCCGAGTCCTTGCTGACGGCCGTGACGATATTGAGGTTGTGCTCGCTGAAGAGTGGACTCGGGATATCACCTCACCTGCAGGTGAACCTGCAACCATACCCGATGCGGTGATGGTGCTCAGGAAAAACGGCTAGCCGAGCAGATGACCTACTGAGAGGCAGAGGCATGCTGGCAGCCCGTTGGCTTGGGGCTGGCGTGAATCGCGACTGAGCGAAGCTGCGAGAGGGCCGACGGGCAGAAGTATGCCCTTGCCTCTCTTACGTGTACGAGCTGAAAAGCTATTCCGGGCGACGTACCTCAAGAATACGGAAGCCCTTGGAAGTGGCATATCGGCCTACCTCTAGCTCAGGGAACTGTTCAGCCAGCCATTTCTGCAGGGAATCGGAGCCCAGGTTCTTCTGCACGACCAGGTAGGCGGCACCCCCGGGGGCCAGGCGGGGCAGCCAGGTGCGCATAATGCCGTGCAGGACGTCCTTGCCCACCCGGATAGGCGGGTTAGACCAGATCGTGTCAAAGGTCAGAGCCTCATCGAGCCCCTCGGGGGAGGATACCGTCACGTTACCCAGCCCCAGCCGCTCAGCGTTCATCTCGGTGAGCTTGGCTGATCGGGAGTTAACCTCAACCCCGTAGACCTGGGCCTCGGGCGCCGCCATGGCTAGGGACAGGGTAATGGGGCCCCAGCCACAGCCGATATCGAGTAGGCGCGTCCCCTGCGGCTCGGGGGCCTCCTCCAGCAGAATCTTGGTGCCCTTATCGATTCCACCCGGGCTGAAGATACCGGGGGCAGTCAGCACCTGAACCTGGCGGCCACCTAACTCAACGGTCAAGGGCTGGGGGTTGAAGTCTCCGCTGGGGTTTTCCGAAAAATAGTGCGCGCTACTCATAAGCGTTCATTCTACGCGATACAGGCCTACCCGCACCCCCGCCAGCCCGGTAAACTAGAGGGACGAACGCGACCACCTGAAAGGTACTATGACCGACACCCCCACCCCCAGCCAGGAACCGAAACTACCCTCCGACGAGCAGCTACGCCTCACGGTAGATCGAGTGCTGGGCCGGGCCACCAGCGGCGGTGGCCTCCTGGACGAACGAGCGCGAGAACTTTCAACTAACCAGCAGGAGCACTCTGAGTACGACGGCGACCAGGTTGACCTTGAAGAGCGTCGGGCCCTGCGCCGCGTCGCCGGGCTCTCTACCGAACTCGATGACGTCACTGAGGTCGAATACCGTCAGCTGCGCCTTGAACGCGTTGTGCTGGCAGGCGTGTGGTCTGAGGGTACCCTGGAAGAGGCCGAGAACTCCCTAAGGGAGCTGGCAGCCCTGGCTGAAACGGCCGGTTCTGAGGTGTTGGACGGTCTGGTTCAGCGCCGTCTCAAGCCCGACCCCGGAACCTACCTGGGCTCCGGCAAGGTCCTTGAACTTAAGGACATCGTCGAAGCAAGCGGGGCCGATACCGTCATTGTGGACGCCGAACTGGCCCCCTCCCAGCGTCGCGCCATCGAAGACATCATCAAGGTCAAGGTCATTGACCGTACCGCCCTGATCCTGGATATCTTCGCCCAACACGCCAAGTCCCGCGAGGGTAAAGCCCAGGTGGAACTGGCCCAGCTAGAGTACATGCTTCCCCGTCTGCGTGGCTGGGGTGCCTCTCTCTCCCGTCAGGCCGGTGGCCGGGCCGCCGGTGGTGAAGGCATCGGCTCCCGTGGCCCCGGCGAAACCAAAATTGAGCTCGACCGCCGCCGCCTGCGGGCCCGCATGGCCAAGCTCAAGCGAGAAATCGCAGCTATGGCCCCTGCCCGCGAGACTAAGCGCCTCAACCGCAAGCGTAACCGGGTGCCGTCCGTCGCCATTGCCGGCTACACCAACGCTGGTAAGTCCTCCCTGCTCAACCGCCTGACCGACGCCGGCGTCCTGGTCGAAAACGCCCTCTTTGCGACCCTGGACCCGACCGTCCGTAAGGCCCAGACCCCGGACGGCGTGGGCTACACCCTCTCGGACACCGTCGGCTTCGTCCGCGCCCTGCCCACCCAGCTGGTGGAAGCCTTCCGCTCCACCCTGGAAGAAGTGGCCGACGCGGACGTCATCGTTCACGTTGTGGATGTCTCCCACCCCGACCCCGAAGGGCAGATCCACTCCGTCCGCCAGGTCATCACCGAGGTTGACGCTCAGAACATCCCCGAAATCATCGTGCTCAACAAGGCCGACGCCGCTGACCCCTTCGTCATTGAGCGCCTGCGCCAGAAAGAGCCCAACCATGTGGTTGTCTCAGCCCGCACTGGCGAGGGAATCGAGGAACTCCAACAGAAAATCGCGGATACCATTCCCCGTCCCTCCATTGAACTGAACCTGCTGGTGCCCTTCTCCGCCGGTGGCGTTGTCTCCCGCCTGCACGAATGGGACGCAGAAATCCTGCGCACCGCCTTCGTCCAGGACGGCACCTATGTGCAGGCCCTGGTCAGGGACGAAGTGGCCTCCGAACTGGCCCAGTACCAGCTAGATGATGAACTCCTAGAAGTCCTGCAACCAGAAATTGACGAGGCTATCGCAGCAGGGGCCGTCGAGACCGTCCGCTCATGAACCAACCCGTGACCGCACCGACCGGGCAGGAACTAGAAACCCTGCCCGGGGCCAAGCCCGTTTTGCACCTGCTCGATACCGTCGTTGAACGATCAGGTGGCCAGCAACGCCAAGGCCAACGCACCATGGCCGCCCACGTTGCCCGCGCCCTCGACACCCAAAAACACCTGCTGGTTCAGGCCGGAACCGGAACCGGTAAATCCCTGGGGTATCTGGTACCGGCCATTCACGCCGCCCAGACCAGCGACAAACCCATCATCGTGGCCACCGCAACCCTGGCCCTGCAGTCCCAGATAGTCAATCGAGACATCCCCCGCCTGCTAGATTCTTTGGGCGATCTGCCCGAACACGAGACAGACGTTGCCATCCTCAAAGGCCGCAATAACTACGTCTGCCTGCACAAGCTGGAAGGCGGCTACCCCGACGATGAGGGGGACGCCCTCTTCGATATGGACGCCGCTACCGGCTCCGTGGGACCTGCTGGCAAGCTAGGGGAGGAGGTGGTCCGCCTGCGTGACTGGGCCAATACCACCGACACCGGCGACCGCGATGAGCTTCTACCCGGCGTCAGCGATAAGGCCTGGCGGCAGGTCTCTGTCAACGCCTCAGAATGCCTGGGCAAAAAATGCCCCCTGGTCGAAGAGTGCTTCAGCGAAATGGCCCGCACCCGCGCCGCTGAATCAGACATCGTGATCACCAACCATGCCCTGCTGGCTATTAACGCCTTCGAGGGGGCAGCAGTGCTACCTGACCACGACATCGCCATCATCGATGAAGCCCACGAACTGGCTGACCGCGTCACCGGGGCCGTCACCGGGGCGCTCTCACCCGCCGCTATCACCAAGGTCGCCCGCAGCCTCAAACGGCACACGGATGCCGACCACAAGGCCCTGGAACAGGCTGCCTTAGTTCTTGATGAATCCCTCAATGGCGTGCCTGCCGAGTTCATGCCCAAGGGTCTGCCCGAGCGGGTGGCTGCTGCCATGGAACGGGTGAGAGACGCTGCCCGCCAGGCCTTGACAGACACCAAGGGCGGGGACAAGGACGGCGACGCCGGCCGCCAGATGGCGCGGGCGGCCCTAACCGAAGTCCACGAAACGTCAGAAAAAATGCTGACCGCTGACCCCCTCTACCAGGTGATTTGGGTTTCCCGCACCGGCTCCTGGGAGCCGGGCAAAGGCTACATTGCAGCCCGAGACGACGACCCGGCCACCCTCAACATCGCCCCCATCTCAGTGGCAGGCCACCTGCGTGAGGGCCTCTTTGAAAACCGCACCGTGGTCCTCACCTCCGCAACGCTGACGGTGGGCGAGAGCTTTGACGCTGCCGCCGGTGCCCTGGGCTTGATGGGTAAGGACGCCCCCCGCTGGGACGGCATCGATGTCGGCTCCCCCTTTGACTACCCCAAGCAGGGTGTGCTCTACTTGGCAGCTGACCTGCCCAAACCCGGCCGGGGTGTATCTGTGGAGCAACTGGACCGGATTGTTGAACTGGTGACCGCCTCCGGGGGAGGGGCCCTGGGGCTTTTCTCCTCAAAACGCGGGGCTGAACTGGCTGCCGAGTATGTGCGAGAACGCACCGACCTGAATATTCTGCTGCAGGGTGAGTCCTCCCTGCGGGCCCTCGTCCAGGAATTTAGCGAAGATACGAACTCCTGCCTCTTTGGCACCATGAGCCTCTGGCAGGGCGTGGACGTTCCGGGAGACTCCTGCCGGCTGGTGATGATGGACCGGATCCCCTTCCCCCGTCCCGATGACCCGCTCTCCCAGGCGCGTTCGCGGGCGGTAGCTGCCGCCGGGGGCAATGGCTTCATGGCTGTTTCTGCCTATCACGCGGCCGTCCGCATGGCCCAGGGGGCCGGGCGTCTGGTGCGCTCTATTGGGGACCGTGGCGTGGTTGCTGTGCTGGACTCCCGGATTGCAACCCAGCGCTACGGTAGCTACCTGGTCAAATCCCTGCCACCCTTCTGGACGACCACCCGCACCGATGTTGTTCTCGGTGCCCTGGAGAGGCTCAAGCAATCAATGGACTAAAAACTGGGAAAAAATCAGCCCGGCTGTAAAGGCCGGGCTGATTTTTATGCCTGTGACGAGAGACTTAGGTGGGGTGGGTTGCCTGAGGTGTGGTGAGGAACCTAGTGGATTCTTAGAGGCTTCGGAGAACTGAAACAACCTTGCCCATGATGGTGGCTGTGTCCCCCAGGATGGGCTCGTACTGGGTGTTCTGGGGCAGGAGCCAGGTGTGGCCGTCCCGCTGTCGGAAGGTTTTGACGGTGGCCTCATCATCGAGTAGGGCTGCTACGATATCGCCGTTCTGGGCGGTCTGCTGGGCCCGGACGACAACCCAGTCACCGTCGCAAATGGCAGCATCCACCATGGAATCGCCCTTGACGCGGAGCATAAAGAGATCCCCCTGGCCCACCAGCTGGCGGGGCAGGGTCATGACGTCCTCAACAGCCTGCTCAGCTGAGATGGGGACGCCTGCGGCAATACGGCCCACCAGGGGGACGGTTGCTAGGTTTTCGTTGGTCTGAGCGAACTGGGGGACGACCGGAAGCTGGATGACGTTGGTCTCAGGCTGGGGGTCTTCAGTATCGGAGTCAGAGAGGACTTCGATAGCTCGGGGCCGTTTGGGGTCCCTGCGGATGTAGCCCATCTCTTCGAGGCGGGAGAGCTGGTGGGTGACGGAGGAGAGCGAGGCCAGGCCGACCAGGTCACCAATTTCTCGCATGGACGGCGGGTAGCCGTGTTCATCAATGGCGGTAGAAATGGCGTCCAAAATCTTCTGCTGGCGGGCAGTTAGGGGGCGAGTGCTCCGGGTGGGCGGGCTCACCGGAGTCTGCGGAGTACGTTCGCTCACGGTTTCTCGTCTCTTCTCGGGGGAGGGCTTGAATCTTAGTTTTCAAAAAGCACCGACGGTTTGCCGGGCTTTCCTGGAAAACTAAGGCAAAGCGCCTCTGGATTCTTAAGGTGAAGGAGGGGCTTTCTTAAAGTGTCAGGCACCTGGACTTCACTATCTTCTGGTCTTCTAAGACTATGTCAAACCGACAGGTTATTCAAACATTTGTTCTAATTTTTCTCGACTCCGTTCGAATTTTCTGATAGAACATATATACGAAGAGTTTTTAGAACAGACTTTCTACTTCTGGTTGAAGGTCTGAGCAAGAATCAGGAGAACGACCTATGAGTGCTATCGCCTCAAGCGCGGCCCAGCCTTTTGGGGGCCGAATCCGATTGACCCGACGGGGACGCTTTGTTTTTAGGGGGCTGCCCGTCCTCACCCTTCTTGCCCTCATGGTGGTTGGGGCACTGAACCTTATGATGCCAACACCTGCAACCAGCTCTGACTTCGATATTTCATCAGCAGGCAGCCAGACTGTCACGGTCTACCACGGGGACAACCTCTGGACTATTGCGGAGGAAGTTGCCCCCGGCCTGGATAGCCGCGATGTCATCAACCAGATTATGGAGATTAACGACCTCACCTCAGCCAAACTGGTTCCCGGCCAGCAACTGGTGGTTCCGGCCTACACCAAGTAACAGGTCTGTAAAAAACCAAGGTGGGGTGCAGGCTGTGCCAGGCTTTGAAACAAAAATGCAGAGCGTGGGGCCGGTCGGTACACTGAGGGAGTGACTGAATCTTCCTACACTCTCGAAGCCCTGCCCCTGCGCGAGGACCTCCGCGGTCGCTCACCCTACGGGGCACCTATGATTGATGTTCCGGTAACCCTCAATGTCAATGAGAATACCCATCCCATGCCCCAGGACGTCATTGACGCCATTACTCGGGATGTGGCAGCAGCGGCTGTAACCCTCAACCGCTACCCCGACCGTGAATTCGACACCCTGCGTGAAGAACTGGCCTCCTACCTGGGCCACGGTCTGACACCCGAACACATCTGGGCAGCCAACGGCTCCAACGAGATCCTGCAGCAGATTATGCAGGTCTTTGGTGGCCCGGGCCGGTCGGTCATGAGCTTCGTGCCCACCTACTCCATGTACCCCCTGCTGGCAGACGGAACCAACACCGCCTTTATCGCAGGGCACCGGGCCGAGGATTACTCCCTCACCGCAGAGTCAGCCGTCCAGCAGATTCAGGAACACCAGCCCAACATCGTCATTCTCTGCTCCCCCAACAACCCCACCGGCACCGGCCTTGACCTAGCGGTCATTGAAGCTGTCTACGACGCAGTCTTCTCCTACGGGGGTATCGTCGTTGTTGACGAGGCCTACGCAGAGTTTGCCCAGGACCGTTCTCAGAACGCCCTGACCCTGCTCCCGGGCCGTCCCCACCTGATCGTTACCCGCACCATGTCCAAGGCCTTCGCCCTGGCCGGTGCTCGCCTGGGCTACTTCGCAGCAGACCCGGCTGTAGCTGATGCCGTCCGCCTGGTCCGTCTTCCCTACCACCTCTCAGCTGTCACCCAGGCCACCGCTGTGGCAGCCCTGAGGCACCGCACCCAGCTGCTGGCTAACGTCGATGACATCCGCTTACAGCGTGACCGGATCGTTGACCACCTCACCAGCCTGGGGCTAGAGCCGGCTGTCTCCGACTCCAATTTCGTCTTCTTCGGCGGGCTCAAGAACGAAAAGGCCGCCTGGTCCTACCTGCTGGAACAGGGCGTCCTCGTCCGTGACAACGGTATTCCCGGCTTCCTGCGGGTCACCGCCGGAACCAGGGAGGAAACCACCGCCTTCCTGGACCACCTAACCACCTACATCAACCGGTTCGAACGCTAACCGGCCCCCATCAGACTGATACCCAACCCACCGACCCCACGAGGTAACCATGGCAGTACCCACCACCAGCTCCACCGGCCTGGGCCCCCGCATCGCCAAGATGGAGCGAACCACCAGCGAGTCCTCCGTCAGCGTTGAAATCAACCTGGACGGCACCGGCGTCTCAGACATCGATACCGGCGTTCCCTTCTACGACCACATGCTCACGGCCCTGTCCAAGCACTCCCTGATTGACATGACCATCAAGTGTTCCGGTGACACCCACATCGACGTCCACCACACGGTCGAAGACACCGGCATCGTTCTCGGTGAGGTCCTGCGCCAGGCCCTGGGTGACAAGGCCGGTATCCGCCGCTTCGGCACCGCAACCGTCCCCTTGGACGAAGCTCTTGCTTCGGCTGTCGTTGATATTTCAGGCCGCCCCTACCTGGTGCACACCGGTGAACCTGCCGGTTTCGAATACCACCTGATCGCCGGTCACTTTACCGGCTCCATGGTGCGCCATGTCTTTGAGGCCTTTGCCTACCACGCCGGTATCTGCCTGCACATTACCCTGCTGGGCGGGCGCGACCCCCACCATATAGCCGAAGCCCAGTTCAAGGCCCTGGCCCGGGCCCTGCGCGAGGCTGTTGAACCTGACCCCCGCCACGCCGGTATCCCCTCCACCAAGGGGGCCCTCTAAATGGCTGAGCTCCAGCAGAAGCCGACCGTCACCGTCCTTGACTACGGGGCTGGCAACGTGCGCTCGGCCGTCCGGGCCCTGGAAGAAGCAGGGGCCCGTGTGGTTCTATCATCTGCAGAAGAGGACGTTCTGGGAGCCGACGGCCTGCTCGTTCCGGGCGTGGGCGCTTTCAAGGCTGTCATGGACGGGCTCCGCCGAGTCGATGCCATTCGCATGATTGGACGCCGGGTCGCCGGTGGTCGGCCCGTCCTGGGCATTTGCGTGGGCCTGCAGGTCATGTTTGAAAAGGGCGTTGAACACGGAATTGAAGCTGATGGCCTGGGTGAATGGCCGGGTACGGTAGAGAAGCTCAAGGCCGATGTTGTGCCCCATATGGGCTGGAATACGGTGCGCGTCCCCGAGGGCTCAACCCTCTTCAAAGGGATTGAGAATGAGCGATTCTACTTCGTTCACTCCTACGGGGTGCAGGAATGGACCTTTGACCAGAACAATGAAGCCATGCTTCCCCCGCAGGTCACCTGGGCAAACCACGGTAGTGATTTCATTGCTGCTGTTGAAAATGGCCCCCTGGCTGCTACCCAGTTCCATCCGGAAAAATCTGGTGAAGCCGGTATCCGCCTGCTTAGGAACTGGATTGACTCCCTGCCCGTCACCGGCCGTCTGAACAAGGAGGGCTAGGGGAGAATGTCAGCTACTACCTCTGGCTTGCTGCTGATGACCGTGGGCATGATGTTTCTTGGCGGTGCCTACTCTTTTTACAAGCAGAAAATTACCTGGGCTGCCCAGCTGGTGCTCGTGCTGGTTGGTTTAGCCTTTGCCGGCTACGGCCTGTATGTAGTGATGAACTACAGCTCATAAACTGATCCTTTTATTTACTTGAAACCCTAGGAGAACACATGACTCAGCGACTTGAACTTTTGCCCGCTGTTGACGTCGCAAACGGCCAGGCAGTGCGCCTGGTTCAGGGTGAGGCTGGTTCGGAAACGAGCTACGGTTCCCCCGTTGAGGCTGCCCTGGAGTGGCAGAATGCTGGTGCTGAGTGGTTGCACCTGGTTGACCTGGACGCTGCCTTTGGCCGGGGCGATAACATCGAGATTCTGACCGAGGTGGCCCAGGAACTGTCCATCAAGATTGAAATGTCCGGTGGTATCCGGGATGACGAATCCTTGGAGCGGGCCCTGTCCCTGAATCCGGCCCGAATCAACCTGGGTACTGCAGCCCTGGAAAACCCTGAGTGGACCCGCAAGGTCATTGCCCAGTATGGGGATGTCATTGCTGTGGGGCTGGACGTTCGGGGTGAGACCCTGGCTGCCCGTGGTTGGACCCAGGAGGGTGGTAACCTTTGGGAGGTCCTGGATCGTCTCAACGAGGACGGCTGCGCCCGCTACGTCGTCACCGACGTCACCAAGGATGGTACCCTACAGGGCCCCAACCTGGATCTGCTGCGGAAGGTAGCTGAGCGAACCGATAAGCCCGTTGTTGCCTCCGGCGGCATTGCAACCCTGGACGATATCGCTGCCCTTCGCACCATGGTTCCCTTTGGCGTTGAAGGCGCTATTACCGGTAAGGCTCTCTACGCCGGTAAGTTCACCCTGGGTGAGGCCCTGGACGTCGCAGGTCGCCCCTAGTGACTGACTTTTCTGACCGCGTCCACCGGGCCCACACCCACGGGCATGGCCACCCCGGTAACCCCAGCGCACCCCGCCGGGAGCTGCCTGCCCATATTGCTGCCCAGCTGGCGTCCGCCGGCCAAAAAACCGACACCGGTGGCCAGCCCTGGGAAGGGCGTAACCTGGGGGAGGGCACCAGCCACACCCACCAGTTCCCCGGTGACGACGGCACAACCGATCCTGCCCTGCAGAAGGTGCTGGACGCCTTTGCTGCCGGTGAGGTTGATGAGGTTGCAGTGGTGGACGCCCTGCGCTCGGTGCGGATTTTTGCCCCTGTGGTGGCCCAGCTGTCGCAGGCTGAAATTACGGATCAGGGACTTGTCTCTGATAAAGAATCTGATATGGCCCTGGTGTCTATTCAAGCACCAGATGGACGCAAGGCCCTGCCTGTCTTTACCCATGTAGATGCCCTGACCAGCTGGCATGATTTGGCCCGCCCGGTGGCCGCCGATATGCGGAAAACTGCCCTGTCTGCGGTTGAAGATGAGAACCAGTTGATCGTCCTGAACCCCGGGGCGTCTTTGACCTTTGTCCTGCGGCGGCCGGCCTTCTGGGCAATCGCTAAGGGGGAAGAGTGGGTACCCTCCTACCGGAATCCGCAAGTAGCTGAGATCCTGTCTGACCTGGTGACGCCCCTGCCCGGGGTTGTGGCCGTTGAGTTGGCTCCCGGGGCCGGGGTCTTCAGCCGCACGGAGGACGGCCGCGTCCTTGCCGGTGGCGGTCACGGGCCAGAACTCAAGATCACCTTGAAGCTGCTGCCCGGCCTGACCCAGGAGCAGGTCGATCGCACGGTTGCAACCCTGCAAAAGGGCCTGGCCGAGCACCGCTATCTGGCCGAGCAAATTGATTCGGTCCAGATTGCCCTGGCCGCAGCCTAGGGATTTGCTGATAAACGAGGACGCCACCTGCCTCCTACCGCTGTTACGGTCGGGCCAGGTGGCGTCCTGCTATCTCGTGGAAGTGCTTAGAAGACGGGGCCGGTGAACTTTTCGCCGGGGCCCTTGCCGGGCTCGTCCGGGATGATGGAGGCCTCGCGGAAGGCCAGCTGGAGGGAGCGCAGGCCGTCGCGCAGGGGGGCTGCGTGCTGGGAGCCGATCTCAGGGGCGGCTGCGGTGACAAAGCCGGCGAGGGCGGTGATGAGCTTGCGGGCCTCATCGAGGTCCTTGAGGTCATCGGCGTTCTCTTCGGCAGCGAGGCCGCACTTGACGGCTGCGGCGCTCATGAGGTGAACGGCTGCGGTGGTGATCACCTCAACGGCCGGTACTTCGGCGATATCACGCATCTGGGCGTTGACTTCTTCGACCTGCTCAGCGGTGAGCCCGTCGGGGAGGTTCTGCTCCTGGGAGTTGCCTGCGGTTTCTTCAAAACGGTAGCTGGTTTCCTTGCTCATAGGTATAGAATCTCACACCTTTCCCCGCGACCGTGAATCAGGCGTCACACGCCATTAACCCTTGATAATCTGGCCATAACCCAGTAATGTTAAGGCCTGTATGCAAGCGGAACTTCTGTTCCCACCTGCTCCACCGCTCCAGGTGGTCGGGTTTGTCCCCAGTGCTCCTGCCTGGTTAATCAGGTGGGCGGACGGCCGGGCGGCGGGTAATCCCGTCCTTTCCCTGGCCCTGGGGTTGGGTTTTGAGTCTCCGTTTGCTTACCGCAACCGGGGACTTTTTTGTTCCCACAGAAATTCACGGGGGTTACCCCCTTTAAAGCAACAGGAGCTTTGTCATTAGCGATCCACGCATCAACGACCGAATTCGCGTTCCGGAAGTCCGTCTCGTCGGCCCCGGCGGTGAACAGGTTGGTATTGTCCGTGTAGAAGATGCACTGCGTCTTGCTCAGGAGTCTGACCTCGACCTGGTTGAGGTTGCCCCGAACGCTAAGCCGCCTGTGTGCAAGCTGATGGACTTCGGTAAGTACAAGTACGAAGCCGCAGTGAAGGCACGTGAATCTCGCAAGAAGCAGGTTAATGCTTCTTTGAAGGAAATTCGTTTCCGCCTCAAGATTGATACCCATGACTACGAAACCAAGGTGGGGCACGCTCGTCGCTTCCTCGCCGGCGGTGACAAGGTCAAGGCTATGATTCAGTTCCGTGGTCGTGAACAGCAGCGCCCCGAGATGGGTGTGCGTCTGCTCGAGCGTATGGCGAATGACCTGACCGAGGTTGGTACTGTTGAGTCCAACCCTCGTGTTGACGGTCGTAACATGGTGATGGTCCTTGCCCCGCTGCGCGGCAAGCAGGAGGCCCGCCGTGAGAGCCAGAAGCAGGGTGGTCGCAAGGGTCGCGAACGCATCAACACCACTGAGGCTACTCCTGTGACTAACTCGCTGGCTGACGCTATGCCGGCTGAGTTGAAGGCACAGGCGCAGGCCGAATAAGGAGCTGTTTGGCGATTGGGCACCTGCTCGTGTAGGGTGGCGTGCTTGGTCGTCGTCCGTGGCCTGTAGGTCCTTGTGAAAGGACGTACAGGGGCGGGCAGATCACCCTTGTAAACTTCCCTACCTGTTAGGGTTGTTAGTTTTTCAGTTCCTCACCCTGTGATTGGGGTGGGGGTAGAACGATAAGGAGAATCGGCTCATGCCGAAGCAGAAGACCCACTCTGGTGCTAAGAAGCGCTTCAAGCTCACCGGTACTGGCAAGGTTAAGCGCCAGCAGGCCAACCGCCGCCACTACCTGGAGCACAAGTCCTCCCGTCTGACCCGTCGTCTGGCTTCTGACCAGATCGTAACCGGCGGTCAGGCTAAGGTTATCAAGAAGATGCTGGGCAAGTAAGCTCCTTCTTTTTGAAGCTTCGCCCACAAGTGGGCGCACCAAAAGTAGATATTTTCTCTCCTGCACCAGCGTTAGATTTTGAGCTGGGTAGGACACAAGACGTTAGGAGACACACGTGGCACGTGTGAAGCGCGCGGTTAACGCGCACAAGAAGCGCCGAGTAATCCTTGATCGTGCATCAGGCTACCGTGGCCAGCGTTCACGCCTTTACCGTAAGGCTAAGGAACAGGTTACTCACTCACTGGTATACAGCTACGACCACCGTCGTAAGAAGAAGGGCGACTTCCGTCGTCTCTGGATCCAGCGTATCAACGCAGCTGCTCGCGCTGAGGGCCTGACCTACAACCGTTTCATCCAGGGCCTGAAGGCTGCTGAGGTTGAGGTTGACCGTCGTATGCTGGCTGAGCTGGCTGTTAACGAGCCTGCTGCTTTCTCAGCTCTGGTTGAAATCGCTAAGAACAACCTGCCTGAGGACACTTCAGCTCCCAAGGCTGCCTAAGTCTTTTTAGGTTTGTCTTGCCCCACTTTAAGGTGGGGTGCGGACGCCGCCTCCCGCTTTCCTGCCCTGGGCAGGGGAGCGGGGACGGCGTCCTTTTTGTTGCGATCTTACTGGGGGCTTGGGGCGCTGGGCTGGGATGCCGGGCGGGAGTAGCGGGGCTGGGGCGCCGGGCTGGGGCGCCGGGCCCACAGCGAATGCCCACCAGACTCTCGCAGTGTCTACGCGTTTGACGGGCACAGCGAGAGTTTGGTGGACAGTCCGGGTGAGGCGGTGGGAGCTACTAGACCAAGGCCGCAGAAGGAATGAGCAGTAGTGTTCCAGTCGTAAATTTTTGCGTGGAGAAAAGCCCACCCTGGTTCCGTCCTGGTACAGACGGCGGCGGGGTGGGCTCTTTGCGCTACCTGAAGCTGCAGGTGGGGTGGGTTTTGCTACTCAACCCAGGTGATGACCTCTTCGGCGGGCTTGCGGGTCTGGGGCCAGGGTAGCTCTTCAGCACGGTAGCCAAGGGCTAGCATGGTGACGATGCCTTCGGTTTCGGGGTCGATGATGCCGTGGTCGGCTAGCAGGGCGTTGGCCTTGTCGGCGTTGAAGCCTTCGATGGGGCAGGAGTCAATGCCGATCAGCGCAGCGGCAGTCATCATGTTGCCCAGGGCGATATAGGTTTGCTTGGCGGACCAGTCGAAGAGGGCGCGGTCGGTGGTGAGACCCATGTCGTTGACCTGGAAGCTCTTGTAGGTTTCGAGGGCTTTGGCGTGGTCTTCGGGGGAGAGATTGCGGGAGGCAAGTGAGGCCTGCATATGGGGGCCGTCGTGCTGCATGTTGCGCTTAGCTAGGAGCAGGACGAAGTGGCTTGCACCACCGAGCTGGCGGGCAGCTCCCCAGCTGAAGGGTTTGAGGGCTTCGCGGAGTTCTGGGTTTTGCAGGACGACGAACCGCCAGCCTTGGGCGCCGACGGAGCTGGGGGAGAGGCGGGCAGTTTCGAGGATGTAGGTGATGTCATCGTCGCTGATTTTCTTCTCGGGGTCAAAGAACTTGATGGCCCGACGGTGGCGGGCGGCGTCGAGGACGAGCTGCTTGATGTCTTGATTCTGCATGGGACCTTCTTAGGAAAGTTGGTTTTCGGTATCGCCCAATCAACATACAAAACGTAAGTTTTATTCCGTGTACCGGGATAAATTCAGCATAGGACGGTTCATTGAGTCCACCGCGTCCTTCCCCACAAACAGGTAGAAAGAGGCCTTGCAGGCTGTCCCAGTCCGGTGCGCTCTTACACGGTGGTGTTCTCCTGTATATGTGGCTTCAAGGGCTCGACCGATTCGCATATGTGAGAACTTTGGACCATTTCCAAGGAACCTTGAAGAAGATTGGACCACTTCAAGATCAAAAATTGGGGAAACAACCCTCTTTTTTGGGCCCGAGCTGGTCCAAACTCTGGTGGGATGAGGTGTTTATGGTCCAAACCCCGGCCCCCTGAGCCCGACTTGGCCCAAATCCTAGCCGGGCTGCGTCCGAGCTGGTCTAAACTAGGACTCTGAGCCCGAGTTGGTCCAAACCCCCGTTCTCCTGACTCTAAACTGGTCCGAACTCTAGCTATGTCGCGGGTTTGTGAACTTTGGACCATCTCTAAAGCACCTTCATACAGTTTGGACCACTTCGAGATCAAAAAACGGGGAAACAACCCTCTTTTTGGGGCCCGAGCTGGTCCAAACTCTGGTGGGGTGAGGTGTTGCTGGTCCAAACCCAGGCGTCCTGAGCCTGTTTTGGTCCAAATCTTAGCCGGACTGCGTCCGAGCTGGTCCAAACTAGGACGTCTGAGCCCGAGCTGGTCCAAACCCCGGCCCCCTGAGCCCGAGCTGGTCCAAACCCGGCACGACCACACCACCCCCCCTGCCGTCCGCCCTACCCCAACCCCTCACCGCGTCCTTCCCCACAAACCGCTAGAAAGGGGTCTTACAGGCTGTCCCAATTCGGTGCGCTCTTACACGGTTGCGCGCTCCCGTCCGCCCGGCTTCGCAGGCTCAGCCGATTCGCGGGCATTTCTGGTTCGCTACGCGGAAATACCCGCTCATCATCATGAGACAATAGAACCTATGGACTTCAAAGAACGCCTCAGCACCCCCGTCGTCATGGAAAACCCCCAGGCAGACCGCGTCAAAGACATCGCCAAGCTTGCCACCAGGGCAGCCCGCACCAAGACCGGGCACTTTCTAGTAGAGGGGCCGCAGGCCGTCCGCGAAGCCCTCAAAGCCCACCAGATCAAGCCCCTGCTGGACGCCGTCTACATCACCGAACGCGCCTTCGACCGCCACCCCGACATCGTCGATCTCCTTGAAGAAGTGCACGGAACTCCCACCCCCGAGCCCGGCCGTAAGGTCTTCATGCGCATGGTGACCGAGCCCGTCCTCGCGGCCATGGCCGAATCCGTCAGCCCCCAGGGCATTATCGCCGTTGCCTTTCAGAACGACATCGCCCCCTCCGACATCTGGGGCGAGGGGGCTATCAACCCCAAGCTCATCGCCGTCCTGGCCCGTGTGCAAGACCCGGGCAACGCCGGCACTATCCTGCGTGCCGCCGACGCCGCCGGTGCTGACCTGATCGTCACCACCAAGGGCTCCGTTGACCTCTACAACCCCAAGGCAGTGCGCTCCACCGCAGGCTCCCTCTTCCACGTACCCGTGATCCAGGGCATTGACCTTGAAGATTTCGCCGAGGACGCCAAAGCCCAGGGCATTGGCGTCCTTGCAGCGGACGGCTATGGCCGGGTCTCCCTCGATGACCTCCAAGACGCCGCCTTCGCCCTGCGTAACGGCGTCGAACCCCGCAAGAAGGTCAAGTATGACCTGGCCAAGCCCACTATGTGGCTCTTCGGCAATGAGGCGGCTGGCCTGAGCGATGAAGAGAAGGCCGCTGCCTCCCTGCGCGTGGCCGTGCCCCTGCGCGGGGCCGCCGAATCGCTAAACGTCGGCATGGCAGCTGGTGTCTGCCTCTTCGCCTCCTCCCTGGCCCAGAACCGCAAGGGCGACTAGTGGGGGAGCAGCCTACTGCCGTCTACCCGGTGCAGGTGGTCGGGGCAGCTATCGTTGATTCTTTGATCAGCCCCACCCGCCTGCTGGTGGGCCAGCGCTCGGCCCCACCGGCGCTGGCGGGCCTCTGGGAGTTTCCCGGCGGCAAGGTTGAGCCAGGTGAAGCCTGCGAGGGCGCCCTGCTCCGTGAACTGCGCGAAGAGCTGGGCATTACCGCCCAGCTCGGTACCGAAATCGCTGGCCCCCACCCCCAGGGCTGGGTGCTGAACGAGAAGGCTGCTATGCGGGTTTGGTTTGCAGAAATCACGGACGGACGCGCCACCGCCCTGCAAGATCACGCCGAGTTACGCTGGGTTCCGCTCGATGCCACGGTGCTGGAGCTGCCCTGGATCCCCGCTGACTTTCCTATCGTCGAGGAGCTGCTGGCGGGCGTCCGCGCTGCTTAAGCTGTGGCGAAGCGTCATAGAACTCACCCCAACGGAAAAATAAAGTATCTGACTTTTCTCTCCAGCTGTGATGGGCCCTCCGGTTGAACCGGAGGGCCCATTTCTGTGCGAGCTTCACAATCTTGAACCGTGGCCGGTTGGTCATTACGCTAAAGGAAAGGAGGCTGATGATTTATGAAAGATAAAGAGAAACAGCAACTGGCCTTTAGCAGGGGAGAGGTGCCCACGGTTATCCGGGTAATGCAGGGCATTTTAGCGCTGTCGGGCATCGCCTGCCTGACGCTAACGGTTACTTCCCTTGACTTCAGCGACGCACGGGGAGTTGTGAGTGCTGTTATTTCAATTGCCCTCACCTTCTTCCTGTATATCTGGGTTGTCCGCCGCACCGGCACCTGGCAAAAAGCAGGAGCTGCTAATCTGTTTGGGTTTGTCTGCACGGTTGTCAGCACTGTCTCGCTCATTTCTCTCATCTGGACTATGCCCTCCGGTATAAACCCGGGAATTATGGCCTGCTTCTTAACGTGGTCTTTAGCCAACCTCACCTGGCTTGGCCTAACCTTCACCCCTGTTGCCCGTGCCTTCTTTGAACGGGTTGATGTTATTCCAGCGCCTTAAGCGCCTACTAGTGGTCACTTACCTGCGGGCAGCGTCCGCTCTGTTCCTATCGAGCGAGTGCCTGTTGAGCCTTTCGAGAAAGCTAGTTCGGTGAGATTCGCATCGTTCACTAGCTAGACAGCCTCAGCGCCCGGTCGGCATTTGCACTAAACTATTGTCTTGATGCCCTGGGTGCGGTAAGCGCCCGAAACCCACATTGTGAAGAGAAGTGCAGATGACTGATTCTTTGCCCGAGGTGCCTGAGAACCCCACACCCTTCCAGGTGCTGGCTAACATTCGCGCCATTCTAGAAAAAGACCCCGAGAACGGTCTGGCGACCGTCCGCGAAGCCTTCACCGCCGAGTTTGAACGCGCACAGAAGGAAATCGCCGAGAAGACCGCTGACTTTGAAGAACTCAAGCGTGTGCGCCTGGACTTTACCGGCGAAAAGGCCGGTTTTACTCTGGCCAATAAGCAGATGCGCGATCTGCGCAAGGAGCACAAGGCTGAGGTCGGCAAGATTATGGGCCAGGTGCGCGGACGCCTGACCAAGGCTCTTGAGGCCCGTAACGCCCAGCTGGAAGAAGAGCGTGACGCCCGTATTCTGGTTGAAGAGGCTGTGGACGTCACTGCCCACACTCCCCGCCGCCGTATTGGCGGCCGCCACCCCATCAGCGTCCTGCAGGAGCAGATGTGCGATATCTTCGTGGGCATGGGCTGGGAGATTGCCGATGGCCCCGAACTTGAATCAGAGTGGTACAACTTTGACTCGCTGAACTTCAAGCCTGACCACCCGGCCCGCGAGCTGCAGGACACCTTCTTCGTGGAGCCCACCAGCGCCCACCTGATGCTGCGTACCCACACCTCCCCGGTGCAGATGCGCTCCCTGCTCTCCCGCGACCTGCCCCTCTACGTGGTCTGCCCCGGCCAGGTCTACCGCACCGATGAGCTCGATGCTACCCACACCCCGGTCTTCCACCAGATTGAGGGCCTGGCTGTCGATAAGGGCCTGACCATGGCTGACCTCAAGGGCACCCTGGAGCACATGGCCCGCGCCATGTTCGGCGAAGAAGCAAAGATCCGCCTGCGCCCCAACTACTTCCCCTTCACCGAGCCGTCCGCTGAGCTGGACGTCTGGCACCCAGACGCCAAGGGCGGCCCCCGCTGGATCGAGTGGGGCGGCTGCGGCATGGTCAACCCCAATGTGCTGCGAGCAGCCGGCGTTGACCCCGAAGTTTACTCAGGTTTCGCTTTTGGTATGGGCATCGAACGTACCCTCATGTTCCGCAACGGTGTGCAGGATATGCGCGACATGATTGAAGGCGACGTCCGTTTCTCACAGCAGTTCAAGATGGAGATCTAACCCATGCGAGTACCCCTTTCCTGGCTGCGTGAATACGCACCCGTCCCGGCCGACGCACGCGCCGAAGATGTCATGGCTACCCTGGTCACAGTTGGCCTGGAAGAAGAGGACGTCCACCGCCCCACCGACGAGCTGACCGGCCCCATCGTGGTGGGTCAGGTGCTCTCCATGGAGCCCGAAACCCACTCCAACGGCAAGACCGTTAACTGGTGCCAGGTGCGCGTTGTGCCCGAGGGACAGAAGCAGACCCTGACCGGCAAGGGCATTGAAGAGTCCGGCGTGCAGGGCATTATCTGCGGCGCCCACAACTTCAAGCCCGGCGACAAGGTTGTAGTGACCCTGCCCGGCGCTGTACTGCCCGGCGGCTTCGCTATTACCGCCCGCAAGACCTACGGCCACAAGTCAGCCGGCATGATCGCCTCCGTCAAGGAACTGGGTATCGGTGAGGACCACGGCGGCATCCTGGTGCTCTCCACCCTGGGGCTTGACCCCGAGATCGGCACCGACGCCATGGAGCTACTGGGCCTCTACGATGAAGCTGCTGAAGTCAACGTCACCCCCGACCGCGGCTACGGCTTCTCCATTCGCGGTATTGCCCGCGAGTACTGCCACGCCACCGGCAACGACTTCGATGACTTTGTGCTCGATTTGGCTGCCAAGGCCCCTGCTGCCAACGGCGCGGGCCTGCCCGTCACCCTGACCGACTCTGCCCCCATTCACGGTAAGGACGGCGCCACCCGCTTCGTTGCCCGCTCGGTCAGCGGCGTGGACGCAACCGCCCCCGTGCCCACCTGGATGTCCTCCCGCCTGCGCCTGGCAGGCGTCCGCTCGGTCTCCCTGCCGGTGGATATTTCCAACTACGTCATGCTCGAAACCGGCCAGCCCCTGCATTTTTACGATGCAGATAAGCTGACCGGCGGCATCACCGTGCGCCGCGCCGAAGCTGGCGAGCAGCTCACCACCCTGGATGAGAAGGAACGCGAGCTTCACGCCGAAGACCTGCTGATTACCGACGAGTCCGGCCCTATCGGCCTGGCCGGTGTCATGGGAGGGGCCTCCACCGAGGTCAGCGACTCCACCACCCGCATCGTGATTGAGGCAGCCCGCTTCGATGAGGTATCCATTGCCCGCACCGCCCGCCGCCACAAGCTCTCCTCTGAGGCCTCCAAGCGCTTTGAGCGCGGCGTTGACCCCCAGATTCAGGCAGCTGCCGCCCAGCGGGCCGTTGACCTGCTGGTTGAGCTAGCCGGTGCAAGTGTCGATGAGGGCGTGACGGACGCCGGTGGCAGCTTTACCCCCACCATTATCTCCCTGCCCGCCGACTACACCGCAGGCCGTATCGGCATCAACTACACCCAGGAACAGATTGTTGGCTCCCTGGAACAGATCGGTGCCAGTGTTGAGGTTGCTGAGGGCTCCTACGAGGTCACTGTGCCCTCCTGGCGCACCGACCTGGGCGCTAAGGAAGATCTGACCGAGGAAGTTGCCCGTCTGGTTGGCTACGATCAGATTCCTTCCACCCTGCCTGTGGCCCCTCCCGGCCGCGGTTATACTGTTGAGCAGACCCTGCGCCGCCGGGCTCTCAACGCCCTGGCAGCTTCAGGTCTGACCGAGGTCTTTGCCTACCCCTTCGTCTCCGATGAAGACAACAACCTCTGGGCTTCCCCGGTTGCCGGTGAGCCGGTGGACTCCATCCGCCTGGCTAACCCCATCTCGTCCGCCCAGGGCTGGATGCGCCGCTCCCTGCTGCCCGGCCTGACCGAGGTGCTCTCCCGCAACCTCTCCCGCGGCTTCAAGAACCTGGCCATCTACGAGACCGGCTCCGTCTTTATCCCCGGCACCCAGCTGGGGTCAGCCTCAATCCCCGGTCTGGGCGTCAAGCCCGCCGACGAGGTTCTGGCAGATTTGAACGCCGGTATTCCCGACCAGCCCCGCCACATCGCCGGTCTTTTCGCCGGTACTGAGCATGAGGAAACCCCGGGCATTACCGCCCGTGCCTTTGATTGGCGCGACGCCCTGGACTCTGTGCTGCTGGTAGCTGACGCCGCAGGCGTGAAGCTCACCGTTGCAAACGGCGAACACCAGGCCTTCCACCCGGGCCGCACCGCCGTGCTCAAGGACGCAGCTGGTGAGGTCATCGCCTACGCCGGTGAACTGCACCCCAAGCTACTGGCCAAGCTGAACCTGCCCGAGCGCACCAGCGCCTTCGAACTCAACTTCACCGCCCTCATCGCTCAGGCTGGTGAGGCGGTTCAGGCTACCGGTATCTCCGGCTACCCGGCAGCTAACCAGGACGTCGCCCTGATTGTGGACGCCACCGTCCCGGCTTCTGACCTTGCCGCCGCCCTGGCTGAGGGCGCCGGTGAGCTGCTGGAGGACGTCCGCGTTTTCGACGACTACCGCGGCACCGGTATCGAAGAAGGTAAGAAGTCCATGGCCTTCGCCCTGCGCTTCCGCGCCACCGACCGCACCCTGACCGCCGACGAGGCCTCGGCCGCCCGCGAAGCAGGCGTCGCGCTCGCCGCCGAACGCTTCGGGGCAGTCCAGCGAGCCTAAGTAACCCGGCTAAATCTGGTGAGGACGCCGCCACCCACCCCTCCTGCCCCTGGGGCAGGGGAGGTGGGGGCGGCGTCCTTGTTCTGTTGCAAAATGTAATATGACCTGAAGGTTTCCTGATTGCTGTCTCAAACCTATACTCAGAGGCCTGATAAACCGGTAGTATGGAAGACCGCCCACTAAACCCCGGTAGATTCCACCGGCTCTAGCGCAAGGGCCCTACTCGGGCCGTTTCAGGGCGGTCTTCTGGCCAAGATTTTGGCACTAAACCCACCACTTCTGGAGAAGCACCGTGAGCGACCAGCGACACCTCGATGAACAGTATCCCAACGGGGAAGACGTCCCTACCGACGACTTTTTCACCTTTACCGAGGGCGATGAAGAGGGTATCTATGATGAACCCCGTGGCCCCCTCGGCCCCAAGCTGGCGGCTGCAGGAATGATGCTGGTGGCAACGATCATTGCCCTGGTGCTCCTGGTCGGTGGCGTCCGTACCTTCAATGAGGCCCGCGCCAACGAAGGCTACGAGAACCGCTCCTGGGTGATGACCGGCACCCTTGAAGAAGCAACCCGCGATCTGCAGTCGGATAGAAACGTCGGTATTTACACCGGCACCCTTCCCCAGGATGAAGCCCTGGCGGGCAAGACCTTTGTGTCTGACATTGCTGACCCTGCCGCTGCCAGCCCTGGTGCTTCGGTGAAGTTCCGTGGCAGCCAGACCGGCACCGTCAAGGCAGACTTCCCCGAGACGGTGGACGCCCTGCTGGTTCAGGTGGGGGAATCTGAGCTGACCGTTGCCCGCACCGGCGCCGAGGGCACCCTGGTTCCGGTGACGAGCGATACCGTAGGGGACCAGAAGCGCAGTGCTATGTTCCGCCTGGTGGGGGCAATCCTTGTTTTTGGTGCTGGCGTTGTGGGTACCTTTATGGTGATTCGGAAGCGAAAGTCCGCAGACTTCTAGGCAATCTTGGCTCTTTTTGGTAGGGCTGATATGAGTAGAAAAGACCGCCTGCCGGGTGGTCTTTTCTGTTTAACCTCCTCTTGAGCGGGGCAGGGGAGCGGAATGTGGTTCATATAACGAAACGCTATGCATAAATATTTACTGCAATGTAAAAACATGCAAAAATAGGGCTATGACTATTACCGTAGCTGTCACAGGTGCCACCGGATACGCCGGTGGTGAGATTCTGCGCCTTCTGGCAACCCACCCCGACGTCGAGGTGAAAACCGTTGCCGCCCACTCGTCCGCTGGCTCCCGTCTGGGTGACCTGGCCCCCCACCTCCGCGCCTATGCCGACCTGATCGTCGCTGATACCACCGCCGAGGCCCTGAGCGGGCACGACGTCGTCTTCATGGCCCTGCCCCACGGGGCCAGCGCCGAGATCGCAGCCCAACTGCCCGAGGACACCCTGGTGATTGACGCCGGGGCCGACCACCGGCTTGAGGACGGGGCTGCCTGGGTTAAGTTCTACGGATCAGAACATTCCGGCACTTGGCCCTACGGCCTGCCCGAACTGCCCCTGCCCGAAGGTAAGCAACGCCAGAACCTCGTGGGAACCAAACGGGTTGCTGTGCCCGGCTGCTACCCCACAGCGTCCGTTTTGGCACTAGCCCCCGGCTTTGCTGCTGGCCTGTTGGAGCCCACCGATGTTGTGATTGTTGCCGCCTCCGGCACCTCCGGGGCAGGTAAGAGCCTCAAGCCCCACCTCTTGTCGGCTGAGGTCATGGGCGGAATGAGCCCCTACGGGGTCGGTGGTTCCCACCGCCACACCCCGGAAATCGAAGAAAAGCTCTCCATGGTCGCCGGTGAACAGGTCCAGATTTCTTTCACCCCCACCCTGGCCCCCATGCCCCGGGGGATCCTGGCCACCGCTACCGCCCGCGTGCGTCCTGGCGTCACCGAAGCCCAGCTTCGAGAAGCCTGGCAGGCCGCCTACGCCGACGAAAGGTACGTCCACCTGCTCCCTGCGGGGCAGTGGCCCGCCACCAAGAGTGTGCAGGGCTCCAACCACGCCGAGATCCAGCTGGCCTTGGACGAGCACGCCGGGCGCGTCATTATCACCAGCGTCATCGATAACCTTGCTAAGGGCACCGCAGGTGGTGCCATCCAATCTATGAACATTGCCCTGGGCCTGCCCGAACATGCAGGTCTGCTACAGGAAGGACTTGCACCGTGACCCAGCACCATATTGATGGAATCTCAACCTTCGGCGTCACCTACCCCCGGGGTTTCCGCGCCGCCGGTGTTGCAGCAGGTATCAGCTCTGTCGAGGGGAAGAAGGACGTGGCTGTTGTCGTCAATGACGGCCCGAACAAGAACGCCGCTGCCGTCTTTACCACCAACCGCTTCGCTGCTGCCCCTGTGCTGTGGAGCCGTCAGGCTATTACCGACGGCCGGGCCGATGCCGTCCTGCTCAACTCGGGTGGGGCCAACGCCTGCACCGGGGCCCCGGGGTTCCAGGACGCCCACGCGAGTGTCGAGTATGTAGCTGAGCTGCTTGATGTTTCTGCCGGGGACGTTCTGGTCTGCTCCACCGGCCTGATTGGCCAGCGCCTGCCCCTGGATAAGCTGAAGGACGGCGCAGCCCGCGCGGTTGCTTCCCTGGGGGTGAGCCCGGAGGCGAGCACCGATGCGGCTGAGGCCATTATGACCACCGATACCGTCTCAAAGCAGGCTGCCCTTGAGGTTGAGATTGAAGAGGGCGGCTCCTACCTGATCGGTGGTATGGCCAAGGGGGCAGGTATGCTGGCCCCGGGCCTGGCGACCATGCTGGTGGTCGTAACCACTGACGCCCTGGTGTCACCTGAAAACCTCGATACCGCCCTGCGGGAGGCCGTCCGCCTGAGCTTCAACCGGGCTGATTCTGACGGCTGCATGTCCACCAATGACACCGTGATTCTGATGAGCTCCGGTGCTTCAGCCATTGAACCGGATCTGGGCACCTTCACTGAAGCCCTCACCGCCGTCTGCCAGGATTTGGCCCTGCAGCTTATTGGCGATGCTGAGGGGGCAAGCCACGATGTTCATGTGCGTACCTTCAACGCCGCCACCGAGCTAGAGGCTGAAGAAGTCTCCCGCGCGGTGGCTCGCTCAAATCTCTTCAAGACCGCAATTTTCGGTAACGACCCTAACTGGGGCCGGATTCTCTCTGAGGTGGGCACCACCAGCGCTACCTTTGAACCCGAGCAGGTCAATGTCACGATCAACGGGGTGCAGGTCTGCACCGGCGGCGGTATCGGCCAGGATCGCTCCCTGGTTGACCTAGCCGCCCAGCGTAAGGTCACGGTTGAGATCGATCTAGGTGCAGGTGAGCACGAAGCCACTATCTGGACCAACGACCTCACCCACGACTACGTCCACGAAAATTCCGCCTACTCCAGCTAAACCCAAGGAAAGAGACCCACCGTGGCAGTGCAGAATAACGCCCAAGCCCGCTTCGATACCGCCCAAGAAAAGGCTAAAACCCTCATGGAGGCCCTGCCCTGGATCCAGCAGTTCCGGGGCAAGGTCATGGTCTTCAAGTACGGCGGCAACGCCATGATTTCGGACGAGCTACGCGCGGCTTTCGCAGAAGATATGGTCTTTTTGCGGACGATTGGCATCTGCCCGGTGGTTGTCCACGGGGGCGGCCCGCAGATCACTGCCATGCTGGATAAGCTGGGGATTGAGAGCGAGTTCCGTGGCGGGTTGCGCTACACCACCCCGGAGGCGATGGACGTCGTCCGTATGGTGCTGACCGGCCAGGTGGCCCGCGAGCTAGTGTCCCTCATCAATACCCACGGCCCCTTTGCGGTGGCCATGAGCGGGGAGGACGGCGGCCTGCTGAGGGCCCGCCGGATTGGCACCGTGGTGGACGGGCAGGAGGTCGACCTGGGCCTGGTCGGTGAAGTCGTTGGGGTGAATACCACCGCGATTATGTCCATGATTGAGGCCGGGAAGATCCCCGTGATTTCCTCGGTTGCCCCGGAAATGCACGACCCCGAAAAGTACCCGGGTCACTCCCACGGTTTAGCAGGCCTCACCGGCGAAATCCTGAACGTGAACGCTGATACTGCCGCCGCCGCTGTTGCTGCGGCCCTGGGGGCTGAGAAGCTGGTCGTCCTGACCGACGTGGAGGGCCTTTACGCCAACTGGCCCGATAAGGACTCCCTCATTTCCTCCCTGACCGTCTCGGAGTTGCGCGAGATGCTGCCCTCCTTGGTCTCGGGCATGATCCCCAAAATGACAGCCTGCCTGCAGGCGGTCGAGCACGGGGTTCCTCGCGCCTCGATCGTCGATGGCCGCCTGCCCCATTCGCCCCTGCTTGAAATTTTTACCGATAAGGGTATCGGTACCCAGCTAACCCCTGACGACGCCCACGACGCCCCCTGGCACCACCCGGCCCCTGATTTCCAGCTCAAGCCGGTCACCTACTAGGAGCCCACCATGACCCAAGAATCTTTCCTCACCGACTACAGAAATGACCTGCTCGGGGTCTTTGGCGACCCCAGCCTGGTCTTGGTGGAGGGGGCAGGCTCCCGCGTGACGGACGCTGACGGTAAGGTCTACCTGGATCTTCTGGGCGGTATTGCCGTCAATGCCCTGGGCCATGCCCACCCGGCCTGGGTGAAGGCTGTCGCTGAGCAGGCAGCTACCCTGGCCCACGTCTCTAACTTCTTTACCACCCCCCAGCAGGTGGGCCTGGCCCAGCGGCTCCTGCGTTACCTGGGGGCTGAGGACGGCAAAGTCTTTTTCTGCAACTCCGGCACCGAGGCTAACGAGGCGGCCTACAAACTGGCCCGCCGCCACGGCAACACCCGGGGGAAGGGCACCGTCCTGGCCCTAGACCACGGCTTTCACGGCCGCACCCTGGGGGCCCTGTCCCTCACCTGGAAGCCCGCCTACCGGGAACCCTTCGAACCGCTTCCCACCGGTATCAAACACATCCCGGCCACTCTTGATGCCCTGGAAGAGCACCTGACCGACGACGTCGCCGCCCTCATTATCGAACCTATCCAGGGGGAGGCCGGCGTCCTGCCCCTGCCTGACGGCTACCTCACCCGTGCCCGCGAACTGACCCGGGCCCACGGTGCCCTCCTCATCATCGACGAGGTCCAGACCGGCATGGGTCGCACCGGCCGCTGGTTTGAGCACTCCCGTGAACTCACCGGCGAGAACCTGCCCGACGCCATTACCCTGGCTAAGGGCCTTGGCGGCGGTTTCCCCATCGGGGCCATGATCGTCGTTGGCGCTGAGAACGCCAGCACCCTTGAAGCTGGTATGCACGGAACCACCTTCGGCGGCAACCCATTGGCCACCGCAGCAGCAAACGCAACCCTGAACGTCATAGAAACTGAGGGCCTGCTGGCTGCAGCAACCGAGCGGGGGGCCACCTTCCGGCGGGCTATCGAAGAAGTAGCCGGTGTGGCAGAAACCAGGGGAGCGGGCCTTCTGATTGGCATTGTGCTGGAGAGCGACACGACGGACGCCGGAGCCCCCCTGGCGCCTGCCTTCGTCACCGCCGCCCGGTCGTCTGGCTTTATCGTCAACGCCCCCGATGCCCGCACCGTCCGCATCGCCCCGGCCCTGACCATCACCGATGCCGAGCTTGCCGAGTTTACCGCTGCCTTCCCCCAGATCCTGGCTGAAGCCCGCAAGCAGTAGGGGAGAGCGGTAGAAGCGCCCCATATCCACACAATGCATAAATATCAGAAACTTATGCATATAATGAGATTTCTGCGGTAATCCACCGCCTGAGACCAAAGGAGACCTCATGGTCCGTCACTTCCTCAAGGACACAGACCTCACCCCGGCCGAACAGGCCCGCGTACTGGATCTGGCCGCCGCCATGAAGGCCGACCGCTACGGTTTCAAACCCCTGGCAGGCCCCCAGACCGTCGCCGTCCTCTTTGACAAGACCTCCACCCGCACCCGCTTCTCCTTCCACGCCGGTATCGCTGACCTCGGCGGCAACCCCCTCATCGTCAACCCCGGCGAAGCCCAGCTGGGCCACAAGGAATCCGTCTCAGACACCGCCGCCGTTATCTCCCGCATGGTCTCAGCCATTGTCTGGCGCACCTACGCCCAGGCCGGTCTTGAAGAAATGGCAGAACACTCCCGCGTCCCCGTCATCAATGCCCTCTCCGATGACTACCACCCCTGCCAGATCCTAGCCGACCTCCAAACCATCCAGGAACACAAGGGCCAGCTTGCAGGCCTCACCATGGTCTACCTGGGAGATGCCGCCAACAACATGGCCAACTCCTACCTACTCGGCGGAGCAACCGCCGGAATGCACGTTCGCGTCGCCGGCCCCGCAGACTACCTGCCCGCTGACTCCGTCGTCGCCGAAGCAGAAGCCCGCGCCGCAGAAACCGGCGGATCCATCCTGGTCACCACCGACCCCGCCCAAGCCCTGGCCGGGGCCGACGTCGTCATCACCGACACCTGGATCTCCATGGGCCAAGAAGACGAAAAAGAAGCCCGAGCAGAAGTCTTCAAACCCTACACCGTCAACGCCGAAGCCATGGCCCAGGCCGCCCCCGAAGCAATCTTCCTGCACTGCCTACCCGCCTACCGGGGCTACGAAGTCACCGCCGCCGTCATCGACGGGCCCGCCTCCGTCGTCTTCGACGAAGCCGAAAACCGCCTCCACGCCCAAAAAGCCCTGCTCACCTTCCTCCTGGTCGAATCAGGCATGGCCACCGACGAACGTACCGCCCGCTAGACCGGCCCCAACGAACCACACGAACCCCACCACCCCCGTGTAACTGAGAGAACAGAATGGCTATTCCTTCGACAAAGACCGCGCGTCAGGCCCGCATTATTGAGGTCCTGCAGACCCACCGGGTGCGCTCGCAGGCTGAACTTGCCCAGATTTTGACGGACGATGGTTTGAAAGTCACCCAGGCGACCCTCTCCCGGGACCTGGTTGAGATTGGGGCTGAGCGGGTACGGGATGAAAAATCGGGGCTGATTTATGCGGTGCCCAACCATCCGGTCCGCCGAAGCTCCCAGGACGGCCCCGACGCCCGCCTGGTCTCCCTCTTTAAAGAATTGCTGGTTACCGCTGAGGCTTCAGCTAACCTGGTGATTTTGCGTACCCCGCCGGGGGCTGCCCAGTTCCTGGCCTCTGCCATTGACCAGGCCGGTATTGAGCCTATTCTGGGGTCGATTGCCGGTGACGATACGGTTATGGTGATTACCCGCGATCCCATGGGTGGTCAGGAGGTTGCCCACCTCTTCTTGGAGTGGGCTGCCTAAGAATTCTGTGAAAAAGCCCCCGGCCTTCTGAGGGAAGGTCGGGGGCTTTGGGCAACCTGTTTTAGGAGGCGAAGAGTTCTTTCATCTCGTCGAGATTGAAGAATTCGGCGACGTCGGCGGGGGTTTGGGTGCCGAGGGTTTCGTCGGCGCCTGCGTCCAGGAGCATGCGGGCGATGGGGAGGTTGTTGCGGAAGGTTGCGCAGACCAGGGCGGTTTGGCCGCGTTCGTTGAGGCGGTCGAGGTCGGCACCTTCGTTGATGAGAAGCTGCACGAGGTCGGCGTGCTCGTGGTAGGCGGCCAGAATGAGGAGGGTATCGCCCTTAGCGTTGGTCAGATCGACGGGAACCCCCTGGTCAAAGAGGGATTTGAGGGCTACTGGCTTGTTGTCACGAGCCATGTCAAATACCGAGTTGAGAAAGTCGAGTTCTTGGTCGGTAAGGCCGGTTTGTACTTCTGTCATGGTTTCACTTTCTCAGATATGAGCGGTTGTTAGCAAGCCTTTGGGGTGGCTTCGGGGTGGGCTTTGAGGGTGGCGCTTGCTTATTTGTACTGTGCACCTAGCGGTGCGGGTGTGACCTGTGTGGCACAATGGGCTGTGTTGTTCCCCCGTTGAAAAGGCTTTTTCCCATGTCTGTTTCTGAGTCTGGTGCACATGTTTCTGCTGCACCTGAGCATAATCTTGCGGCTGTCTTGTCTGCCCGGTTTGCTGATGAGAATCCTGCTTTGACTTGGGCTGGTGGTTGCTTAAGCTACCGGCAGCTGGTTGCCTTGACCGGTTCTGCCCGGGATTTTTTGAAGCGGGCTGGGGTGGAATCTGGTGACCGGGTGGCTTTGGCCCTGCCAAATGTTCCGGCTATGGTGGCCCTCTATTATGCGACCTTGAGTTTGGGGGCGGTTGCGGTGCCTTTGCACCCCCTGCTGGCTGCCCGTGAGGTTGCTTACCAGGTTCAGGACGCCGGTGCCCGGCTTCTGCTGGCGGGATCAGGTACGCGCGTGGCTGAGGAAGCCCCGCAGGCGCAGGCTGAGGTGGGGGAGGCTACCACCGTTGAGGTGCTGGCCCTAGATACTGACTTTGGGGCTGCCGTCCTTGATCCCTGGCAGCCGGAGGCGGTGGAGCCGTCCGCCCCTGCTGTTTTGTTATACACCTCGGGGACGACCGGGGCCCCCAAGGGGGCGACCCTGACCCACGCCAATATGCTGTCTAACGCTACAACCTGCGTTGATGTTTTTGGTTTTTCCTCCTCTGATGTGATTTTTGGGGGCCTTCCCCTCTTCCATGCTTTTGGCCAGACAGTGTCGATGAATGCGGTGGTGGCTGCTGGTGCTTCTATTGCCCTCTTGCCCCGGTTCACTCCGGGTGGGGCTGCCCAGCTGTGCGCTAGTGCTGGGGTGACGGTGTTTGCAGCTGTTCCGACCATGTACAGTGCCTTGGCCAGCTATCTTGCAACTGATCCGGCCCTGGCTAAGAAGCTGAGGGGCCAGGTCCGGTTTGGTATCTCCGGTGGGGCTGCCCTGCCGGCCTCCGTCCATGCTGATATTGAGAACCTTGCGGCTTTTCCCATTTATGAGGGGTACGGGCTGAGTGAAACAGCGCCGGTGGTTAGCTTCAACCAGGCGGAGTTTGGCCTGGTCATTGGTTCTGTTGGCCGCCCCTTGCCCGGGGTTCAGGTGCAGATCCGCGACAGGGCGGGCACCCCCCTTCCTGCCGGGGAGCCCGGTCAGCTGTGGGTCAAGGGCCCTAATGTCATGGCCGGTTACTGGGGTAACCCCGAGGCTACTGCTGCCGTGATGGACGGCGACTGGTTCGCTACCGGGGACGTTGCCCGCTTAGATTCTGAGGGCAATATCTTTATTGTTGACCGCCTCAAGGACATGATTCTGCGAAACGGCAATAGCGTCTACCCGCGGGAGATTGAGGATGTTCTCTACACCCACCCGCAAGTGCGTTTAGCGGCGGTCATCGGCCAGCCCTCAGAGTCGGTGGGGGAAGAAGTCGTGGCTGTGGTGGTGCCCCGCGAGGAGCTGGACGCTGAGGGCCAAGCTGAGCTGGTTGCGTCCTTAGACAGCCTTGCCCAGCAGCAGCTGGCAGCCTATAAGTACCCCCGCCGCTACCTGCTCAAAACCGAGCTTCCGCTGGGTCCTACCGGCAAAATCTTGAAGCGGGTTCTTGCTGAAAGTCTGAACGCCTAAGGCACAGATTAAAAGAGTAAGCCCCTGCCTGTCACCAGTATGCTCAAGAAGGTGACGGCAGGGGCTTACTACATCTAGGGGGCCTGAAGCTGGGCTTTAGGCTGCCTTGCCCATGGCCTTGCGGGTCTGCATGTTGGCGCTCAGGGAGGCACCGAGCAGGATCATGCGGAAGGTACGTTCGGCTGAGTCGGTGAGGAGTTCTTCACCGTTGACCAGGGCGTCTTCCAGGTCCATGGGCAGGGGGATGATGGAGGCGAAGGCGTCAATGCCTGCTTCGTGGACCTTGTAGGCCTTCTTGCCAATGGAACCTGCCAGGGCCAGGACGGGGGCGCCGGTGGCGCGGGCGCGGCTTGCGATTTCGGCGGGAACCTTGCCCTTGGGGGTCTGGAAGTCGATGGCGCCTTCTGCGGTGATGATGAGGTCGGCGTGGGCGATTTCTTCGTTCAGGTTGATCCCTGCCAGGCCGGAGTCGATGAGGGCTTCAAAGCGGGGGGTGAGCTCTGCGCCGATGAAGGCCAAGCCTGCACCCAGGCCGCCGGATGCGCCGGTGCCTGCGCCGGTGTGGAAGTCGATCTGGCCGGGGGTACCGGTCATTTCGGCGTGGGTGGTGGTGAGCAGGTTAGCCCAGTGGGTGAGGGCTGCATCGAGCTGTTCGACCTGCTCGGGGGTTGCCCCCTTCTGGGGTCCGAAGATCCGGGCGACGCCCTTGGGGCCGGTCAGAATGTTGTGCTGGTTGAGGGCCAGGACGATGCGGGCGGTGCGGGCGCGGGGGTGCAGGTTGCTGTAGTCGATGCTGGCCGCTTCGGTGAGGTGGGCGCCGCCGAGGGGGATTTCTTCGCCTGCTTCGTTGAGGATGCGGGCACCGAGGGCGGCGAGGGCTCCTGCGCCGCCGTCGGAGGTGCCGGAGTCGCCGCAGCCAACCAGGACGGTGTGGACGTCGGGGTTGTCGAGGGCTTCTGCGATGAGCTGGCCGACGCCGTAGGTGGTGGTTTCTGCGGGGTTCCGCAGGTCTGTGGGGACGAGGGAGAGGCCTGCTGCTGCTGCCATTTCAACGACAGCGACGCCGTCCTGGCCGCCGCCTAGCAGGGCGTAGTGGGAGTCTACTTCCTGGCCGACGGGGCCGGTGACGCGGGTGCGGATAATGCGGCCGCCGGTGGAGCCTGCCAGCATTTTGGCGGTGCCTTCGCCGCCGTCGGGGATAGGCATGGTGACGGTGTTGATACCGGGGGTGACTCGGCGGATACCGGCGGCGATGGCGTCAGCGACGACGTCTGCCTCGAGGGAGCCCTTGAAGCCGGAGGGGGCGATCAGGATGCGCTGGGGAATGGTCATGGACATGGTTTTTCTCCTTTGTAAGGTAAGTGGGCGCTTCCGGTGTTTGGGGTCCTGCTCACCGGTTTGGGTCGGTTTTTGGGTGCAGGAGGGGAAGCCTGGGTCCTGTTTGGGGAGGACGCCCGGTGTTTGGGTTTTTGTATGAGGTGGAAGTTTTAGAGGTAGAGGGGCAGACCCATGGCTGGCCAGATGTAGAAGGCGAAGCCGGCGATCAGGGCTGAGTGCAGGGGCGCTAGCCAGATGCTGAGTTTGAGGAGGTCTGCTGAGGTGTAGGTGGTTTGCCCGTCAATGGAGGCGAAGAGGGCGACCGGCTTGGCGCTGGAGGTCAGGGTGTGGCAGAAGCCTGCGGCTGCGGTTGAGATGAAGGCTGCTGCGACGGGGTTGACGCCCAGGGGGATCGCTGCGGTGATGATCAGGGGTACGAGGACTGCTGATCGGGCGCTGCGGGACTGGATGACCAGGTGGGCAACGGTGGAGAGGGCAATGACGAGCAGGACGAAGGCTGCTGCACCGCCGCGTCCCATCCCTGAGACCGGGGCGAAGATTGCTTCTGCCAGCCAGGTGGCGGCCCCTGATTCTGAGAGGGCGGTGCCGATGGCCAGGGTGGTGGCCATGAAGACCAGCATGGGCCAGGGGGCCTTTTTCAGGGCGGGGCCGAGTTTGACGGATCCGAAGACGGGCGCTGAGGCTGCCAGGGCGCCAAGGATAGCGACAATGACGGGGTCTAGGCCGTGGAAGGATTCAGTACACCAGAGGACGATGGCGATGGCCAGGGTCAGGGTGATGTTCTTTTCTGCCTGGGTGAGGGCGCCTCGCACCGGGGTGGTGCCTTCGGTTTCGAAGTCGGCCAGGGTGATTCGGATTCGTTTGTCGTCGCCGTCGCGGGTGGGGAAGAGGAGGAAGACCAGTTCTGTCACCAGCAGGGAGGCTGCGAAGCCGAGGCCTGAGCCGAGGATCATCCATTCCAGGAAGCCAATGGTTTCTAGCCCGTAGGCGACCAGGATTTCAGCGGTGACCAGGTGGGCACCTGCGCCGATGAAGGAAGCGACTGCTGAGACCAGGATGGTGGAGGGGGCAAGAAGGCCGAGGGCTTTGATGAGTTTGGTGCGTTCAGGCATGGCTTCTGCCATGGCCTGGTAGATAGGCAGGGCCAGAGCGGCTCGGCCGGAGGGGGAGGGCACCAGATAGACGGTGAGGAAGAGGGCCAGGTTGTAGAGGTGGGCTAGCTGGCGCGGGGTACGGGCCAGGGAGACCAGGCGGGCGGTGAGGCGGCGGGTGAGGCCGGAGGCGGTGAGGGCCTGGGCCATGACGACGGCTGCTACCAGGAGCCAGACGGCGCTGGTGCCGAAGGAGGCGGTGAACTGGTCGGTGGTGATGATTCCGGTGAGGACCAGGGCCACGGCCGCTGCCAGGGAGACGTAGGTGTCTGAGAGGGGGGAGAAGACCCAGGCCCAGATGGCCAGGGTGAAGATGGCTAGGGTGAGGGCGCCTTCGAGGGTGAGGGCTTCGCTGGTCATACCGGTGTAGGCTGCGCCTGCGATGAGTACGAGGGCGATGAAGAAGCTGACGAGCAGCTTGCCGGTGATGAAGCTGGGTTTGGTGACGACGCGCTCTTCGAAGAGGGCGGGGGCTTCTGCTACCGGGGCGGTGGAGGTGTAGAGAATTTTCATCATACGAATCGGTATCCTGCCCCTCGGACGGTGACGATGTAGTCGTCGCCGATTTTCTTGCGGAGGGCGCGAATGTAGACATCGACGATGTTGGAGTTGGGGTCGAAGTCCATGCCCCAGACCTGGCCGAGGAGCTGTTCACGGGAGAGCACCTGGTTCTTGTGGCGCATGAAGGTTTCCAGCAGGGCGAATTCGCGGCTGGTGAGTTCTGCGATGCGGCCGGCGACGGTCACCTGGCGGGAGAGGACGTTGAGCTCTAGGTCGCGGTGGGTGAGGGCGCTGGCGGAGGTTTCTTCACGGTTGGTGTCGAGCAGGCGCAGGCGGATGCGGGCGAGGAGCTCGGCGAACTGGAAGGGTTTGGTCATGTAGTCGTTGGCGCCGTTTTCGAGGCCTTCGAGGGTGTCTGAGACGGAGTCGCGGGCGGTGAGCATGATGATGGGGGTGGTGATTCCATCGGCGCGGAGGGATTTCATGATGGTGAATCCGTCCATGGAGGGCAGGCCGACGTCGAGGATGATGAGGTCGAAGTCGCTGACCTTGGCGAGGGTGTAGGCGCTGCGGCCGTCGTCGATGAGGGTTGAGGTGTAGCCAGCGGATTTGAGGCCCTTGACGATGAAGGATGAGATGCGCGGGTCATCTTCGACGATGAGGATATGGCTCATGATGTTTCCTTGGGTGGTGGGCCGCCGCTAGGCGGTGAAGGTGTTCATTTCGGTGTCGTGTTTGGGGTTGGTGGTGCCTTCGGGGGCGGGGAGGGTCAGGCCGAAGATGCTGCCGATTTCATCGTCGGGTTGGGCGATCCAGACGGAGCCGTTATGGGCTTCTGCAATGGATCGGACGATGGCCAGGCCGAGTCCTGCTCCGATGGAGTGTTTAGTGGCGGTGGCGGGGTTCTTCTTGTTGTTGCGTTTGAAGCGTTCGAAGAGGGTTGCTGCGTCTTCGGGGGTGACGCCGGGGCCTCGGTCGCGGACCCAGAGGTTGAGGACGCGGTCGTCGCCCTTGCCTTCGAATTTTGAGCCGAGGGAGACGGTGCTTCCTTCGGGCGCGTACTGGGCTGCGTTGGCGCAGAGTTGGACGAGGGCTTGGGTGACGCGCTGTTCGTCGAGTTGGGCTTGGCCTTCTGCGATTTCTGAGATGGCCCAGTGGTGGCTGGTGAAGGCTTGGACCTTTGAGTCGAGGGTAATCATGAGGTCTGCGACGTCTACGAGGTGGGGGGTGACGAAGTCGGGTCGTTCAGATTTTGCCAGGGTGAGCAGGTCTGAGACGATGCGGGCCATGCGTTCGAGTTCGTCGTCGACCAGTTTGAGGGTTTGGTCTTGTTCTTCGTTGCGGTCCATGAGTTCGAGGTGGCCGCGCACGATGGTGATGGGGGTGCGCAGTTCGTGGCTGACGTCGTCCATGAACTGGCGTTCGAGCATGGCAGATTCCTCTAGTCGGTCAAGCATTTGGTTGAAGGTGTGGCCCATGGCTGCAACGTCGTCGTCTCCGCGGACGTGGACGCGGCCGCTGAAGTTTTTGTCGTTGATTTCTTGGGCTACGGTGCGGAGGGAACGGATGGGCTTGGTGATGCGGCTGGCGACGATCCAGGCGATTCCGAAGCTGACGGCGAGTCCTCCTAGGCCTACCCAGATCATGGTGATCATGGTGTGCTGGGCGGCGTCGAGTTCTGGTTGGATGAATTCGACAATGATCAGGTGGCCGGTTTCTGTTCCTGCGTCGGTATTGAGGGTGATGTCGACTTTGCCCCAGTGGACGGGGCCAGCCGGTGTCTGTTCAATGCCGGAGGTTTCGGGGTTGTCGGTGATTGCGGTGATGAGGGTGACGTCCTCGTTGGGGTGGTATCCCTCGTCGTGGGCGTAGGTTTTCTCATCGCGGCTGATGACCATGGAGGGGGTGACGCCGATGATTTCTTCGCGGTAGCCGGTGGCCTGGCTGTTGATGAAGCTGGTCATCATGTCGTTGAGGCCGGTGAAGGGCTGGGCGGTGGCGGGGTCAACGCCGATGTCGGAGTAGTTCCGGAATTCATTGATTTCGGACTGGATGCTGGCGTCGGCGTTGGATCCTACTTCGTTGATGAGGATTCCTCGCACAACGAAGATGAGGCCGGTGACGATGATGGTAACGACCAGGACCATCCAGGCGATGATTCGTAGGCGGACGGAGCCGGAGTATTGTTTGGGGGCCTTGCGCTTGGGGGCGCGGGGGGCGGCTGTCTTGTTAATCATCGCTGCCGTCATCTCCGCCGTCGTCGTCCCAGTCGTCGTCGTCATCTGCCGGGGGGACGTAGACGGGGGCAGGTGCGGGAGCCGGGGCTGGCGGGACGTAGACGGGGGCAGGCGCCGGGGCCGGAGCTACTTCGACGGGGGCCGGAGCCGGTGCCGGTGCTACCTCTACGGGGGCCGGGGCGGGGGCCACTTCGACGGGGGCCGGTGCCGGGGCTACCTCAACAGGGGCGGGGGCCTGTTCTACCGGGGCCGCTTCTTCTGCGGGAGCTTCTTCAGCAGGTGCTTCTTCAGCGGGCGCTTCGGTGGGTTCAGCGGTGGCCTCGGTGGTGGGTTCAGCGGAGCTTGGTTCGCTGCTGGGGGTGGCTGATGTGGTGGGGGAGCTAGTGCGGTCAAGGACGATGGGTTCGACCTTGTCGCCGAGCTGGCCCCGGAAACTCATCATGAGGGTGAGACCTGCGACGATGAGGACGGCTGCAAAGAGCAGGATTCCGAACATGTATTTCTTGAGCATGACTCTAGTCTGTCAGTTGTGTTTAAAAGTTCTGTGAGTTTTCCATTAAGGTTTTTTCATGTTGGGGGCGGGGCCTACTTGAAGCGGGTTTTGCTTCGGGGGAAGATGAAATGTGACGTGTGCCGACCGGGCCGTTTTGCATAATTATGTTGGTCGGTGCATAATTATTTATTGAATGTGCGGGCGGCTTTCGCACCCGCGTAAACCTACACCAAGGAGACCCATGAAAGAGCGCATCGTCCTGGCCTACTCAGGCGGCCTAGACACCTCAGTTGCTATCGGCTGGATCGGCGAGGCAACTGGAGCCGAAGTTATCGCCGTGGCGGTAGACGTAGGCCAGGGTGGCGAGGACCTTGAGACCATCCGCCAGCGAGCCCTCGACTGCGGCGCTGTTGAAGCCTACGTCGCAGATGCCCGCGACGAGTTCGCCACCGACTACTGCATGCCCGCCCTCAAGGCTAACGCCCTCTACATGGACGCCTACCCCCTGGTATCGGCAGTCTCCCGCCCCGTCATCACCAAGCACCTGGTAGCTGCCGCCAAGCAGTTCGGCGCCACCACCGTTGCCCACGGTTGCACCGGTAAGGGCAACGACCAGGTCCGTTTCGAGGTAGGCATTCAGACCCTGGGTCCCGAGCTCAAGTGCATCGCCCCCGTCCGCGACCTGGCCCTGACCCGCGAGAAGGCTATCGATTACGCAGAGAAGAACAACCTGCCGATCGCCACCACCAAGAAGAACCCCTTCTCTATCGACCAGAACGTCTGGGGCCGTGCGGTTGAAACCGGCTTCCTGGAAGACATCTGGAATGCTCCCACCAAGGACGTCTACGACTACACCGACGACCCCACCTTCGCCCCCACCCCCGACACCGTCGTCATCTCCTTCAAGGAAGGCATCCCCGTTGCCATTGATGGCCAGGCTGTCACCCCCCTTGAAGCTATCGAGATCATGAACCGCCGCGCCGGTGCCCAGGGCATCGGCCGAATCGACATCGTCGAAGACCGCCTGGTGGGCATCAAGTCCCGTGAAATCTACGAGGCCCCCGGCGCTATGGCCCTCATGGCAGCCCACAAGGAACTCGAAAACGTCACCATCGAACGCGAGCAGGCCCGCTTCAAGAAGATGGTCGGCCAGCGCTGGACCGAACTGGTCTACGACGGCCAGTGGTTCTCCCCCCTGAAGAAGTCCCTGGACGCCTTCATCAACGACACCCAGAAGATGGTCAACGGCGATATCCGCATGGACCTGCACGGTGGCCGCGCTGTTGTCACCGGCCGTAAGTCAGATACTTCCCTCTACGACTTCAACCTGGCCACCTACGACGAGGGTGACACCTTCGACCAGTCCATGGCCCGCGGCTTTATCGAAATCTTCGGTATGTCCTCCAAGGTCGCTTCAGCCCGCGACCAGCGCCTGGGCCTCTAATCCCTAGCCCGCTCTTGCCGCCCAACCCCGAGCGTCCTGCCCCTTAGGTTGAGGGGGAGGACGCCGGTGGGCGGCTTTTGCCGTATCCCGCCCGTTTTTTCAACCCGCAAAGGTAACTCTTATGTCAGCTGACAATCACGGTACTAATGATGGCGCCCTCTGGGGTGGCCGCTTCGCTGGTGGCCCTTCTGAGGCTCTTGCTGCCCTGTCTAAATCAACCCAGTTCGACTGGCGTCTAGCCCCCTACGATATTGCTGGCTCCCGCGCCCACGCCCGTGTCTTGGCCAAGGCTGGCTTGCTGACCGAGGACGAGCTGACCGGCATGATTGCAGCCCTTGACCAGCTCGAAGCCGATGTGCGCTCCGGTGCCTACACCCCGGCTGAATCCGATGAGGACGTCCACGGCTCTCTGGAAAAGGGCCTCATTGAACGGGCCGGTGCTGATTTGGGCGGTAAGCTGCGTGCTGGCCGTTCCCGCAATGACCAGATTGCTACCCTGGGCCGCATGTACCTGCGCGATCACGCCTCCATTATCGCCCAGGGCGTCATGGACACGATCGATGCCCTCATCGCCCAGTCCGAGGCCCACCCTTACGCCCCCATGCCCGGCCGTACCCACCTGCAGCACGCCCAGCCCGTCCTGCTCTCCCACCAGCTGCTGGCCCATGCCTGGGCGCTATCCCGCGACCTTGACCGCCTGATTGACTGGGACAAACGCGCCGCTGTCTCCCCCTACGGCTCCGGGGCGCTCGCGGGCTCTTCCCTGGGCTTGGATCCCGAAGCCGTTGCCGCTGATTTGGGCTTCAACTCTGCTACCCACAACTCCATTGACGGCACCGCCTCCCGCGACGTCTATGCCGAGTTCGCCTGGATTGCCGCCATGATCTCGGTGGACCTCTCCCGTATCTCTGAAGAGGTTATTCTCTGGGCTACCAAAGAATTCTCCTTCGTGACCCTGCATGACTCCTTCTCCACCGGCTCATCGATCATGCCGCAGAAGAAGAACCCCGATATCGCTGAACTTGCCCGCGGCAAGGCCGGCCGTTTGATCGGTGATTTGACCGGCCTGCTGGCAACCCTGAAGGCCCTGCCCCTGGCCTACAACCGCGACCTGCAGGAGGATAAGGAACCGGTCTTTGACGCGATTGACCAGCTCGAGGTCCTGCTGCCCGCAGTCTCGGGCATGATTGCTACCCTGACCTTCAACACAGACCGCCTGGCTGAGCTGGCCCCCCAGGGCTTTGCCTTGGCGACGGACGTTGCCGAGTGGCTGGTGCGCGAGGGTGTGCCTTTCCGCGTGGCCCACGAGCTGGCCGGTGAGGCTGTGCGCGTCTGTGAAGAGAAGGACTGCGAGCTGTGGGATTTGACCGACGAAGACTACCTGGCCATTTCCCCGGCCCTGCACGCGGGAGTCCGCGAGGTGCTCACCGTTGAGGGGTCGCTGAATTCTCGTAGCGCCCAGGGCGGCACTGCCCCGTCTGCTGTTGCAGCCCAGCTGGAGGTGCTTAAGAGTGAGCTAGAACCTGCGCGTGCTTTCGCAGCCCGCCCCCAGGTCATCAGCTAGGCTAAGAGCATGATTAAGCCCGTTGATTCTTCCCTGCCCCTTGAGAAGCAGATTCCTGCTGCCTGTGCGCAGATTCAGGACTACCCCAAGGAGGGCATCCTTTTCTACGACGTGACCACCCTTTTTGCTAATCCGCAGGTGTTCCGGGCGTCCATGGAGGAGCTTGCCCGCCGTTTCGAGGGCCAGTTCGATATTGTCGCTGGCGTTGAGGCGCGTGGCTTTTTAATGGCTTCGGCGATTGCCTACATTGCGGGTACCGGCGTCATGACGGTGCGCAAGGCTGGTAAGCTGCCGCGCGATACCTACATGAAGGAATACTCCCTGGAGTATGGCCAGGCTGCGATTGAGATCCATAAGGACGATATCCCGGCAGGTTCTCGTGTGCTGTTGGTGGATGACCTGCTGGCTACCGGTGGCACCTTGGAGGCGGCTACCCATTTGATGAAGATGGCTGACCTTGAGGTGGCTGGTATTGGTGTGCTCTTGGAGCTGGACGGCCTGGGTGGCCGTGCCCTGCTTGAGCCCCACCGCCTGGAGGCCCTGTCTCTGGTCGCTGAGTAGGTTTCTGCCTTTCTACCTCATCTTTTCTGAATCCGCACTGGTGGCTTGCCGCCGGTGCGGATTTTTTTGTGTCCTTTTCTGCTGGCCAGGCCCGTGAGGCCCTACGTTTTCCCCTTGGGTCTTTGGCGCAAACAGCGGGTTTGGTGGGCCTTTAAGGTTCGCGGATGCGGGTCGGGGCAGGGGGTAGTAATGAGCGAGGAGGACGTTCTGTAGCGGTCCAGTTGGTGGAAAAGATTCCGATTGTAGACTCGCTGGATTTTTTCTGAAAATATCCTTGCCAAAGTCGGGGGGGGGGGGGGGTAATTTGGAAGTATCACACATCATCGCACTGCCAATGGGCTGAACTATGAGGCTTATTGTATTCTTTGGAGGAACAATGCAGAATCATATTTCTTCTGTTGCTGGTGGTTTTGTCTCCACAATCCTTTTGAAAAGGTGCTGTTGAAAACTCGATGATATCGCCTGCGAAGATTATATTGTTGAGTTTAATAATAGCGCCTCTCAGCTAGAGGAAACAATCAAAACGTCGACTGAAGAAAATGATTTCTTTGAATGCTTCCTCGGTTATGGTTGGTAGATTTTTATAATTGAATTCAAATATTACTGTGGCTTTTCAGAAGCTGAGTATGGTTTTGGGGAAACATGGAAAAAGCTGGCGTTTCAACCGACTGCTATGCTCAAATAATTAAAGTACGAGGGGTAACTTGTTATGAAACAATATAGGGCTTTATTGTCCACTGCTGTTGTTGCAGCGGTATTATTAACTTCATGTTCAGCTGGGGAATCTAATAATTCCAGCGCAGAATCAAGTTCTTCATCAACTAGCCTAGCCGCTACTTCCACTAATTCTCCGTCCAGTGGTTCATCAACTGAAGGTACTGCGTCTCCATCTTCTACAGGAGCGAGTGGTGGCCAAACTGCTTCAAATGGGAATTTGTCTAGCTTGCTGACTGCAGTGGAATCAGTGGAGAATCTTTCAAACGGGGCCGTGCGGAAATTTTCTGCGTCAGGGTCTATTACCGACTTTAATCAAAACCAGGTATTGATTCTAAATAATAAATCTTCTGTTTCGTATGTAGCAAAGGTTTCCTTGGATAGCGGCGCAGAAGAGCAGAAGATAGATATTTCTGATGCCGAAGTTCCAGAGGGATATCAGCTAATTCAGATATTAGACGCTGCGTTCGTTGGAGATTCCATCGTGCTGAGATACGAAGCAAATGAGGGTGCCGATAAATACAACTCGGGTGAACTTATCAACGCTGTTGCCCAGTTTTCTGCTGATGGTAAGCAGGTAGGAAAGACTATCTTTACTAGGGATAACCCGCTTTCACCTTCTTATGGTAATGCCCCATGGGTTGCAGGCGTCCCTGGGGAATCCATCGTTTTGACAGTTCCAACTGAGCTAAATTTCTCGGATGGGGCTGCGCAGGGAAACGTGGCAATCTTTGAAGGTGGTAAGGAACCTCGGTTCCAGAACCTTCAGGAACCTGAGTTTAGCCAGCCTCACGGTTTGGTTGATGGAACTTTAGTAGCGCTTTCGAGCGAATCTCAGGTGCCAGGTATGGTTTCCTCAACTCAGGTTGGCGAAGATAGCTACATTACCTTAAAAAAGTTGACCCATTTTCTGGTAAATCAAGCTAACTATGCAGATCCATCGTCAGGGAGCGAATTGCCAATTCCTCGAAATCGTACTTCCTTGGCACAGCCAGATTACGTGAATGGATACTGGTGCGATCAAGCTGGCAAGGTTTATGACCTAACGACTGGTGAAAGCCTAGACTATGGCGATGTTGTATGTGACGCTGTTACAGAGGATGGAACGGTGCTAGGGCGTAAGGGGAGTAAATCTTTGCCAGTTATTATTACAAAAGATGGAACCATAATTGATTTGCCGTCAGAAATTCGTGGCGCAGGCTTTATAAGCTCTAAATACTTTATTAGTGGGTCAGAAATCTATCAGTATTCAATCGAAAAGTAGTGAAACCTATGTCTGAACAAAATCAAAATAATTCATCTCAGTCACATCCTAATCCCAATCAGCAGGCTCCTCAGTTTCAGGAACCAATGGTTGACGCCTTTGGAAATCAGATTCCTTTTGATGCTAAGTCAAGCGTATCAACCATGAACTACCTGTCAATTTTGTTTGGCATTATTCCGGCATTCTTTTACTGGCTTTCCAACAAGGATAAGCCTGGATACGGATTTGTGAGAGTTAGTGCTGCAAATACTTTCAACTTTGCTTTGCTTGTTGTGATCGTAAATACGGTACTTGTCTTCATCCCCTTTGTTGGATGGATATGTGCTCTCGGTTTCTGGATTTTTGCGATTACTCGCTATGTTAAGGCTGCCTCTGAGGCTAAGCGTGGCATGATTGCAACTTTTCCGATAAAGATTCCAGTATTGAGCTAGAAGCGCATACTGAGTTTCCCTGGCCTGGTTTTTTGTGAAACCAGGCCAGGCTATTTTTATGCCTTGTTTAGATGTGCTGAGTTGTGCTCTTTTTTGATGCTTACTTGGAGCTTGCCTTGCGCAATCTTCACCGAAGCCTTGTGGCGGGCTGTTGATTGTCAGCCCTCATGAGAGATCTGAGTGTCCGGTTCTGTGAGGTGTGCTGTCCATATGCTGAGTGCTCAAGATGACCTGCCAGTTGTACAATGGGTTGTACAAGAAAGGTTGTGCGGTATGAAAACTATGACGTACTCAGAATCCCGTGCCCGCTATGCAGAGGTTATGGAATCTGTTATCAATGACCGTGAGGAAGTGGTCATTACGAGGGTGGGGCATGATCCTGTTGTCATGCTGTCCTTGGAAGATTACGAGTCCCTTAAAGAAGCTGCTTATCTCACGCGCTCTCCCCAGAACGCTCGTAGAATTTCAGAGTCGATTGCACGACTTAAGGCTGGGCTGGGGGAGGAGCATCAGCTGATTGAAGAGTAAGCCATGAAGATTGTGTGGGATGAGAACGCCTGGGAGGATTACCTCTGGTGGCAACAGCAGGACCGCAAGATCCTTAAGCGTATTAATTTGCTGATTAAAGATATTGCCCGGAACGGGCATAGGGGCATAGGCAAACCGGAGGCCCTTAAGCATGATTGGTCTGGGTTTTGGTCGCGGCGGATTACAGATGAGCACCGGCTCATTTATGCGATCACAGATTCCTCCATTTTGATTGCCGCCTGTAGATACCACTACTCCTAGGGAGCTTGACGGTGTCAGGCTCTATGCTGACTGGACGCAGACTATCAGTGTTGGGAACTTTAGCTGTACTGGAAACGAACGAATGAGCCCTGTTACCGGCACGACGGTAAGGTGTTTTGACCCGGTAAGCGGTGGCTATATTCACGAACGTTTGGGTGTAGAGCCGATTCCTGGCTATATCGCTGAGCCTCATTCATTTTATGTTGGGCAGGAGGATTCTGATTTCTACTATGCGTGGTCCTCTGACCTTACAACTGGCAATCTAGCTTGTGGGACACGATCTGGTATAGATATGACCTGAGAAGTTCTTCTTTTCCTGTCAGCCTCAGGCGGCAGACACTATGCGATGTGTGGGAGAAAAAGGTACAGGCTTCACCATTTCACCTGACGGCGTGACTCAGCCTTAGTAGCTGGGGAGCGCTTGGTTTTTTGTGGACGCTCCTGTCTACCTGCCCCTCCTGTGGGGCTGGTGGGTGGGGGCGTTTTTGTGGTTTTTGGGGCGGACGGACGCGTCCCTGGGGAGGGTAAATGGGCAGGTGAGGAGGGCTTTGGGTGGCTTCTCACCTGCCTAAGCGTGTTCGGACAAGGGGTGCTTTTCTTGGGGAAATGCTGGCTGGAATCCTAACTGACCGTGTGGTCAAACTGACGGTGCAGTTTTGCATGTATGGGTTGACCGCGGGGGGGGGGGGGGTACCTGTATGGTGAAACATGCAGGGAGTATCTTGCGAATCATAATGGTCGGGTTTCTGCGGTCGCAGCAGAACCCGGAAGACCCCCTGCGGGGTCAGCCCCTCGGGGGTCTTTTCCATTAGGGGAACTCATTCGCTTGTCCCCCCTTCCTGCATTAACTCGACATCAATTTTAGAGAAGGTTTATTTACCCTTGACTAAGAGCAACTCAAAGAAGCGTGCTAGCCAGAAGGTTTTTTCTGGTGCTGCCCTGTTTAGTCTTGCCCTGGGTGCTTCAATTTCTGCAGTGCCCGTAACTGTTCCTCAAGCCTATGCCGTTGAGAACATTGATTACACCAGCCCCCAGGCGATGGAAGGTGTCACCGGTAGCTGGTACCTGCCCGAAAACACCGGCGCTGTAGGTACCACCAAAGAACGCCTGGAAGCTGCTGCAGGCCAGGCTTACGTTAAAATCAATGAGACTGTTGTTCCTGCAGGGTATATCACTGACCCAGTGGACGGCCGTGAGACCTTCGGCATTGTTCTGCTTGATGAACTGAACGACGATAACGCTGACTTCAATGAGCGTAATGGCGTTAACTACTACGTCCTTTACTCATTTGACCGCGCTGTAGGTTCAGGTACTGTCTATGCTTCTGTTGTCAATAAAGACACCAACGAAATTGTAAATACCTTTACGCTCCAAGAAGGCGATTCTGTCTCGCTGGGTCTGGCCGATGCTACTAACCCAGCGTACGGAAATGATTTCTACACGCTTACTTATAAGTCTGCAAATGCTAGTGGAACAGCAGGTTCTCCGTCTATGTTCCTTGAGCCTGCTGCAAAGTCTGAAGCCAACTTCAGTACAATTATTTTCAGCAGTACCTCTCTGAATGCAGCAGGAAGAACTGCAAACGAAATCAATATTAATATTCCTGTTGTTTCAACCCAGACCTCCTCCTACAAGGTTGTAGGAACAGAAAAACTGCTGGCCCGTTACACCCAGGAGGGTGGCTACACCGGTGATACCTATTCCATCGCTGGATTTGTAGAATTCGATAAATACGAACTGGTACAGTCTCCGGTCTCTTCTTCTGATAATCAAATTTTGGCCAACGACTATGAGCTTGGTGTTAACGATGTTCGTACGGTCAATAACACCCGTCGTTACCGCACAATTGTTGATCCTGACGGCACCATGGTTATGTCGGTCTACTATCTGAATCCGTTGAGCCCTAATGCTGCGGCTTTGAACAAAACCACCGATAATAACGCCGGCGAGTTGGGTACTGACTGGATTTTGATGTATGAATCAAAACCTCTTGCCCCTGGCGACTGGAATACTACGCCCTCAGATCCGATCGTTCATTCCTGGAAGCTGAACGGGGTCGACTACAGCTATCGAGCAGTCGTCAGTGGCGCCGATAATACCCCTGAGTTCGGTCTTCTGGATACTTCTAAAGGCTTAGCTTCAAACCCGAATTTCGCTCTGGTTGCTACTGACCAGAATCCCTCTAAGGCTGTTGGGATTGATGATTTCCGAATCGGTATGCAGCAATGGAACATCAACAACCCCTACGCCCTGAACGAGCAGCACGTCACCTACTGGTACGCTCCCAAGGGTGACATCAACGTCTACTACGTCGATGAAAAGGGTAACGAGATTCAGGCCAAGAGCGACCTGACCATTGGCGACAAGACTGACTACTACGACACCAACACCGCCTACGACACCACCACCGTCAAGCCCCAGTTCATCACTGCAGCTGACGGCAAGGTCTACGAGTACGTAAAGGTCGATACCGACGGCCTACGTCCTGTCACCGAAGGCAATGAGGGCAAAGACGAACACGGTCGCTCCTACGCTCTTGCAACCAGCGAGACCGGCACCGTCCAGCAGAACACCGTCCAGGAGCTGACCTACGTCTACAAGGAAGTCAAGTCCTCCGTCAAAGTCAACTACATTGACACCGAAGGAAACATCCTCAAGGACCCCGTCTATGACACCGAAAATGCTTCTGTTGGGTCGCGCTACAACACAGCCGACGACAACAAGCCCAACGAAATTATTGTTGACGGCGTCAAGTACGTCCTTGTGCCCTCCCTGACGGAAGGCCTCGAAGAAGGCACCGTAGTTAAGGATCCCACCGCGGTCACCTACGTCTACCAGAAGGTAGCCAGCTGGATCCCCCAGATTCCGGGTGTTCCTGCAGGTGAAGAGCCCAAGATTGAGTACCCCTTCGATCCTGAAAACCCGGATCAGCCCATCACCCCCACCCCGGATAACGTCATTCCTTACGTTCCCGGCTACACTCCCGTTGACCCCAACACCAACGAGCCCCTCGTTCCTGTTGACCCCAACGACGAGTCCAAGGGCTACATCCCCCCGACCACCACTACCCCCGGTAACGACACCTACATTCCCTATGTAGAGAAGGACCGCGGATCAGTCGTCGTCAACTACATCGACACCAACGGCAACATCATCCAGGCCCCCGTGACCGATGAAAACTCTGTCTACGTAGGCACCCCCTACGACACCACCGACCAGAAGCAGGACACCATCAAGGTGACCAACCCTGACGGTAGTGAAACCGAGTACCGCCTGGTCCGTACCGAAGGTACTGAAACCGGTGAAGTCGTCGAAGGCGTAACTTCCGTTACCTACGTCTACGAAAAGGTTGAGTACGGCACCGTCGTCGTCAACTACGTCGATACCAACGGCACCGTCATCAAGGATCAGGTCGAAGACACCCCCCGCACCGAAACCGGCGCTGGCTACGACACCACCGACAACAAGCCTGCCGAAATCACTACTGAAGACGGCTCCCGCTACGTCCTGGTTCCCTCAGAGACCAAGGGCGCCGAGACCGGCTCCGTTGTCGCAGGTGAAACCGCTGTCACCTACGTCTACCAGAAGGTAGCCAACTGGATCCCCGTGATTCCTGATGTTCCCGCTGAAGAGCGTCCGGTGATCCCTTACCCCTTCGATCCCACCAACCCGGATGCCCCCATCGTCCCCGGTGACGGCAACGTTATTCCTTACGTTCCCGGTTACACCCCTGAGGATCCCAACACCGGCGAGCCCCTGAAGCCCGTCGATCCTGAGGATCCCTCAAAGGGTTACATCCCCCCGACACCTTCCAACCCCGGTGAAAACACCATCATCACCTACGTGAAGGACCAGGGCTCAGTCGTCGTCAAGTACGTCGATGAGGCCAATACCGATATCGAGATTCAGGCACCTGCCACCGATACCGCTACCACCGACGTCTTGGACGCCGACGGCAACCCCGTCTCCTACGACACCACCGATCTCAAGCCCGAGACCATCACCACCGCTGATGGAACCGTCTACGAGCTCGTCCCCACCAAGACCATCGGTGCCGAAACCGGCAACCTGGTCAAGGGTGAAACCGTGGTCACCTACGTCTACACCAAGGTCGAAACCGGTTCAGTTACCGTCAAGTACACCGACCTTGAAGGCAACGAAATCTCTGCCCCTGTGGTTGATACCGCAGCAGGTACCCGTACCGGTACCTCCTACGACACCACCGACCAGATCAAGCAGACCATTACTACCGCAGACGGTAAGGTCTACGAGCTGGTCCCCAACCTGACTAAGGGCGACGAGACCGGCACCGTCACCAACGGTGAAACCGTTGTCACCTATGTCTACCGTGAGGTCACCCCCGCTGTTGCCACAGGCGACGTCCTGGTCCACTACCAGGATGCTGAGGGCAACGCCATCAAGACCTCCGTCCTGGACACCAACAACGCCGAGGTTGGTACCGGCTACGACACCACCGACAACAAGCCTGAAACCATCATCACCACCGATGGCAGCAAGTACGTCCTGGTGCCCTCCAAGACCCAGGGTGCTGAGACCGGTGACGTTGTTGAAGGCCTGACCGAGGTTACCTACGTCTACCAGAAGGTTGCTAACTGGATTCCGCAGATCCCCGGTGTTCCCGCTGATGAGCTGCCTCAGATTCCTTACCCCTTCGATCCCACCACCCCGGATCAGCCTGTGGTTCCCGGTGACGGCCAGGTCATTCCTTACGTTCCCGGTTACACCCCTGAGGATCCCAATACCGGTGAGCCCCTGAAGCCCGTCGATCCTGAGAATCCCTCAAAGGGTTACATCCCGCCGACCACTAATACCCCCGGTGTGGATACCCTGATTCCTTACGTGAAGAAGCAGGGCTCAGTTGTCGTCAAGTACGTCAACACCGCTGGTGAGACCATCAAGGCAACCGTTACCGATACCGCTGACGCTGCTGTTGGTACCGCCTACGACACCACCGATAACAAGCCCGAAAGCATCATGCTTGCAGACGGTACCCGCTACGTGCTGGTTCCCTCCAAGACCCAGGGCGCTGAGACCGGTGACGTTGTTGAAGGCACCACCACCGTCACCTACGTCTACCAGAAGGTCGCTAACTGGATCCCCGTGATTCCTGATGTTCCCGCTGAAGAGCGTCCGGTGATCCCTTACCCCTTCGATCCCACCAACCCGGATGCCCCCATCGTCCCCGGTGACGGCAACGTTATTCCTTACGTTCCCGGTTACACCCCTGAGGATCCCAACACCGGCGAGCCCCTGAAGCCTGTCGATCCTGAGGATCCCTCAAAGGGTTACATCCCGCCGACCACTAACACCCCCGGCGTGGATACCCTCATTCCTTACGTCAAGAATGAGGAGCCCCCGGTAGAGGTCAAGGTCGGTAGCGTCGTGGTTCACTTCCAGGACACCGAGGGCAACACCCTCAAGTCCTCAACCACCCTGGTTTCTGAGTCCCCTGTCGGCGGTAACTACAACACCACCGGCACCAAGACCGAGGAAATCATCACCGCTGACGGTACCCGTTACGTCCTGGTCCCCACTAAGACCATCGGTAACGAAACCGGCGAGGTTGTTGAAGGCACCACCGAAATCACCTACATCTACCAGAAGGTAGCTAACTGGATTCCGCAGATCCCCGGTGTTCCCGCCGATGAGCTGCCCCAGATTCCTTACCCCTTCGATCCCACCAACCCGGATTCACCTATTGTCCCCGGTGACGGCAACGTGATTCCTTACGTTCCCGGTTACACCCCTGAGGATCCCAACACCGGCGAGCCCCTGAAGCCCGTCGATCCTGAGGATCCCTCAAAGGGTTACATCCCGCCGACCACTAACACCCCCGGTGTGGACACCCTCATTCCTTACGTCAAGGACGAGCCTGGCACCCCTGATGCCAAGACCGGTACCGTCAAGGTGACCTACAAGGACGTTGATGGCAACCCCATCCCCGGCCTGAACCCCGTCACTGACACCCTGGACGGCGTAGTCGGTACTGACTACTCCACCAAGGACCACAAGGTCACCGAGGTAACCCTGGAAGACGGTACCCGTTACGTCCTGGTTCCCTCCCTGACTGAAGGTGCTGAGGACGGCCAGGTTGTCGAGGGTGAAACTGTAGTCACCTACGTCTACCAGAAGGTTGCTAACTGGATTCCGCAGCTTCCCGACGTACCTGTCGAGGACCTGCCCAAGATTCCTTACCCCTTCGATCCCACCAAGCCGGGTCAGCCTGTGGTTCCCGGTGACGGCCAGGTCATTCCTTATGTACCCGGTTACACCCCTGAGGATCCCATCACCGGCGAGCCCCTGAAGCCTGTCGATCCTGAGGATCCCTCAAAGGGTTACATCCCGCCGACCACTACCACCCCCGGTGTGGATACCCTGATTCCTTACGTGAAGGATGACCCCAAGGATCCCACCCCGGTAGATCCGTCTGAGCCCGGTGAGCCGACTGAACCTACTCAGCCGACTGAGCCCACTCAGCCCACCCCGGTTGATCCCACCAACCCGGCTGATCCCGGTATTCCCAACCAGCCCATTACCCCGGCTGATCCTACCGATCCTGCCCAGCCCTCTGACCCGGCTAACCCCGGCAACGGTGGCAACACTGGCGGTAATACCGGTGGCAACACCGGCGGTTCAACCGGCGGTAACACTGGTGGCAACACTGGCGGTTCAACTGGTTCAACCGGCGGCAACACCGGTGGTTCAACCGGCACCTCAACCGGTTCAACCAAGAGCACTCCTGCTCCCAAGGCCAACTCCGGTAGCCTGGCTAACACCGGTGCTGAGGTTGGTGCCCTTGCCGGTGCTGGTGCCCTCCTGCTGGGCCTTGGCGCCGTCCTGACCCGTCGTGGCCGTCGCAAGAAGGATTCTGAGTAATCAGATTCCGCAGGGCAAGCCCTAGCTAGTAGCTAGCTGGCCCCAGTGACGTATGAAGCCCCCGGTTTCTTCCCCTCTTGAAGGGGAGGGAACCGGGGGCTTTGTCGTGTTTGCCTCTTTCTTTCGCCGGGGGCTGCCTGGGGTATAGAATAGAGGGCTTGAATTATCCGCGATGAAGGGTGCCCTCTTGTCCGAGAACACAGCCGCAACCGGCGACCAGACCGCAACTGATAGCGTCTACGAGGCCCAGCTTGCAGGTGAACGGGCCTATGTGAGCAGGCTCTATGCCCGCCTGGATGAGCTGAGAGACATTAACGAAAAAAAGCTCAAGAGTACCCGCAAGAACCAGGCTGTCGGTAGCCACCAGAACCGGTCTGAGCGGGACGCCTACGCCCAGCATTACGAGGACCGTCTAGCCCAGTACAATGCGGTTGACCACCGCCTGGCTTTTGGCCGGCTGGACCTAGACGGAGACGTCGTCCGCTACATTGGGCGAATCGGCCTGGCCACTGAGACCCATGAGCGTTTGCTGATTGACTGGCGGGCCCCCGAGGCTGGCACCTTCTACCAGGCCACCGCCTTTAACCGGCAGGGGGTGCGCCGTCGTCGCCACCTCATGCTAGAGCGCCGGGAGGTTACCGGGTTTGAGGATGACGTGCTTGATCCAACCATGCTGACCGAGGGCGAGGAAAGCCTGCACGGAGAAGGTGCCCTGCTCGCAGCCCTTAACCGGAAGCGCACCGGCCGGATGGGCGATATTGTGGCTACCATCCAGGCTGAGCAGGACGCTATCATCCGCGCTGATTTGGCGGGCGTCCGCGTCGTGCAGGGCGGGCCTGGCACCGGTAAGACCGCTGTGGCCCTGCACCGGGCCGCCTACCTGCTCTATACCTTCCGGGAACGGCTCAATAACGCCGGTGTGCTGGTGGTGGGCCCTTCGGCCTCCTTCATGTGGTACATCGAACGCGTGCTGCCCTCCCTGGGCGAGACCGGCGTGGTCATGTCTTCCCTGGCTACGCTTTACCCCGGTATTAAGGCTGTTGCCGAGACCGACCCCGCCGTTGCCAAAGTCAAGGGCGATTTACGCATGGCCGAGGTTATCAAAAAGGCTGTAGCTGACCGCCAGAAGATTCCGGCTCAACCCATTAAGATGTACGTTGAATCGACGCCCATCGTCTTGACCCCCGGCATGGTCAAGCACGCCCGCAACACGGCGCGTTCAACGGGCAAACCCCATAATGAGGCCCGGGAAACCTTTGTGAAGATCCTCTTGAAGGAACTCACTGCCCAGCTCAACGAGAAGCTGGACGCTGCGGCAGGCCGCCCGGTGGATCGCCCCTACCTGGAGGATGACGTCCGCGCCTCCCTGGACGTCCGCCGCGCCCTGAACCTGCACTGGCTGCCCCTGGCCCCGGAAACCCTGGTGCGGTCCCTCTTTGCGAAGCCGCAGTACCTGCAGAGTGCAACTGCCGGTATTTTGTCCGAGGCTGAGCGAGATCTGCTGGCCCGTCCTTCCTCCCTGCCCTTTACCGAGGCGGACGTCCCCCTGCTGGATGAAGCAGCTGAGCTCTTGGGCGATTTTTCCCAGGTGGCGGGTGCGGCCGCTGCCGCCCGGGCTGAGGCTGACCACCAGGCTAATCTGGAGAACGCCCGCAAGGCCCTGGAAAATGTTGACCAGCAGTTGGCTGATATGGGTGTGGACGGCGTGGTGACGGCTGAGCAGATTGCTGAGCTGAACGAAGAGCGCGGCGAACGGATGACTGCCGCCCGCGCTGCCCAGGCTGACCGTACCTGGGCTTACGGGCATGTGGTGGTGGACGAGGCCCAGGAGCTTTCCCCCATGCAGTGGCGGCTGCTCATGCGCCGCTGCCCCATGAAGTCCTTTACGATTGTGGGCGATATTGCCCAGGCGTCGTCGGCTGCTGCTTCCCGGTCGTGGGCCCAGGCCCTTGAGCCCTTCGTGGGGGAGCGGTTTACCCTGGACGAGCTGACCGTCAACTACCGTACCCCCGCCCAGATTTCGGACGCGGCCGTGGCGGTTGCCCGTGCTGCTGGCCTGGATATTTCTGCCCCCCGCGCGGTGCGTGAGGGCAAGTGGGCGCCGTCCGTCCGTGTTGTGGGTGAGGACGGCCTCTACCCGGCTGTGGTGCAGACTGTCAGCGAGGAGCTGGCCCACCCTGGCGGCGGTTTGATTGGTGTGATTGTGTCTGAGGAGCGCTACCGGCAGACTGCCCTGGCGATTGCTGCTGAGCACCGGGGCAAGCTGGGTACTTCGGCCTCTGCCCTGGAGCACCAGGTGCTGATTCTGACTCCTTGGGAGGCCAAGGGCCTGGAGTTTGACACCGTAATTATCGTTGAGCCTGCTGACCTGGTGCAGGCGGCCAACGGTTCGGTGGGGGATTTGTATGTGTCCATGACCCGCCCCACCCAGCGTTTGCACCTGCTGGCCTCCCGTCAGCTTCCGGCCGGTCTTACTCCCACCGAGTAGATTCGTGGGTCTAATCCGTCAGGACGCCGCCCCTCCTTTCCTGCCTCCTGGCAGGTAGGGGAGGGGGGCGTCCTTCTCTTATCTCTCAATCAGAGAACATGGGTTGGCTTGTATCTGTGTGGTGGAGGGGAGCTGGTACGGTTGTAGGTGGTAATTGGTTTACCGTATTTGTTCGTATCTAACCAGGAGTAACCGTGTCTGAAGAGACTCTTGCAGCTCAGCACAACGATGATTCCTTTGAGAATATCTGGCAGGAATTGAAGTGGCGTGGCTTTGTCCATGTCAGCACAGATGAAGAGGCCCTTGAAAAGGCGCTGGCTGAAGAGACTGTGAACTTCTATATCGGTTACGATCCCACCGCAGCTTCCTTGCACCTGGGCCACCTGGTGCAGCTGCTGCTCATGCGTCGTTTGCAGTTGGCTGGTCACCGCCCCTTTGGCCTGGTCGGTGGTGCAACCGGTTTGATTGGTGATCCTCGTCAGACCTCTGAGCGTGTGCTGAATTCCCGCGACGTGGTGGAGGGCTGGGTAACCCGTCTGCGTGGCCAGATTGAACGTTTCTTGTCCTTTGAGGGCGAGAACGGGGCCCAGATGGTCAACAACCTGGACTGGACCAGTGAGCTGTCTGCTATCGATTTTCTGCGTGAGATCGGTAAGAACTTCCGCGTGGGCACCATGATTAAGAAAGAGATCGTGGCTAAGCGCCTCAACTCTGACGAGGGTATCTCTTACACCGAGTTCTCCTACCAGATTCTGCAGGGCAATGACTTCCTTGAGCTTAACCGCCGCCACAACGTCACCCTACAGTGTGGTGGCTCCGATCAGTGGGGCAACCTGACCAGCGGCACCGAGTTGGTCCGTAAGGTCACCGGCAAGTCCGTTCATGCTCTGGGCACTCCGCTGATTACTAATTCTGACGGCACCAAGTTCGGTAAGTCTGAGGGCAACGCTATTTGGCTGGATCCTGAGATGTGCTCACCTTACGCTTTCTACCAGTTCTGGTTGAACACTGCTGATGCTGACGTGGCGGACCGTCTTAAGGTCTTTACTTTCAAGACCCGCGATGAGATCGCTGCCCTGCAGAAGTCTGTAGAAGAAGAACCCTTCAAGCGCCTTGCCCAGAAGACCCTGGCCTACGAGGTGACTTCTTTGGTTCACGGTGTTGAGGCTACCGAGAAGGTGATTGCTGCGTCTGAGGCTCTCTTCGGTAAGGGTGACTTTGCTGCCCTGGACGAAGCGACCCTAGTGGCTGCCACCGCTGAGCTGCCCCATGCTGTACTCACCCGGGATCAGCTGGACATGGTGACCGTGCTGACCGAGACCGGCCTGTCGGCTTCTAAGTCTGAGGCCCGCCGCACCCTGAAGGAGGGTGGCGCAGCCATTAACAATGTCAAGGTTCAGGGCGAGGACGCCGTCTTGGCTGAGGCTGACTTGCTGTTGGGCAAGTACGCTGTGATTCGCCGAGGCAAGAAGAACATGGCTGTTGTTGAGGTAGCCTAACTTGTAAAAAGCGCTCTCCCACGGTGGTGGGGGAGCGCTTTTTCCATGGAGGACGCCTGTTCTCAGGGAATCTGAAAAAAGTTTAGAAAAAATTTACTTGGCTTTCACTAGGGAAAATACTGGTTTTTACCTGTGTTTTGGTGGGATTTGAGCGAAAAATGATGCCAAACGGCTTGCGTTCCCATAAAAACCTGCGTAGAGTATTACGAGTCGCCGCGGCAAGGGAAACCAAGCCAAGGCAATCTAATCGAATAGCGCACCACAAGTTGAGCAGTAAGCTCCAAGTTCTGATGAACTGGTTTTCGGGGATTGAAACAAGGTTTCAAACTAAAGAAAAGAGCTTGTGGCTATCGTCACGCTCTGATAACTTGCGAGACGGTGGAAAGCTGAGATAAGATATTCAAGTTGCCAAAACGAGGCGACGATAACTGAGAATGACCGATACGAAACACCGGCCAGTGTTTAT
>NZ_JBLKPV010000002.1:0-329584 GCF_049068285.1 Rothia nasimurium | reverse complement strand
CCCACCCCACCCACATCATTTTCAGCGGGCACCCCCTGACCGGCTCCCATACGACCATCCCCATCTTCTTCTCAGGAGCTGTAGCCAACCGAGAAAACCTCACCGGCCCCTTCTTCAGCGGGTACGGAATCGCCCGCATCCTCAAAACCCCTTATATCGCCATTTCAGACCCCCTGGTAGACGCTAACCCAAACATCAATGTTGCCTGGTACACCGGCGCCCACTCATCAGGATTTCAGGACGCCCTCCTGGATTTTCTTCACGGACTCATAGAAGTATCCGGCAAAAAACTTATTCTCATTGGCGGATCAGCAGGAGCCTTCGCAGCCCTCTACTACGGCCTTCGCCTGGGCGCTGGCGCAAGCATTTTCGCCTGGAATCCCCAAACCGATATCACCCGCTACATCCCCACCTTCGCCCAAGGCTACCTCACAGCAGCGGGAGCACCACTCGAAATCACCCAAGCCACCACTTGGCAAGCAGACGCCAAAACCTGGGCTTCTGGCAACCTAGACCTTACCCTGCCACCCAGCGAACAAATCATGGCCACCGACCGCCTGCTCGTCGTCCAAAACAAAAGCGACTGGCACCTCACCGCCCACCTCACCCCCTGGCTCGACACCACCGGGGCAACTCAACAAACCGTCGCCGACGAACCTGCCTGGGTGTACGACGACAACCACCTCGTCATCATCAGCGACCACGGCCAAGGCCACGCCACCCTGCCCACCGAAATCGTCACCTACATCCTCGGCGAACTCCTCACAGAAACTACCAGCGTCAGGGACGCCCTGGACTAAAAAGTTCTAGCCCACTTTTGAAATAAAATTCTAGGGCGAGATAGAATTATTTTGTGACGAAAAAACGCGACCTTATTAAAAATATAAATCGCGCGGCCAGGGAAAGAGGGCTGGTGGAAGTAAAAATGGCATCAAAAAACTACACTGTCAAAGCAACAAAAAACGGTAACTACTGGCACCTAGACATCGATGGCCTGCCTCAAGGGACGCAAGTGCGCAGACTGTCTGAAGCGCAAGATGCAGTTGCAGACTTAGTCAGTATTTTTACTGATGTACCAGCACATGATGTGACAGTAGATGTACGCATCCAGCTCCCCGAAAATGTTGCCAGCATCCGGAAAGAAGCTGATGAATTATTTGAGCAGGCCAGAATCTCAAATGCGCTGGCAGCTGAACGTTCTCGCCAGGCGGCAAAACTGCTTAAAGAACAAGGAATGACCCTCAAAGAAATTGGCCAAGCTCTCGACGTCTCATATCAAAGAGCAGCCCAACTTGTATCAGCATAAGGCCGCCATTTAGACCTGAGCATAGGAAAACGGCGGCCTCCCCTTGCAGGGAGGCCGCCGTTAGTGAGCTAGGGGGAGGGGCTTACTTGTAGGAGCCCAGCAGCACTGCCGCGCCGCCGTCCACGCCCTTAGCGCCCTGGACGTAGTCGGGGTTGGCCTTGTGCTCGCCAGAATCCTTCTGCACGGTGCCCAGAACCCAGGAAGGCAAGCCGCGCTTATTCAGACGCTCAACGGCCGCATCAGCAACCGACGGGTCAACCACAGCAATCATGCCCACACCCAGGTTGAGGGTGCGTTCCAGGTCAGCCTGGGGCACAGAACCCAGCTCACCAATCAGCTTGAAAATCGCCGGAATCTCCCAGGTCGAACGCTCCACCACACCCACGGTGCCCACCGGCAGCACACGGGCCAGGTTAGCGGCCAGACCGCCACCGGTCACATGCGAGAAGCCGCGCACACCCGAACCGGTCTGCCCGTCCTCACCGTTGACCGGGAAAGCCTCAATCAAATCCAGGCAGTCAGCGGTGTAAATGCGGGTGGGTTCCAGTAGCTCCTCACCCAGGGTGCGGCCCAGCTCAGCCACCTCACGCTCATACTCCCAGCCAGCAACCGAAAGCACCTTGCGCACCAGGGAGTATCCATTAGAGTGAATACCGCTTGAAGCCATAGCAATCAGCACATCGCCCTCGCGCACGCGGTCAGGGCCCAGCAGCTCGTCCGCCTCAACGATGCCGGTAGCAGCACCGGCGACGTCGTACTCGTCCTCAGCCAGCAGGCCGGGGTGCTCAGCAGTCTCGCCGCCCACCAGGGCAGTACCGGCCAGGGAGCAGCCCTCAGCCACGCCGCGCACAATATCGGCGATACGCTCAGGCACCACCTTGCCGGTGGCAATGTAGTCGGTCATAAAGAGGGGGCGGGCACCTGTCACCACGATGTCATCCACCACCATACCCACCAGGTCATGGCCAATGGTGTGGTGGATATCGAGCTTCTGAGCAATAGCCACCTTGGTGCCCACACCATCGGTGGACGTCGCCAGGTAGGGCTTGCGGTAATCCTTCAGCACAGACAGGTCAAAGAGGCCAGCAAAGCCGCCCACACCGCCCACTACACCGGCCCCGTGGGTTGCCTTGACGGCGTCCTTCATCAGCTCAACCGCGCGGTCGCCCGCCTCAACGTCAACACCAGCGGACGCGTAGGTTACAGCAGTCTTGTTCTCGCTCACTTTAGGCCTCTCCATCAGTGCCACCGGTAGTAGCACGCTTATCTTCGGGTAAAACTAGGGATTCAAGGTCAGAATCCGGGCCGGGCTCACACCCACCGGCACCGGACCCAGCCGGCACCTCAAACTTCTTCTCCAAGGTGGCCGTGCCCGGGCGGGTCTCAATCGACACAGCCTTGGCATGATCAGGCTTATGCGCCACCGGACGCTCCACCGTCACCTCAGCGGCAGAACCTGCCATGGGCCCGCCCTTGGAATCATCAAAAATGGACTTACCGCGGCGGTCTTCGCTGGGTAGCTCAATGGGGTACTTGCCGGTAAAGCAGGCGGTGCACAGGCGCTCGCGGGGCTGCTCGGTGGCGGCAATCATGCCGTCTTCCGAGATGAAGCCCAGGGAATCAGCGCCCAGGGACTTGCCGATCTCTTCAATGGTCAGCCCGTTAGCAATCAGCTCGGAACGGGAGGCAAAGTCAATGCCGTAGAAGCAGGGCCACTTAACCGGCGGGGACGAGATACGCACATGCACCTCTTTAGCGCCTGCCTCCCGCAGCATACGCACCAGGGCCCGCTGGGTGTTACCGCGAACGATAGAGTCGTCAATAACCACCAGGCGCTTACCCTCGACCACAGAGCGCAGAGGGTTGAGCTTGAGCCGAATACCCAGCTGGCGGATGGTCTGGGAGGGCTGGATGAAGGTGCGGCCCACATAGGCGTTCTTGACCAGGCCGTTGCCGAAAGGAATACCAGATTCTTCAGCGTAGCCAATGGCAGCCGGGGTGCCCGATTCCGGGGTCGGCATGACCAAATCGGCCTCAACCTTGTGTTCGCGGGCCAGCTGCCGGCCCATCTCCACGCGGGATTCGTAGACGCTACGGCCTGAGATAGTGGTGTCAGGCCGGGCCAGGTAGACGTACTCGAAGACGCAGCCGGCAGGCTTGGCTTCGGCAAAGCGCTGGGAACGCAGGCCGTCCTCGTCAATGGTGATAAATTCGCCGGGCTCAACCTCCCGCACAAAAGAGGCCCCCACAATATCAAGGGCGGCGGTCTCAGAAGCGATGACCCAGCCGCGATCCAGACGACCCAGCACCAGCGGACGCACACCCTGGGGGTCGCGCGCGGCGTAAAGGGTATGCTCATCCATGAAAACCAGGCAGAAGGCACCGGATAAGGTGGGGAGCAGATCGAGGGCAGCCTCTTCCAGGCTGGCAAAGTCATGATCCTTCAGCAGGGCGGTGACCAGGGCTGTGTCGGTGGTATTACCCTGGGCCAGCTCGCCACGTTCAGGGCGCTTGCCGCCATTCTTAGCCAGCAGGCGGTCGTAGAGGTCGGCCGAGTTGACCAGGTTGCCGTTGTGGGCCAGGGCCAGGGTGCCGTGGGGGGTATCGCCCAGGGTCGGTTGGGCGTTTTGCCAGATATTACCGCCGGTGGTGGAGTAGCGGCAGTGGCCGATGGCCATGTGGCCGCCCATAGAGTTCAAGGTGGCCTCATCAAAAACCTGGGAGACAAGGCCGATGTCCTTGTATACATTCAGGTGCTTGCCGTCGCTCGTTGCGATACCGGCAGATTCCTGGCCGCGGTGCTGGAGCGCGTACAGGCCGTAGTAGGTCAGTTTTGCAATATCCTCGCCCGGGGCCCACACACCAAAGACGCCGCATTCGTCTTTAGGGCCGTGGTCAACAGGGTCGAGATCGAAGGAAAGTTTTCCGTCAGGACGAGCCAAGGTAGGGGTTCCGTCTCTTTTGCTTGTGGTGGTTATCTTAAATCACATGAACAAAAGCATGTGAGTAAGCGAACATAACAAGTGTACCCTCTGAGCCAAACTGGGCATAAAGAACGCCCACCGTATGACCACTGCATGTCGCCTCATGACGCAGGGAACGGTGGGCGCACAACGGGAAACCCTTCAGACGACCTAGTCGCTAGTGCTGTAGGCCCGGTAGGTTTCGGTGCGCTTGGTGGAGCGGCGGTCAAGAATCAGGGCAAGTACCAGGGCCAGTACGGTGCAGAGGGTGCCGAACAAAACGGCCATGACACCGAAAACAGCAGCGAAGGTATAGTTTGCATGTTCGGGCCCGATGACGGTCGCAATGAAAGCTACCACCAGCCCAACCAGCAGGCCGGTAATCGCAAAAGCTGGCAAGGACGGCGCCCGCCGCACCGTCAGCTGGGCCCGGTCAGGGGCAGTTGCAGGGGCAAAATGCTGGCCTGGAGCAGCCTGCTTATCGGCCTCGGTCAGCGGCTTCTCTTCTCCAGCAGAAGGGCGGAACTTCGACATAAAACTCATAACACCCCACTTTACCTGAGAGCCCAACCCCTGGTGGGCCGGTTACATCAGGGGCAGAAACTCGCCCAGATCAGACCTCACCCCGGACGCCGAGAGCCGGGCGGCGGCGTCCTGAACCCTGACAAACCCCAGGGTCATAGCACACCAGGTTAGGGCGTCCGTCTCAACGACGTTAGGTGGGGTCCCGCGCGTATGGCGCGGCCCGGCAATACACTGGGTCACCCCAAAGGGCGGGATACGCACCTCCACAGAATTACCAGGTGCCAGGGTTGCCAGCTCCTCCAGAAGATAGCGGACGGCCGTCGCCCGGGTAGGCCGGGCCAGGGCAGCAAAAGCCGTCTCGGCCTCAGCGCCCAGGGGAGAGGTTCCCGCAGGCAGGCCAGAAAAAACCTGCCTGACCTGCGCGACTGCAGCCTGGCCGTCCGCCTCAGAAATCTTACGACGCGGGGCCACTAGAGCAGGCCCTCAAAAGCAGCACCCGGCTCAAGCGCCCCCACCGGGCGGCCCCCGCCGGTAATGGGCAGGGTACTGGCTTCAACAGCCCGATCAGCGGTTGATTCATCAACAAAACCAGCCACCTGCAGGGCCCGCACCGCCACAAGGGAAGCTGCGCGATTAGAACCATCCAGCATCTTCACCGCAACCGAAGCCCCAGAGCGTAAACCAATTGCCAACACGCCCTCAGCCCCCCGCTTGACCACGGCGTCCAAAACCTCACTCAGAACCGTGTCAGAACCACCGTGCCCGTGCACGAACTCGGGGTAATCAACCATAGCCGTGGCAACCGTAGCAGCCCGGGCATCAGCCTGAATATTCTCAACAGCTGCCCCCAGGGTTGAATAGGCCTTCGCCAGACCAACCAAGGACGTCGCGGCCAAGGTAGCCCCACACCCGTCCACCGTCACAGCCTGGGGCTTCTCCCCGGTCAAAGCCTCAATCGTCTCAAGTACCAGCTGCTGCAGGGGGTGGTCAGCCTCAAGATAATCCTCAATGGACCACCCCGACTTCACACAAGCCCACAAAAAGGCCGCGTGCTTGCCCGAACAGTTAAAGGCCAGCCGCTGCTTGCCATGACCAGCCTTCACCAGCGCATGGTAGCTAGGCTCATCAGCAGGCCAGGCCGGGGGACACTGCAGAGCATCCGCCGTCAAACCAGCCTCCTCCAGCACCGCCTGAGCCACCTTCATATGCTCAAACGACCCCGTATGCGACCCCGCCGCCAGGGCAATCTGAGCCCCCTGCAACTCAGCCCCCGCGTTCATCGACGCAATCGCCTGTAGGGGCTTGAGGGCAGAGCGGGCATAGACCAGGGCCTCGGGGTTCCCCAATTCCAGGACGCGCTCGCCCGCCGGAGACAGGACGACCACCGACCCCACATGCCGGGACTCCACAAAACCCCCGCGGGTCACCTGAGCCAGTTCCACTGCCTGATTCGCCTCAAAAGTATGCATGAAACCAGTCTAACGCCCCACCGCCCCGGCCCCAGAAACAAGAAAAGTCCGGGGTTAGTCCCATCTGTAGGTGCCTCAACACCGACACATGGGACTAACCCCGGACCCTCGCCCCGGGCGTCCTGGCCCTAAGCCTCGAACTTCAAACCGGTCAAACGCTCATAAGCCTCAACATAACGGGCCCGGGTCTTCTCAACCACCTCAGCAGGCAACTCAGGAACCGGCCCGGTGCCGTCCCACCCTGACTCCTCGCTCTTGAGCCAGTCACGCACATACTGCTTATCAAAGGACGCCTGCGCCCGGCCCGGCTCATAATCCTCAGCATCCCAGAAACGGGAAGAATCAGGGGTCAACACCTCATCGCCCAGGGTAATCTCCCCCCGGTAGGAATCAGTACCGAACTCAATCTTGGTATCAGCCAGAATAATGCCGCGCTCGCGGGCAATCTTCTCAGCGGTCTCATAGACGTAGAGGGTCAGCTCCTGCAGCCGGTCTGCAATGGGCTCGCCGACCTCCTCATCCAGCTGGGCCCGGGTAATGGGCTCATCGTGCTCGCCCACTTCAGCCTTACCGGTGGGGGTGAAGAGGGCCGGTTCTAGACGGGAGCCGTCCACCAGGCCAGCAGGGAGCTCATGCTCATTGACCCGGCCGGTCTTCCGGTAATCAGCCAGGCCTGAGCCGGTCAGGTAGCCGCGCACAATGCACTCCACCGGGAACATGTTCAAAGACTTGCAGATCATGGCCCGGCCAGCGACAACCTCAGGCACATCGGTTGAGAGCACATGGTTGGGAACGCCCTTGAGCTGCTCAAACCACCAGAGGGACATCTGGGTCAGAATCTTACCCTTGTCAGGAATCTCCGTGGGGAGCACCTGGTCAAAAGCGCTAATGCGGTCGGTTGCTACCACCATGACAGAACCTGCCCGCAACTCTGCATCGTCATTGACGCAGAAGCCGGTGACGTCCTGGGTATCTTCTTCGGGAATATAAAGATCACGGACCTTGCCGGAATACACGTGCTTCCAGCCGGGAATTTCAACGGGAGTATGTTTCAAAGGGGGTCTCCTGTGTGGAAGATATGGGAAAGGTGACTTGGGTGTCATGAGAAAAGTGACTGCCCCCTGCTGGGGCGCAGGTGGCAGTCACTGAAAGCTATTGTTGGGTGGGGATAAGGATGCGGTTTTCGGCAGCAGCCAAAGCGATGTCAGAGCGGTTCTGGGCGCCGGGCCAAGAAATCTTAGCTACACCCTCATACGCTGCTGCGCGGGCGTCCGCCAGGGTCTCACCCAGCGCGACAACAGCAAGTACGCGGCCGCCAGCGGTGACGATTTCGCCGTCCTTCTCGGCAGTACCAGCATGGTCAACGTGGACGTCCTGGAGGGCGTTGGCCTGCTCCAGGCCGGTGATGGCATCTCCCTTGCGGGGGGTATCGGGGTAGTTTTCGGCGGCCATGACCACGTCAACGGCGGTGCGGGGATCCCAGTCGAGGGCCAGGTCGGCAGGCAGTTCCCCCTTGGCTGCTGCCATGAGGACGCCACCGAGCGGGGTACGCAGGCGGGCCAGGACGGCCTGGGTTTCGGGGTCGCCAAAGCGGGCGTTGAATTCGATGACGCGGATCCCGCGGGAGGTTGCAGCCAGGCCACAGTAGAGGACGCCGACGAAGGGGGTGCCGCGGCGGGCCATTTCGTCGATGGTGGGCTGGGCGACGCGGTCAATGACTTCCTCAACGAAGCCCTCGGGCAGCCAGGGCAGGGGGGTGTAAGCACCCATACCGCCGGTGTTGGGGCCCTCGTCGTTGTCGAAGATGCGCTTAAAGTCCTGGGCGGGGGAGAGGGGGACGCAGTTGGTGCCGTCAGAGAGCACGAAGAGGGACACCTCGGGGCCGTCCAGGAACTCCTCGATCACCACGGTGCCACCGGCTGCGAAGCAGGATTCGGCGTGGGCCAGGGCGACTTCGTAGTCGTCGGTGACAACAACGCCCTTACCTGCGGCCAGGCCGTCGTCCTTCACGACGTAGGGGGCACCAAAAGCTGCCAGGGCGGTTTCGGCTTCTTCCCGGTTGGTGGCGACGCGGGCCAGCGCGGTAGGCACGTTGGCAGCGGCCATGACTTCCTTAGCGAAGGCCTTAGAGCCCTCAAGCAGGGCAGCAGGCTTGGACGGACCAAAGACCGGGAACCCGGCGTCCCGCAGGGTATCGGAAACCCCGGCAACCAGGGGAGCCTCAGGGCCAATCACCACCAGGTCAACGGCAAGTTCCTGGGCCAGGGCCAGGGCAGCTTCCGGGTTGTTAGCGTCAATAGCGTGCGTAGGGACGTCCTGCGCGATGCCTGCGTTACCGGGTGCAGAATGAACCTCTGTAACAGCAGAATCCTTCAGGAGAGCTCGAATAATTGCGTGTTCACGACCGCCGGGGCCCAGTACCAAAACCTTCATTCTCTTAGGTTACTTGGAAGGTCACGATTTGATGAAGATTTCTGGGCGTCCGTGCGTCATATCGGCCAAGATTTCACGCTGTGAACGCAAACCCGCCCCTCCAGACTGCCGGGAGACAGTTTGACGGGGCGGGCTCTTGGCCGCCAGCTAGCTAAGACGGCGCGGATTACCCCTTGGGCTTGGGCTGTTTGAGGGCCGCGGTCGATTCCACCGCAACAGCCCGCAGGGGATTCTGCTGGGGAACAGCAGCCGGGTCGGCGGATACCACCAGGTCTTTCGAATCCTCCTTGCCTGCTTGAATGCGGTTGCGCTGCTGAGCCAGGGCCGGGTCAAAGGCGGACGCCGCCGCCTCATCTACCCCGGTAAAGGTCGGTTCAGCTACCGGTTGAGAAGCCGGAGCGGCGGAAGTTTCCGGGGTGGCGGCCTGGGCGGCAGCGGTTGCGGGGGCACCAGCGGGTGCAGCAGCTACCACCGGGTTGGACTGGGTCCAGGGGGCAATCCGCTGGCCCTGCCCGTCCTGCCCCTGCCCGGCAGAAGCCGGGGCGGGGACGTCCTGACCCCGCTGGGCATATTTGGCCTCCAAGCCCGTACCCTCAACGTCCAAATCAGGGATAAGCCGATCGAGGACGCGGGGGAACCACCAGGCCTTCTCACCTAGCAACTGCATCAGGGCCGGAATCAGCGTCATCCGCACAACGAAAGCATCAAACAAGACACCGGCAGCCAGGGCAAAACCGATGGAGGCAATCATGGGATCCCCCGAGAACACGAAGCCCATAAAGACACCGGCCATAATGAGGGCCGCAGCAACAACCACCTTGGAATTATGGTTGAAGCCGATAGTCACCGACGGACGCGCCCCCCGGCCGTGGGCGTAAGCCTCCCGCATGCCGGAGACCAAGAAGACCTGGTAATCCATGGCCAAACCAAAGAGAATACCCACCGCCAGAATCGGCAAGAAAGCCAGCAGGGGGCCGGGCGTGGTGATATTGAAGAGGTGGGAAGCCCAACCCCACTGGTAGATCGCGGTGGTAGCCCCGAGCGCCGCCAGCAGGGAGAAGAGGAAGCCGACGGTTGCGGTCACAGGAACCAGGATTGAACGGAAGACCAGCACCAGAACCAGCAGGGACAGACCCATGACAATAGCTACATACAGAGGCAGAACATCATAGAGGTTCTGGGCGATATCAATAGCCATAGCGGTCATACCGGTCACCGCCAGGTCAGCCTCCCCGTTCTCAACAGCAACAGAGGTATCCCGCAACTGGTGGACCAGCTCAACGGTTGACTCAGCATTCGGACCCTCTGCAGGGATGACCTGGAAGAGCAGGGTCGAGGAATCCTCAGAAACCATGGCGGGCACAGCCGCCTCAACGTTCTCAATACCCAGCAGGCTCTGGCCAACAGCCACCTGGGCGGCGGTGGCCTGCTCAGCTGTGGTTCCATCAGGTAGCTGGGCGGCAACAACCAGGGTGCCGTTGCGGCCCTCACCAAACTCTTCGGTGATGAGCTGGTAGGCCTGGTAAGCGGCAGAATCAGGACGCTGGGACTCAGCCCCCGGCAGGCCAAGACGCATATCGGTGACAGGGGAAGCAATGAAGCCCAGGGCCAGGACGGAGGCAAGAATCGTCAGGGCAGGCTTCTTCAGAATAAGGGCCAGCCAACCGCCCGCCTTCTCCTCACGGTCCCGGGTAGCTGCCGCGGCCTCGTCCAACTCAGCCTGTGAAGCCACCGCGCGGGCCGCATTGCGCTCCTGCACCTGCGCCCAGCGCTTCTTGCTCATCACCTTGGAGCCGATGAGCGACAAAATCGCAGGGGCTAACGTCAGGGCCACAGCCACTGCCAAGAAGACAGAGAAAGCCGCCGCATTGCCCATCACGCCCAGGAAGGGAATACCCACGATATTCAGGGCCAGCAGGGCAATCATGACGGTAATACCGGCAAAGGCAACCGCTGATCCGGAGGTGCCCACCGCCATGGCGATGGAGTGCTGCAGGGGCATACCAGAAGCTAAGTTATTGCGGTGACGGTTCAGAATAAAGAGGGTGTAGTCAATGCCGACAGCCAAGCCCAACATGGTTCCCAAAGCCAGGGTGGTTGAGGTCATCTCAATGACACCCGACAGGGCCAAGGTGCCCAGCGCCGCTGCTGCAACACCGACCAGGGCCATTAGAATCGGCAGGCCAGCAGCCACCAGTGAGCCCAGCATAACCACCAGAATGATGAAGGCAATCAGGATACCGATAATCTCAGCAGTCACGTTCATGTGCGGAGTTTGCATCTCCATGCCCTGGTTGAAGCTCAGGACGAGCCCCTGGGCAGCTAGGGGCTCAAAGGCCGCCCGGGTGTTGGTGAGGGTCTCTTCAGACACCGAGCCAACGTTCTCAGTGAAGGTGACGGTAGCAATCGCAGCCGTCTCATCGGCAGACACCATAGAGGCGCCACTCGACAGATTCAGTAGGGCCCGGTTCTGATCGATAGTCGCCTGGCCCGCAGTAGCCTGGGCGAGGCCGTCCTGCAGGGCAGTGCGCTGCTCATTCAGCTGGGCCTGGGCAGCCTCAAGCTCAGCCCACATCTGCTCGGTCGGCTGGAAATTCTCCAACCCAGCACGCTGCTCATCGAGCTGCCGCTGGCCCTCATCAAGCTGGGCCTGACCCGCATCGAGCTGGGCCTGGGCCTCTTCAAGCTGGGCCTGGGCGGCCTCCAGCTCACCGAAAGCCTCCGGGGGAGCACCCTGCTCCTCCAAGGCACGACGCTGCTCATCGAGCTGGCGACGCTGGTCATCAAGCTGGGTACGCTGCTCTTCAAGGGTACGGCGCTGCTCATCAAGAGCAGCCTGAGCCTCATTGAACTGATCCCAGGCCTCCTGCGGGGCCTCACCCCGCTCAAAACGGGCGCGAGTCTCATCAAGTTTTGCTTGCGCCTCATTCAGCTGGGCCTCGCCCTCCCGGGCAGGAGCCAACTGGGCATCCAACTCAGCCTGGCCAGCATCAAGCTGGGCCCGGCCGTCCGCAAGCTGGGCAGCAACAGCAAAGGGATCCATCGTGCTTTCAACACCGGCAACCCCATCAACAGAGACCAAAGCCGCCGCGAGGGCGTCCTTCTGCGCCTGGGTGAAAGGCTGGTTATCAGCGGTCTGCAAGATCACCGAGCCGGTTGCCGCATTGGCGTTCATACCGAAAGTCTCCTGCAGCTGCTCCTGCACCTGCTGGGCCTCGGTGCCCGGAATCGTAATCTGGTCAGTCAGCGTACCCTTGAAAGCCGCGTATGAACCGCCAACACCGGCTAGCAGCAATACCCACACGAGTACTACAGCCCAGGCCTTTCGGGCTGCCAGCAGGCCTAGTTTATAGAGAAAATTAGCCATAATGAGTCTTCTTTAGTTTCCGTTCAGTGGTTCAGTCTGTGAAAAATCAGGGCGGCCTGCGCTCACCCGGTCCATCGCCCACAGGATGTACGGGGTGATTTGGGTCGTATCGGTAATCGCCTCAAACTTTCCATCGGGCGACAGCTCATCCACCGCCCGGGCCAAGCCAAAAGCGATGGAATGGCAGAGGGAGGTGGCATAGATAGCCAGTTCGTACTTCTGCTCGGTGGTGAGGTCGCTGGAAGCCAACACTTCTTCGGTGTCCTCCCGGGCGAGCCTGCCCAAGACCTGGGAGGTGTAGGTGCTCATGGCGCCCTCGTCCCGCTCTACCATGGCAAGGGCCAGGCGGGTTGCCCGGATGAGGGCCTCATGGCCGTCCAAATTGCTCACCCGGTCCCGGAACCTTTGCTCAACCAGGAGGGGGAGGTCTTTCACGGTGGCTGGGTGAAGGCCGGTGCTGCCAGCGGGGAGAGAGCGGCTCTCATTGCAGCTGGTGAGCTCATGGACGTACTCGCTGAGCCTGGCCAGCAGGATATCGTCCAGGCCGGGAAAGTGGTTGAAAATTGTGCGCTCTGAGACTTCGGCCTGTTCGACCAGGGCCTTGGTGGTGAGAGCCTTGTGCCCCTGAGACAGAACTATCTGTTCGGCGGCATCCAAGATGGACGTCCGGGTGGCGGCCTTCCGTTGCCGTCGTCTATCTAAGGTGAGAGATGATGTCATGTAACTACAGTAACTGCAAAAATGCAGTTTCTGCAAAAAGATGGGTGGAAGCTCTCAGTCACTGACCTTCTGCCAGTGTCTGTACTTAGTCCCACGGGTAGGTGAATAGACACCTACCCGTGGGACTAACTACAGACACACAGCGTTTATGCGGCGGAGCGCACTCCATGGCTCAGCAACATCCGTCGAATTGATTCAGGGCTGTGCATGAGCTCAGACCAGGTAGCGCGGACGACCGTCCACCCCTCATTGCGAAGTTCCCGCTCCCGCAGGACGTCCTTGTGGATCCGGTCATCCCCTGAACCAAACCTGCCCGTGTACTTAAAGCGACCATCAACCTCCAAAATCAACCGCAAGTGGGGCCAGGCAAAATCGGGGCGGTAAAGGGCACCTGACCGGGTACGCACCTCCCACTGTTGCACAGGACGTTCGAGCCCCCACTCGCAGATACGCAGCAGGGCAAGTGACTCCAAAATCGATTCGCAGTGCAAACTCATGACGGGAAGGATCCGCCTGGCAGACCGCACGCCCTTGCCCCGAACCTGGGAGAGGGCCTCGGTTGCTTCTGCCCACGTCACTAGATTTTTATTCAACATATGGTTGGTAATGGCCAGCGCCTGTAAGAAAGAACTCGATGCCAGGCAGTCGATGATGACGTGAAGCGGGGAGGCCACCAGTACCCCGTCAATGAGCCGGGCCTGCTCAACGACCTGCGGCCTGTTTCTGTGAAAGAGGATCCGCTGGTTTGTCACGTTATATGTTTTTGCCACTGACACATGAACCTTAGTGGGCAGTTTCAGCAAGGGGGCTCCCCACATGAGTGCTGCTGATTCATGGCTAATGACCCGATTTTCGCCAGAGAGGGCTATGGCATGGATCCGGGTGAGGGCGTGGTCGGTCTCGTCAAAGTCTCGGGCCAGCTCAGGGCGCAGGTAGATGCCTCGGCATACCCGGGTGAGGTGGCCGGTTTGGACGCGTCGGCTGATAGTGCTTTTGCTGAAGCCCTCAAGCTCCAGCTGCTGGGAGGTTTTCAGGGCAGAAAGAACTTTGATACTCATGGCAAAACAATGGCTCAGATTTGCCGTCGGCACAAGTGAGAGGCATATTCTGTGGATAACTTCTGCAATACCTGGGTCATATTCTGAAGCCTGTGGAAAACCTGACCACCGGGCGATTCCGTGAGTGTCTGTACTTAGTCCCACGGGTAGGTGAATAGACACCTACCCGTGGGACTACATACCTACCTTTAGGGGCGGACGGGGTTAGCCCTGGCCGTCCCGGATCTTCTGGTGGTACTCGCGGTGGGTAGCCCCAATCTCAGACAGGGCATAGAACCAGCGGATATGGTGGGCAACAGCCTGCTGGGCCTCCTCGGGCTTCCCGGAGGCTACAGCCTGGTAAATGGCAAGGTGCTGGCTCTGCAGTTCACGTTTGGTGGCGGCCCAGTCATCAAGATAGGGCACCGCCTCCTGCACATAGCCCACGGTGGCCAAGTGCAGGGAGTCAATGACGGTGTCCATGACGATATTGCCACCCAGGGACGAAATCTCATAGTGGAAGCGGGTATCGCAGAAGTGGAAGCGGTCGTTGGGAATCTCGGGGGAGTCCATCTCATCGAGATAAGACCGGGCCGTAGCCAAAGCCTTCGTTCTGCGGACGGAGGCCGGGGCAGTCGCTGCCCGGGCGGCGGCTTCACCTTCAAGCAGGATACGGGTATTGACGATATCTTCCACCGGCAGGGTCCGGGTTGCAATGTGCATCCGCAGGGCCCAGCCCAGGGCGTCCGAAGGTTCAGACACCACAACAGCCCCTGCCTTAGGGCCTGAGCCAACGCCCGACCGAATCAGGCCAACAGCTGAAAGAATCCGAAGGGCCTCGCGCACAGAAGCTCGGGAAATACCGAAATCCTCTGCCAGGGTGCGTTCGCCTGGAAGGCGGTCGCCAACTCGCAGCTGCCCGTGGCGGAGCTGGTTCTCAATCGAGGAGAGCAAGGGGGAGTAAGTGGGCTCTTTTTCTTTCACGCGCTGACCTTTGGGAAGTAAAAGGGTGGGGAGGGAAAAGTAAAGTGGCTCGGGTCAAGGTTATAGAAAGGGGCGGTACATAACCAAGGTGTTACGTACCGCCCCTCAACTGGTTTATACCTGAATTAGGTATGTGGCTTAGTGGCCGGCCAGGTAGGGCTCAACCAGCAGGCCGGAGAGCACGGTTGCCTGCAGGAGGACCAGGACACAGATAGCCAGCAGCAGGACGAAGGACCAGCCAACGACTGACTTCATGAGGACAGACTCCTTGCCCTCCATGTTCACTGCGGTTGCAGCGATGGCCAGGGACTGGGGTGAGATCATCTTGCCCACAACACCACCGGTGGTGTTAGCAGCCAGCATGAGTTCGGGGTGGGCACCGGTCATGCCACCTTCTTGCAGGTGCTCAGCTGCGGTGACCTGCAGCTTGGAGAAGAGGGCGTTTGCTGAGGTGTCGGAGCCGGTGACGGCGGTGCCGACCCAGCCGAGGACGGGTGCCAGGAAGGCGTAGGCTACGCCGAGGGAGGCGACGTATTCACCGATGGCAACGGTCTGGCCGGAGTAGTTCATGACGAAGGCTAGGGCCAGAACCAGGGCGATGGTGACTGCGGACCAGCGCATCTTGAAGGCTACGGCGCCGATTTCCTTGATGGCGTCGCCCATGGAGATCTTGTACTTGCCGTTTTCGTTGAAGATGCCGTAGAGGACAGCTACCAGCAGACCTGAGATGAGCAGGTAGGTGCCGGGGTTGCCGAGCCAGGCCCAGGAGTAGGCGGAGTTGACGGGGTCGCCGGAGGCGGTCAGCAGGCGGTCGCTGAGCAGGGGCATTTCGAACTTGATGGCGGTGGACTTGAGCCACTTGACCAGTGGGTCGTAGAGGTTGGCGACACCGAAGATGATGACAACAACCAGGTAGGGCATGAGGGCCATCCAGATGCGGCGGCCGGGCAGGTGCTCGATTTCGAGGGGTGCGGTGATGCCGTAGCGTTCGCGGACGCCTTCAACGCCGCGGGGCTTGACGAAGCGGAGGAAGACAACGGCTGCTGCGATGGAGACGATGCAGGCTACGACGTCGGTGAGCTGGTAGACGAAGTAGGTTGCGGCCCACCACTGGGCGACACCGAAGGAGGCGCCGATGACGGCTGCGTGCATCCAGGCGTCCTTGAGGCCCTTTACGCCGTCCAGGATCCAGAGGAGGATGAAGGGGACGAAGAAGGCGACGAAGGGGGCCTGGTGGCCGACGAGGGCTGCGATGACGGTGGCGTCCTTGCCGCCAACTTCACCGGCGGTGGTGATGGGGATGGCCACGGCGCCGAAGGCCACGGGGGCGGTGTTGGCGATGAGGACGGTGGTGGCTGCCTTGAGGGGCTTGACGCCCAGGGCCAGGATCATGGTTGCGGTAATAGCGACGGGGGCGCCGAAGCCTGCGAGGGCTTCGAGGAGGCCGCCGAAGCAGAAGGCGATCAGGATGGCCTGGATGCGGAGGTCGCCGCCGCCGATGAGGTCGAAGGTGCGGCGGAGGTCTTCAAAGCGGCCGGAGAGTACGGTGACCTGGTAGAACCAGATGGCCATGAGGATAACCCAGACGATGGGGAAGAGGCCGTAGATGCCGCCGCGGAAGGCTGACATGCCTGCCAGGTCCCAGGGCATACCGAAGCCGAAGATGGCGACGAGCAGGGCGACGAGCAGGGAGACGAGGCCAGAGACGTGGGCTCGGGCCTTGACGCCGAGCAGCATGACGAAGAAGGCGATCAGGGGCAGGGTTGAGACGAGTGCGCTCAGTGCCAGAGATCCACCGACTGCGTCGGTTACAGCGGTGTAAGTGTTTTCCACTGTGTTCTCCTTTGGGTGAATGATGGGATGGCTGACCGGTTCTGCTGTGAATTGGTGAGCCAACAAAATTGAGGTCCAACCTTCTGTGGTCAGACCATTGTTTTTCGAGAGATACATTACAGGACGCTCATCACAGACAACAAGCTGGAGCCAGGTTTTGAGGTGATTTTTTTTCTGGACGTGGGGGAGGTTGGTTTCTGGGGTATTTTTGGCTGGTTTTGTGTGTGTCTTTGCGTGTTTATGTTGGTTTTCGTGGGGCTGTGGGCGTGGGGCCGGACGGAGGGGCAAAAGGGCTGTCTTTGAAGGTCTAGCTATTGGGTCCTGCGTGGTCTGACCATAGAAACCATTTGCTCAGGAAAATATGCGCTATTTAAAGTGCTATAAATGCAAAGCAATCGTGTTAAATGAAGGGTGAAGAGATACATCTAACCAGGCACCCCACTTGCACTGATGAGCCGATCCCACCGGCCCCGCGTCCTGAAACCCAAGGCAACGGCGCTGCGGCCCCGCAGAACCCAAGCAGGAGCCCCACGGAAGAAGGTAAAGATATGCGTGTTGCACTGTTCTCAACGTGCATTGTCGACGCAATGTACCCCAAGGTTGCTGAAGCAACCGTGACCATTCTGGAGCGCCTCGGCCACGAGGTTGTCTTCCCCCAGGGGCAGACCTGCTGCTCCCAGATGCACGTCAACTCCGGCTACTTTGACGACGCCTACCCGATCGTCAAGAACCACGTTGACGCATTCAGCGAATGGGACTTTGACGCCATCGTCGCCCCCTCCGGCTCCTGCATTGCCTCCCTCGGCCACCAGCAGCCCATGATTGCAGAGCGGGCAGGCGACGACGCCACCGCTCAGGCAGCAGCCTCCCTGGCAGCCCGCTCCTTCGAACTGGCCCAGTTCCTGATCGACGTCTGCGGCATTACCAACGCCGCAGAACAGCTGGGCTCCTACTTCCCCGAGAAGGTTACCTACCACTCCTCCTGCCACGGCATGCGCCTGCTGGGCCTGGGCACCCGCCAGGAAGACCTGATCCGCACCGTGGGCGGCCTGGAATACACCCAGATTGACGGTCTGGACCAGTGCTGTGGCTTCGGCGGCACCTTCTCCTTCAAGAACGCAGATACCTCCGGCGCTATGGTCGCCGACAAGGTAGAAAACATTGAAGCAACCGGCGCGTCCGTCTGCACCGGCGGCGACTCATCCTGCCTCATGAACATTGGCGGTGCCCTCTCCCGCAAGGACTCCCCGGTTCAGACCGTCCACTTCGCAGAGATCCTCGCATCCACCAAGGAAAACCCGCTCAAGGTCAGCGGTCCCGTAGCTGTTACCGCAGGAGGTAAGTAAGACATGTCAACCACCGCACTCGGCATGCCCAAGGTCCGCCACGGCGTCGGCAACATCTTCGAATTTGAGCCCTTCCCCGAATACGCTGAACGCGAGCTCCAGAACGAGCAGCTCCGCGCCAACCTGGGCTTTGCCACCCACAAGATTCGCACCAAGCGAGCCAACGTCACCAGCGAGCTGCCTGACTGGCAGGATCTGCGCACCGCAGGTTCCATGATTAAGCAGAAAGTCATGGCCAACCTGGACACCTACCTGGAAGAGTTCGAAAAGAACTTCACCGCCCGCGGCGGCCACGTCCACTGGGCTCGCGATGCCCACGAGGCCAACGAAATCGCCCTCAAGCTGATCAAGGCTGAAGGCGTCACCGAGGTCAACAAGATTAAGTCCATGGCTACCGCCGAAACCGGCCTCAACGAGTTCCTCGAAGAGCACGGTATCTCCGCCATTGAAACCGACCTGGCAGAAGAAATCGTCCAGCTGGGCGACAACGACCGCCCCTCCCACATCCTGGTGCCCGCGATCCACCGCAACCGCACCGAGATCCGCGACATCTTCCTCAAGAAGATTGAGGGCGTCAACCCCAACCTGACCGACGACCCCGCCGAACTGGCCGAAGCCTCCCGCTTCCGCCTGCGCGAGAAGTTCCTGACCAACAAGGTCGCTATCTCCGGCGTCAACTTCGGTATCGCCGAAACCGGCACCATGACCATCGTCGAGTCTGAGGGTAACGGCCGTATGTGCCTGACCCTGCCCGACACCCTGATTACCTTCATGGGTATCGAGAAGCTCCTGCCCACCTTCCAGGACCTTGAGGTCTTCACCCAGCTGCTGCCCCGTTCATCCACCGGTGAGCGCATGAACCCCTACACCTCCATGTGGACCGGTGTCACCCCCGGCGACGGCCCCCAGAACCTGCACGTCATCCTCATGGATAACGGCCGCACCGCTGCCCTGGCCGACCAGGTTGGCCGCCAGGCCCTGCACTGCATCCGTTGCTCAGCCTGCATGAACGTCTGCCCTGTCTACGAACGCGCAGGTGGCCACGCTTACGGCTCCACCTACCCCGGCCCCATCGGCTCCATCCTCTCCCCCCAGCTGGGCGGTATTGAGAACCAGTTCAACGCCACCCTGCCCTACGCCTCCTCCCTCTGCGGTGCCTGCTACGAGGCCTGCCCCGTCAAGATCAACATCCCCGACGTGCTGGTTCACCTGCGCGGCAAGGCCGTTGACCACGAGAAGGCCCAGGGTGAATTCGCTGGCGGCAAGAAGGACCGCCACATCCAGATGGACGCCATGATGTTCGGCGCTAAGAAGCTCTTCAGCTCCGGCAAGCTCATGGCCCTGGCCACCAAGGGCCTGCCTGCCTCCAAGCTGATCACCGGCAAGAAGGGCAAGATCACCAAGCTTCCCGGTATCGTCGGCGGCTGGACCGAGTACCGTGACATCCCCGAGCCCCCCAAGACCTCCTTCCGTAACCAGTGGAAGAAGGAACGCGGCGACGCCCCCAAGCGCGTCGGCGGTGAGCGGGTTGACCTGCAGGCCATCATTGCCGCCAACCAGGCCAAGATCGCTGAAGCCCACGCCAACGCTGAAACTGCTAACCCCATTGCCCCCAAGGAGGCTAACTAATGTCTGATGCCAAAGCAGAAATCCTCGGCCGCATCCGCGCCTCCCTCTGGGACAACCCCCAGCCTGCTGAGCCGATCCGCAACTACCGCCGCGAGAGCGACAAGAACCTCGAAGAAATCATCGAGATGCTGGTTGACCGCCTGATCGACTACAAGGCCAACGTCTACCACGAGACGGCAGACACCATTGCAGATCGCGTCGGCGAGCTGCTGGGCAAGTCCTCCCGCTACGTGGTTCCCACCGGCCTGAACGCCGCCTGGCTGCCCGAGGATACCGCCTCCCGCTCCCGCGTCGTCGATTCCGGCAACGCCAACAAGCCTGGCGCTCTTTCCGTGCGTGAGCTGGACGCCATCGACGCTGTGGTGACCTCCTCAACCGTCTCTTGCGCTGAAACCGGCACTATCGCCCTGAACAGCTCCGACGAAGAGGGCCGCCGCGCCATCACCCTGGTGCCCGACCACCACATCTGCGTGGTACCGGTCGACACCATCGTTGAGCTGATCCCTGAAACCGTCTCCCGCCTGGACTACACCAAGCCGGTGACCTGGATTTCTGGCCCCTCCGCTACCTCAGACATCGAGCTGATCCGCGTTGAGGGCGTCCACGGCCCCCGTACCCTGGACGTCATCATCCTCAAGTAAGCCCTAGCCTGCTTTCACGGCGTCATACTCCGCCTGCTTTTCTCCGCCAGAGGGGGAAGGCAGGCGGAGTTTTGCTGTTAGGCTAGGGCAGGTAGGAATTGGCTTGTTCGCTGGAGGGCAGCATGCGTTTAGCTCAGAGTTCTGACCGGGTTGTTGGTGTTGACCTGGCCCGTTGGGTGGCCCTGGTGGCCATGTTTGTGGCGCATACGGCCCCGTCCGCCGGGCCAGCTAATCTTCTGGCCTATGCTGATTTTCTGACGGCCCCCCTCTTCGCGGTTTTGCTGGGGGCAGCGGCCCGGTTTTCGTCGTCGACGATGAGTTTCCCGGCCCTGTTTGCAAGTTCTGTTGTTCGGGGAATCGCCCTGGTGGCATTGGGGCTGTATCTGGGTACCTGGGGTGCCCAGGTTGATATTGTGCTTCAGTATTTGGGCGTGCTGGCTATTGTGATTGCCCCGCTTGTTTTTTTGCCGGCCTGGGCCTTGGGGCTTATCGGTGCGGCCGCCTGGTGGGTGGCTCCGCTGGCGTCCACCTATTTTGTTCAGGACGCAGCCGCGGCGGCGTCCGCTGGCTGGTGGAGGTCCTACGCCTATGACTGGCTGGTGACGGGCCAGCACTACCAGGTGCTGACCCTGCTGGTCTACGCCTGCGTGGGTGCTCTTCTGGCTTCTGGGCTGGAACGCTGGGGAGCCGCTGGGGACGCTGCTGTTGCGGTTGCTGCTACAGGTGCGCTTGCTGCTGTGTTCTGGTACCTTCCCTCAGCTGGGCTGACCCTCGTGCCCTATTCTGTGTCCCGTATTGAGATTGCTGTCAGCCTCCTGCTGGTGACGGCTTCGGTGGGCTGGTGCTGCCTGCTGGCCCGGGCTGTGGGGGACAAGGAACAGCTGGTTGCCCCCGTCCTGTATGCAGGGCGCATGACTCTCACCCTCTACGTCCTGCAGGTTGCTGCGCTGGCTGCCTATAGCGCCTATGCTCCCGGGTATGGCTGGCCCGCCTCGGATGACTCCTGGTATATGCTGGCAGGTCTGGTTGTCGGGGCTTCCCTTTTTGCCCTGGTGTGGCGGCATTTCCTGGGGGCGACGGCCCTCTACCGGGGCCCGCTTGAAACGATTTTGGCCCTGCTGACCGGCAGGGGCTAACAACGAATCTAGGAGCCCCATGAAACAAGGAACCACCTGGCTGCGGGTATTGATAGCAGCTGTTTTGACCCTGACCTGGCTGGCTGTGGCCGGGATTGGCGGGCCCTACTTCGGAAAAATCTCCGAGGTCTCAACCAACTCCCAGACTGACTTTCTGCCCGCCTCCGCTGAATCCACCCAGGTGGTAGAGCAGCAGGGCGACTTCCTGGGCACCGACGCGGTGCCCGCGATTCTTGTCTTTGAAGCTGATGGTTCCCTCACCGATGCCCACCGCACCTACCTAGAGGGTCTCACCGGCCAGCTGGCGGCGTCCGGCACTTTCTCCGGTGAAAGCTCGCCCGTCATTTACTCAGAGGACGGCCGGGCAGCAGAGCTCATTCTGCCCATCTCCACCGACCAGGAGACCCGAACCGTTGTCGATAACATCCGGGCCGAGATAACCCAGGCCCCCGACGGCCTCACCGGCTACGTGACCGGCCCGGCCGGCTTCTCGGCCGACCTGGTTGAGGTATTTGGCGGTATCGACGGCATCCTGCTGGCAGTTGCCCTGATTGTGGTCTTCGTGATTCTGCTGGTGGTCTACCGCTCGCCCCTGCTGCCCATTATCGTGTTGACCAGCTCGATGGTTGCCCTCTCGGGTGCTATCTTCGTTATCTGGCATATGGCGAATGCCGGCTGGGTGATGATCAACGGTCAGGTGCAGGGAATCCTGCTGATTCTAGTGGTTGGTGCTGCAACCGACTACTCCCTGCTCTACGTAGCCCGCTACCGTGAGGCCCTCACCCAGTACGTTTCGCGCTGGGACGCTACCCGGGCTGCCTGGCGCGGGTCCCTTGAGCCGATTCTGGCCTCCGGCGGCACGGTGATTGCGGGCCTGCTGTGTCTGCTGCTCTCTGAGCTGTCGTCGAACAAGGCCCTGGGACCCGTGGCCGCTACCGGCATCGTGCTGTCTATGCTGGCCTCACTGACCTTCCTGCCCGCCGTCCTGGCCCTGCTGGGCAGGGTAGCCTTCTGGCCTGCCCGTCCCCGCTATTCCGCTGAGGTTAAGGACGCCTCAGCCGGCTTCTGGGCAAAAATTGCGGCTTTCGTGTCGGGCAAGCCCCGCACAGTCTGGCTGGTCACGGCTCTGGCGCTGGCTATCTTCGCAGGCTTTTCTGCGACTTTCCAGGCTGACGGGGTGCGCCAGTCTGACCTGGTGCTGGGGCAGTCCCAGGCACGGGACGGCCAGAATGTGCTGGCTGAACACTTCCCCGGTGGCTCAGGCTCCCCGGCAAATGTAATTGTGCCTGCTGCCGAGCAAGATACCGCAGTGGCTGCCCTCGACGGGCTCGACGGGGTGAGCTCCATTGCCGCGATCGCCCAGGAGTCACCCGCTGGTACTGTGCCGGTGGGCGCTTCTGCTGAGTCAGTGCCGCCGGTTTTTGCCGGTATTGCCCCCACTGAAGTTGAGGGGCGCGTCATGCTCCAGGTGACCCTGGCTGACCCCGCCGACTCACCGCAGGCAGAAGAGACTGTGCGCCAGATGCGCGAGAGCCTTGCCAGCGCAGCTCCCGGCTCGCTGGTCGGTGGGACGACTGCGTCCGCCCTCGATACCATCGATAGTGCCCAGCGCGACCGCGCCCTCATCATCCCGGTGGTGCTTGTTGTTATCACCCTGATTCTGATGGTTCTGCTGCGCTCGATTCTGGCCCCGCTGATGCTGGTGGCTGCCACGGTGCTGTCGTACCTCACTGCCCTGGGCGTTTCGGCCCTGGTCTTTAACCACGTGTTCAACTTCCCCGGTGCCGACCCCACTGTACCTCTCTACGGTTTCGTATTCCTGGTCGCTCTGGGGATCGACTACACCATCTTCCTGATGACCCGCGTGCGGGAAGAAGCCCTGCATCAGGGGACCGAACAGGGCCTACGAACGGCGCTGGTGGCAACCGGCGGGGTCATCACGTCCGCAGGAATCGTGCTTGCGGCAACCTTCGCTGCCCTGGGCGTCATCCCGCTCATCTTCCTGGCCCAGCTTGCCTTCATCGTCGCTTTTGGCGTACTGCTCGACGCCACCGTAGTGCGAGCCCTGCTGATACCCGCCCTCGTGGAAGATATCGGCAAGAAAATCTGGTGGCCCTCGAAGCTCTCCCGCTGAATCTAGCTCGCTGAGCCGCCGCCCGAAGTCCATGCAAAAGGGCCTCCCTGTGTGCCAGGGAGGCCCCAATTTTTTGAGTTCAGGTGATTAGTCGGCCAGGAACTTCAGGTAGTCAGCAACGAACTGATCGACGTTCTTCTGCTGCTCTTCGTCCAGTTCTAGCTTGCCGGTGCCCCAGGCCTCGCCGGGGATGCGGATGCCCAGGCCCTCGCCCTCCATCAGGTTGGCGCGGACGTAGGGAACCAGGTGACGCAGGTGCTCGCGCACGAACTTGCCGTAGGTGGAGTTGGCCACCGAGGCGATACCGACCTTCTTGCCGTTGAGAACGGTGGGGGTGTCCTTATCCCCGGCAACGACGGCGCGGGACGCCCAGTCGATGAGGTTCTTGAGGCGGGCGGGGTAGGAGCCGTTGTATTCGGGGGAGACGATGATGAGGCCGGACGCAGCCCCGATGTCGGCGCGGAGCTTTTCGACGGAGGACGGGGTGGGGAACTCGCTGTTCTGGCTGAGCAGGGGGATATCGGAGTAGTCGTAGACTTCTGCGGGTTGGCCTGCTGCGGTTAGGGCAGTGGCCAGCTGCTGGGCGAGCTGGGTGTTGAAGGAGCCGACGCGGTCGGAGCCTGAGATGATGAGTACCTGGGATGCCATGATTTTCCTTTCAGTTCTGTAACTTTTGTCAATAACTATAACCCCGTAAAACTTTACAGAGCAAGTAAATTTTTCGGTATGTTACGGCCAGGGCCTTCCGCTGGAAAAGCAGATGTGCCGGAAAACTTCATATGTTCCGTTAAAGCCGTTACATATGAAGGTTTCCGGCACACTTGCCCCAGGCGCGGGGCATAGAAAAACCGCCCCCGGCTAGAGCCAGAGGCGGTTTGCTTGGTCGGGATGACAGGATTTGAACCTGCGGCCTCGTCGTCCCGAACGACGCGCGCTACCAAGCTGCGCCACATCCCGATGTGGTGATACCCTGCGGTACCAACAACCTCTCAAGTATAACGTGCAGGTGTGGAGCCTGCCAAATTGCAAGAGAAGGTAAGGCACCGCTGGGCGCCGTTGACCAGCGTTGCTACTGTCTACCGTAAGCCAACATCACAGGGTTTGCCAAGAGGGGCAACCCTAGGGCGGTAACAATAGATCTTATTTGCCGGTCGAGTTGTTCTCTTCCCAGGCTGTGACCATCTGGGCGAACCTGCCGCCCTGGCTGACGAGATCGGCGGGGGAGCCGTCCTCAACCACCCTGCCGTTGGCCACCACCAGCACCCGGTCGGCCGTAAGCACGGTCGAGAGCCGGTGGGCAATGACCAGGGAGGTGCGGCCTGCCAGCAGGGACTCCAAGCCCCGCTGCACCAGCTTCTCGGTGGGAATATCGAGGGAGGCGGTGGCTTCATCAAGAATGAGGACGGCCGGGTCAGCCAGGAAGGCCCGGGCAAAGGAAATCAGCTGCCGCTGGCCCGCCGACACCCTGCCGCCGCGCGTTGCCAGGTTGGTGTCAAAGCCCTGGGGCAGGCCCATGATGAAGTCATAGGCCCCCACCTTACGGGCTGCCTCGAAGACCTCCTCATCACTGGCCTCCGGGTTGCCCAGCCGAATGTTATCGGCCACGCTTCCCTTGAAGAGGAAGGCCTCCTGGGTGACCATGACCACCTCCCGGCGCAGCTGCTCATCGGTCAGATTACGCAGGTCTACCCCGTCCAGGCGCAGAGAACCGGCCGTGACATCGTAGAAGCGAGCTACCAGCTTAGCGATAGTGGACTTACCGGCCCCCGTCGCCCCCACCAGGGCCAGGCGCTGCCCCGCAGGAATATCGAGATTCAGGCGGTGCAGGGCGGGGCGTCCTGCCACGTACTCGAACTCCACCCCCTCAAAGACCAGGTGGCCGGACGCCGGACGCTCGCGGCGGGCAGGCACAGCAGGTTCTGCGACCTCGGGCTCTTCAGCCAAGAATCCTGAGACTTTTTCGAGGGCAGAGACCGCCGACTGGAAGAGGTTGTAGTAGTCGGTGAGCATGAAAATCGGCTCAAAGACCCGGTTGGAGTAAATCACCAGGGCCAGCAGGGTACCGGCCTGCATGGTGCCACCCAGAATCGAGTAGCCACCAATGACCAGCACAATTGCCACAAAGGTGTTACCGAGCGCTTGTAGAACGGGGGTGTAGGTGCCAAAAACCTTGATGGACTGCATGACCCTCACCCGGTACTCCTCAGCTGTATCTGCATAGGTGGCGCGGGCGGGGGCTTCAGCGGAGAAGGCCTTGACGGCTCGAAGTCCGGTAAAGGTTTCCGAAAAGCGGGAAATCAGGCGGGCAGAGGCGACCCGGGTCGCCCGGTAGGCCAGTTCGGATTCACGACGGAACCAGCGGGTCAGCCAGGCCACCGGGAGCATGGTGATGAAAAGGGCCAGGCCCGCCCGCCAGTCCATGATGAAGAGCGCTATCACCGTGAACACGATGGAGAGCAGCATGGCAGCTAGTTCCGACAGGCCGGAGTCCAGGAACTGGCGGATCGTATCAAGGTCACTGGTCAGACGGGAAATCACGCGGCCGGAGGTGTAGGTGTCGTGAAAACCAACCGAGAGTTTCTGGGCGTGCTCAAACATGCGCAGGCGCAGGTCATAGAGCACCTGCTGCGAAATCTTGTAGGTCAGCAGGATATTGGCGTAGGTGGCCAGCCCGGCGACAAGTGCCGCCCCCGCATAGAGGGCGGTCAGGGTGAGTGCGTAATTGGCATCCCCGGCTAGAAGAGGAGCCAGGGCGTCGTTGATGGCGGTGGAAATCAGCCAGGGCATGGCCGTGGTCAGGGCCGTTGCAAGGACGACCAGCACCACCGTCAGCACCAGGTGGGCCCGGACCGGCTTGAGGACGTCGAGTAGGAGGGCAAGGGAGCGGCGGCGCACGGCCTTAGCTTCCTCCCGGCTGAGGCTGATCTTATCTTCGGCGTCAGAAATGTTCTTCGGTGCCATGAGCCTAACCCTCCTTCACATCGGTTGCTGGGGCGGGGGCGTCCTGCCCGGGATTCTGCCCGGGGCCGCGCCCCGCGCCGGATCCAGCATCGGCGCTCACTTTAGCGTCAGTGACCGGCAGCGGGGGCAGGGAGGTCTCGGTGCTCATGAGCTCCCGGTAGACCGGGTTGCCCAGCAGCTCGGTGTGGGGCCCTACCGCCAGCACCCGGCCCTGCTCAAGCAGGACGACGCGGTCAGCCAGGGCCACGGTCGAGGGCCGGTGGGCGGTGAGTAGGGTGGTGGTTGAGGTCAGCTCGCTCTTGAGCTTGCCAACGACCTCCTCCTCAGTGGTCACGTCCAGGGCCGAGAGGGGGTCATCGAGAAGCAGGACGGCCGGCTCGGCGGCAATCGCCCGGGCCAGGGAGAGCCGCTGCCGCTGGCCACCAGACAGGCTCATGCCCTCCTCCCCAATGACCGTCTGGATGCCCTCGGGCAGGTCCCAGACGTAACCCGCAGCAGCAACGTCCAGGGCCCGGGCCACCAGGGCATCAAGCTCCGCCTCGGTGTAGCGGCCCCGATCAACCCCCAGCAGGACGTTCTCGCGCACACTGGCTGAAAACAGCAGGGGATCTTCAAAGGCGATCGCCACCTGGGAGCGGAGCTCAGGCAGGGGGAGGGCCGCGATGTCCCGGCCATTGAGGGTGATGATTCCGGCGCTCGCCGTGTAGAGCCTCTGGACCAGGTGCAGGACGGTGGACTTGCCCGACCCGGTGGCCCCCACCAGGGCGATAATTTCGCCGGGGGCGACGTCCAAGGAGAAATCGGTGAGGACGGGGCCTTCCTCCTGGCCGTAGGAGAAGGCAACCTGGGTGAAGCTCAGAGCCGCTGCCCGAGTGGAGACGCTGCGGCTGGGGCGGGCGGTGAGGCTGATGTCCTCCCCGGCTTCGCCCACCATGACCTGCCGGTGGCGGTCCATGGAGACGCTGGCCGCCAGGTACATGGAGAGTAGCATGCCCGAGCGTTCCACCTGGGCGAAGAGGATGGCGGCGGTCGCGAAGAAACTGGTGAGGGCACCGACGGTCAGCTGGCCCTGTTCCACCAGGTTCAGGCCCCAGATCAGACCCAGGGCAAGGGTCACACCGCTGATCAAGCCGGTTTGGAGCCGCACAAGGCCCATAGCCCGGCCCCGCTCAATTTCGAGGTCCCGCAAGTCAGCGGCCCCCTCGGTGAAGCCTGCCAGGGCGTGGGGGCCGCGTCCGAGGGCCTTGAGGACGCGCAGGCCCTGCACCGACTCTTCAACCGTGGTGGCAAGGTCACCGGTCTTTTCCTGGGCTTGCCGGGTCAGTGCCCTAAACCGCAGCACGAACCGCCAGACGCAGAAGAAAGCCAGGGGCAGGGCGGCCAGGAAGAGCAGGCCCAGCTGCCAGGCGCCGGTGAACATGTAGACAGTTCCGACTGTCACCTGCACAGCCACCGTAATGATCTGAATCAGGCCGAAAGCCGTCCAGCGCCGAATGGTGCCCAGATCGCTCATGGCCCGGGTGAGCAGCTGGCCAGAGGGCCAGCGGTCGTGGAAGGCCACGGGGAAACGCAGCAGCCGATCAAAAAGATCAATGCGCATGGTGTTCTCCACCGTGCTGGCCGGTTCAATGACCAGCTGGCGGCGCATAAAGAAGAGGGCCGATTGTAGTAGGCCTAAGGCAAAGACCAGCCCGCCTCCGGCCCAGACCGCGCCAACGGTGGGGGAGTCGGTGAGCATAGCGTCCACAATCCAGCCCAGGGCCTGGGGGATAGAAATGGCAATGACCGCCGCTGCTAGGGCAACGAAGAGACCAGCCACCCAGCGACCCCTGATGGGTTTGGCATAGTTCCAGAGGGTGACCTCCTGTTCTTCCCTTGCCCCGTGGGGGACGGGATCGGGGGTGGGGAGGGGTTTTACACGCAGGAATCTGGAAGCCATAGTAACCAATCTTACATTTGCAGTCCTGCAAAAACCAGGCGGGCTACCCCGCCCCAGCCTACCGGGCCGTCAGCGTCACCAGCACAGCCTCCGGCGGGCAGAAGAGCCGCACCTGGGCAAAACGGGAGGTGCCCAGCCCCGCAGAAATCTGGACGGGAACGTCCTTCTCGAAGCTGACCCCCTTGGCCCTCGCCGGGGGAAGATCGCAATTACTGACCAGGGCATGACCCCCGGGCAGGCAGACCTGCCCGCCGTGGGTGTGGCCAGCAAAAATAGCCTGAGCCCCGTCGTCCACAAAGCGGGCAAGGGTACGCAGGTAGGGGGCATGGCAGATACCCAGGCGGACGGGCTCGCCCTCCTTGCTGCTGAAAGCGGTGGGGGAGAAGCCGGGGTGGCGGTCATAGTCCAGGTGGGGGTCGTCCACCCCGGAGAACTCAAGACGCACCCCCTTGACCGTTAGGGTGTCAAAGCGGTTAATCAGCCCTACCCAGCCCCGGGCATCGAAAGCGTCGTGCATATCCTGGGTGGGTAGAACAGCCCGGCCCTCTTCTGTAATTTCATCCCCGGTGTTTTGCTTCCAGAGGTAGCGGGCAGGGTTCTTAGGCACGGGCGCAAAGTAGCAGTTAGAGCCGGGCACATAAACACCTGGAAAGTCCAGCAGTGGGTCGAGCGCATCGAGCAGGGCCGGCAGGCCACTGAGATGGGAGAGGTTATCACCGGTGTTAATCACAAGGTCAGGCTGCAAACCGGCCAGAGAGTGCATAAACTCCCGCTTGCGCTTCTGGCCCGGAATCATGTGCATATCCGAAATATGCAGGACGCGCAGATCCGGGCTACCGGCCGGAAGAATCGGCAGAGTCTCGTGTCGAACCTGAAAATTTTTGAGTTCAATAAAGTGGGCGTATGCGACCGTGGCGGCCCCCGCAACCAGGCTCCCCGCTAAAACCGCAACTGCAGTTGAAGCGAGGGACCCGGCAGGAGCCGCCACGTCACGCGAATTCAAAGAATTCACAAGATTCCTTACTGGCTGGTGCCCAAAACCTTCTGGGAGGGCAAATCGAAGGGGTCTGTATTGAAGTTCTTAGCCTGAGCCTGCATGAAGCGCTTCCACTGGGCACCGGCATAAGTCGAACCGTCAACATAGGCCAGGCGCTGGCCGTTAATGGAAAGGCCATTGAGGGGGCGAGAACCGTTGTTGAGGGAGCCAACCCACGAAGCAACCGAGAGGCCACGGGTGTAGCCAATAATCCAGGTCTGGGCTGAATTATCGGTGGTACCGGTCTTAGCCGCAGTTGCCTCAGGCATACCGATACCCAGCTCATGGCCAGAGCCATCTACCAGAACCTGCTTGAGAACGAAGCTCACGCCGTTGGCCACATCCTCTTCCAGGACGCGCTCGCACTGGGACTCGTAGGCCTTAACCTCGGTCTCTTCATCGCCCGTATTCTTCAAGACCTTGTCAAGTGACAGCGGCTCACAGTACATGCCGCCGCTAGCAAAAGTAGCGTAAGCATTGGCCAGAATCAGCGGGGTAGTACCGATTTCCCAACCACCGATGTAGGCAGCAGGCCGGTTGAGGTTGTAGGGGACGTTACCGGCACCGTCGGTAATGCGGAGCTTATCGCGCAGATCAGCAACATCACAGCCGTCAGTCATCGAGGCCATCTTCATGGCATAGGAGTTATAGGAGTTCTTAATGCCGTAGGCAACGGTACCCCAGGTCTGGCCACTGCCATCGGCGTTACCAAACTCGTAGCCCTGACCTGAGTCGCTGAGGACGTAGCCGTCCTTCTCACACTTAGCAGGCCACTTGAATTCCTGCGGGTAGTAGAGGGAAGTACCGTCGATAGTGGCGTTGACGCCCTTGCCGTCCTTAATCCACTGGGCCAGCACAATGGGCTTATAGGTTGAACCGGGCTGGAAACCGCCGGTGCCACCGTGGGCAATATCGGCGTTGTAATTGAAGAAGTTATCGCGGAAGTTGGTTTCCTGAGGGTTGCCGTATCCGGAGTTCTGGGCCATGGCAATGATCTTGCCGGTGCCGGGGGCAACAGCGACCATAGCGGCGTTTACGTCGTCAGGGTTATTGGTGGAGGGCTGGGTGGCCTCTACCTGCTTCTTGGCCTCGCGCTGGGCGCTGGCATCAATGGTGGTGATGATCTTGTAGCCACCGCGGTAGAGGTTGTTGGCCCGGTCTTCTTCAGTAGCGCCGTAGGTTTCATCCCCCAAAAAGTCAGCAACAGCGTAGTAGCAGAAGTGGGCGAAGTCGCCGGCTACAGAGCAGCCCATAGGGGTGGTGTGAATGTCGAGTTCAATGTCCTCGTTGAGGGCATCTGAATACTCGTCTTCGGTGATCTTGCCGTCACGGAACATAGTGCCCAGCACAACATCCCGTCGGGCCTTAGACAGTTCAGGGTTAACATCGGGACGGTACACGTTGGGGGAGACCACCATGCCAGCCAAAATAGCTGACTGGGAGATGCTCAACTCAGAAGCCTTGATACCCCAGTAGTAGTAGGCAGCAGCCTCAACACCGTAGGTCGAACCACCCAGGTTAATGATGTTGAGGTAGCCCTCAAGCACCTCGTCCTTGGTGAGGTTCTGCTCCATTGAGATGGCTAACTTGATTTCCTTGATCTTGTCCAGGTAATCCTTGTTGTTACCTAGGGTTTCAGCCTCTTTACCCGCTTGCTCATCAGCGTCGATCAAAAGGTTATTGACGTACTGCTGGGTCAGGGTCGAAGCACCCTGGCGGTTCTCGGGGTTAATGAAGTTATTAATCAGCGCACGGGCAATACCCATCGGGGAAACAGCCCCGTGCTCATAGAAATTACGGTCTTCAGACGAGAGAATCGCATCAATCATGTGGGGCGACATCTCTGACAGGGGAACCTCAGTGCTATTACGGGCGTAGTAAGACGCGATTTCGGTCTTACCGTCGCTGGCGTAAATCACCGAGCCCTGAGACAGCGGCCCGTCACTCATAGTGGCGGGCAAGCTCTTGAACCAGTTCATGGACGCGGTTGCGGTTGCACTGAGCGCCGTTGTCGGCGGTACGAGAATGAGGGCTGCTACGAAACCCATGATAATGCTGAGTGCGAAAAACTGCAGCACATCACCTGGATTGCGGCGCCTGGTACGAACGTTCTTTGAAGAAGCCATTCCCCTAGTTTATCTGCAACCTGCTAAAAGCGCACCGGAAAGCAGAGTGAGCTAGCCTGTGAATAATCCCCATAAAGGACAAGCACCCGGCCCCCTCCTAGCTGCCCTGCAGGCGCACCCGGTAACCCTGCCGTCCTTGACCGACCGCATCAAGCCAGCTAGCCTCTTCGTATTTTGAGGGAAGGTGGACTAGGCTTGGTGCTATGGAAAAATGGGAATACGCAACCGTGCCTCTGATGATTCACGCGACCAAGCAGATCCTCGATAACTGGGGTGAAGACGGCTGGGAACTGGTAGCAGTTCTGCCCGGCGCCCCGGCCCCAAGCGGAGCCACCCCCGCAGGTAATATGGTCGCCCCCACTCAGGGCAACCCTATCGCCTACTTTAAGCGCAAGAAGGCCCAGTAAACAGAAACCACGAAACCGGGTTTTAGGCAGCATGCCTAGACCCGGTTTTGTACACCCCGCTCCACAAACCAGTCAGAAGGTGAACCGTGTCAAAGATTGAAGAACGCATTGCCGAACTCGGCCTGACCCTGCCCGAACTTGCCGCCCCTGTCGCAGCCTACGTACCTGCTGTAACCAGCGGAAACTACGTGTACACCTCGGGCCAGCTCCCCTTCGTCAAGGGGGAACTACCCGCCACCGGTAAGGTATCAGACTCCGGCGCTGACGGTTTTGTTGACCCCGAGACCGCCCAGAAGCTGGCCGGCCTGTCAGTGATGAATGCCCTGGCCGCTGTTAAATCAGTCATTGGTGACCTTGACCGGGTCACCCGCATCGTCAAGGTCGTCGGTTTTGTAGCCTCAGACCCCGCCTTCACCGGCCAGCCCGGCGTCATCAACGGCGCCTCCTTGCTCCTCGGCGACATTTTCGGGGACGCCGGTGTTCACGCCCGCTCAGCCGTTGGCGTGCCCGTCCTGCCCCTAGACTCACCGGTCGAGGTTGAGATTATCGTGGAATATGTCTAACCCACCCCTCTATACCGGCGCCCTCAAGCGCATCCCCGTGCCGGGTACGTCCGGTTCCCCTGCCCGCCCGGCAACCGCTAAGCTGCCGGTCGTTAAAGTGCACCCGATCCCGCCCCAGCAGCAGGATTCTGCCCGCACCTGGCTCGAAGAGGGCGGGCAGGCTGGACGACGGCCGAAACCTGCTGCCGCTGTTGTCTTTGTGCGGGACGGGGCCAACGGGGTTGAGACCTACATGACCTACCGGGTGAAATCCCCCATGGGTCGGGTGGCTTTCCCCGGCGGCCTGGGTATTGAAGAGGACGCAGCCCCCATCGGCTGGATCGGGCCGGGCGGGGACTACTGGGCTAAAAACTTCGACACCGACGACCTCGGTGCCGCTAGCGCGGTAGTGACCACGGCGGTCCGGGAAGTCTTTGAAGAGACCGGGGTGCTGCTGGCCGGTGACGCTGAGGGTTCAACCATTGAGTTGGCGAACGGCCACGAGTGCATGGAAGCCCGGCAGAAGATTGCCCAGCAGGAGAAGACCCTGGCTGACTATTTGGGCCGTCGGGGTTTGAAAGTCCGTGCTGACCTGCTCAAACCGCTGGCTCGCTGGCAGTCGCCGGGTTTTTACCACAAGCGGTATGACGTGCACTTCTTCACCTGCGCCGTACCTGTGGGTCAGGGGCTATCCCTGCTGGAGGGCAAGGGCATCTGGGGCCGCTGGGTCAGCGCCCGCGACCTGGTTGCCCACCCCGAGAGCCCGGCCTTAGGTAATGAAATTGGCCAGGACGATACGGTGGGGGTGCCCTTTGACCAGCTGGTAGCACCCGGGGTGATGCACCTGCTCAAGCAACTGGCTGAAGCCTCCGGGGCTGTAGCCTTTTTGAGCAAGCGCCGCCAGGTGTCTCTCTACATGGCAGAGGTCAAGCAGAAAGAATGCGGGACCTGCTACCTGGCGGTGCAGGAGAAAAAGGTCTAGTCGTGCCCCTCAAGCATCAGGCCTCCAGCTCAGTACCCATCTCGTTCGCACAGAGACTTACCAGATGGGCAGCCCTGGGGGCCTGCTTTCTTTTGGTGGTGATTGCCGGTGGCCGGTTGGGACTGGGTGCCTTGGGGCTACAACTTATCCCCGGGCTAGGCCTGGTCTGCCTGGGGCTCTCTTACCTGGCGGCCCTTACATTACTGGTGTGTGGCACCGCCTATATCCTTAAGAGCCTGGGAAAAATCCCCCAGCTAGATGGAGCTAGAAGCAGCACCCTGGTCTTGCTAACTACCTGGTTCGCTCAAGGTCTTCTGCTCTTGCTGGTAAGTGCTCTTGCCCTGATAATGACTTTTAGCTTCTTCATTGGTCTGGTCTTCAGCACCGGTTGGATCCGCTATGAAGATGAGGGGAAAACCTACTACCAGTTCCCCGTATGGCTAGACCGTGACCATTGCAGGGAGGCACAACAGGTCAACCTCATCTTTGCCCGGGACCTTGAGGGAACCTATGACTGTTGGCCCAATAGTAAGGACTCTGGGGGTGCCTCAACCCCACCGGACAACCTGGGCGACGTCCAGGTGCTCGAGGATGCCCCCACGTCCGCCCCCGAGCCCACCGGCCAGCCTTACACTCCCGCTCCGCTTACCCCGGTTGAGGCTGAAAAGGTCACCGACATCGACGAGAGCGGAACCTTCGGCCTGGTTCTGGCCAACAGCAACGACATCTACGCCGCAACCTACAGCCCAGACCAGGGCCACTGGCTCATGGGCGGAAAAATCTCTACGGTTGGAGCCAAACCCCTAGAGCTCTGCGGCCACCAGCGTCTTAGCGGGACAGTTCTGGTTTACTGCCAAGCCCGTGCCGAAGGGGCAACTCTGCTGACCAGCGCCGATAATGGGTTCACCTGGACTACCCATGAGCTAGACCCAGCCGCCTCCTACCTGTTAGAGGCCGACTACGCTAACGGCACCTACACCCTCGAAGTTGGCTACCCTGCCTGGGTGCCCTCAAACAGCACCACCCTCATTACCTCATCCGACGGCATCACCTGGCAGACCCGCTAACCACCGGCGTCCGCCCGCTGCCCCCGCGTAGGTACAAAAAACCGGGTGGTCAGTTCTTCAACTGACCACCCGGTTTTTGATGTTGTGAAAGCAGGTACGGACGCCCGCGCCCGGCTTAGCGGGAGCGCTGACGCAGACGCTGCAGGTCAAGAATGACCACAGCGCGAGCCTCCAGGCGGATCCAGCCGCGGGAAACGAACTCAGCCAGTGCCTTGTTAACGGTCTCGCGGGAAGCGCCAACCAGCTGGGCCAGCTCTTCCTGGGTCAGTTCGTGGGCAACCAAAACGCCGTCGGTGGCGGGGCGGCCGAAACGGTCAGCCAGGTCAAGCAGGGCCTTGGCAACGCGGCCGGGGACGTCTGAGAAGACCAGGTCAGCCAGGTTCTCGTTGGTGCGGCGCAGGCGGCGGGCCAGGGCCTGCAGAACCTGGGCGGAGATGTTGGGGGACTTCTCCATGGCCTTACGCAGGGACTCGTGCTTGACGCCGGCCAGGCGGGTTTCAGAAACGGCGGTTGCGCTGGTTGAACGGGGGGAAGGGTCAAACAGGGCCATTTCACCGAAGATTTCACCGGGGCCCATGATGGCAACCAGGTTCTCACGGCCGTCAGAGGCGGTGCGGCCCAGCTTCATCTTGCCTGAGATGACGAAGTAGAGCTGATCTCCCTGGTCGCCCTCGTAGAAGAGGGTAGCGCCGCGGGACAGGTCAACTTCGGTGATGTCCTCAGTCAGTGCTGCAAATGCTTCATCGTCGAGTGAGGCGAAGAGTGGTGCTCGACGCAGTACTTCAATATCCATGGTTCTCTATGTGCTCCTACTAGGTTTTTAGAAAAAGTGACCCGTGCGAAAATCCTGTATGAACGGGCCGGGCAGACTATTAAGCATAGCCCTTGCCTAGTACATCACACAGCACCTTTTTCTGTGACTTATTCAACTACTATGAGCCTACATGAAAAATCACCGGGGCAACACCCTATCTAGCTGTTTGGCCCCAGCTAATTCAGCCTATTTTCCCGATTTTCTGCCCCCTTTTCACAGGTTGCACCTGTAGGCTGTGATAATTCTGTGAGCGCTGAGCCTAGCCTAGGCTGTGGTCAGGCCATAAAGATTCTTCAAGCAGTAAGGAAGACACATGACTGCTCTTGACTGGGTGATTATTGCTGTTGTCGGCCTGTATTTTCTTATGGGCCTTCGACAGGGACTTTTTATCACCTTAGGTACTTTTCTCGGCTTCGTCCTGGGGGCTTGCACTGCCTTTGTCGCAACCCCCTGGGTTATCAACCAGGTTGCTACCCAGTGGTATCTGCTAGCTGGCTTGGGCACAGTTCTTTTCTGCCTGGTGATAGGCCAGACTATCGGCATGACGGTGGGTGGCCTGATGCGACGGGCTAGTGACCGCACCCCCTGCGCGGGTTGGAGCGTTTCTTAGGGGGCCTGCTGAACCTGGGTCTTAGTGCCCTGGTCATCGTGACTGTCGTACTGGTCGTCCGTCCCCTGGGTATCCCCCTGGTCACCGCGGCAACTGCAGAGTCTAAGGTCATTTCCTCCATGATGAAGGTGGTTCCGCCTGAAGCCCAGGACCTAGTTACCCAGATGCGCAGCAGCATTGTTCACGCAGCTGGCCTGCCGGAGATTTCGCAGCTGCTCTACCCCGAGCAAGAGGCTCCCACTGAGGCGCTTGAGACCCCCGAACTGACCGAAGCCAGTAAATCTGTCGTGCAGATTGTTGGCACTGCCCCTGCCTGCAATTTTGTGTCTGAAGGGTCAGGCTTTGTGGTTGGCGGCGGCCTGGTCGTGACGAACGCGCATGTGGTTTCTGGAATTGACACCCCTTCTGTTCTGGGCCGCGGTGGTGAAGCTGCAACCGGCCGGGTGATCTACTACAACCTGGAAGAAGACATTGCGATTCTAAGCGCCCCCTCCTTCCCCGTAGCTGGGCTGACCGTTGATTCCACAGAGATTCCCGCAGGTACAAACGTTGCTTTTATGGGGTTCCCCGGCGGCGGGCCCTTCTCGAACCGGGCTGCTACCGTTCAGGGCCTGGGCTACACCCAGACCGTCAATGCTGAGACCGGCGAGCCCAACCCTTCCCGCCAGGTCTACCAGCTAGCTGCCCAGGTTGAGCAGGGGAACTCGGGCGGCCCCGTCCTCACCGCTGACGGCCGTGTCATGGCCATGATTTTTGCTAAGTCTACGGAGAGCCAGACCGGCTATGCGATTCCGGCCAGAACTATTATTGAGGCCTTAAATACGGTGAATGCTGATTCTCCTGCCGTTACAACTGGCCAGTGCGCGGCCTAAAGCCAGGGGCTTTCGCTGAAAGCAGGCCGCTTGGGGTATAGCTCAACCTATGCCCCAAGCGGCCCGCTCCTTTTATTCCCCTGACGAAGCCTGCCCGGATTCCTGGGGGATCCGCCGGGCATAGGTCAGGTAGACCACCAGCCCTACCCCCAAGAGCACAAGACCTCCGGTGATAGATTCTGCGGGCAGGGTCGTCACCACGAGGGCGCACCCGATAACCCCAGCTACCTGCAACCAGCTGGGGTAGCGGCGGTAGCTACCGGTTTGGGTGTAGGCGGCCATATTGGCGATGAGGTAGTAGAGCAGCACCCCAAAGGACGAGAAGCCGATAGCTCCGCGCACGTCAAAGAACAGAATTAGTGCGATAACAGCACCGGCCACGGTGATGTCGATCCTAGCTGGCACCGCGTACACGGGGTGCAGGGCGGCAAAGAAGCCGGGCAGATCTCTGTGGGTAGCCATTGCGTGGCCGGTACGGCCGATGCCGGTGATCAGGGCCAAGAGGGCGCCTAAGGCGGCCAGGGCTGCTGCGACTCCCATGAGAGCTGCCAGAGCGGGGGAGCTACCGACGGCAGCTGCTAGAGGGGCAGGGGCCTGGGCCAGGTTGGCATAGCCCAGCTGGTGAACTAGGGCCACCGCAACGAAGAGGTACAGGGCGGTAACAAAAGTGAGGGCGATAGTTATAGCTTTGGGGATATTGACTGCCGGGTTCTGAAGTTCAGATCCCATGGTGGCGATGCGGGCGTACCCGGCAAAGGCGAAGAAGAGCAGACCGGCTCCCTGCATTACCCCGTAGGCCGTCTGAAAGAGGCCACCGGACGTACCTGCCCCGGCCCCGGCATTGGGTCTAGTGAGCGCCGGGGCGGGGGCTACCCCAAGCAGAACCGCCCCGAAAAAGACTGTCAGGGCTAGGAGCACCAGGGTCACGAGGATCTTGGTGAGGGCCGCAGTGCGGGTGATTCCCCGGCAATTGACGATGGTGAGGGCAAGCACAGCGGCAATAGCCAGGGGCTTTTCGTAGCCCGGCGCCAGATAGGCGGCGAAGGTCATGGCCATGGCGGCGCAACTAGCGGTCTTACCGATGACGAAGCACCAGCCAGCGGCAAAACCCCAGGCATGGCCCAGCTGGCGACTGCCGTAGATGTAGGTGCCACCTGATTCTGGGTGCTGGGCGGCCAGCTGGGCTGAGGAGGTTGCATTGGCGAGGGCGAGAAAGGCCGCCAGGGCCAGGGAAAGAAGCAACCAGGGGCCAGCGGCTGCTGCAGCCGGGGCAAAGGCTGCAAAGAGGCCTGCCCCAATCATGGATCCGACGCCGATATAGACGCCGTCGGCCAGGGAGAGCTTAGCCTGAGGTTGGGCTGCCATCGTACCGGATTAGCCCAGGTGGCGGGCTAGGAAGGCGAGGGCCAGTTCGTAGCCCTGGGCCCCGGCTCCGGCAATGACGGCGGTCGCCTGGGGGGAAACATAGGAGTGGTGGCGGAAGGGTTCCCGCTTGTGAACGTTGGAGAGGTGCACTTCAACGACCGGCAGCTCGGCTGCTTCAAGGGCGTCGTGCAGGGCCACGGAGGTGTGGGTGTAGGCGGCCGGGTTGATGATAATACCGGCCGCTGCGGTGCGGGCGGCCTGGATTGCGTCAATGAGGTCACCCTCGTGGTTGGACTGCATGAAGGTGATCTCATAGCCCAGTTCCGCAGCCTGGGCGCGGAGGGTGGCTTCGATGTCAGCCAGGGTGGTGTGCCCGTAAATCTCGGGTTTGCGCACGCCGAGCAGGTTGAGGTTGGGGCCGTTGATGACGGAGATGAGTCGCGGTGCAGTCTGTGGTGTTGCCATAGCTTCTAGTTTTTCACACGAAAACGCCCGCCTCCAGCTTGCTGCCATAGATGGAGCAGAATGGGGCGGGCGTTTAGTCAAGAACAGTAACTTTTATTGATGTGGGGCATGCGTGCCAAAGCCGACTGGCTGGGGCTGGCATGAATTGCTTGCGAGCTTGCGAGCCAGCAAGAAGGTTAGTCGGCGGGCACGCATGCCCCACATCCTGTTATATCGCGCTGCTAGCCCTTCTTGAAGTTAGCCTCAATAGCCTGCATGACGGTGGGGTCTGCCAGGGTGGTGGTGTCGCCGACCGGGCGGTCTTCGGCGACGTCCTTGAGCAGGCGGCGCATGATCTTACCGGAGCGGGTTTTGGGCAGATCATCAACAATGAGCACACGCTTGGGCTTGGCAATCGGGGAGATTTCGACGCCCACATGGGCGCGGATCTGCTCGGCCAGCTCGGCCTCATCGTGCCCTGCTGCCTTGGCTTCGTCATTGAGGATGACGAAGGCCATGACGGCCTGGCCGGTGGTCTCGTCGGCTGCACCGACCACTGCTGCTTCGGCGACGGCGGGGTGGGAGACGAGGGCGGATTCAATTTCGGGGGTGGAGAGGCGGTGGCCGGAGACGTTCATGACGTCGTCCACCCGGCCTAGGACCCAGAGGTCACCGTCGGCGTCGCGCTTGGCGCCGTCACCGGCGAAGTACATGTTTTCGAAGCGGGACCAGTAGGTTTCGACGAAGCGGTCGTCGTCGCCCCAGATGGTGCGGAGCATGGAGGGCCAGGGCTCGCGGATGGTCAGGAAGCCGGACTGCTCGTTGGGCAGGGATTCGCCGAGGTCGTCCACCACGTCGATGGTGATGCCGGGGATGGGCTGCTGGGCGGAACCGGGCTTAGCTGCGGTGATGCCGGGCAGCTGGGAGACCATAATGGCGCCGGTTTCGGTCTGCCACCAGGTATCGACGATGGGGCACTTGCCGCCGCCGATGACGCGGTGGAACCAGCGCCAAGCTTCGGGGTTAATGGCCTCACCCACGGTGCCGAGCACGCGCAGGGTGGAGAGGTCGTACTGGGCGGGGATGTCCTCGCCCCACTTCATCATGGTGCGAATCGCGGTGGGGGAGGTGTACATGATGGTCACCCCGTACTTCTGCACGATTTCCCAGAAGCGACCGCGGTGCGGGGCGTCGGGGGTGCCCTCGTAGATGACCTGGGTGGAGCCGTTGACCAGGGGGCCGTAGGCGACGTAGGAGTGGCCGGTGACCCAGCCGACGTCGGCGGTGCACCAGTAGATGTCGCTCTCGGGCTTGAGGTCGAAAATGTTCTTGTGGGTGAAGGCACCCTGGGTCAGGTAGCCGCCGGTGGTGTGCAGAATACCCTTGGGCTTACCGGTGGTGCCAGAGGTGTAGAGGATGAAGAGAGGGTCTTCGGCGTTCTGGCGGGAGGGCTCGTGCTCGGTGGACTGCTCGGCAACCAGCTCGTGCCACCAGACGTCGCGGCCCTCAACCCAGTTGATGTCTTCGCCGTTGCGCTTGACGACCAGCACCTTTTCAACAGTGGAGCCGCCCTTGCCCAGGGCGGTGTCGACGGCGGGCTTGAGCATGGAGGGCTTGCCACGGCGGAAGGAGCCGTCGGCGGTGATGACCAGTTTGGCTTCGCCGTCCTCAATGCGGGAGAGCAGGGCGTCGGCGGAGAAGCCGCCGAAGACAACCGAGTGGACAGCGCCGATGCGGGCGCAGGCCAGCATAGCGATGACGGCTTCGGCGATCATGGGCAGGTAGATGGCGACGCGGTCGCCCTTGGTGACGCCGAGGGATTCAAGGCCGTTGGCGACGCGGGAGACTTCGTCCTTGAGTTCTGCGTAGGTGTAGGACTTGGTGTCGCCGGGTTCGCCTTCGAAGAGGATGGCGGTGCGGTCGCCCTTGCCGGCTTCGACGTGGCGGTCGACGGCGTTGTAGCAGGCGTTGAGCTCACCGTCGGCGAACCACTTGGCGAAGGGAGGGTTGGTCCAGTCGAGGGTTTCGGTGAAGGGCTTGTACCAGGTGAGCAGGTTGCGGGCCTGTTCTGCCCAGAACTCGGTGCCTTTTTCTTTGGCTTCCTCGTAGATGCCGGGTTGGGCGTTGGCCTGGGCTGAGAACTCGGCGCTGGGTGCGTAGGTGGCCGGGGTGTCGGTCATGGTGTGCCTTCCTTTTCTGCAGGGCGCGTCATTGATGTACGCCACAAATGGACTTTTTCTCACCTTAGCGCACCCTGTAGCGCTAGTCACAAATTTGAGTGTTCATGTTACGCGAAATCAGGACGCCGGTACCAGCTACCCCGGTACCGCAAGGGAGGGCGGGGGTAGGCTTGGGATATGCCCCTGAATGCAGACCTACCTCTTAGCCCTGATGAGCTTGCCCAGCTCGAAACCCGCTCTGTACCCGAACCCAAGGCACGCGCGTCCGCCCGAAAACACGCCCGCGCGGCAGCACGCGGCGAGACAGAAAGCCCCCTAGCCCTCACCCGTCGCGCCCGCAAAATCAACCGGATCCTCGCCGACACCTACCCCTACGCGGTTGCCGAACTCGACTTCGACAACCCCTTTGAGCTCCTGGTAGCCACCGTCCTCTCAGCCCAAACCACCGACGTCCGCGTCAACGCCACCACCCCCGAACTCTTCACCCGCTACCCCGACGCAGCGGCACTGGCGTCCGCCCGAATCGAAGACGTAGAAGACATCGTGCGGCCCCTAGGCTTCTACCGCTCCAAAGCCAAGGCCATTGTGAACCTGGCCACCCACCTAGTAGCAGACCACCGCGGGCAGGTGCCCGGCACCCTAGAGGACCTCGTCAAACTCCCCGGCGTGGGGCGAAAAACTGCCTTCGTAGTGCTCGGCAACGCCTTCGGCCAGCCGGGCCTTACCGTCGACACCCACTTCGGCCGCCTAGCCCGCCGCTTTGGCTTCACCACCGAAGAGGACCCCGTTAAGGTCGAACGTGATGTTGCCGAGCTTTTTGAACCCAAGGACTGGACCCAGCTTTCCCACCGCCTGGTCTACCACGGTCGCCGAATCTGTCACGCCCAAAAACCGGCCTGCGGGGCCTGCCCCGTCGCCGACCTCTGCCCGGCCTACGGCAGCGGGGAAACCGACCCGGTAGCGGCAGAGAAACTACTCAAATACGAGATGGCCCCGGGGCGCGAGCGCCTGCACCTGCGCTTTGTTCAGGGAGCTACCCGTCGCCAGCTGCGGGAAGAGGGGTGGACGCTCAGTGCTTAGGAAAGAGATGTCAGGGGAAGAGACAGCTGGGCAACACCCTGCCCTGGCGGCCCTGCAGGAGTTGGCGGAGCGGGCCCCGAGCCTGGTGCGCCCCGAGGATTCGTGGCCGATAGGGCAGATGGACCCGGCCACCGTCAAAGAGGCTGCTGTCTTGGTGCTGATGGGGGTGCTCGATGAGGCACCGGCGCAGAATACCGGGTGTAGGACGGTTGCGTCGGATATTGATCTCTTGGTGTTGGTGCGGTCGGACGCCCTGCGCCACCACGCCGGCCAGCCTGCCCTGCCCGGTGGGCGGATTGACCCCGAGGACTACGACGAGGCGGCCCGCACCGGCCGAACCGCCCAGCAGGTAGCTGCCCTGCGGGAGGCCGTGGAAGAAACCGGCCTGCAGGCAGACGGCGTGCGCCTGCTGGGGCAACTTCCGGCTATGGACCTACCGGTGAGCAATTACCGGGTGACGCCCGTGCTGGGCTGGTGGGACCTACCAACCCCGGTGGAGGCAGTAGACCGGAACGAATCAACCCTAGTGGTGCGCGTGCCGGTGGCAGACCTGCTCAACCCGGCTAACCGGCTGACCATGACGGTGACCCGCGGCCGAACCAAGCACAAGTCCCCGGCCTTTGACGTGACTGGCGACTTCGCCCCCTTTACCATCTGGGGCTTCACCGGCAACCTGCTCTCCCGAGTCTTTGAAGAGCTGGGCTGGGAAGAACCCTGGGACAAAAAGCGCACCCGGGAAGTGGGACGCTAACACCTGTAACACCGGCCAGGGGCAGTAGGACGAGGGATACTGACGAGCGTGGTGTAGCCAACTGGGCGGGAGCGTCGGGGCAGGATGGTGTGCCTAGAAGCCCGCGTGGATCGGGGCTGGCGGTGAATTGCGACGAGCCCCTGGGCGAGGAGCAAGAGCGGTTGCGGGCGTAGGCATACCATTCTGCCCATATCTGTGTCGTCCTATTTAGCTTGCGAGTAGTCGTCGGTGGTGACTACGGTGACGGGGAATTCGACGTCGGTGGGGCCGAAGAGGAGTTCGGCGGCAGCTTGCGCTGATTCGTGCACGATTTCGGCGGCGCGGGCTGATTCGCCGATGGGCCCGTAGAGCATGATTTCGTCGTGGAGGAAGTAGACCAGGCGGGTTTGCATGCGTTTGCCGAAGCGGCGTTCGGTGCGGAGGCGTTTGCGGATTTGGGCCATCCAGATGATGGCCCATTCGGCGGCGGTGCCTTGGATGACGAAGTTGCGGGTGAAGCGGCTGTGGGCGCGGGCTGCTGAGCGGGCGGCGCGTTCGTCGGCTGCGGTGACCTGGTTACGCTGGGCCTGGAACCAGGCATGAGAGGGGGCAGGGGAGGTGCGCCCCAGATAAGTGGTGACCTGCCCGCCGCGCATACCTACCTCGGCAGCGCGTTCGGTCAGGCCGATAGCTGCGGGGAAGAGCTTTTTGAGGTGGGGCATGAGCTGCCCGCCTTCGCCGGTGGTAGCCCCGTACATGGCAGCCAGCAGGGCAATTTTGGCGTGGGAGCGGTCCTTGAGGACGCTGCCGGTGCGCTCGCCGAGTTCGGCAATCCCCAGGTAGAGGTCGGTGCCGCGTCCGGCAATTGCAAGGGCCCGGTCACCGCTCATGACGGCCAGGATACGGGGTTCGATTTGGGCGGCGTCGGCGACAGTGAGGATCATGCCCTCTTCGGCGCGGACGGCGGGGCGGACGTCCTTGGGGATTTGCATGGCCCCGCCGCCGTGCCCGCCCCAACGGCCGGTGGCAGCTGACCCGACCTCGTAGGTGGGGTGGAAGCGGTTGCCCGTGACCCAGGCGTCGAGCCAGTTCCAGCCGTTGGCGGTGTAGAGGCGGGCTAGGCGTTTGTAGTCGAGTAGGGGGCGCACGAGTTGCCAGCGTTCTTCGCGCAGGTGGGGCACGGCGTTGGCCCATTCGGTGAGTTCCCATTTGCGGGTGGAGGTCACCGAGTGGCCGGCGGCATGGAGGGCTTTGAGGACTTCTTGGGGGGAGTCGGGGTTGAGGCTGGGGGCACCGAGTTCTTCGCGGATGCGGGCGGCCAGGCGCTCCATCTTATAGGGCCGGTCGTAGCCTGCGGGGCGGGGTCCTAGGGCGTGTTCGAGGATTTTTTCGTGGATGGTGCGGTTCCAGGGCATGCCGGCGTGTTTGATTTCGGCGGCGATGAGGGCGCCTTGGGATTCTGCGGCCAGGAGCAGGGAGAGCCGGGCGGGGGCGGGGGAGGCTGCGACTGCTTTGAGTTGGGCGCGTAGTTCTGTGAGGAGGGCGGATGCGGTCGGTTCGGTTGCTTGTTGGGGCTCAGGGGGCACCTGGTCTAGGTCGTCGAAGAGGGAGGTTTGCCCGTCGATTTGGCGGCGGGCGGGCAGGTGCCCGGGCGGGGGTTCGGGGGTGCGGTTGAGGTCGCAGGTGGGGGTGTAGGGCAGGTGGTTGGCGGCGCGGGTTGCGGCGGTGGCCAGGATTCGCTGGGCGAGGCGCAGGTCGTGGCAGGAGGCCGGTGAGATTCCGGCTGCGAGGAGCTGGGGGAGAAGGTGGCGGGTATCAGTCCAGGTCCAGCGGATGGTGCGGTGGGGGTTGTGGGCTTCTACGGTGCGGACGAAGTCGGGTAGCTTATCCCGGGAGAAGGTGCGGTGGGTGCCCTCGCCGCTCTCGGTCACAGTGATGGCCTCCCAGGTGTTAGGGGGGTGGGGGGAGGCCGCTGGGCCGAGCACGATATACATGTTTCTATTATGGCCCGGGGTAGACAGGCTTGCTCTTTTTGTGGCATAAATGGTTGCAGAGAAAATGAAGTGTTCCCGGTGGGGTGAGACCTCACAGGACCTCCCATGATAACTACAAGCAAGGGCAATGGCGCCCTAGGGAATGCTGATCCGTCTGATACCTGGCCTGCTCCTGCCAGTTCTTTGCCTCCAGAGTCTGACCCGCAGACTTTTTCGTGGCCCCCAAGCCCTGCCCGGCTCATGGTGAAAAGGGCCAGGCAACAATTTTTTGACCTTCCTGCCCAGGCCCTAGACCACACCCTTGTACCCGGGAAAGACCCGGCTGACCTGGGCCACCTGGTAGCTGAAGCGGCTCATCACCTGGCGGGCGCTCCTGAAACTATAGGGGAGCCTGCCCTGCCACCTGGCTCAGAAGCCGACCTGCGAGACATGGGGATCTGCGCGGAGGCAGAAGGGCTGCTGAGGGCTGAGCTGACCGGGCTGGGGCCGCTTGAACCCCTCCTCGCTACCCCCGGCCTCACCGATATTTTCGTCAATGGGCCTGAGGACGTGTGGGTCGAAGCCGAGGGTCGCCTGCGGGCAGTTGCGGTTCGATTTGAGTCGGAGGCTGAGGTCAGGGCCTTAGCTACCCGGCTGATTGTGGCAGCCGGGGGAAGGCTGGACGGGGCCCACCCGGCAACTGATGTGCAGATACAGGGGCTTCCGGGGGTGGGCTCTGCCCGGGTTCATGCCCTGCTACCGCCCCTTTCCCGGGGCGGAACCCTGCTGTCCATTCGTCTGCAACCGACCCGGCAGCCGTCCTTATCAGACCTGACCCAGCGCGGCATGATGGGCCGGGACCTAGAACAGTTTTTGCGGTACCTGGTCAGAAACAGGGCCAATATCGCCATTAGTGGCGGAACAGGTACAGGAAAGACCACGCTTTTGGGGGCTTTACTGTCTGAGGCCCAGGTGGAAGACCGGCTGGTGCTGGTGGAAGATACCCCGGAGCTGCACCTGAACCATTCGCATACGGTAGGTCTGCAGGCCCGGCAGGCTAACTCCGAGGGCCAGGGGGCAATTGGGCTGGATGAGCTGATTCGCCAGGCTCTTCGGATGCGCCCCACCCGGCTGGTGGTGGGGGAGTGTCGCGGGGCTGAAGTCATGGACATGCTTACGGCCATGAACACCGGCCACTCCGGTAGCGGAACAACCCTACACGCTAATTCAGCTGAGGCCGTTCCGGCCCGGCTTACGGCGATGGGGGCCTTAGCCGGGGTTGAGCCTGCTGCCCTTGCCCTCCAGGCGGCAACTGCCCTGGATTACATCATTCACCTGGATCGGTCTGCTTCCGGAGGCCGCCGGCAGGTGAGAGGGGTATATGAGCTGGTCGGGGGACCTCTGGGGCTTGAAAGCAGGCCGGTTTGCACTCTTGAACAAAGGCGTCAGGGCACCTACCTGATGTGGCATCCGGGAAGTGAGGCGGTGCGGGCTGCTGCCAACCTGGGTGGCCCTTCGGCGGGGAGCGTCTGCACCGGGGAGGGAGCAGATGCTTAAAACCCTCACCCTCAAATTCGCTGGGCCCGTCCCTGCTTCCCTGGAAGAGCAAGAGCTGTGGCCTGATGCTGTGTGGCGGCTCTCTGCCCTGATGAGAGCCGGGGCCACCCCGGCCTTTGCCTGCCGGTCGGTAGCCGATGATATCTCTGCCCGTAAGAGGGCAGTCAAGGAAGAACTCGCGGGGGCACCTGCCCTAGAGCGGGCTTTGAAAGGACGGCAGAATACCGCCTACGTGACGGCCCTAACCGAGGTGGCAGACCTCCTCCGGGCTGCAGCGACAGTAGCTGAGTCGGGCCGGCCAGTGAGCACCGTTTTTGAGACCCAGGGGGCAGCCTGCACCCGGGAGTCGGTCAGGACGGTTGCAGCCCAGATTGCTTCCTGCTGGCTGGTTGCTGAGCAGGCCGGGGCCGCTGTTGCCGACGTCTTTGAGCGGCTAGCCCGGTTCCTTGAAACCGAGATCGACCTGCGCCAGCAGCGGGAGACTGCCTTAAGCGGGCCCAGGGCAACCGGCAGGATCCTCTCCTGGCTACCCCTGCTGGGGCTCGCCCTGGGAATCGTTATGGGGACGGATCCGCTCGGCGTCCTCTTTGGCTCAGTGGCCGGTGCTGTGGTCGGCTTCATCGGGCTCTGCCTGGCCTACGCCGGTAGCCGGTGGACGGCATCCCTCATTACCCGGGCAGAAAGGGGAACCCTCTGATGGGGCTGCTAGTGATGAGCATATGCTGTCTGGTGGCTGCGCTGGGTTTGGCTGTGGTGAGAGCACGGAACAGGAAGAAGCAGCCGCCGGGGCAGGTCTGCCCGAAGCGCGAACAAGAGGCTAAGCCAGTAGATGAGGGCCTACCCGGTGCCCTCTACCTTGATCTGACCGCAACCCTCTTAGCATCAGGCCAGTCGGTTCCTTCGGCTCTGCAGATGCTGGGGGAGCTAGATGCTGGCCGCCACCGGAGGTACCTGGGGGCCGTCGTCACCAAGCTGGTAGCCGGGGCGAACTGGGAGCAGGCATGGGGGAAGGACGTCCCCCAGGACCTTGCAGGGGTTAAGGACGCTTTAGGCCTCACCCTGGCCACCGGGGCCCCGGGGGCCCAGCTGGTTTCGGCGCTGGCAGAGCGGCACCGGCGGCACCGGCAGCGATCCTACGAAAAATCAGCAGCGACCCTGGCCGTGAAACTGGTGGTGCCCCTAGGTATCTGCTCCCTTCCGGCCTTCATCTGTCTGGGGGTCATTCCGGTGCTGATCGCCCTACTCCCTGCCCTCTTCTAGGGGGCAGGGAAGGGCGTCACAGAGGGGGCAGGTTCACCACTTCTGTTATTTTCAGGACGCTCCTACCCGGGTTTGAGCTAGTCACAATGGGTTTATTGGCGCTGGAGGCTTATCCACAGGCCCCGCTTTTCCTTGTGCCGCCCAGGGCCTGCAGGCAGGCTAGAAGAACCCCCGCTAGGGGCGAGCACTTCTTTTCTCACCCTTTCATAACACCCCTATCCCTTACCCACCACCTAGCGGGGGAGACACCCACCAGCCGGTTACTACCGGCTCCCTGAAAAACTCACGAAAGGTCTACCATGACACTACCTACCCAGAAAACCACCGGCCCCCTGGATAACCAGCTAGAGCACACTGATGAGGCAACGCTAGCTGCCCGTACAGAGCAGGGCCATTATGCCTCCCTCGATGACCCTGAAGCCGGTGCAACCACCGCCGAATACGGCATCGTCATGCTAGCTGCTGTTGGCTTTGCCGGCCTGCTGGTCATGATCCTCAAATCTGAAGAAGTCCGGCAGATGCTTTTGGGCATTGTCCAGACGGCCCTGAGCACCGGCTCCTAAGAAGGGTGGCTTTTATGGTCAGGCGGCAGCTTGCTCCACCGGGATTGCGTCGGAGCCACTGCAAGGACCGGGGCTCGGCCACCGCAGAATTTGCGGTCGCCCTCCCCGGAGTGGTCTTCATCTTGGCCCTGGTGCTGGGAGCTGCCGCCACCGGAATGGTGCAACTACGCCTTGAAGAAGGGGCCCGACTCGGTGCCCGGGCAGCAGCCCGAGGGGAAGACCCCGCCACGGTCACTCGAATCGTCCTCGACATTGAGCCCCAGGCGGCCGTCCACATCCACGAAGACGGCCCCTATACTAAGGTGGCCGTCAGCAGGGTAGCCCCCGGCCTCATCGGCAATATCAGCGGCTGGAACCTCACCGCCGACGCTCAGGCCCTCACCGAACACAGGGCAGGGGCAGCAGGGCAGTGAACAAGCAAACAGCCAGAAGCAGGCAAGCCAGCCCCAAGGTGCCCCTAACCCACCGGGAGAGGGGGAGCACCACCGTAACCTCAGTAGGCATAGTCTGTGCCCTCCTCATTCTGGGGTTAGCCTGTGCCGGACTTGCCGGACTTTTAGGCGCTAACCACCGGGCCGCCACAGCAGCTGATCTCGCCGCCCTAGCCGCTGCCGACGCAGCCCGCGGCCTGACCCCCGGTCAGCCCTGTGAGCTAGCTGCCGAAGTGAGCCAGGCAAACGGGGCAGACTTAGCCGGGTGCGCCCGTCCTGCCGGCCGAACCGGAACCGTCGATATCAGCGTCACCGTCCCCATCCCAGGCCCCTTTGCCTTCCTCGGGCCAGCACGGGGAATCGCCCGGGCAGGGCCACCAGCAGGCACCGAACAAAGCCCCTGACAGCACGAGGAAAGGCTTAGAAGGGATCTTCTTCTACCGAAGCCCGCCCCGTCAGCGCCTCAACAGCAGACACCGGCCTGTCAGCCTGAGCGGAGACAGACTCAGCCTCTACCTGGCCCAGGGGCTTGAGAAGCTGGCGGCGCTCGCCGTCCGTCAGCTCCCCTGCCTCCACCAGGAGGGTCGCAAGCAGACGGGCAGCCCCGGCCTTATGCAGGGGTTCGTTCCGGTTACCGCACTTGGGGGATTGGACGCATGAGGGGCAACCCAGCTCACACTCACAGGCCAAGATCGTATCGAGGGTAGCCCGCACCCAAGAACCCACCTGCTCAAAGCCCCGCTCAGCAAAGCCCGCCCCGCCGGGGTGGCCGTCGTAGACAAAGATTGTCGGTTGTTCCGTATCGATATGGAAGGCAGTCGACAGGCCACCAATATCCCAGCGGTCGCAGGTCGCCACCAGGGGCAACAGGCCAATAGAAGCGTGCTCGGCAGCATGGAGGGCACCGGGTATATCCCGTTCGTGGATTCCAGCGGCATGGAGCAAAGAGGAGGGCATAGCCCACCAAATCGCCCGGGTCTGCAGCTCCTGGGGCGGCAGGTCCAAGGGCTCATCTCCCAGCACCTGCTGGCCAACTAGCGACTTCCGCTGGTACCCCACTACCTGGGACCGTACCCGAACCCGGCCGTAATTTAAGCTCACCTGCCCCTGCTGCACCGTCTCATCAGCACCCAGAACAGTCACCTCAGTGATGTCGCGCGACTGCGTGTAATAGTCCGGATTCACCCGGCTGACAACAATCACCCTCTGATCCTCATCCAGGTCTTCAACCACATAGGTCAGCCCCTGGTGGGTGTAAATGGCACCGGGGTGCCCCTGAGAGTGGGCATGGCCGTCGTCCATTGTGCCAATGACCGAGCCGGTCTCAGCCTCAATAATCTGCAGGGGAGAGCCGCCCCCGCGGAGGTTCACAAGGTCAGCAGCAGATTCCGGGTGGGTCCAGAACCAGCCGGTTGCCCGGTGGCGCAAATACCCCTGGGCCACCAGCTTCTCCAGCAGGGCCTCTGTCGTCTTGCCAAAGACCATCAGCTCCTCCCGGCGCAGGGGAATCTCAGCGGCAGCCGCGCACAGGTGCGGGCTCAACACATAGGGGTTCTCAGGGTCGAAGACCGTTTTCTCAACCCCGGTATCAAAAATATCGCCTGGATGGTGAACCAGGTAGGTATCCAAGGGGTCTTCGCTGGCAATCAGCACCGCCAGAGAGTCCTGCCCAGCCCGGCCAGCCCGTCCTATCTGCTGGTAGAAGGAGGCCCGGGTTCCCGGCCAACCTGCAACCAATACCGCGTCCAAACCGGCTATATCAATACCCAGTTCAAGGGCGTTGGTTGAAGCCACAGCCAGAATCTCCCCCCGGCGCAGAGCCAGTTCCAAGGCCCGCCGCTCCTCAGGCAGGTAGCCAGCCCGGTAGGCAGCAATCCGGTCAGAAAGCCCCGAATCCACCTCATCTAAGTACCGGCCAGCAGTCTGAGCCAGGGCCTCAGCGCCCCGGCGGGACTTAATAAAAGCGATGGTACGGGTCCGCCCCACCACCAAATCAGCCATCATCTCAGCAGCCTGGGTAATCACAGACTTGCGTACCGGCGCCCCGTTCTCGCCAGCCCCAGAGCCCTGGGCCCCCCGTCGGGATACCCCGTTGGCATGGGCTGAGAGCTTATCGGCCACCTCAGATAGGTCAGTAAACTCAGGCTCCCACAAGATCACATGGGTAGATCCCCGCGGGGCCGTTGACTCCGTCACCGCAGTAACCGCCTCCACTCGCGACCCAATCAACCGCGCAAAGGAAGCGGCAGGCTCAGCACTCGTCGCAGAAGCCCCCACAAAGACAGGGGTTGCCCCATACTGGCGGCATACCCGGCGTAACCGTCGAATCAAGAGGGAAACATGGGCACCAAACACCCCCCGGTACCCGTGCGCCTCATCAATAATCACATACTTGAGCTTCCGCAAGAAGGCTGCCCACCGGGCATGATTCGGAAGCACCGCGTGGTGCAGCATATCGGGATTTGCCAAGACAAAATTAGCCCGCTCCCGAATAAACCTGCGATCAGCTACCGGCGTATCGCCGTCATAGGTTTCAGCCACTAAACCCGGCAGATTCAAGGCCCGCAAGGACGCCAGCTGGTCTGCAGCAAGGGCCTTTGTCGGCGAAAGATAGAGCACCGTTGCCCGGCCGGAATCAAAACCAGAACCCTGGGACTCAAACTCTCCCCGGTAGATAGCGTCCAGGGCGGGGAGCTGGTAAGCCAGGGACTTGCCCGACGCCGTCCCCGTTGCCAAAATAACGTGCCGGTTCCCCGGGGATTCCCAGGCCGCCCCCGCTGCCTGCACCTGATGCAGATAGGGCTCGGCTACCCCGAGATTTTGGTAGGCCTCAACCACCCGGGGGTTGACCCAGCTGGGCCACGGTGCGGTGACAGCCTCCCGCGCAGGCAGGGTTCGGACGTGGGTCACCTGCTCTGGTAAGGACGACAGCCCCAGCTGCTCCAGCACCAGGTTTAGTTCACCGGGTAGCGGCTGGCGGGAGTTTGGGCTCGAGGAAAGGATAGACACCTGTTCATTATCCCACCGTGAAATAATCAGAAAATACTGTGACCTATCTAATAGGGGTGGGATAATGGTTCTATGAGTATTCCTATGAACATCCAGGGTCAGAAGCAGCAGGAAGCTGAGCAGACTGTCACCGTCCTCACCGATGAGCAGATTTGGGAGCTCATCGAGAACACCCGCTTTGCCCGGCTGGGCACCGTCGATGAAGACGGCTACGTTCACATCACCCCGCTCAATATCGTCACCGACGGCGTGCGGATTTTCTTCCGCACGGCCAAGGGTAGCAAGCTCACCCAGCTGATCCTCAACGACAAGGTCACCCTCCAATTCGACCGGGCTGAGGGGCACCAGGCCCACTCGGTCAATGTCTTTGCCACCGCCCGCGTCCTCACCGACACCCGCGATATTGACTACGTCACCAAGCTCAACCTGGCCCCCTGGCTTGATACTGAAAAGCTGGAGTTTGTTGAGCTCACCCCCCACCAGCTCACCGGCCGTCGCTTCAGGCTCGGCTAGGAGCACCAGGCCTCCGGCTCAGGGGGCAGGGAGTAGAATGGGGGCGTGGCTCAAGAACGAATTATCCTGTATTACTGCTTCGCCCCCGTAACCGACCCCAAGGCTGTTATGCTCTGGCAACGTGCCCTCTGCGAGAAGCTCGGCCTCACCGGCCGAATCCTCATCTCAAAGCACGGCATCAACGGCACCCTCGGCGGCGATATCAATGCCCTCAAACAGTACGGCAAAACAACCCGCCAGTACCCCGGCTTTGAAAAGCTCGAACTCAAATGGTCTGACGGTGGCGCTTCTGACTTCCCCCGCCTCTCCGTCAAAGCCCGCGACGAAATCGTTGCCTTTGGCACCCCCGATGAGCTCGTCGTCGATGAAAACGGCGTCGTCGGTGGTGGCGTGCACCTGAAGCCTGAAGAAGTCAACCAGCTCGTTGAAGAACGCGGTGATGAGGTTGTCTTCTTTGACGGCCGCAACGCCTTTGAAGCGAAGATTGGCAAATTCAAGAACGCCATCGTCCCGGACGTTCGTACCACCCACGATTTCATCAAGGAAATCGAATCTGGCAAGTACGATGACCTCAAAGATAAGCCTGTCATTACCTACTGCACCGGCGGTATCCGCTGTGAAATCCTCTCAGCCCTCATGAAGAACCGCGGCTTCAAGGAGATTTACCAGATCGACGGTGGCATTGTGCGCTACGGCGAAAAGTTTGGTGACTCCGGCCTGTGGGAAGGCTCCCTTTACGTCTTCGACAAGCGCCAGCGCATGAACTTCTCACCCGACACCGTCACCATTGGCGAGTGCGAGCACTGCGGTGCTAAGGCCAACCAGTTCGTGAACCTGGACGTCGACGGCGTGCGCGACCTCGTTTTGCTCTGCCCCGACTGCGAAACCAAGGCCCTGGCTGAGCTGGAAGCCGCCACCGCCTAGCATGAGTGAGCAGAAACCCTACGAGACAGCCCTGATCGAATACGGCACCTTCATGGTCGCCGGGTACACCGCCCCCGTGACTGAAACCAGCGACCTGGGTACCTGGTGGGAGACCCTCTACCAGAGGCTTGATGAACCCCGCAAGGCGGTAACAGAGAAGCTCCAAAAGGTGGGGGTGGTGATGCCGGATGCTGATGATACCGGCTATACCTACACCGCCGGCTTTATCGTACCCGGTGGCATTAAGGACGTCGCTGCCCTCGGCTTAACCGGCGTCGTTGTGCCTGGCTCCATGTACGCTACCGCCCTGGTTGAGGGGCCGATTCTGCCCGGTCATCCCCCTGAGCATGTGAAGGCTGGATTTGAGTACCTCAGCACACACTTCATTCCGGCTAAGGGCCTGGAAGCCACGGGCGTCTGCCTGGAGGTCTACGGCCCCGGCGACGTTACCGCCGAGAACTACCGGCTCTATGTCTGGCAGGCTGTGACCGGCCAGCCAGCCTAGGGCGTCCGAAGCTGACATTATTTTGATATAAAAATACCTCCCGCTGTGCGAAGAGCGGGAGGTATTTATTTTCAAGACTTAGCGAGGTGCGAACCTTGAATGATTACTGATGTGCCGTTTTATGAAAAAGTCTTAGGCGTTCTTTGCTTCAGCCAGTTCGGCTTCGAGCTTTGCAACGATCTCGGCGATGAAGTCGGGGCCACCGTTAGCGGCCTTTTCCTTCCAGTCGGCGAGGGACTTTTCCAGTTCAGCAATTTTTTCTGAGTTAGCCATGAAAGCAACTCTACCGACTCATCACCAAAAAATCACCTTGATTACTATTTAACTTTTTCCCAGTCTTCAACGGCACCTTCAATAATGCTAAAGATAGGGTGGACTGGAATTGTTTCTGACCTGGCGAGACGATGCTGGAACCAGGCCGGGTTGCGGGTTTGAACTTTTTGGCGCAGGAAGGAAAACTCGTAGTCGATTTGGCCGGAAGTGACGGGGATGAGTCCCACCGTATTCTGACTCTGCAGTACTACTAGCTTCCTGTTGAAAGAATAACCCCGCCGGTCAGCTTCATCCGCCAGGGCGTGCAGGTAGGTGCAGATAGCTTGAAGGGGGTCTTCGCAGGCCTTGAAACGGTTGAGCTGAGGGTGGTTGGTATAGCCTGCGGTGAGTCCCTGCAGGACTTTCTGGGCCAGCAGGGTCTCCCGCCAGCAGGCTACCAGCCCCTTGGAATCAAGCAGGGAGGGGTGCAGGGACCAAATCCGCATACCTAGCCTTTGGTGCGGCGGGCGATGGCGTCCTCCAAGCGGTCCAGCTTGCCGGTGAGCTCCCCGGAATCATAGCCGGGTCGGATATCAGCCTTGAGGACGAGGGAGACCCGGCTCCCGTACTTGCCCACAGCTTCGGTAGCGGCTTTGATGACGGCCATGCACTCGTCCCAGTCTCCTTCGATAGTGGTGAACATGGCGTCGGTCCGGTGGGGAAGGCCGGAATTACGGACAATCTGGACGGCTTCGGCTACAGCATCGTGGACTGACCCGCTGGGGTCGCCACCGCCGGTGGGGGCTACGGAGAAAGCAAACAACATACCTCTACCGTAACCCGTCACCGGGGCTAACGATAGACTAGGGGCGTGATGACTACTGATTTTTCTTCAATTCCAGGAGCCCCCTCTAGCGCTGACCCGGCCGCCCTGGCGAGCCTACACGCAGCCCTGATCGGGGTTAATTTCACCTATGACGGTATTGAGTCGCTTTTGGGTTCTCGCGCCTTTGAGGCCATGACCCGCGACCAAATTGTTCCCGGGCTCTACCGGATCCGCCAGATTCTGGGCGAAGAAGCCAGTCACGAGGTCTTTACTGTTCAGCAGCAGCACCTGGCGCAGGTGGTGCGTCTCTTCCTCTTTGGGCAACAGGTAGGCCAGGACGAACTGGCTGCGGCTCTCGGGGCACAGGGAGCTGGCCTGCTCCTTGACTTGGGTTTGGCTGAACCAACCGCCCAGCCCGGGGTGCTCCAGGCCTCGGTGGACCTGCGGCCTCACGCAGCTGATGACGGCACCGAGCTGCTGGTGGCCAGTGATTTAGGCGCCCACCAGCGCCCCGGCGTCCTGAGAAAGGACCATGTGCTGGGCATTGGCCATGCTTCCTTGACCCTGGCCCAGCTCACCGAACGTACTCCCGTTGACCGGGCCCTTGATCTGGGCACCGGCTGCGGTATTCAGGTTTTCCACCTGCTAGCCCACGCCAGGCATGTTACCGCCACCGATATTTCCGAGCGGGCCCTGGCCTTTACCCGTTTCAACCTGCTCCTCAATGCCCCTGCACTGGGCCTGGACCCGGCTAACCTGCAAGAGCGTATCAGCCTGCGCTTAGGCTCCCTGCTGGAGCCGGTGGCTGGGGAAACCTTCGACCTGGTGGTCTCGAACCCGCCCTTCGTCATCACCCCGCGTAGCGACCACGAAACCCCCGAAGACCAGTACACCTACCGGGACGGCGGTATGGCCGGGGACGGCATTGTTTCAACCCTGGTGGCCCAGCTCCCCTCTGTGCTGGCCCCCGGTGGCCGGGCCCAGATGCTAGGTAACTGGGAGATTCCCGTTGACGGGGAGGACGGCCCCGTGGACTGGTCAGCCCGCCCCCGCGCCTGGGTGGGGGAAAAGACCGAGGCCTGGTTTATCCAGCGGGAGGTGCTGGAACCAGAACAGTACGCTGAAACCTGGTTGCGGGACGCCAGCGAGAACCGCGACCCAGCCCATTACGAGGCCGCCTACACCGCCTACCTGCGAGATTTTGCCTCCCGCGGGGTCGGCTCTATTGGCTTTGGCATGATCTGGCTCCGGGCCCCTGAGGACAGCCAGGCAGGTGAGCGCCTGCACCGCTTTGAAGAAATCACCTACCCGATCCAGCAACCCATCGCCCCCTTTATTACCGAGGCGGTTGCCCGGTGGGACACCACCACAGCCCTGACCGATGATGAGCTTTTGGAAGCCCACCTCATCGTTGCCGGGGACGTGACCGAAGAACGTCACTCAACTCCCGGGTCTGAGCACCCCTCCGTGATTCTGCTGCGGGCAGGGGCCGGCCTGCGCCGTACCATTTTAGAAACCACCGAGACGTCCGGCTTCGTGTCAGCCTGCGACGGGGACCTATCCGCCGGGCAAATTATCGGGGCGCTTGCTGCCCTCTTGGGCTGGGAGGACGACCAGCCCCGCCGGGTATTAATAAGTAATATCAGGGAGCTCCTTGAGAAGGGTTTCCTCGTCATTGACCAATAAGGCTAGACTGACAGCATGAAATCAACCCCCGTCACTGTGCTCAGCGAAGAACGCTGCTGGGAACTTCTCGAAGCCCATAAGGTCGGCCGCCTGGCCCTATCAGCCGGTGGTGAAGTAGATATTTACCCCGTTAACTTCTGTGTTCACGAGAAGAACATCTATTTCCGCACCGGATCTGGCCAAAAACTGACCGAAGTGGTGATTAGCCGCAAGGCCGCCTTCGAAATTGATGAGGTGCGGGACGGGGTTGCCCGGTCTGTGGTGATTCATGGCCAGGCTAACTGGCTGACCAGTGAAGCTGACATTGAAGCTGTTGAAGCCCTGGGTTTCAAGACCTGGGTTCCCACCTACAAAACTAACTGGGTGCAGATGGTCCCTGACCGGATCAGCGGCCGGGAATTTGAGCTGGGCGAAGAGCCCTTTGATGAGCTGTAGGGGCTTTCGCACCAGCTTCCTCTAGAAGGTCACACAGGGGTAAGTAGGCATGAAGAGCGGTATGTCCGCTATTGTTGTGCATACACGCGTACAAACAACCCCAAGGAGCCCTCTGTGCCCACCAAGGCCGCAACCGAGCACGGCAAGTCACTGCTGATTGTGGAATCCCCCTCGAAGGTCAAAACCATTAGTGGTTACCTGGGGGACGCCTTTATCGTGGAGTCCTCCATGGGGCATATCCGGGACCTTCCCCAGCCCTCTGAGCTGCCGGACGAGCTCAAAAAGAGCCCCGTTGGCAAGTTTGCGGTGAATGTCGATGAGGGTTTTGAGCCCTACTATGTGGTCAATCCCGATAAGAAAAAGAAGGTCACCGAACTCAAGCGCCTGCTCAAAGAGTGCGACGCCCTCTACCTGGCAACCGATGGGGACCGCGAAGGTGAAGCTATTGCCTGGCACCTGCTGGAAGTGCTCAAGCCCAAGGTGCCCGTCTACCGACTGACCTTCCCCGAAATCACCAAGGAAGCGATTCAACGCGGTTTCAAGGAGCTACGCGAAATAGACACCAACCTGGTCGATGCCCAGGAAACCCGCCGCGTCCTTGACCGAATCTACGGCTACGAACTCTCACCCGTCCTCTGGCGCAAGGTCTCCCGGGGCCTCTCCGCCGGGCGTGTGCAGTCCGTTGCCACCCGCCTGGTTGTCGAGCGCGAACGCGAACGCATGGCCTTCCGCTCAGCCACCTACTGGGATCTGACCGGCACCTTCACCACCGAAGCTGCTGAATCCTTCACCGCCAAGCTCTCAGCTGTTGACGGGGCCCGCGTCGCTACCGGCAAGGATTTTGCCGATAACGGCACCCTCAAGCCTGCCGCAGCCGGTAAGGTCGCCCACCTGGATGAAGCCTCCGCCAGCTCCCTGGCTACCGCGCTCGCGTCCGCCGCTTTCGCCGTCCGCTCGGTAGAAACCAAGCCCTACACCCGCCGTCCTGCCGCGCCCTTCACCACCTCCACCCTGCAGCAGGAGGCCGCCCGCAAGCTCCGCTTCTCATCCCGCTCCACCATGCAGGTGGCCCAGCGCCTCTACGAGAACGGTTACATCACCTACATGCGAACCGACTCGGTTGCCCTCTCCACCCAGGCAACCCAGGCCGCCCGCAAGCAGGCCTCTGAGCTCTACGGCCCCGACTACGTTCCGGCCTCCCCCCGCGTTTACTCCTCCAAGTCCAAGAACGCCCAGGAAGCTCACGAAGCAATCCGCCCCGCCGGCGATTCCTTCCGCACCCCCGCCGAGGTTAAGGGGGCCCTGAGCTTTGACGAGTTCCGCCTCTACGAGCTGATTTGGAAGCGCACCGTCGCCTCCCAGATGGCAGATGCCAAGGGCTCCACTGCCTCCGTCCGCTTAGGGGCTACCGCAGCCGACGGCCGGGATGCCGAGTTTGCAGCGTCCGGCACCGTTATTACCTTCCGTGGCTTCCTGGCCGCCTACGAGGAGGGCCAGGACGTCAAGCGCGGCGAAGAGAACACCGAAGCCAAGGACGGTAAGGACGACAAGCGCCTACCCAACCTGGCCGAGGGCAACCCCCTGCGCGGTAGCGACATCGAAGCTGCCCGCCACGAAACCTCACCCCCGCCCCGCTACACCGAAGCCTCCCTGGTCAAGGCCATGGACGAACTCGGGATCGGCCGCCCCTCCACCTACGCAGCCGTCATCTCCACCATCATGGACCGCGGCTACGTCAATAACCGCTCCGGCTCCCTGGTGCCCTCCTGGACGGCCTTCTCCGTTGTCCGCCTGCTCGAAGAACACTTCGCCAAGTATGTGGACTACGAATTCACCGCGGAAATGGAAGAGGACCTTGACCGTATCGCCCGCGGCGAAGAAGCCCGGCCTGAGTGGCTCTCCCACTTCTACTTCGGTGGGGGAGACAAGCGGGGTCTGAAGCCCATCGTCGATAACCTGGGCGAGATTGACGCCCGCGCCATTAACTCGGTTGAAGTTGCCCCCGGGGTCAACCTGCGCGTGGGTAAGTTTGGCCCCTACCTGGAAACCGGTGGCGAGATCGACACCGAAACCGGTGAAATCAAGGACCCGGTACGAGCCAACGTACCGGCTGACCTGGCCCCCGATGAGCTGACCGAGGACAAGGTCGCCGAGCTACTTGAAGCTGGGAAGAATGACGGCCGCGAGCTTGGCGTTGACCCAGAAACCGGCCGCACTATCGTCGCCCGTGACGGCCGTTTTGGCCCCTACGTCACCGAGGTCATCCCCGAAATGACCGAGGAAGAAATTGCCGCCTGGATGGAGGCCCAGCCCACCGAGTACTACAAGAACGGCAAGCCCAAACCCAAGAAGAAGCCCAAGGCTGAAAAGCCCCGCACCGGCTCCCTCTTTGCCTCCATGAGCCTGGCTACCGTCACCCTTGAGGACGCCCTCAAAATCATGAGCCTGCCCCGCGTCATCGGAACCGACGCCGAGGGCAACGAAATCACCGCCCAGAACGGCCGCTTTGGTCCCTACCTGAAAAAGGGCACCGACTCCCGCTCCCTGGAAACCGAGGACCAAATCTTCTCGATTACCCTGGAGCAGGCCCTGGAGATTTACTCCCAGCCCAAGCAGCGGGGCCGGGCCGCCGCCAAGCCCCCGCTGGCTGAACTGGGCGTTGACCCGGTTTCTGAGAAGAAGATTGTGGTCAAGGACGGCCGCTTCGGCCCCTACATCACCGACGGCATCACCAACATTACGGTGCCCCGTAGCGAAACCATCGAGTCCCTCACCCACACCCGGGCGGTAGAACTGCTGGCCGAAAAACGGGCTAAGGGCCCGGTCAAGCGCAAGACCACCGCTAAGAAGCCGGCAGCCAAGAAAGCAACTGCCAAGAAGGCACCGGCTAAGAAAAGCGCCTCAAAATCCTAGAAAAAGATGAAGCACCCGCCCCGCTAGCTCAACCTGAGAAAGCTGGGCGGGTGCCGTCCTTTAGACTAGAAGGCAGGAAAATACTTCATCATCACACCCTGGGGGACCCATGCGACTTGGCGTACTCGACATCGGCTCAAATACCGGCCATCTGCTCCTGATCGAGGGGCAGCTTGGCTCCCGCCCTGAAGCTTACACCGCGGCCCATAAGGAGCCCCTGCAACTGGTGCGCTATATCGATGCGGACGGCAACATCACCACTGAGGGACGGGACCGCCTTACCACCTTTGTCCAGTCAGCGGTCCAGTACGCAGTGCAGCACGGGGCAGAGGACTTGCTGGCCTTCGCCACCAGCGCCATTCGCGAGTCCAAGAACGGCCCCGAGGTCCTGCAGCATGTGCAGAATGAAACCGGGGTTAATCTGACCGAAATCACCGGCGACCAGGAAGCTGCCATTACCTACCACGCCGTGCGCCACTGGCAGGGCTGGGGCGCTGGCCGTATCCTCAACTTCGATATCGGCGGCGGCTCTTTTGAATTCTCCACCGGTATCGACGCCTACCCCGACGACGCTATCTCCGTCCCCCTGGGTGCCACCCGCCTGACCGGGGACTGGTTCACCAGCGAAGTACCCAGCCCCAAGGAAATCAAAAAACTCCGCAAGTATGTGCGAGAAACCCTCGAACCGGTAGCCGAGACCCTGCTGGCCTACGGGCAGCCCAACATGGTCGTGGGCACCTCCAAAACCTTCCGCTCCCTCGCCCGAATCTGCGGGGCAGCCCCCTACTCAGCCGGGCCCTTCGTCAAGCGCGAAATGATGCTCCAGGATCTGCGCCTGTGGACCCGCCGTATGGAGGCCATGCCCCCCAGCGAACGAGAGGACCTCCCCGGGGTGTCGGACGTCCGCGCCGAACAAATGCTGGCAGGAGCCATTGCAGCCGAAACCGCCATGGACGTCTTCGGTATCGACATCATGCGGGTTTCCCCCTGGGCCCTGCGCGAAGGCCTGATCCTGCGCCGGATGAACTACCTGGCCCAGCAGGGAGAAGAAGCCATGATTAACCCGGCGACCCTCCTCAAACCCTAACCCGAAGCACCCCAGGGCAACACCATGACCACCACCCAGCCTCCGGCCTCCGACCAGAGTAGCCCCCAGCGTCCGCCCATTCCCGTGGCCCTTTCCACCTCCTGCGTCTTCCCCCTTGGCGTGCCTGAAACCTTCTCTACCGCCGTCGACTTGGGCTACGACAGCGTTGAGGTGATGATCACCCACTCGGCCCTCTCCCAGGAACCCTACGACCTGCTGAACCTCATTCAGAAATACCAGATTCCCATCTCCGCCATTCATGCCCCCACCCTCCTGCTCACCCAGCAGGTTTGGGGCCGGGCCTGGAACAAGATGCAGATGGCCGCCAAAATGACCAAGGCTGTAGGGGCCGACGTCATCGTTGCCCACCCGCCCTTCCGCTGGCAGAAGCACTACGCCAAGAATTTCGTGGCCGGCGTCCGCGAGATTTCTGAGCTAGAGCAGGTCAAAATTGCGGTTGAAAACATGTACCCCTGGTCTTTCAAGGGGAAGGCCGTTGAAATGTACGCCCCCCACTGGGACCCTTCCCGCTTTGACTATGACTGGATGACCTGGGACTTCTCCCACGCAGCTGCCGCCGGGGACGACTCCCTAGAAGCTATCAAGCGTATTGGTTCCCGCCTGGGGCATGTTCATCTGACGGACGGGTCGGGGGATAAGGTCATGGACGAGCACCTGATCCCGGGGCACGGCACCCAGCCAGTTGCTGAAACCTTGCAGTACATTGCGGCCAGCGACTTTGCCGGTGTAGTGTGCGCTGAAGTTTCAACCCGCAAGGCCAAGGGGGCTGGCGAACGCGATGAATGGCTCTATGAGACCTTACAGTTTGCCCGAACCCACCTAGCCCGCTAACACCGACGTCTACCTCAGAGGAGAGAGAGTATGCCTACAGTAGCTTTTATTGGAACCGGCTCCATGAACGGAGCTATCGCCGCCGGTCTGCTAACAGGGGGTGCTGATCCGGCCTCCGTCCGGGCTACTGTTGGCTCAACCGCCAGTATTGAGAAGCTCCGCGCCAAACTGGGGGAGGGGGCAGAGAGCCTGACAATCTTGGCCGGGGAGCAGGATCCTGAGGCTAATCTCAAGGCTGTTACCGGGGCCGATGTGGTTCTGTTGGGCGTCAAACCCTACGCCATTCTTGATCTGGCCCGCGAGGTTGGCCCAGCTCTTTCCCCCGAGGCTGTGGTGGTTTCTGTCGCCGCCGGTATTACCCTTGAAGCCCTCCAGGCAGCCCTGCCTGAGGGCCAGCCTGCTATCCGCTGTATGCCCAATACCCCCTCCCGCGTCGGCAAGGGTGTACTTGCTATTTCGGTGGGAGAGACGGTCAGTGAAGCCCAGAAGGAGGCCGCCGCTTCGGTTCTTTCGGCCGCTGGCCGGGTGATTGAGGTTGCAGAAGACCAGATGGGGGCTGTTACCGCTGTCTCGGGTTCAGGCCCGGCCTACGCCTTCTTGCTGGCTGAAACGATGGCTGCAGCCGGGGCCAAGCTGGGTCTGGATGAAAAGACTGCTACCGAGCTTGCCGCTGCAACTCTTGCCGGGGCAGGGTATCTGCTGGACGCTGACCCCCACCCTGCCGACCTGCGCAAGGCTGTGACCAGCCCCAACGGTACGACCGAACGGGCTATTAACACCTACCGGGACGGGGGCCTCTTTGAACTGACCCAGGCCGCTATGCAGGCCTGCTATGACCGCAATGAGGAAATGACGGCCGAGTTCAGCACACCGAGCGCAAAGTAGTTACACCTAGTCATGAGACGCCCGCTTCCCTGGGTGAGGGAAGCGGCCGTCTAATAGTAGATACAGCAAAGGCCAGTCCGTAGGGAATCGGACTGGCCTTTGAGTTCTCTGGAAGCCCAGTGGAACTGACCACCAGAGAGGGCTTGGGACTGAGGAATGATGGTATTAGGGGGAACCACCTAGAAATTCCTCGTCACAAGCTACTTGAACGGGTTCGCGGACCGTTCAGTAATCACTCGCACCTTTAGAGGTAGTTATTACTATATACGACATTTTTGAAATGTGCATCTTGAACGGGAAAAAATGACAGATTATTTCCGAACTGACTAGTTTGATTAGTTTAACCTTGTCAGTATCGGTTATAGTCAGCACCCACTTGGTGAAAGAGTCTGGGCAGGGGTGATTTTAAGCTCCTAGGCCGTTGCTAGGGGCGGGCAGCGAACCGTTCGATCAAATCGACCTGGCCTGAAACAATCAAAAGGTCCCGGGAGGACACCCGGGTCTGGGGGGTTGCATAGGTAATTTCTTCGCCCGGTGACTTAACACCGACGATAGTGACGCCGTATTTGGAGCGTACATCGGATTCTGCCAGGGTGAAGCCGTGGGTTTCTTTGGGCGGGTACATTTTGACGATGGCGAAGTCGTCGTCAAACTCGATGAAGTCAAGCAGGCGGCCAGAGACTAGGTGGGCGGCCCGGACGCCGGCGTCCGACTCGGGGAAGACGACGTGGTGGGCCCCAATACGGGAGAGGATTTTGCCGTGGGAGGGGGTGATGGCTTTGGCCCAGATACGTTCAATGCCCAGGTCAACCAGGTTGGCGGTGATCAGGACGGAGGCCTCAACTGAAGTGCCGACTCCAACGACCGCTGCATTGAAGTCTTGGGCCCCAAGCTGGCGGAGGGCGTTCATGTCGGTGGCGTCCGCTTCGACAATATGGGTCAGCTCGCCGGACCATTTCTGCACCAGGGAGGGGTCCTTTTCAACGGCCAGGACCTCTTTATTCTGGCGGACCAGCTGGGCGGCGGTGGCAGAGCCGAAGCGGCCCAGGCCGATCACGAGGACGGGGGCGTTGTGGGTGGAGTTCTTAGCCAATGATGGGCCTTTCTTCGGGGAGCTTGTAGAGGCGGCGGCGGGACCGCATGGCCAGGCCGGTAGCTACGGTGATGGTGCCGATGCGGCCAACGAGCATGAGGAAGGAGAGCACATAGGTGCCGGAGGGGGGAAGTTCGGCAGAGAGCCCGGTGGAGAGCCCGCAGGTGGCGTAGGCGGAGATGACTTCAAAGAGGGATCGGTCTAGGCTGGCCCCGCTGATGAGCATGATGGTGACGGTGCCGATGAAGACGAAGGCTGCGCTCATCATGATGACCGAGATGGCAATGCGGAGGGCGGCATCGGGGATGGTCCGGTTGAAGGCGACGACGAACTGGTCGCCCCGGGCCTCTGCCAGAATGGCGAGGAAGACCACCGCAATGGTGGTGATTTTGATTCCTCCGGCGGTGGAGGCTGATCCTCCGCCGATGAACATGAGGACGTCGGTGAGCAGCATGGTGACCGGGGTGAGGTCATTCATCTCAACCAGGTTGAAACCCCCTGAGCGGGTCATGACCGAGGCGAAGGCCGCGTTGAGGATTTTATCTCCCAGGCTCATGCCGCCGAGGGTTTTGGGGTTGGCCCATTCGAGGGCGCCCCAGGCGAGGGTGCCGACTACAAAGAGAACGAGGGTTCCGATGACGGTGAGCTTGGCGTTGAGGTTCCAGCGGCTGAACCGGAAATTGTTTTTGATGACGAGAATGACGGGAAAACCCAGGGATCCGGTCATGACCCCGAGGGCTATGGGGGCAAGGATCCAGAGGTCGTGGCCGTAGGGGACGATACCGTCGGAGTGGGGGGTGAAGCCTGCGTTGTTGAAGGAGGAGACGGCGTAGAAGATGCCGTGCCAGACTGCCAGCCCCAGGGGTTCACCCAGGGTGAGAAAGCGGGGAATCAGGATGGCCGCAATGAAGGCTTCGATACTGATAGAGGTGAAGGCAACGGTTTGAAGGACGGAGCCTACTTCACCTAGTCGGCCGATGTTGAGGGATTCTTGGGCAATGATTTTGGAGCGTAGGCCGAGTTTGCGGCCGACGGCCAGGGCCAGGATTGAGGTGAGGGTCAGGGTGCCCAGGCCACCGATTTGGGAGCCGAGCAGGATCATGAGCTGGCCGAAGAAACTCCACTGGTCGGCGGTGGAGACGGTGGTGAGGCCGGTGACGGTCACGGCGCTGGTGGCGGTAAAGGCGGCATGGTGAAAGGGGGCTGCCTGGCCGGTCCTGGAGGCCCAGGGGGTTGCCAACATGAGGGTGAACAAGAGGATGACAAGCAGGAAGGCAAAAATTGCTATGCGAGAGGACGATGAAGCAAACAGGTGGGTGAGTAGCTTGCGTCCTGCCGCCATGGTGTCCCTGAGCCGCTGCCCAGCCGGGGGAAGGGGGATGCTGCCGTCCTTACCCTGCGGGACGGGGGGCGCAGGGGGCTGGGGCGTGTGGGGCTTTCCCATGGTTTCACCTCTCTTTCGTGACATCGTTTCTAGCGTAGTCTGCGCGTCATAAAAGCGGGGTGTGGTGTCTGCTGAGTTTTAATGTGTTTAATGGAGAATGTGACTTAACTTACCAAAGGGGGTAAAGAACGTGGGAGTTGCTGACCGACTGACACCAACCGATGTTCGGGTTTTATGGACGCCCAAGATGGCCAACTATTTCTTTGGCGATTACCACCCCATGCACCCCTCCCGCCTGGAGGCAACCGCCTCCCTGGCCCGGGACCTGGGTCTCTTTGACCTGCCGGAAATCCAGCTTGAAGAGCCTGAGATCGCAAGCGTCCACCAGTTGATGCTGGCCCACGACTATCCCTATATAGATGCGGTGCAGAAAATTAGTGCTGATCCGACCTTGACTATCGCCTCCTGCGGGTTGGGGACGGAAGACACCCCCGGCTTCGAGGGGGTGCATGAAGCCTCAGCACGGCTGGCAGGGGGAACCTACCAGGCCGCTGACGCGATTCTGAGCGGGAAGGTGAAGCACGCCGTCAATTTTGGTGGCGGCATGCACCATGCTTCCCGGGATCACGCCAGTGGTTTCTGTATCTACAATGACTGTGCCGTTGGCATTGGCCGTCTGCTGGAGCAGGGGGTTCAGAGGGTGGTCTACATTGACGTGGATGCCCACCACGGGGATGGGACCCAGAGTATTTTTTGGGATAACCCCAACGTCATGACTATCTCCATCCACGAAAGCGGCATGACCCTCTTCCCTGGAACTGGCTTTGCCAATGAGGTCGGCCCTGAGGGGCTGGCTGCTGGCACCAGCGTCAATCTTGCCCTGCCAGAAAGCACCACTGACTCAGGCTGGCTTAGGGCTTTCGACGCTGTCGTCCCGCCTCTGCTGCGGCAGTTCCAGCCCGAGGTGATCGTCAGCCAGCACGGCTGCGATTCCCACATGGATGACGATATGTCCCACCTGGCTCTCAGTATCAACGGTCAACGGGAAATTGCAGCCCATATCTCCCTGCTGGCCGATGAACTGTGTGAGGGCCGGTGGATCGCAACCGGTGGGGGAGGTTACTCAATTTACAATGCTGTTCCACGGTCCTGGAGTCACCTGATCGCCGTGGCAGCTGGCCACCCCCTCGATCTAAATATTCCGACTCCGGAATCTTGGCAGAGGCACATGCTTGAAACCTACGGGACCAAGGTGCCTACCATGATGGGGGACCCCGTTGACCTCTGGTGGCACTCCTGGGAGGTCGGTTTTGATCCGGCCAGCAGTATTGACCGAAGCATCATGGCAACCCGCAAGGAGGTCTTTCCCCTCTGGGGTCTGGACCCCTGGTATGACTAGTCAGACCTCAAAAAGAGCTGGGAGTTAACCCCTGGGGCATGTAGAACATGCGCCAGGGGTTATATATGTGTCATGATGGGCGTATGAAAGATGACGTCTTTGCTGTAATCGCCGACCCCACTAGGCGACATATCCTGCAGGCACTGGCAGTAGAACGGCTTGCCGTGGGCGAGTTGGTCGAGGAACTGGGAGTCTCCCAGCCGACCGTCTCAAAGCACCTCAAGGTCCTGCGTACCGCAGGCCTGGTTGAAACCGAGGCTGTAGGCCAGAAGCGTTTCTATTCCCTGACCCCCGCCCCCCTGGCGACCGTCGCCGACTGGGTCTCCCACCTGCTTCAGACAGATCCGGCCCCCTCAGGTCTGGCCCAGCCTGCTGAGACCGCCCCTGAGCCCATTACTGAGGAAGTTTCTGAGGCCAGTGCTGAGGAAGTCTCTGAGTCCATTACTGAGGAAGTTTCTGAACCCGTTGCTGAGGAAGTTTCTGAGGCCAGTGCTGAGACTGCCCCTGGTACTAGCCCAGAAGCTCCAGCCGAAAAGGCAGGTCAGGGGGAAGGTGCCTCCGTCCAATCGGCTATTACCTTCACCCCGCTAACCAGCTTCACCCCCACCGTCTTCACCCCGGACGTCCTGGTAGAGGAAGACCCCGCCCCCGAACCGGCTGAGCTGGCAGGCCCTGCCGAAATTGCCCACAAGGAGGTGGCCGCTACCGTCCAGCCTGCAACCGAGTCCCCCTCCGAAGCGGAAGAAACAGAGGCCGCCTACGAGCTGGTCCACCCCGAAGACCTTGAGCCTACCCGGGAAGAGAGCGAAGACCGGGGCCTGCTGGCTAAATTTGCCCGCTGGCGTCGCACCAACCGCTAACACCACCATCACTCCACCCGCCTACGACACCCTAAAGAGACACAAGACCCTATGGCACACCATCAGCAGCTTCTTGATTGGATCGAGAACCAACTGATTAATAACACCCTGACCCTGGGGGATGAGCTTCCTGAAGACCGGGAGCTTGCCCACCTCGTTGGCATGAGCCAAAACCACATGAGGGAAAGCCTCAAGCACTGTGAAGAGATTGGGATTCTTCGCCTGTTTGAAGGCCGCCGAAAGAGCATTATCGCGGTTCTTAACCGGGAACCTGCTGCCTCAGCCGGTACTGCTCTGGGCCTGTATTTAGCAGGTGCGAAATCCCCCCGTCAGGACCTGCTCAATGCCTGCATGTTACTTGAAGGGTATTCCCTGGCCGGGCCTACCTTTGATGAGTCCGCCCTACCTGAGCTGGAACGAATCCTGGAAGCTATGCAGGATGCTACAACCAGTCTCAGTGACTTCCATGACCTTGAAGCTGACTTCCATATCCAGCTGGGACGGCTATCCAACAATGCCCTGATCTCGGCCCTGCTCGCTACCCTGCGCGATGCGATGATTGAGGCCCGGTTCGAGCTGGTGACCCAGGTTCCCCTGTGGAGTGCCACCGCCAACCGCCTGCGGATGGAATACCGGGCTATCCTCGATGCGGTGAAGTCGGGGGATTCCGCCCTGGCCCAGACCCTGCTCCAGGCAAACCTGCATGAGCGGTTCGCAGAGGCCGGCCACCAGCTTGAAAAGCCCCAGGCTGCACCCTCCGAAGCACCTGCAGCGAGCAACCAGATTCAGCCGGTGGAGGTCCCCGAGTTTGAGCCCATGCCCAACCGCTGGGGCCAGACCCTAGACCCCAACCTACTCACCGCCCTAGCGTCCATCCAGCCCAAGGGGCAAGAACAGGAGGCTGTCAAGGAGCTGGAGCCGGCCCTTGATACTACGTCCCTGCCTCTGGTGCAGGTAGATGATACGAGCCAGTGGGGGCAGGACGATATCGCCCCGGCTAAGGATCTTGCGGCCGAAGAGGAAGCGGGGGCAGAACCTGTTGCAATAGCGACTACTGCAGCTGACCAGGACCTCGCAGAGGCACCTGAAGCCCGTGAGGTCCCCACCGGCAGCAGCGTCCGTAAGCGCCGGGGAACCGTCAGCTCCGCCGTCCACGCAGCTGTTATTTCCCCACTTGCCCCGGTCGCAGCCCCTGAGCCCTCCCCGGCCCAGGACGCCGACGAAGACCCTAGCCCGGTTGCAGCTGAGTCTGCCACCCCAGAATCAGTGAAGAAGGAATCTGAGCCTGTGGTGGCCCCAGCTGACGATCCGGTACCGGCTGCCGAGTCTGAGCCTGAAAACGAACCCGAAGCAGAGCCTGCCACCGAAACTGAGCCAGCTGCCGAGACCGAGCCTGCCACCGAGACCGAGCCTGCCACCGAGACCGAGCCAGCTGCCGCCCCTGAGCGGCCGCGCCACCGTCCCCGTCAACCTGCAGCTGACCTGCGCGAAAAGCTCAAGCAAGAAGAAGCCCGCCTTGCCGCTCTGGCTGCAAACGCGGTTGATACCGAGCAAGAACCACAGGGGCAGGCAACCGACTCCGAGGCCACGGGGCAGCAGGCTGTCACCCCGATCCGGGGTGGGGGCACTACCGTCACCGAATCAGACCAGCCTGGGAACTCAAAGTCCCTGGCCGATAGTGCAAAAGCCTTTGCCAGCCGGGCAAAGTCTTTTGACGTGCTGGGCTACTTCGGTTTCCGCCAGGGCCAGGCAAGCGCTGACCGTCCTGCCCCCGAAGCCGCAGATGAGGTAGCTGAAAATCCAGCCCCCGAGCCGGTTTGGGATGAGCCCGAAGAGCCCCGCGAAAAGCTGCGTGATGGCTATGAGTACGCTGATGAAGACTATGACACCTACGGGGACGACAACTCCTACCCGGGTGAGGAGCCGCAGGAGGACCTCCCAGATCGTGACGACTCCGAGGCTAAGGGAACTGACGCCGCCCAGTCCGAGCGCAAGGTAGCGGCACCTCCGGCCCAGGCTTCCCGTTCCCAGGGAAAGAAAAAGAAGAAGAAAAAGCGTCGCTAAACCCAACCGGTGGGGTTCCAAGCCCCACCGGTTGGTTTTTTAAAGAGAAAATGCTCTCACTTGCCGGTGAACAGGGGGCGAAATCTGCCCTAAACCTGTACTCTTGATTTCAGAGCGTTTTTCACGTCGAGGGCACTTTTGTGCCCTCAGCGTGTTCTATGGAGCGTTTATACCGGTATAACGCCCGGATAGCTACCGCACCCGCTACCCGTAAGGGTGGTGGCGTCGGCCGGGTATCGACCACTATTTAATAAGTGAGGTGAATCCAATGGGTTCAGTTATCAAGAAGCGCCGCAAGCGTATGTCTAAGAAGAAGCACCGCAAGCTGCTTCGCAAGACTCGCCACCAGCGCCGCAACAAGAAGTAAATTCTTCACCACGGGCCCTGCACCACTTTGGTGCAGGGCCCGTGCTGTTTTCACCCTCCCCCGTTTGCAACCTCTTGCCCCGCCCAATCGGGCTAGGGCACATCTAGCGTGGGGTAGCTGAACCTCGAAGGTCTGCTGGTGCCGGGCTGAGCCGGTAGGGTAGGAGTATGGCTACACCCCAGATCGAACTGTTGACGAAACCCGGCTGCCACCTCTGTGAAGATGCCCGGGCTACCACCGGCGAGGTTGTCTCCCGCTATGGATTGACCTTCTCTGAGGTAAATGTTGAGGACCACCCTGACCTCCTAGAGCGCTACCGCACCGAGATTCCCGTCCTCCTGGTTGACGGGGAAGTCAAGGACTTCTGGCAGGTCAACGCCAAGCGGCTGGCCAAGATCATCGAAAAGAAACTAGCCCAGTAGCTTCTCCGGGAGGCCAAGTGGGCCCTGGTTAGCGTTGTGCCCCTGGGTTTGAGAGACTAGGGGTATGAACACTTCTTCGGCAACTGTCACCGTTCACCTCATGCGCCACGGTGAGGTGCATAACCCCGACCGTATCGTGTATGGCCGCCTGCCCAACTACCACCTGTCTGAAACCGGGCAGAAGATGGTGCGCCTGTCCGCAGAAGAATTCAAGCGCCGCGCCGACGCCGGGGCCAATATTGTGCACCTGGTCTGCTCCCCGCTCACCCGCACCCGCGAATCAGCTGCTCCCATCGAAGAGCTCTTGGGTCTAAGCGCCCAGCCCGATGAGCGCGTGATTGAGGCCGGCAACTACTTTGAGGGCCTGCACGTCAACAAGGACGAGCTACTGAAGAATCCCCGCCACTGGAAGCACCTGCTCAACCCCCTGCGTCCGTCCTGGGGGGAACCCTACCGCGACCAGGTGGCCCGCATGGCAGAAGCTATTAAGGACGCCGCCCGCACCGCCTACGAGAAGGGCGGGGCCGGGGCCGAGGCGATTATCGTCTCCCACCAGCTGCCTATCTGGATGGCCCGCACCTCTGTTGAAGGCCGCCCCCTGCCCCATGATCCGCGCAGTCGCCAGTGCAATTTAGCTTCTATTACAAGTTTTACATTCCCCGATATTTTCAGCCCTGGCAAGCCAAAACTCTCTTATATTGAGCCTGCTGCCGAGCTCTACTCAGGTGTTATTCAGTTACCGGGGTCATAATGACCTCTGATACACCAACACCTACACATCTGGTTGAAAGAACATCTCACATGCCTACACCTTCCCAGTACCCGGTGACGCGCAAGACGGCCCTGAGCCTCGCGGCCCTGGGCGCAGTCGGCCTGCTCTCTGCCTGCTCATCAAGCGGTAAAGACTCCCTGGCTGCCCAGGCTGATGCTGGTGACTCCAAGGGCTACATCGCTGGCGACGGTTCAGTGACCGAATACGCGGCAGCTGAACGGGGTGAGCCGGTCGAATTTGAGAACGAACTCTTTGACGGCACAGTCGTTACTGCCGCTGAACTGCGGGGCAAGCCCGTCCTGCTCAACTTCTGGTACGCAGGGTGTGCCCCCTGCCGGACCGAGGCCCCCTGGCTGAATGAGCTCCACCAGACCTTTGGCGAGAAGGTTGCCTTCTACGGGGCCAACGTGCGTGATGAGAAGGGCACCGCCGAGGCCTTTGAGAAAAACTTTGAAGTCCCCTATCCCTCTTTCCGCGATCTGAACGGCAAGATTCTGCTGGCCATGAGCAAGTACGTTCCGGCCCAGGCGGTGCCTACTACCGTTATTTTGGACGCCGAGGGCCGGGTTGCTGCCCGAATCCTGGGGCAGATTGATCAGTCCGTTGTCAGAACCCTACTCGAAGACCAGGTCAGTGCCTAACTTCGGTCAGATTGTTCTTGATGGCTCTCTCTGGCTAGCCCTGCCCCTGGCGGCGCTGGCCGGTCTCATTTCTTTTGCTTCTCCCTGCGTCCTTCCCCTGGTTCCTGGCTACCTGGGGTATGTCACCGGCCTCACCGGCGGTGATATGAGCGGCCGACGGCGGACCACCCGGATGCTGGTTGGCATTAGCCTCTTCGTGCTGGGCTTCTCCTTCATCTTTGTCTTGATGTCGGTGGTGCTGGCCCAGCTGGGGGCTGCCCCCTGGCTCCGCGGCCAGGGCTGGGTTGATGTGGTCCTGGGCTTACTGGTTATAGTGATGGGTCTGGTCTTTATGGGCCGCTTCTCCTTCTTCCAGCGGGACCGCAAGATTGAGGCTAAACCCCCCGCTGGCCTGTGGGGGGCTCCGATTCTCGGTATTACCTTTGGCCTGGGCTGGGCCCCCTGTATCGGCCCGACCTTCGCTGCGGTGCAGATGCTGGTCTACTCGGGCGGGTCTGATAACACCAAGGCCATCGTCCTGACCCTGGCCTACTGCTTAGGGCTGGGAATCCCCTTCCTGCTCGTTGCTCTCGGGGTTGCCCGCGGCGTTACCACCATGGGCTGGGCCCGCAGGAACCACCTGCTACTCCAAAGGCTGGGCGGCGCTATGCTGATCATCATCGGCTTGCTCCTGGCGACCGGCCTCTGGACGGCCATGATGTCCTGGTTCCAGGCAACCATGCCGGTCTACACCCTCCCCATCTAAACCACACACCACCACACAAGGCTGCAAGGAAACAATGGCAGAAACCAAAGACGCACCTGCGCTCGGAGCCGTCGAGATGCTCCGCTGGGCCTGGACCCAGCTGACCAAAATGAACACGGCCCTCTTCTTGCTGCTTATGCTTGCTGTTGCAGCTGTCCCGGGCTCAGTCTTCCCCCAGCGTATCCAAGACCCAGCCCTGGTCGCTGACTACATAGAAACCCACCCGACCTGGGGGCCCATCGCCGATAAGCTCCAGCTTTTTGACGTCTTCTCATCGGTCTGGTTCGCGGCCATTTATATCCTGCTCTTTATCTCCCTCATCGGCTGTGTGCTGCCCCGGGCAACCAAGCACGCCAAGGCCATGCGGTCGGCCCCGGCCCGCACCCCCCTCAACTTCACCCGGCTGCCGCAGCACCGCGTCCTGACCATACCTGTTGAAGCCGGTGAATTCACCGCCGCCTCGGCGATAGGGGACGCTGCGGCCGTCCTGAAAAAACGTGGCTACCGGGTTGAAATCCGCCCGGAAAAGGACGGGGTCGTCAACGTCGGTGCTGAACGCGGCTACCTGCGCGAACTGGGGAATATCCTCTTCCACCTGGCTATGATCGGGGTGCTGATTGCTGTGGCGGTGGGTTCCCTCTTTGGCTACTCCGGCCAGCGCATTGTCGCCGAGGAAGAAACCTTCGTGAACTCTCTGGTGTCCTATGATTCCTTTAGCCCCGGTACCAACTACAACCCCGACTGGTTGGTTCCCTACTCCGCCACCATGGACCAACTCACCGTTGAATACGACCGGCAGAAGGGCTCACCCACCTACGGGTCTGACATCAACTATGAAGCTGACTTCACCCTGACCGATGCTGATGGCAACACCAGCCAGCAGAAACTCAAGGTGAACGAGCCTATCTACTTTGAGGGAACCTCCATCTACCTGCTTGGTAACGGGTATTCCCCGGTCGTCCGGGTGACTAACAACGACGGCACAATTGCCTACGAGGGGCCCGTGGTCGGCCTGCCCGGCGGCACCAGCTACCTGTCTTCCGTCGTCTTGAAGGTGCCGGACGCAACCCCCGGCCAGCTGGGCTTTGTCGGCATGTTCCTGCCCACCGGCGAAGAACGCCTAGGCGCTGCCCCCACCTCCATCGATTCTGACCTGCTAAACCCCATGCTGGTGCTACAGTCTTACACCGGGGACCTCGGCCTTGATAACGGGGTGCCGCAGAACGTCTACGTCCTGGATATCAACAATCTAGAGCCACTCAACACCATGGCCGCAGGCAACGGTATCGTCCTGGATGCAACCAACCCCTCAGCCAAGCTACCTAACGACCACGGCACCATTGAGTTGCTCGGCGTCAAACGCTATGCCGGCATAGAAATCCGCTCTGATCCCGGCCGTCCCATTGCCCTAGTTTCAGCCCTCCTGCTCTTTGCAGGTCTGCTGGTTTCGGTCTTTGTTGCCCGTCGCCGGGTCTGGGTCAGGGCCATCGAAAACCCCGCTGAAGGCACCCTCACCGTCGAATACGGTCTGTTGGCCCGCGGTGAAGATCCCCGACTTGCCACCGAAGCAGACCGCCTGACCGATCTATTTGCCCAGAAATGGGGGCTAGAATTTGATGAAGCATAAAACCACCCCCACATATCGCACCCGAAAAGTGAGCTAGCCATGCCAGAAGTCAATCTCGAACTCGCCCGGTGGAGCGACCTCTTTATGTACCTTGCGGCCATTGCCTACACGGTCGCCTTTGTCGCCTTCGCCTGGGACGTTGCCGTCCACTCGCGCACCACCAAGCGCCTAGAATCAGCCGATTCTGCCACCGACCGGGAGCAGGAGCTCGTCGGCGCTGCGGCAAAATCCGGTGGTCGCTCAGCCCGCTCAGCCCGTATCAGCGGCACTGAGCAGGGTACCGGTGCCCGCGGTATGGGCTATAAGCAGTCCGCTGCCGCTAAAATTTCTGGCCATGTTGCTGACGCTGACATGCGCTACGGCAGCGGAGAACGTCGCCCGGCCGCCCGCGCTGGCGTCGCTATCTTGGCCCTGGGCACCCTGATCCACCTAGCCGGTGTACTCTCCCGGGCCTTTGCCGCCAACCGGGTGCCCTGGGGCAATATGTACGAGTTCCTGACCACAGGTGCCTTCCTGGTGACCGCTGTTTACCTGGGCTTCCTGATCTTCCGGGACCTGCGGTTTGTGGGAAGCCTGGTATCCGGTCTAGCTGTGATTATGATGGCTGCCGCCACCATTGCCTACCCCACCCCGGTGGGGCAGTTGGTCCCGGCCCTGCAATCCTATTGGTTGGTCATTCACGTTTCTATTGCGGTTTTAGCATCAGCAATTTTTACCATTACCTTCGCTATGGCTGTTCTGCAGCTGTTACAGACTGCCCGTGAGCGCTCCATTATTGAGGGTACCGATAGCACTTTGGCCCGGATCGGTTTCATGCGGCTGATTCCCTCATCGACCGCCCTGGAGAACTTCTCCTTCCGCCTGAATACCGTTGGCTTTGCCATGTGGACCTTTACCCTGGCTGCCGGTGCGGTGTGGGCTGAAAAGGCCTGGGGCCGTTACTGGGGCTGGGATACCAAGGAAGTGTGGACCTTCATCATCTGGGTGGTTTACGCAGCCTACCTGCACGCCCGGGCAACCCGCGGCTGGTCGGGCCCGCCTTCAGCCTGGCTGTCCATTGTTGGCTACCTGTGCGTGATTTTCAATTTCACGATTGTGAACGTTTTCTTCTCAGGCCTCCATTCATACTCGGGCCTGTAGGCCGCTCCCTTCGGTAAGCGCCAGTGGCTCCCCCAGCGGGGAGTTGCTGGCGCTTTCTTGTGGGCGGGTAAGGGTTGAAACCTATCTAGGTATATGATGTACTTAGATACGAGAGGGGTGTGATATGCAACCTACTACCTACCCGCCTTCCCTGATCCGAGCCACCCTGCCCACCGCCGTCCTCGCCTGCCTAGAGCAGGACGACCTGCACGGCTACGGACTTGCCCTACAGCTTGAAAAGCTGGGCTACGGACGCCCCAAAGGCGGCTCCCTCTACCCGGCGCTGTCCAAGCTGGAAGAAGCCGGGTACGTCACCACCACCTGGACGGAAGGGGAGAGCGGCCCCGCCCGCCGCCAATACCGGCTTACGGACGCAGGCGCCCGCCAACTCGCTGAGGAACGAGCCACCCTGGCCCGGCTGACCAGCGCCCTCGGGGCCTAAAACCACCGGAAGTGTTTCAACATAACTCAAGGAGGAGACATGGCTAACAATCCTTACGAACGCCTGACTGTCGCAATCGAAGAAGCCAGCAAGAGCCCGGCAGACAAGGACTGGGTGCAAACAGCCTTTGCGACCCTCGCTACGAACGGGGTCAAAGCAGTCACCAGTGAAAGTGCCCTCAATGGCGTCATCCGCCAGGTGGCTGAAACCGGCCAAAGTGCCACCGACCTCTACGGTAGCCCTCAGGAATGGGCCGCCGAAAAAATTACCACCTGGCGCGAAAAGGGGACCCAGGCCTTTTCCGAAGACGAACCGTGGGCCCTCAAAGAAGTAATGGTGGCAGGTTTCTTCACCGGGGCATTCTTTAGCATTCTTTTCTGGGTTGTTAGCGTTCTACCCAGCGACAGGCCGAGCTCCCAGCCGCTGGGCTTCTATCTTCTTCCCGGGGCCTTGGGCATGCTTTTGTTTGTTCAGCTCGTTACCTTCCAACATAGCCGTAAAAAATTTGGCTTTACCGCTGCCGTACTTCTGACAGCGCTCGTTATTCTGGCTGGCTCAGCAGCTATCGGGCTTGGTTTATTTGCCTCCTACGAGGTTTTCACCCAGCGCTTTCCCAGCTGGGCCCACCTAGTGGCTGCCCTGGGGTTGGGTGTTTTGGGAACAGCTGCGGGCTTCCTGCTGCCCTCACCCCAGCAGGTTACAGGTTTAGGGGACGAGGAAGACTACCAAGACGATGAAACCTGGCTTGCTCGATTTAAGCAGGAGCTGAGGGGGCGTGGCGATATTTCAGATGCCCGCGTGCGGGAAGAAGTGTCCCGGGTCAAAGAACATGCCCACGAAAGCGGCAGTAGCTACCTGGAAGAATTCGGCCACCCGGTAGTCTATGCCCGTTCCCTCTCAGAGCAAAAGAAGGTCAAGCCCTACCGGCTCTACCTGCACTCCCTACTTATGCTCGCGATTTTCGGTATATGGGGCTACGGACTTTACACGACCGATGACTACGCTAGCTTGACCTGGCGTCTGCCCCTTCTAGTTGTTATTGTCATCGGTGGTGTTCTTGAAACTAGAAGGCACTACCGGGCCTACCGCCAGGCCAAGAAATAAGAGCGAACCCCACACTTTGTCACGAGCCCCACCTGTAAACCCTGGGGCTCGTGACAAAAGGTGGGGTTCGAAAAAACTAGGACTCCTCGTCCGGCTCGGTAGCCTCCTCGTCCTGGGCAGGGTCCTGCCCACCGGCGTCCTTATGCTTCTTACGTTCCTGCCACTCGGCGTCCTGACGTTCGCGTCGGGCCCGGGCCTCCAAGAACTTCAAAAACTCAGGGTCATCATCGGGAGCCACCGGTGGCTTGGCAACAGGGGCCCCAAAAGACCCGTGGCGCGACCCGCGGGGGCGGCCCAACCAAAACCAGAGCACCGACCCCAGCAAGGGGAAGAACACCAGCACAGCCAGCCAGGCCCCCTTAGGCAGGGTACGCACCCTCAAACGATCAGTCTGGGCGGCATCCAGAATCGAATAAATCCACACGCCCAGCAGAAGGGCGGCACCGCCAATAATCAAAATAGCTCTACCCATACCCCCATTTTTCCACGACAGAACCCGCCCGCCCGGCTTTGTGCGCTCACAGCGTGCTAGAAGAGCGGACGCGCCCGCCTCCTGTAGGCACCACCAGCAGGTTGGTAGAATGAGGGGGTGAATTTCCTGAAGTATTCCCTGCTCCGCCTGCTGTTTTCAGCCGCTGCCTTTTTTGCCTCCTACTACTTTGGCGCAGGCCTCATTCTGTCAATCATCTGCGGGGCCGTCATCGGCTTTGCTGTTTGCTACCTGGCCTTCCCCCGCCTGCACGATGCCGCTGCCGCCGACTTTAACCGCATAATCCGCCGCAAGCAGCCCAAGGCCACCGCCGCCGATGCTGACGCCGCCTACGAAGACACCCTCGACGAGAGCGCCCGCCGCCAACAGGGCCACTAGATAAACCTCCTGCAGGCACCCAAAAACTCAGAAGGACGCAGAACCCCCGGGGTGTCTACGTCCTTCTGAACTGGAGCCTGGCCTAGTAGCCGGTGAAGACTGCCGAGTTATCAGCGAAGATAGCAAGAGGCTGCAAGATAATGGCAAGGGCTACAAGAATCGAATAGAAGAGGGCCACGAAGCCAGCCTGCTTGAGCACCGGAATCAAATCCCGCCCCAGGGCCCCGCCGAGCACCACAAGGCAAGAATGAACAATCGGGCCAATAAGAATAAAGGCCAGGGCAAACCAGGGATTACCCGGCACCAGGAGCAGGGTCAGCCCCAGACCAACCGCCATTTCGAGGGCATAGGTGATACGGGAAGCCTTATCGCCCAAACGGACCGCCAGGGTCTTTTTGCCAGCCTCAATGTCGGTAGGAATATCACGCACATTATTGGCCATCAACAGGGCACACGAGAAGAGACCCATAGCTAGGGCGAAGACCCAGGACGTCAGCGTCAGATGGGCGCTCTGCGTGAACATGGTGCCCAAGGTAGCAACCAAACCAAAATAGATGAAAACGAAAATATCGCCCAGGCCCATATAGCCGTAAGGGTGTTTACCGCCGGTATAACCCCAGGCCGCAAGCACAGCCGATGCACCAATAGCGATAAACCACCACTGCTGGGAGAGCCAGACCAGGCCCAGGCCGCTAACTCCGGCCAGGCCAAAGCAGATAAAGGCCGCCAGCTTCACATGGGCGGGCTTGGCGACACCTGAGCCGACCAGACGCAGGGGCCCGACGCGGACCTCGTCCGTCCCCTTAATGCCGTCGGAATAATCGTTGGCATAGTTGACGCCCACCTGCAGGAAGAAGGCCACGAAGAAAGCCAGCAGGGCCCTTACCGGGTCAAAGCGATCAATTTCGTAGGCAGCTGCTGAGCCGGCAATAATCGGGGCAGCGGCCAAGGGCAGGGTGCGGAGGCGGGCACCTTCGATCCACTGTGCAACGGTAGCCACGGTTTTCGCTCCTTATCAGCCGGCGCTCGCCGGGGTGGGCTGGGGTGGCCCGCTGGAATAGGGCCACAAAAATACATCCTATTGTCTCACTTTTTAGCGGTCGGTGCCCGCTAGCTGCCGCGTGATGTGCCCTGGCGGCCCTGCCAGGCTGCAGCCAGGAGGGCCTGCACCGCCCGCCGGTCGGGCTTGCCCGTGGGCAGGGTGGGGAACTCCGGTAGCACTTCAACGAGTTTAGGTGCGGACGCTGCCCCCAGCTGTTCTGCTACCAGGCGGGGGAGGGCGTCCTTAAGCTCACTGGGCTGGATGTTTCTGCCGGCTACCGGGGTGACTGCGGCGGTGATGGCGGTGCCCCAACGGGCGTCCGGAACCCCGGCAACCAGGGCTTCGCGTACGTCCGAGTGGCTTTCGAGGACGGTGGCTACCGCTGCCGCGCTGGTTTTGATTCCGCCGGAGATCAGCACATCATCGGCCCGCCCGGTGACGGTGAGGGAGCCGGTCAGTGAATTAAGGGTGCCTAGATCGTCGGTGCGGTACCAGCGGGTTCCATTGTCATCGACGAAAAAGTGGGCGGCGGTGCGCTGCGGGTCGTTGGCGTAGCCGCTGGCAATGGTAGGTCCGCCCAGCCAGATGCGCCCGGGAGATTCGGGTTCGGTGGCAGCGGGCTCTATCTGCACGCGGACGCCCGGCAGCGGCTTACCTTCATAGACGCAGCCGCCTGCGGTTTCAGCTGAGCCGTAGGTGCGAACCACCGGCAGTGTCAGGTCGTGGGCGGTGTTGATGAGGTCGGCGCTAGCCGGGGCTCCACCCAGAAGAATCGCGGAAAAAGAGCGTAGTGCTTCGAGGGTTTCGGTGCGGAGGGGGCCTTCGGGGGTTTCTAGCAGGCGGTGCAGCTGGGTGGGAACTAGGGAAACTAGCCGGTGCTGGGCTGAGAGTTTTTCAGTGGAGGTGACGAAGTCCTGGGCGGTGAAGCGGGTACCTTCGCTGACTGAAGCGGTGAGAACGGGTGTGGTGCCCGCCAGGGCAGACCGGGCCACCACCTGCGCCCCGGCAACGTACTGCAAGGGCAGGGCAAGGAGCCACTGGGCGGCATGGGTGTTTGTGGCGGCTTCGGTTCCCCGAGCCGAGGCGACCAGGGCCGAGGCCGCAAGTACCGTCTGTTTGGGGGCCCCGGTGGAGCCGCTGGTCGTGACAACCAGGGCGGGGGCGTCCTTCCCCTTCTCTAGCTCGGTGAAGCGGGCGCTAAAAGTACGCAGGGCCTCATCAAGCTCCTGCGTAGCAGGGCGGGCGGGCTGGTCTGCCCCGACGAGGACGGCCGCCCCGAACTCGTGTGCAACCGGGCAGGGGAGCGGGGTAAGGGAATCAAATATCATGGCTCTTTTTAGTCTACGCCTGCTGATGCTTGCCGGTTAGTATGCCTACTTGGTAATCTTGTGGATAATACGTTCTTTATTCTCAAGGTCGAGATAGGAGACTTCCCATGCTTGAGGCAACCGGTGCAGAAATCGCCACTCTCTTGCTGTATCTTGCTCTGCTACTGCTCTTTTTCGTAGTGCTGCTGGGGTTTCATAAGAAGAACAAGACAGAAATCCGAGTGATTCGTAAGCGCCTGGGGCTGGGCGAGAATGCTGCGGGTAAGCCGGATAAGGGAGCGTAAACCATGACTGTACTTGCTACTAATCCGCTGGTGCCCACCGCCTGGGAATCCGCTCTTTCTGTGATTGGCCTGGCCTACCTGGTCTTCATGCTGGTTTTCCTGGTCTTTCTCATCAACGTGCTGCTGACCTGGCACCGCAAGAACAAGCTGCGGATCATCGAGCTGGAGTTTGAAGAACGCGCCATCGACAAACGCAAGGCTGCCCGCGAAGGAAAATCAGAGGGTGCCTTATAGAGATTTACCTGCCAAGCACTCGAACTGCGGGGTTTCCTTCGAGATGCGGTAGAAAGAACCGTATCTCGAAGGAAACCCCGCAGTTCGTTAAGTCCTTGCTTCCAGCAAAATCATACTCATTTAGTGTTGGAGGGCATCCTCCAACTTCTTCGCCAGCGGTGTTGAGAGCGAAATGCTGTAACTCTTGGAAATATGATTCGTATCGAAGAAGACAGGCAGGCCGCCAATCACTCCATAGCAGGTATCATCTGGGCAGAAATAGTCTGTCATATCTATTGTTGCTACTCCCAGGGTCTTTGCTGCTTCAAACTGAGGATCCTGCGCGAGTAGTTCATTTGCAGGGGCTACACAGCCAACTCCAGAAACGCTGACGCACTCGGGGCCGATCACAGTGCCTGCCCTAGGAGTATCTTTGAGCACAATAACTTTGGGGCTCCAGGCCCTCCAGGATTTCAGAGTCTCTGCCATTGCAGATTTATACTGTTGTTCTTGAGAAGCTCCCGAACCGTCGTCGATTCCTTGCACAGTGGAATAGGTGCTGAGAATGATGACATCTGGTTTAGATTTCTCAATTTCATTTTGGATAGTATGTGACCAATCTGAGCAGGTTGAGGTTTCTATGTCGCGTACTGGAGTGTGATGACTTCCGTTGACCCAAAAACTCAACGGCCGTGTCCAAAGAGGACAGCCAGAATGGGTGTAATATGTGAGGTCCCATTTCCGCTCTTCAGCTAAAGGTAAGAACGCCGCCCGCCACTGTTCAGAGTGCGAATCTCCTACAATCCATACAGATGTAGAGTCGTTAGAAGACTCTGCGTAATTGCAGTGTAAACGCCAAAGCGCTCCGCCATTTGGCACATCCCAATGGTGTATTGTCTCGCATCCATCGGTCTCGGCATGCCATGGGGCCTGGTCTTCTGCAGCTGGGGCTACAAGGGGCTCCTGAGTGAATATGTCGGGGCACTGACTAGAATCAGCAATAGCCATTGCACCGATGCAGGGCTGGCTATTGTCACCAGAGAGCGCAGCTTGTAATGCTTCTTTTTGTTGTTGTTCTGTGTGCTTTGTAAAGAGGTTAGCGCCAAAAGCTGAAGAAGCTACGAGTAGCAGGGTAGAGATAACACTCAAAAGGACAATTCTTGGTTGCTGTAGAGCAGGGATTTTAAATCTGAAGGGTTCTTCAACAAATCGCTGGGTAATAAAAGCTAGGAGGTAGGTGGGTATAAGGGCAAGTAGAAACATCCACCAGGTCACTGGTTGCTTCAAGATAAAGGGCAGTAGGACAGCTACTGGCCAGTGCCAGAGATAGAGGGAATACGAAATATCACCGGTGAACTGAACCGGACGCCATTCAACCAGAGCCCGGAGCCAAGGGATAAAAGTATCCGGGCCGAGCGCAATAATTATTGCTGTGGCTAGTACAGGAATAAGGGTGATAGGCCCGGGGACACCAACTGCACCGGTGAAGAAAAAGGCTGAGAATCCGATGGCTAGGTAGGCTGCGAGCTGACTGACGTTGCGAATCAGGGTTGCGAAAAGTGACTCTCTGGATTGTGGTCGGAAGCGGGCTAATACCGGAGAGCTGAGAGCTATAAGCCCACCAACCATGAATTCCCAAGCACGAGTGAAAGTGCTGAAGTAGGCGCCTGGGTGGCCTGCTTCTACCATTTGGGTAGAGGCAAATAAAGAGGTCCCTGCGAGGAACACCATAAATATGGCGATGATGATTAATTTAGATTGTTCACGGCCTTTGATCCATTTAATGAGCGTACCTGAAAGGGTGAAGATGATAGTAAGCGCAAGGGGCCAGATGAGGTAAAACTGTTCCTCTACTGAGAGGGACCAGTAGTGCTGGAATACGGTGGGGTTGCTGTCTTGGGCGAAATAGTCTGTGGCTGCTGTGTAGAGGTTCCAGTTGTGGAAGTAGGCGCTTGCTGCGAAGAAGTCCCAGGCGGTGCGTGTCCAGTAGTTGGAGGGGGTGAGGATGAGGGTGGCGGCGAAGGAGATTGCTCCGACGAAGAGGGCTGCTGGGAGGAGTCGTCGGGCTCGGCTTGCGTAGAAGTGTTTGAAGTTGAGGGTGTTTTTGTGGGTGAGTTCTTTGAGGAGGTGGAGGGTGATGAGGTATCCGGAGATGACGAAGAAGATGTCGACGCCGATGTAGCCGCCGGTGAGGTGTTGGGGCCAGAAGTGGTTGGCTATGACGAGCAGGACGGCAGTGGCACGCAGTGCCTGGATATCGGTTCGGAACTGCTTGGTGGTGGGGGCAGGGCTCTGGGGCTCTTGTGTAATGCGGGGCATGGAATCCTCGGGGGGAGTTACCTTGGCCCAGCTTATGTGAGCTAGGCAACTGAAAATTCTTCTAACATTGTCCCAAGGCGTGGGCGGATTTCAAAGCTAACAAGGTATTTATCGGCTTTGTTGCAACAGGTGGCTCTTGATGTGCGGTAATGGAAAAGTTGTTCTGAAGGTGAATTGTTGACTTGCCGTTGAAAGGACTGTTCAGGCGTTGGAGATTTCCGCCGGTGAAGTCATATCACTGTTGATTTATCTCGCTTTTTGGGTGCTCCTCTTTGTGGTTCTCTCGGGGTTTCATAAGAAGAACAAGACCGAGATCCGGGTGATTCGTAAGCGCCTGGGGCTGGGCGAGAATACTGCGGGTAAGCCGGATAAGGGAGCGTAAACCATGACTGTACTTGCTAACAACCCGCTGGTGCCTACCGCCTGGGAAGCTGCTCTTTCTGTGATTGGCCTGGTCTACCCGGTGCTGATGCTGGTTTTCCTGGTCTTTCTGGTCAATGTGCTACTGACCTGGAACCGCAAGAACAAGCTGCGCATTATTGAGCTGGAGTTCGAAGAACGCGCCATCGACAAGCGCAAGGCTGCCCGCAAAGCAGAATCTGAGGTCTAGCCCCAGCGCCTAGCCTCAGAAATAACATAAGGACGCCCCGCCCCGCCTTCCGTGAAGAAGGTGGGCGGGGCGTCCTTATTGTGTGCCCAGGCGGCGAAAGCCCACCAGACTCGCGTACTGTCTACGCCCTTCGTGGGCAGGGCGCGAGTCTGGTGGGCACTCAGTTATTTTCTTCTGGCTGCTGCGTCTATTCGTAGTGGTACCTTACCGCAGCAATACGCACAGAGTTGCCCACGATTTTGTAAACCAGTCGGTGCTCTTCAGTAATCCTGCGTGACCAGTATCCGGAGAGGTTGTTGCGCAGCGCCTCAGGCTTGCCAATACCTTCGTTACCGTTGCGTTGGATATCTTTGAGTAGCGTATTGATTCTTTTGAGAACCTTGCGATCTTGCCTCTGCCACCATAGGTAATCTTCCCAGGCCTGACTGCTCCAGATAAGTTCCATGCCGCTGCCTAGTCTTCGAGAAGTGCCTGGCTGGATCCTCCGCCTGCTTCAAGTTCGTCAATTGAATCTAGCAGCCGACGAGCATTGGCCGGAGAACGTAAGAGGTGAGCGGTTTCTTTGAGCGATTCGTATTCGGCAAGTGAAAGAATGACGGCAGGTTCGCGCCCTGCCCTGGTGATGACGACTTCTTCAAGGTCTTCTACCGCGATATCGAGCACCTGGGCGTAGTTAGCGCGCGATTCTGTGTAGGTCATAGTTTTCATCAAAACCTCCTGTACAGAAAACTGTACGCTTGAGAGGCGGTATCTTCAAGAGCCAATGATTTTCCTTTAGAATTCCGCACATGGCAGGGAGGTATAGTCTTATTTTTTTGCCCGGACGGCGAAAGCCCACCAGACTCGCGCACTGTCCACGAGCGGGGTGGGCAGTACGAGAGTTTGGTGGGCACTGAGCCTGTGCTGCTCTGATCTGGGCGCGCGGACGCCGCCGGTCGGCTAGAAGTAGTAGGGGTAGTTTTCCCAGTTGGGGTCGCGCTTCTCAAGGAAAGCGTCGCGGCCCTCGACGGCCTCGTCGGTCATGTAGGCCATGCGGGTGGCTTCGCCGGCGAAGACCTGCTGGCCGACCATGCCGTCGTCCGGCAGATTGAAAGCGAACTTGAGCATACGGATAGCCTGCGGGGACTGGCGGGCAATGTGGGCCGCGTACTCCAGGCCCTTGGTCTCCAGCTCAGCGTGGGGCACTACGTCGTTCACAGCGCCCATTTCGTGCATGCGCTGGGCGTCATACTCCTTGGCCAGGAAGAAAATCTCGCGGGCAAACTTCTGGCCTACCTGGCGGGCCAGCAGGGCAGAGCCGTAGCCGGCGTCAAAGGATCCAACGGTTGCGTCGGTCTGCTTAAACTTGCCGTACTCCTCAGAGGCAATAGTCAGGTCAGCAACCACATGCAGGGAGTGGCCGCCACCGGCAGCCCAGCCCGACACCAGGGCGATAACCACCTTGGGCATGGTGCGGATCAGGCGCTGAACCTCCAGGATGTGCAGGCGGCCTGCGCGGGCCGGGTCGATGGAATCGCGGGTCTCACCCTCGGCGTAGCGGTAGCCGTCGCGGCCACGAATACGCTGGTCGCCGCCGGAGCAAAAGGCCCAGCCGCCGTCCTTGGCTGAGGGGCCGTTGCCGGTCAGCAGTACGGTACCCACGTTGGAGGTCATACGGGCGTGATCTAGCACCCGGTAGAGCTCATCGACGGTGTGGGGGCGGAAGGCGTTACGTACCTCGGGCCGGTCAAAAGCGATACGGACGGTCGGCAGATCCCGCAGGATCTCACCGGCCTCGTTGCGCTCGACCTGGCGGTGGTAGGTGATGTCGGTCAGGTCTTCAAAGCCCTCGACCAGGCGCCACTGGTGGGGGTCAAAAATGTCAGAAACCTTGGCAGGAAGTTCGTTAGTCATAGCCACCAGTCTACCCAGGGGCACCCCGCCGCTGGCTCCTTGCGCGTAACCGAAAACTTCATCTGCGCCTTCAAAGACCACGCACATGAAGCTTTCGATGACATTCAGCGGTAGAAAGGACGGACGCCGCCCCCTGCTTCCTGCATAAGGGGCAGGGGAGCGGGGTGCGGCGTCCTGAAAAAGAAGAACCTTAGCTAACGGTTCTAGCGGAAGCTAGCTTAGCGGGAGAGCTCTACGGCCTTGGTGAACTCGGCTTCGATTTCCTGGGCCTGGGGGGTATCGCCCTTGTAGGTGGCTACAGACACGATGTAAGAGAAGAGCAGGTTGACGGCGAAGCCGGGCACAATCTCGTACATGAGGCCAGAGAGGGTGTCGTTGTAGCCCCAGGCAAAGACGGTGATGGTCGCGGCGACCATACCCGCAACGGCACCTGCAGCGGTGAACTTACGCCAGTAGAGGGCTAGCAGCACGGCGGGGCCGAAGGCTGCACCGAAGCCAGCCCAGGCGAAGGCGACCAGGCCGAGCACGGAGGATTCGGGGTTCCAGGCCAAGATAATAGCGATCAGGGCTACTACGATAACACCGGCCCGGCCAAGCCAGAGGCCTTTAGCGTCTGAGAGGTCCTTGCCGCCGCTGGTGAGCTTGTAGAGGTCTTCGGCAAGGGCGGAAGCGCAGACAATCAGCTGGGAGGAGAGGGTGGACATGATGGCTGCCAGTACCGCGGCCAGCACGAAACCGGCCAGGAGGGGGTGGAGCAGAATCTGGGACATATCCAGGAAGACTGATTCGGCGTTGGTGGCGTCGGTCAGGGTTGCTTCGGGGTGGCGGGCAAAGTAGGCGATACCGATGAGGCCGGCGCTCATGGCACCGACCAGGGTGGCGATCATCCAGGTGATTCCGATGCGGCGGCCGGCGGTGGCGTCCTGGGCTGAGCGCAGGCCCATGAAGCGCACGATGATGTGGGGTTGGCCGAAGTAGCCCAGGCCCCAGGCGGCAGACGACAGGATTCCGAGGGTGGTGGTTCCGGCGAAGAGGGAGAGGGCGGTGGGGTTGACGGCCTCAATGGTGGTGGCTAGGCCCTCAAAGCCGCCGACGTAGAAGAGGGCCATGAGGGGGAGCAAGAGCAGGGCAGTGAGCATGAGCAGGCCCTGGACGACGTCTGTGTAGGTGGCTCCCAAAAAGCCACCGAAGAGGGTGTAGGCGATGGTAATGCCGGCAACCAGGAGCATGCCGGTGTGGAAGTTGCCGCCGAAGGAGGACTGGAAGAAGACGCCACCGGCGACCATGCCGGATGAGACGTAGAAGGTGAAGAAGATCAGGATAACCAGGGCTGCGAAGATACGGATCAGGCCCTTGGAGTCGCGCAGGCGGTTGGAGAAGAAGGAGGGGACGGTCACTGAGTTACCGGCGACTTCGGTGTAGGAGCGCAGGCGGGGGGCGACGAACTTCCAGTTGAGCCAGGCCCCGATGGTGAGACCGATGGCGATCCAGGCTTCGGCCAGGCCGGTGATGTAGAGGGCACCGGGCAGGCCCATGAGCAGCCAGCCGGACATGTCCGAGGCTCCGGCTGAGAGGGCTGCTGCCGTGGGGGAGAGGGACCGACCCCCGAGGACGTAGTCATCAAGGTTGCGATTCTTCGATTTGGCCCAGATGCCGATGGCGATCATGGCGGCAAAGTAGATAGCCAGGGCCACCAGCTGGTAGGCGGTGTTGCTCATGTGCTCCCCTTAGAGGTTGTAATGCTGTAGTTCTTCTAAACTAATTCGTTTAGATTACGTGATGAATAGACTGCAGGTCACATCTCTGCCTGTGGGTTAGCTCACAGGGGTGTTGGCTGAGAGGGGAGGGGTTGCCCTTTCACATATCTTGGGGGCTATCTTTAGCTTTCCTGATGAGGACGCCCCCGTCCCGGTTTTTCAGGGCGGGGCAGGGTGGGAATGGACCCGGTGGCCGGTAGGTGCAGGTTGGATCGGTTGGTGCGCCAGACAATGTAGGCACCTGATCCGGCAATGAGGAGGATTCCAGCATATGACCAGGGGGAGAGAATCTCGTGGAGCATGAGGGTGCCGACGGCTGCCCCTACCACCGGGTCAATGGCGAAGAGTACCCCGATCACCCCGGCACTGGTCAGCTGCCCGGCGATGTTGTCAGCCGAGTAGGCCAGGGCGACCCCCACGATCGCTGAGAGGGCGAGTTTGCCCCAGGCGGCCCCGTCCAGCCCGGTTGTGGCAGGTAGGGACAGGGGGAGCTGGATCAGGGCTGAAAAGGCTAGGGACATGGTGGTGCCCTTGAGGCCGCTGGTAGCTGCTGACCCAGACCCCATACGGGCTGAGTAGATGGTGTAGCCGGCCATGGAAGCTGCAGATCCAAGGGCCCAGATGAACCCAATCGGGTTGGAGTCTCCGGCGATCGTGGGCCCGGCGATCATGACCACCCCCAGCAGGGCGAAGAGGGCCATGAGCCCGTCGCGCAGGCGGCGCACCCCGAGCAGGGCCACGATGAAGGCACCTAGATACTCAAAGGTGACGGCAACGCCGAGCGGAATATGGTGGACGGCATTGTAGAAGCAGATACTCATGAGGGTCAGTACCAGACCGTAGACCAGGACCTGGGTGAGGTCGGCCCGGCGAAGGGCCAGGGGGTTGGGGCGCACGATCATCCAGAGGACGATTGCAGCAACTAGGGCCCGCAGGGCAGCGACCTGGGTGGGGCCAACCTGGGTGAAGAGGTCAGAGACGATGGCTGCTGAAATTTGAATGCCCAAGGAGCCTGTCAGGATGAGGAGCAGGGCGGCTGTGCCCCGGTGCTGGACGGGGACGCGGTCGGTGAAGCTCACTGGTGGCCTTTCGGGTGGGGTGGGATTCGGCTATCAGGGCTGGGAGCTGCGGGTGGTTTAGAGCCCGCAGGTGCTGGTCATCAGGGGGTCGATAACAATCCAGGGGGCTTGCTTGATCCGGTCGGGTGTGAAGACGGCAAGCATTTCGGCTGCAGTTTCAGGCAGGTGCGGGCCGCTTTCACCTGCTGCCTGCCCGGTGACAGGGGGCAGGGGAATGGAGGCTGAAATCATCCGCATGATGTGCTCGGTGCTGATACCGGCGGCGGTGAGTTCGGCCAGGGTAACAGCCCCGTCTCGTTTGGCCAGGCGTTTGCCCTCAGTATTCATGGCCAGGGGCACATGGGCATAGGTGGGCACGGGCAAGCCTAAAAGGTGGGCCAGGTAGGCCTGGCGGGGGGCGGACGGTAGCAGGTCGTCACCGCGCACCACTTCGGTGACTTTCTGGTAGGCGTCATCAACCACGCAGACCAGGTTGTAGGCGTAGACCCCATCGGTTCGTACCAGTACAAAATCATCGACGATGCCGGTGTATTCTCCGGCAAAGCGGTCTGTGACAGTCCATGTAGCAACGTCAGCTTTCAGACGGAGGGCTGCAGGCCTCCCAGCTCGGCGGACGGCCCGTTCCTCCTCGGTGAGGTTGCGGCAGGTTCCCGGGTAGGCGCCGGGGGCCCCGTGGGGGGCGCTGGAGGCTTCCTGGATTTCCCGGCGGGTACAGAAGCACTCGTAGACCAGCCCTGCTTGCTGAAGCTGGGCGAGGGCGTCCTGGTAAGCCTCGCTTCGGGTGGACTGGTAGAGCACCGGCCCGTCCCAGTCAATGCCCAGGGCGGCAAGGTCAGCCAGCTGCCGTTCAGCTGCCCCCTGCCTCACCCGGTCTAGGTCCTCTACCCGCATGACAAAACGGCCGCCAGCGGACCGGGCCATGAGCCAGGCCAGGAGGGCAGTCCGCAGGTTACCCAGGTGTAAATCACCCGAGGGCGAGGGGGCGTACCGGCCGCAGGGAACAGGGGGGAAGGGCTTATTGTCGCTATGCACCCTTCCAGTCTAGAACACGGCTTCAGCAGGTGCCCGGCCCAATGTGGCAAGAAATAACACGGCCAAGGGGGAGAAAACGGAGTGGCACCGCCCGGTTTCCAGTAGTTTTAAAGCATGGCTAGAACTCTAGAAATCGCCGATGGTGTCTACCAAATCTCCACCGATAACTACCGACTCAACTCGGGCCTCATCGTTGGTGCCACCAAATCAATGATCGTTGATACCGGGGCCGGTCCCCGTCAGGGCGCTGAAATTTTGCGGGCCGTCCGGCGGGTCACTGACCTTCCCCTGGTGGTGGTGAATACCCACGCCCACTTCGACCGCTTCATGGGGAACGCGGTCTTCAAGGGCGACGGCGTCACCGATTTTTGGGCCCACCCGCGTGCGGCCCGGGCCATTGAGAACTATGGCGACCGTCAGCGCCTCTACGTTGAGGTGCTAGAACCTGAGATGGCCCACCAGCAGGGCCACAACACGGAGCTGGTCGTCCCCACCCGTTTCCTTCCCGGCGACGGAACCCGTCCTGCTTTCACCCGCGTTGAACTGGGGGAGAGGGCTGTGACCCTCATGTACCTGGGCCTGGCCCACACGGACGGGGACGTCCTGGTGGGGGTTGACGATGTACTTTTTGCCGGTGACATCATCGAGCAGGGCTCAGACCCGGCCTTTGACGACTCCTACCCTGCCCTGTGGGTGAGCACCCTGCGGACTCTAGCCGGTCTTGACCGCTACCGGATTTTCGTACCGGGCCACGGCACCCCCGTTGAGCGCACCTTCATTGAACGCATGGCTGACACCATGGAGGACGCCGTGCAGAAGATTGCAGATTCGGCCCTCAATGAGGTCAAGGGCGCAACCACCGCCTCCATGTATAAGCTCCCCTACTCCGGGGGCTCTACCCGTATTCTGCTGGATCGTCTCATGAAACTTGAGGCCCGTGAAGCTGAGGGGCAGGGCCTGTCCACCGTCCGTTTTGACGGGGATCAGGCGTCCGGACTAACCGGCCCCATCACCCTGGGCCAGGGCTAACCTGCCTGATGAGAAAACCCACGAGGTCTGTAAGACCCCGTGGGTTTTTTGTTACCTATGCACCGGTTCGGGCTAGTAGGCCCAGACCCGGCGGTAGGCGCTGCGCTGCTTGTTTTGAGGGCGGAGCAGGGCGATGAGGATGCTGGTGGTCAGGGAGGCAACCGCTGCAATCAGGCAGATGGCGGCCACGAAGGCCGAGCCGGGAATGGGGTTGGTGTAGGTCACCCAGTAGAGGGCGAAAGCGCAGAAGCCGATAAAGAATCCTGAAATGGAGAGCAGGGGCACCAGGATCAGGCCGGATCGCTGGGTGTTGCTCATATCCAGCTCTTCAGAGCGCATGAACCGAAGGATAATCAGGCCCAGCACCCCCCAGAGGCCGGTCACCAAAATTGCGGTGACGACGTCGGCCGGCCGGTGCCAGCCGTTGACCACGGTGGAGTAACCGGCAGCTACCGTAAAGACCATACTCAGCAGGGCAACGGTAGGACGGAAGCGCTTGGGGGAGGCCAGGAAAAGGGCCAGCCCGGCAGCCGCCGCGAAAGTGGTATGGCCGGAAGGGGCAGAGTTCCCCAGGGCCTCCTGGATACCCAGATTCGGCTTGATAATGAAGTAATTTTTCAGCAGCTGGGTTGTCAGATTAGCGCCAATAGCCATGCCCAGGCCTACCAGGGCAGGGACGAAGCGGTGCTTCCAAATCAGCACAAAGAGCAGGCCAATACCTGCTATCACACCGGCTGCGGCCGGAATCATATCCAGCAGGCTGGAGGTCTGCTCTGTGTAGGTCATGAACCGGTAGGAGAACTCCTGGAAGGAGACTTCATCAAGCTGCTGGCCGGTGGGGGTTGTAATAAAGAAGACGAAGGCCATGACCAGCAAGATAAACAGGGTGCCACCTGCGGAGAAATGCTGGATGAGGGTCCAGAGGGAGGGGCGGGTCTGGCGGATATGGGAGGGGGTCAGCATTTGCAGGCGACCGGACGGCGACCCCTCACCCGAGTGGGCCTGGGCCGGGTAGCTAGGACCACCGGGGAAGCCAGAAGGCTGGCTGTAGGGGGCAGGGGAAGAGGGCACCTTGTAAGGGGCTGATTGCTGAGGTTGCTGGGCTGCCTTGGCCTGGGCCTTTCCAGCGGCCCGGGCAGCGCGTTCTTTCTTAACCCGCTCGGCTGTCTCCTTGGCCTTGACGCTGGCCTTAGCGCTGGCAGCTGCCAGACCACTTTTTGCCGCTGAGAAGGACGAAGCCGCCCCCGCCTGGAGCTTAGCTTTGAGCTCCTCGCTGGCAGAAGGGGGTACCTGGACAGAGGAAAGTGGGCGGGTAGCGTCCTCAGGGCTAGCCTGCTGGCCTGAGTCAAACCTGCCCTGGGCGTAGGAGTCAGGGGCGCTAGAGGGCCGGGGCGGAAGCACCGTGGTCTCGTCAGCGTCCTGGCCCTGGGGCCCGGGGGCAGCCTGATTCATCTGATCAAAGGCGCGAGGGGGCAAGACGACGGTCGCATCGTCATCCGTCAATTCAAAGGTATCGGCAGGCTTGGGGTCGGTGAGGGCAGGGAGCACCTCAGTGGCATCATCCTCGATGCCGGGCATCGAACCTGTCTTGAGCTTCTTTCCGTCCACGTGAAACCCGTCGCGCCTTTCGCCTGCTGTCATATCACCACGAAGCCTGGGGTGCAGGGAAAAACCGGGCACCACCTGCAATAAACAGTCATATTGTTTGGCTTCACTGCATATTGTGCCAGATACACTTGTGACTTTCCTGGGAGAACGCTTAGTGCCAGCGCTTCATCGGGATAAACCGCCCCTGAGAACCCTTCTCCTCTGCCCACTAGAGGAGTAAATTGACAGTATGAACCACACTTATACACCACACCTGCCCCTTGCCTTTGACCTGCCCCCCATAGAGCGGGTACTCGCTGACACCTTCGTGGTGACCTTGCCCATGACGGTAAAATTCCGGGGCGTGACCCGGCGGGAAACGGCTCTCATCCGAGGCCCGCAGGGCTGGGGAGAATTCGCCCCCTTCCCCGAATACGGGCCAGCTGAAAGCGCCTCTTGGCTAGCCTGCGCCCTAGAAGCCGCCTACCTTCCCTACCCCGAGCCCGTCCGTACCAGCATTCCCCTCAACGCTACGATGCCAGCTGTTGCTGCCCACCAGGTAGAGGACGTCCTAGCCCGCTTTGACGGGGAAATTCAAGAAATCAAAATTAAGGTCGCTGAAACCGGCCTGCCCTTTGAGGCCTCCCTCCAGGAAGATATCAACCGGGTGGCCGCCGTCCGCGCTGCCCTCCCCTCTGCCCGCCTCAAGATCGACGCCAACGGCGGCTGGAGCGAAGACCAAGCCGTCCGGGCCCTGACCGCCCTAGCTGACTACGACCTTCTTTACGCCGAACAGCCCGTCCCCGGCATCGAAGGACTCGCCCGGGTCAGGGACCGGCTCCGCGCCGCAGGTAACCCCCTGCTGATTGCAGCCGACGAAGCCGTCCGCAAGGCCGAAGACCCCCTCGAAGTTGCCCGCCTGGGGGCAGCTGACCTCATCATCATCAAAGCCGCCCCGCTCGGCGGCGTCCGCCGGGCCCTTTCCATCGTTGAAGAAGCCGGCCTGCCCGCCGTCGTCTCATCAGCCCTCGAAAGTTCCATCGGTATCCGGACCGGGGCGGCGCTCGCAGCGGCCCTGCCCCAGCTACCCTACGGCTGCGGCCTCGGTACGGTTTCCCTCATGGCCCAGGACGTCGTGACCCAGCCCCTGGTAGCAATCAACGGCAACCTGCCCCTGAGGGAGGTTGTCCCCGATCGCTACCTGGTCCGCGCTGCCCAGGCATCCGAGGCAAGAACAGCCTGGTGGCACTATAGGATCCGGGAAAGCTACCGGCTACTTGCTGCCGGGGCCGGGAAATAGGAGGGGAGTAGACTGGTGGGGTGACTGACGCACCCTCACCCACCTTCATCACCGCCGTCTCCCTGCTCGACACCCTGGTTAGGGCAGGGATGAGGCACATCCTTGTCTCTCCCGGCTCTCGCTCTGCCCCGCTGGCCTATGCGGTTGCTTCCCTGGCTGAGGCCGGGGTTCTTGAAGCCCACGTCCGTATTGATGAACGCTCTGCAGCTTTTACCGCCCTCGGAATTGCCAAAGCGACCGGCCAGCCCGTCGGCCTGGTGACCACCAGCGGAACCGGAGTGGGGGAAACCCTCCCTGCCCTAATGGAGGCCTACCACAGCGGAGTCCCCCTAGCCCTGCTGTCGGCTGATCGGCCTGAGCGGCTCCAGGGAACCGGGGCTAACCAGACCACCCGACAAGCGACCATTGCCAAAGACCACACCCGCGCTGCCGTCACCCTGGCCAACTATTCAGCTGACCCGGAAGATCCCCAAAGCGCTGCCCTCAACCGGGCGCTGGCCGTCCTCACCGGTCGCAGCGCAGAGGATTGGGGTAAACCCGCAACCACCCCGCGCGGCCCCGTCCAGATCAACCTGGGCTTCGATACGCCCCTGACCCCCAACGAGGCAGACCGCGTCATTCTTTCCCGCTGGGCCCAATCTCTGGCCGCTGAGCCCCCGCAGGCGCCCGCTGCCCTGCCCCCGGCAGACTCCACCGCAGAGGCCTGGCTCCGGGCTACTGACCTGCCGGCAGAAAGCTGCCGCACCGTCGTTATCGCCGGTGACGGAGCCGGGCCCATAGCCCAGGCCTTTGCCCAAAAATGTGGCCTACCTCTGCTGGCTGAGCCCTCCTCAAATGCCCGCTTCTCCCCGGTTGCGGTAGCAGCCTACCGGCAGGTCCTCGCCGGAGATCTCGGGCAGCAGATTGAGAAGGCCGTGGTCTTTGGCCACCCTACCCTCTCACGACCTGTTGCAGCCCTGCTGGCCAACCCCGGCATTGAACGGGCTCTCTACACTCCGGCTCCTGCCCCCTGGTACGAACCCGGTGCCCTTACCCTCCGCGAAGTAGGGACCCTGGCTGAGCTGGCCGACTTTGCCGGAAGCGGGCAGGGGGCCACCACCGACACAGGAGATGATTGGACGACGAGCTGGATCACCGCCGGGCAAGACCTGGCCCAGGCCCTAGGCCAGCAGGTAGCTGCCTACCGGGCAGGCAGGCCCGGCTCCCACCCCGGGGCCAGTTCAGCTGACCGCACCGCAGGCTACGCCCTGGCGGAGGCTACCTGGCGTCGCTGTCTGGATGATGACTCAGTGCTTATGGTGGGCTCTTCCAACCTGATCCGCGACCTGGACCTCATCGCCCCCTCCTCTGCGGTCTCCCCCCTGGTCTTTGCCAACCGGGGGCTTGCCGGTATCGACGGCACCATTGCCACCGCCTCCGGTATTTCTCTGGGCCTGAACCGGCCCGTCCGCGTCCTAGTGGGAGACCTGACCTTCTTGCACGATACCGGCTCCCTCAACATCGGCCCCCTGGAGCGAAAGCCTGACCTGGAAGTTTTGGTTTACGACGACCGGGGCGGCGGAATCTTCTCCACCCTCGAACACGGCCAGCTGGGGCAGACCGAGCAGTTCAGCGCCGCCGTCACCCGCTTCTTTACCACCCCCCATACCGCCGACCTGCCAGCTTTGGCCCAGGCCTGGGGAGAGAACGGTATCAGGGTAACGGTGGTGACCCCCTAGCCTCTCAGCTGCCCCCTACGTACAACAAACCGGGCCTCCCCACAATCTGTGGGGAGGCCCGGTTTTCTCAAGGAGGGGAAGCTCTTAGGCTTGCTCAGTGGCCCAGGGGGCTACCTCGTCCTCAACCTCGATGTCTGAGTCGGGGTGGCGGGTGAGATGGACCAGAGCCATACCCAACCCACCCCAAATCAGGGCGATAGAAACAATCAGCATAGTGATGGCGATGGAGCTCATGCTTATGCACCTTCCTGGGAGCTGGTGGTGTTCTTGGCTGCTACGTCGACGTGGTTGTGGTCAACTTTACCGCCGGCAACCGGAGGGGCCGGGGGAGTAAGAGCCGCACGGGAGGTGGGTGACCAGGGCAGCAGGGAGACAATCACAGCACCAACCAGCAGGAAGGCCACCATGCCCCAACCGAAGATGTTGAGCATCTCAGCCGGGTAACCCTCGTAAGGTTCGTTGATCAGGCCGATGAAGGTGTTGATCAGGGAGTAACCCAGAATCAGCGGGGTCAGCACTGCCAGCAGGAACATCCAGAGCTTGCCCATCTTCCAAGAAGAGGTAGCGTTCAGGTGGTCACGCATGACGGGCAGACCGCGTAGCAGGTAGGCGATTACGAAGATGGAGACGAGGCCAGCTGCAAGGATACCGAACTGGTTAACAAAGTTATCGAGAATATCCAGGACGTAGAGGCCAGAAGTGGTGGCCATCAGCAGGGTGGAGATAATCGCAACGGGGAAGATCACCAGCAGGGTGGAGCCCACACGACCGAAGTTGAACTTGTCTTCGATACCGGCAACGATCACCTCGACGATGGAAATCATGGAGGTGAAGCCTGCAAAGAGCAGGGAACCGAAGAAGAGGACACCGATCAGGGTGCCGCCGGGGGCCTGGGAGATGATGGTGGGGAAGGCGACGAAGGCCAGGCCGATGCCGCCACCGGCAACCTCAGAGATGTCTGAGTTGCTGGCTACAGCCATGAAGCCCAGGGCCGCGAAGACGCCGATACCGGCCAGCAGTTCGAAGGAGGAGTTGGCGAAACCAACAACGGCGCCGGTTCCGGTCAGATCTGACTTACGCTTCAGGTAGGAGGCGTAAGTGATCATAATGCCGAAGCCAATGGACAGGGAGAAGAAGATCTGGCCGTAGGCTGCGACCCAGACCTTGGGGTCGGTGAGGGCTGCCCAGTCGGGGGTGAAGAGGGCATCAAGGCCGGTCATAGCGCCGGGCAGGGTCAGGGAGTAGCCGACCATACCGACGAACATGAGCACCAGGACCGGGATAAAGACGACGTTGGCCATACCGACGCCCTTCTGCACGCCCAGGGACATGATGATGGCAAGCAGGACCCAGATGGCAATGAGGGGCCAGAGAATTCCGGGGACGAAATCAAAGGTGATAGCGGGGGTTTCTGCCAGGTGCAGGACTTCGCCGTAGAGGAAGTCCTTGGGGGAGTCCCCCCAGGCCTTGGTGAAGGAGTAGAAGAAGTAGCGGGCGGCCCAGGCCAGAATCACCGCGTAGTAGACGGCGATAACGACGTTGATACCCATGTGCCACCAGCCGATGAATTCGGTCTTACGGTTGAAGCGGCGGAAGGCCAGGGGAGATGAAGCACGGGCGCGGTGGCCAATGACGTAGTCAAAGAAGAGGAAGGGCAGACCGGCGGTGAGCAGGGCTACCAGGTAGGGGATCATGAAGGCGCCGCCACCGTTGTCGTAGGCGACGTAGGGGAAGCGCCAGATGTTGCCAAGGCCGACGGCGGAGCCGATGGCTGCGAAGATAAAGACCTTGCGGCTGGAGAAGCCTTCGCGTTTCTTGGGCGCTGAGGTGGTGTGTGTACTCATAGGAGAGTCCCTCGCTGGGTGTTGTGAATAAAAATCAAATTGTAGTATGTGGGTTCAGACTAGCAAGTGATAAATAATTCTCAAATAGTGGATGGAAAAGTTAATCAAAAAATCCCAGTGGTTTTCCACTGGGATTCTTTTGGCGCTTGTCAGCTGAAGGTGGCTAGAAATCTCTGTGAACCACGGCGTGGGCGAAGGACTTGAGGGCTTCTTTCACGACGGAGTCGGGGAGGGGCTCAATGGCGGCGATGGCGTCATCGGCCCACTGGTAGGCAATCTCCCAGGCCTCGCGTGTGACGGGGTGGGCAGCGAGGGCGGCGACGGCTTCGGCCAGGGCCTCATCACTGCTCAAATCTCCCTGGATAAGGGACTGAACGTGCTTGGCTTCGAGGTCGCCGATTGCTGCGGCCCGGTCAAGCAAGATCGTGGGCAGGGTGGGGACGCCTTCGCGCAGGTCGGTGCCGGGGGTTTTGCCGGAGGCTGCTGAGGGGCTGGTGACGTCGATGACGTCGTCGGCCAGCTGGAAGGCAACACCGACGAGTTCGCCGTAGCGGGCCAGCATTTGGACGGTGGCTTCGGGGGAGTCAGAGAGGATGGTGCCGTAGGAGCCGGCTGCTGCAATCAGGGAGCCGGTTTTACCTTCGATGACCTTGATGTAGTGGCTGAGGAGGTCCTCGTGCTCTTCGGGGCCGGTGGTTTCAAAGAGCTGGCCCAAGACCAGGCGCTCAAAGGTCTGAGCCTGAACAGCCAGGGCTCGGCCGCCCAGTTCTGAGACGATCAGGGAGGCCCGGGAGAAGATGAGGTCGCCGGTCAGAATGGCTACAGAGTTACCCCAGATGTTCTGGGCGGTATCGACCCCGCGGCGCTTGGGGGCGTCGTCCATGACGTCATCGTGGTAGAGGGTTGCCAGGTGGGTGAGTTCAACGACGACGGCCGCGTCGATCACCCGGTCGTTAATGCCGCCACCGGCTGCTGCTGCCAAGAGGGTGAGCAGGGGGCGGACCCTCTTACCGCCTGCTGAGAGTAGGTGACGGGAGGCAACGTCTGCTAAGCGGTTGGTCTGGGCGACGGCCCGCTCAAGGCGGAGTTCAATCTCGGAGAGGGCTTCAAGAATCTGGGGACCGAGTTCGGGGTCCTGGGCGATCAGTTCAAAGCCCTTGGGGAGGGTGAAGTCAGCTTCAGGCATGAGGTCTGAAGGGCTCAGGGGGGAACCGGGGGTTTCAGTCACTGTTGTGTTCACTTCTTGTTGGTATCTCTAGCCTTCTGGCTGACATCTGGGCGGGCTTAACTAAGTGTACCTGGTTAGTTCTTGGTCGTTGGTGTTGGGTTTTCGGGCTTGTAGGCGCGGTGCAGGGCCACGATACCGCCGGTGAGGTTGCGGTACTGGACGTCCTGCCAGCCTGCTGCGGTGAAGTGGGCTGCTAGCTCGTCCTGGTTGGGCCAGGCCAGGATAGATTCGGCCAGGTACTCGTAGCTTTCGGGGTTGGAGGAGACGGCGCGGGCTACCGGCGGGATCAGCTTCATGATGTAGTTGCGGTAGATAGCGCGGAAGGGGGCGAAGGTGGGGGTTGAGAATTCGTTGATGACGATCCGGCCACCGGGCTTGGTGACGCGGTAGAGTTCGCGCAGAGCCTGGGGGTAGTCGGCGACGTTCCGCAGGCCGTAGCTCATGGTGACGGCGTCAAATTCGTTATCGGCAAAGGGGAGGGCGGTGACGTCGGCCTGGACGAACTCGATGTCGGGGCGGCGGCGGCGTCCTACGGCCAGCATGCCCTCGGACAGGTCTGCGGCGATGACCTTAACCCCGGCGTCGGCAAAGGGTTCAGAGGAGGTGCCGGTACCGGCGGCGACGTCGAGTACCTTCTGGCCGGGGCGGGCGTCGACTGCGGCGACGGTTTGTTTGCGCCAGTAAATGTGCTGGCCCAGGGACATGATGCCGTTCATCAGGTCGTAGCGTTCGGCTACCTGGTCGAACATGGAGGAGATGTCGGTGGTCTTTTTGTTAAGGTCTGCTCGGTTCACCTAAGTAATTGTGTCATGCTTTACCGCCAAAGCCCATGTTCTCGTGGGGAAGGAAACAGCGGGGTGGGTAGCACAAGGACGGAGCCGCCCCGGCTCACCGGGGTTGAGGCGGGGGAGGGGAGGGGAGAAGATCTCATGAATATTCATGCAGGTGTTTGCATTTATTCATTTGGGGGTGCAGAATAAAGCACAAAGCAAAACACATTCACCAGCACCTACCGATAGAGGTTCTCCTATGAAGAAGGCCCCCTTCGCTCTTGCAGCGACCGCCCTCCTGCTCACTGCATGTGGTTCAACCGGCACTACCACCGAGTCCGGTGTCTCCCTCATCAACGAGGGCAAGCTCACCGTCTGCACCAACCCTCCCTACGCTCCTTTCGAATACGAAGAAAACGGCAAGATCGTTGGCCTGGACGCTGACATCGCAGCAGCTATTGCCTCTGATCTGGGAGTAGAAGCTGAGATGTTCTCCACCGCCTTTGAGGGCATCCAGTCCGGTGTAGCCCTCTCCTCTGGCCAGTGTGACATCGCCTTCTCCGGTATCACCGTCACCGAAGAACGCGCAACCGTCATGACCTTCACTGACTCCTACGTTGATGACAACCTAGCTATCCTGGTTCCTGCCGGTTCTGACATCACCAGCGACGCAGATCTCTCCGGCCGCAAGATTGGCGTCCAGCAGGCAACCAGCGGTGAAAAGTACGCCCAGGAAGCTGGCGCTGAAACCGTCCAGTACGAAGACAATGGCCTCTTGCTCCAGGCTGTTCAGACCGGCCAGGTCGACGGTATCGTCGGTAACATCACCGTCCTGTCAGAAATGCTGACCAGCGACGACACCCTCACCGTCGTCCAGGAAATTGAAACCGGTGAAAAGATTGCTGGCGCTGTCGCAACCGAAAACACCGCCCTGCTTGAAGCTGCAAACGGCACCCTCCAGAAGATGGAAGAGGACGGCCGCCTGGCAGAACTGCGCGAGAAGTACCTCGGTGTCAGCCAGTAAGGCTTTACTCACCCCGTCCTTACCCGACGGACCCTAAACCTCACCCAAGGGGGTAGGCCTGCACCCAGCAGCCCTACCCCCGCACTTCGTCCCCAAGGAAATACCGCCCATGGCCCTGTCTACCCGGCAGAAACAGAACTACGCCCGCTACGCCCAGTATGCCCTGCTCATCATCTTGGCTCTTGTCATCCTCCTTGTTGCAGACTGGGGCACCCTCCGCGATAAGGCCTTCAACCCTGACATCATCGCCCAGCAGTTCCCCAATATCATCACGGTGGCCCTCAAAAACACCCTGATCTACACGGCCCTGGGCTTTGTGGTGGGTCTAGCTGGCGGTATTCTCCTTGCCCTGATGAAGATCTCCTCGGTTGCCCCCTACCGTTGGCTCTCTTCCCTGTATATTGAACTGTTCCGGGGCCTGCCTGCCCTCCTGGTCTTCCTTGCCTTTGGCTACGGTATTCCCCTGGCCTTTGGCCTGCGCCTGAACAACTACGTCACCGTCATGCTGGCTCTCGGTATGGTCTCGGCCGCCTATATTGGTGAGGTTTTGCGTGCCGGCCTGGAAGCTGTGCCCAAGGGCCAGTACGAGGCTGCCCGTTCTTTGGGTATGAGCCATACCCGCGCCATGGTTACCGTCATCATCCCCCAGGCCTTCCGCATCGTCCTGCCCCCGCTGACCAACGAAATTATCCTGCTGACCAAGGATTCCTCCCTGGTCTACCTGCTGGGTATGTCGGTGGCCCAGTACGAGCTCACCAAGTTCGGCCGCGAGGGGATCTCGGCCTCCGGGGCAGGCCTGACCCCCCTGGTGATTGCCGGTGCCTGCTACCTGATTATTACCGTCCCCCTCGGCTTCCTGGCCCGCTACTTCGAAAAGCGCACCAAGGCCCGCTCCCGCAAGTAACGTCCCCTCGAAACCCCAAGGAAAAACCACATGACTGAACAGATCGCACCGGCCTCTGTGACCATCACAGACCTGCACAAATCCTATGGCGAGGTTGAGGTTCTCAAGGGAATCAACGTCTCTGTTGCCCCCGGCGAAGTTGTCTGCCTCATCGGCCCCTCCGGCTCCGGTAAATCCACCCTGCTGCGCTGCGTCAACCTGCTAGAAACCCCCAACTCCGGCACTATCGAGGTCGCTGGCCATGCTGTGACCGACCCCGACGTTGATATTGACGCTATGCGCCGTTCCGTGGGCATGGTCTTCCAGCAGTTCAACCTCTTCCCCCACCTGACCGTGCTGGAAAACTGCACCGTAGCCCAAATCAAGGTGCTCAAGCGCTCCAAGGCTGAAGCCCAGAAAATTGCCCTAGCTAACCTAGAGAAGGTAGGCCTGGCCGATAAGGCTGAGCGTCACCCCGACCAGCTCTCCGGCGGTCAGCAGCAGCGGGTGGCCATTGCCCGGGCCCTGTCCATGAACCCGGCCCTCATGCTCTTTGACGAGCCAACATCCGCCCTGGACCCCGAAACCGTCGGCGATGTTCTGAGCATCATGCGTCAGCTGGCCTCCGAGGGCATGACCATGATTGTGGTAACCCACGAAATGGCCTTCGCCCGCGACGTAGCTGACCGGGTGGTCTTTATGGACGGCGGCGTCGTCGTTGAGGAAGGCCCCTCCGATGAGGTCATTGGCAACCCCCAGCACGAACGCACCCAGCTCTTCCTCTCGCGCGTCCTCAACCCCACCGCCCAGTAGGCAAGTAGCTTTACCCCGCTTCTTCAAGGCGCACAGGTCTTCTGTGCGCCTTGAGCGTTTTTAGGGAATCAGCAATGAAGAAGAGGGCTGCGACCCACACCAGCAAGAATCCAGCCCAGCGGCCGGCGTTGAGCTCCTCCCCTAGGGCGAGAGCCACCAGGAACTGGAGGGTCGGGCCGATGTACTGCAACATGCCAATGAGGGACAGGGGGATCCGGGAGGCCGCCCCGGCAAAGAAGAGCAGGGGAATGGCCGTCAGGGCACCGGAAAGGGCCAGGACGGTGAAATGACCCAGGCCCTCCTTCAAGAGGGTGAGGCTACCCTGCTGGGCAAAATAGACCATCAGAAGCAGGGCTACCGGGGCTAAGACCAGGGTTTCAAGCGTGAGAGAAACAACCGCCGGAATGCCCCCGACCTGCTTTTTCACCAGGCCGTAGAGGCCAAAGGAGAGAGCTAGGCCCAGGCTAATCCAGGGAACCTTCCCGTAAAAGACCACCATCACCAGAACTGCCAGGGCAGCCACAGCAAGCCCTGCCCACTGGAGACGGCGGAGCCTCTCGCCCAAGAACAGAACCCCCAGGGCTACAGAGACAATCGGGTTTATGTAGTAGCCCAGCGAGGACTCCATCACGTTGCCGGTGGTGGTGGCTATAACAAAGATGAGCCAGTTAGCAAATATCAGGACGCTGGCCAGGGCCATCAGCCCCATCTGCCGGGGCGACGTCAAGGTTTTCAGGGCAGGCCTTACCTGCCGGGTCAGGGGCAGCAGGGCCAGGCAGAAGAGCAGGGAGAAAAGGACGCGGGCCGCTACAACTTCCAGGGGAGAAGCCGGGGGAGTGAGCATGAAGTAGAGCGGGAAGAAGCCCCACATCAGGTAGCAGGCTACCGAGTAGAAGGTGCCCATCATGGAATCATTCTTCTGCCGGATCACACCCCGTCCTTTCGCACAAACCTACAGAGCTGCAGTTTTCTTCCAAGCATACTCCGCTCTTTCCCCCGCTTGGCGCGCTCCCTGCCCAATGCCCTCACCAGAAGACAAAAAAAGGGGTGGCCCCCCACAAATAAGCGGGGAGCCACCACAGACAGCCAGAAGGCTTAGAGGCCGAAGAAGCGGCTGAAGAAGCCCTTCTTTTCTTCCTTGGGCTTGGGACGGGCTGCAGCTTCAGCCCGTTCTGCCTCAAGATCAGGAGCCGAACCGGCAACACGGATCTCAGCGGCAGGGCGGGCGGGCTCTTCCTCCTCAACAGATTCGTAACCGGAGGGAACCTCAGCAGCCTCTTCAAGCTCAACAGCCTCAGCTGCAGGTTCTTCTTCCCGCACAATGTTTTCATCAGCAATAGCGCTGGTGGTAACCCGGCCGGGCTGGGCATCTTCGGCAGGTTCCTGGTCGTAGGGCTCTTCGACGTTGGGGTAGACGCGGTCGGTGGTTACGGTACCGGCAACCTCTTCCTCAACCTGCTCAGCATCGGGGGAGACAGGCTGCTCAACAGTCTCAGCCTCAACCTCACGGGACTCAGCGGCAGCCTGCTCAGCAGCCAGCTGGTCAGCCTCAGCAGCGCGGGCAGCCTCAGCAGCGCGGGCAGCCTCGGCCCGGGCCTCGTCCTCACGGGCAGCTTCTTCAGCTGCAACACGAGAAGCCTCTTCACGGGCAGCACGCTGGGCGGCGGCCTCACGGGCAACCAGGGCCTCAACTTCACGACGTTCAGCCTCAAGCTGCTCGCGGTGATCCTGGGCTAGGGCGGCAAGACGGTTCAGCTCAGCCGCATCTACCTCAGGCTCAGCAGCCTCAATGCCAGAAATCTTGCCCTGATCAAACCACAGGCGCAGGGCACCGTCAGAGGCAGTAACGACAGCGGTTGCTTCGGTATCCCAGGAGATATGGGCACCGCGAAGCTTGGCGTAGGAATCAACAGCACGCAGGTGGTCAACAGCAGTGCCGGTCTGCAGGGCCTGAGCCATGACCTGGCCCATACGGTTGACGGTCGGGGCGCCCAGCTCAAGCTCAGGGCCCTCCAGCAGGATCCAGGCCCGGACGCCGGCCCCGGCAGCTACAGGGTAGTGGGCGTAAATACCGGTGAGGGCCTTAGAAGCCAGAGTTAGCTTGCGGGCCAGGCCAGAATCCAGGGGCAACTCATCGGTGGTCAATTCAGCCACAGAATGCACCTGGCCACTCTCACGAGCCTGCATAGCAGCAGAAACAACAGCATCGGGGAAGTAGCCCAGCTCCTTCCACGACCAAATCCAAGAACCGCGCTGCTCAGACTCAGTACCCAGCAGGTAAGGAGTCAAGCTCACGGAAGCATCAGATTTCAGAGTGAAGGACGGTGCAGAAAAATCCACCGTCCATTCAGAATCGCCGCTGACCTCAGCGAGGCGAGCCTGGTATTCAGTGGACAAAAAGATTGAATCGTCAATCAGATCCTGCAGTGATTTAGTCATACGACAAGGCTAGCAAGTCAGCCGTTCTAGCGCACCTTTTACCCCCGTTCCTCTGCCGTTTTTGCCACAAAAAGAACAGGCCAGCACCCTCACCGCCTAAATCTTGCTTTAATAGTGAGAAATACAAACCATAGCCGCCCAGAGATCCCCCACCCGGGGGGAGCCCGTCCGGCCCCAGCAGCAGCCAGGAAAATATGCCTCAGCCCACCCCCCGCTACACCCTCGAAGAACGCCCCGCCAAGCTCCAAGAAGCCCTCAACGCCATCGGAAGCTGGCTCCTCGGCGTCGTCTCTGTAGAACCCGGCTGGAGCGAACTCGTCCTCGACCTCAAACCCCACGCTCACACAGTTTTTGCCCGCATTACCGAAACCCGAGACGATACAGACACCGTCGGGAGCGTCGGCCCCCTCAAGGAGGGCAGCCCCGTCCTGCCCGAAATTAAGAAACTCCAAGAGGCCGCCTACGTCGAAAGCGAAGGCACCTGGCTCACCGCCTCCATCGTCATTGCCGCAACCGGCTGGCCAAACCCCTCCTACAGCATCGGGGCCTCCTACAACCGTATGCTCGAACCCACCGCCCTGGGGGATGAAGGGCCCTACACCACAGAAGATATCCGCGCCCACTTCACCGAGTTTCCCCGCACCGACGACCACACCCCCCTCTGGGCAGCTACCCGCCTAGCCACAGCAGACCCGCGAGCCACCCAGGCAGGCCCCCTGCCCCAGGGCCCCATTAACAAGCACCTCACCGAAGCCCTCACCGCCTTCGAAACCAACCGCACCGAACAGGCCCTGGCCAACATTGTGCGCACAGCCCAGGGCGGCCACCTCATCATGGATATCACCCAATCCACCGTCAACGAGGCAGGCCAGCCCCAGATCAACTATCAGGTACTTCGCCTGGCCAACGGCATGAGGGCCCTCACCGCCTACAGCAGCGCCCAGGCAGCCACCACCTACTCAGCCAGCCTCGGCCAGGCCCAAGCCCGTCTTGCCGTCGAACCGGCCGCCAAAATCTACATGCAGGTAGCCCAAGACCCCAGCATCGACGTCCTCGTCATTGACCCGGGTAGCAGCCACGAATGCTTCGTAGAAAAACCCCAGATCCAGTGGGTGCTTTCCTCCCCCCACAACCTGGCAGCCCAGCGGGCCCTCGGCGAAGAAAACATGCACAACCTCCTCCTCGCCCTAGCCGCCCCGTCCTCCATCCTGCTCTTTGCCGTGCGACCAGACGACGCAGCGGGCCGCCCCATCATGGTCAAACCAGATGAAGGGAGCGAACCCCACGCCCTCGTCTTCACCTCCGTTGCAGATATCGCCGCCCTCGACCCCACCCTCCAGGTCCGAAGCGCCCCAGCCCTGGACGTCCTCAAACTTATCGCAGCAGGCTCCAGCCCTGCCCTTCGCATCAACGCCCTGGCCCCCCACGCAACCCTCCCCATGGAACAGGTGCGTGAACTCATCAAACTCGCAGACGCAAACTCCTAATCCCTGAAAAGACATCCCATGACAGGCCTTCTTCGATCACTCGGCTACGTCCTTGCCCGCCGCGCCCGCCTCGTGCTGGTTCTCTGGATCCTGGCCCTCATCATCGCTGGTGCAGGGGCCCTCACCCTGGCCAAAGGCACCACCGCAAGCTACACCATGCCCGGGGCCGAATTTGAAAAGGTCCGGGCAGAACTCCAGGAAAAAATCCCAGATAACGGCGTATCCAATGCCTTCGTCGTCCTCAGCTCTCCCACCTCCTTCACCGAAGAGCAGCAGATCAAGGTCGTCGAAACCATCGCAGAAGCCCTTGATCACGAAGAAGTAGTCGATATCATCGACCCCTTCACAGTTGAACTAGCCGTCCAAGAAATAGAAACTGCCTTCACCGAAGCCGAAACCCGCTTCAACGAAGCCACCGCCCAGGTCACAGAGGGCGAAAAAGCCCTCGAAGAAGCTAAGGCCCAGCCCACCGACGGGCTCAGCCCCGAAGAGCTAGCCAGCCGAGAAGCAGCCCTTCAAGAACAAGCCCTCGCCCTCGCCCAGGCCAAAGAATCCCTGCGTATCCAAACCGAAGAATTCAAACTGGCCCAGCGGGAAAAAGCCGCAGCTGGCACCATGAACGTCATCAACGACGACCGTACAGTTGCCCTGGTGACCCTCTCCTTCAGCCAGGACAGCAACTCCCTCTCCCCAGACCTGCGCCAGGGTCTCATGGCCACCTTCAACCAGCTCACTGACGCTGGAATGACCGTTGACTACAGCAACGAACTGGCCCAAGACGTCAGCGAAATCATGGGAGCCTCCGAAGTCATCGGCCTGGTCGTTGCCCTCATCGTCCTGCTGGTTACCCTCCGGACGGTCCTCGCCGCCGGCCTTCCCCTGGTCCTAGCCCTCATCGGAGCAGGAACCGCTCTGGCCCTGGTCTACACCAGCACCGCCTTCATCGGCATGACCCCCACCGACCCCGTCCTTGCCCTCATGCTAGGCCTCGGCGTCGGAATCGACTACGCCCTCCTAATCCTCTACCGCTACCTCGAAGAACTCAAAGACGGCCGCACCGTCATTGACGCTGTCGCAACAGCTAACTCCACAGCAGGCCACTCCGTCATCTACGCCGGGGCAACCAACATCATCGCCCTCTCAGCACTCAGTATCATTGGGCTACCCTTCCTCACCGTCATGGGCCTAGCCGGAGCCTTCTCTGTCGCCCTCGTCGTGCTAGCCTCTATCACCCTTGTACCGGCCTGCCTCTCCCTGCTCGGAACCCGCCTTCTGACCGCCAAGGACCGCCAGGCCCTCGACGTCCTCAACCGCACAGAAGGGGCCAAAGAACCCACCAACCGCAAGGAAGCAGCCGCCGCCCTGAGCAGCACCCCCACCGGCTGGGCCGGAGTCATCACCCGATTCCCCGGCCTCCTCACCTTAGCCTCCATTGGCATCCTAATCATCGCGATTATCCCCACCACCTCCCTGCGCCTGGGCCTACCCGACGGCTCCTACCAGCACCCCGACACCACCGCCTATAGGGCCTACCACACCATCACCGAGAACTTCGGCGAAGGCAGTAACGGCCCCATCATGGCTGCTGTCACCCTGGCTGTCCCCGGCGACGAGAACCGCCTCCGCAACGTCGCCCTCGACGTCGCCGACCGCCTCAAAAACAACCGGATCGAAAGCGTTGCTATCCTCTCAACCAGCGAGGATAACAGCACCGCCGTGCTCGCCTTCTTCCCCGAAGAAGGCCCCTCAACGGAAAGCACCCTCAACACCGTCAATTCCATGCTGGAGAAAGTAGAAGCCGTTGAGAAAGCCACAGCAACCCAGATTGGTCTAACCGGCCAAACCGTTGCCAACATCGAAATATCAGAGCGGATCGCACACTCAGTGCCCATCTACCTGACCGTAGTCATTGCCCTGTGCCTGATTCTGATGGCTATGGTCTTCAGGTCCGTCCTCATCCCCATCATGGCAACCTTCGGCTTCCTGCTCTCCACCCTCGCCTCCTTCGGGGCCGTCGTCGCCGTCTACCAGTGGGGCTGGCTCGGTGACCTCCTGGGAGTCACCCAACCCGGCCCCATCCTGGCCTTCCTTCCCATCTTGCTGATCGGTATTCTCTTCGGCCTCTCCGTCGACTACCAGATCTTTATTGTCTCCGGTATGCGGGACGCCAAACTGGCCGGGCACACCTCTTACGACTCCGTCATTCTGGGCTACAAGCAGGGCAAGGTGGTGGTGACAGCCTGCGGCATCATCATGATTGCTGTCTTCGCCGGATTCATCTTCTCCCACCTCACCCTGGTCCGCCCGATTGGCTTTGCCCTGGCCCTCGGCGTGGCCATGGACGCCTTCCTCATCCGCACCACCTTCATTCCCGCCACCATGTACCTGCTGGGGGACGCCGCCTGGTGGTGGCCCTTCAGGAAGAAAGAGACAGACGAGGGCGAAAAGTTCCGCCACATCGCCCACTAGGGTCTAGACTCCGGGATCAACGGGCCGCCTCATAGCACTACCCTAAAAGCTGGTACAGCAGACAAGAAGGCCCCCGCCCTGGCGAACCAGGACGGGGGCCTTGAGTATATTCCTAGCGAGGAGCTAGCAGGCTAGCCTACTTGCCAGCGACAGCTTCGCGGACGCGGGCGCCCAGCTCTTCGTGGACGGAATCCCAGTACTTGAAGGCACGCTCACGGATTTCGTCTGACTTCACAGCACCGACGTGGCCGGCAATGTTGGAAACCAGACGGGCCTTAGCGGCGTCGTCCATGACATCGGCGTAGAGGGTGCGGGCCTGACCGAAGTCGTCGTCCTCAGCGTGCAGGGTAGCAGCTGCGCGGACGAGGGCGCCGTCGGCCTCCCAGGAGCCTTCACCGGCGCGGGCAGCGTCAGCGTGGGGGCCACCGAAGGTGTTGGGGGCGTAGACGGGGGCATCTGCGGTCTTGAAGGAGTAGCGCATTGCGCCGTCCTGGCTGTAGTTGTTGACTTCAGCGTTCTTGGCATAGTTGACGGGCAGGTCAGCGAAGTTGGTGCCAATGCGGTAGCGGTGGGCATCGGGGTAGGAGAAGATACGGCCGAGCAGCATCTTGTCGGGGGAAGCACCAATACCGGGAACGAAGTTGGAGGGTGAGAAAGCAGCCTGCTCAACCTGGGCAAAGAAGTTCTCGGGGTTCTTGTTCAGGGTCATCTTACCGACCTTGATCAGCGGGTAGTCGGCGTGCGGCCAGACCTTGGTCAGATCGAAGGGGTTGAAACGGTAGGTCTTGGCGTCCTCGTAAGGCATGACCTGGACGTAGAGGGTCCATGAGGGGAACTCGCCGCGGGCGATTGCCTCGTAGAGATCCTGACGGTGGTAGTCGGCGTTCTCACCGGCCAGACGCTCAGCTTCTTCGGCGGTCAGGAAGTCATTGCCCTGGTCGGTCTTGAAGTGGTACTTGACCCAGAAGCGCTCGCCTTCAGCGTTGATCCACTGGTAGGTGTGGGAGCCGAAGCCGTCCATGTGGCGCAGGGTTGCGGGGATACCGCGGTCGCCCATGAGCCAGGTGACCTGGTGGGCTGATTCGGTGCGGAGGCTCCAGAAGTCCCACTGCATGTCATTGTCACGCAGGCCAGAACCGGGCAGGCGCTTCTGGGAGTGGATGAAGTCGGGGAACTTGATGGCGTCGCGGATGAAGAAGACGGGGGTGTTGTTGCCGACGATGTCGTAGTTACCCTCGGTGGTGTAGAACTTGATGGCGAAGCCGCGGGGGTCGCGCCAGGTGTCGGGGGAGCCCTGCTCACCGGCAACGGTGGAGAAGCGGATCACCATGTCGGTGGAGACGCCGGGCTGGAAGAGGGCTGCACGGGTGTACTTGGAGACGTCTTCGGTGGTTTCAAATACGCCGAAAGCACCGGTGCCCTTAGCGTGGACGACGCGTTCGGGGACGCGCTCGCGGTTGAACTGGGCGAGCTTTTCTACGGTGTAGGCGTCGTGCAGGACGATGGGGCCGTCATTGCCTACGGTCAGGGAGTCGTTGTCTGAGGCAACGGGGGCACCCTGGGCGGTGGTGGTGAATGAACCGGGCTTGATGGGGTTGTTCATTACTCCTACTTTCTGTGTGGGGTGGAATGCAACTGGCTGTACCTGTTGGTGAGTGTGGGATTAGCCGGTTGCAGGTAGCGGGAGCCTAGCTGGCTTGGGCTTGCGCGGCGGCCTGCTGGGCTTGGGCTATTTCTTGTTCCTCAACGGTTTGGCAGGCGGCGCAGATTCCTCGATAGAGGACGTCTGCGCTGATGAGGGCCATTCCGTGGAAGTTGTTGGGGGTCAGGCAGGGGGCTGCTCCGATAGCGCAGTCGACGTCTTCTACCGTGCCGCAGCGGATGCAGTAGGCGTGGTGGTGGTTGTCGCCGGTGCGGGTTTCGTAGAGCCCTGCTGACCCGGGGGGCTCGAACTTGCGGAGCATGTTGATGTCAGTGAGGTCTGCGAGGACGACGTAGACGGACTGGACGGTGATTCCCGGCAGTTCTTGGCGGACGGCTGTGACGATAGCGTCGGCGGTTGAGTGCGGGTTGTCGTGGACGGCCGTGAGGACGGCGAGTCGCTGCTTGGTCACGCGGCGTCCTTTGGCGCGGAGCTGGGCTGTCCAGGCCTGCTGGTGGGACTCTGCCGGGGTGGTTTCGGTGCCGGGGATGTGGTGGCACCGCCCTGGGGTTGGCGTGACGGTTACTGACATCATGTCACCATACTAACCTTATTTTGAATGCTTCACAATAACTGTCTGGGGTGAGGTTAAGACCTTGCAGGACCCCGCTGAAAGGGGTGTGGGCGTCCTGAACCGGGGGTTTGCGGAGAAAAATCAGAAAATTTCAAAAAATCTTTCCCAGCAAAATACCTAGTCAAAGCAGGAATTACGAAGTTTTCAGAAAAAACTTCAAAAAGTTCCCGATTTTCGCGTCACGAAACAGGGCCAAACCGCTCTTTATCTATGACAGCGCAAAACTGTCAGGGAATCTGCCAAAGCCTTCGCAAGGCCCAACAGTGAACCAAACCAAATTCGTTCCCGTCATGGGAAGCGGGAACGAAACATAAGGGAATAAACAAACGGAGCCCACATACGATCGTGGGGATCAGTGAGCTCCACCGCTGACCGTCTGAGACTAGGGGAAAACGCCTCAGACAAGAAGCAAACACTGTGATGTGTATTCAAAAAGGTGCAGGGCCGCCGCTGCTGGAAACTCAGGCGGCTCTGCCACCTGAATACACACGGAAGTTCAGGGCCGTTCGCGGGTTCTGAATAAACCAGGCTAGACAGTCAGGGCCGTTCGCGGGTTCTGAAAAGAAGGCACACAGAGAACCCAGGGAAAAAATACATACGACCAATAGAGGTAACCGGTGGGAATGTTTCGCACTCAGGACCACCACCAGGTGCCAACGCCGTTCGCGGGTGGTGGCACCATACACACTTGAAATTGAAACACCGCAACAGTTGGGTGAGCCACTAGGCTGGCCCACCGTACCGAAAAGGAGCAGGCGCTCGCACCGTCTGTCCTCCATCGGGTATAGCCATGGGTCCGACTGCTCTCGGGGGAGAGCGGTCGGACCCATGTATATATTCGTCACTTTTCGTACACATTAATGCAAAGACACCAGATAAATAGATAGACTAGAGAGAATGCCTCAGTACTCTATGCTGAGGTTTGGCTCGCATTGAACTAGGGACATCCATGCAACCACAGAACACCGCTCACGCCGCTCAGACCGGTATGACCGACGAACTTTTGTTGGCAAATGTTCGCGAGGGTAACCTCGACTCATTTGGTGTACTTTATGAACGCTATGTATCGATGGCTCGCGCTGTCGCCTACAAGCACACCAATGATTCCACCCTCTCAGAAGACATTGTTTCTGAGGCCTTCGTCCGTGTCCTCCAGGCGCTCAAAAACGGTAAGGGCCCCCGGTCCTTTGTGGGTGGCTACTTGGCGACGACTATTGCCCACCTTGCCGCCGAGAACGGCCTGCTTGCCCAGAAAGAAATCCCAAGCCAAGACGATCATCTTGAGGCGATGGGGTCTCTCGACGAGTCCGTCCTGCGCTTGCATGAATCTGATGAGCTGATTTCTGCCTTCACCGGTCTGCCTGAACGCTGGCAGGCTGTCTTGTGGATGACCGAGGTTGAGAATAAGAAGCCTCGCGAGGTTGCCCTCACCATGAATCTTTCAGCCAATGCTGTGTCAGCCTTGGCTACCCGTGCCCGCGAAAGCCTCCGTGAAGGCTTTTTGCGTGCCCACCAGAATGCCCCGAAGACCCCTGAATGCGCTCAGTACGCGTCCCACCTGAGCTCAATGGTCCGTGGATCTTTGACGAAGAAGCGTAGCGAAGCCCTGCGAACCCACCTTTCAGTGTGTTCTTACTGCACCTCTGAATACCTGAATCTTGCGGGTATCAACAAGTCCATGCGGGTATGGATTTTCCCCGTGCTGGCAGGTTTTGCCCCCATTATCACCGATAGCTCCAAGGTCCTTCTTCCCTTCCTCACCGGCGGTCTTGCTGCCGGTGGTGTCGCTGGCGCTACCCAGGGCGGGGGGCTGCTCTCGGGGAATAGCCTGATGGGCGGACGTTGGAACTCCGGTAGCCAGGCAATTGCTGGTGCTGCTGCGGTGGCAACTGCACTTGGCGCTGTGGCTGGCGGTATTGCACTCGTGAATAACACTGCACCGAATCAGCCTTTGATTAGTGCAGACTCCCAGTTGCATACCCCTGAATCAGCAGAGAATAAAGAAGCTGCTGAAGGTATTGCCGATTCCCTGGTTGATGAGGCTCAGGGGAGCGCGGCTGTGCCTGCTGAGGTCTTGGATTCGGTTGATTCTGACGATCAGGATTCTGCGGTTGCTGATTCTTCGGTTGACCAGTCTGCTGCATCTGGTGGGGCTGAACCTTCCACCGGTTCTTCCATTGGTCAAGGTTCAACTCAGGCTGTCAGTTCTCTAGCTGCAACTGTCAACGGTGGATCAGCAGCTGGTGCTGTAAGTGATGTGTCTTCACCTGTTTCTTCAGCGGTATTTGCGCCTGAATCTGTAGAGAATGTGGCAAGCCGTGTTTCCTTGCCTGCTGTGCAAGCTCCTGCGTCCCCGGGCGCGACTGGTCCTGTTGCACCTGCTCAGCCTGTTGACCAGGGTTCTGGTGTTTCTGTTGCCCAGCCTGTCCCTGTGCCGGCCCCCCAGCCGGAGCTTGTTCTTCCTGTTGTACCCGGTGAACCTGCTCCTGAGGCGCCTGTAGTACCTGCACCTGAGCAGCCTGTTGAACCTGTTGTACCTGAGCTCCCTGTTGAGCCGGTCGAGCCCGAGCTTCCCGTTGAGCCGGAACTGCCCGTTGAGCCTGAGCTCCCGGTCGAGCCCGAACAGCCTGTTGAGCCCGAGCTGCCTGTCGAACCTGAGCTGCCTGTCGAACCTGAGCTGCCCGTTGAGCCCGAGCTGCCCGTAGAACCGGAACTGCCGGTTGAACCTGAGCTGCCCGTTGAGCCGGAACTCCCTGTCGAGCCTGTCGAACCTGAACAGCCTGTTGAGCCGGAACTGCCGGTTGAACCTGAGCTGCCCGTTGAGCCGGAACTCCCTGTCGAGCCTGTCGAACCTGAACAGCCTGTTGAGCCGGAACAGCCCGTCGAGCCCGAGCTGCCCGTCGAGCCGGAACTGCCCGTTGAGCCTGAGCTCCCTGTCGAACCTGAACAGCCTGTTGAGCCCGAGTTGCCTGTTGAGCCGGAGCTCCCGGTTGAACCCGAGTTGCCCGTAGAGCCCGAACAGCCGGTTGAGCCGGAACTCCCGGTTGAACCCGAGCTCCCCGTCGAGCCGGAACTGCCTGTTGAGCCCGAGCTGCCGGTTGAACCTGTCGAGCCGGAACTGCCGGTTGAGCCGGAACTGCCTGTCGAGCCCGAGCTGCCCATCGACCCGGAACTCCCCGTAGAGCCCGAGCTGCCGGTTGAACCCGAGCTGCCCGTCGAGCCGGAACCGCCGGTTGAGCCTGTCGAGCCTGAGCTCCCTGTTGAGCCGGAACTGCCGGTTGAACCCGAGCTACCCGTTGAGCCCGAGCTACCCGTTGAGCCCGAGCTGCCGGTTGAACCTGTCGAGCCGGAACTTCCCGTTGAGCCGGAGCTCCCGGTCGAGCCTGAGCTACCCGTTGTGCCCGAGCTGCCGGTTGAACCTGTCGAGCCGGAACTCCCGGTTGAGCCCGAGCTGCCGGTTGAACCTGTCGAGCCGGAACTCCCGGTTGAGCCCGAGCTGCCGGTTGAACCTGAGCTGCCTGTCGAGCCGGAGCTGCCGGTTGAACCGGAGCTGCCCGTCGAGCCGGAACTGCCGGTCGAGCCGGAACTCCCCGTCGAGCCTGTTGAGCCCGAGCTCCCTGTAGAGCCGGAACTCCCTGTAGAGCCTGAGCTCCCCGTCGAGCCTGTCGAGCCTGAGCTGCCGGTTGAACCCGAGCTCCCCGTCGAACCGGAACTGCCTGTCGAGCCTGAGCTCCCTGTCGAGCCTGAGCTCCCTGTCGAACCCGAGCTGCCCGTCGAGCCGGAACTCCCGGTTGAACCCGAGCTCCCTGTCGAGCCGGAACTGCCTGTTGAGCCCGAGCTGCCGGTTGAACCTGTCGAGCCGGAACTGCCCGTTGAGCCCGAGCTGCCGGTTGAACCTGTCGAGCCCGAGCTCCCTGTAGAGCCGGAACTCCCTGTAGAGCCTGAGCCCCCCGTCGAGCCTGTCGAGCCTGAGCTCCCTGTCGAGCCTGAGCTCCCTGTCGAACCCGAGCTGCCCGTCGAGCCGGAACTCCCGGTTGAACCCGAGCTCCCCGTCGAGCCGGAACTCCCTGTTGAGCCCGAGCTGCCGGTTGAACCTGTCGAGCCCGAGCTGCCGGTTGAACCTGTCGAGCCGGAACTGCCTGTTGAGCCCGAGCTGCCGGTTGAACCTGTCGAGCCCGAGCTCCCTGTAGAGCCGGAACTCCCTGTAGAGCCTGAGCTACCCGTCGAGCCCGAGCTGCCCGTCGAGCCTGAGCTGCCTGTAGAGCCTGAGCTACCGGTTGAACCCGAGTTGCCCGTTGAGCCTGAGCTGCCGGTTGAACCCGAGCTCCCCGAACTCGACCCGGATGACCCCCGTAGCTGGGTTGGCACCCCGGAATACTACGAGTTCATGAAGTCAATCCCCTGGGACGACTTTGGCAAGGACCTGCCTACCAACATCTCCTGCCAGCTCTCCTTCGACCTGCACGGTGCTCCCATTGACTTCCGCGAGTACATTCCCCGGATGCTCCTCGATCACCCCTACGGGGTCTACGTCCTCGAAAGCTACTACGGCTACGGCGAACTAGTATTCGTCATGTGCAGCTAGCCCCCCGGCGCCTGCCTACCCCAGCTGGGGCAGGCAGGCGCCAAAACTTTAAAACCACTCAGCTAGTTCTCAGCCCACCCCCAGAAACCCACCCGGCACGTCCGATAATCTATAGTCAAGAAGACCCCTACCCCCAGAAAGGTACCCTGTGCACGGTCACAATAACGGTCTGAAAACAGCGCTCCTCCTCGGCTCGATGGTGGGTCTGCTCCTGCTCATCGGCGCAGGCCTGGCCGCCTACACAAAAAGCTCCATCTGGATCCTCCTCATGGGCCTCGTCGGCGTCGGCATGGTGGCATACACTTACTGGAACTCAGACAAAATCGCTATCAAATCGATGAACGCCTACCCGGTCACCCGGGAGCAAATCCCCGGGCTGTATGCGATCGTTGAAGAACTCTCTGCTAAGGCTAATCAGCCCATGCCGCGGCTCTACGTCGCCCCCACCATGACCCCCAACGCCTTCGCAACCGGCCGCAACCCCCAGAACGCAGCCGTCTGTTGTACCGAGGGAATCCTGCAGCTACTTGACGAACGCGAAATGCGCGGCGTCATCGGCCACGAACTCATGCACGTCTACAACCGCGATATCCTGACCGGATCCATTGCCGCAGCCCTGGCTTCGGTAGTCGGTTCCATCTCCCAGTTCGCCATGTTCGGCATGATGTTTGGAGGAAACCGAGATGAAGAAAACCGCGGGGCAGGTGGACTGATCTTCACCCTCTTCCTGGCCTTCTTAGCCCCCATGGTGTCAGCCGTCATGCAGATGGCTATTAGCCGCACCCGCGAATACGACGCAGACGAGGACGGCGCCCGCCTCACCGGAGATCCTCTAGCCTTGGCCTCAGCCCTGCACAAGCTAGAGAACGGGGTTTCCCGCTACCCCATGAACCCAGACCAGCCGCAGGTTGCCGGTGCTGCCTCCATGATGATTGCCAACCCCTTCCGTGCAGGCGGTTCCGTGAAGAATCTGATGGCTTCCCACCCGCCCATGGCCGACCGTATTGCCCGCCTAGAGGGGATGGCCCGCCAGATGGGTCACCTCTAAACCTAGCGGCTCCCCTAACCAGAGGATGGGTTCGTACCAATTCCTGGAGTGAGGATAAAAGAAAGCTCCCCTGGCTACATCAGCCAGGGGAGCTTTTGAGATTAAGGGGTGGACGGCCTTACCCCGGCTAGGTGGGGCAGGGCCAGTTATCTAGCGGTAGTTGACGAACTGGAGGTCTACCTCAAGATCTGCACCCTTGAGCAGGGCAATGACCTCCTGCAGGTCATCGCGGGACTTGGAGGTAACGCGCAGCTCATCGCCCTGAATGGTGGCCTTGACGGACTTGGGGCCCTCTTCGCGAATCAGCTTGGAGATTTTCTTGGCCTGGTCCTGAGCAATGCCTTCCTTGATGGAGGACTCGATACGGTATTCCTTACCGGAGGCGTAGGGGTCGCCGGAGTCAAGGGACTTCAGGGAGATTCCGCGCTTGACGAGCTTGGACTGGAAGACGTCAAGAACAGCCAGGGCCCGCTCTTCAGAGTTTGCCTTGATGAGAATCTTTTCGCCGGAGAAGTCGATTTCAGCGCCGACGCCGCGGAAGTCGTAGCGCTGGGCTACTTCCTTCTGGGCCTGGTTGAGGGCGTTGGAGACTTCCTGCTTATCTACCTTTGAGACGACGTCAAATGATGAATCGCTTGCCACAGGTGGTACCTCTTTCGGTGAACTGGTGGTGCCCCGCCTCCCCAAGCTGGGGGAGGAGGGGAGGGTTTTCACATCTAACCGTACCTTGTTTTGGGGCCGGTGGTCAGGTTCTTAGAATCGTTATGAAATTGTGACCGCATTCTCAGCTGAAGTTCATCTTTATCAGAAAGAATGAAGGCATGGCTGAAAAAAAGACAGCTGCTGCTTCAGGTGCCGGCCTACAGCCCGGTGCCGAAGCCCTTACTGCAGCTCACGAATTACAAGCTGTAACCCCTGCTTCTGTTCAGAAGGCCTATGAAGCCCTGGTAGCTGATTTGGAGGCGGGTAATTTTGAGATTCCCCAGGACGTCCGTCCGGCTGGCATTGCAGAGACCCTGAAGGATTTTGCCCCCGGTCTTGGGTCAGACCTTCGTCACCCCGACCTCATCGCCCGTTTCGAGGGTGTGAAAGAAAATCTTGAACGAGAGATTAAGGGGGGTATGTGTACGCCCGAGCAGGCCTACGCCTACCTTGAAAACCTTGAGATTTCACTGCTGCTGGAGCAAGAGGCTGCAGTCAGCGCATAGGCAGGGTGAGGGGGGGGGAGCCACCGGACTTTTCCCTTTCCCTAGCCCCAACTGAGTGGTCTTGGTAACAAAGGCTGGTTCTGGTTTTGCAAAGTTCCCCAAAGCCGTGTAAAGTATTCTACTGTTCGCTTGAAGAAGTGAATGGTTCAAGAAATTGAATACGGCAGATTACCCGAGCGGCCAAAGGGGGCTGACTGTAAATCAGCTGGCATTGCCTACGGGGGTTCAAATCCCTCATCTGCCACCAGCAAAAATCCCGTCTCTTCGGAGGCGGGATTTTTTTCTGCTTTTTGCCCTGTTTCCGTGTTGATGGATGACTTTCAGCGGTGGGGGAACTTCATTGAGAGAGAAACCTGCCACAGTCTTTAGACATGGCCCCCTAAACCGGGTAGCGTGTTCCCCATGGCAACCATTGAAATCACACAGGAAAACCTCACCCAGCACGTCGAGTCCTCAGAGATTCTCTTCCTCGACTTCTGGGCAGACTGGTGCGGCCCCTGCAAGCAGTTCGGCCCCATTTTTGAAGCAGCGTCAGAGAAGCACGCTGATATTACCTTCGGCAAGGTTGATACCGAAGATCAGCAGCAGCTGGCAGCTGCCGCAGGTATTACCTCAATTCCCACTATCATGGGTTTCCGCGAAGGCGTCCTGGTCTTCTCCCAGCCCGGTGCGCTCAACGGCCAGCAGTTCGACCAGATTATTGAGGCTGTTAAGGGCCTGGATATGGCAGAAGTTCATAAGCAGGTTGCTGAGCAGGAAGCTGCCCAGGCTAACGGTGAAGCTGTTTCTGATGATCCCAGCCAGGCATAAGCCTGTCCTTTAGGTTTTTTCAAGGGCCCTTACCCGGTTTTCGGGTAAGGGCCCTTGTGGTTTATTCGGGCCTAGAGGGTGCGGATGTCATTGGGGGAGTAGCGCGGGGCCCGGCGGGGTTCTGAAATGCCAGCTGCCTTGATGAGGGCAATGACCCGTTGCCGGTTGCCTGTGAAGGGGGCTAGGAGTTGAATCATCCGGACGTCGTCGCCTCGGGTTCCGTCAAAGGCGTAGGTGACGTGGTGGGCCAGGTGGTAGTCGCCGACGCTGATGGCATCTGGGTGGCCGCAGTAGCGTTGGAGGGCTTCGGCGATAGTCCAGGGCCCGATACCGGGCACCGAATGGAGAGCCCTAGCGAGTTCGCTGACGGGGTTGGTGGTAGCGAACCGTTCAAAGGACGGAGCCCGCTGCCCGTAGTGCATCATGGCTGAGGCGCGGGCGCGGTCGATACCGGCCCGGTGGTAGGTCCAGTCGGGGATCCCTGCAAAGACCGTCGGGTCCGGGAAAATAATCATGCCGTCTGGCTGGTCGGGCTGGCCTGTGAGCGGGGCGGGGGTGCCGTACTGGCGTAGCAGGGCCCGCATACCGCCCATCGCTTCCATTCCGGTAACCCTTTGTTCGGTGATTGCCAGAAGGATGTTCTGCGACAGCAGACCAATCGAGGGTAATCTCAGGCCGGGATTTTCGGCCCGGGTCCTCTGGAGCCGGCCCGGCAGTTGCTCCCAGGCCGGGGAATTGGTGAAAGAGCTCCACCGGTCAGCTTCCCCCAACCAGGAGGACACCCGCGCGGCGAAGGCTTCAAGGGCGGACGGCACCGCCGCAGCACCTGCAGGCAGGTCGGCTTGGGCGGGGTCAGCCCACAGGGTAACCTGCACCGGGGCCAGTAAATCGGTGGGGTGCGTCCTTGCAAACCGGGCCAGTAACCCAACCCCAGACTCCCTAGCTGTTGCCCAGTAGGCCGGGCCAGCTGCCGTCCTCACCGCCCTAAACAAGGGGTCGAAATCACCCCGCTGCAGGGAGGTGAAAGTCTGCCCCAGGTGGACCCGGTGGGTGGGCTCAAAAGTCATGGAAGCCTTCAACATGCTCCCTATCGTCTCATGGGGTGGCCCCGGCACTCATTCCATATCATCGGGAGAACTGTCTATACTCGTAAGAAGCCGAGCCCCACCAAAGCAGAAAAGAAGATCAATGAGCAAGCTGAACCTCCCGGCCGAACCTCAGCCCGGCCGAGCCCGGGCCCTCGCTGCCCTGCTGGCCCTGGTGGTCTTTGCGGTCTACAGTACCTATTCCTACTTTCAGTGGAAACACTATGTGATTCCCTCATGGGATCTTGGCATCTTCGCCCAATTAGCCAAAGCCTACGCCAACGGTGAGGCCCCCATCGTGCCCATTAAGGGCGAGGGCTTCAACCTCCTGGGTGACCACTTCCACCCCCTCACCCTCCTGCTAACCCCTTTCTACTGGCTCTGGCCCTCACCTGCCACCCTGCTCTATGTGCAAAACGGGCTGGTTGCTCTCTCCGTCTACCTCCTGGTGCGCTTCGCCCAACGCATTGTGGCCCCCTGGGCTGCCCTCGCCCTGGGTGCCGCCTATGCCCTGAGCTTCGGCGTCCAACAGGCTGTCTCCGTGCAGTTCCACGAGGTCGCCTTTGCCCTGCCCTTCCTCATGCTCAGCCTGGGCTACCTAGCCCTCACCCGCCTCACCACCGAACCCGGCCCCCTGCTCCTACGCGCAACCTACTGGGGTGCCCCCCTCGTCTTTGTCAAAGAGGACGTCGGCGTCACCGTTTTCGTCCTCGGGCTGGTTATCCTCTGGCGTACCGGCTGGGTAACCACTGCAACCAACATCCTCTTCCCCCTCGCCAGCGCCGGGGCAACCCCCTGGAGTAACCGCCTCCGAGCCCTCACCCGCTCCTGGACGAAAACCCCAGGCGTTGCCGAATCAAGCCTGCTCGCCCTCTGGGGGGCAGCCTGGTCGGTGCTAGCCGTCAGCGTCATCCTGCCCTTCTTCAACACCGGCGGAGTCTTCGACTACTCCGACAAGCTTGATGTCACAGCCGCCCTCGGCGACCCCCTCGGCTCCTTCGCCCAGCTCTTCTACCCCTGGACCAAAACTGCAACCCTCGGCCTGCTCCTGCTCACCGGCGCCCTCGCCTGGATTGTCAGCCCGCTTGCCCTCATCGTCCTGCCCACTATCATCTGGCGTTTCCTCTCCCCCCAAGAGGGCTACTGGGAAGCCACCTGGCACTACAACCTCGTCCTCATGCCCATGATCTTCATGGCCCTGCTGGACGCGCTCGCCAAGGCCAAGGCCCGCACCCAAACCCCCGCCTACCGGCTGGGATCAGCCCCCTTAGCCCAAGCCACCGCCAAGGTACTCGGTACCCTCCGCCACCGGGCCCCCGTCCTCCTGCCGGCCCTGGTTCTGGTCATTAACCTTGTAGGGACAGCCAGCCAGCCCCTCGCAGATCTAGCCAACCCCGCCTTTGCAACCACAAGAGCCAGCGCAAGTGACCAGATGAAAACCCAGGTGCTTGAAGCAATACCGGCCGGCTCCAGCGTCGCTACTGACCTCTCCGTCCTGACCTATCTGATCCCCGAGCACACCGTCTACTGGATCAACCACTCAGGCCAGCCAGCCCCCGACTACGTCATTATCGACCTAGCCGGAAGCGCCTGGGGCGGCCATCCACCCGCCAGCGCCCTCACCTACGCCACCGGCCGCTACGGGGAAGCCACCTACGAGCACTACACCACCATCGGAACTATCGACATCGCCCGCCGGGTCCCCTAAACCTGTACCCTTTATCACCCCACACCCCCAAACCCAGAAAACTAGGGTAGGGTTGAAAGGTAAGACTCGGGAACCCCCGAAAGACGCTTCTCTAGCGCCCATGCCCACCACCGGCAAACAGCCGGATGCAACCGGCAAACCACCGAAGGGCTACGCGCGTTCAATCCTCTTAGGCAAAAGAAAACGGTTGAACCTAGAAGAGAACCTGATGTGTAATCAGCTCGCCCAAGCGCGCACCCCTTCACCCGCAGGAGCCATTAGCCCCTGCCTGGTTAGACTCGCTGCCACGACCCCCTAACCCACCTGTACTAGCCCAGGAGCTAGAAAACCGCGCACCAGCGCGTCCACAGTCGAAGGCACAGCGCCCACGAACCGAAGACCTCACTGCGAGGCCCCTCGCGAGCATTCCACGGGGAACACCCGTCCGCACGAAAATCCGTGCTGAACCCCCACTCGATGAGGAAAACATTGACTGAAAATACTGCCGTCAACGCAGAAAATACTGAAGCAACCACCGAAGAAGAAACCGTGCGCTTCACCGACCTGGGCCTTGATGCCCGCGTCCTGGCCGCCCTCGACAAGGTAGGCTACGAAAAGCCCTCACCCATCCAGGCCAAAACCATTCCCCTCCTCCTTGAAGGCCGCGACGTCCTGGGCCTCGCCCAGACCGGTACCGGCAAGACCGCAGCCTTCGCCCTGCCCGCCCTCTCAACCCTGGCAGAACTCGCTGACATCAACGGGGTCTCCAAGGACACCCAGGTGCTGGTGTTGGCCCCCACCCGTGAACTGGCCCTGCAGGTTGCAGAAGCCTTCTCCTCCTACGCCACCGATATGGACGACTTCACCGTCCTGCCCATCTACGGCGGCTCCCCCTACGGCCCCCAGCTGGCCGGCCTCAAGCGCGGTGCCCAGGTTGTCGTCGGTACCCCCGGCCGCGTCATCGACCACCTCAAGAAGGGTTCCCTGGACCTTTCCAACCTGCAGTACCTCGTCCTGGACGAAGCTGACGAAATGCTCCGCATGGGCTTTGCTGAGGACGTTGAAGAAATCCTGGCAGGCACCCCCGATTCCAAGCAGGTAGCCCTCTTCTCGGCCACTATGCCCAAGACCATCCGCAAGATCGCTGACAAGTACCTCAACGACCCCGTCGAGGTCCGCGTCAAGTCCAAGACCACCACCAGCGCCAACATCCGCCAGCGCTACATGCAGGTCATGCACTCCCACAAGCTCGAAGCCATGACCCGCGTGCTTGAGGTTGAAGACTACGACGGTATCATCGCCTTCGTCCGCACCAAGAAGGAAACCGAAGAGGTCGCCGATAAGCTCAAGGCCCGCGGCTACCAGGCGGCTGCTATTAACGGCGACATCCCCCAGAACCAGCGTGAACGCACCGTCGAAGCCCTGCGCGATGGCCGCATTGACATCCTGGTTGCCACCGACGTCGCCGCCCGCGGCCTGGACGTTGAGCGTATCTCCCTGGTCGTCAACTTCGATATCCCCCACGACACCGAATCCTACGTCCACCGTATTGGCCGTACCGGCCGTGCAGGCCGCGAGGGTGAAGCGATCCTCTTCATGACCCCCCGCGAAAAGTACATGCTCCGCCAGATTGAAAAGGCAACCCGCCAGCAGGTTGAGCAGATGCACATGCCTACCGTGGACGACGTGAACAGCAACCGCAAGCAGAAGTTCGCCCAGCAGATCACCGACACCATCGAAACCGAAGATCTCAGCTTCTTCCGCGAGCTCATTGACTCCTACGCAAACGAGCACGATGTTGAAGGCGAAGAAATCGCAGCAGCCCTGGCCGTCATCGCCCAGCAGGGCCGCCCCTTCCTGGCTGAAGAAATGCCCGAGCCCAAGAGCAAGAAGCGCGACCGCGACCGCGACTTTGACCGGGACGAAAAGCCCCGCGGCGGCCGCCGCCATTCAGAGGAAGGCATGGTTGACTACAAGCTGAACGTCGGCCGCTCCTCCCGCGTTTCCCCGGCAGCGATCGTCGGTGCCCTGACCAACGAGGGTGGCCTCAAGGGCAGCCAGGTCGGTGCCATTGATATCCGCCAGCACTTCACTATCGTCTCCCTGCCCGAGAACGAACTGCCCGGTGACTTCTTCGACCGCCTGCGCGACACCCAGGTAGCCGGTGAGTTCATCAACATCAAGAAGGACCGCGGCCCCAAGGGCGGCGGCAAGAAGTTTGACCGCGACGGTGACTTCGGCGGCAAGGACTTCGGCGGCAAGGGCTTCAAGAAGAAGTTTGACCGTGATGATCGCGGCTTCGGTAAGAAGGACTTCGGCGGTAAAAAGAAGTTCGACCGCGACTTTGGTGGCAAGGACTTTGGCGGCAAGAAAAAGGGCCGCAAGAAGTTCTAAGGTTTGTGCCCTAGAACACCTCAAAAAGCAGGTTCTGGATTTGCGTCTTCTCTAGGATGTATCGTAAGCTAGTATCTGTTGCCCCGATAGCTCAGTGGTAGAGCGCCATCTTGGTAAGATGGAGGTCCCGGGATCGATTCCCGGTCGGGGCTCTCGTATGAGCCCATGTGGTTTGTACTTGGCGGTGTAGCTCAGCTGGTTAGAGCGCACGACTCATAATCGTGAGGTCGACGGATCGAGCCCGTCCACCGCTACGCCCCGATAGCTCAGTGGTAGAGCGCCATCTTGGTAAGATGGAGGTCCCGGGATCGATTCCCGGTCGGGGCTCAGATAACCTGTCAAGCAATAGCTTGGCAGGTTTTTTGTATTCAAAATTCGGGCCAGCCCCCGGGCTGGTATTTGAACTTTTTCCCTCTTTATTTCATGAAACCTGGCCCTGCCCCGTAGAGTGTTTACATGGCTATTAATGAAGAGATTGTGGGCCGCGTTTACCCGGCCACTGAGCCCTATTCGGTGGGGCGAGAGAAAATCCGTGAATTCGCTGCAGCCGTGAAGGCCACCAGCCCCCTGCACTTTGACGTGCAGGCGGCCCAGGACGCCGGTTACAGTGACCTGATTGCCCCGCCCACCTTCGCCATTATTCTGGCCCAGAAGGCAGACGCTGCCCTGATTGCTGACCCCGAAGCTGGCATTGATTTTTCCCGGGTGGTCCACGCTGACCAGCGCTTTACCCACCACCGCGCGATCGTGGCCGGGGACGAGTTGCTGACCGAGGTTCACGTCGATAGCGTGCGGGTTATGGGGGCTGGCGCTATGTTCACCACCCGCGAAGAAATTACCACTGTAGAGGGCGAGAAAGTCGCTACCTGCATTTCATCACTGCTGGTTCGGGCGGAGGACTAACCCATGGCTATCTCTTTTGACTCCCTTGAGAAGGGCACCGAGATTGGTGCCCGCCAGATTCCCGTCACCCGGGCTGACCTAGTGGCTTACGCGGGCGCGTCCGGCGACTTTAACCCTATTCACTGGAACGAGCGTTTTGCGACCGCCGTGGGCCTGCCTGGCGTGATTGCCCACGGCATGTTCACCATGGGGGCTGCCGTGCAGCTGGTGACTGACTGGGTGGGGGACGCCGGTGCCATTGTGGACTACCAGACCCGGTTCTCTAAGCCTGTGCCGGTGCCCGATGCTAAGGACGCGGCTTCCCCGGCTACCGGCGGCAACGTCATCTCGGTTGCCGGTAAGGTCGGCGCCCTGGATGCGGACGCCCGCACAGCCCGTATTGATCTGACCGTCACCGCCCCTGACACCGAGGGTAAAGAGCAGAAGGTGCTGATGAAGGCTCAGGCCTTGGTTTCTTTCGGTTAAAACCGTAGACGATAAAAGGTGGCCACCATTTCCGTTAGAAGTGGTGGCCATCTTTTACTGGTTTAGTCAGAGGTTTTATGGTTTTGTTGCTCTCTGTCTTTCGCTCTTTCAAGCTGCTCAATGGTGAGCATGTTCTTGCGGTGCTGGCTCCTCAAGGTTATGAAACCCATAACTGTAAGAAGGGGGACACCGATAATCCCAAACAGCAGGCTAATATAGCCTTCAATAACTCCCAGAAAACTGGACATTAGAAAATGGAAATCCATGATGTTCTCCTTGGCGCTTATCCCTTCTCTGTCCAAGCAGTAGATTTGTGTACCTTAAGGTCATTCTTAACCCGGTGGCTACCGCCGTTATTTGCTTTATAGTCAGCATAGTAGGTGACGTGCGTATCGGAATATCGAATTACCCTAGTGTTGGATACGTTACCGTTGTAGCTTCTGAACATATCTTCCCAATAGTGCGAGATACGCCATCCGCCTTGAGTATGTTCGTAATTGAAGCGTAAAGTGAAGTTCGCATAACCGTAGCTCCATACAGCTTTACAGTTTTTCCAATACATAGCGTAGTGGCTACCTGAGAAGGCACAGTCAGAAACTGATTGCGGTGATACTAATCTGCCTAGAGAAGCGGAAGGTAACGTAGCTTGCTGGCCGTCGAAGTAAGAAAAAACAGCGATGGAACCGTCCGGGAAGGTTGAAAGTATTTCTCCGCTGGGAAGTTGTTTCTCCGAGATCGGGGCAACACCACCGAGGGAGTCCCATATCTCACCATTCTGTAGCTTCAGCAGAAGTTCCTCTTGCACCTCGGGTTGGACCCCGTAGGTGTTGAAGAAATCCAGGATTTGTTGATTCTCTGCTGAAACGGGTTCTGCCACCTGAATGTTATCTGCGCTAGATAAAACTGTCTGCGCCTGTGCTGGTGTGCCCGCTACGAGAGCCCCCAAAAAAAGTAGGGAAGCTATGAGGGCGGTGCCTTGGGCTGGAAGTAGGCGGTGCAAGCTCATGAGTCAACCTCCTTGTTGTAACATTTGTGAGCTGCAACGGAGTTGTCTAGAAATATAGAGCTTCCGTTAACAAGATTTTAGTGACCTGCGTAACAGGAAGTCAATGCCTCTGAGTAAATCTGTTGGTGAAAATTGAGGCTTATTCACTCGGGGGTGCCCAGTACCCAAAACACCAACCCTCTCGGCCTTGCCTGAGAAATTTGTTTTCCTTGTGAATGCCAGTTCCAGGTAGGCACTAAGGTTTCGTCAACCACCTAAGGCAGGGTACTAGAATAGACCAGTACCAGCCCGTTACTTTAGAGAAGGCAGCCTCCCCGCCATGGCAAAAAAATCCCAGCTTTCCGACCGGCAGATCAAGACCTGGTACAGGGCGGTGCTGGGGCTCTTCTTCGCCAGTGGTCTAGTGGTATCCGCCCTGCTCACCCGCCTGCCCGATGTGGCCAACGGGCTAGGGCTCAGCTCCGGGCCCATGGGCTTACTGCTGCTGGGCATGACCATCGGCTCCTTCTGCGCTGTCAGCTTCTCGGGTACCTTCGTGGCCCGCTTCGGGGCCATCCGCTGTATCGCAGCCGCCTACACCGTCACCGTCACCGGCATGATCCTCATCGGCCTGGGCGTCCACCTCACCAGCGTCCCTGTGACCCTGCTGGGTCTCATGCTCCAGGGCCTAGGATCAGCTGTCTCCAACGTGGCCTCCAACGTGCAGGGCGTAGCCAACGAGCGGGCCCTGGGCCGCTACGTCACCCCCATCATGCACGGCTTCTTCTCCATTGGCACCGTCGTCGGGGCCGCTATCGGCACCCTGGATACCCGCCTGGGTGTGCCCTTCGCCGTCCACATGCTCTACTTCGCCCTTGCTGTTGCTGCCCTCGTCCTTATCTCTCTCAAGTTCTGCCACAGCGAAAACTACGGCCAGGACGACACCCAGGCCATCGCCGCTGTCGGCTCCTACCGGGTGCGCGACGCCTGGCGCGATAAGCACACTATCCTCATCGGCCTCTTCGTCCTCGGCATGGCCCTGGCCGAAGGCTCAGCCAACGACTGGGTAGCCCTGGCCCTCACCCATGACTACGGCACCAGCACCACCATTGGCTCGCTGGGCTACTTCACCTTCGTGGTGGCCATGATGGTAGGACGCTTTGGCGGCACCGCCCTGCTCAACCGCTTCGGCCGGGTAGCGGTGCTGCGCACCACCTGCTCCCTTGCCATACTCGGCTTGGCCCTCTTCATCTTCGCCCCCACCCTGCCCCTGGGCTTTGTTGGCCTGCTGCTCTGGGGCTTGGGGGCCTCCCTGGGCTTCCCCACCGGCATGTCAGCCGCCTCCGACGACCCGCTCAAGGCCGCCGTCCGCGTCTCCGTTGTCTCAACTATCGGCTACGCGGCCTTCCTGGGCGGCCCGCCCCTGCTGGGCCTGTTGGGGGAGCACTTCGGTATCCGCAACGGCCTGCTGGCCGTCCTGGTCTTTGTGGTGGTTTCCCTGGCTCTCACTAGCCAGCTAGAACCTAAGAAGCCCAGCCGCACCGTCCATACCGAAAAAATCTAGGTAGGGCAGAGGTCAGGACGCCCCTGCCCGGCTCCCAGCGACAGCTCAGGGGGCAGGCAGGCGGCACCCGGGCTAAGCCGGTAGAATAGGCACCGTGACTGACAAGCTTTTAAGTGAACTGACCACTGCCGCTGTGGGCGGCCCCGCCCGCCTCTTCGTTGAGGCCACCAGCGAGCAGGAAATTATCGAGGCCGTAAGCGCCGCCGACCAGGCAGGAGAAGACCTGCTGGTAGTCGGTGGGGGCTCTAACCTGCTGGTAGCCGATGAGGGCTTTGACGGGACAGTGGTCCATATCGCTTCAACCGGTATCGAGACCGTTAGCGACTATGCCTGCGGCGGCACCACCTTGCGCGTGCAGGCCGGCCATACCTGGGATGACCTGGTGGCCTATGCTGTCGAACAGGAACTCTCCGGGCTTGAGGCTCTCTCAGGTATTCCCGGCACCGTGGGCGCCACCCCCGTGCAGAACGTGGGGGCCTACGGCTCTGAGGTTGCCCATACCATCGCTTCGGTGCGTACATGGGACCGCCAAACCGGTAGCTACAAGACCTTCGCTAACGCCGACCTCAAGTTCGCCTACCGGGATTCGATCCTCAAGCAGTCCACCGTCAACGGCTCCCCCCGCTATGTAGTGCTGACCGTAGACTTCCAGCTGCCGCACGGCTCCCAGTCTGCCCCCGTCCGCTACGCTGAGCTGGCCCGCCAGCTGGGCGTTGAGGTGGGGGAGCGGGCCGACTCCCGCCAGGTGCGCGAAACCGTGCTGCGCCTGCGTGCCGGTAAGGGCATGGTGCTGGACGCCGCCGACCGCGACACCTACTCCACCGGATCCTTCTTCACCAACCCCATCATCCCCGAAGCCCTTGGCGCTACCCTGCCCGAGGGGGCCCCGTCCTACCCGGCCACCACCCCCACCGGTGAACCTATCGAGGGCATGGTCAAGCTCTCAGCCGCCTGGCTGATTCAGCAGGCCGGCTTCGATAAGGGCTTCGGGCTAGAGGGCGAGGCCGCTAAGCTTGCTGGTGGCCGGGCTTCTCTCTCCACCAAGCACACCCTGGCCATCACCAACCGAGGTGGCGCTTCAACTGCCGACATTGCGGCCATCGCCCGGGCAGTACGCGACGGGGTTGAAGCCCGTTTTGGGGTGCACCTTGAGCCTGAACCCGTCACCGTAGGATTCACTCTCTAGGGCGTCTATGGGCCTAGAAAAAGAGATTGAAAGCGGGCAGGGCGGCCGCCTGCATCGGCGCATGGAGCGGGTCCGCGCCTTCATGGGCCGTCACGCCGCCCTGCTGATGCTCTACCGGCTGCTGGTGATAGGGCTGGGCTTTCTCTGCATCGTTGCCGGCATTATCATGCTGGTGACGCCGGGACCCGGCTGGCTCTTTATCTTCATGGGCATGAGCCTGTGGGGCACCGAGTTCCACTGGGCCCACCGCCTCAACGTGTGGGCCAGGGCCAAAGTCCTCTCCCTGTGGCGGGAACTAGAAGCCAAACGCCAGCGGGTCAACCGCCGCCGCACCGCAGCCCGCTGGGCCCAGCGCCCCAACAAGAAACACCACTGCCCCAACGGGAAGCACTACCACCCCTAGGAGCTTTCCAGCCCCAGCATACGGTCCAGGGTCTGGTGGATCTGCTGGTCCTCAAAGCCCAGCTTACGCATGGCGGTAATGTACTTCTCGGTCAGGGTCTGGGCCTTATGCGCCGTTGAATCAAGGGCCGTAATAAAGGACCCGGCCCGGCCGTGCGTCTCAATAGCCCCGGCAGCCTCCAGCTCCTTATAGGCCTTGGCCACCGTATTGAGGGCCAGACCCGTCTCAGCTGCCAAGGCCCGCATGGGCGGTAGTCTATCCCCGGCAGCCAGCGCCCCAGAAGCCCGGGCGGCAATAATAGCCCGCCGCAACTGGGAGTAGGGGGGAACGTCCGAGCCCTTATCAACCCTAAAATTTAAATCACGAATGCCCCCGCTCAATTCCTCCTGAGAATCATGAATCGGGGGCATCTCGTGTTCAGTCATAGCACCAGTCTAAAGGGTGCCAGTTGCAATCTTCAGCATACGGCGCACCGGCTCAGCGGCACCCCAGAGCAGCTGGTCACCCACGGTGAAAGCAGAGATGTACTGGGGGCCCATTGAGAGCTTGCGGATACGGCCCACAGGGATATCCAGGGTACCGGAGGCCGCAACGGGGGTCAGACCCTCGACGGTAGCGTCCTTAGTGTTGGGGATAACCTTAGACCACTCGTTGTCCTCATCGATGATCTTCTCGATTTCCTCAACGGTCAGGTCTTCCTTGAGCTTCAGGGTCAAAGCCTGGGAGTGGGAGCGCATGGTTGCAATACGGACGCACAGGCCATCCAGGGCAACCCGCTCATCGCCCTCCAAGCCCAGAATCTTGTTGGACTCAGCTTCAGCCTTCCACTCTTCGCGGGACTGGCCGTTGCCCAAATCTGAGTCAATCCAGGGAATCAGGGAACCAGCCAGGGGGACACCGAACTGGGTGGTGTCCAGCTCACCGGAACGCTGCAGCTCCAGCACCTTGCGGTCAATCTCAAGAATGGCGGAGGCGGGGTCGTCCAACTCGGGCTTGACGTGGCCGTTGATGTCGCCGAACTGCTTGAGAACCTCGCGCATGTGGCGGGCACCGCCACCGGAGGCAGCCTGGTAGGTCATGGAGGTACCCCACTCAACCAGGCCCTGCTTCCACAGGCCGCCAAGACCCATGAGCAGGCAGGAGACGGTGCAGTTGCCACCGATGAAGTCCTTGATACCGGAGTCCAGGCCGCGGTCGATAACATCGCGGTTGATGGGGTCCAGGACGATCACGGCGTCATCGTTCATGCGCAGGGTTGAGGCGGCGTCAATCCAGATACCCTGCCAGCCGCGCTCGCGCAGCTGGGAGTGGACGGCCTTGGTGTAGTCGCCGCCCTGGGCAGTGACGATGACGGGCAGCTTGGCGAGCTCGTCGATATCGTGGGCGTCCTTGAGGGTGGATTCAGCCAGGGCACCGCCGAAGGTGGGGGCGGGGGAGCCTGCCTGGGAAGTTGAGAAGAAGACCGGGTTAATCCCGGCGAAGTCGCCTTCATCGAGCATCCGCTGCATGAGGACGGAGCCGACCATGCCGCGGTAGCCTACGAAGCCTACGGAGTCACCAGTTGTAAAAGTCATGGTCTCAGTCTAGCTTCTAGGGCTCAGCGACGCAGGGTCTGGAACCGCATAGTGAGAGGAATCCTCTCATCACAGGCGGTGAGGGCGTAGCCGCTAGCTGATAGGACGGAATCGCCCTCGGCTACCAGTTCCCACTCGGCTCCCAGCTTAGGAGCATAAGTATCGCCAGGAACGTCAACCTCAAAGAGGGTGCGTTCTGCTCGGACAACCTGGCCGCCAGCGACCCCGGGCAGGTCGGTGCGCCCCAGGGCCTCGGCGTACACTGAGCCGCCCCCAATGATCCAATAGGTTTCAGCCTCCGGGGCAAGGTCCCCGGCCACCTCCAAAGCTGCATCGAGGGAGGGGACCCACACGGCCCCGTCCTTCTCTTCAGGCTGGGAGACAGATCGTGTAATCACAAGATTGAGCCGCCCGGGCAGGGGACGGAAGCGGGGAGGGAAGGACTCCCAAGTTACCCGGCCCATAATCACCGGGGCCCCCAGGGTAAGTTTCTTGAAGTGGGCCAGATCTTCGGGGCCATACCAGGGCATATCGCCCTGACGGCCAATAATCCCCTTGCTGGTTTGGGCCCAGATCATGGCTAGTTCAGGCAGGTTCTTGTGACTCATGCCGATACCCTAGACCGCAATCGGGGCCTTGATGAGGGGGTGGTGGCGGTAGTCCACCAGCTCAAAGTCCTCGAACTCGTAGTCGAAAATTGAGGCCTTCTTGTTCTTAATGAGCAGGCGCGGGTAGGGGTAGGGCTGGCGAGAAAGCTGCTCGGTCACCTGCTCGTAGTGGTTGGAGTAGATATGGCAATCCCCGCCGGTCCAGACGAACTCACCGGGCACCATGCCAACCTCTTCAGCGATCAGCTGGGTCAGCAGGGCGTAGGAGGCAATGTTGAAGGGCACACCCAAGAACATGTCAGCTGAGCGCTGGTAGAGCTGGCAGGAGAGCTCTTTCTGACCGTCCTCCCTAGTCTTCACATAGAACTGGAAAAGGGCATGGCAGGGGGGCAGAGCCATGTCATCGACCTCGGCCGGGTTCCAGGCGCTGACGATATGGCGGCGGGAATCCGGGTTGTTTTTGAGCGAATCGATGACCTTGGCGATCTGGTCGATGCTGCCACCGTCGCCAGCGGGCCAGGAGCGCCACTGCACCCCGTAAACCGGGCCAAGTTCGCCGTCCTCGTCCGCCCACTCGTCCCAGATGGTGACGCCGCGTTCCTGCAGCCAACGCACGTTGGACTCCCCGCGAAGGAACCAGAGCAGCTCAACGACAACAGACTTAAAATGCACTTTCTTGGTGGTGATCAGCGGGAAGCTCTCAGAAAGGTCAAACCGCATTTGACGGCCGAAAACGCTCTTGGTGCCGGTGCCGGTGCGGTCGGATCGTTCGTCGCCGGCCTCCATGATTTCACGGAGCAGGTCTTCGTAGGGGGTGGGGATAGTCATGGTACTGCTTAGTCTTCGAAGGGTTTGACCTGTTCGAGGGAGACGACGGTCTTGGGGTGGTCAACTGAAACCTGTAGAACCCACATTTCGCCGGGCTTGAGGTAGGGGTCTTCGGTGGGGAGGTGGCTGCGGAGGCGCTTGCCGACGTGCTCACCGAGCACCTCAAGGACGGTGGGTAGGACGGGGCGGTGGGTGCAGAGCACCACGGAGCGGTCCCGTTTTTCAAAGAGGGACTCGGCGGTCTTGCGGGCTCGCCTGGGGGCGCGGGCGTTATCGGCTTCGGTGAGGCTCCGCTTTTCCTTAATGCTGATTCCGGTGGCCTTGGAGTAGGGGAAGACCGTCTGCATGCACCGGACCCAGGGGGAGGAAATAATGCGCTCAGGGCGCCAGGCTTCAAGCAGGCGGCCGACGGCAAGGGCCTGCCGCTTGCCGGTGGCAGCTAAGGTGCGTTCACCCTCGGCTCCGGCCCAGGTGGAGCGGGGCTTGGCTTTAGCGTGGCGCAGGACGATGACGGGGCGGGTCCGCAGGTGGCTGCTGCGGTGCAGGTTGATGAGGGTTTCAAGCGGTTTGAGGTCTGTTGTGTTGGTCAGCATGACCTTGGCTTGTTTGGGGGTTACCCAGCGGAGCTCATCGACCTCCCCCAGGTCAGCCTGGGGGGTAGCCCCGGCCGGTAGTTCTGCTGCCCAGTAGTAGACCTCTTTGGGCTTGCCCTTGACCCGGTAGGCGGTGACGGCAAGGGGGGCCCCGAGTGTGACGCTCAGACCCACTTCTTCTTGGATTTCGCGGACGGCCGTCTCAGGCAGGGTTTCGCCTGGATCCTGTTTGCCCTTGGGCCAGGACCAGTCATTATAGCGGGGCCGGTGAATCAAGAGGACCTGGAGTTCGTCGTGGTGGAACCGCCAGATGATAGCACCGGCGGCGTTGATAGCGGCCTTGGTGCTGGTGCTACGGCTGATAGCTAGGGTGCCGTCGTAGTCGTAGGCGGAGTAGAAGGGCTCTGTGTGCGGCATGGTGGGACTCCGGGGTGGGGGAGGTCTGGGCGGGCGGCCAGGAGCGTCCTGTAGTTAACCTTGTGTTAACCTCTGGATATTCTACCCCTGACCGCCTCAAAGGGCAGGTGGGCTGGGGTTATGAGGCCTTTGAGCCCTTCTTTTCTCGGCTGGTTAGGTAGTAGGCCTGGACATCGCGCAGGGGACTTCCGTCGGCGTCAAGGTGGTGGCGGGTCCACGAACCGTCGGCCCCCAGGTGCCAATTGCTGGTCTTCTCTGACAGGTAGTTGGAGAACATATCCAGCAGGTACTTGACGTGGGCTTCTGCCTTAACCTGGACCAGCGCTTCAACGCGGCGGTCGAGGTTGCGGTGCATCATGTCGGCTGAACCGATGTAGACCTTGGGCTTGCCCGCATTTTCGAAGGTGAAGATACGGGAGTGCTCTAGGAAGCGACCCAGGACGGAGCGGACCTTGATGTTATCGGACAGGCCGGGCACTCCGGGGCGCAGGGCGCAGATACCGCGGACAACGACGTTGACCTCAACACCGGCCTGGGAAGCCCGGTAGAGGGAGTCGATGATCGCTTCGTCCACCATGGAGTTGCATTTGATTTGAATCTTGGCGGCGTGACCGGCCTTCTTGTGCCTGATCTCCTGGTTGATGTTGTCGATCAGGCCAGAGCGCAGGGAACGGGGGGCTACCAGGAGCTGCTTGTAGGTGGTCTTCGGTGCGTAGCCGGAGAGCTGGTTGAAGAGGCGGGAGACGTCTTCACCGATTTGCGGGTCGCAGGTGATGAGGCCCAAATCTTCGTAGAAGCGGGCGGTGGAGGGGTGGTAGTTGCCGGTGCCAATATGGCAGTAGCGGCGCAGGCCGTCGGCTTCTTTTCGCACGACCAGGGAGAGCTTACAGTGGGTTTTCAGCCCGACGATACCGTAGACCACATGGACGCCGGCGCGTTCGAGCTTGCGGGCCCAGTTGATGTTGGCCTCTTCGTCAAAGCGGGCCTTAATTTCAACCAGGGCGAGCACCTGCTTACCGGCTTCGGCGGCCTCGATGAGGGCGTCCACAATGGGGGAATCGCCGGAGGTGCGGTAGAGGGTCTGCTTAATAGCCAGGACGGCCGGGTCAGCGGCTGCCTGTTCCAGGAAGGCCTGCACACTGGTGGCAAAGGAGTCGTAGGGGTGGTGCAGCAGGACGTCGTGGGTCCGGGTGGCGGTGAAGACGTCGGCTGCCTTGGAGGTTTCGTTGGCGTTGAGCCAGCGGGAGGTGTGGGCGACGTGCTTGGGGTAGTGCAGGGCCGGACGGTTGGTTTTGGCGATGTCTGAGAGACCCCGCATGTCGAGAGGGGCGGGGAGCTTGTAGACTTCGTGGTCGTCAATGCGGAGTTCAGATACCAGCAGTTCGAGGATGTTGGGGTTGATGGTATCGACTACTTCAAGGCGCACCGGGGGGCCAAAGCGGCGGCGCAGCAGCTCCTTTTCAAGGGCCTTCAGGAGGTTTTCGGCGTCGTCCTCTTCAACTTCTAGGTCTTCGTTGCGGGTGACGCGGAAGGTATGGTGCTCAACGACCTCCATACCGGGGAAGAGCATATCGAGGTGTTCGGCAATGATGTCTTCCAGGGGGATGAAGCGGACGGAGCCAGAAGATGCCTTGACTGCCCGGGAGCCGTCCACAGCAACCATACGGTCCATGGTTTCGGGCACCTTGAGGCGGGCGAAGAGTTCCTTGCCGGTCTGGGGATTGCGGACGGTCACCGCCAGATTCAAGGACAGGCCAGAGATGTAGGGGAAGGGGTGGGCCGGGTCAACGGCCAGGGGGGTGAGGATAGGGAAGAGCTCGGCGCGGAAGAAACGGGTCAGGCGCTCCTTCTCCGTACTTGAAAGATCGTCCCAGCCAACAATCCGGATATCTTCTTTGACCAGCTCAGGGTAGACCTGCTCGTGGAAGACCTTGGCCTGGCGTTCCTGCAGGGCATGGGCGGCCGCAGAGATCTGCTCCATCTGCTCTTCAGGGCTGAGGCCGGAGGCTGAGGGCACAGCGATACCGGTGGCGATACGGCGCTTCAGGCCGGCTACGCGCACCATGAAGAACTCATCCAGGTTGGAGGTCACAATCGACAGGAAGTTTAGGCGCTCTAGCAGGTAGAGGTTAGGGTCCTCAGCCAGTTCAAGGACACGAGTATTGAACTCTAGCCAGGAGGTCTCCCGGTCGAGGAAGCGGTCCGTGCCGAAGTCACCTTCCAGGCTGGGCTGCTTAATCTTCTCGCTGGCATCAATACGGTCGACGCGGGTTTCGGCGCGTTCAATCTTATTGATGTCACCACCGATGTGGGGGTGGGCAGAAGGTTTCTCGTGCGGGGTATGAACCATGGTTGACCTTTCAGATGGTGCAGTGAAGCGATATCAAAATTCTAGGGCTAAGGGGCCGGGGCGTATTGCCTATCGACGGTCACGGGCCTGAACCCTAAGGACCGGTAGAGGGAGAGGGCAGCGGTATTTTCTGCATCAACGTACAGCACGATGCGTTGGAGGGGACGTCCGGCGTCATCCCTAGCTTCGGCTAGGTAGGCCATGCCCGCTAGGGTCAGGGCCTTACCCAGCCCCTTACCCTGCCAGCTGGGGTCAATACCCACGGCATAGACTTCCCCCTCAGGGCTTTCCCCGGGAACTTCTGGCCCCTGGTCTGTTGGGATTTTAGTCCAGTGGAAACCCGCCAGCTGGTTAGTCCCGTCCTGGGCTAGGAAGAAGCCCTCGGCCCTAAACCAGGCAGAACCAGCCCTGGCCTGCAGGTCTTCTAGACCCAGTCGTCCCTGTTCGGGGTGGCTAGCAAAAGCGGCTGCATTGACCTTCACCCAAGCAGGGCCAAGATCAGGTGAATAAGTCGTGAGGCGAAGCCCTTGGGGCAGGGGGTGCGTCTGGGCCAGGGCCCGGACGTGCTCGCCGCCCCGGTCATCGAGGGCCAGGCCCAGCTTGAAGAGTTCTCGGGTGGGCTCCCACCCCAAAGAACGGGCAAGCGCCTGGGCAGATAGGACGGCGCTGCTCGTATCATCGGAGCCAGCATGTACCCAGGCCCGCAAGGGCTCACCGGCTACGGACTCAGCAGCTGCCGTGACGAGAGCCTTCCCAGCTCCCCGGCCCCGCTTCTCTGGGGCAACTGCAGCCTCAAGCACCCACACATCGCCCTCTCGTACCAGGGCAGCAAACCCAACCGGGGTGCCGTCCTGGGAAGCCTCAAATAAACGGGCCGTCCCCGCCTTTCCCTTGCCAACCTCAACCAGGGTCTGCTCAGAAAAAGCTGCAACCCCATCGTGGCGGGCAACCAGAGTAGACAGATCAGAGAACCGCTGGCCAGCCTCACCAGTTACCCCTATTTCACGGATTTCAGCAGCCACAGCGGCCTCCTTACCTTGCCTCACCCTTGGGCGCATTAAAGCTATAACCCACGTTGCGTACCGTCGTAATTAACTGCTCATGGTCAGGGCCCAACTTCGACCGCAAACGACGCACATGCACATCTACCGTGCGGGTTCCACCGTAGTAGTCATAACCCCACACCTCAGATAACAACTGGGCCCGGGTAAAGACCCGGCCGGGGTGCTGAACCAAAAACTTCAGCAACTCAAACTCTTTATAGGTTAGGTTCAAGGGGGTACCCTGCAACTTTGCAGAATAGGAGGCCTCATCAACAGAAATACTGCCCACCCGAATTACCGTACTCTCGGGCGCAACTTCTTCAACCGCATGGGAGGACAATAAACGCAAGCGGGCCTCAAGCTCAGCCGGGCCCACCGTATTCAAGACAATGTCATCAACCAGCCATTGCGGGGCCACCGCAGCCATACCGCCCTCGGTCAGCACCATTAGCAGGGGCTGGGCCAGGCCGGACCCCTTCAACATCTGGGCCCCATTACGGGCCGCAACCAGCTGCTCCCGAGCATCAATCATGACAACATCAGGCGAATGAACCTGCACAGCAGAAATTACCGAACCCAGGGGAAGAACAGTCACCTGGTGCGACAACAAGCCCAAAGCCTGAGCCACGTCAGCGGGGTCAGTTGTCGAATCACTCAACACGACTACATTCAACATGTAACCCACTCCTCGGAACCAGACTCACTTCTGACCAGTATAAAACGCAGCCCCAGGTCATTGATAAACAGACTCGCAATACGAGAAGATGGGTGTAATCTAGCTAAACACCACACACAGGCTACCAGCGAAACGAAACACCCACAGTGACCACCAAAGAACCCACCCACACCCGGGCCATTCGCACCTTCGTGCCAGAGCTGAACAAGCTCCGTCGCGCCCGCCAAAAAACCGTCTACGAAGGGCCCATCGGGCGAATCGGATCAACCCGGCGCTCCCGCTACACCCTCGTTGCCGTCTCTGCCCTGGTCACTCTCAGCTTCCTTATCCTTGCCGCCCTCTTCTCACCCACCCTCACCGCCCTGACCGGCCTGGGCGCCGTCCTGCTCATTGCCGGCGGCTGGCCAGCAGCCACCGGTATCGCCGAACTCCGCGGCGTTCGACGGGTCACCAGCCACTCCATCATCATTCTTATTTCAGGACTGGCCTCCCTCTACTACTCCTGGCTCTACTCTTCTGGATCCCCCCTCAACGCCCTTCCTGCCATCGCAGCCGTCGGTGTTGTCGCCAGTTTCATTGCAGAACTGGTGCGGGGTGAAGGCGCCACTGGCCGTCTCGAATCGGTCATTAGTTGCGTTACCGGAGTCCTTGCTTCAGTGTCCGTTGCAGGTTGGGTAGGGCTTGCCTTTCTGGCCGAGCCCGGTGCCAGCGCCTGGCCCATCGTCCTTCCCGGCCTTGGAATCTCCCTCCTGCTGGGCCTACTGGGAATCCGCGTCATCTCCGCAGGCCCCAAGGAAGGCCCCCGCCGAGGGGCCATCACCCTGGGCGTAACACCCGTAGCATTTATCGGTGTCCTAGCCTATGTGTGTGCGACATTCCTCACGCGCGTGATAGGCTAGCGTCATGGATATCAACATCGTCGCACTCGAAATTTTCTTTCTCGTTCTGCTGGGCGCCGCAGGTATCGCCATCGCAGCTAGCATGTGGGCCGTCATCAGCGGCCTCTTCCGCGGCCAGAAGTAAACTGCCCCGCCCCCATACCAGCCAGCCCCTGTTCATTGCAGAACAGGGGCTGAAATTTTGCCCAGCCTACTAAACTTGTGCCTATGGCTATTGAAATCCCCACCAACCTCACCCCCGAACTCGTCCCCTTCTCCTGGCTGCTTGGCACCTGGGAAGGCACCGGCACCCTCTGGTACGAGGGCTCTGAGCAGACCCCCTTCGGCCAAATCATCACCTTCACCCAGGACGGCCTGCCCTTCATCGAATACCGGGCCGAATCCTTCCTCCTCGACGACCAGGGCCAGAAGCTACGCCCCCTCACCGTCGAAACCGGTTTCTGGCAGATCGACCGCCCCCAGGTAGACGGCGACGTAGGCCCCGGCCTGGTGCCTGCCGACGTCGTGCCCGTCCACAAGGACGCCGACTCGGTGGAGACCCTCCGCAATGAGGATGACGGCTTCAACCTCCTGGCCACAATCGCCCACCCCGGCGGCCTGACCGAAAACTACGTCGGAATGATTAAGGGCCCCGTCGTCCGGATGCAGACCGGAAACATGCTTCAGGACGACATCACCAAGGAATACGCCGGTTCCGTGCGCCTCTGGGGCCTGGTCAACGGCAACCTCATGTGGGACTGGGAAACCGCCAACCCCAAGACCCGTAAGCTTGAGAAGCACGCCTCAGCAGAACTGCGCAAGACATCTTCCATGAGCGGTGATGACCTTGGCACCACCATGTTTGGCGGCGAGAACCTTGACTAACAGCGAAGCTGCTCGACCGGCCTACACCAGCCCGCTTTTGCGCCGTCCCGGGGCTTTTGCTGCCACCGGTGCTGATGCCGGGGTAGCTGCCCACTACGGCGACCCCGTGGCAGAGCAAAGGGCCTTGGCCCGGCGCTCGAAGCTGGTGCTGGTGGATCATTCCAACCTGGGCCTGGTGACTGTGACCGGCGAAGACCGCCTGACCTGGCTTACAACCCTCTCCACCCAGGTGCTTTCAGGCCTGGGCGAGGGTGCTTCAACTGAGCTCCTGCTTCTGACCCCGCAGGGCCGGATTGAATTCTCCGCTTTCGCGGTTGAACGTGAGGGTACCGTCTGGCTGATTACCGAGCGTGAGCAGGCTGCCCCCATGGCTGACTATCTGAACCGCATGAAATTTATGCTGCGGGTTGAGATAGCAGACCGCACCGACTCCTACGCTGTGCTGGGTTCTACCCTGGACCCGCGCCAGGTTGAGGGGGCGGACGCCGTGCTGGCCGGTGGCACTGTCTGGGTAGACCCCTGGGGCGCCGGTATTGCTCCTGGTGGCTATACCTATTCCGCCGCAGGGGAGGGGGAGCACCCGTCGTCTGCCTACCGCCGTTACCTGACTATCGTGCCTGCCCACCGCCTACTCGATGCGGTGGAGGGGGCGACTCTGGCAGGTAGCTGGGCAGCTGAGGCCCTACGCATTGAGGCCTGGCGCCCGCGCGTGGGCGTGGATTCTGATGAGAAAACCATTCCCCACGAGCTTGATCTGCTACGCACCGCCGTTCACCTGGAGAAAGGCTGCTACAAGGGCCAGGAGACCGTGGCCCGCGTGCATAACCTGGGCCACCCGCCCCGCCGTCTGACCTTCCTCGACCTGGACGGCTCCGAGCACACCCTGCCCGCAGCTGGCTCTGCGGTGATGAACGGGGAGAAGAAGGTGGGCGTCGTAACCAGCGTGGCTCTGCACCACGAGGCCGGGCCTATTGCCCTGGCTGTGCTGAAGCGGACGGTAGATCCAGCCGCTGAGCTGCGGGTGGTGGATGAGTTAGACCGCGACGCTGACGGTAACCCGGTCACCACCGTTTATGCTGCCTCCCAAACGCTGATTCTTGCCCCGGACGCCGGTCAGGTGGCAGGACGCCGGAACATGGGGGACTTTTTACGCTAGGGGCCGGTTGCCCCTGTCTTTCCTTCGCGGCCTATCATCCAGGGGTCCGTCCTTGAAGGGGGTAGGCCGTGGAGGGGGGGGCTTTCTGGTTACTTGGCGGGTTTGTTGAGGCCGTACACAGCTAAATCATAGAAACCCTTGGGAAACTATTTTCCATGGAAAATAAATCACGCATTGCTCTGTGGGGTACCGGCGCCCTCGTCCTGGTCGGTGGCGCCGCAGCGCTCGCTGGTCCCTCAATCTATGCCTCGCAGTCAGCAGAATCAGTAGCTGATGCCCCCAGCATTACGATGAGCGCACCAGCAACCCAGGAAGCCTCTACCTCAGCTACTGCCGAGAATACCCAGTCCCCCCTGGCCGGAACCTGGCAGGTTTCCGAAGGTTCCCAGGCCGGCTACCGCGTTGATGAAGTCCTCAACGGAGAAAACATCACTGTAACCGGCCGAACCAGTGACGTTACCGGCACCATAACCGTCAGCGAAGCAGGAAGCACCCTGGAAAGCGCCTCCTTCACCGTCGACGTCACCACCATTGCCACCGATAGTGAACGCCGCGATAACTACTTCCGCCAAAACACTGTGAAGGCAGACCAGAACCCCACAGCCACTCTTAACATCACCCAGCCGGTTGAACTGGGAACCCCCGCAGCAGGAGAAGCCATCACGGTTGATGTCACCGGTGAACTCACCCTCGCTGGCGTCACCCAGACCGTTACCTTCCCGGTTCAGGTAGCAGGCGATGGTAACCAGCTTCAGATCGCAGCCTCAGTTCCCTTGACCTTCGCTGACTACGGCATTGAAGCTCCCAGCCTGGGCTTTGTATCGGTTGAAGAAACCGGGGCGATTGAAGTTCAGCTCACCGCAGTCCCTGCCGCCTAGCAAATCCTCTGCCGGTACCTCATAGGACGCCGCACCCCCGCTTTCCTGCCCCAGGGCAGGGGGCTGGGAGGTGGCGTCCTGACCCTTTAAAGACTGACGCCCTTTCTCTTTTATCCTCCGGTCTAAGCGCGGGGGATAGAAGGGAAAGGGCGTTAGTAGTCTAGTCGTTCTTTAGCGGCCGAAGAGGACCTTAGCCTCTTCGTAGCGGTGCAGGGGAACGGTCTTGAGGCCGTTAAGGGCTTCGGCGAAATCAACACGCTTGATCTCGGTGCCCTGCATAGCAACCATCTTGCCCCACTCCTTGTCGTGAATCATGTCGACAACCTGGATACCCAGGCGGGTGGAAAGTACGCGGTCAAAGCCGGTGGGGGCGCCACCGCGCTGGATGTGGCCCAGGGTGGTGTTGCGGGTTTCAATGCCGGTGATGCGTTCAATCTCCTGGGCAACCCAGTCGCCGATACCGCCCAGGCGGGGGCGGCCGTCCTTCTCCTGGCCCTTGCCTGCCATCACGTCGTCGAAGCCCTCGGGGATGAAGCCTTCGGCAACAACAATCAGGGGGGAGCGGCCGCGGTCGTGAACTTCCTTGACCCAGCCGGAGACCTCTTCCATGGAGACCTTGACCTCGGGAATCAGAATGGCGTGGGCGCCACCTGACATGCCGGAGTGCAGGGCAATCCAACCGACGTGGCGGCCCATAACCTCAGCAACCATGGCGCGGTGGTGGGATTCGCCGGTGGTGCGCAGGCGGTCCAAAGCGTCGGTTGCGATGGAAACTGCGGTGTCGAAACCGAAGGTGTAGTCGGTTGCCTGTAGGTCATTATCAATGGTCTTGGGGACGCCGACGACGGGCAGGCCCGCGTCAGCCAGGCGCTTAGCACCGGCCAGGGTGCCCTCGCCACCGATAGCGACGATAGCGTCGATACCGTTGCGTTCCATCATGATTTCGATGTTCTCGGGGCCGCCCTTGGGGCCGTCGAAGGGGTTGGTGCGGGAGGTGCCCAGGATAGTGCCACCGGTGCGGGCCAGGCCGCGAACCTTGGTGCGGGGCAGGTCCATGAAGTCGCCTTCAACAACGCCGCGCCAGCCGTCGCGGAAGCCAACGAATTCGTCGCCGTAGGTCTTGATGCCGTTGAGGACGGCGCCACGGATAACAGCGTTCAGGCCGGGGCAGTCGCCGCCGGAGGTCAGCAGACCGATCTTCATGGGAGGATCTCCTAGCTATTCCCACATGAGGGGAATCTTGTGATGGTGTTCTCAAAACCGTGTGGGTTTACCGGGGCAAACCTGTGGGCTTGTGTTGGTTTCTATTCTAGTAGGTCTGCACATGTGTGGGTAGCTGTGGGGATAGTTTGGGTGTATGTTTTCAGCCTCTCTGTTAGGGTCAGAACCGACTTTAAGACAGAAAGGGTGGTGCCGGTGAATTTCACCTGCACCACCCTAGGGGCTATGGATATCTGACCCTACTGGGCGTCTGCCAACAGCTTCTGCATCCGGGCCAGGCCCTCAGCCAGGTCTTCATCGCCCAGGGCGTAGGAGAGACGCAGGTAGCCGGAGGGGCCAAAAGCCTCACCGGGAACAACCGCTACTTCGGCTTCTTCCAGGATAATTTCGGCCAGTTCGGCGGAGGTCTGAGGGGTCTTGCCGGCGATGGTCTTACCCAGCAGGCCGGTGACGTCGGCGTAGGCGTAGAAGGCGCCCTTGGGGGTGGGGCAGTGGACGCCCTCAATGGCGTTGAGGCCCTCAACAATGGTCTTGCGGCGGCGGTCAAAAGCCTCGTGCATTTCCTTGACGGCGTCCAGGGAACCTGAGACTGCGGTCAGGGCTGCCAGCTGGGCAATGTTGTTGACGTTGGAGGTCATATGGGACTGCAGGTTGGTGGCTGCCTTGGTGATATCAGCCGGGGCAATCATCCAGCCCACGCGCCAGCCGGTCATAGCGTAAGTCTTGGCGACGCCGTTCATAATAACGGTGTTCTCAGCTAGGGCGGGTACAGCCTTGACGATAGAGGTGAAGGGAACGCCGTCGTAGGTCAGGTGCTCGTAGATTTCGTCGGTGAGGACGATAATGCCCTTCTCCAGGGCCCATTCACCAATGGCCTTGGTTTCTTCCGGGGTGTAGACAGCGCCGGTGGGGTTGGAGGGGGAAACAAAAATGAGGGCCTTGGTGGCGGGGGTGTAGGCGGCCTCCAACATATCGGGGGTGACCTTGTATTCCTTGTCAGCCCCGGCGAAGACCTCGATAGGGTTGCCGCCAGCCAGGCGGATAGCTTCGGGGTAGGTGGTCCAGTAGGGGGCGGGCAGAAGGACGTCGTCGCCCTCGTCAATGACGGTAGCGAAAGCCTGGTAGACGGCCTGCTTGCCGCCGTTGGTCACAATCACCTGGGAGGCGTCAATGTCGATGCCGGAGTCCCGTTTGGTCTTATCGACAATGGCCTGCTTGAGGGCGGGCAGGCCCGCTGCCTGGGTGTAGCGGAAGTTGGCCGGATCATTGAGGGCCTCGCGGGCTGCGTCCACAATGTAGGCGGGGGTGGGGAAGTCGGGCTCACCGGCGCCAAAGCCAATCACCGGGCGTCCCTGAGCCTTGAGGGCCTTGGCCTTGGCGTCAACTACGAGGGTTGCGGAGGGGGCAATTGCGCCGATGCGGCGCGATACGCGGGCAGACATGAGAGGGTTCTCGCTTTCGTCCTGGGTGAGTGCAGGATTATCTGGTGGTGGTGGTCGGGGAGGACGCGGGCGCTTGGGCCCTTACCTACCTATTAAGCATACGGGGTGAGGGGTGGGCTGAGGGGTGGAATTGCCAAAGCAAAAAATATGTTTTAGAGTAGATAGCGTTGTTCGCAACCGAACAGCTTTAGACCTATGCCTTGTGCAGGGTCGCTTTGAGGGTTTGTCCCTTGAAGGGCGGTGGCTCAATTGGTAGAGCAGCGGTCTCCAAAACCGCAGGTTGCAGGTTCGAGTCCTGTCCGCCCTGCTTTTGCCTCACAGGTTTTACTGTCAATCGAACCCTCAATGGGGTTCACGATAAGTTCTAGAAAGGGGCGGGCCTCACATGGCTAAAACTATCGCCGCCAGGACCGCCGATTCTAACGAACCTGGCGAAGAGAAGAAGCTAGGCTTCTTCGGTCGTATTTTCCAGTTCTTGCGCGAGGTTATCGCTGAACTTAAGAAGGTCACTACCCCCACCGGTAAAGAACTGGTGCAGTACGTGATTATTGTTCTTTTCTTTGTTGTTTTCATGCTCCTGCTGATTTCTGGTCTTGACTATGTTTTTGGCCAGGGGGCCTTCTGGCTCTTCGGTAATGGCATGTAAGCCACGCAGCTTGTCTAAGCTGAGCCCGGGTATTTAGCCCGGGCATTTACATTATTCTTTGTATAAGCAAGGAGCGGGCTGAGCCCGCCAACCCACCGTGATGAAAGTAGGGTAGCGTGTCCGAGCAGGAAGTGCACCAGGAAGCCGATGAGGTTGTAGAACCTGCAGAGCAGGTTACCGATGAGGGCGCTGAGGCCGTTGAGGTTGCAGCCGCTGAGGTCGTTGACGAGGTTGAGGCCGCTGAAGAGGCTGGCGAACCTGCTGTCGATCCCCTGGAAGAATTTAAGGCTAAGCTCCGCCGTCAGGAGGGTGAGTGGTTCGTCGTTCACACCTACGCTGGCTACGAGAACAAGGTCAAGGCTAACCTTGAGTCCCGCATGCAGACCCTGAATGCTGAAGATGACATCTTTGAGGTTCAGGTTCCCATGGAAGAGGTCATGGAGGTTAAGAACACCGCCAAGAAGCTGGTTCGCCGGGTTCGCGTCCCTGGTTATGCCCTGGTGCGTATGAACCTGACCGATGAAACCTGGGGCGTGGTGCGCCATACCCCCGGTGTGACTGGCTTTGTGGGGCAGGACGCCTACAACCCGGTTCCCCTGCGTCTGGATGAGGTAGTCGATATGCTGGCTCCCGTCTTTGAGGCTGAGCAGGCTGAGGCTGGTGCTGCACCTAAGGCTGCTCCCCAGATGGAGACCGCTTACGAGGTGGGCGAAGCTGTTACCGTCAAGGAAGGCCCCTTTGAAGGTATGCCCGCCACCATTTCAGAGATTAACGCTGCAGCTTCTTCTATGGTTGTGCTGATTTCCGTCTTCGAACGCGAGACCCCCGTGACCCTGAACTTCTCCCAGGTGTCAAAGATGTAAAACCTCTCATAGAGGTATGCTTAGCCGTCCGAATCCCCGGTAGGGGAGTCGGACGGCTTTGTTATATCTGCGAATTGGGCCTGTGAGCAAGCCCCCAGTGGCCTGCGTCCGGCCAGCAATAGATTAAAACCAAAGACCGTACTAAGATAGAAGACTGTATGTGCGCACCCACGCCGGTGTGCCCCTACCCGGTGTAGCCGCCGCCATGGCCACACCACCGCCCGGTGCATACTCCTGTGCGCCGGTCCACCAGCTAAGAAAAGGACCAAACACAAATGGCTCCCAAGAAGAAGGTCGCAGGCCTCATTAAGCTGCAGATCCAGGCAGGCGCCGCTAACCCCGCGCCCCCCGTCGGCCCCGCCCTCGGTGCCCATGGTGTTAACATCATGGAATTCTGCAAGGCCTACAACGCAGCAACCGAAGCCCAGCGCGGCAACATCATCCCCGTAGAAATCACCGTCTACGAGGACCGCTCCTTCACCTTCATCACCAAGACCCCTCCCGCAGCCCAGCTCATCAAGAAGGCAGCAGGCGTTGCTAAGGGCTCCGGCGTTCCCCACACCCAGAAGGTCGGCTCCCTGACCCTGGACCAGGTCAAGGAAATCGCCCAGACCAAGATGGAAGACCTCAACGCTAACGACATCGACGCCGCAGCGAAGATCATCGCCGGCACCGCCCGCTCCATGGGCATCACCGTCGAAGGCTAAAACCCTTCCACCCCTGAAACAGCAGGGGAACCGAGGTGTAAACCTCACCCAAAGACAATTGTTAGAGTCTCCCACCCGGGAGGCATGTGGCAGAGCCGAGCGCGGCTCACCGAGACCACACCTGCAAAGGAGAAAAGCAGATGGCAAAGCGCAGCAAGGCGTACCAGGCAGCTGTAGCCAAGATTGAAGCGGACAAGCTCTACGCACCCGCCGAGGCTATTGCAGTAGCAAAGGACATCGCGGCAGACAAGCCCAACTCAACCGTTGAGGTCGCACTGCGACTCGGCGTTGACCCCCGTAAGGCAGACCAGATGGTACGCGGTACCGTCAACCTGCCCAACGGCACCGGTAAGACCGCCCGCGTCGTCGTCATCGCCGCAGGCGAAAAGGCAGAAGCTGCAGAAGCAGCTGGTGCCGACTACGTTGGTTCAGACGAACTGATCGCAAAGATCGCTGGTGGCTGGACCGACTTCGACGCAGCAGTTGCAACCCCCGACATGATGGGCAAGGTTGGTCGTCTGGGCAAGGTTCTGGGTCCCCGTAACCTCATGCCCAACCCCAAGACCGGCACCGTCACCATGGACGTTGCTAAGGCAGTTGCAGACATCAAGGGCGGTAAGATTGACTTCCGCGTTGACCGTAACGCAAACCTGCACTTCATCATCGGTAAGGCTTCCTTCACCGCTGAGCAGCTGACCGAGAACTTCGAAGCAGCTCTCGAAGAGGTCAACCGCCTCAAGCCCTCATCCTCAAAGGGCCGCTACATCTCAAAGGTCACCGTTGCCACCACCTTCGGCCCCGGTGTCCCCGTAGACCCCACCACCGTAGCCTAAGTTTCTTAGACCCTAACGGTTAAACAAGGCAGGCTCCCCGCGCATAGGTGCGGGGAGCCTGCTTTTTTGTTGTGAAGGGGGCAGGGCAAGGGTGGAGCAAAGGCGGGGTGTGCGGACGCCCGGGTCTAGCTTTCGCAGGCACAGGCAGCTATTCTTGTGGTCAAGAGCACACCCCTATCATAGATGATTGGAGGCCCCGCCCCATGTACCGTGTCGCCTACTACCCCTACCCGCGTCCGTCCGACCTGCCCGTCTACCGCGACGAAAAGTCGCTTTACCCCGGGCTGCTGGCCCTGCAAGAACCGGTGAGCCAAACCGTCTTTCTCTACCGTCTAGAAACCCTGGACGAGGGGGACTTTCCCACCGACTACACCATCTATAACTACGCCGGTGGCCCCTTCGAGAGCGAAATGCGCATTAATATCTCCGCCCTGGGGCCTGCAGAAGAACGCGGGGACGGCGAGCCGATGTATCAGTTTGAAGCGTACTCCCGCTTCGAAGACCGCGCCGGCAAACTCATCTCGCAGGGGCTGCTGACCCGCACTGGCGAAATCCGCTGGGACGAACAAGACCCCGGCCACTGGCTACACCCCCACGTGAAAACCCTGATCGAGTACCTGGCTCAGGCCCCGGCCAAAGCACCAGAGACCATCGAAGAAGGGCAGGTCATCACCTGGGACCTGCCACAACTCCTGAGTGAAGAGCTGACCATCACCGACCATAACTTCGAACGCCACCTGCCCCACTGGTTCGCAGTAGAGCACAGCGAAGATTGCATCTGGTACACAGAGCACCTCGCGCAGCAAACCGACGACGAGGAGCCCTTGCCACTACTTAACCGTCTAGTACAGGTAGTCCACCCCGATACAGTAAGCGACAGGCCAGCCCACCCTGGGGCGTCTGCCCCTAGTATCGGCTATACCGCGAAGATTCATAGAGGGGGTGGCGTCCTCAAATGGGGCCGAGACTTGGCGCCCACGGTGTGGGGCAGAGAGGCTGATGCAGGGCTACTTCCCGGGCTGAGCGGCGAGAATCTGCCCGGTGCAATTCGAGATTTGGTAGAGCAGGGGGAGATTACCTACCCCGATGATCGTATTGAGAGGGCGCTAGGCTAACTGCTGCCCTAACGAGCGTGCGCCTTATCGCCGAGCGTGCCGCAGATAGGTGCACACGCGGCGATAAGGCGCACTCTCGGTCAAATCAGGGGTGCGCTGTGGTGGGAAGGCCACGGTTAAGGCTTACCGTGCAGCCGTCGGGCATAATAGAGGTCATGACCAGCCCCGCCCTGACCATCACCGGCCTGACCAAGCGGTTTGGTGCGTCCGCCGTGCTGAGCGGAATTGACCTGACCGTGCCCGGTGGCAGCCTGCTCTCCCTGGTGGGGGAGTCAGGGTCGGGCAAGTCCACCCTGCTACGCATTATTGCCGGGCTGGAACAGGCGGACGCTGGTAGCGTCCTCTTCGGCGACCGGCCGGTGGGCGTTGGGGGAGACAGACGTACACAGGGCACGGGCAAGACCTCGCAGGCAGGGGCAGTTCCGGTGGGCTTCGTCTTTCAAAAGCCCGTGCTCTACCCCCACCTCAGCGTCAAGGACAATATCCTGTTTGGGGAGCGACTCCGGGGCCGGGGCTCGATCGACCGGGACCACTACCTCTCCCTGGTTGATTCCCTCGGGCTGGGCAGCCACCTTGCCAAAAAACCTGCCCAGCTTTCCGGCGGACAGGCCCAACGCGCAGGTATCGCCCGGGCCCTGGTAGGAAAAGCCCCCATCGTCCTTCTCGATGAGCCGCTCTCCAGCGTCGATGAGCACCTGAGTGAAGCCATCCGCGCTGATCTGCTGACCTTGCATCGTCGGCTGGGGTTTACGGGTATCTACGTCACCCACACCCCCGATGAGGCCCTGGCCATGGGCCAGCAACTTGCCGTGCTTGAGGGCGGACGTTTGGCCCAGGTCGCTGCCCCGGGGCAGGTGCTGGCCGCACCGGCGTCCGCCCAGGTTGCCCGCCTGCTCCACCCCCTCTACAACGAGCTGCGTGTGGAGGTGGCGGGGCAGCCAGTTACAGCCGGTATCTCCGCCCACGGCTTTGACCCGACGGACGCCAGTTGCCCGGAAGCCTTGCCGGTGCGGGTACTGGGCGTGCTGACCCATACTGCAGGCAGGCGCTATCGGTTTGAAACAACGCAAGCGGTAGAGCTACTCCATTCCACGGGGAAGGTGACGGTTCCCGAGGGAACCTGCCTCACCGCAGTGCTCCCAGAAGCCCCGGCGGGTATAGGCCAGGGCCTACACCTGCAGGTTAGGCCGGGCGCCCTGCACCTCTTTAAGTGATTAAGCACCCTTAAACCCGGTTTTAACTTGCCAAGCCCCAGCAAAGCGTGGTTAGATGAAGTAACCAAAGACCGCCGGTCTGTGCCTTTTACAGGCACGATAAGGGCCAAAGCCCACCTGCGTAGGTGCCGATAACAGAATACAAACCGGTTTGTACTGAGCTTGTATTGTGCCTCGATGCCTACGCGTCGGGGCATTTTTTGTTGGCCTGGCGGGATAAGAACTGGAAGGAACACCATGGCAACACAGGATAAGATTGCTGCCGTCGCTGAGATCAAGGAACTCCTTGAATCCTCAAACGGCGTAATTCTCACCGAGTACCGTGGTCTCACCGTTGCACAGATGAAGGAACTTCGTCGTGCACTGGGCGCTGAGACCGAGTACGCCGTGGTAAAGAACACTCTGACCGCTATCGCGGCTAAGGAAGTTGGCATCGACGCATTCGATGGTCAGCTCCACGGCCCCAGCGCTATCGCATTCATCAAGGGCGACTTCATTGATGCTGCGAAGGGTCTGCGTGACTTTGCCAAGGCTAACCCCCAGCTGATCGTTAAGAGCGGTTACTTCGAGGGCGAAGCTCTCGATGAAGCTGGCATCAACAAGTTTGCAAACCTCGAATCACGCGAGGTCCTTCTTGCGAAGGTCGCAGGCGGCGCAAAGGGCGCAATCGCAAAGGTTGCTCGCACCGTTGACGCTCTGCGTATCAAGCTGGAAGAAGCAGAAGGCGCAGCACCCGAAGCCGAGTAATCGCTTCTGCTGACTTTCACACCAGACTTTAGGCCTCCGGGCCACCCCAAAATTTTCAAGCTCGCAGGCCACAATCCGGCTTGCAACTGAATCAAAGAAGGAGCCAAACTCATGGCTAAGCTTTCAATCGAAGAACTCATTGCAGCATTCAAGGAACTCTCACTCGTTGAGGTTTCAGAATTCGTCAAGGCTTTCGAAGAAGAGTTCGACGTAACCGCTGCTGCTCCCGTTGCTGTTGCTGGCGTTGCCGGTGGCGATGCAGCAGGTGGCGCTGACGAGCAGTCAGAATTCGACGTTATCCTCGAATCAGCTGGCGACAAGAAGATCGGCGTTATTAAGGAAGTTCGCGCCCTCACCTCACTGGGTCTGAAGGAAGCTAAGGACCTCGTTGACGGCGCTCCCAAGCCCGTTCTCGAAGGCGTTTCCAAGGAAGACGCAGAGAAGGCTAAGGAAGCTCTCGAAGGCGCTGGCGCAACCGTCACCCTCAAGTAAGTTTCTTACTTTTCTTATCTTTGGCGCAGGGGCGGCACCCATCACGGGTTGCCGCCCCTGCGGCTTTTAAGACATTCCGCCTTGCACCTAAGGCAAGGGCCAGCCTTGCCAGGAGGCACAGGAGGCACAGGGGGCACAGGGGGCATTAAGGACGGACGGCGCTGCCCCTCTCTTCCCCTACCTGCTGGTTTTAGCTAGGCTGGGATCATGGGTAAGACTCTGACTCGTATGTTCTGGTGCCTGCTGCTGGCGGGTTTTCTGACCTGGCTGGCTATCCTCCTCTGGCCGGGCCACCCGGCCACAGCCTGGCTGACCACCCGCCTGATCATTGCCCAGGCGGTCGCCTTCCCCACCCTGCTTGCGGTGGCCGGGGCGAGCGTCCTAATGGTGGCCCTGCTGGTCGCCCTGCGCTCTAGAACCAGCACAATCACCCGCTGCCTCGCCGGGCTGACGGCTCTAGCCTGTGCCGCTTCTAGCCTGCTGGCGGTGATTGACCCCTACGGGGCTATGAGATATCAGGCACGCGGGATGATCGCCATTGGGTGCGGGAATATGCAGACCTACCGGGTCACCACCTATAACGCCCTCGACACCCTCACCGACCAGAGCCTGGCCCGGCTACTGGCTGACCAACCGGATTTTCTGGTGCTCCCTGAAGTCTCGCCCGACACACCCGCTCTAGCTGGCGGGGTCCCGGGCTACCAGGTCTTTGCCTCCAGGAGCCAAAATCCCCATATTGCCCCAACCCTGACCCTGGTGAGCGACCGGCTGGGCACCTATACCGCCCAGGAAGTGCCCATGACCTTCGGGGCCCTTCTGCTGACCCCTGAAAACCAGGCCAGCGGGCAACCCCAGTTGCTAGCGGTCCATACCGCCCCGCCCGTCCCGTCCTATATGCAGCAGTGGCGCGAAGACCTCGCCACGATTGACCGACTGGCCCGCGAGGAGGGGAGCCTCGATCTAATCGCTGGCGACTTCAACGCAACCCTGCTCCACGGGAGTCTAGCCAGCTACGCCGGAGCAGGCTCGCACCTGGGAGCGGACGCAGCCATGGCCACCCGGAACATCGAGGGCACCTGGCCGGTAGGCGGGCTACTTGGCATGAGGAGCCCCATCGACCACATCATGGTCATGCAGGGGCCGCCAGCTAGCAGCAAGAACGTAACCTACCAGCAGGTAGGCGACTCAGACCACCGGGCAGTAACTGCCAGCATTAGCTTGTGCCTGTAATCTAGTGGTAAACACAAGCACACCTGGCCGGTAGCGACCGGCCCAGGGCGACCTTCTGAAAGAACCCCTCCATGAGCCCGCACGCCAAACGTCCTGAAGAAATAACAGAAGACCAGATGCTCCGACCTGACGCCCAGCAGATCCTTGCTGACGGTCTTGAAGCTGAGGCGACCTATTCGGCTGTTGCCAAGGCCGACCCCAACTACCCGGCCCTGCACCTGGCACCCCCGGTTGGCCGCCTCAACGACCCCAATGGGCTCATCTTCAAGGACGGGGTGTACCACGCCTTCTACCAGTACGCCCCCACCCACCCCCTGCGGGATATCTATTGGCGGCACGCCAGCTCAACCGACCTCGTCCACTGGGAAGACGGCCCCAACGCTATTGCCCCCACCCACTGGTATGACCGCAACGGGGCCTACTCCGGATCGGCCTACCTGGCCGAGGACGGAACCGTAGAACTCTTCTACTCCGGCAACGTCAAAAATCCCGACGGCACCCGAGAAACCTACCAGAACCTGGTGACCACCCGGGACTTCGTCACCTTTGAGCGCTTTGACGGCAACCCCCTGATTGCAGGGACCCCCGATGGCTTCTCCCCGCACTTCCGCGACCCCTCGGTCTACCAGCACGACGGCAAGTTCTACGCCCTCATCGGCACCCAGCGGGAGAACCTGACCGGGGCCATTGTGCTCTACTCCTCTGATGACCGCCGCTCTTGGGCCTACGAGGGGGAAATTGAATTCTCCGACCCGGCCATTGACACCTACGGCTACATGCTGGAATGCCCCCAGGTCTTTACCCTGACCGATACCGTTACCGGCCAGCAGAAGGACGTCATGATTTTCTGCCCCCAGGGTATGGAGCCGGTCGGGGAGAAATACAACAACAAGTACCAGTCCGGCTATGTGGTCGGCCACCTGCGGGGAACCCGCTTCGAGGTTGAAACCCCCTTTACCGAGTTTGACGCCGGCTTTGAGTTCTACGCCCCCCAGGTCTTTCACGGAACGGCCGACGGCCATAAGGCCCTGATCACGGCCTGGTTTGGGATTTCTGACCAGGATGATATGCCCTCCTGGGAGCAGCACTGGTTGCACCTCTTTACCCTCCCGCGCTGGCTGACCCTGCAGCAGGGCCAATTGGTTCAGACCCCGGCTGAAGGGCTGGAGCTGGCCCTACCTCTTGCACCTGCCCCCCTGCAGGAGGGTGGGGAACTTCCGCTCCTGGCCGGGGCCCGGGTCTTCCGACTTGCCGGTTCGGTGGATCTTTCATCAGGCCCGGTGACGGTTCAGTTTGAGGACGAGGCCGGGGCCGCCGTCCGCTTCACCCTGGGGGAGGGGCAGGCTGAGCTTGACCGCTCAGGTTCCCTCTACACCGTGTGGGGGCCGGTGCGGACCCACACCTTCGAGACAGCCCGCAGTCAGCGGAGCTTTGACCTGCTCTTTGATGCCTCAGCCCTTGAAATTTTCATCGACGGTGGTGCTGTGACCATGAGCGGCCGGGCTTATCTGCGGGGCGGGGTGAAGGGTGTCCGCCTTCTGGACGCTAGCGGCCAGCCTCTTGAACCGGGCCGGATCAAGTTGCAGGCTGCCCGGCTAGACCAGGGCTAGACCAGGGCTAGACCAGGGCTAGGCTGGCTAGGTTGGATTAGTGTGAGCTTGACTCCCTTTTGGGGGTGGGGAGGCCCCCACCCCCTATGTCAATCGTTTGACATACTAAGATTGGGAATGAACGCAAGAATCCAGCTAGGGCCGCACAAGCGGTGTCAGGTGACAACAATGGTGGACTACATCCCCTCCCAATACAGCGTAGAAGAGCTCCTCCGAGAAGCCCAACACAAGGTCGAAGAGTACTCCCAGGTCGCCGCGTCCGACCCCGACTACCCGGCCCTCCACCTAGCCCCCAAAGTAGGCCGCCTCAACGACCCCAACGGCCTGGTCTACCACGAGGGTACCTACCACGCCTTCTACCAGTACTCCCCGGTCCACCCCATCCGCGCCGTCTTCTGGCGCCACGCCACCAGTGAAGACCTCACCCACTGGCAGGACCAGAAAACCGCCATCGCCCCCATCAAGTGGTACGACAAAAACGGCTGCTACTCAGGCTCCGGCATCGTTGCCCCCAACGGCGACCTGGAATTCTTCTACACCGGCAACGTCAAAGACGACGACGGCAACCGCGAAACCTACCAGGCCCTCTTCACCTCCACCAACGGAGGCGAAACCTTCCGCCGCCACCCCAACAACCCCCTCATCTCAGGGCCCGCAGAAGGCTACACCGCCCACTACCGCGACCCTCACGTCTTTGAACGCAACGGCCTCTGGTGGGCCGTCATCGGCGCCCAGCGCGAAAACCTCACCGGCGCTGTCGTGATCTACACCTCCACCGACCGTCGCACCTGGGACTTCGCCGGAGAACTCACCTTCTCAGACCCCGCCCTCACCGACCTCGGCTACATGTACGAATGCCCCAACCTCATCTTCCAAACAGATGAAGCCACCGGCCAAGAAACCGCCGTCCTCATCTTCAGCCCCCAGGGCATGGAACCCGAGGGCGAAAAATACCAGAATATCTTCCAAACCGGCTACGTTGCAGGCACCCTCGACGGCCTCCACCTCACCGTCACCACCCCCTTCACCGAACTCGACGCAGGCACCGAGTTCTACGCCCCCCAGGTCTACTCCAACGTCCTCACCCCCGCCGGAGAACACATCATGCTGGGCTGGTTCGGCAATGCCGACCAGGACGATCTGCCCTCCTGGGATAACCACTGGGTCCACCAGATGACCTACCCCAGGGCGCTCGCTATCCGCGGAGGCAAGGTCTACCAAAACCCGGTCGCCCAGCTGGATTCAGCCCTACCTCTTGTCCCTGCCCGGGTCGCTGAAGACGGCACCCTGCCGGAGCTGAAGGACGCCCGCGTCTTCCGCATAACCGGAACCGTCGACGTCAGCACCGGCCCCGTTGACATTGTTCTTGAGGACGCCCAGGGCCCCGCCCTGACCCTCACCTTCAGCAAGGACTCCGCCCGGCTCGACCGCAGCGGCACCCGCTACCATGTGGGCGGTGACGTGCGCACCCGGGCCCTGACGCCAGCACCAACCCGGAGCTTTGAACTTCTCATTGACGCTGCCGGAACCGAACTCTTCATGGACGGCGGGGTCGAGGTCTTTTCCTCAAGAACCTTCTTCCACGGCACCGCCCGTACCGTGAGGCTAACCAAGCCGGAAGCCGTCCGTGACCTGGCTGTGGCCGTCCTGCCCGAGTAAAGGTAAAAATGCCGGTTAATGGCAACGGCACGTTACCTCCACCACCTGCTAGATGCCGGTCACAGTGGTAGTCTGGGGCTCAGAAACTCAAACACTCTCACAGTGAGGACACAACCATGGCAGGTTTCTTCAAAAAGCTCTTTGGCGGCGCTGACGAATCAGCAGCACCCCAGGCCCCCGCTCCCAGCAGCGCCACCAGCACCCAGCTGGTAGCCCACCTCGAGGGAACCGTAGTTGCCCTAGACCAGGTCAGCGACCAGATGTTTGCCACCGGCGCCCTGGGGCCTGGGGCTGCCATTGAGCCGACGGCAGGCCGGGTTGTTGCCCCCGCTGACGCTGAGGTCACTGTAGCCTTCCCCACCGGTCACGCTATTGGCTTGCGGACCGACGATGGGCTGGAGATCCTGATTCACGTCGGCTTCGATACCGTTGAGCTAGAAGGTAAGTTCTTTGACTCGAAGGTCTCCAAGGGGGATCGGGTCACCCAGGGGCAGGTGCTGGTGGAATTTGACCTGGAGCAGGTCAAGGCAGCCGGTTACCCCGTGACCACCCCGCTGGTGATTACCAATGCTAAAAAAGCCGTTGCTGACCTGACGATTTCTGGCCAAGGCCAGCATGTGGCAGCAGGTGGAGATTTCCTGACGGTTCAACGCCAGGCCTAAGACTGATTCGAATATGTGAGGTGCCCGCTACCCCGGATGGGGGAGCGGGCACCTGTCTATCTGCAGGTGGGGGCAGACTTGTTGGGGCAGGCTAGTCCCCGCGAGGGTTTGCCTGCTTTTATGTGGGTTTGAGAGGGGTCTTGTGGGCTGAAAATACGGGGTGAAAAAGGGGTATCAGACTCTGGTTACAAGAGTGTTCTAGGCTACGTTTTGGTGCTAATATGTCAAACGATTGGCATGTTTGTTTTTCAGACAATATCTGAAAGACTGCATACACACTCGTGCCGGGACTGAACCACACCACAGCGGGGAAAACCTGGCCCAACCACAAGGAGAACACATGGATCACAAATCCGTGGCTGAGCGCGTCCTCACCGCCGTCGGCGGCGCGGACAACATCGCAGCAGGCGCCCACTGCGCCACCCGCCTGCGACTCGTGCTCAAAGACATGAACGCCGTCAACCAGGCCGCCCTGGATAACGACGAAGACCTCAAGGGTACCTTCAACAACTCCGGCCAGTTCCAGATCATCGTGGGCCCCGGCGACGTTGACGAGGTCTACAAGCACATGGCCTCTTCCGGTATGAAGCAGGTCTCCAAGGACGAACTCAAGAACGTCGCAGCTAACCAGGGTAACCTCTTCACCCGCTTCATCAAGACCGTCTCAGAGATTTTCCTGCCGATCATCCCCGTGCTGGTCGGTACCGGTCTGCTCATGGCGCTCAACAACGTCCTGACCGCCCCCAAGATCTTCGATCCAGTGAAGTCCCTCATCGAGCTCTACCCCGCCTGGGAAGGCTTCGCCGGCATCGTCAACCTGCTCTCGGCAGCAGCCTTTGCCTTCCTGCCCGTCCTCGTCGGCTTCACTGCCACCAAGGTCTTCGGCGGTAACCCCTACCTCGGCATGACCATGGGTGCCGCCATGGTCTTCCCCACCCTGGTCAACGGCTACGGCGTAGCAGCAGCCCTCGAAGAAGGCACCATGACCTACTGGGATGTCTTCGGCATCCAGGTCCAGCAGGCTGGCTACCAGGGCACCGTCCTGCCCGTCATCCTGGTCTCCTTCATCCTGGCCAACATCGAGAAGTTCTTCCACAAGGTGCTCAAGGGCACCATCGACTTCATGTTCACCCCCACCCTCACCCTCCTGATCACCGGTTTTGCCACCTTCATGCTGGTCGGCCCGCCCATGTTCAAGCTGGGTACTCTGCTCGGTGAAGGCATCAACTGGCTCTACACCGCAGCCGGCCCCGTCGGTGGCTTCCTCTTCGGTCTGATCTACTCTCCGATCGTCATCACCGGTCTGCACCAGTCCTTCCCGCCCATCGAACTGCAGCTGCTGGCAGCAGGTGGCTCCTTCATCTTCGCTATCGCCTCCATGGCTAACGTCGCCCAGGGCGGTGCCGCCCTCGGCGTCTACCTGACCACCAAGGACAAGAAGATGAAGGCCCTGGCAGGTGCAACCGCTCCTTCAGCCTTCCTCGGTATTACTGAACCCGCCATCTTCGGCGTCAACCTGCGTCTGCGCTGGCCCTTCTACATCGGTATGGGCGCATCAGCCGTAGCCTCAACCCTGATCGCCATCTTCGGTGTCAAGGCCTCTGGTCTGGGTGCCGCCGGCTTCCTGGGCCTGCCCTCCATTGACCCCTCCCAGGGCATGGGTTGGATGGGCTTCATCATTGCCATCCTCACCTCAGCTGTCCTGTCCACCGGCGCCTCCTTCATCTACGGTAAGAAGGTCTTCGCCGGTCAGGTCGCCGAAGAAGAGACCGTAGCAGCTGCCGCCCCTGCGGCCGCTTCAGCCGCAGCAGCTTCTTCCGCTGCTGCCCCCGTAGCTACCGAAGGTTTCGAACTGGGCGCCCACCTCGTCGGTACCGCCCTGGAGCTCTCATCAGTTTCTGACCAGACCTTCGCCAGCGGCGCCCTCGGCCCCGGCGCAGCCGTCGAACCCACCGAAGGCAAGCTCTACGCACCCGCCGACGGTAAGGTCACCGTTGCCTTCCCCACCGGCCACGCCATCGGCATGCGCACCGACAACGGAATCGAACTGCTCATGCACATCGGCTTCGACACCGTAGAACTCGACGGCAAGCACTTCGAACCGAAGGTGAAGAAGGGCGACATCGTCAAGCGCGGCGACGTCCTCGTCGAATTCGACATGGACGCCATCAAGGCCGCCGGCTACCCCCTGACCACCCCGCTGGTCATCACCAACGCTAAGAAGACCGTCGAATCTACCGCCCTGGCAGTAGTAGCAGGCGGCCGCGTCTCAGCAAACGACAACCTCATCTCAGTTGCCGCTAAGGTAGCAACCGTCTAATTTGCCCTACCGTGGCAGTAAGCAAAACCCGCCCCGTTCCCGTCCTGAATATCAAGGACGGAAACGGGGCGGGTTTTTCTCGTCAGGAAAGCCGATGCCAGGTAACCTAGATACATCACACCACCACACAAGAGGGGACAACCTTGCCTGAAACCCACGACTTCACCGTGCGTGAAGCAACCGAAGCAGACTACCCCGGTGCCATCGAAGCCCTCACCAACGCCTTCTCCCACGACCCCGTCATGAACAAGGCCATGGGCGGGGACGGCCGCATCGAGACCGTCCGGGCCCTCTTTGAATTCCAAATCCGCACCACCTACGGGCCCAAAGGAACTATCGACATCGCCGTCACCCCAGCAGGCAAGGTCCTCGGCGCTGCCCTCTGGCTCTCACCCGAAGCCCAAAAAGGCAACCTCCTAGCAGACCTCAAAGCCCTCCCCGACTACTACAAGGTCCTCGGCCGTGGCCTAGCCCGGGCAACAATCACAGAATTTCGTCTGCTCGCATCCCGCCCCAAATTCGACCACTGGTACCTCTACACCATCGGCGTCCACGAAGACGCCCGCGGCCACGGCATCGGATCCCACCTCCTCGACTTCCGCCGTCACCAACTTGGCGAACACCCCGCCTACCTGGAAGCATCAACCTACCGGTCAGCCTCCCTCTACGCCCGCCACGGCTTCATCGAACTCTTCCGCTTCAAAGGCGGCAAACCCGCCCTCGGAATGCTCCACCCAGCCCCCACCACCCAAGTCTCCAAAAACCTCCCCCAGCCCTAAACCTGACACTAAGTAACACTATGCACCACCACAACCGCACCCGCCGCTGGGCCACCACCGGCCTTCTCGCCACCCTCATCTTCAGCACCCTCACCCCGGCAACTGCTCTACCCCAGACAGAAGACCCCCTAACCGCAGCAGCCACTGAAGACCTCGTCAAAGACACCGACCGCCTCATCGTCACCTTCGACGAAACCCTCCCCGTCGAAGACCGCCAGGCCGTCATTGACAGGGCCCTCGAAACCACCCCCGTCATCAACGACGCAGACATCATCAAAAACTCAGTCGGCGAAGACACCACCGTGGGCGTTATTAAATCTGACTCCACCCTCACTGATGCTGAACAAGACCAGGCCATTGCAGCCCTTGAAGCCGACCCCGCCGTCGTCGCCGTCGAACCCGACCACCTCGTCAAAGCTGTCCAATCAACCGCCCGCATTGCCCCCGCCGAACCCCTCTACGGCACCCTCTGGAACTTCCGGGTCGCCAACGTAGCCCCCGCCTGGTCAACAGCCGACGGAACCGGCACCACCATCGCCATTGTAGACACCGGCATCACCAAGCACCCAGACCTCGATAGCAACGTCGTACCCGGCTACGACTTCATCTCCACCGACGAATACGCCCGAGACGGCGGCGGCCGCGACTCCAACCCCACCGACATCGGCACCTTCTCCGGCGAAACCCCCTCCAACTGGCACGGCACCCACGTCGCCGGCATCGCCGCCGCCGCAGCCCAGGGAACCGGCCTAGCCGGCGTCGCCCCCAAGGCCAAAATCCAGCCCGTCCGCGTCCTCGGCGTCAACGGCTGGGGCTACGCCTCAGACATCGCCGACGGCATCGTCTGGGCTTCCGGCGGCACCGTCCCCGGCGTCCCCAAAAACCCCAACCCCGCCACCGTCGTCAACGCCTCCCTCGCCTGGCCAGAAAGCACCTGCCCAGCCGCCATGGACGCAGCCGTCAAGGGCGCCTACTCCCGGGGGGTTCCCGTTGTCGTCGCCTCCGGCAACGCAGGGCAGAACGCCAACTGGTGGACCCCGGCCAACTGCTATTTTGCTATCGTGGTTGGCTCCACCAACTCAGCAAGCACCATTACCGGCTACTCCAACTGGGGTGACATGCTCGACGTCGTAGCCCCCGGCGGTACCCTCTATGAGCAGGTCAACTCAACCTCCAACGCTGGCCGAACCACCGCAACGACCGCAAACTTCGCCGGTCTCTACGGCACCTCCCAGGCAACCCCCATGGTCGCAGGCACCATCGCCCTCATGAAGCAAGCCAACCCCGGCATGACCATTGAGCAGATCCGCAACACCCTCAAGAGCACCGGCACAGAGGCTAGCGGATACCGCCAAATCAATACCGGGGCCGCTGTGGCAGCAGCCAAGCGGCTGGGGCAGCCCACAACGGCACCAGCTCCGGCTCCTGTACCGCAGCTTGCCCCCGGCCAAATCTTCAGTGACGTTCCCCCCGGGCTGCCCTACTTCTCTGAAATTAACTGGTTGAGTAAACAGGGCATCACCACCGGGTGGGACATGGGAACCCATAAGGAATTCCGCCCGCTCACCAGTATTGAGCGTGGTGCAATGGCCGCTTTCTTCTACCGTATGGCAGGCTCACCTGCCTTCACAGCTCCTGCAAAGCCAACCTTTTCGGACGTCCCCACTGACCACCAGTTCTACAAGGAAATTGAGTGGATGGCTTCCAAGAAGATTACAACCGGATTCGTTGATAAGACCTTCCATCCTGAAGAAGCCGTCAACCGGGATGCTATGGCCGCTTTCTTTTATCGCTTGGCAGGGAGCCCTGCATACACAGCCCCCAAAACATCCGTTTTTGTCGATGTGACTCCCCAGAACCAGTTCTACAAGGAAATCGCTTGGCTTAACTCACAGAAAATCTCTACCGGCTGGCCCGATAAGACCTTCCGTCCCGTCGAAGCTATTAACCGGGATGCTATGGCAGCCTTCATTTACCGTTACAAGAACACCGCTGGTAGCTAAGGTAAATTGCCTCATAGCTTGATAAACCGAGGACCGTAAGCATGTTGCTTGCGGTCCTCTGGTTTTATTGGTTTTGGGAAAACGGGAGGGTTGTACTTCCGTAGCTGATATCTACCGGGAGAACATCACAGCCGGTGAGGGGTTCTTCGCTGCCGGAGATTGCGTGAACGAGTTGGGCAACGGCGCGTTGGGCGATGGCGTCGATGGGCTGGACGACGGTGGTGAGGTGGGGCAGGAGGGAACGGACAGATGACGAGCCGTCGAACCCAACTACCTGGAGCTGCTCTGGGACTTTCAGTCCCCGGGCTCGGGCATAGTCGAGGACAGCAGCTGCGTAGACGTCGTTGGAGGCAAAGACTGCGGTGATCTGCGGGTTGTCCTGAAGAAAAGCTTCGATGCGTTCGCGGTTGGTCTGGTGCGGGGTGGTGAAGCCGAGTTCCAGGTAGAGGGGGGTTAGGCCGGCTTCTTCCATGGCCTGGCGGTAGCCCTGCTGACGCTTGTTGTGGGGGGAGAGGGTGGAGGTGATGTGGGCGATTGCGGTTGCCCCGGTCTCGATGAGCAGGCGGGTTGCCCGGTAGGCTCCGTCAAAGTTGTCGCAGCTGACATTGGGAGCCTTGCCGGTGTCGAGTCGGTCGATGGTGACTAAGGGGGCTCCAAAGTGCGGGAAGTTTTCAACGACTTCAGAGTGGGCGCCGGTGATGACTCCGTCGACCTGGTTAGCGATCAGCATGTCGAGGTAGCGCTGTTCGGATTCTGGGTGGTCGTTGCTGTTGCAGAGGATGGTCTTGTAGCCGATGTCGGCAAGGTGGGATTCGATGCGGTAGGCCATTTCGCCGTAGAAGGGGATTGCTACGGAGGGGAAGATGAGACCGATGAGCTGGCTTTTTTGGCCTTGCAGGGAACGGGCGATGGCGTTGGGCCGGTAGCCGATGGTTTGCATGGCATCGAAGACTTTGGTGCGGGTTGCTTCTGAGATGTAGCCGCGGTTGTTGAGGACCCGGGAGACTGTGGTGGGGGAGACGCCTGCTAGGGCGGCGACGTCGCCGAGTTTAGGCTGGGGCACGTTCTTCTCCGGTGGTGTGGGTCGTGATGAAGCTATGGATTTTCTGGTCAGGTGTTCCATTATATGTGCTGTGAGCCAGGTCTAAAAATGGGAAGGGGTATGGCCGGGTGGGTTCGTTTTCTCTTAGTCCAGGGGGAGGTAGGGCACTCTGGTGCCTGCTTCGGCACCCCCTGCTGGGATGAGCGCCAGAGCGTTGGCGGTGGCGAAGCTGGTGAGCATATGGGACTGGGTCTTGGGCAGGGGGGTGAGGGTTAGGCCTTCAGCGCTAGGGGTGAGGGCGGCTGGGAGCAGGCGCAGGTCGTGTTTGCGGTAGCCGGGTACCGGGTGGGTGAGGACGCCTTCGGCCAGCTCGGCCAGGGGAGCACCAGTGGCGCCGGTGAGCCAGGCTGGTAGGTAAGAGTAGAGGGCGGTATAGGCCGCTAGGGGGTTGCCGGGTAGGCCGAGGACGAGCGGGGAGGTTGGGTTGCTCTTGGTCGGTAGGCGGGCGGCCAGGGCCGGGTGGCCGGGGCGAATAGCGACGGATTCGAAGAGGTAGCTGGCGTCTAGGTCAGCTAGGGCGCGGCGTACCCAGTCTGCGGTGGAGGTAGAGGAGCCGCCAGTAATAAGCAGCAGGTCGGCGCCGGTGGTGGTGAGCCAGTCGGTGAGCTGGGCTTTGCTGTCGGGCAGACGGCGGACGCTGCTAACGCTGGCTCCCAGGTTTTCGATGATGTGGGGGAAGGCCATGGAGTAGGCGTCGCGCACCTGGCCTGGGCCGGGGAGGCCGGAGTTAATTATTTCGTTGCCGGTGTAGGCGATAGCGACGGTGGGGCGGGCGGTGACGGTGACGGTGTCAAGGCCGAGGGTGGCTAGGGCACCGAGGTGGCGGGCGGTAATGGGTGTTCCCGCGGGAAGTACCGTGCTGTCGGCTGAAAGTTCTTCACCTGCCCGTCGTATATCGGCACCGGGTGCCGGGTAGCCTTGACCAAAAACTTTGGGGTCGGGGCTGAGGGTGCTGCCGTCTACCAGGGCGTGTTCCTGGCGAATCACGGCGTCGGTGCCCGGGGGAATAAGCCCGCCGGTCAGAACGGGGGTAGCCTGGCCGGGGGTAAGGGGCAGAACTCGCTGGTGGATATTCTCGCCCTCTACTGCTGGCGGGTGGGTGAGCAGCTGCCAGGGTGGAGCACCAGCGGTGGCGTAGCCGTCCATAGCTGAGGAATCATAGTGGGGCACCGGCAGCAGGGCGCGGGCGTCCTTGCTCAGGGTTCTGCCGATAGCCTCCTGGGCGAGGGGCACCTCTTCATCGGTTCGGGCAAGGGTCGTCCCTGCCTGGTGCAGGAGCTGCCTGGCCTGCTGCCAGCTGGTGTGGTGCACGGTGCTGTCCTTAGGGGGTAGGGGGAACCTGGGTGAAACCAGCAGCGCGGGCGGCTTCCCAGGTGTCGACGTCGGCGGTGAGTTCGGCGGGCAGTTCTAGCTCGGTGGGTGCAAGGGGGCTGAGAAAACGGCGGACGGAGGCGTTTGCGGTTTCTCCCTCAAAGGCCGGGGCAAGGGAGGTAGCCCGGTAGATACCCAGCAGGGGCTGAGCGATACCCTCCGCCACAGCCCAGTAGCCGGTCACCTGCTCCGGTGCGGACGCCGCCGCCTCAAGGAGCAGGGGAACTGCGGCCCCAACGCGGGGCAGGTCGCAGGAAAGAACTAGCACCCAGTGCTGGGACGAGCTCAAGAGGCCCGGGTTGGTTTTCTTGAGGGCGCTCAGCCCAGCGGAGATCCCAGCTGCTGGCCCGCCGAAGGCTGGTTCTTCCCGGGTCTGCAACACCCCGCCGGGCAGGGTAAGGTCTGCTGGACCCACCACAATGCGGGTGCTAGCCCCGGCGCAGGCTGCCAGGGCCTGCTCAAGCAGGGTGGATGAGCCATTCGACAGGAGGGCCTTGGGTACCCCGCCCAGACGGGAGGAACGTCCGCCTGCCAAGATCAAGGCCGAATACTTCATATCGGTCATAAGTGCTGCCTATCCACCGGCAAAGGGGGGCAGGACGTCCAGGCGCTGGGCCTCTTGCAGAAGGGCAGAATCATTCTGGGCTTCTGTGCTTGCTGCAACCCCGTCCACGAGGAAGGTGCAGCGGGGCAGAATATCTGCCAGGGTCTGACCCGAGGGGGTAGCCCCGGTAAATTCGCGCGTTAGGTAGGCCTGGAGACCGGCGAGTGTGGGGGTGGGGAGCTGCTCTAGCTCAACCGTCACGCCGGGTAGGCCAGCTGCCGCCCGGGCCGCAGCGAAGAAGTTAATCTGCATGGGGTAGTCCTTGAATCTTAGCCGCCGATGGCGCTCATGGATCGAGTAGGTTGGGTGAAGTCGGGGGCGTCGAAACCGACGGTATCCTTGCCGTGAGCCTTGGGCTTGGCCCACATGGCTCCGCGCCAGATCTGAGCCAGTTCAGTATCGCTGGCTCCGCCGCGCAGAGCGCCCATGAGGTCGGTTTCGGTCAGGGAGAAGAGGCAGGAGCGCACCTTGCCGTCGGCGGTGATGCGGGTGCGAGTGCATGCTGAGCAGAAGGGCTCGGTGACCGAGGCGATAATGCCTACCTGGCCCAGGGGCTCTGCTGTGCCGGCGTGACCCAGCGGGTAGACGTCCCAGAGGGCTGCGGGGGAGGCCCCGCGCGGACGCCCGTGGGGCAGCAGGTCGTAGTGGTCAGCCAGGCGTTGACGAATCTGCTCGGCGGTGATGGTGCCTTCGCGGGTCCAGTTGTGGTCGGCGTCCAGGGGCATCTGTTCGATGAAGCGGAGCTGGTAGCCGCCCTCTAAAGCCCAGGTGAGGAGTTCATGGCCCTGCTCATCGTTGACGCCGGCCATGAGGACCGCGTTGATTTTGAGGGGGGTGAGCCCGGCTGCTGCGGCCGCCTCAATCCCGGTGAGCACGGAGGCCAGCTTGTCTCTGCGGGTGAGCTGAGCAAAGGTTTCGGGGCAGATGGTATCGAGGGAGACGTTCACCCGGTTGAGCCCGGCTGCTGCGAGGGTGTCCACTTTTTTTTCGAGCCCTATGCCGTTGGTGGTCAGGGCGATGGGTAGGTGGGGGTGGTTGGCACGGACTGCCGCAATAATGTCGGTCAAATCGGCTCGTACCAGGGGCTCGCCGCCGGTGAAGCGTACCTCTTCTATCCCTAACTCCTGTACGCCCACCCGTACCAGGCGGACCACCTCATCGAGGGTGAGAAGCTGGCTGCCCGGGAGCCAGTTGAGCCCCTCGGCGGGCATGCAGTAGACACAGCGCAGGTTGCACTTGTCCATGAGCGAGATGCGCAGGTCTGTGGCGCTTCTACCCCAGCGGTCAGCGAGAGGCCCGCTGGTGGGGGCCCCTTGCCGGGTGGCGGCAGTCAGACCACCGGTGACCACGGGGATTGTAGAACCCAGGGGGACCGGGGGAACGAGGGCGGAGGATTGGGGCATACCCACACTTTCACAAGTCTTAATCAGTATTTCAGATGTAATATTTAGCCTATCGAAACCGGGTGAAGAACACCACCTGGCTCTACACTAATCTATAGACAAAGGCCCCACCACTGCCACTGTTACCCCCCCCGTTATTGGAGACCCCATGCGCCGTCTGAGCCCCCTCACCCTTTCCCTGCTGTTGGGTTTGAGCGCCTGCGGGGGAGCAGCGTCCTCATCCCGGGATCAGGGGCAGGACGCCGAGGTTCAGCTCTTTGCCGCGGCATCCTTTAGCGCGGTGGGTGATGAGCTTATTACCGCCTACCGCAGCGATAACCCTGGGGTGCAGATTACCGCCACCTACGCTGGTTCAACCCAACTGGTGACCCAGATGGCAGAAGGGGCAACACCGGATCTACTGTTAACCGCCGATAGCGCCACCATGAGCCAGGCCCTCGAAAAGGTTGAAGACCTAGGCAGTGCTACCCCAGAAACCATTGCCACAAACGCCCTGGTGCTGGCCACCGCCCCGGGTAACCCTGCTGCCATCGATAGCGTCGATGACCTCGCTGCCGCCGGCGTCATGACCGCCATCTGCGCTGCACAGGTGCCCTGCGGGCGCCTGGCCTACCAGGAGCTTGATCGTCAGGGCATAGAACTGGCTAACTCTACCGAAGAGACTGATGTTTCGTCAGTTTCTACCAAGGTGGCAACCGGTCAGGTCGACGCCGGCTTTATCTACACCACCGATGCCGCAGCTCTCTTGGCCACCGAAGACATCACCGTCATCGACCTGCCCAATCTGGAACGTAACGCCTACCCCCTGGCGCTGACCACCACCGGTCAGACCAAGACGAGCGCCCAAGATTTCGCCAACTGGCTCGCCACCTCTGAGAAAGCTGCCCAGATTCTCACCGACTACGGCTTCGAACCTGCCTAAACTAGGACTATGAGCACACCCGCACCCGCCCCGCCCAAGCCCGGCGGTAGCCCCTTTACCTCCGTTCCTGCCCACGCCGTGCTCCCCACCCTGCTGACCCTGGCCCTGATTGCCGGGCCCCTGCTGGCCCTTCTGGTGCGGACCCCCTGGGGGAGCTTGCCCCAGCTTCTGACGGAACCAGCTGCCCTGGGCGCCGTTAGGCTCTCGGTGCTCACAGCGCTGACCACCACCCTTATCTCGGCCCTGCTGGGCACCCCCACCGCCCTAGTACTTGCCACGGTGCTGGAAAAATCGCGGGCCCGCCGCCTGACCTGGCCCCTCTACGGGCTGATCTATACCCCCATCATTTTTTCTCCGGTGGTTTCGGGTCTAGCCCTGCTCTTCTTCTGGGGGAGGCGTGGCCTGCTCGGTTCCTGGCTCGATACCGCCGGTATCTCAGTGGCCTACACCCCGGTGGCCGTGGTACTGGCCCAGACTTTTGTTGCCCTGCCCTTCTTCGTGGCCACCCTGGTCACCACCCTGCGGGCCCTGCCGCCCGAGTACGCAGAAATCGCCCGGCTAGAGGGGGCCAGCCCCGCGGAAGTCACCACCCGGGTGCTGCTACCGCTGGCTGCCCCCGGCCTGCTGACGGCGGCCGTCCTGACCTTTGCCCGCGCCCTGGGCGAATACGGGGCAACCGTTACCTTCGCTGGAAATATCGAGGGCGTCACCCGAACTATCCCCCTGGCCATTGAGTTGGCGCTGAGCTCCAACCGCATGGAGGCAGCCCTGGGCTCAGCGCTCATGCTCATTGCCCTCTACCTGGGCCTGCTAGCCGCCGGAGCCCTGGCTCTCTGGCTGGGGCACCTGAAAGGAGGCCGCCCCTCATGACGCTGCCTATAGAAACCCTTGCCCGTATGCTTCCCACTGGCTCCCGCCTTCAGCCGCAGGCCTATGCTTCTTGTGTGCGTGACCTGGTGGCTGCCACTGTCGCCCGCACCCCCTATAACCTGCCTCTGGGGGAGGCTGCCGGGGCTCAGCTCGCTGAGTCCCTCTACGCGCTGGCCCCCCAGCCCTCCTTCGCCAACTCCCAGATGGACGGTTACGCCCTCACCAGCGCTGCCGCCCGGGCAGCCCAGCGGGTTTTTCGGGTGGGGCAGGACGTTCCTGCCGGGGCCACCGGCGCAGGGCTACCGGTGAGCGATACCCTGGTCTACCCGGTCATGACGGGAGCTCCGCTGCCGGAAGGGTACACCACCGTTGTCCCCGTTGAGCGCACTAGCCCTCTGGCAGGAGAGACGGACGCCGCGGGCTTCGTAGCTGAGGGTGGGCAGGTGGATATACCCCCGGCTGCCCCCGGTGCTTTCGTACGGGCTGTGGGAGAGGACGTTGCCGCAGGCCAGCTCCTAGCAGAGGGCGGCAGTCGCCTGACCCCGACCCTCATTGGTGCCCTGGCCGCCCAGGGAATCGCGAGTGTGCCGGTCTACCGCCCCCTTCGGGTGCTGGTGGTGACAGGTGGTGACGAGGTCGCTGGGGCAGGCCGGGCGCCTGCTTCCGGGCAGATTTTTGACGCCAACGGCCCGGTGCTGGCGGCCCTGCTTGCTCAGGAGGGCTGCATCACCGACCACCTGCCTATCGGGGACTCGGTAGAGGATTTCTGCGCGGCCCTGCAAGGTGCCCTAGCCCGCTGGGCGCCCGATCTTATTGTGACCAGCGGCGGTATCAGTCACGGCAAATACGAGGTGGTGCGTCTGGGGTTGGCGGCTCTGGCTACTGCTCCTGTCGGTGGGGTGCAGATGAGAGCCAGCTGGTTCGGCCACGTTGCCCAGCAGCCCGGTGGCCCCCAAGGTCTGGCCCTGCTTAAGGCCCCCGACGGTAGGGTGCTGCCGGTACTCTGTCTGCCGGGCAACCCTGTGAGCACCCTCATCAGCTACCACCTGCTCCTGCGCCCTGCCCTGGCCCACCTGGCAGCAGAAGACCAGTCGGACACCTACGGCCAGCTGGTGCTCGATGCCCCCATCGCGGCACCGGATGGAAAAACCCAGTACCGCCGAGCCCGCCTCACTCGGCAGACTCAGGCGGACGGGAGCGTCCTAACCCTGCTGACCCCGGACGCCGCAACCGGCTCCCATCTGCTCCTACAGGCGGCCCGAGCCGACGCCCTGGTGGAACTGGAACCGGGGGGAATCTACCGCGGCGGTGAACTGGTGCGGTATATTGCCCTGTGAGGTGCAGGTAGACACCCCTGTCAGCGAATCACGTATAGTAAATACTGATTAATTTTGTGTTGAGAGGCTAAGCCAAGGACCATGACCGCCCCCACCCCCAACGGAAACCTCACCCACGTGCGCGCCGATGGCAGCGCCCACATGGTCGACGTCACCGAAAAGAACGAAACCACCCGCACCGCCATAGCCGAAGGCTACGTCATCACCAGGGCGGATGTCATCAACAAAATCTTCGACGCCGACCTACCCAAGGGGGACGCCCTGCCCGTCGCCCGCGTCGCCGGCATCATGGCAGCCAAGAAAACCCCCGACATCATCCCGCTCTGCCACCCCCTGCCCCTGGGCAAAATCACCATCGACTTCGAACGCCACCCCGACCGCGTCCGCATCGAAGCCCTGGTCAAAACCCGCGGAGTCACCGGCGTAGAAATGGAAGCCTTGAGCGCGGTCTCCGGCGCGGCCCTCACCGTCTACGACATGATCAAGGCCGTCGATAAGCAGGCCACCATCACCGGCCTGCGGGTCCTGGAAAAAACCGGCGGAAAATCCGGTGACTGGAAGGTAGAGCAGTGAGCAGTAGCTACACCCTGCCCGAGAACCGCACCGGCCTGGTGATTGTGGCCTCTACCCGTGCCGCCCGCGGTATCTACGAGGACAAGTCCGGCCCCCTAGCAGTAGCCTGGCTGCGCGACCAGGGCTTCGACACCCCCGACGCCGTTGTGGTGGCGGACGCGGACGTCCCCGCCTACATCGACCGGCTGGTCGCTACCGGTAACCTGCCCACCTTCATTCTGACCAGCGGCGGAACCGGCCTTAACTCAGACGATACAACCGTTGAGGCAGTGCGCCCCCACCTGACCAAAGAAGTCCCCGGCATCATGCACGCCTTCTGGCGCCGGGGCCTCGAAAACACCCCCGCCGCCGTGCTCTCCCGCGGAATCGCCGGCGTCATCGGCACCAGCTTCATCATGACCCTGCCCGGCTCCACCGGAGGAGTCAAGGACGGCTGTGCCGTGCTCGAACCCCTCGTCACCCACATCTGCCGCCAGCTAGAGGACTACCATGACCATTAACCGCACAGACCCTCACACCACAGCCCCCTCGGTGGCTAATCCCTACGCCGGGCGTCCGTTCGAACCGGTAGATTCCACCGTCGTACACGCCTCCATCACCGAAGAACCCCTTGAACCTCTCCTAGCAGGAGCGAAAGAAGCAACCATGACCCGCGCCATGGGCGCCCTCGTTGTATTCGACGGCATCGTGCGCGACCACGACCATGGCCAGCCGGTAGCCGCCCTAGCCTACTCTGCCCACCCCCAGGCGTCCGACTACCTGGAACGCGCCCTGCACTCGGTGGCAGAAGAAATCCCCGGCGTGCGCCTCTGGGCTGCCCACCGCATCGGCCCCATCCCTATCGGCGAATCCGCCCTCACCGTCCTTGCAGCGGCAGCCCACCGCGGCACAGCCTTCACCGCCTGCTCTTTGGCTGCCGACCGCATCAAGGCCCAGGTGCCCATCTGGAAAGAACAAGAACTCACCGACGGCAGCGTGCAGTGGGTGGGAATCGATACGCCCACCGGCTAAGGCTTTCGAGTCGAAGGTACGAAATGGCAGGTGGGCTTCAGCCCCACTCTAGAGAAAGACTTCCTATGACCTCTGAACTAACCTCGCTGGCCTACCAGCTCTACGGGCGGCAGATGATTCTGCCGGAGATGGGGCAGGTGGGCCAGGAAAAGCTGAGCGCGGCAACGGTTGCGGTGATTGGGGCAGGCGGCCTGGGGTCCCCGGCCTTGCTCTACCTGGCAGGCGCCGGTGTTGGGCGCATTATCGTGATTGACGACGACACGGTAGAAACCTCTAACCTGCACCGCCAGGTGGTCCACTCCTATGCCCGGGTGGGAGCATCCAAGGCAGATTCAGCCGCCCAGACTCTGCGTGAACTCAACCCCCTGGTTGCGGTCGAAACCGTCAAGGAACGCCTGACCGACGCCAACGCAGAAAAACTGCTGGCCGGGGTGGACGTGCTGGTGGACGGTTCCGACAACTTCCCCACCCGCTACACCGCCTCCCGTGCCGCAGCCGCTCTGGGCATTCCCCACGTCTGGGGTGCAATCCTCGGCTTTGATGCCCAAATGAGCGTCTTTTGGGCAGGGCATGGGCCGATTTACGAAGACCTCTACCCGGTCGAACCTGCACCAGGTTCAGTGCCAAACTGCGCTACTGCCGGTGTCATCGGTGCGCTCGCCGGGGTGATCGGCACGGCTATGGCCATGGAAACCATCAAAATCCTGACCGGCATTGGCCAGCCCCTCATGGGCGAAGTGGGCTACTACACCGGCCTGACCGGCCGCTGGGAGTACATCCCCCTGGTTGCATCGTCCACCCGCGCCACTCCTGCTGAGCCTGCGCGTCTGCCTGCTGCCGACTGGGAGCCCGCTACCGCCGAGCCTGACCAGTACGGCACGGAGGTCACCTGGGCCGACATTTCAGGCTCCGCCTATTTTGAGGGAGTGCCCCTGATTGACGTGCGGGAGCCGCACGAGCACAGGGCGCTGGCTGTGCCGGGCAGCTTCAACCTACCGCTTTCCCTGATTCGCCAAGCGGCCAGCGATACCGGTCTTCAACCTGCTATTGATACCGTGCTGCCTAGCCACCGGGGGCGGTACGCCCTCTACTGTGCAGCCGGGGTGCGCTCGCTTGAGGCTCTGAACCTGCTCACCGCCGCCGGTTTTAGCGACCTCTACAGTGTTGAAGGTGGAATGGATGCCTGGTTGCAAACACGGGGCTAACGGGAAGCCCGCTAGCCCGACCTGGCAAACATGCATTATGAATACGTAATTAGCGAACATTTTTATTCGGTATTTATTACGCAATATTTTGGGTAGACTGGTGCCCATGACACAGCAGGCATCACACACACCTGGGCCCGACGGGCCGCTCACTGATAAGCTCATCAAATTCGGCAAATTCTTCACCAAGTGGGACGAAACCGATGACGGTCGCGCCGCCTTCCTTACCGGCGGCCGGGCAGGCGACGTCTTCTACCGCAACCGCTGGAGCCATGACAAGGTCGTCCGCTCCACCCACGGCGTTAACTGCACCGGTTCTTGTTCCTGGCAGGTCTTCGTCAAAGACGGCGTGATCACCTGGGAGGCCCAGGCCACCGATTACCCCACCGTCGGCCCCGACCGCCCTGAATACGAACCGCGCGGCTGCCCCCGCGGTGCGGCCTTCTCCTGGTACACCTACTCACCGACCCGCGTGAAGTACCCCTACATTCGCGGTGTGCTGCTTGAAATGTACCGCGAAGCCCGCGCCCGCCTGGGTGACCCCGTCGAAGCCTGGGCCTCCATCGTGAGCGACCCCGAGAAGCGCTCCCGCTACCTGAGCGCCCGCGGTAAGGGTGGCCTGGTGCGTGGCTCCTGGGCAGAGGCCCTCGAAATGGTCGTTGCAGCCCAGATTCACACCATCAAGACCTACGGGCCTGACCGTAACATCGGCTTCTCACCCATTCCGGCTAAGTCCATGGTCTCCCACGCCTCCGGTGCCCGCTACATTGAGCTCATTGGCGGCGTGATGACCTCCTTCTATGACTGGTACGCCGACCTGCCGGTTGCCTCACCCCAGGTCTTCGGCGACCAGACCGACGTGCGCGAATCCGGTGACTGGTGGGATGCCACCTACCTGATGATGTGGGGCTCCAACATTCCGGTCACCCGCACCCCCGATGCCCACTGGATGGCCGAGGTGCGCTACCGCGGCACCAAGGTCGTCTCTGTCTCACCCGACTACGCCGATAACACCAAGTTCGCCGACGAGTGGCTGCCCGCCCAGGCCGGCACCGACGCAGCCCTGGCCATGGCCATGGGTCACGTGATTCTGAAAGAAAACTTCGTGGACCGCCGCGTGGACTTCTTCGAGAACTACGTGAGCACCTACACCGACTTCCCCTTCCTCATTACCCTCGAAACCCGGGAAGATGGCACCACCGTACCCGGCAAGTTCCTCACCGCAGCGAACCTTTCTGAGCACGCATCTGTGCCCGATGCAGCCTTCAAGACCGCCCTGCTCAACCGGGAGACCGGCGAGGTTGTCGTACCCAACGGATCTATGGGCTACCGCTACAACGCAGAAGATGAGGGCAAATGGAACCTGGACTTGCAGGGTATCAAGCCTGCCCTCTCGATTCTGGATCTGCCCACCGGGGCCGAAAGGGCCGTCGAAATCAAACTACCTGCCTTCGATGAACCCTCGGGCCGTGGCAAGGTCATCACCCGTGGCGTGCCCACCATTACCGTTGAGGGCAAGACCGTCACCACCGTCTTTGACCTCATGCTGGCCCAGTACGGCATCGGCCGCCCCGGCCTGCCCGGTCACTGGGCAACAGGCTTTGAGGACGCCGAGACCCAGTACACCCCCGCCTGGCAGGAGGCCATCACCTCCGTACCCGCAGAAGCCGTAATCCGCACCGCCCGCGAGTTCGCCCAGAACTCCATTGACTCGGGCGGGCGCACCATGATTATCATGGGCGCCGGCATCTGCCAGTGGTACCACGGCGACACCACCTACCGTGCAATTCTTGCCCTGCTCATGATGTGCGGCGCCGAAGGCCGCAACGGCGGCGGCTGGGCCCACTACGTCGGCCAGGAGAAGGCCCGCCCCATCACCGGCTGGGCCCACATGGCCAACGCTCTCGACTGGATCCGCCCGCCGCGCACCCAGGCCGGTACCGCCTTCTGGTACATGCACACCGACCAGTTCCGCTCCGATGGGCGCTCAACCGATGCCCTGCAATCGCCCCTGGCCAAGGGGGATTTGCGCGGCGTCCATACCGCGGACGTCCTGGCCCGCTCCGTGCGCATGGGCTGGATGCCCTTCTACCCCCAGTTCCCCGAGAACTCCCTGGATCTGGCGGACGCCGGTGCCGCAGCGGTTGCCGCAGGCACCGCCGCTTCTGAGGCCGACTATGTGGCCCAGCGCCTCAACTCGGGTGACTTGGACTTCTCGGTGGAGGACGTCGACAACCCGGTCAACTGGCCCCGTACCCTGGTGCTCTGGCGCAACAACCTGCTGGGCTCCTCCGCCAAGGGTGAGGAATACTTCCTCAAGCACCTGCTGGGCACCCACAACTCCGTGAGGGGCCAGGACGCCGAGGACTTCAAGCCCGCCGAGGTCAAGTGGGCCCAGGAAGCCCCCCAGGGCAAGCTGGACCTGCTGGTCACTACCGACTACCGCATGACCTCATCCACCCTGCTGTCGGACATCGTCTTCCCCGCCGCTACCTGGTACGAGAAGCACGATATTTCCTCTACCGACATGCACCCCTACATCCACGCCTTCTCCCCGGCCATCAACCCGCCCTGGGAGACCAAGACCGACCACCAGGTCTTCAAGGAGCTGGCCTACCTCTTCTCTAAGTGGGCAGCCAAGCACCTGGGCAAGCGCAGCGACCTGGTATCCGTGCCCCTGCAGCACGATACCCCCGGTCAGCTGGCGCAGCCCGGCGGCCATGCACCTGACTGGAAGAACCAGGGCATCAAGGGTATCCCGGGTAAGAATATGCCCATCTTCACCGTGGTGGAGCGCGACTACCCGGCTATCTACGACATGTACACCTCTGTTGGCCCCCTGCTCTCCAAGCTGGGCACCACCACTAAGTTCGTGACCGTGGACGTCAACGAGCAGCTGGCCCAGCTTGCTGAGGAACACGGCGTCATGGGTAGCGGTAAGGGCGCTGGCCTGCCGGCTCTCGACACCGATATCAAACTGGCCGACACCATCCTGGCTCTTTCGGGTACCTCCAACGGTCCCGTTGCTCTCAAGGGCTTCAAAGCCTTGGAAAAGCGGGTGGGCAAAAAGATGCACCACCTGGCTGAGGGTAACGAAGAAAAGCGCATTAAGTTCCGCGATACCCAGGACCGACCCTGCCCCGTCTTCACCTCACCCGAGTGGTCAGGTTCTGAAACCGGCGGACGCCGCTACGCCCCCTTCACCCTCAACATCGAGCAGCTCAAGCCCTTCCACACCCTCACCGGTCGTATGCACTTCTTCCTCGACCACGACTGGATGAGCGAGATGGGCGAGCAGCTGCCGGTCTACCGCCCGCCACTGGATATGCACAACCTCTTTGGCGAACCTGAAATCGGTGAGACCGGCGACCTCTCGGTGGCTGTGCGCTACGTTACGGTTCACAACAAGTGGGCTATCCACTCCTCCTACCACGACAACCTCTACATGCAGACCCTCTCCCGCGGTGGCACCCACGCCTGGATGAGTCCGGCGGACGCCGCCAAAATCGGGGTCAAGGACCATGACTGGATCGAGTGCGAGAACGCCAACGGCGTCTTCGTGGGCCGCGCGGTGGTCTCCCACCGTATGCCTGAAGGTGTGGTCTACGTGCACCACGCCCAGGAGCGCCTGGTCAACATTCCCAAGTCAGAAGTCTCGGGCAAGCGAGGCGGCATTCACAACTCCGTCACCCGCATCATGGTCAAACCCACCCACCTGATCGGTGGCTACGCCCACCAGGCCTACGCCTTCAACTACCTAGGACCCACCGGTAACCAGCGAGATATCGTTTCAAGAATTCGCCGCCGCAAGCAGGAGGTAACCTACTAATGCGCGTCATGGCACAAGTTTCAATGATCATGGCCCTCGACAAGTGCCTGGGCTGCCACACCTGCTCCGTCACCTGTAAGCAGGCCTGGACCAACCGAGCCGGTACCGAATACGTCTGGTTCAACAACGTCGAGACCCGCCCCGGCCAGGGCTACCCCCGCCGCTACGAAGACCAGGAAAAGTGGAAGGGCGGCTGGGTGCTGAACAAGCGCGGACGCCTGGAACTCAAGAGCGGTAACCGCTTCAAGAAACTCTTTACCCTCTTCGCCTCCCCGGTTCAGCCCGAACTCTCGGACTACTACGAACCCTGGACCTACGACTACGAGAACCTCACCAACGCGCCCCTAGGCGATGACTTTCCCACCGCGCGTCCTAAATCTCTGATTACCGGTGAGGACACCTCCATCGAATGGGGCCCCAACTGGGACGACAACCTGGGCGGAGCCCACGAGTCCGGCCACCTGGACCCCCTGGTTGAAAAGGTACGCCAGCAGTCAGAAGAGAAGATCAAGTTCGAGTTCGAACGTACCTTCATGTTCTACCTGCCCCGCATCTGCGAGCACTGCCTCAACCCCTCCTGCATGGCGTCCTGCCCCTCCGGCGCTATCTACAAGCGCGAAGAGGACGGCATCGTGCTGGTCGACCAGAACCAGTGCCGCGGCTGGCGCCAGTGCATCACCGGCTGCCCCTACAAGAAGATCTACTTCAACCACAAGAGTGGTAAGGCCGAAAAATGTACCTTCTGCTACCCCCGTATCGAGCACGGTATTCCCACCGTCTGTGCCGAAACCTGCGTGGGTCGCATGCGCTACATCGGTATCTTCCTCTACGACGCCGACCGCGTCACCGAAGCAGCCTCGGTACCCGATGAAAAGCAGCTCTACCAGGCCCAGCTCGACATCATGCTTGATCCCTTTGACCCCGAGGTCATTCGTGAGGCAACCAAGCAGGGTATCCCCGACTCCTGGATCACCGCAGCCCAGAAGTCCCCGGTCTACAAGCTGGCCAAGGAATGGAAGATCGCCCTTCCCCTGCACCCCGAATACCGCACCATGCCCATGGTCTGGTACGTACCGCCGCTCTCACCCATCATCGACCTGCTCAAGGAACAGGGCCACGACGCAGAGTCCCAGGCCAACCTCTTCGGAGCCATCGACTCCCTGCGTATCCCCGTCGAATACCTTGCCGAGCTCTTCACCGCAGGTGACACCACCATCGTGGTCAATGTGCTCAAAAAGCTAGCCGCCATGCGCGCCTACATGCGAGACATTACCCTCGGTGGCGTCGGCAACGAAGAGATCGCCCACGAAGTCGGCATGACCGGTGCAGAAATGTACGAGATGTACCGCCTCATGGCTATCTCCAAGTACGAAGAACGCTACGTCATTCCTCCGGCCCACCTAGAGGACGCCCACAACCTCGAAGAAATCGGCTGCTCCCTCGACACCGACGGCGGCCCCGGCATGCTCTACGACGGAGCCTTCACCGACCCCGGTGATCGCCCCGTGCCTGTCTCCGCAGGTTCCTACGCTAACGCCGCCCGCGCCGACGGCAAGGTCGACATCTTCATGTGGGATGGCAAAACCCGCCCCGACTCCCTCTTCCCCGACACCTCCGGAAGCAAGAAGGTCTAGCCGTGGCAGGATTCTTCTCCAAACTCATCAAACGCAACGCGGCGGAGGTGGAACCTGCCACCCCGCCCTCGGGCGACCCCTTCGACATGGACTGGGGGAGTGGGCACCCCACCGACGCGGTGGTCTACCAGCTCACCAGTGTCCTCATGCGCTACCCCTCCGAAGAAACCCGCGCCCTGCTGCCCGAACTCACCGCGCTCGCCGAAGAAACCGGCAACGACTACCTAATGCGAGGTGTAGCCCGCATTAAGACCTGGTACGAGACAACCGAGCTCGACGCCATGCAGGCTGAATACGTACAGGAGTACGACCTGTCACGGCGCCACGCCTTCCACCTGTCCTACTGGACCGAGGGCGATACCCGCCGCCGCGGCGAGGCCCTGGCCCGTTTCAAGCAGATGTACCGCGACTCCGGCATGGTCACCACCCTGCACGGGGAACTGCCGGACTACCTGCCCATGGTTCTTGAATTCACCGCCCTGGTGGACGCCCGGGCCGGGCGGGCAGCCCTACAGGCCTACCGACCCTCCCTAGAACTGCTTCGCCTGGCCCTGCGCGATGACAAGTTGCCCTACTACGAGCTGATTGAGGCGGTCTGCCAGACCCTACCCGGAGTTTCCCCAGAAACTCAGGCGGACGTGCAGAAACTGGTCACCGCAGGCCCGCCTGCAGAAGCCGTCGGCCTGGCCCTGGCCCCTGGCGACCCCCGCCTGCTACCCCTTTTGCTGCCCCACGAACAGACACCCGGCGCCACCATCGGTGCCGACCATAAGAACGGAGCCACCCTGTGACCGGCACAGTTAACGCCCTCGACTTCTTCCTCTGGGGCATCTTCCCCTACATCACCCTCGCCATCGTCATCGGCGGTACTCTCTGGCGCTACAAGACCGACCAGTTCGGCTGGACCACCCGCTCCTCCCAGATGTACGAGTCCAAGCTGCTGCGGATTGCCTCCCCCATGTTCCACTACGGCATCCTGGTCGTGCTCGTGGGCCACATCGTGGGTCTGGTGATCCCCAAGTCCTGGACTGACGCGGTTGGCATCTCGGAGCACTTCTACCACATCAACGCCCTGGTACTGGGCTCCATTGCAGCGGTTGCTACCCTGATCGGCCTCTTCGCCATGATTTACCGCCGCCGCACTTCGGCCACCGTCTTCCGCGCCACCACCTGGAACGACAAGATGATGTATGTAGCCCTGACCTCAGCCATCGTCCTTGGCTCAGTTGCCACCCTCTTCAACGCCATGGAAATCGAGGGGCACCACAACTACCGTGAAACCGTCTCGGTCTGGTTCCGCTCCCTCTTCTACTTCCAGCCCAACGTCGAGGCCATGGCCAGCGCTACTACCTCCTTCCATATCCACGTCATTGTGGCCATGATCCTCTTCTGCCTCTGGCCCTTCACCCGCCTGGTGCACGCCTTCACCGCACCCCTGCACTACATCTTCCGGCCCTACATCGTCTACCGCTCCCGCGGCAAGCGCAACCACGCCCGCGGCTGGTCACCGGTCGGCACCGCAGATTCCGTGAATAAGGACGCCCGCACGGTCGAGCGCCAGCACCACCACCACTAAGGAAAACACCATGTCTACTACGGCTGTTGCTGCGAAAGATCCGCAGCTTGCTGGCCAGTTCAAGTACGTCATTATGGCGGCCCTGGCCTCCATGATTGGCTTCTGGGGCTGGACCATGATTGGCCCCCTGGCCAAGTACTACACCGAAACCTACGGCCTGACCGAGGGGCAGCGCTCCCTGCTCATTGCCACCCCGGTGATCGTTGGGTCCCTGGCCCGTATTCCGGTGGGTGCTCTGACCGACCGCTTCGGTGGGCGCATTATGTTCACCATCATGCTGACCCTGACCGGTTCTATGGTGCTCGTTACCGGCCTGGTGGGGCAGATGGGTAACTTCTCCCTGCTCCTGCTGGCAGCCTTCTTCCTGGGTATTGGCGGTTCTATCTTCGCGGTGGGCATCCCCTTCGCCGCGGCCTGGTTTGAACCCCACCGCAAGGGCCTAGCCACCGGTATTTTCGGCATGGGTATGGTCGGTACCGCCTGCGCTGCCTTCTTTAACCCCCGTATGCTGGCTGCCTTCGGCTACTTTCCCACCCACGTCATTATGAGCTGCGTCGCCCTGACCTACGCCGTCATTGTCTGGCTCTTCATCCGTGACTCACCCGTTATGAAGGCCCGCACCCCCGAGCCGGTTCTACCCAAGATTCTGGCTGTGTCTAAGAAACTGGTGACCTGGCAGCTCTGCTTCATCTACGCTGTGGTCTTCGGCGCCTTCGTGGCTTTCTCCAACTTCCTGTCAACCTACATGCAGAACATTTACGGCTATGAGGCCGTTGCTGGTGGTACCTTCGCCGCCATGTTCGCAGCCTGCGCCGTGCTGGCTCGCCCCTTCGGCGGCGTCGCAGCCGATAAGTTCGGCGGCAAGCTCACCACCCTCATCGTTTTTGTTGCTATGACCGTGCTGGCTGTCTGCATCGCCTTCGAGCCCGAGAGCACCGCTGTGAACACCCTGCTTCACGTGGTCATGGCCCTCTTCGTGGGTTTCGGTACCGGCACCATCTACGGCTGGCTGGGCAAGGTCGTTCGCCCGCAAGATACCGGTACCGTGTCTGGCCTGGTCTCGGCAGCCGGTGGCCTGGGCGGCTACTTCCCGCCCCTGATTATGGGCGCTGCCTACACCGCTTTCGGCAACTATTTCTGGGGCGTGCTGGCTCTGGCTTCTACCTGCGTGATTTCTATTCTGGTTTCCCTCTGGATGGCCTCAGACAAGAAGCCTGCCCGCGCCGCCTAAGCTCGGCTTGGCACTCCCCGTTCAGGGAGATTTCCGGACGCCCGCGCCCCGCTTTCCTGCCCTTGGGCAGGGGCGGGGCGCGGTTGCGTCCGCCCCGTAAAATCGACTTTTCCACCCCAAAAGTCCCTCATGTGGTGCTTTGGGTGTAAGGTATGGCACAATAAGGGTTGTTACAACTAAAACGCCGTTACAACTGGTGCGGGAGAGACCGTACATGCTCGAGGTTGAGGGACCACGGGCACCGGCGCCGAAGGAGCAAACCCTCCCCGGGAAACTCTCAGGCACATGTACCGCTCAGTTAGGCAACTCTGGAGAGGGGCGTCAAACCCCCACCGAAGGGGCAAAATTCGCGCCCGCTACCAAGCGTGATGGGTAGCTGCGAACTAAAACTCTCAGGTTTTAACAGAGCGGGGAGGGCACCACCACAGGGCACCCCTGTGGGCAGGTTTACCCTCTACCCTGGAGAGTTTCATGTCATTCATCGACCGCCACCTTGGCCCCCGTTCAAACGACCAAGAAACCATGCTCTCGGTGCTGGGCTACGACAGCCTCGGCGCCCTCATCAACGAGGTCATCCCTTCCAATATTCGTCTAGAGGGCGACCTCAACCTGCCCGCCCCCCTGTCCGAGCTTGAGGCCCAGAACAAGATTGCCTCCTACGCCGCCCAGAACCAGGTCAAGCACCAGATGATCGGTGCAGGCTACTACGACGCCATCACCCCGGCCGTCATCCGCCGCAACATCCTCGAAAACCCGGGCTGGTACACCTCCTACACCCCCTACCAGCCCGAAATCTCCCAGGGCCGCCTCGAAGCTCTGCTGAACTTCCAGAACACCGTCATGGAGCTGACCGGCCTGCCCATCGCCAACGCCTCCCTGCTCGATGAGGCAACCGCCGTTGCTGAGGCCGCCGTCATGATGCACCGGGCCAACCGCAAGGTCAAGAACGGCTTCTTCGCTATTGACTCCCGTGCCCTGCCCCAGACCCTCTCGGTTGTCCGCGGCCGCGCTGAAGCCCTGGGCATTCCTTTTGTGATTACCGACTTTGCCGATGGCCTGCCCGAGGGCGACCTTTACGGCGTCATTATCTCCAACCCCGGCCACGACGGCGAAGTCCGCGACATTGAGCCGCTCATCAAGGCTGCCAAGGACCGCGGCGCCCTGGTCACCGTCATTGCTGATCTGCTGGCCCAGACCCTGCTGACTGCCCCCGGCCACCAGGGCGCTGACATTGCTGTTGGCTCCTCCCAGCGCTTTGGCCTGCCCTTCTGGTACGGCGGCCCGCATGCAGCTTTCATGGCTGTCTCTAAGGGCATGGAACGTAACCTGCCCGGCCGTCTGGTGGGTGTTTCCCAGGACGCCTTCGGCAAGCCCGCCTACCGCCTGGCCCTGCAGACCCGCGAGCAGCACATCCGCCGCGAAAAGGCCACCTCAAACATTTGTACCGCCCAGGCCCTGCTGGCTATCGCCGCCGGTGCCTACGCCGTCTACCACGGCCCTGAGGGTCTGCGGGCTATCGCTAACCGCCTGCACGATAATGCCGCCCGTATCGCCGCCGCTGGTACCGCAGCCGGCCTGAAGCTGGTCCACGAGACCTTCTTCGACACCGTTGCCTTCGAGGCCGAAGGACGCGCCGACGAGCTGGTGGCCAAGGCCCTGGACGCCGGTATCAACGTCCGTAAAATCTCAGCAGACCGTATCTCCATCTCCGTGGGCGAGTCCCACACCGATGAGGTCCTGGAAGCCCTGGCATCTGCCCTGGGCGGTGAACTGGGGGAGACCGACGCCTACGAGCTGCCCGAGGCTCTGCTGCGCACCGACGACTACATGACCCACCCGGTCTTCCACCTCTACCGCTCTGAGACCTCCATGATGCGCTACCTGCGCTCCCTCTCAGACAAGGACCTGGCCCTGGACCGTACCATGATTCCCCTGGGCTCTTGCACCATGAAGCTGAACGCAGCAGCCGAGATGGAACCCATTTCCTGGCCCGAGTTCGCCTCCATCCACCCCAACGTGCCTGCCGACCAGGCTGCCGGCTGGAAGGCCCTGATTGATGAGCTCTCAGCCTGGCTGGTTGAAATTACCGGCTACGACGCTATCTCCCTGCAGCCCAACTCCGGTGCGTCTGGCGAGTACGCTGGCCTGCGTGCTATCCGCGCCTACCACGAGGCTAACGGCGATACCCAGCGCACCGTCGTCCTGATTCCCATGAGCGCTCACGGCACCAACGCCGCCTCCGCTGCTCTGGCAGGTTTGTCCGTCGCCGGTGTGGCAACCGCCCCCGACGGCTCCATCGACGTTGAAGACCTCAAGGCCAAGATTGAAAAGTACGGTGACACCATCGCCGGCATCATGATTACCTACCCCTCCACCCACGGTGTCTTTGAGGAGCAGGTTGTTGAGGTCTGCCAGCTGGTGCACGAGGCCGGTGGCCAGGTTTACGTAGACGGCGCCAACCTCAACGCCCAGATGGGTCTGGCCCAGCCCGGCAAGTTTGGTGGCGACGTCTCCCACCTGAACCTGCACAAGACCTTCGCCATCCCCCACGGCGGTGGTGGCCCCGGCGTCGGCCCCGTTGCTGTCGGTGCCCACCTGGAGAAGTACCTGCCCGGTAACGGCTTTGAAGCGGATGCCGAAGGCAAGCTGGTAGATGCGCCCCTGCCTATCTCTCAGGCTATGTTTGGTTCAGCCGGTGTGCTCCCCATCTCCTGGATGTACATCGCCATGACCGGTGCTGAGGGCCTGCGAGCTTCTTCCGAAACCGCTATCCTCTCGGCCAACTACATCGCCAAGAAGCTGGGCTCCCTGTACCCCGTGCTCTACGCGGGTGAGACCGGCCTGGTCGCCCACGAGTGCATCCTGGATCTGCGCGAGCTGACCGCCGCGTCCGGCATCACTGCCGAGGACGTCTGCAAGCGCCTCATGGACTACGGCTTCCACGCCCCCACCCTGGCCTTCCCCGTGCCCGGCACCCTCATGGTCGAGCCCACCGAATCAGAGTCCTTAGCTGAACTGGATCGTTTCATTGAGGCCATGACCCAGATACACGCTGAGATTCAGGAAGTCATCGACGGTAAGGTCAGCGCCGAGGAGTCTGTGCTGCGCAATGCCCCGCACACCGCCGAGGTCGTCACCGCCGATGAATGGACCCGCCCCTACTCCCGTTCGCAGGCCGCCTACCCCGTGCACGAGCTGCGCCTGAACAAGTACTTCACCCCCGTTGGCCGCATCGACGGTGCCGGCGGCGACCGTAACTTTGTCTGCGAATGCCCGCCCATGGAAGCCTTCGACATCGAAGTCCACAGCGCTTAAGGCTAGAAAGGTTTACCCCTATGTCACCCCAGAAAACTGCCCTCTACCAGGTCCACGCTGACCTGGGTGCCGCCTTCACCGACTTTGGCGGCTGGGACATGCCCCTCAAGTACACCAACGATGTTGAAGAGCATAAGGCTGTTCGATCAGCAGCTGGCCTTTTTGACCTCTCCCACATGGGTGAATTCCGGGTCACCGGCCCCGATGCCGGTGCATTCTTGGACTACGCCCTGCTCTCTAACATGTCCATTCTCAAGGTGGGCAAGGCCAAGTACTCCCTGCTGTTGGCCGAGGACGGCGGCGTTATCGACGACCTGATTACCTACCGCCTGGGTGAGGAAGAGTTCCTGGTCATTCCCAACGCAGCCAATGTTGCTGCCGACTATGAGGCTATGAGCGCCCGTACCGAGGGCTTCGATGTGCAGCTGGTCAATGAGACTGAGGCGACCTCCCTGGTTGCTGTTCAGGGCCCGGCCTCAGAAGCCATCCTGCTAGAGATGGACCCCTCCGACGCTGAGACCATCACCTCCATGGGCTACTACGCAGCTGCCCCGATTCGCTTCGGCAACATCGAGGCCCTGCTGGCCCGCACCGGCTACACCGGTGAGGACGGCTTTGAAATCTACGTCGCAAATGAGGACGCTGCCCAGCTCTGGGCCCTGGCCTCTGAACGCGGTGAGAAGCACGGGGCAATCCCTGCCGGGCTGGCCGCTCGCGACTCCCTTCGCCTTGAAGCCGGTATGCCCCTCTATGGCCACGAACTGGGCCGCGACATCACCCCCTTCGAGTCCGGCATGAGCAAGCTGGTTGAGATTGCCCTGACGAAGAAGACCGCCGACTTCGTGGGTAAGGACGCCCTGGTTCAGCTCTCCGAGCAGACCCCGGCTCGTTCTCTGGTGGGCCTCAAGGCCCAGGGCAAGCGCCCCGGCCGCGCGGGCTCCAAGCTGGTCGATGAGAGCGGCACCGAGATTGGTGAGATTACCTCGGGTATTCCCTCACCCACTCTGGGCTACCCTGTGGCTATGGCCCTACTGGCAATCGAGCACGCCACTGTAGGTGAGACTGTCAATGTTGATATCCGTGGTAAGGTTGCCCCCTTCGATATCGTAGAACTGCCTTTCTACAAGCGCGAGAAGTAGGCCACGAGCGCATCTCGATCAGAACCCTGTGCTACCGTTACCCCGCCACGATCGGTCGGAAGCCGGTTGGTAGCACAGGGTTCTTTCTGACCTAGGAACCCTTGACACCCCAAAGGAGCATCACCTATGGAGCTAACAGCCACCCCCGATTATCTTTCTGAACCACCCCACTCAGAAGCACAAACCAAAGCCGAAGCCCTGGACTACGACATTTCCGTCTTCGAGATGTTCTCCATCGGTATTGGCCCTTCTAGCTCCCACACCGTGGGTCCCATGCGAGCCACCAACCGGTTCATCGCTGAACTGATTGATGCTGGCACGCTCAAGGACGTCACCCGGGTTCACATCGACCTCTACGGCTCCCTGGCTGCTACCGGCGCCGGGCACGGCACCATGAGCGCAGCCATTAAGGGGCTGGCTGGTTTCGTGCCCGAAACCATCGATATTGCTGCTGCCGAGGCCCTCATGGACCGCAACCAGGTGGACGGTACCCTGCCCCTGGCAGGCTACCCCTCGGCAGCCTTCGAGTCCGGTGCCCCCGGCCCAGAGGCAACCAAGGTGAGCGGACCCGTCCTGGCCTACAAGGAAGCCGATATCACCCTGCGTCCGCTCACCGTACTTCCCCGCCACACCAACGGCATCAAGGTCACCGCCTACGCGGGGGAGAGCCAGCTGCTAGAGCGCACCTACTTCTCCATCGGCGGCGGATTCATCGTTGAAGAAAACGAAGAATCATCGGGTTCCACCGGGCTATCTAAGGCTCCCTATCCCTTCGGGTCGGGCGAAGAGCTCCTTGATATGGCCAATAGTGCGGGCCTGTCCATCGCCCAGCTTAAGATGGAAAACGAGAAGACCGAGCGCAGCGAGAGCGAAGTCCGCGCCGGAATCTTGCATATTCGGCAGGTCATGAAGGAATGCATTGGCTCGTCTCTAGAGCGAATGGGTTACCTGCCCGGCCCGCTTAAAGTACGCTGCCGTGCTGGCCAGTGGCACCGCGACCTGCTGGCAGAAGATCCTAAGAAGTCACCCGAGTTCGCTATTGACTGGGTAAACCTCATCGCCTTAGCTGTCAACGAGGAAAACGCCTTTGGCGGCCGTATCGTCACCGCCCCCACCAACGGGGCCTCAGGCATTATCCCCGCCGTACTGCACTACGCCCTCAACTATGTGCCCTCGGTGCGTCACCGCGGTCAAAAGGTCATTGATGATGCTGTCGTCGACTTCTTCTTAGCGGCTGCCTCCATCGGTGCCCTCTACAAGAAGCGGGCCTCAATCTCTGGTGCTGAAGTGGGCTGTCAGGGCGAGGTTGGCACCGCCTCCTCTATGGCGGCTGCGGGCCTGGCCCAGGTTATGGGCGGCACCAACGAGCAGGTAGAAAATGCCGCCGAAATCGCTATGGAGCACAATCTGGGGCTGACCTGCGACCCCGTGGGCGGTCTGGTGCAGATACCCTGCATTGAGCGTAACGCCATGGCGGCCTCCAACGCGGTGACCGCGGCCAAGATGGCCCTGCGAGGGGACGGTCAGCACCGAGTCTCTCTGGATCAGGTCATCGAAACCATGCGCCAGACCGGTGAAGATATGTCGCACCGCTACAAGGAAACCTCCATGGGCGGCCTGGCCGTCAACGTGGTGGAGTGCTAACCGGAGTTTGCAAAAAGAGCGGAGATTGGGTATAGACAGCGCAAATATTTTGCTGTAGCATGAATATTTGCGCTTCCCTAATCTTCTGTGCCTTCATATAGCGGTGGGCAGGTTGTAACAGGTTTTAAGTACGCCCCAGTACCCTCGAACATCAATCTAGCCACTACCCAGCACGGCACAGGTGCTATGACAGGCTGGTTTGCCTCTTCAACGGGTCCTTGAGCGTACCGCCCCTGGTGGGGGAGCGGGTACGAACAGACATGTCTGTGGAAGGATCCAATCTTGGTCGCCTCGAGCACCTCTAACACTGAAGCCGCTAACGGCGTAGGTTCGCAGCGCCGAATCTCATTCGCAAAAATTGCTGAGCCCCTGCAGGTACCTAACCTGCTCGCGCTCCAGCTCGACAGCTTTGATCAGCTCGTCGGTAACGAACGCTGGGCAGCCAAAGCCGCTGTAGCAGCAGAAACCGGCGATACCTCCGTCAGCCAGACCTCAGGTCTTGCCGACATCTTCGAAGAAATCTCCCCGATCGAAGACTTCCAGGGCACCATGTCCCTGTCCTTCTCCGATCCCGAATTCGCCGACCCCAAGTACACCATGGAAGAGTGCAAGGATCGCGATGCGACCTACGCAGCTCCCCTGTACGTCAAGGCCGAATTCATGAACAACAACACGGGCGAAATCAAGCAGCAGACCGTGTTCATGGGTGACTTCCCCCTGATGACCGAATCCGGCACCTTCGTCATCAACGGCTCCGAGCGCGTCGTTGTTTCCCAGCTGGTTCGCTCACCCGGTGCCTACTTCGAAAAGACCGCCGACCGCACCTCCGATAAGGACATCTACACCGCGAAGATTATCCCCTCCCGCGGTGCCTGGTTTGAACTTGAAATCGATAAGCGTGACCAGGTAGGCGTCCGTCTGGACCGCCGCCGTAAGCAGTCCGTCACCACCCTGCTCAAGGCCCTGGGCTGGAGCGAAGCCAAGATTCTGGCTGAATTCGGTGAATTTGACTCCATTCGCGCCACCCTTGAGAAGGACACCGTCCAGACCCGCGAAGAGGCCCTGCTTGACATCTACCGCAAGCTGCGCCCGGGCGAACCCCCGACGGTTGATGCTGCCCAGAACCTGCTGGACAACATGTACTTCACCCCCCGTCGCTACGACCTGGCAAAAGTCGGCCGCTACAAGGTCAACCGCAAGCTCGGTATCGACACCCCCGTCAACGACCCCTCAGCATCAGTGCTGTCCCAGGACGACATCGCAGCCATGATTCGTTACCTGGTCACCCTGCACGCAGGTGGCACCAGCATCAAGGGCATCCGCGACGGCCAGGAAGTCGACATCCGTGTTGATGTTGACGACATCGACCACTTCGGTAACCGCCGCATCCGCGCCGTGGGCGAACTGATCGAGAACCAGATCCGCACCGGTCTGTCCCGCATGGAGCGCGTCGTTCGCGAGCGTATGACCACCCAGGACGTCGAGGCCATCACCCCTCAGACCCTGATCAACATCCGCCCCGTGGTTGCCTCCATCAAGGAATTCTTTGGTACCTCCCAGCTCTCCCAGTTCATGGACCAGAACAACCCGCTGGCAGGTCTGACCCACAAGCGTCGTCTCTCAGCTCTGGGCCCCGGTGGTCTCTCCCGTGACCGCGCAGGCATGGAAGTGCGAGACGTGCACCCTTCCCACTACGGCCGTATGTGCCCCATCGAAACCCCTGAAGGCCCCAACATCGGTCTGATTGGCTCGCTGGCAACCTACGCCCGCATCAACCCCTTCGGTTTCATCGAGACCCCCTACCGTATCGTCAAGAACGGTCAGGTCACCGACGAGGTCAAGTACCTCACCGCCGATGACGAAAAGGGCAACACCATCGCTCAGGCTAACGCGCCCCTGAACGCAGACATGACCTTCGCAGAAGAGCAGGTCCTCTGCCGTGCAGGCGACGGTTCTGGCGAAGCTGTGCTGGTAGACGCCTCCGAGATTGAGTTCATGGACGTCTCCCCCCGCCAGATGGTGTCTGTGGCAACCGCCCTGATTCCCTACCTGGAACACGACGACGCTAACCGAGCACTGATGGGTGCTAACATGCAGCGTCAGGCCGTTCCCCTGCTCGAATCAGAAGCACCCGTCGTTGGCACCGGTATGGAGCGCTACGCAGCTCTTGACTCCGGTGACTCCGTCGTTGCCAAGAAGGCCGGTGTGGTCTCTGAGGTCTCCGCTGACCTGGTAGTCGTTCGTAACGACGATGGCACCACCACCTCCTACCCCATCCTCAAGTTCCAGCGCTCCAACCCCGGTAACTGCTACAACCACCGCGTTGTGGTCAAGGTGGGCGACCGCGTTGAAGAGCGTAGCCTGATTGCCGACGGTCCCTCCACCGATAAGGGCGAGCTGGCACTCGGTAAGAACCTGCTCGTGGCTTACATGTCATGGGAAGGCTTCAACTTCGAGGACGGTATCATCCTGTCCCAGCGCATGATCTCCGATGACGTACTCACCTCAATCCACATTGAAGAGCACGAAATCGACGCCCGCGACACCAAACTGGGTGCTGAAGAGATTACCCGCGACATCCCCAACGTCTCCGAAGAGGTGCTCTCAGCCCTCGACGAGCGCGGCATCATCCACATCGGTGCCGAGGTTGAGGCCGGCGACATCCTGGTCGGTAAGGTCACCCCCAAGGGCGAAACCGAACTGACCCCCGAAGAGCGCCTGCTGCGCGCCATCTTCGGTGAGAAGTCCCGCGAAGTTCGCGACACCTCCCTCAAGGTTCCCCACGGTGAGTCCGGTACCGTTATCGGCGTCCGTATCTTCGACCGCGAAAACGACGACGAAGACCTGCCCAGCGGTGTCAACCAGCTGGTCCGCGTCTACGTTGCCCAGAAGCGCAAGATCACCGTCGGCGATAAGCTGGCAGGCCGCCACGGTAACAAGGGTGTTATTACCAAGATCCTCCCCATCGAGGACATGCCCTTCATGGAAGACGGTACCCCCGTCGACATCATCCTCAACCCGCTGGGCGTTCCCGGTCGTATGAACATCGGTCAGGTACTCGAAGTTCACACCGGCTGGCTGGCCAAGCAGGGCTGGAAGATCGAGGGCAACCCCGCCTGGCTCGACAAGCTCCACAACTTCCCCAAGGAAACCGGCCCCACCAACGTCGCAACCCCCGTGTTCGACGGTGCCGGTGAAGAGGAACTGTTCGAGCTGCTGGACCACGCTAACCCCAACCGCGACGGCGACCGCCTGATCAACCGCTCAGGTAAGGCCCGCCTGCTCGATGGCCGCTCCGGCGAGCCCTTCCCCGAGCCGGTATCAGTTGGCTACCAGTACATCCTGAAGCTGCACCACCTTGTCGACGACAAGATCCACGCCCGCTCCACCGGCCCCTACTCCATGATCACCCAGCAGCCCCTGGGCGGTAAGGCCCAGTTCGGTGGCCAGCGCTTCGGTGAAATGGAAGTGTGGGCACTGGAAGCATACGGTGCCGCCTACACTCTGCAGGAAATCCTGACCGTCAAGTCTGACGACGTTCACGGCCGCGTGAAGGTCTACGAAGCCATCGTTAAGGGCGAGAACATCCCCGAACCCGGTGTGCCCGAGTCCTTCAAGGTCTTGATCAAGGAAATGCAGTCCCTCTGCCTGAACGTTGAGGTTCTCTCAACCGACGGTCAGACCATCGAAATGCGCGATGCAGAAGACGAAGGCTTCCGAGCAGCAGATGACCTGGGCATTGACCTGTCCCACGCAGAGCCCAGCTCTGTCGAAGAGGTCTAAACCGGTTTCGGTTCCCTCATCTGTTCACAAAGACTTCAAAATACTAGGAAAGAGATAAGGACCAAATGTCCAACGAATCTTCACTTGGTTTGATGCGTATTGGCCTAGCGACCTCCCAGAACATCCTGGATTGGTCCTACGGCGAGGTTAAGAAGCCCGAAACCATCAACTACCGAACCCTGAAGCCCGAGAAGGAAGGCCTCTTCGACGAGCGCATCTTCGGCCCCACCCGTGACTGGGAATGCTACTGCGGTAAGTACAAGCGTGTCCGCTTCAAGGGCATCATCTGTGAGCGCTGTGGTGTTGAAGTAACCCGTGCAAAGGTACGCCGCGAGCGTATGGGCCACATCGAGCTGGCAGCTCCTGTGACCCACATCTGGTACTTCAAGGGCGTGCCCTCCCGCCTGGGCTACCTGCTTGATCTGGCCCCCAAGGACCTGGAAAAGATCATCTACTTCGCCGCCTACATGATTACCCATGTGGACGAAGAAGCCCGCCACGAGGACCTGCCCAACCTGCAGGCAGCCCACGACCGCGACAAGAAGGTCCTGCAGGACCAGCTCGCAGCCGACATCAACCTGATCGCCCGCGAAACCGAAGAGGAACTCGCCAAGATCGAGGCTGAAGGTGGCAAGGCCGCTGAGAAGCGCAAGCTGCGCGACGCTGCTGAGCGCCAGATGGCGTCCGTCCGCAAGAATGCGGAGCGCGAAATCGAGCACCTGGAGCGCGTCTGGGACCGCTTCAAGAACCTCAAGGTCGCTGACCTCGAAGGCGATGAGTCCCTCTACCGCGGCATGGTCGATAAGTACGGCATGTACTTTGAAGGCTCCATGGGCGCAGAGGCCATCAAGAAGCGCCTGGAAAAGTTCGACATGGAGGCCGAAGCTGAGGCCCTCAAGGAGATCATCCAGACCGGCAAGGGCCAGAAGAAGACCCGCGCCCTCAAGCGCCTCAAGGTCGTCAACGCCTTCCTGACCACCGACAACTCCCCGCTCGGTATGGTTCTGGACTACGTTCCCGTCATCCCGCCGGAACTGCGTCCCATGGTCCAGCTCGACGGTGGCCGCTTCGCCACCTCTGACCTGAACGACCTCTACCGTCGCGTCATCAACCGCAACAACCGCCTCAAGCGTCTGCTGGAACTCGGTGCCCCCGAGATCATCGTTAACAACGAAAAGCGCATGCTGCAGGAAGCTGTTGACTCCCTCTTCGACAACGGCCGTCGTGGCCGTCCCGTCACCGGCCCCGGTAACCGTCCCCTCAAGTCCCTCTCTGACATGCTCAAGGGTAAGCAGGGCCGCTTCCGCCAGAACCTGCTCGGTAAGCGCGTTGACTACTCCGGTCGTTCCGTTATCGTCGGTGGCCCCACCCTGCAGATGCACCAGTGTGGTCTGCCCAAGCAGATGGCTCTGGAGCTCTTCAAGCCCTTCGTCATGAAGCGCCTGGTAGACCTCAACCACGCCCAGAACATCAAGTCTGCTAAGCGCATGGTTGAGCGTTTCCGCCCCCAGGTCTGGGACGTTCTCGAAGAGATCATCACCGAGCACCCCGTTCTGCTGAACCGTGCTCCCACCCTGCACCGCCTGGGTATTCAGGCCTTCGAACCCCAGCTGGTCGAAGGTAAGGCTATCCAGCTGCACCCCCTGGTCTGTTCAGCATTCAACGCTGACTTCGACGGCGACCAGATGGCAGTCCACCTGCCCCTGTCACCCGAGGCCCAGGCTGAGGCCCGCATCCTCATGCTGTCCTCCAACAACATCCTGAAGCCCTCAGACGGCCGCCCCGTTGCGGTACCTGACCAGGACATGATCATCGGTCTCTTCCACCTCACCACCGCCCGCGAGGGTGAAAAGAACGAAGGCCGCCTCTTCTCGTCCTACGCAGAAGCCATCATGGCCATGGACCGTCACGAGATTGAGCTTTACACCAAGGTCAAGATCGTGCTGGACGACTTCGTACCCTACGAGGGCTGGGAAGCCCCCGAAGGCTACGAGCCCGGTCAGCCCGTCCTGGTAGAAACCACCGTCGGTCAGGTCATCTTCAACGAGACCCTGCCCGCCGACTACCCCTGGTACACCGGCATCGCCGACAAGAAGTCCCTGGGTGCCCTCATCAACGACCTTGCTGAGAAGTACCCCATGCATGTGGTTGCCAAGACCCTGGATGACCTCAAGAACACCGGCTTCTACTACGCATCTCGTTCAGGCGTGACCGTTGCAGTCACCGACATCGCAGCACCCCCCACCAAGCCCGCCATTATGGAAGGCTACGAGGCTCAGGCTGCTGACATCGAATCCCAGTTCGCTATGGGTCTGATCGATGACGTTGAACGCCGTACCGAACTGATCGATATTTGGACCAAGGCAACCGACGAGGTTGCTGAAGCCATGAAGCAGAACCTGGCAGAGAAGAACACCACCATTAACCGCATGGTGACTTCTGGTGCTCGTGGTAACTGGATGCAGGTCCGTCAGATTGCCGGTATCCGTGGTCTGGTGTCTAACACCAAGGGTGAAATTATGCCCCGCCCGATTAAGTCTTCCTACCGTGAAGGCCTGTCGGTTCTGGAATACTTCATCGCAACCCACGGTGCCCGTAAGGGTCTGGCAGATACCGCGCTGCGTACCGCAAACTCCGGTTACCTGACCCGTCGTCTGGTGGACGTTTCTCAGGACGTTATCGTCCGTGAACACGACTGTGGTACCCGCCGCGGCCTGACCCTGCCCCTGATTCAGGCAGATGAGTCTGGCGTCGTCACCCTGCACGAGAACGTCGAGTCCTCCATCCACGGCCGTTCCCTGGCTGTTGACGTTGTGGCTGAAGACGGCACCGTCCTGGCTGAGGCTGGCGCTGACGTGTCAGATATCGTCATCGACGACCTCTTCAAGGCTGGTATCCAGGAAGTTCGCGTCCGCTCCGTCCTGACCTGTGAGTCAGCAGTAGGTGTTTGTGCCCTCTGCTACGGCCGCTCCATGGCTTCAGGTAACCTGGTCGACATTGGTGAGGCTGTCGGTATTATCGCGGCCCAGTCCATTGGTGAACCCGGTACCCAGCTGACCATGCGTACCTTCCACACCGGTGGTGTCGCATCAGCGGACGATATTACCCAGGGTCTGCCCCGTATTCAGGAACTTTTCGAGGCCCGTACCCCCAAGGGTGTTGCCCCGATTTCTGAGGTCACCGGTCGCGTCACCATTGAGGACACCGACAAGTCCCTCAAGGTCGTTGTCACCCCCGACAACGGCGATGAGCCTGTTGCCTACCCCGTCCTGCGTCGTGCCCGCCTGGAAGTTGCTGAAGGTGACCACATCACCGTCGGCACCCAGCTGGTTGCCGGTGCTGTTGACCCCAAGGAGGTCCTGCGTATTCGTGGTCCTCGTGAGGCTCAGAAGCACCTGGTGGACGAGGTCCAGGGCGTTTACCGCTCCCAGGGTGTAGGTATCCACGACAAGCACGTTGAGGTTATCGTCCGTCAGATGCTGCGTCGTATTACCGTCATTGATTCCGGTGAGACCAACCTGCTCCCCGGTGAGCTGGTTGAGAACATCGCCTTCCAGAACGCTAACCGTGCAGCTGTTGCTGAGGGTAAGCGTCCTGCCTCAGGCCGTCCTGAGATGATGGGTATTACCAAGGCGTCACTGGCGACCGAGTCCTGGCTGTCAGCTGCCTCCTTCCAGGAGACCACCCGAGTTCTTACTCAGGCTGCGATGGAAGGTAAGGAAGACCCGCTGGTTGGCCTCAAGGAGAACGTCATCATCGGTAAGCTCATCCCCGCTGGTACCGGCCTTGCCCGTTACAACGACATCGAGGTTGAGCCTACTGACGAGGCCCGCGAAGCCCTCTACGCTCAGACCGCTACCCCCTACAACGATTTCAGCTACGCCGAAACCAACGAGGGTGCTATTAGCCCCGAGTTCCAGGCGATCCCGCTGGATGACTACGAGTTCGGTAAGTAAACCGACTTCTAGGGTATAGATGAAGGGCGCTTCCCCACCTCGGTGGGGGAGCGCCCTTTGGTTTAGGTTCCTGCTGATGTAGGGGTCGGGAAGGCAGGGGAGGACGGCGGCCCGGCAGCTTATTTCGGGCTGGGTGAGTCGCCCTGCTGGTTGGCTAAGAGCTGCTCGAAGTGGGCCAGCATGGTAGTGGCGTCCGGGCGGTGGCCGGTGATGAGTTCGAAGGCGTCAATGGCTTGGCCGACGGCCATGAGCCCGCCGGGCAGGACGCGGCAACCAAGGGCGCGGGCCTGCTCAATGAGGGGGGTGTTCTGGGGCAGGTAGATGACATCTGATACCCAGAGGCCGGGGTGGAGGTAGTCCAGGGGCAGGGGGCTGCCCGGGTGGTGGTGCATGCCGATGGGGGTTGCATTGACCAGGCCGATGGAGGCGCTGACTGAGGCGGCGAGTTCTGCTTCTTGGACGGCCTGTATGCAGGCGTGGGGGAAGAGGCCTGAGAGGTGCTGGGCTTTTGATGCTGCCCGTTCGTAGTCTGTATCGAAGAGGGCTAGGTGCTGGACTCCCAAGCTGAGGAGGGCGTCTGCGGTGGCAGAGCCGGCGCCTCCTACACCGAGTTGGGTAACCCTGGTGAGGTCAGTGGCGCTGGGGGAGAGGCCAGTGGTGAGGGCCTGCCGGTAGCCTGTGACGTCGGTGTTGTAGCCGACGGTGCGTCCGTCCTGAAGAACAACGGTGTTAACCGCACCGAGGCGCTGGGCCTCGGCAGAAACGTCGTCGAGTTCTTGGAGTACCGCCTGCTTGTAGGGGTAGGTGATATTGAAAGCGTTGTAGCCCAGGTCGAAACCCCAGTTCAGGATCTGCCCGACAGACAGGGCGGGGGCTGACCGGGCAGAGGGGCCCAGCCGGTCGATGTCTAGGGGCCGGTAGAGGTAGCGCATACCTGCTAAATCTGCTGCAAACTCGTGGAGGGGCGGGGTGAGGGAGGCGGTGATGCCGCTACCTATCAAACCGACGAGGTAGGACTGGTCAGGTGTGCTCACAAGATTCCTTGGGGAAGAACGATTGAAACTGGTCACATGAGGCAGGGAAGCTGCCCGAAACAACGTAATCTAGATAGGTTACACACCACTCTAGGCGCTGTAGAGCGCCTATCGCACATTAGAGGTTAGTGATGAGAAAGACTAAGCAGCTTTGGATCAAGGTTGGGGCCTTGGGCGCTACCGTGGCTCTGGCAGGCGGTGCCCTCCTACCTCCGGCTGAGGCAACCCAGCAGGTGACGCCTGCAACCGTTTCGTCAGCGAGTATCTCTGCCCTGGTGAAGGCTACCCGCCCCACCTCCCAGAATCCCTTTTTGGTGGGGGCTGGTGTTGCTGATATGACAGGGGAAGTCGCTGAAGTTGGCTTCATGGGTTATGCGACGGATACCCAGAAGGGGAGCGGAATCCATACCCGCCAGTACGCCCGAGCTTTTGTTGTGATTGATCCGGCAACTGGCTCCCGCAACCTCATGGTTGTTTTGGATGCCCTGAGCGGCTGGAACAGTGTTCGCGCTGAGCTGCTGAACCGCCTCAAGAGCGAGATTGGGCCGGAGTTTGGCGAGTCAAACGTCATGATTACCGCTACCCATAGCCACGCCACCCCCGGTGGCGTCAGCAAGGACCCGCTCTATAACCTCACAACCCTGGGTTTCCATGAGCCGACCTTCAGAGCCCAGGTCAACGGTTCCATGAAAGCTATCCGGGAGGCCCTGGCCGACCTGGCTCCCGGCAACGTCACTGTCTCGACAACTAAGGTGACCGGCATTGGCGTGAACCGTTCTGCCGTTGCCCAGCAGCAGAACCCCCAACACCTGATGAAGGAGCTAGTAAACGGGGTTGATCCCACCAACACCACCTTCCGTTTTGAGCATAACGGGGTGACCCGGGCCGTCCTGAACTGGTTTGCTATTCACCCCACCTCCTTGACTAACCAGAACACTCTGGTGTCTTCAGATAATAAGGGCTACGCCTCCTACCTGCTGGAAACCGTTGACCACGGGGTGAACCTGAATGCTGGGGCAGATGACGACGCCTTCGTCGCGGCTTTTGCGAATTCGAATAGCGGGGACGTTTCGCCCAATACCTGGTTGAAGCCGGGCATGGGGCCAACCACCAACGAGTTTGAGAATGTCAAGATCCAGGGCACCAAGCAGGCGGATGCGGTACGGGCCCAGCTGGCTAGCCCCGGTACCCCTGTGGGCCAGGGCCTGGATTCGCGTATTACCTACACTGACTTTTCCAAGATTAATGTTGAGGCCCGCTTCACCGGCACCGGCTACCCCGGCTCGACCTGTAATGCCTCCCTGGGGGCTCCCTTTGCGGCAGGTTCTTTAGAGGACGGCCCCGGTGCGGCTGGTTTCTATGAGGGGGCTAATGCTAATAAGGTGCTGGCTGATTTTAACTGGCTTGCCTACAATGCGTCTGCTCCCTTGACTGCCTGCCAGTACCCCAAGGCTAATTTCTTGGCGGTGCATGGGCAGATTCAGCAGAAGCTGCCTATTCAGATTATGCGTTTTGGGTCCTACTATGTGCTGGGGCTGCCGGGTGAGCACAATAGCGCTGTTGGTGTGCAGTACCGCCAGGACATGGCCCAGCTGCTGGGGGTTGACCAGTCCCAGATTATTGTCCAGGGCGTAACCAATGCCTACAGCCACTATGTTGCTACCCCGCAGGAGTATGTCTCCCAGCAGTATGAGGGTGGGGCAACGATTTTTGGTATTAACTCGATGGGCGCCTACCGGCAGGTCCTGAACACTGTGGGTACCTCTTTGAGGGACGGCACCGCCCTGCCGCTGGGGGATAAGCCGGAGGTTCGAACCCCCATGAAGTCAGCTGTTGGTAAGGTCTGGTATGACCTGCCGGGGTTGGGGAACCACTATGGGAAGGTTTTGACCCAGCCGGGTAATACCCCTCGGGGCCGGACGGTCTCTGCCCTTTTTGTGGGGGCTCACCCCAATAACGATCAGCAGCTGAACTCTACCTACCTGGAGGTCCAGCGGAAGCAGGGTAGTTCTTGGGTGACTGTGGCTGGGGATAACGACCCCAACACGAGATTCAAGTGGAAGCGTCACCTGGCTGCCCAGTCCCGGGTCACTATTGAGTGGCAGATTCCTGCTGACGCTACCCCCGGCACCTACCGCCTGGTCTACCACGGGGATTCAAAGACTTCATCGGGTTGGATTACCCCCTTTACCGGTACCACCCGCGAGTTCCGGGTCTACTAGACGCCCCTAGATATGTGAGGACGCCCCACCCCGCTTCCTGCCTCAGGGCAGGGGAGCGGGGCGGGGCGTCCTGTATGTTGGGGAGGACGTTTTCCCAGCTATGGTTTAGCGGTTGCGGGCGATGTCTTGAGCTGCAATCCAGCCGAAGGTCATGCCTGCCCCCACCTGGGCACCTGCACCGGGGTACTCTGAGCCCATAGGTGACTGGGCGTCGTTACCGGCGGCGTAGAGGCCGGGGATAGGACGCCTAGTTTCTGCGTCGAGGACCTGGGCCTGCTGGTTGGTGGTGATTCCGTAGGCAGTGGCGAGGGGGGTAGGGTAGACGGCTATTGCATAGAAAGGGGCTTGGGCTACCGGGCCGATATTGGGGTTGGGGCTGTGGTTCGGATCGCCTGAAACTTGTCCGAAGAGCAGCTCACCCTTGTGGAAGTCTTCATCGACTCCGGTTGCTGCAAAGGTGTTGTAGCGTTTGACCGTGTTGGCTAGACCCTGGGGATCGACACCGATACGTGTGGCCAGTTCTTCTATAGTCTGTCCGGTGTGTAGGTAGCCGGTGTTAATGTATCGGGCTAGGGCAGCCTGGGGCAGGTGTGGCATAGTGACCATACCTAGGCCGTAGGTTGCGAGTGCCCGGGAGTCGACGATGAGCCATGCCGGCACAGTGGGGGTAGTTTGATGAGATTCGTACATGGCCCTGACGAATCGGTGGTAGGAGACAGATTCGTCGACGAATCGTTGACCGGCGGCATTGACTGCTATGACGCCGGGCTTGCCTCGGTCCCAGATGTGGGGGAAAACCGCTGTACTACCGTCTGGCCTGGTGCCGATGGAGGAAGGGAACCAGAGAGCGTTTTCCCCGTTATCTTCCCCGGCTGCTGCTCCGATTGCCCGGGCTAGAGCCAGGGTGTCCCCGGTTGCTCCTTCTGCTGCACGTGAGTATTGGGGGGCAGGGTGCGGCATGAGTTGACGGCGGAGCTGTGGGGATTGAGCGAAGCCACCGGCAGCTAGTACGATTCCACGACGAGCTCGGATAGTGTGGGTTTTTCCAAGGTATTCGACGAGTAGACCTTCTACGCCCTCATCACTGCGGTAGATGGTGAGGGTATTAGCTTTTCTCCAGACGGTACCTGACCGTTGGATTAGTTCATAGTACATGCGGGCTACGAGGGCATTTCCCATGACAAGGCGAGTACCTCTAGGATAGCTGACCCTATCGAGTGCCCAACGGGTACCGAGTTTGAGGGCAGTCCCAGTTGCCTTGAGAGCGGTGGTGGGCTTGCCTGAGAAGAGGCCCAGCAAGGTATTAACCTCGGGACGGCGGACCATGAGGGTACCTGAGAACAGTGCAAATTCAGGTACCGGTGGCCTGATATGGCTGAAACGGTACTTGCCCAGGAGCCTGCCGTCGAAAGGCTCTGGTTCTAAGGCACGTCCTGTCTGACCAGTTTCTGGTAGTTCAGAGTGATAGTCGACGACATAGGGAGAAGGGAGGAAATTGACGCCGAGATTTTTCATGTAGTCGAGCATGCGCGGGCCTTGAGTGAGGTAGGCTTCACGTAGCTGGCGTGGGGATTTATCGCCAATGAGAGTATCTAGGTACCGGCGGGCTCGGTCTTGGTCGTCCGTATTGCCCTGGGCCCGCTGATGGTAATTATTGGGAATCCAGCAGGTTCCTGCTGAGTAGGCAGTGGTACCGCCAATATAGTCGGTTTTTTCGAGGACGAGCACGCTCAGACCTTCTTGAGCTGCGGTGAGGGCAGCTGATAAGCCGGCGGCTCCGCTACCTAAGACCAGGACGTCGTAGTCATGATCCCAGCTATGGGGGATGGCCGTGTTCATCTTAGTTCCTTCCATAGGTTATGGCCTGATTCATACGGTGTTGGCTTGCCATGCGGACAGGGGCATTGGCCACGCCGAAACCGGTATAGCCTGCCCGACGTTCGACGACTTCGAAGAAGATACGTCCGCTGGTTTGGGTATAAAAGTGGAGGAATTCCCCCTGCTCGTCTTGGTCGTAGAGGAGGTTGAGCTCTCTAATCTGGTCGATGAAGTGCTTCGGGAGACCGTAGCGGGCAGTGAGATCTTCGTAGTAGTTGGCGGGGATAGGGAGGACAGCTAACCCGGCAGCTTGGGCTCGGCGCGAGAGAGCCATGATGTCGGTACAAGTGAATGCTAGGTGCTCGCTAGATCCGGTTGTACGTAGTTCTGGTGCGATATTGAGGGGGAGCCTGACAGTTTGATTGGGGTTTTGGGCCACCTGGGAGCTGACGAGCCCATCGGGTGCTGGGAGACTGGTTGCGTCGTCGAGAGTTAGGCCGAGGGCTGCCCGGAAGAAGAGAGTGGATTCTGGGTAGTACTGTTTGGGCTGGACCAGATTGATGTGGTCAATATTGGTAATCAGTGGGGGCTCGGTGGGGGTAGCACCGGTGTTGCGGGTAAACTCCTTGACCCAGTGGTCTTCTTCAGCGTTGAGGGGAAGGAAGAAAATCTCGGTTTGGTCGGGGGCTAGAAAGACCGTGAATTGCTGGTCGGTAGGGGTTGAGATTCTTGCTTCTTGGGGGAATTTGAGGGCTTGGCAGCGGGCGACGGCTGAGTCTTGGTGAGGTACACGGAAGGCCAGGGAAGCTAGGTTAGGTTCTTCTTCTGTGAGATGGTCTTCGTTGATGATGATTCGGACCTCTCCCTGGGCCCAGAGTTGGACAGGCTTGGTGTGGTGTTCACCAACCTTATGGAAACCGAGGTGGGTGAGGGTCTGTTGAATCTGGTCTGTTTCCTGGCCCCGGATTTCTGCCCACCCAATGCTTTGGGGTAGTTCTGGACGGGGGAGGGGGGCCCACCTTCTACTGGTGCTGGGGTTCTGATGGTGGGTTTCGTCGATCAGCCAGGTGAGGCTACGGTGGGCATCTAGGGCAGTTCGGTAGAGATTAGTCTGACGGAAGGTATCGTTGAAAACTTCCAGGGAGAGGGGACCTGCGTACCCTGCGGATAGAACGGCAGCGAGAAAAGCCGTGAGATCGAAGTTGCCTTCGCCTGGGAAGAGCCTGTGATGGCGGGACCATTCGAGGATATCCAGCGACATGGCTGGGGCGTCGGCTAACTGGAGGAAGAAGATTTTGTCACCGGGAATCGTGGAAATATCATCCAAGCTAGAACCTCTGGAGAGAATGTGGAAGGAGTCTAAACAAACCCCTAAGTTTTTGCGGTTGGCCTCTTGAACAATCTTCCAGCTTCGCTGATAGGTATTGACGAACTTTCCCCAGGCTAAGGCTTCGTAAGCAACCTTGATGTGGTAAGCGCTAGCAAGGTCTGCCAGCTGGCCTAACTGTTTGGCGGCTAGGGCATCGTCATCGTAGCTTGCGGTTGCGACATTAGAACATACGAGAATCAGGTCGATTCCCATGCGGCGCATGAGTTTGAATTTTTCTTCTGCTCGGTGCAGGTTGCGGGCGAATGTAGCCTCGTCTACTCCTTCGATGTCTCGAAGAGGTTGGTAGAGGTCGAGGGTTAGCCCGAGTTCTTGAGCGTAGGCTGAGATTTCTTCGGGGCTTTCGGGAGCAACGATGAGGTCTTGCTCAAAAATTTCGACGCCGTTGAACCCGGCGACTGCTGCTGCCTTGAACTTGTTCTTGAGGGTTCCAGAGAGGCAGACTGTGGCGATACTGGTTTTCATGAGAGCCCCTAGTTGGTGGTGAGCTGGTTGAAATGCTGGTGCATGGCCGTAGCATCAGGGCGGATTCCGGTGATGAGCTCGAAAGCGTCGACGGCTTGGCCGACGGCCATGTGGCCTCCGGTGAGGGTGCGGGCTCCGAGGGCCCGGGCAGCGGTAATGAGTTCGGTTTCTTGGGGCAGGTAGATGACGTCTGCTACCCAGAGGTCAGGACGGAGGAGGGCGAGGTCGATGGGAGCGCCGGGGTGGTGGTGCATGCCGATGGGAGTGGCGTTGACTAGTCCTCTTACTGTTTGCATGAGCTCAGGTAAGTTGTCTGCGCTAGCTGCGAGGACGGTCTGCTGGGGGAAGAGCTTTTGGAGTTCTTGGGCTCGCTCTTGGGCTCGGTCGTAGGCGATGTCGAAGAGGTAGAGGGTTTCAACACCTAGGCTGAGGAGGGCGTAAGCAGTGGCTGAACCAGCCCCACCCGTCCCGAGTTGTAGGACGCTGGAGAGATCGTCTTGAGTGGGTGCTAGGCCGGTGGTGAGGGCTGTAGCGAAGCCTGAGTAATCTGTGTTGTAGCCGACTGTTTTGCCTTGGGAGAGAACTACAGTATTGACGGCGCCGAGGCGCTGGGCGTCGGTGGAAATCTCGTCGAGGTGATCCATGATGAGCTGTTTGCAGGGGTGCGTGATGTTGAAAGCACTGTAGCCCAGAGCCAGGCCCTGCTTGAGGAGGGTTCCGCAGTCTTCTGGGGCAAAGGCTAGCTCTTGGGGGCCGAGCTTGTCGATGTTGAGAGGGCGATAGAGGTAGCGGATCCCGTGGGTATCTGCGGCTTTTTCATGCATGGGGGGCGTGAGGGAGGCGTCGATTCCGCTTCCGATTAGTCCGACGAGGAAAGATTCTCCGTGTAGGCTCATGGCTTCTCCTGGTGCTCAAACTATTTTGTGGTGAGGTGTTGCGGCTCACAAAACTCCATTGTAGTATGAACCATATTACAACTTGGGCGTAATACGCACAAGCGTTCGCATTGCGAACAATGCAAGTGTAGAGTTAGCTCAAGGGCGTTGTTTAGCCCAGCCAGCAACTCTCCGTAAGAATTGAGTTAGCATGACCGATCATAAGATCCTAGATCAGCAAGCAGAGCTGCTTGCTACTAAGGAAGAAAAGAAGACCCCAGGTAAATCAGCCCTGGCAGCTTTCCTTGGGTCCACCCTGGAGTACTACGACTTCGTCCTCTACGGTGCCGCCTCGGCCCTGGTATTTAACAAGCTCTTTTTCCCTACCGGAGACCCAGTTGTCGCTACCATGGCCTCTCTGGCAACTTTCGGCGTAGCCTACATCATGCGTCCTATTGGTGGGCTCGTGATGTCCCATGTGGGTGACAAGATGGGGCGTAAGCTAGCCCTCATGATTACCCTCATCATCATGGGTGTGGCCTCTTTTGCAATCGGCCTTCTGCCGACCTATGAAGCGATCGGCTACTGGGCAACAGCCCTGCTCGTCCTGTGCCGCGTGGCCCAGGGTTTCTCTGCAGGCGCGGAAGCAGCAGGGTCTTCAACCCTGACCATGGAACACTCACCTGAAGGACGCCGAGCCTTCTTTACCAGCTTCACCATGGCGGGTTGTTCAGCAGGTAACGTCCTGGCGTCAGTCGTCTTCTTCCCCTTCATGTTGCTCCCGGAAGAGCAGCTCATGTCCTGGGGTTGGCGCGTCCCATTCCTACTTTCAGCGGTAGTCCTCCTTGTCGCTTACTTTGTCCGTAAGCACCTCGAAGAAACACCATCTTTCGACGTTGCAAAAGAAACCGGCGCTATCCAGGCTGTCCCTGCAATGGGTGTCCTTAAGACTCAGGGTCTCGACGTCGCTCGTGTCTTCCTCATTACTTTCTACTCTGTCATCCAGTCCGTCACTATGGTGTACGCCCTCACTTATGCCACTCAGGTTGTCGGTTTGGAACGTTCAACCATGTTGCTGGTCAACGCAGCGGCCATGACGGTTTCAATGATTATGATTCCCCTTTGCGCTATTATTTCTGACCGGGTGGGGCGTAAGCCTGTTCTTCTTTTCGGCGCGGTTGGATGTATCATCACCATCTACTTCTACTTCCAGGCGATCACTGACGCTAACTGGCCTCTCATCTTTGCCCTCTGCATTATTAATCAAGGCATTTTTTACTCATGCTGGAACGCTGTGTGGACAGTTTATTTCCCCGAGATGTTTGCAGCCCCAGTCCGATTTACCGGTATGGCGATGGGTAACCAGGTTGGTCTTGTCCTGGTTGGCTTTGCCCCATCAATTTCAACCTGGATTCAAGGCAATCACGGTTGGATTGGCGTCGTAGCCTTCGTTGTCGTTTCCATCACTATCTCCTGCCTGACTATCCTCACAACTCGCGAAACAGCTTTCACCCCTATCCATGAGTTGGGAGCCCATGCGGTCAAGAAGCAGGTACGTCAAAACCGAGTGAATATCTCAACAGACGCCTAAACAATCTAGCCACAGTCAAAATTTTGCTCGGGGTGCTGGCCAGAAACCTGTAAAACTACTGGTCAGCACCCACCATTTGGAAAGGTACCTTCCATGACTCACTTCCCTCGTCGCGCTCTGGGTATTGCCGCGCTGTCTGCCCTGGCAACACCACCGGATGAGCTGGTCCGAATGGCTGCTGATGTCGGTTTTGATTTCGTGGGTGTGAGAGTTCAGAAAGTTACTGATCAAGACCCCATCCTGGATTTGGCACCTGGCTCTGCCGCTTTCAAGCGTCTACTAAAGGCTTGTCAGGACACAGGAATCACTGTCCATGACACTGAGTTTATGCTTCTCGACGGGACCGATCAGTCATACCAGTGGAAGAGGTCCCTCGAGATATCTCAGGCACTTGGCGCAAAAACCTTTACCGTAGCAGCTTCAGACCCAGACGAAATGAGACTGACTGAACGTCTCGCTTCTATGGCTCAAGAAGCGGCTTCAGCAGATATCACGATTACTTTAGAACCCATTTCTTATCAGAGTGTTCGATCCGTTGAAGACGCAGCACGGATTGCCGAATGCAGCGGAATCAAAATTCTGGCAGATACCTTGCACTTGCACCGGGGTGGCATTGCTCCCCAGGCTTTGGAGAAAGTTGCCCCTTGGGTGGCTGCTCTTCAGCTGGTAGACGCAGCAGAGGAAGTCCCTGCAGATCGGGAGGCCCTTATTTTCGAGTCCCGTAACGATCGCCGGGCGCCCGGGGACGGGGTGATTGATATGAGGTCCTACCTCAACGCGCTCCCCGACACGTTGCCGGTCAGCGTGGAATGTGTTTCTGCGTCATTTGTTCAGGAACACGGGGCTGCTGTCTGGGTTAAGAAGCTGTATCAGGCTGCAAGGGTCGTTATTGATAGCTCCGATAAAGCGAACTGAGACTGAGGAAAAGGCAGGAGGAAAAGTCTTGAACAATACTTTTGATGTTGTAGTTGCCGGTTCGGGAGCTGGTGGTTTGGCAGCAGCAGTCACAGCTGCCTATCACGGTAAATCTGTTCTGGTCCTTGAAAAGAGCAAGGTGCTAGGAGGTGCTACCTCCTGGTCCGGTGGCTGGGCATGGACCCCCGGTACCCACCTGGCTCAAAAAGATGGCGTGTTGGAGCGTCGAGAGGACTTTAATACCTATCTTCGCTCTGTTGTAGGGGAAGCCCTTGATGAGGAGAAACTTGATTGCTTCTTAGAGGCAGCCCCCCACATGGTGGAGTTTTTTGAGAAGAAGACCCGTCTTCAGTGGACGGCCGGTAGTGGTATCAAAGACATCTATGGAAAGCTGCCGGGTGCAGGACGTGGGCACCGTTCGGTAGGCCCTAAGCCCTGGAACGCCCGGGAAATCGATCCTGATCTTCTAGCCCTCCTTCGTCACCAAAAGTATGAGACTTCCTTTTTGGGTATGGGCATAATGGCTGGCCCCGATTTACAGGGTTTCCTTGCAGCATCAAGGGGCGAAGTTAAGGGTTGGGTTCACTCTGCCCGTCGTTTCACCCCCCACCTCTGGGACCTGGCTGTCCACCGTCGTAATATGCAGCTGGTTAATGGAACTGCTTTGGTGGGCCGTTTGGCCCAGTCTGCTCGGGATTTAGGTGTTGAGTTTCGTGTGAACGCTGAATTGATTGGTTTGGTTCGCCAGGATGGCCGGGTTGTGGGTGCCCGGGTTCGGGGAGCCGCGGGGGAGTACCAAGTGGAAGCCCGTGACGGTCTGGTCCTTGCCACCGGTGGTTTTCCCCAAAATCATGAACTCAGGCAGAAGTTCTTCCCCCGTACCCCAACCGGGCGGGAGCACTATTCATTGGCTCCAGAGTCAGCAACAGGCGATGGGCTGCGGGTTTCCCAAGAAGTGGGAGCTGCTTTCCGCACCTTTGAGGCGTCTTCTGTCGCCTGGTGTCCTGTGTCTCTGGTTCCCTACCCTAACGGGCAAGAGGGGGTATTCCCCCATATTATGGACCGGGCTAAGCCTGGCTCCATTGGGGTGCTCAGGAACGGGCGTCGTTTTGTGAATGAAGCTAACGGCTATTACGACTATGTTGACGCCATGGTGAAGTCAGTGCCGGAGGGGGAACCGGTCCAGGCTTGGCAGATAGCTGACTCCAAGTTCGTCCGTCGCTACCCCCTTGGTATGGCTAAGCCTTTCCCCGTCCCCCTGTGGCCCTACGTCAAGAATAAGTACCTGGTCAAGGGGAAGACCCTGAGGGAACTCGCCCTAGCTTGTGGCATTGACCCTGACCAGCTTGAAAAGACAGTGGCTGAGTTCAATGCTCATGCCCGACAGGGAATTGATCCTGATTTCCACCGAGGAGAAACCGAGTTCAACCGCTATGGTGGTGACCCAACGGTAGGCCCTAACCCCTCCCTGGCTCCCCTTGAGGAAGGCCCTTTCTATGCCGTGAAAATTCTCCCCGGCAGCTTTGGTACCTTCGCCGGGATTGATACCGACGGACGGGCCCGGGTCCTGAATCAAGAGGGTAACCCGATTGCTGGTCTCTATTGTGCCGGCAATGACGCAGCCTCAGTGATGGGAGGGTACTACCCGGCAGGTGGTATCAATTTGGGCCCTGCCCTCACCTTTGGATACGTAGCTGGCAGGGAACTGGCCGGGGCCAAGGAGTATGAAGTCTCAGGTTCTGACAGTGAACTGACACCGGTGGACTAGATTTTCTCACCTACGGAAGGAATAGATAAGAGATGAAAGCAGAGAAGGACCAAGCTCCGGTCGTCTCATCGGACGCTGCAGCTGATTCCCAGCAGATTGTAGATAGTGAAATTGCAGCTATCCATGCTGACTACCAGAAATCTGGGCTCGTGGAGACTCAGCCTCGTCTGGATTTTCCGCCCTACCGCAGCTCCGTCCTGCGACACCCGACGAAAGACCTGCACCATACTGACCCTGAGCTCATCGAATTGACGAGCCCTGCCTTTGGGCACAGGGACGTTCACATCCTCGAATCTGATTTGACTATTCAGCACGGGGGTGAGCCCATCGGTGAGCGGATCAAGGTTCGTGGCCGTGTACTTGACGGTCAGGGACGACCGGTGCGGAACCAGTTGGTTGAAATTTGGCAGGCAAATGCGGCAGGGCGCTATATCCATAAGCGGGACCAGCACCCAGCTCCAATTGACCCGAATTTTACCGGTGTGGGTCGTGTGATTACTGGAAACGACGGCTCTTACGAGTTCACAACGATCAAGCCAGGCCCCTATCCCTGGAAGAACCACCGTAATGCCTGGCGTCCTGCCCATATCCATTTCTCCCTGTTTGGTACTGACTTTACTCAGCGCATGATTACTCAGATGTACTTTCCGGGTGATCCCCTGTTCGCTCTCGATCCTATCTATCAGTCCATCACTGATCAGAAGGCTAGAGATCGTTTGGTGGCCGAATACGACCATGATATTTCTGAGCACGAATGGTTGCTGGGCTATAAGTGGGACATTATTCTTAGCGGCAGTAACCGCACCTGGATGGAACCTGAAGGAGATCATTGATGACACGCGAAAATATACCAGCCCCGGTCAGCTATGGGGCCCCTGTCGCTGACCTGCCTGCTGATTTGACCCCAACCCCGGGGCAAACTATCGGACCCTTCTATGGGTATGCTCTTCCCTACGAGAAAGGGAACGAGCTTGTTCACCCGGGACATCCCCAGGCAGTACATCTTTCTGGGACTATCTACGATGGCGCTGGCGATACCGTGCCTGACTTTATGGTCGAGATTTGGCAGGCTGACGCCCAGGGAAAGATTCTTGAGGCTGAGGGATCCTTAGTACGTGACGGTTACACTTTCACCGGTTGGGGCCGGGCAGCAGTAGATAACCTGGGGACCTACCACTTCACTACGGTCAACCCAGGGCCCGTTGCTTCGGGCCATGCCCCCTTTATCTCTATGGTCATTTTTGGGCGCGGCCTGCTTAACCGTCTTTTCACGAGGATTTATCTTCCTGAAGATGAAGAGGCCCTTCGTCAAGATCCCCTCCTCAGCTCCCTCCCCGAAGAGAGACGGAAAACCCTCATCGCGCGTCGGGGTGAAGATGGTTCCTTGCAGTTTGACATCCATCTGCAAGGAGAGAACGAAACGGTCTTTTTGGCCTTTCCCGGAATTGATGCCTAGACGATGGTTGGTGACCTTTTCCTACCGGGAGCCCACCGGGCTGCACCCTTTATATCTGACTCAACCTTTCTGCACGCCATGTACCGGGTAGAGAAAGCCTGGGTGGTAGCCCTGGGGCGTTGTGGCGCAATTGAATCCTCTCTTTGTGAGGATATCCTTGCGAGCATGGGTAGCCCCGTAGAAGCAGAAATCCAGGCCCTGGCCGTGGAGGCAGAGGCTGGGGGGAACCCCGTGATTGGTCTGGTGCGCCTTCTGCGCCAGCGGGTAGCTCAGGCCCTGGGGGAAAAGGCTGCCAGCTTCGTTCACACTGGCTTGACCAGCCAGGACGTAGTTGATACGGCCCTTGCCCTATGCCTCAAATTTGCAATGGAGTCTATCGACAGCCAGCTCCAGGCCGCCGGAAGCTCGTTAGCAGATATGGTGGTAAGTCATCGGTGTACCCCCATGATGGGACGGACGTTGGGGCAGGCCGCATTGCCTATCACTTTTGGTTTACGGGCAGCGGGTTGGCTCAACGGACTGACCCAGGCCCATGCTTTACTCCGTCGGGAGATCCCTGAAATCAGGGCCAGCTTCTCTGGTGCAGCAGGTGACCTGGCTACCGCCTCCACCCTACTTGCTGGCGGAGCCAGCCTGCCGGAGGAAGAGAAACAGGGGCAAATTCTGACGGTTCAAGAGGTTCTGGAAGAGGAATTGGGCCTGCGCGTTGATTTTTATCATCCCTGGCATACCCAACGGGTCTCCTGGGTTGCTTCAACCCGAACACTAGCAGATGTCTGTCTAGCCTTGGGCAAGATTGCTAACGACGTGATTGAGGCAAGCCGGACGGAAGCCGGCGAATTAGCTGAGCCGAGGGCCGAAGGCCGGGGAAGTTCTAGCGCAATGGCCCATAAACGAAACCCCAGCCTTTCTATTCTCATACGCCGCTCTGCCTTATCGGCTAGCACCGCTGTAGGAGCCCTCTACCAGGCAGCGGCCCTAGCCCACGAGGAGCGTCCTGCCGGGGCCTGGCATGCCGAGTGGGAGCCGGTACGATCTTTGATAACTCACGCGGTCATTGCTTCCCAGCTTGCTCGCGAGCTTCTTGAAGGACTTGAAGTTTTCCCGGATCGTATGGCTCAGAACCTGCGTGAGAGCCTCCCAGAAGAGCAACTTCAGAGGGATCTCTCGGGGAGCCTGGGGCAAGAGATGATTACTCATTCTCTCGAGGCCTGGGCCGCTAGCAGATTAGGTTATCCTCGCTAACCTCTCGTACTCTGCCTCCGAAGGTAGGACAACAACTCACTAGTTATTAGAGAACACACCGAATCGTTCAAGAATGGAGTAAGCACATGGTCAATCTTCGGGCTACTTATTTTTCCTCGTCGGAAGAAACACAGAGCATCCATGATGGGCAAGGACTATCCACCACTAAACCCCTGCTGATTGTGGGACCTTCCCTTGGGACGTCCGTCAAAGCCCTGTGGGCTAATGCTGCTAATATCTTGCGGGAGCACTACACCGTTGTTGGCTGGGATCTGCCTGGCCACGGTCTCAGTGCACCTGCCAAGGAATTCACCCTCCAAGATTTGGCTGGGGGAGTACAAGAACTTATTGCTCAGCTTCTTCTGGCTTTTGATTCTGAAAAAAAGACACCGCCTGTATATTATGCTGGCGTCTCAGTTGCAGGCGCTGTTGGTCTGGAATTACTTCTTAGTCCCCAACCTGCTATCCAGGCAGCTGCCCTCATCTGTACCGGAGCCCAAATCGGCTCGCCCCAGGCCTGGATCCAACGCGCTGAACTTGTCGAGCAGGCCGGGACCCCCACACAGATTGAGGGGTCAGCTCAGAGGTGGTTCGCAGAAGGATTCATGCAAGAGCACCCCGTTCAAGCCACCGAGTTGCTCCACAGCCTACAGGAAGCCGACCGTTTCTCTTATGGGGCAGTATGCCGTCAGCTTGCGAGATTTGACCGGCGGGCAGACTTAGGGGCTATCAGCCTACCTGTGCTGGCAGTTGCAGGTCGCCAGGACCAGGCAACCCCACCATTGTCACTGGAAGAGATCGCTGCAGGTATCCCCCGAGCGAAGCTGACCATTTTAGAGGGGGTAGCCCACCTCCCCCCGGCAGAAGATCCCGCTGCGCTCTCTTCCTGCCTGCACCAGTTTTTCTCGGCTCAGGGGATTCAAGCCTCTGAGGAAGGGCAGGTCTCCCTTGAACAGACCTTGGGACAGGTCAAGGCCGCAGGGATGGAAGTCAGGCGGCAGGTGTTATCGGATGAGCACGTCGACCGAGCAATTGCAAAGACAATCCCTTTTACAGAGGACTTTCAGGACCTGATTTCCCGCTATGCCTGGGGGGAGATTTGGACTCGCCCAGGGTTGTCCCGCCACACGAGAAGCGCTATTACCCTCACAGCGATGATTGCGCACGGGCATTGGACTGAGTTCGATATGCATGTTCGCGCAGCTATCCGGAATGGCCTGACACCTGACGAGATTAAGGAAGTTATTTTGCAAGCAGCTATTTACCTGGGGGTTCCAGCTGCCAATGAGGCCTTCGCCCGGGCCCAAAAAGTTTTGCAAGACATCGGTGAATTGTAAGGAGAAGAAAATGGAACAGGCTTACCTTTATGACGCAGTTCGAACCCCGTTTGGAAAGTATGGCGGGCAGCTTTCTTCGGTCCGCCCTGACGACCTGGGAGCTTTCGTCATTGAGCAGATTCTGCTTCGCAACCAGGACCTTGATCCTGCCGATCTTGGGGAAGTTTACTTCGGTAACGCTAATGGGGCTGGGGAAGAGAATCGGAACGTGGCCCGTATGTCTTCTCTGCTGGCTGGTGTTCCGGATTCGGTTCCAGGTACCACAATTAACCGTTTGTGCGGTTCTTCTTTAGACGCTACGATTCAGGCTTCACGTGCGCTGGCTTGTGGAGACATGGATCTAGTTCTTGTTGGTGGGGTTGAGTCTATGTCTCGTGCTCCTTGGGTATTACCGAAGACTGAAAAACCGTATCCGGCTGGCAATATGACACTAGAGTCGACTGCTTTAGGTTGGCGTTTGGTTAATCCTGCCATGAAACCTGAATGGACCCTGTCCCTGGGCGAGTCTACTGAGCAATTGGCTGAAAAGTATTCAATTGATCGGGAACGTATGGATAGATTTGCAGAGCGTTCCCACCGGCTAACAGCCCAGGCCTGGGAATCAGGTTTTTACGATGACTTGGTAGAACAAATTCCTGGTACAGACCTGGTGCGAGATGAACCATTGCGCCCATCTACAACAATTGAGGCCCTAGCAGACCTAAAGCCTGTTTTCCGTAAGGATGGGACCGGTCGGGTGACCGCAGGTAATGCCTCTCCATTGAGCGATGGGGCCAGCGCCCTCTTGCTGGGCTCCAGTAGGGCACATGACATCTTAGGGCGAGATCCGTTGGTTCGTTTGGCGGGCCGTGGAGTAGCAGCAGGAGAGCCCCGATATTTCGGCTTTGCCCCGGTGGAAGCCGCGAACCGGGCGCTGGCAGCTGCCGGGTTGACCTGGGACAAGGTTGGGGCTGTAGAACTCAATGAGGCTTTTGCCGCCCAGGCTCTGGCCTGTATCGACGGCTGGGGAATCGAGGAAGACATTGTTAATAGGAAGGGTGGCGCTATCGCTATTGGCCATCCCCTGGGAGCTTCAGGGGGCCGCCTGGTTGCTACCCTAGCGAAGACCATGCGGGAAGAGAAGATCCGCTATGGGGTGGCTGCCCTCTGTATTGGGGTAGGGCAGGGACTGGCCCTTGTGCTTGAGAACGAAGACGCTCCGGCTTAGAAAGAAGAAAGTAATGGCAGTTTTTGTTGATTCTGTAGCTACAGCTGTAGCTGATATCCATGATGGGGCTACTGTTCTGATTGGTGGCTTTGGCAATGCCGGCCAGCCTATGGAGCTGATTGACGCCCTCTTGGAGTCCGGTGCTCGAGATCTGACGATTGTTAATAACAATGCTGGTCAGGGCGACGCGGGCCTAGCCCTGTTGATTAAGGAACGTCGGGTTAAGAAGATGATCTGTTCTTTCCCCCGTCAGTCTGATTCCTGGCATTTTGATGAGGCTTACCGGACGGGGGAAATTGAACTTGAACTAGTACCGCAGGGTAATCTTGCTGAACGGTTGAGGGCAGCTGGTGCTGGAATCGGTGCTTTTTTCACTCCAACCGGGTACGGAACTCTACTCGCAGAGGGGAAGGAAACCCGTGTGATAGATGGTAAGGGGTATGTTTTGGAATATCCTATTCACGCTGATTTTGCACTTATTAAGGGACACCAGGCAGATTCCTACGGAAATGTGGTGTATCGGAAGACTGCTCGGAATTTTGGTCCTGTAATGGCGACAGCAGCCCGGAAGACCATTATTCAAGTTGATAACGTGTTGCCAGGGGCCTTGAACCCCGAACACGTTGTAACCCCTGGTATTTATATTGACACCGTTGTTGAGATTCCTGCCCCATCGGGCCCAGCCAAGTAAACGGAAAGAGATAAGTAGGATGAGTGATTTTGTGCAGAGTAACCGGCCCCTTACCAAAGAGGAGCTGGCCCAAATTGTTGCCCAGGACATTGCTGCTGGCTCTTTTGTTAATCTTGGAATTGGGCAGCCTACCCTGGTGTCTAACTACCTGGAACCCGGGCAGAACGTAACGCTTCATACGGAGAACGGAATGCTCGGTATGGGGCCGGTAGCTCTGGGCGATCAGATTGACGAAGATTTAATAAACGCGGGTAAAATTCCGGTCACTGAGTTGGAGGGGGCTTCCTACTTCCATCACGCGGATTCCTTTGCAATGATGCGCGGGGGACATCTGGATGTTTGTGTTCTGGGTGCCTACCAGGTATCGGTGAGGGGAGATCTGGCAAACTGGTCTACCGGTAAGCCTGGCGCTATCCCAGCGGTTGGCGGTGCCATGGACTTAGCAATTGGGGCTAAGGATACCTACGTAATGATGAACCTTTTTGCTAAGGACGGGACATGCAAAATTGTGTCTGCCTGTAGCTTTCCTCTAACCGGGATCGGATGTGTTTCAAGGGTCTATACCGACTACGGGGTATTCCTCCTAGATGAGGACCAGGGGGTTATTGTTCGGGAGCTACACGGTATCAGTCAGTCAGAACTTGCTGAACATTTTCCGGGGATTACTCTCACCTACGGTAATCTAGATTAGAAATTTATCGGTGGTGTCAGTCTCAAAGACGTGCTGACACCACTGGTTTGTCCTCCCTATGGCAGGGACGAGGGGAAGGGGCTGGTAGGTGGCTCAGGAACAAGAGAAGTCAGGGGGCGACGGCCGGAACTCACCTGATTTTGTGAAGTCCCTTGAGAGGGGCTTAGACGTCATTCGTGCTTTTAGCAGTGATCAGCCGAAAATGACGCTGGCTGATATGGCTAAGGTCGCTGGCATTTCTCGGGCGTCGGCTCGTCGTTACCTCTATACCCTTGAAACCCTGGGGTACGTTAAAACGGACGGTAAGTATTTTTGGCTGGCCCCGAAAATACTCATGCTTGGTTACACCTACCTCTCCACCCAGTCCCTTCGGACTGTATCTAAGCCCCATATCCATGACCTTTCTGCCCGTTTGGGGGAGTCAGTTTCCGTTTCTGTTCTTGATGAAGAATCAATCGTTTATATAGCCCGTGCCTCAGCTCAGCAAATTATGCGGTTAGCCATTACTGTTGGGACCCGGCTCCCTGCTGTTCAGACGTCGATGGGGAAAGTTTTGTTGTCTGGGCTGACGGAAGAAGAAGTAAAGTCTTATGTGCAGACCTATGCTTCAAACGTTCCGGTGGATTGTCTTGTCCAGGAACTGGTCCATATAGGTCAGCAGGGCTACTGCCTGTCAGACCAGGTTCTAGAAGCTGGTCTACGTTCCATTGCTGTACCTATTTACGATAGGAGCGGTAACATCATCGCCGCGGTTAACGTATCTACCCGGGTGGGAACACGCCAGGGGGAACTCACTCATTTAAAGGAGCAGATTCTGCCTGAACTCAGAAAAACCGGGCAGTTAATTTCCACTGATTACCAGCTGACAGAAGCAAGCTAGGGATAGTCTGACCTGCTCAAGTAACTTGAGGTGCTTAAGGTCACCGTAGCTTCGAGAATTAATGCTCCAAAAGCTGGGCCTTGGGGTAGATTAAGGGCTCCCAGCCCTATATAGTTTTTTGTGGAGTACTTAGTAGCAGTCCGCCATGAGCGGCTATGTTAGTTCCAGTACAGCAGACCAATGGCAGAACGGACACCGTCCTTTGGCCTTGTTCGCCCGGCAAAAGCCGGAAAAGCGATCTTGAGGCCTAAATGCCATTTTTCGTCGTGTCTGGGCAGTTTTTGCTAAGTCGTGAGATTTTCTTTTGCCCTCAGTAATGGGGTCAGAAGGCAAGTAAACCGGTCACCCCTAACGGGGAGGCCGATACCAAACGGAGAACAAGTGCCTACAATTCAGCAGTTGGTCCGTAAGGGCCGTGCACCCAAGGTCGTTAAGACCAAGGCGCCCGCACTTAAGGGCAACCCCATGAAGCGTGGCGTATGCACCCGTGTATACACCACCACCCCCAAGAAGCCGAACTCAGCACTGCGTAAGGTCGCACGTGTTAAGCTCAACGGCGGCGTCGAAGTTACCGCATACATCCCCGGTGAGGGCCACAACCTTCAGGAACACTCCATCGTGCTCGTTCGCGGTGGTCGTGTGAAGGACCTCCCCGGTGTTCGTTACAAGATTGTTCGTGGCGCACTGGATACCCAGGGCGTTAAGGGCCGCGGCCAGGCTCGCTCACGCTACGGCGCAAAGAAGGAGAAGAAGTAATGCCTCGTAAGGGTCCCGCTCCTAAGCGTCCCCTCGTAAACGACCCCGTTTACGGTTCACCGCTGGTTACCCAGCTCATCAACAAGGTTCTGCTGGACGGCAAGAAGTCAACCGCTGAGCGCATCGTCTACGGTGCCCTCGAAGGCGTTGCTCAGAAGACCGGCGCAGACCCCGTAGCAACCCTCAAGAAGGCTATGGACAACGTCAAGCCTTCACTCGAGGTTCGCTCACGCCGCGTCGGCGGTGCGACCTACCAGGTCCCCGTCGAGGTTCGTGCAGGCCGCGCAACCGCTCTGGCTCTTCGCTGGCTCGTTGGCTTCTCCAAGCTGCGCCGCGAAAAGACCATGACCGAGCGTCTCATGAACGAGATCCTGGATGCATCCAACGGTCTCGGTGCCGCTGTGAAGCGTCGCGAAGACACTCACAAGATGGCCGAATCCAACAAGGCCTTCGCACACTACCGCTGGTAATTTCTTCGTAGCCTGCCGTTATTACATATGTACATAGCGGCAGGCTTTCGGAGTTTCTCACAAGGGAGAACAAAGTGGCACTAGACGTGCTTACCGACCTGAATAAGGTCCGCAACATCGGTATTATGGCGCACATTGACGCCGGTAAGACCACCACCACCGAACGCATCCTCTTCTACACCGGTATCAACCACAAGATCGGTGAAACCCACGACGGTGCGTCCACCATGGACTGGATGGCTCAGGAACAGGAACGCGGTATTACCATTACCTCCGCGGCAACCACCTGCTTCTGGAAGAACAACCAGATCAACATCATCGACACCCCCGGCCACGTCGACTTCACCGTTGAGGTTGAGCGTTCACTGCGCGTCCTCGACGGCGCTGTTGCAGTGTTCGACGGCAAGGAAGGCGTTGAGCCCCAGTCTGAAACCGTTTGGCGTCAGGCTGACAAGTACGAAGTTCCCCGCATCTGCTTCGTCAACAAGATGGACAAGCTGGGTGCAGACTTCTACTTCACCGTAGACACCATCGTCAAGCGCCTCGGCGCTAAGCCCCTCGTTATGCAGCTGCCCATCGGCGCTGAAAACGACTTCGTCGGCGTCGTCGACCTGCTCACCATGCAGGCCTACGTCTGGCCCGGCGACGCCAAGGGCGACGTCACCATGGGTGCCTCCTACGAGATCCAGGAAATCCCTGCTGACCTCCAGGAAAAGGCTGAACAGTACCGTGCCGAACTGATCGAAAACGTTGCTGAAGCTTCCGAAGAGCTCATGGAAAAGTACCTCGAAGAGGGCGAACTGTCTCTGGAAGAAATCAAGGCTGGCGTTCGTGCACTCACCGTAGCTAACGAAGCCTACCCCGTCTTCTGTGGCTCAGCATTCAAGAACCGCGGCGTCCAGCCCATGCTCGACGCAGTTCTCGACTACCTGCCCTCACCGCTGGACGTTCCCGCGATGATCGGCCACCTGCCCACCGACGAAGAGGTTGAAGTAACCCGCAAGCCCTCAGCTGACGAGCCCTTCGCAGCTCTGGCCTTCAAGGTTGCAGCCCACCCCTTCTACGGTCAGCTGACCTACGTCCGCGTTTACTCCGGTAAGGCAGAGCAGGGCCAGCAGGTTCTGAACGCTACCAAGGGTAAGAAGGAGCGTATCGGTAAGCTCTTCCAGATGCACTCCAACAAGGAGAACCCTGTTGAAGAGATCCAGGCCGGTCACATCTACGCAGCGATTGGTCTGAAGGACACCACCACCGGTGACACCCTCTGCGACATCGCTAACCCCGTGGTTCTGGAATCCATGTCCTTCCCCGCTCCCGTGATCTTCGTGGCTATCGAGCCCAAGACCAAGGGTGACCAGGAGAAGATGTCAACCGCTATCCAGAAGCTGTCTGCGGAAGACCCCACCTTCACCGTTTCACTCAACGAAGAAACCGGCCAGACCGAAATCGGCGGCATGGGTGAACTTCACCTCGACATCATCGTCGACCGTATGAAGCGTGAATTCAAGGTTGAGGCTAACGTTGGTAAGCCCCAGGTTGCCTACCGTGAAACCATCACCAAGGCAGTCGAGAAGGTCGACTACACCCACAAGAAGCAGACCGGTGGTTCTGGTCAGTTCGCAAAGGTCCAGGTCTCCTTCGAGCCCATCCCCCTCGATGCTGAAGAGCTCTACGAGTTCGACAACGTCGTCACCGGTGGTCGTGTTCCCCGTGAATACATCCCCTCTGTTGACGCCGGTATCCAGGACGCTATGCAGCTCGGTATCCTCGCTGGCTACCCCGTTGTTGGTGTTAAGGCAACCCTGATCGACGGCGCCTACCACGACGTTGACTCATCAGAAATGGCCTTCAAGATCGCAGGCTCCATGGTCTTCAAGGAAGGCGCCCGTCGTGCGGCTCCCGTCCTGCTGGAACCCCTGATGGCTGTTGAAGTCCGTACCCCCGAAGAGTACATGGGCGACGTCATCGGCGACCTGAACTCACGTCGCGGTCAGATCCAGTCCATGGAAGACGCAGCAGGCGTCAAGATCGTTCACGCTCTTGTACCCCTGTCAGAAATGTTCGGTTACATCGGTGACCTCCGTTCAAAGACCCAGGGTCGCGCTGTCTTCTCCATGGAGTTCGACAGCTACGCTGAGGTTCCCAAGAACGTCGCTGATGAAATCATCCAGAAGAGCCGCGGCGAGTAATTCTCACCCGGGTGCGGCTCACCCCGTGTGAGCCGCACCGCTTTTCAAAAAAACCTTGTAATTGAACCTACTTCTAGCTTTCGTAGTATCGGGCTTATCCGCTATTGTGGTAGCTAGACCGCCTTCTTGGCGGATGTGCGCCGGTGTGAAACCCGAGTGCAGGTTCTCAAATCTTCTCTATAGGAGGAATACTCTTGGCTAAGGCTAAGTTCGAGCGCTCCAAGCCTCACGTAAACGTCGGTACCATCGGTCACGTTGACCACGGTAAGACCACCCTGACCGCTGCAATCTCCAAGGTTCTGGCTGACAAGTTCCCCGACCTGAACGAGCAGCGCGACTTCGGTATGATCGACTCCGCTCCTGAAGAGCGCCAGCGCGGTATTACCATCAACATTGCTCACATCGAGTACCAGACCGAAAAGCGTCACTACGCACACGTTGACGCCCCCGGTCACGCTGACTACGTCAAGAACATGATCACCGGTGCTGCTCAGATGGACGGCGCAATCCTCGTTGTTGCTGCCACCGACGGCCCCATGGCTCAGACCCGCGAGCACGTTCTGCTGGCTCGCCAGGTTGGCGTTCCCACCCTGCTCGTCGCACTGAACAAGTCCGACATGGTTGAGGACGAGGAACTGCTCGACCTCGTTGAAATGGAAGTTCGCGAACTGCTCTCCTCACAGGAGTTCGACGGTGACAACGCTCCCGTTGTTCGCGTTTCCGCTCTGAAGGCTCTCGAAGGTGACCCCGAGTGGGTTGCTAAGGTTGAAGAGCTCATGGACGAGGTTGACAACTTCATTCCGGACCCCGTTCGTGAGAAGGACAAGCCCTTCCTCATGCCCATCGAAGACGTCTTCACCATCACCGGTCGCGGTACCGTTGTTACCGGTCGCGCCGAGCGCGGTACCCTGAAGATCAACTCCGAAGTTGAGATCGTTGGTATCCGTCCCATCCAGAAGACCACCGTTACCGGTATCGAGATGTTCCACAAGCAGCTCGACGAAGCATGGGCAGGCGAAAACTGTGGTCTGCTGCTCCGCGGTCTGAAGCGTGACGACGTAGAGCGTGGTCAGGTTGTTGTTGAGCCCGGCTCAATCACCCCCCACACCCAGTTCGAGGCAAACGTTTACATCCTTTCCAAGGATGAAGGTGGCCGTCACAACCCCTTCTACTCAAACTACCGTCCTCAGTTCTACTTCCGCACCACCGACGTTACCGGTGTTATCACCCTTCCCGAGGGCACCGAAATGGTTATGCCCGGCGACAACACTGAGATGACCGTTGAGCTCATCCAGGAAATCGCAATGGAAGAGGGCCTCGGCTTCGCAATCCGCGAAGGTGGCCGCACCGTTGGTTCAGGTCGCGTTACCAAGATCCTCAAGTAAGTCTGACTTACTGCAGATTTTGAACCGCTGTAAAAAGCGGTAGCGAATGAAAACCCCCGCAGATTCATCTGCGGGGGTTTTCTGCTGTCCTGAGTTATTTATCCAGTGAGGGATGCGGGTTTAGCCCCGATAATATGGGCTCCTGAGCCAGCGGCTCTTGGGGCGTTGTGGGCAGTAAGAAAGAAGCAACAGACGGGCCGGGATTCACAGGAATCCCGGCCCGTCTGTGAAACCAGGTGCCTTAGGCCCAGGGAGCTTTGGTGTGGCGAGGCTCAGGTGCCGGCTGGGCAGATGATCCCAGATGGGAGCTGGGTGGTAAGGGCTGCTGTGGTGGGGCTGGGGGAGCAAACGGTGGTACAAGAGGTTGTGGCGGGCCCGGAGGCAGCTGGGGCTTGTCATCGCGGCTGAGCAGCCGCCAGGTGACGAGGCCTATAAGCGTTAGACCTAGCATGAAAAGTGTAAAGAAGTTTAGGCCTCCCAGGAGTAGCAAGAGCTGGTAGGTCAGGAGGAGCGCCGAGAGGAGGGCACGGGTTTTAGAAGCCAACAAGACTGCCGATCCGAGGAGCACCGCTGTCACTATGAGCAGGACGATTTTTTCTGGAAGGTTGATGAGGACGTCCGCAAAGGGCAGGAAAAGCAAGGACCCAGTTGCTTGCAGGCTAAAGGCCGTCCAGAAGGGAGCTGTCCCCCGGGACCGATACCCCGTGTAGCTGTAGACCGGCAGGCCAGGAGGCAGGGGCTTCCTGGACATTCTGTAATACACACTTAAGAGGGCAAGCGCTATGACCAGGTACTGAACCATATAGAAGAAGGCCTGCCTGATTCCTAATTCGATACAAGCCCGTAAGAGCAAGAGGCCCAGACCCACAATTGTCACAGTTGGCCTGCTGCGGGGCTTGCTGGTTAGCAGCCAGCCACAGGTCATCGTAAAGATCGCCAGGATTCCCAAACCCAGACGTCCTGTATCGAAAACAGGAACTAGTAGTGTGAGCGTACCTAACACCAGGCCGGGCAGGGTCAGAGCTTTGTTATGCTGACTTCCCCAGCGTCCGAGGGGGTCTATTACTGTTTTGCCTACGGGTACTTGGGGTTGATGATTGGATCTTGCCAAAAGTACAGCAAGCAACTTGGGAATACATACCAGGGCGCAACCTAGGAAGAACAGCATGGGACTTGTATCAAGCTGCAAACCAAAGGTCAGGAGCATCTGACCGGAAGCTATCAGGCCGGCTGCTAGGAGCACCCCCTGGGCAGCTTGCACACCTGGGTGGCCAGCCTGCATAAACCAGGCTAGAACCAGGGCCAGTAGAACCCCTGTGGCAACCAGGGGCCGCCAACTCCAGGAGGGTTCGATGAGAGTGAGCGTGATTAGAGCACAGAGCCAGGAAAAGGTGAGGGCAACCCTGCGTTCACTACGAGGGGAGGATATCTCCTGACGGAAAGTTGCTAAGTAGATGCTCGTCCCAGCAAGTAAAGCTGAGAGAACAACCAGGACCAGTGTCGTTGTGGAACCCTGCAGCTGGCTGCTCAACAAGGTTTTGAGGGCTACCAGAACAACGAGGCACCTTATCCACAGAAAGCTGTGGGCCATGGTGGCTGATGTAGCCCAGGAAAGAGGGAGAAGGGCTCCAAGGAGATAGCCTGCTACCACCCACAAAAGATGGACAGCGCTAAATTTGAGGGCCAGGAGACCGGCTGAACCGAGCACACCAAGATATGCAAAAACTAGCAGTAGGGTGCGGCTCTCGTGGTGGTGCTGGTTCACTAGGGCAAGGAAGGCAGCGGTGGTAGAGGCCGCATATAGGGTAAACAGGGCAAGAACAAGTGAGTCAAAGAAGTCTGGCGTAGCAGTCTCGTAGAGGCCAACTGGCACTAGAAAGCTCAGGACGGTGATGACACTGACCGAGGCAAAAAGATAAGCGAGTGGGGCTAGGGCATGGGGTACGGGCCAGGGGACAGTTTGAGTTGGGCTTTTCCCCCATAAGCAATGGAGTAAGTAGAGGGAAGAGAGGGCTCCGTAGAGCACTAAGGCAAGAATATTATTCTCGTCAGCCACGAGCCCTAGGACGACAGTCAGTGGTGCAGCCCCCACAAAGAGGGCAGCTAGAAACTGGTTCTGCCGGTTAGATGCTGGCTTTACCCACAGGATAAGCCCAGATAGACCCAGAAGGGCAGATAGCTGGGCCATCGGTGGGTATAGGAGGTAGCTCAGGCCGCCAAGTGTTAAGGCTAGATATGGCAAGTAGGGGCTGGTAGGAGCTTCCCGCAGGATGATTCCGAGAGTAGCTAAGCTCAAGAGGATAAGGGCAGCTAGCAGGGTTTCTGCCTGGGTGAAACGCCAGATACCTCCAAACAGGCTAGGCAGCGCAGAAGTCTGCTGCATCAGGGTAATTGATGACGCTACCAGGCCCACCTGGGCGAAAGCCCATGTAGCAAGAGCGTCTAAGTGCCGGGGCCAGGGGAGCAGGAAGACGGTTGACTGCTGGAGGAAGACGGCCGATGCCAACAGGAACAAGGTGGCCGGTAAGAAGGCATAGGTGCTAGTGCCTGTGTGGCTTGTGACCCAGAAACTGAGATAGAGAAGGGCAAGAAGGGGGTAGATCCTAGCTTGGAGGTAGTACAGCCAGAGGGGCTGAAGTTTGAGATGGGCCAGGGCATAGGAACTTGCAAGAACAGCAATCAGGGCAACTTCCCACTGAGCCAGGGATGGCATCAGTAGGGATACAAGGACGGTGATAGGGACGAAGATCCGGGAGCTGTCATTGAACCCCTGTGTAACGGCTAGAGGAAGTGAGCTACCGAGGGCGCGAGAAAAGATGGAGATGAGGGTAGCTAGCAGGATGAGGCCTACGAAATACCAGAGCAGCCCGGTCTGTAGGGTTCGGTTGAACGCTAGGACGTCCGAGACAATGAAGGCAATAGCAAGGTAAGACATGACTCTTGCTTGCATCAGTGCAAGAGCACCTATCACCGCGAGAGTGCCGACCGCCGATATGAGAAGCCACAGGCTTGCCCCAGAATAGGGCCAATAACTGTGGTAGAGAGCAAGACCAAAGAGGGGGATGAGGGCAAGCCCGGTGCCAGCGAAGGTATATGAGGCAAGACGCAGCTGGGGGACCCACTGGTAGGTGCTAGCGCCAGTGGCACAGAAGAGCAGAACAAGAACTCCGAGTAGGGTTACCTGGAAAGGACGGGGAGCGAGGGTGTAGATCATGAGGCTTGAGGCCGCCACGATGAACAAACTTCCTAAATAGAGGGCTATGTTGAGGAAGAAGTTTTCAAGCTCCCGGTGGGAACCTGCCGCCGGGGGATGGGTGCCCACAGCAGTCTGCGGGGGCTGAGGCAGGGGCCGGTAGGACGGGTGCGGGTGAGGCGGGTGCCACCCGGTAGTCTGGGTATGGGGTTCAGGGGAGTTCTGGGGAACTCCTGACCTGTGGGAATGGTGGGAATTCATAACCCCATAGTAGGAGGGGGCGGCCAGAAGAAGGCTGGAAAAAGCGAATTTAACCGTAGATGACGCTCCGAGAACGAGTTTGTGTATAGCCTGTGGATAAAGGTGAGTGTGGGGCTGGGCACTATGGGTAAAAAAGTGTTGCTTAGCCCTGGATTCTCTGGCATGATTGAATACGTTGTTCAAGTGCTTACCCTTGCACAGTAGCCCAATCACCTATCTTGGTGGGGTGAAGGTAGGCCCAAATATGACCCAATCGATCAGTTCGAGGGATACGTGTGTGCCATTTGCATGAAGCAAATAAGCGACACGCCCGAGTTCGGGGGTCGGTGCCTCGGTAGGTTGAGGAACCCGGTTTCTTATCGGATTCAGCCTATGCAGAGGTGGCGCGAAAGATTTGAGGATTCAAACCTTTACCTCAAGCGCCAGATAAAGGAGCAACCGCTCCGTTACAGGGAAGTAGACAAGAAAGAGAGTCCGACAGATGGCGGGACAGAAAATCCGCATCCGTCTGAAGTCATACGACCACGAGGTCATTGATTCTTCAGCTCGGAAAATCGTTGAGACAGTTACGCGTGCAGGCGCGACGGTAGTAGGCCCCGTGCCGCTGCCGACCGAAAAGAACGTTTACTGTGTTATCCGTTCGCCTCACAAGTACAAGGACAGCCGCGAGCACTTCGAAATGCGCACGCACAAGCGTCTGATCGACGTCGTTGATCCGACCCCCAAGGCTGTTGATGCCCTCATGCGTCTTGACCTTCCGGCAGACGTAAACATCGAAATCAAGCTGTAGAGGATCGCATCTAAATGACTAACAAGTTCGAGCGCCAGGTTAAGGGCCTGCTGGGCACCAAGCTTGGCATGACCCAGGTCTGGGACGAAAACGGCAAGTTCGTGCCCGTTACTGTCGTCAAGGCCGATTCAAACGTTGTTACCCAGCTGCGCAATGCAGAAACCGATGGTTACGAAGCTATCCAGATTGGTTTCGGCGCTATCGAAGCTCGCAAGGTAACCAAGCCCCTCGCCGGTCACTTCGAGAAGGCAGGCGTAACTCCTCGCCGTCACCTCGTTGAACTGCGCACCTCAGACGCCGCTGAATACTCACTCGGTCAGGAACTGACTGTTGAGCTCTTCGAAGCTGGCCAGAAGGTTGACGTCGTTGGTAAGACCAAGGGTAAGGGCTTCGCCGGTGTTATGAAGCGTCACGGCTTCGCAGGTGTAGGTGCATCACACGGTGCCCACAAGAACCACCGTAAGCCCGGCTCAATCGGTGGCGCATCATACCCCGCACGCGTTTTCAAGGGTATGCGTATGGCAGGCCGTATGGGCGCTGCACGCCACACCACCATGAACCTCACTATTCAGGGTGTTGACGCCGAAAACAACGTTCTTCTGATCAAGGGTGCAATCCCCGGTCCTAAGGGCGGCGTTGTTCTGGTTCGCACCGCTGTGAAGGGAGCCTAATAAACCATGGCTGTCAAGACCGTAAAGGTAGACCTGCCCGCTGACATCTTCGACGCTCAGGCATCTATTCCCCTGCTTCACCAGGTAGTAGTAGCCCAGCTCGCAGCAGCTCGTCAGGGTACCCACAAGACCAAGACCCGCGGTGAAGTTTCCGGCGCAGGCCGTAAGCCTTTCAAGCAGAAGGGCACCGGCCGCGCACGTCAGGGCTCAATCCGTGCACCCCACATGACCGGTGGCGGCATCGTACACGGCCCCGTACCGCGTAGCTACGCCCAGCGTACCCCCAAGAAGATGATTGCAGCTGCACTGCGCGGCGCTCTCTCAGATCGCGCTCGTCACGACCGCGTTCACGTTGTCGAAACCCTGGTTGAAGGCACCAAGCCCTCCACCAAGGCAGCAAAGGCAGCAATCGCAGAGATCACCACTCGCAAGAACGCTCTGATTGTCATCGACCGTAAAGATGACCTGGTAGCACTGTCAGCACGCAACCTGGAGAACGTACACGTCCTCTACGCAGATCAGCTGAACACCTACGATGTTCTGATCTCAGACGACGTCATCTTCACCAAGGACGCCTACGACTTCTTCGTCGCAGTTGCTTCCAAGGCAAAGAAAGAGGCTGCTAAGTAATGTCTGTTACCACCTCAACTTTCAAGGATCCCCGCGACGTGATCATCGCTCCCGTCGTGTCGGAAAAGAGCTACGGCCAGCTCGACGAAGGTAAGTACACCTTCGAGGTTGACCCTCGCTCCAACAAGCTGGAAATCAAGCAGGCCATCGAGACCATCTTCGATGTCAAGGTTGCTTCCATCAACACCGCTAACCGTCAGGGCAAGCGCAAGCGCACCCGTTTCGGTTGGGGTGCTCGTAAGAACACCAAGCGTGCGATTGTAACCCTCAAGGAAGGTTCAATCGACCTCTTCGGCGGTCCGGCTGCATAAGCACCGGAGACCACTTTAGCGAAGGAATAAATATCTACTATGGGTATTCGTAAGCACAAGCCGACGACCCCGGGTCGCCGCGGCTCGAGCGTTTCAGATTTCGCAGAAATCACCCGCTCAACCCCGGAAAAGTCCCTGGTTCGTCCGCTCCCCAAGAAGGGCGGCCGTAACAACACCGGTCGCATCACCACCCGCCACAAGGGTGGTGGCCACAAGCGCCAGTACCGTCTGATCGACTTCCGTCGTCACGACAAGGACGGCGTCAACGCACGCGTTGCACACATCGAGTACGATCCCAACCGTACCGCTCGTATTGCTCTGCTGCACTACTTCGATGGCACCAAGCGCTACATCATCGCCCCCAACAAGCTTGCTCAGGGCGACATCGTAGAATCAGGTCCCTCAGCTGACATCAAGCCCGGTAACAACCTGCCCCTGCGCAACATCCCCGTTGGTACCGTGATTCACGCTGTTGAGCTCCGCCCCGGTGGCGGCGCTAAGATGGGCCGCTCCGCTGGCGCTTCCATCCAGCTGGTAGCAAAGGAAGGCAAGTACGCCCAGCTGCGTCTGCCCTCCGGCGAAATCCGCAACGTGGACGTCCGCTGCCGCGCAACCGTCGGTTCTGTCGGTAACGCCGAGCAGTCCAACATCAACTGGGGTAAGGCCGGCCGTAACCGCTGGAAGGGCATCCGCCCGACCGTCCGCGGTGTCGTCATGAACCCCGTTGACCACCCCCACGGTGGTGGTGAAGGTAAGACCTCAGGTGGCCGTCACCCGGTTAACCCCAACGGTAAGCCCGAGGGTCGTACCCGTCGCCCCAACAAGGAAAGCGACAAGCTCATTGTTCGTCGCCGTCGTACTGGCAAGAAGCGCTAAGGAGCCTGAAACATGCCTCGTAGTTTGAAGAAGGGCCCTTTCGTTGATCAGCACCTTTTCGTAAAGGTTGCAGCTCAGAACGAGAAGGGCACCAAGAACGTAATCAAGACTTGGTCCCGCCGCTCGATGATTATCCCCGACATGCTCGGTCACACCATCGCAGTGCACGACGGACGCAAGCACGTACCCGTGTTCATCACTGAGTCCATGGTTGGTCACAAGCTCGGCGAGTTTGCGCCCACCCGTACTTTCCGTGGCCACGTTAAGGACGACCGCAAGGGCAAGCGTCGCTAGTCTACGGTTCACCCCGTAACTAGAAACGTTTCCCTTTCGGCAATAGACGAAAGAGAGATAGGCAATGGAAGCCAAGGCAACTGCGTCTTACGTACGCGTTACGCCTATGAAGGCACGCCGCGTCATCAACCTTATCCGTGGCAAGCAGGCGGAAGAGGCTCTGGCGATTCTGAAGTTCGCTCCTCAGGGCGCTTCAGAACCGGTATACAAGATCGTTGCATCAGCTGTTGCAAACGCTCGCCAGAAGGCAGCCCAGCAGGGCCTGCCCTTCAAGGAAGAAGAGCTGTTCATCAGCGAAGCATACGCGAACGAAGGTCCCACCATGAAGCGATTCCAGCCTCGTGCCCAGGGCCGTGCGTTCCGCATCAACAAGCGCACCAGCCACATCACCGTGGTAGTCGCTACCCCGGAGAAGGAGGAGGGCCGCTAAATGGGTCAGAAAATTAACCCCAACGGTTTCCGACTTGGCATCACCACCAACCACGTCTCAAAGTGGTTCGCTGACTCCACTAAGGAAGGCGAACGCTACGCAGACTTCGTTCGTGAAGATGTAAAGATCCGCGAACTCCTGTCCAAGGGCATGGAGCGCGCAGGCATCGCCAAGGTCGAAATCGAGCGTACCCGTGACCGCGTCCGTGTGGACATCCACACCGCACGTCCCGGTATCGTTATCGGCCGCCGCGGCGCCGAAGCAGACCGCATCCGCGGCGAGCTCGAGAAGCTCACCAACAAGCAGATTCAGCTGAACATCCTCGAGGTTGCAAACCCCGACCTGTCAGCTCAGCTCGTTGCCCAGGGCATCGCAGAGCAGCTTGCTTCACGCGTAGCTTTCCGCCGCGCCATGAAGAAGGCAATCCAGTCCGCACAGCGTGCAGGCGCCAAGGGTATCCGTATCCAGTGCTCCGGCCGTCTGGGTGGCGCTGAAATGTCACGTTCCGAGTTCTACCGCGAAGGCCGTGTGCCCCTGCACACCCTGCGTGCGAACATCGACTACGGCTTCTTCGAAGCAAAGACCACCTTCGGCCGCATCGGCGTTAAGGTTTGGATCTACAAGGGTGACCTCACCGACAACGAGCTTGCTGCCCAGCAGGCTGCTGGTAACCGTCGTGGCAACGGCCGCGGTGGCGACCGTCGTCGTGCAGGTGGCCGTGGTCCCCGCCGTGAACGTCGTTCCGACAACGCTTCAGCACCCGCTGAGGCAAAGACTGCAGAAAACGGTGAGGCATAAATGCTAATTCCCCGTCGAGTAAAGTACCGCAAGCAGCACCACCCCAAGCGTAACGGCATGTCAAAGGGTGGCACCGAGGTAGCGTTCGGCGAGTGGGGCATCCAGGCCCTGACTCCCGCTTACGTCACCAACCGTCAGATTGAAGCTGCACGTATCGCGATGACCCGTCACATCAAGCGTGGCGGTAAGGTTTGGATCAACATTTATCCCGACCGCCCCCTGACCAAGAAGCCTGCTGAAACCCGTATGGGTTCCGGTAAGGGTTCACCCGAATGGTGGGTCGCTAACGTCAAGCCCGGTCGAGTCATGTTTGAACTCTCCGGCGTATCCGAAGAAGTGGCTCGCGAAGCTATGCGCCTCGCAATCCACAAGCTCCCGATGAAGGCACGCGTTGTGCGTCGCGAAGGTGGTGAATAGAAATGGCAGTTGGATCAAAGGATCTGAGCATCGACAAGCTCGCAGAGCTCTCCAATGAGAATCTGGTAGAGAAGCTGCGTGAGTCGAAGGAGGAACTGTTCAACCTCCGTTTCCAGGCAGCCACCGGTCAGCTTGAAAATCCCGGTCGTATCCGCTCAGTGAAGCGCGACATCGCACGTATTTACACCGTGCTGCGTGAACGCGAGCTCGGTATTCGTCCCGCAACCGAAGGTTAAATCACATGAGTGAAGTAAAGACTGAAGAGCGCGGCTACCGCAAGACTCGCCGCGGCTACGTTGTCTCCGACAAGATGGACAAGACTGTAGTCGTTGAGGTCGAGGACCGCGTAAAGCACGCCCTGTACGGCAAGGTTATGCGCCGTAGCTCCAAGATCAAGGCCCACGATGAGCAGAACTCTGCTGGTATCGGTGACCTCGTTCTCCTGGCCGAGACTCGTCCCCTGTCAGCCTCCAAGCGCTGGCGCATCGTCGAGATCCTCGAAAAGGCTAAGTAAACCCTAGGTTTTCTTAGAAGGACAAGATAAAAGGCTCCTGTTTTCCCCTTAGGGGAAACCAGGAGCCTTTTGCCGTATCAAGGACTTTCTACCTTATTCGTCAAGCCCAGGGGAACAGGCATAGCTGAGCAGACAGGGAAGGCGAGAATCTGAGCCTATGGTTTTGAGGCTGTACTCTTCCTTACCCCTGCCGCTCAAAGTGGAATCTAACAATGGCCTTTCACCTAAAGTTTCGACCAAGGATCCGCTTCCCGTCAGCTTATACAGGGCTTCGCCACGGGTCCACAGGGTCAAGAAGGTGGGAACAAAGTGTCCTGCCTCTAGGGCTTGTTTTAAACGAGCCTGGTCTGCCGGGTGAAAATAGCGGATGATCCTGATCGCCTTCTGCTCAAGGAGGGGAGCTACTCTAAGAGATTCGCAATCAATCCCTAGGTTATATTCGCCAGGGCCAAGAAGAACAGCCAGGTAATTAGCTGAATGACTGACTGAGACTGAACAGGTGGGCTGAATTGGCTTACCTGTAGGAGTTGTCTCCCAGCAGATATTTTCTATTCTCTGCCCTGTGTATGAAGCAATCGCCCTTTTAGCCAGCCACCGGTGCAAGAGCCACTGCCGGCCTAGGTGCCGGTGGCTAAACTCCTGAGCCCGTTTGTGTTCTCCTGGCTCTAGCTCTTCTCGATAGAGTGAAGGCGGAATCAAGCCCATAATCCTCTGCGAGTCATAAACCGCCATTTCTAGCTGGTGACTCCTGTGGGCGAATAGGGGTTTTATGGGCACGATGAAGCAAAGACCATGTTCGGACTGAGAAGGTTCTGGCAGGCTGAAAGGATTGTTTGCATCTTTGCCTCAGTTTCTGCCAGTTCTAGGTCTGGTTCAGAACCCTGCACGATTCCAGCTCCAGCCCACAGATCAATCGTCGATCCGTAGATATGAGCTGACCGTAGGATCAAGGACCAGCGCCCCTGACCTGCTCCGTCCATCCAGCCCACGAGCCCTGCAAAGTACTGACGGGGTGTTCGTTCAAGACGGGTTATGTGGGGGAGGGCAATGGCAGCGGGAGTACCACCCACAGCTGGGGTGGGGTGTATCTGTAAAGCCAGCTGCAAAGGATTGTAGGCAGCAGGTACCTGGGCACTCATCGGCGTTCCCAGATGATACATAGAATCTGTTTCAGTGATTTCTGGTGGGCAGATAGCTCCAAGACGAACCCCCGGCATGTTCTGGAGCTGCTGGCGGATATGCTCAACCACGAAAGAATGCTCGTAGAGATCTTTGGAGGAATTGAGGAGAACCTGCTGGGCTTCTTTGAGAGTTGAGCAGGTTTGTTTGTGCCGGGATCCAGCCAGCGGGTGAGTGTAAAAATGGTGGTCACGAACATCTGCAACGACTTCGGGGCTAGCGCCTACCCACTGCTGCTGATCTGCGGTTCTTAGGCAGAATGTATCAGCTCGGGGGTTAGCCCGGTGAAGGGCACCGGCTAAATCTAACCTCTGTAGGGGTTGGTTTTCGGCTACCGTATACCGTTTATACCTTCCCAGAACAATTTTGTGCAGTTCACCCTGCTTCAGGATAGTGAGGGCTCTTTCAACAGCTGACAGGTAGTGGCGCTCTTCTGCCTGGTTGAAGGAAATATCTGCTCTTAACCTGGAAGCCCCAGACGCTTGAGGTTCTTCCACTGGGCTAAAAAGTGTGCCCTTACCTACCAAGCCCGCGGGATCTTGAGCTTGAGGCTTGGGGGCTGCAAGCAGGTAGGCGGGTTCTTGGGGGTTGAAGGGGATGATTCCACAGACCACTTTGTCTTTGACAGGATTTCCCTCGCTGGAGGTAAGGGCCTCCCGGATAAATTTTCTAGCCTGAGCGGATCGTACCGGATCTTGGCAGATAGTTGAGCTTCTTACTCGATAGAGTTTTTGCTGGGTGATGAAATCAAAAGTCGCTGTATGGTTCATCGCTGGGTTGCCCCTCCATCGACGGTTAGCTCTGCCAGATTGATATGCCTAGCCGCAGGAGACAGGAGAAAAGCAACAGGGTGGGCGATATCTGCAGGATCTGCGACCCGTCCAAGTGGAATTCCTGTTCTGTAGAGCTGAGGATTGCCGGCGACACTTTCAGCAGTTCGGTCTTCGCCGCCCCACATGGTGTGGACCATAGGGGTTAGGGTAGTGCCAGGGTTGACGACGTTGGTACGTATCCGCCACGGTGCAAGTTCTAAGCCGAGTGATGTGGTGAAATGAGCAGCAAAGGCCTTGGACGCCCCGTAGGCTGCCATGTGCGCCCGTGGCCCGTTAGCAGCGTTGGAGGCAACAGTGACAATGGAGCGGTCTACCCCTTCTGTTTCCTGGGCCTGATTCACCATAGCGTGTGCAACTGCTTGGTAGAGGTGGACCATGGCGGTGACATTGAGAGCTAACAGAGAATCGAATTCTCGCAAATCAAGTTCTAAGACCGGTCCATGGACAAGAACACCGGCTACATGGGCCAGACCAATAAGGTCGTAATCTTGCGCTATAGCAGGAACGAAGGACCTCACCGCCTCGTGGTCGGTTAGGTCGAGAGCTGCAGGGATTACTCGTGATGGCCAGTTCTTGGTATGTACCTGGGCTTTTTCGAGGCTTTGGGCTGTATCGCTGGCAATGAGGTAGCAGTGTGAGAAGTCGGGCAGCTGGAGTAACAGATCGACCAGGGCGGTGCCGATTCCTCCTGTTGCGCCGGTGATGATGATTGCTTGTGGTTTGGTCATGAAAGTTCTAGGAGCTGGTTGGTGGTCGTGACGTAGCCACACCGGCTGGCGACGTAGCTGAGAGCTGAGCGATGGTAGGTAGCGTCGAAATCTGCCTGGGCATCTGCAATAAAGAAGACTTGGAAGCCCTTCATGAAGGCAGTGAGCGCGGTTGTTTGGCACCCGATATGCGAGTAAATACCGCTGATCCAGAGTTGATTTTTCCCAGCTGCCCGAAGGCGTTCTTCGAGGTCTGTGCGGTAAAAGGCACAGTAGCGCCATTTCGTGAGAACGGTATCTGCGTCAGTGGGGGCAAGCTCAGAAATGATGAGGGCGTCTTCTGTTTGGGTGAGTCCTGGCCCCCAGAAGTCGGTGAGTAGGGCCCTGTCGCCAGCAGTTTGCCGGGGCGGTTGTGCCGTGTAGATTACTGGCTGTTGGTGCTGATGAGCTGTGCGGATCAGGCGGGCTGTATTGGAAATTGCGGTCTGGATAGCGGACCCAGGTGCCCGGTCGAAGGCCTGCACAAAGTAGTTTTGCATATCGTGTACTAGCAAGGCTGCGCGTTCCCTATCTGGAATCCAGTCGACGGTGTTGGGAGGAAGGTCCTGGGAGCTAAGGGCGTAGCGATCGATGGTAGGGAGCATGATCGTCCTTCAGTGAGGTGGGGTCTACAGGGGAATAGGTGACGCTCATCTTCTACCCAGAGCTAGACCCTCAATAAGGGCAGAAAAATTTTGCGTAATTACCATTATTAAAGATAAGGTTAGCCTATCCTTAAAAACAAGTAATGACTCCCTGAGTCCGAAGGATAGTTCTGTGCCTCTCACCCGTCGACATCTTTTCCTTACAGCTAGCTTCTCTGCCCTAGCACTGTTTACTGCCTGTGCTGAAAAATCCACCGAGTCTGAGGCCCCATCAGATTTTGGGGCAGGACGTACGGTAACAGATATCGAGGGCAACACGGTTGCCCTGCCTGAAAACCCCCAAAGAATTGTGACCCTCTCCGAACCAACCCTTGACGCGGTATTAGCCTTGGGCATTACCCCGGTCGGAGCAGTTGCCGGACGGGGGCAAAGCGGCGCCCCCCATTATCTGGGGGATAAGGCAGCAGGTATAGAAATCGTTGGCACCGTCTCAGAACTACAGTATGAAGCGATCGGTGCTCTCTCCCCAGATTTAATTTTGGCTGACGGAACCAGTATCAATAACAGACCCGACGTCCTCGAGATCCTGCGAAACATTGCCCCGGTCGTCTTCTGCGGCTATGCTGGCGGGCTCTGGGAAACAAACTTCACCTACGTCGCCCAGGCCTTAGGTAAGACAAGCGAAGCAGAATCTTATCTGCAGGATTACAAGGCGTTTGTAGCGGCCACAGCCCAAGAACTGAGCCAGAAATATAGTTCTTCAACTTTCTCTATCGTTCGATGGCAGGGGAGCGGGCCATCTTTGATTCTGAAAGAGCTCCCTGCCGGTCAAGCCCTTGAAAGTCTTGGGCTGCAACGTCCTGGAAGCCAAGACAGGATGGGACGGGGTCATTCAGAACCTGTTTCTCTGGAGAACCTGGCCAGCATAGATGCGGACTACATGTTCTTGGGAACCCTGGGGGGAGCCAGCCAATCTGACCCTACAGCTGAAGGCTTAGCTAATGTCCAGGGGGCGCAACAGGCGCTAGAGCAAGCCGAAAAAACCTCCGGCTTCACAGATCTGAAAGCCTACCAGGCCGGACGGATCCTGCTGGTTGACGGTTCGCTGTGGACCTCTACCGGTGGCCCCTTGCTGATGCGAGGAATCATCGAAGACGTGAAAACACATTTGCTCTAAACAATTTGAGAAAACATACCATGAAAACACCACAAAGTTTGTCTTCCGTTCAGTACCTGCCGACCCTCACCGGGCTTGCCCTGGCCGCAAGTGTTGCCGCCTCAGGTCTCGTCCTGCAGCCAATCCTGGCGCCTGCTGCTTTTTTGGAAGGAAGTAGCCTGGCTATTGCCCAAGAAACCAACGCTACCAAGCAGGTAACTGTAAGCCAGGTGCTGAACGATGATGGAACGGTGACGGTGACCGGTAGTGGCTGGACCTCAACAGCCCCAGACCGCGGTGCCGTGGTTGCCTTTAAGTGGGATGGGGGAGCGGTCTTCAATCATGAGCTTCCGGCTCACCCCCTGACCGGACAACCCCTGACCGAAGCCCGTTTTGCAAACGTCAACTTCTATACGGTGGCAGCACCCGACGGTACCTTTAACGTCAATATCAAGCTGCCAGACTCTACAACAGCCAAGGTGCAGGACGCAGACTGGCAGGCAGGCAGCTCTCACACACTTCAGGCCCTGGCAGGTTCGCTGGCTGACGGTGATTCCCCTGGTTCTGTAGCTGCCTCATTTACTGTTCCCTCGACAAGCCTTGAGGACACATCAACCTGGCCTTCTGTAACAGCCGGTTCTGCACAGGTGCGTATCTCACCTGTAACAACAGGGGAGCAAGCCACCATTCGACTGATTGGGCAGGGCTGGACTAGAGAGGATGGCACCAGCGCTTCAACAGTATCGATCAAACTGGAATATCTGGATGCAGAAGGCAAGGTTCGCCAGTATGAACGAACCGATAGGGCGATTTCATCCTATTTGCAGTCTGTCGGGCGGGCAGCAGATCCTACGAGCTGGGGCCTGCTCATCCCAGATGCAGAGAGTGCCCAACCTGACCAGGGGCTACTAGCTATTGACGCTGACGGTAGCTTCGATATTGAACTTGAACTGCCTGAAGAAGTACAGAAAGGCTCAGCAGGGGACTACCTGGCAGTCTTCATCCAGTCCGGGCGAAACGCTGAAGCCGATGTGACTCGTTCTGTCCGCTCTGAACCAATACCGGTCAACGGGGTAGCTGGTTCTCTTCCTAGCGATGATGACCATCAGACCGTCTGCACCACAGACCTGGATAATCCCACCTTTGAAATCGTCAACCCCACCGTTGAACTGGGTGGGAAACTTCGTGTCGTGGGTGAGGGCTGGTGCAATACCGAAAACCAGCGGGCAACCACAGTTGCGGTGAAAATTGATGACGGTGGAATCAGTCGACTTGATACGTCCCTTCACTCGAATCGTACAATCTGGGCTATTTTGCACCCGGATCCCGCCACCGGCCGCATCGACGCCACCATCGACTTGCCTGACGGAACTACAGCAAGTTCTTCCCCTGCTCTGGCAGAGGGTAGCCACTCGCTGCGAGTGCTCTCTGGCTCTCTTGCTCCAGGGGACCGGGCCGTTACCTTAGGCGGCGTCGGAAAACTGGACTTCGTGATTGGGCGGTATTCTCCTCATGCCATTCCAGATACGCTCTCAAACGAAGACCTATCAGCTGCTTCTCAAGGTCATATGACGGCCCAACTCACGGGTAGAAATATGAGCGTAACCGTACCCGGGGCAGAGGCCGGCCAGTGGGTGATGATTAATCCCTATATCGGTGGGTCTGTGCGGAGCAACTGGGGCTCAGGCTGGGTCCAACTAGATGCCAATAAGTCTGTGAGCTACCTGCTACCGGAAGATCTAGCAGCAGGTGACTACCAGGTTGTCGCCCAAAGCGGGGAGCTAGAAAATTTTGGTGCCCTGCTGGGTTGGGCGTCCCTCACTGTCGCAGAAGCTCATCAGGAGACTGCGTCCACCCCGGCTACTCGACCCAGCCAATCCCAGGTGAGCGGGGCAACCGGCAACCTCTCAGCCTTCCCTGTTTCAGCTGCAGCTGGCTACAGCCTAGCTGAATCTGTCGCCCACAGCCCATTAGGTTCATCTGCCACCACAGCTGGTGGAATGAACGTCCCAGTCAGCCAGCTGGCCTCGCTGCCTTCTCAGGTGCTGCGGGCCCCCGCCCCTCGTCAGAATGTGGCCAGCCCCGTCACGAGCCCCACCGTAAAACCTGCCAGCACACCACCAGCCCCAGGAAAGGTCACCGAGCAGCCCGAAACAAGCAATAGCTCTGTTGTTCAAGCCGAAAACCCGGCAACAACCAGAAGCTCCTCGCTCCTTGACCCCAATAACCTCTTGCTGTGCGCAGCTGCAGCAGTTTTGCTCGCCACCCTCGCCCTCACCCGCCAAAAGAAAAAGTCATAAGGAAGAAGTATGTCTGTTTTCCCCAAGATGAGAGTCTTCTGCGTTGCGCTTGGTCTAGGAGTAGCCGCCTTATGCGGTCCAGTAGGTTTGGCACCTGCCCATGCCCTACCTCCGGGCGGAGCCGCAACCTCCAATACCCCCGGCACCAGTTCTAGCGTTTCACCTGCAAGCCTTCAGGCAGGCGATACTCTCACCTTCTCAGTCTCCGGTTTCCCCGCAGGCGAACAGCTCTACATCAAGGTTGATGACGGTGCAGCCTGCCCCTCAGACGCTGCCCAAGGCGCCTGCGTCGTCCACCAGCAAAAAATATCGAGTAACGGTACCGCTTCCGGTTCTTTCATCCTCTCGAAGGAACTGAGCGAAGGGCCCCATACCCTCCGCTTCCTGGCCACAGAAATTATGTACGATGCGGACGGCAACTATCAGGGGTCAAAGGGCTACACCAACCGATCGCCCGAATTTACCATCTCGGGTGTGAACGAATCATCAAGCGGTGGTACGACCGTCAACGTTGATCCGAGCGTCATCAATAGCATCGAAGAAAACGTAGCCCAGGCTGAAACTTCTAACCAGAACCAGATGGCTACTAACCCGGCCACAACAGATAGCCAGAACCAGGAGACTACTTCCTCATCAGCTGAATCTAGCGTGGCTACCGTCAGCACCGACACCGCAGCAGACGGAACCACCATCTACCTCGATGCTGAGGGTAATCCTATTAGCCAAGAAGAATATGAAGCCCTGCTAGCACAAGAAACAAGCACAGCTTCAGCCCCCGAAAGTCAGCAGGCCAGCCCATCAGCCACGATGAGCCCAACCGCCGGTGAAAGCTCAACAGCGTCAGCTCAGGCCCAAGCCAGCGCAAGCCAGGAACCCGAAGAAGAGTCTGCAGCAAGTATCGCTCAGCTGGGAACCTTCCCATGGGTGGGTGCGCTTGTCTTTGGGGCATCAATCATCGTGGCTGCCTTCGTCCTGCTGCGTCGTCACAAGACTTCTGAGAAATAAGCTCTCCTGAAACCACCGTATGACTACCTCACCTGTGCGCTCGCGCCTGCGAGACAAAGCCCTAGCCCCTCGGAGATACCTGGTGCTGACGGTCTGTGCGGCTGTGCTGGGTCTGACTCTTTTGCTATCCCTGAGGTTCGGTTCTAACGCCTTAGAAGGCCAAGACATATGGGCTGCTCTTGCAGGGGATAGCACTAGCCCTGCCTACACCATTGTTTGGGACCAGCGAATCCCGCGTACCCTCCTTGCCCTGGTGTGCGGGGCAGCTTTGGCTGTCGCTGGATCCCTGATGCAAACCCTGACGCGCAATCCGCTTGCTGATCCCGGTCTTCTGGGGGTCAACGCGGGAGCCTCTTTAGCCGTGGTTCTTGCCGTGGTGATTTTGGGGCCCCTCCCCATCCTGACTCTCATGGGCGCTGCTTTCATGGGAGCTTTGGTGAGCGTGGGGGCAGTCTTTGCCCTGGGTAGCTCAAAAGGGCAGTCGATGTCGCGTTTTATTTTGGCCGGTGTTGCTTTGGCAGCGTCCCTGACCGCCATCACTCAGGCACTCCTGCTTGCTAATCAGACGGCCTATAACGAATTTCGTTTTTGGGCAGCTGGGTCCCTTGAAGGACGCGGGTATGAGGTGCTGCTTCCCACCTCCGTTCTCGTTGGCTTAGCTCTGATCCTAGGATTTTGGCTCATTCCCTCCCTGCGTACGCTAGCGCTCGGGGCAGAAGCTGCACTGGCGCTGGGAACCTCAGTGAAAAAAATTACCTGCCTTACATTACTGACGGTGTCTCTCCTAGCGGCAATATCAACCGCCGCGATTGGCCCTCTTGCCTTCGTTGGGCTAGCGGTACCTTTTATCCTCCGAACCCTTCTGGGCAACAAGGTGGGCTGGGTGACTGCAGGGGCTGTGCTGGCAGGTCCCGCCTGGCTCATTGCAAGTGACGTTTGTGCTCGCACTATCATGGCGCCTGCAGAAATTCAGGTAGGAATCATCACCACCCTGCTTGGAGGCCCTCTCTTCCTGGCCCTGATGTCTCGACGAAAGGTACGCGAGCTATGACCTACCGCATCCGAGCCGTCACCCTCTCCGCCCTACTTAGCTCTTTACTCCTCGGACTGTGGGTTTTGATGCAGGGGGATTACAACCTCACAGTTACAGACGTTGTAGCTGCCCTCAGCGGCTCCGAAACAGGGCTGGGAAGCTATTTCGTCCGGGAAATTCGAGCTCCCCGAATACTAGCTGCCCTCCTCGTAGGAGCTGCCCTGGGACTATCGGGGGCAATTTTCCAAACCATCACCCGCAACCCTCTGGGATCCCCTGACGTCATAGGGTTCACGCACGGGGCAGCTACCGGGGCCCTCTGCGCCATGATTGTGTGGGGAACCAGTCCCTGGGGTACTGCCCTAGGCGCAATCGTAGGAGGAGCTACCACCTCCTGCGCGGTCTATCTGCTTACTCGATCAAGAGGCCTTGAAGGGTTTCAACTGATCCTGGTTGGCCTGGGGCTAGGCGCAACCCTAGCGGCAGTAAACTCCCTGCTAGTAGTGCAGGCCTCTGTGACACAAGCTCAAACAGCAGCAGCCTGGCTGGCAGGCTCCCTGAACAGTATGACCTGGGGCAAAGTAGCCCTTCTAGCTCTCCCGCTTGCCCTGGTAGCCCCGCTACTTCTCTGGCTTGCCAGGCCCCTGCGGACCCTCAACTACGGGGATACCCTGGCCCAGGGCATCGGGGTGCCAGTAGCCAGCGTCAGGCTAATAAGCCTCATTCTGGGAGTGCTCCTGGTCGCCCTAGCAACAGCACTGACTGGCCCCATTGCCTTTGTTGCTCTTGCAGCTCCTCATATCGCCCGTCATCTGAGCCACCAAGCAGCTGGGAACCTAGGCACAGCAGCCTGCACGGGTGCCTTCATCACCCTAGCGGCAGACGCCCTAGGCCAGTTTGCCTTCCCTACCTCCCTCCAAGTCGGAGTCGTCACCGGAGCCCTCGGCGGCCTGTACCTCATTTTCCTCATCTACAGAGCACGACGTAAGGACAGCAGTGAGTAAGTTAAACGAGAGTGCGCTAGAAGCCAAAGACCTCCATGTCGCCTACGAGAAGCACCCCGTACTTCACGGTATCAACTGCTCAATCCCTCGCGAAGAGCTAACCGTGATTCTAGGTCCTAATGCCTGCGGCAAATCAACTCTTCTCAAGACCTTTGCGAGAATCCACCAGCCAACAGCAGGAGAAATATATCTTCAAGGGCAGAAAATTACAGACCTATCAAACCGGTCAATAGCCCAGACTCTAGCCCTACTACCCCAGAGCCCCCACGCGCCAGACTCCGTCGCCGTCGCGGACGTCGTGGCTCTAGGACGTTACCCCTACCAAGGCTTCCTGGGAAGAATGCGGAGAGAAGACCACCGTATCTGCCAAGAAGCCATGGATGCCTGCGGCATAGCAGACCTCAAAGACAGAACCCTACAAGAGCTATCCGGCGGCCAGCGACAAAGAGTGTGGATAGCAATGACCCTAGCCCAAGACACACCCCTGCTTTTACTCGATGAGCCCACCACCTACCTGGATATCACTCACCAGCTCCAGGTGCTTGATCTGGCAGCTGAACTTCACCGGCAGGGGAAAACGCTTCTGCTGGTGCTACACGACCTCAACCTGGCTTTCCGCTACGCCACTCACCTCATCCTGATGAAAGCCGGAACAATCATGGCAGAAGGTCCACCCCAAGAGATTGTCACCCCGCAAATCATTGAACAGGTCTTTGACATCAAGGCCAGTATCATCACCGACCCCCATAGCCATACCCCGCTCATGATTCCCCACGATACCCGCAACCCCTAGACCTTCATGAAACATCCAGTAGCCATGAACCAGACCCCCCAACCTCCCAAACGTCCCCGTCCTAGCCCCGTCCCTAGAACCACCTCACCCCGTATCTCAGCCCTCCTGGAGGCACGAAACTCCGGGTACTTGACGGACCAAGACCTCAGCACCCAGATCAGCCACCTGATGCATCAGCTACCGCTCCTTGAAACGAGCAAGCCTAACCACAGCATCGTCACCTTTATCTACACTCAAACAGAGCCCCTAGAATCAGTGCTCCTGTTCGCAAATCGGCTGACAGATGAGACTAATCTTGAAGCAACACTTCTCGAAAAAATCCCTGCAACCCCCTACTGGTATGCCTCCTTTGAGCTAGAAAATAACTGGCGAGCCTCGTACTGCTTCTTACCCACCCCTCAAGGCCAGCAACCCGCCTGGCTCAGTAGCACCCACCACCCCCAGCTGAGGGCAGCACTCGACGCCGGCCAGGCAGACCCCGCCAACCCCCGCCACTGCCCGAACAGGGGAGGTAACCTGCTCTCCGTCGTTGAGCTGCAGCAGGCCCCAAATGCCCCCTATCCAGCTGACTATCGTGTACCTTATCAGCCTCACTGGAACACATACACCCCCCAAAAACTCCACCCCGATCAAGGCGCCCTAGACTACGAACTCCTTCCCATTGGCGTCCCCACCGATACCTCGCCACTCTTCATCATCTTTGACGGAGAAATATGGTCCCACCAAGGCCTGCCCGCAGCAAGTGCTCAAGCAGTCAAGGACGAAAAACTACAAGACCACTACCTGCTGCTGATCCACTCCGGCGGCCGCGAACAACGCTGGAAACAACTCGGACAAGACAGCCCCCTGCTGGCAGAGATCGCCACCGGCCTGCTGCCCCACCTGGCTCACACATACGCCCTCAGACTCCGCCCAGAACGGACCGTCCTTGTGGGCCAAAGCCTCGGTGCGCTCGCTGCCCTCACCGGCGTCCTTACCTACCCCCAAATCTTTGGAATTGCCCTAAGCCAGTCAGCCTCCCTGTGGAACCCCTCCGCAGAACAAGCCCTGGAGAAAGCCAGCTCCACCCTGCCTCCCTCCCAAAGGCAAAAAATCCGACTCTACCTAGAATGCGGAACCCAAGAATGGGTACTCCTCGAACCCCACCAGGATTTTGTACAAGCTGCCCACACAGCAGGGATTGACGCCCAACTCACGACATATAACGGTGGCCATGACTACGCCTGTTGGAGAAACAGCCTCGTGGGCTACTTAATCCAAATCTTTCCTGCCCCTCAAAACGAAAGCTAACACCCCATGACAAAGACGTCGGCCCGCAGCCCCCTACAGCCCATCGCCCCCATGCCCGAAGAGTTTGCCCGTACCTATCGGGAGGCTGGCTACTACCAGCCAGAGACTTTCCCCGAATTTATAGAAAATATCTTCAAAAAATACCCCGATAACATTGCCGCCCATGGAATTAGTACCCGGGGAAACTACCCGGTATCCAGCACCGAAACTCAGAGCTGGACCTACCGGCAGCTAGAGCAGGAAGCCCATACAGCTGCCCACCATATCCGGAGCTTCGGCATTAGCCCGGGCGATCGCGTCATCTTACAGCTTCCTAACACCCTTGAATTTCTCGCCTATATGCTTGGGGCTTTTATTGCCGGTACCCTGCCCATCTTTGCCCTCCCGAAACACCGTGCTCAAGATTTGGCCCACTATGCGCGAACCACAGATGCAGCCCTGCACCTCTTTGCCCAAGGCGCAGAAAACACAGATTACTGGGCTCTTTACGCCGACTACAGTAAGCAACTCCAAAAAGAAGGGGTAGAACCTCCCCAGGCCCTAGACCTGACCCAGGCACCTGCTGTCCATCAGGAACAAGACCTGAAGTATGATCAGCCAATAGCCGACCGCGGGGCAAGAATCCTCAGCGAAAATACGGCCCTCTTCCAACTCTCTGGCGGAACCACCGGGCTATCCAAACTCATTCCCCGAACCCACGCAGATTATCTCTACTCCGTTCGTGCCTCAGCAGAAATTTGTGGGGTAACAGAAGAGACAACTAACCTCGTGGTGCTCCCTGCTGCCCATAACTTCACCATGAGCTCGCCAGGTATTCTAGGCTCTCTATACCGCGGAGCGACCCTGGTCTTTGCCCACGACCCTAGCCCCCAAACCTCTTTTGCCCTGATTCAACGCCACCAGGTAACCCAGGTTTCCTTAGTGCCCCCGCTCCTACAGAGCTGGTTGCTCTTGGCTGAGCGTCGTTCGCTGAGCTTGCCCAGTTTAAAAGTTATTCAGGTAGGTGGGGCCAAGTTATCTCCTACCCTGGCCCGAAAAATTACGCCTCAGCTAGGGGCAACCCTGCAACAGGTCGCTGGTATGGCAGAGGGGCTGGTGAATTACACCCGGTTGGGCGATGATCCCGAAACAGTGTGTTCCACCCAGGGCCGACCCATTAGCCCCCACGATGAAATCAAGGTCGTAGATGAACGGGGTAGGGAGGTCGGCACCGGCCAGGTAGGGGAATTGCTGACCCGCGGCCCCTATACCATCCGTCAGTACTACGGTGCTGGCACCCAGTCAGGGGCCAACTTTACTGAAGATGGCTTCTACCGCACTGGGGATTTGGTGAAGATTGACGGGCTGGGAAACCTTGAAATGGTAGGCCGTATCAAAGACCAGATTAATCGCGCAGGAGAAAAGATATCGATTGATGAGCTTGAGGACGCTGCCCTGCAGTTGGCAGATATCAAGGACGCTATTGCTATCGGCATCCCAGATGAACGGCTAGGGGAAAAGGTGGGTCTGGCTCTCACCCTTCAGGAAGCAGCCCAGCGCCCCACCGTGCAGTCGGTGAGGAAGCAGCTTCGGGCGTTAGGGCTGAGTGAGTACAAACTCCCAGACCAGGTTTTCGTCCTCAATGACCTACCCCTGACCAATGTTGGAAAAATTTCACGAAAAGATCTCAGGTCCCAGCTCGCACAAGAGCTGCTCGGCCCCAAGCACTCACAGTAAGGACGCTCCTATGTCACTTGACCAGCTAAAAGAACTTCTCGCCGCCTATCTTCCCCAGGGCTCACAGGATCTTGAGCCGTCTAGCAATATTTTTGATGCAGGTCTAGATTCAATGGGGGCTTTCCTCTTACTCGATGACCTGGCATCTGCCGGGTATCAGATTGAATTTACAGACTTAGTTGCCCATCCCACCCTTCACTTTTTGAGGGAGGCGACTGCCTAAGATGTCACTGACCTGGTACCCTCTTCCTCGTTCTGCTCAGGGAATCTTTTTTGCTACTGAGCTTGAGCCTGAAGGTTCTAGCTACATCACAGCTGAGCTGATAATGTTTGAAACCCTCTTGGACGCAGGGCTCCTGCGACGAGCTATCCGAGCAGTTTATGCGGAACACGAAACCCTAAGAACTGTCATTGAGCTAGGGGATAGGGGCCAGGGCCAGCGGGAGGTGGTGTGGGCTGCGCTTCCAGCGGAGGAGCATAGTCAGCGTCTACAGATTTTAGAAGAGCTATCCCTTGAGGCAACACCGGGAGATGAAGAAGCAACCGTATTAGCCTGGGCCCAGCAACGGCGCCAAAAACCCATGCCCGTGTGCCAGGGGCAGGGACTCGATTCTGCCCTGGTGCAGGTCAACGGCCAGCACTGGTTTTATCATTCCGTTCACCACCTCCTTGCTGACGGTTTTGCTGCCTATGAGATCCTGCGGCAGATTTTTTCTGCCTACAGCCAGCTAGAGGCTGGCGCAGTACTGACTTTCCACAAGCGTCCTTCTCTGGCTGAGCTTGCTGAAGAAGACGCTCACCTTCAGCAGGAGCTGGAGATTCAGCGTGCCGCCTACCTGCAGAAACTACCGGAGCTTGCCTGGGGTGAGGACCCGAGCCTGGATGTTGCTCCTGGTGCTGGTGGCCCAGGGGGAGCAAATGACGTTGTGCGTGTTCGAGTCCCACTCTCTTCTGAGTTGCAGAGCACCTACCGGAAAATTGGTGACCTCACGAGGGCTTCTTGGCCGCACATGATGGTTGCGGCAGTAGGTGCTTTTCTGGGCAGGCATCAGGGGGTTGACTCCTTCCGGGCTCTGGTTCCGCAAATGAACCGGCTGATACCGGGGCTCCCTCCTCGGCTGAGTGCTCAAACAGCTTTGAGTGCTGTGAACCTGCTTCCGCTTGTCTGCCCTGCCCGTGGTAAGGCCCGGAAAGCGCTAGAAGCGGTGCAAGCTGGGATGAAATATAACGCCGAACATGCCCTTGCGCCCTATGAAGATCTGCAGGCACGCGCCTCCCAGGAAGGGGTACTGCTGGGGGGAGCCCAGATTAATATCGTACCCTTCGATGCCCACTTTAGTGCCGGCAGCGCAGGGAGAGGGCGCGTTATCAACGTGGCAGCCGGGCCGGTTCCCCATATGACCGTGACCGTCCGCGGGATGCCCTATCGGGGGCATGAGCTTTCGGTAGAAATCGACATCAATGCTGATCTGCTCCTGGCCCAAGATGCTGATGCTTTAGCGCAGCGACTTGTTCATTGGCTAGGCAAGTGGGCTCAGATTGCCCTCGACGATGGTTCTATGGACTCTCTGTCTTTGCTGAGTCCAGGCGATGAAGTTCTGCTGGAGTCTTTGGAGGGGGAGCACGTTGACCTAGATTTTAAGCCCCTTGCAGCTATCTTGGAGCAGAAGGCACAGGAAATCCCTCATCAGGTAGCTTTTGTTGAGGCTCCTGCCTACCAGCAGGGTTCCTGGAATTTTCAGGGGGAACGGGAACTGACTTATGCCCAGCTTCGAAATAGCAGCATGAGTTTGGCTCTTGAACTGGCTAGCTGGGGAGTAGACCGGGGGAGCAGGGTCGGGGTCCGGGGCCACCGCAGCCTCGAGTTCATGGTTGTGGTTTTTGCTCTAACCTATCTTGGAGCGGTCTATGTTCCCCTTGAGCCTTCGCTTCCGGGTAGCAGGGTTCGTAGCATGTGTCAGGATGCCGAACTTGAGTTAGTTGTGAGCAGCGATTACTTGAGTCAGCTGCAGCTTGAAGACCTAGCCCAAGAGTACGGGGTGAAGGTCATGAGCTTCCCGGAACATCTTGAAGATAGGGAAGCTGAGGGTGATCTCGCTGCGATGAAGGGGCTGACTCTTGGTGCTGATGAGCTGGCCTATATCTTGTTTACATCCGGTTCTACCGGCCGCCCCAAAGGCGTGGGTGTTAAAGCCCTAGCCCTCCACAACCGCCTCGCCTGGCAGAGTCAGCTCATTAGCCTAGGGCAGGAAGACCGGGTCTTGCATAAGACTCTTATTTCCTTTGACGTTCATATCTGGGAGCTCTATTGGGGAGTGACCCAAGGGACGAAAACTGTGCTTTGCGCCCCGTGGGGGCACCGCGACCCCGCCTATTTAGCGAGGATTATCAGGAGTTCTGCAATTGATGTGCTTCACTTTGTGCCAAGTATGCTGGCAGCCTTTGTGAGGTCGAAGCAGGCGCAAGAGCTCATGCAAGGATGGGATGGGCCGCGGGCCCTAGTGTGTTCCGGGGAGGCTCTTGAAGCATCCTTGGTTCGGCAGGCCCACCAGGTGATGGGCGCAAAAATCTATAACTTTTATGGGCCGACTGAAGCTGCAATTGACGTCACGGCTTACTGCCTGGATCTCGGGCAGGTGCCTGATCTTGTGCCCATGGGGAAACCTGTATGGAATACTGCAGTATCGATTCGGGATGCAGCGGGCCAGCTGTGCCCACCGCTGATGCGCGGTGAGCTCTACCTGCACGGAGTGCAGGTGAGTGACGGCTACCTTAACCGGCCAGATATGACAGCTGCAGCTTTTTCGTCTGACGATTTCGGTCAACCGGTATACGCCACAGGCGATGTTGTGGTGTGGGGCAAAGATAACCTGCTGTATTACCGGGGGCGGCTAGACCACCAAATAAAAATCCGGGGCCAAAGGGTTGAACTTACAGAAATTGAGACTGTTCTTTCTGAAGCCCCTTCTCTTGCCAGCAGCTGCCTTATCTACCGTCAGGAAGGGGCTAAGGAGTACCTCCTCGCCTTTGTCGAGGCGGCTCCCGGAATGGGCTCTGAGGAAGCGGTAGATCTTGCCCGGAACCATGCTGCCCGGCACCTGAGTGACTACATGATTCCTACCCACTGGCAGGTTCTTGAGAATCTTCCGCTGACTGTTAATGGGAAGATTGACCGCTCCCAGCTGATGGGCTATCCCCTGCCGGAGGAAGAAGTTGGGGAAGTACCCCCACCAAGTTTTACGGTTGAACGGTGTTGCCGGGTCTTTAGTCGTGTCCTAGGGCAGGAGGTGGGGGCTGCTACTGACTTTTTCTCGGCTGGTGGTCACTCCTTACTGGCCATGGTTCTGGCAGAGGAGCTGGGTCAAGAATTCGGGTGTGAGGTTTCTGTGGTGAGTATTTTTGCCAACCCTACGCCCGAGGGATTTGCTGCCAGCATGTTTCAGGAGGAATTGGACGATTTTGATCCCTGCTTGATGCTGCGTTCTGGAGACGGCGGTGCCCCCGTCATCTTTCTGCCTCCAGCAGGAGGGTTGGGCTGGTGCTATGCTCCTTTGCTTTCAGCAGTTCCTGAGAGCAGCCCGGTTTTTCTGATTCAGGCTGAAGAATATTCTGGGGCCAGCAGAGGGGAGTCATCTTCTCTCACGGAGGCAGCTGGTAGGGCCCTTGAAAGACTGCTTGAGATGCAGAACTCTAACCTGCGGGGAGCTACTCTCGTGGGTTGGTCTTTAGGCGGCATGATGGCACAAGAATTGGCTTGCAGGTTGGAGGCAAGGGGGCTTCCTCCCCAGAAAGTTCTTGTTCTGGACGCCTACCCCCAGTCCTACTGGAGGACCTTCCCTCCTGCCCAAGAGGAAGACCGCTGGCGGGCTATTGCGAGATTGGGTGGCCTAGAGCTACAGCAGGAAGACCTGACAGAAGCTGGTGTCATAGAGGCCCTGAGGCTAAGTGGTAGTGCCCTTGGCTCTTTGCCGCCTGAGCGATTACAGGTCTGTTTGAAGCTGGTTCAAAAAGCGATGGAGTGGGTTCGTCAGGGAACTCCTTCCCCTCTTGAAGCTCCCCTCGTTCTACTAGCGGCTCAGCAGACATTGGATGCAGGTGCCCCCGGCCAGGCCTGGAAGGCGTATTGCTCAGATTACGAGCTTGTCGTGGCTGAGGGGGGTCATACGGACGTGCTGAAAGCGGCTCTGATTGAGCTAATTCTGCAAGGTCCTGCCAATTAAGAAAGAAAAATATGACCTAATGTGGAAAAATGCTTGCCTCCAGTCATTAATTAGGTAAAACTTAACTATGTATTCGGTAAGGCTATCCTTATATAACGCTGAATGTATCCTAATTGGGCCTCGTTGCCCTGCCCCACCACACATGTATTAAGAGGACAGATGAAACTCACTCATCAGACACCCCGCCGTACCCGCTCCCGCTTCCTTCTTACCGGTAGTGCAACAGCAATGATGCTCGGTGCTCTTCTGGTTGCTCCTGTCACCTCAGCAGAGAGCGCATTTGCAAATGATCCTGCCCAGAACTGCACCTTCCGAGCGTTTAACGTTGCCTCAACCCAGTACCAGGGCCTGCCCGGGCAGTACCAGCTGGGGTACTCAGCGGCAAACGATACCCTGTGGGTTACAGGTTCTAGCGGGCGTCCACCTATCATGACCTCAACCCTTGCAAAGGTTGACCCGGCAACCATGCAAATTACCCACACTGTCGGTCTAAACACTGCCAGCTACTCACCTCGTGGTTGGGAAGGGGAAAACCCTGCTGGATTCCAGGTCGCGGGTGCCTACGGCGTTGGAGTAGATGACGTCAACGGCACCGTGTGGGTCACCAATACCCGCACTAACAGTGTGACGGCCTTTGACCAGACCACCATGAAGCAGGTCTTTACGACCTTGGGTCTTCCTGAGGGCCAGGCCATCACAACCGCCCATCCGCGCGAAGTGCGGGCCTCGCAGGGCAAAGTCTTCATCGGAACCCAGGGGGCTATCGTCGTTCTAGATGGCGCCACCTACCAGCATCTTGCAACCATTCCCGTCAGTGACACTTCTGGCCGGGCCGCAAGCGTCATGAATTTCGCCCTGGATGATGAAGCAGGCCTAGGCTATTTCCCTGTCTTTGGCACCCCTAAGCTGGTTGTTGTCGACCTCAATACGCTTACTGTCGTCAATGAATTTGCCCTGCAGGGTAACGACGCCAGTGCAAACCTCGTCGCATCAGATGTCACCTTTGATCGCTCACTCAACGAACTCTATGTATCAAGCCAGGGATCCAAGGGCGTCAACGCAGGCGTTGGGGTCTATGATAAGACCACCGGTGCCTTCAAGAACTGGATCAATTTTGGGACCCAGGGGCTTTCCATTGACGCTGACGAAGCCCGAGACCTGGTCTATGCAACCGACCTAGCCACCGGCTCCTACTACGTCATCGACGGGCAAACTGACCGAATTGCCAGCACCGTAACACGTACCGTCGGCGAAGGCATGGGGGCAAACGACGTTGTTGTAACCCCCCACGGTGTTATCGGTCTTGAGCGCGGAACCGCCTTTACCGGTGTGGAAGTACCTTTTACCCTTGACTACAAGACCGGCAAATACGTTACTGCCTCAACTGAAATCAAGGGCCTGCGGAATGTTGCTGCAGAGGGACAACCTGCCGACTGGCAGGAGGTTGAAGCTACACCCATCAACGCTCATGCCATGACAAAGTTCGTAGTTACCGACAATGGCACAGTGGCAGGTCAGGCGGTTACACCGGCTGAAGCAATCAATAGTTTTGAAGGCTCCAGCGCTGATGGGGCAAAGCTGGTTGTTACAAACGTTTCTGAAAATGGCCAGATGACCCTCACTGGAACCGGATTCACCCACCCCTCCGGTGGTGGCTCAGTATTGGGTCTTCTGTATGACGACAGGGCAACCCAGATGAACGATGGTGAGGGCAACGTCGTTCGGACTATTGAAGCTGAAGCGCAAGGCAAATTCTCTGTCACCCTGCCTGTGCCCACCGCGGAGAACTCCAACAACGCCTGGTTGGCTGGATCAACCCATAGGGTGCGAGTGCTCACCGGTAGCCTAAAGGACGGGGACCAGCCACGAAGCATCCCCGTGGAGGTTACTGTAGCTCCGGCTCCTCAGACCACTTGTGGAGCTCCCCAAGCCACCACAGTTGCTTCAACACTGGCAGCTTTTGCCGGCTACGGAACCTTCGTAGACTCAGCTGTAGGCATTGAGCCTACCCCGGCACCTAGCGTTGAGCCCACCCCGGTTCCTAGTGCTGAGCCCACCCCGGTTCCTAGTGCTGAGCCCACCCAGGCACCTAGCGTTGAGCCAACTGCTGCTCCCAGCGTTGAGCCAACAGTTGCTCCCAGCGTTGAGCCAACAGTTGCTCCCAGCGCTGAGCCGTCTGTTCAGCCCACCGAAGGATCTACGGCTTCACCCAGCACAGAACCGACCGGTGCCCCCAACCCTGACCCCAGCTCTGCACCCAGCGCAGAAGCAACAGGGCAGGCTGGCAATGGTTCAGCAGGCTCACAGCAGCAGGTGGCAGGAGCTAACCAGAGTGCCAGTGGTGCAACTAGCTCTCAGGTGGGAGCATCCACCCAGCAGACAGGTAAGCAGGCCAGCGGTGGTAGCCTGGCTCAGACCGGCGCTTCGGTTGCTGCACTAGCAGGAATCGGTGCCTTTGTACTGGTTGCAGGCTGGGCGGTATTCGTCGCTCGCCGTCGCGCTTCCTAAGCTGTAGCACGGTAGGCGGTACAACATCACTCAGTAGTAACTCCACACATTGGCTCAGGGTGGGGAGTCTCCAACGGGAGGCTCCCCACCCTGAGGCATTTACGAGGTTGCAAGATGTGTTGAAAACAACGTGCTGCTAGGACTCTTTGTAGGGAAGGTCTCTTTTCTAAGTGCTGATCAACTGGTAGAGTTTTGATTCTGTGTGGTTCTCTATGCCCACACAACCACGGTTCTTACCGTGCCACAACATAATGCCGCTACCTGGCGGGGTTCGCCCGCTCACGCGGGTCTAGATGTTCGTTGGCATGGTTAGGGCCCAGGCGTGTCCGCCAACTCTCCACCCTACACAGGCTATGAGAGACCGGCGCGTCAACATCCCGTAGAAATGTTCCGCAAGGCTGGCTCGCACTATACGCGTGTCGGAACCGGCGAGACGACAGGAGAAATATGATTCAGCAGGAGTCACGACTCAAGGTTGCTGACAACACCGGTGCGAAGGAAATCCTGACCATCCGTGTTCTCGGTGGCTCAAAGCGTCGTTACGCAGGCATTGGCGACATCATTGTCGCAACCGTCAAGGATGCAATCCCCGGCGGTACCGTCAAGAAGGGCGACGTCGTTAAGGCGGTTGTCGTCCGCACCAAGAAGGAAGTTCGTCGTCCCGACGGCTCCTACATCAAGTTCGACGAGAACTCAGCAGTTATTCTCAAGAACACCGATGGTGACCCCCGTGGCACCCGTATCTTCGGACCTGTTGGCCGCGAACTGCGCGACAAGAAGTTCATGAAGATCATTTCACTTGCTCCGGAGGTGCTCTAACTCATGGCTAAGATCAAGTCTGGCGACCTGGTACAGGTCATTTCAGGTGCAGATAAGGGTAAGCAGGGCAAGGTTCTTAAGGTATTCCCTAAGACCCAGCGCGTGCTGGTAGAAGGCGTCAAGATCGTCACCAAGCACAACAAGGCAAACCCCATGACCGGCGAAGCCGGCGGCATCGAAAAGGTTGAGGCACCGATTCACGTTTCAAACGTTGCAATTGTTGATCCCGAGACCAAGAAGCCGACCCGCGTTGGTTACCGCCTCGAGACCGTAGAGCGCAATGGCAAGGAACGCACCATCCGCGTGCGCGTTGCCAAGAGCTCGGGTAAGGACATCTAATGACCGAAGCAAAGATTACCCCTCGTTTCAAGACTAAGTTCAACGAAGTAGTCACCCCCGCCCTGCAGGAAGAGTTCAAGTACGAGAACGTCATGCAGTCACCGAAGATCGTTAAGGTCGTCGTGAACATGGGTGTTGGTGAAGCTGCTAAGGACGCGAAGCTCATGGATGGTGCTATCCGCGACCTCACCGCTATCACCGGTCAGAAGCCGCTCGTTACCCGCGCGAAGAAGTCCATCGCACAGTTCAAGCTGCGTGAAGGTCAGCCCATTGGCGCACACGTCACCCTCCGTGGCGATCGCATGTGGGAATTCCTCGACCGCCTCGTCACCCTGGCCCTTCCCCGTATCCGCGACTTCCGCGGCCTCTCGGATCGCCAGTTCGACGGTAACGGTAACTACACCTTCGGTCTGACCGAACAGTCCATGTTCCACGAAATCGATCAGGACACCATCGATCGCGTTCGCGGTATGGACATCACCGTGGTTACCACCGCAAAGACCGACGATGAAGGCCGTGCGCTTCTGAAGGCACTCGGCTTCCCCTTCAAGACCCAGTAACGACTACGTTATAGGTCCGCACCTTGAAAGGTGAGGAAACCATAACGAGGAAGGGCTCAGCCCACCATGACTATGACAGATCCTGTCGCAGATATGCTGACCCGTTTGCGTAACGCAAACTCAGCACATCACGACACCGTGTCAATGCCTTACTCAAAGCTTAAGGCTCGTATTGCCGAGATCCTCAAGGCAGAAGGCTACATCGCCGACTTCAAGGAAGAGGAAGCAAAGGTCGGTAAGACCCTGACCCTCGAACTCAAGTTCGGCCCCTCCCGTGAGCGCTCCATCGTAGGCGTTCGCCGCATTTCCAAGCCGGGTCTGCGTGTTTACGCAAAGTCCACCAACCTGCCCCAGGTTCACGGTGGCCTCGGCATCGCAATCCTGTCAACCTCTTCAGGTCTGCTCACTGACAAGCAGGCTGCGAAGAAGGGTGTTGGCGGCGAAGTCGTCGCTTACATCTGGTAGTCGGTAAGAAGAGAAAGGAAGAAGAATGTCACGTATTGGACGTCTCCCCATCTCGGTTCCTGCCGGCGTTGAGGTAAAGATTGATGGCAACCTGGTTGCCGTAAAGGGTGCAAAGGGCGAGCTGACCCACGAAGTTGCAGCTCCCATCGCTGTTGCACTCGAAGACGGTGTTATCACCGTAACCCGCCCGAACGATGAGCGTGCATCACGTTCACTGCACGGTCTGACCCGCACCCTGATCCAGAACATGATCATCGGTGTTACCGAGGGCTACTCCAAGAAGCTCGAAATCGTTGGTACCGGTTACCGCGTAACCGCTAAGGGTTCCGACCTCGAGTTCGCACTTGGCTACTCACACCCCATCACCATCGAAGCACCTGCGGGTATCACCTTCGCTGTTGAGGGCGCTAACAAGCTGACCGTTTCCGGTATCAGCAAGCAGCAGGTGGGCCAGGTTGCAGCTAACATCCGCGGTCTGCGTAAGCCTGATCCCTACAAGGGCAAGGGCGTTCGCTACGAAGGCGAGCAGATCCGTCGCAAGGTCGGAAAGGCTGGTAAGTAACAATGGCTGTAAAGACTAAGTCAGCACAGCGCGCACGTCGTCACGCACGCGTCCGCAAGTACGTTTCAGGCACCGCAGCACGCCCCCGCCTGTCTGTCACCCGCTCAGCTCGTCACATGTTCGTTCAGGTCATTGACGACACCAAGGGCCTGACCCTCGCATACGCTTCCACCATGGAAGCTGAACTGCGCGGTGCAGAACTGGACAAGACTGCAAAGGCAAAGCGCGTCGGCGAACTCGTTGCCGAACGTGCCAAGGCTGCAGGCATCGAAGCTGTTGTCTTCGACCGCGGTGGTAACAAGTACCACGGCCGTGTCGCAGCAGTAGCTGAAGGCGCACGCGAAGGAGGTCTGGCACTCTAATGAGCGAGCAGACTGTAAACGAAAAGGAAACTCAGGTGACTGAAGCAACCGCAGAAGCTACCGCTGAAACTTCCGAGAAGCGCGAAGCCCGCCGCAACGAGCGTGGCGAACGTCGCGGTAACCGCGGCGAGCGTCGCAACAACCGCGGCCGCGAAGAAGAGAAGGACAAGTTCATCGAGCGCGTTGTCACCATCAACCGCGTCTCCAAGGTCGTCAAGGGTGGTCGTCGCTTCAGCTTCACCGCACTCGTCGTTGTTGGTGACGGTAACGGTATGGTTGGCGTCGGCTACGGTAAGGCTAAGGAAGTTCCTGCCGCCATCTCCAAGGGTGTTGAAGAAGCTAAGAAGAACTTCTTCCGCGTACCCCGCATTGAAGGCCGCACCATTCCTCACCGCGTTCAGGGTGAAGCTGCTGCAGGCGTAGTTATGCTGCGTCCCGCAACCGCTGGTACCGGTGTTATTGCTGGTGGTCCCGTCCGCGCCGTACTTGAAGCAGCAGGCATCCACGATGTTCTGTCCAAGTCACTCGGTTCATCCAACCAGATCAACATTGTCCACGCGACCATCGAGGCCCTGCGTCAGCTCGAAGAGCCTGTAGCAGTTGCTGCCCGCCGTGGTCTGCCCCAGGACGAGGTTATCCCCGGCTTCCTGCGTGGCGCTAAGTCTGAAAAGGCAGGTGCGTAATGACCGGTAAGCGTATTAAGCCCAGCGACGCTAAGCTGGAAATCACCCAGATCAAGTCCTACGTCGGTGAAAAGCAGAACATGCGTGACACCCTCCGTTCCTTGGGCCTCAAGCGCCCCGGTAACAAGGTTGTTCGCACCGCTGACGCCGTCACCTGTGGCATGGTCAACACCGTAGCTCACCTGGTTCAGGTTGAGGAGGTCAAGTAAAGATGGCAAACAACGACGCTATCAAGATTCACGATCTGCGCCCGGCTCCGGGTGCCCACAAGGCTAAGACCCGCGTAGGCCGCGGTGAAGGCTCAAAGGGTAAGACCGCAGGTCGCGGTACCAAGGGTACCAAGGCTCGTTACCAGGTTCGCGCCGGTTTCGAAGGTGGCCAGCTTCCGCTGCACATGCGCCTTCCCAAGCTGCGCGGCTTCAAGAACCCCTTCCGCACCGAGTACCAGGTTGTTAACCTGGACCGTATCGCGGAGCTCTTCCCCGGCGGCGGCGACATCACCGTTGACGCCCTGGTTGCAGCTGGCGCAGTTCGCAAGAACGAACTCGTCAAGGTTCTGGGTACCGGCGAAATCTCAGCAGCCTACAACGTAACTGTTGACAAGGTTTCTGAGTCAGCTAAGGCCAAGATTGAGGCTGCTGGCGGTTCTGTAACCGTCAAGTAAGTCTCTCAGCCACAAAACCGTGGCTAAGATGAAGAGCCCCTCCCACATGTGTGGGAGGGGCTCTTTCTTAACTTCAGGACGACGTCCTCAGGCCCCTAAAGAGGTTAGGGGAGGGTTTTGGGGAAGATATGGATGCCCCTAAAGAGGTAGGGGAGGGGTTTGGGTAAAAATATAGACACAAATGGGTATTACATGACGGTTATAAAGCTACGTCACGCATGAGAAGATCCCAATCACTCCCATTTAGGGATAAACTTAAAGAGATTGTGTAAAAATGACCGGGTTGTACCTACGGTAGGCCCCGGCAAGACCAGAGATTTTCTCTGCTAGGAGGACAAGTGCTGAGCGCTTTAGGCCGGGCTTTCAAAACGCCTGATTTGCGTAATAAGCTGCTGTTCACCCTTGCAATTATCGTGATTTATCGTGTGGGCGTATTTATCCCTGCACCTGGTGTTTCATACGGCAACGTTCAACAGTGTCTGTCTACGATTACCGCAACCGGCGGCGTCTACGACATGATCAACCTGTTTAGCGGTGGCGCCCTACTCCAGCTTTCGATTTTTGCACTCGGTGTAATGCCCTACATTACTGCGAGCATTATTGTTCAGCTGTTGCGCGTGGTTATTCCCCGCTTCCAGCAGCTCCATGAGGAAGGTGCCCAGGGCCAGACCAAGCTCACCCAGTACACCCGTTACCTCACGATTGTGCTGGCCCTGCTGAATGCAACCACCATCGTGTCACTGGCCCGTTCTGGTATGTTGCTTCAGGGATGTACCCTCCCGATCATCCCCAACGACGGCGTCTGGAATATTCTACTGATTATCATTGCCCTGACCGCCGGTACTGGTGTCGTGATGTGGCTGGGTGAGCAGATCACCGAAAAGGGTGTCGGCAATGGCATGTCCCTACTGATCTTCACCTCAATTGCGGCCTCCTTCCCCGGTGCGTTCGGTTCCATCCTGCAGACCCAGGGTTGGGGAATCTTCGCTGCAGTGATGGTCGTTGGCCTGCTTCTGATTGTGGCTGTAGTCTTCGTTGAGCAGTCCCAGCGCCGTATTCCGGTTCAGTACGCCAAGCGAATGATTGGCCGTCGAACCATTGGTGGAACTTCCACCTACATCCCCTTGAAGGTCAACATGGCCGGCGTTATTCCCATCATCTTCGCCTCATCCATGCTGATGGTTCCCGGTCTGATTGCCCAGTTCAATACCCCTGCAGACGGAACTCCTCCCGCCGCCTGGGTTAACTGGATCAACACCTACCTCCTCCTCGGTGACCACCCCATCTACATGGTTCTCTACTTCCTGTTGATTCTGGGCTTTGCCTACTTCTACGTCTCCATCACCTTCAACACTGAAGAAGTTGCAGGCAACATGAAGAAGTACGGTGGCTTCATTCCCGGCATCCGCGCTGGACGTCCTACCCAGGAATACCTCAGCTACGTCCTGAACCGTATTACCCTACCCGGCGCTATTTACGTTGCGGTCCTGGCCCTGCTACCCCTGATCGCCCTGGTCCTCTTCAACGTAAACCAGAACTTCCCGCTCGGCGGTGCTTCACTGCTGATCGTGATTGGCGTTGGCCTTGACACCGTCAAGCAGATCGACGCTCAGCTCCAACAACGCAACTACGAAGGACTACTGCGATGAACCGTCTTCTCATCATCGGCCCCCCCGGCGCTGGCAAAGGTACCCAGGCTGTCAAGATTGCTGAAAAGCTGAACATCCCCGCCATCTCCACCGGTGACATCTTCCGTAAGAACATCAAGGAAGAAACCGAGCTCGGCAAGGAAGCCAAGTCCTACATTGACTCTGGCAACCTGGTTCCCGACTCAGTCACCAACCGTATGGTCCGGGCCCGCCTGGCAGAGGACGACACCGCTAACGGCTTCCTGCTGGACGGCTACCCCCGCAACACCGCCCAGGTCGGCGAGCTTGATACCATCCTGGCAGACATGGGCCAGGAAATTGGCCAGGTCCTCCTGCTGGTTGCTGACAACGACGAACTGGTCGAACGTCTGCTGGGCCGCGCCGCTAAGGAAGGCCGCTCAGACGACAACGAAGAGGTCATCCGCCACCGCCTCAAGGTCTACGAAGAGGAAACCGCCCCTCTCGTAGCTATCTACACTGAGCGTGGCCTCGTCACCCAGATTGATGGTCTGGGCGAGATTGACGAAGTTACCGCCCGTATCATGGACGCTCTCAAGTAAGCATCCACCCTCTCCTGTGCCCCCGGTCATTGCGGGGGCACAGGTTTTTAAAGCAGACTAGTGTAGTTTGCACAGAAAACCGACAGGCCCACAAAGGAACACCATGCGCCGCATTGAATACAAGACCGACCGGCAACTAGCCCACATGGCCCGGGCTGGAGTGATTACCTCCCGTGCCCTCGACGCAGCCGTAGCAGCTGCCACACCCGGCGTTACCACTGCCGAACTCGATCAGGTATTCCGCGGCGTCCTGGCTGAATACGGGGCAGGATCCAATTTCCTGGGCTACTACGATTACCCAGCCACCATTTGCACCTCCGTCAATGATGAAGTTGTCCACGGTATCCCCGGGAACCGGGTGCTCGCTGAAGGCGACATGATCTCCATTGACGGTGGTGCCACCGTCCAGGACGAACGCGGCACCACCTGGCACGGGGACTCAGCCCGCACCGCCCTGATCGGCAAAGTATCGGACGCCCGCCGGGAACTCTCTGAGGTCACCCGCGCCGCCCTCTGGCAGGGCATCGCTGCTCTTGCTACCGCCAAGAAAATCGGTGAAGTCGGTTTTGCTATCGAAAACTTCGTCCGCCAAGAAACCGGCGATAAGTACGGGATTATCGAAGACTTCGTGGGTCACGGCATCGGCACCTCCATGCACATGGCTCCGGACGTCCTCAACTACGCCGCCCGGGATCTTGGCCCCCGCATCAAAAAAGGCATGGCATTTGCCATTGAACCCATGCTCGTAACCGGTGGAATCGAAACCGTCACCCTCGACGATGACTGGACCATCAAAACCGTCGATGGGGGAGACGCCTGCCAGTGGGAACACTCCGTTGCCGTCCACTCTGAAGGTATCTGGGTACTTACCGCAGAAGACGGTGGTGCCTCCGAACTCTCCAAACTCGGCGTTACCGTCAAACCCATCCCTGCCTAACCTGCGGACCCCGACCCACCCCGTTCGCCCCTCACCACACCGAAAGCACCCCCCATGACCGAAACCACCAGCGTCCCTCTGGAAATCTCCAGCGCCCGACCCGAACCCGGCCAGATCATCCTCAAAGCCCCCCGCCGCGGCAAGCCCCCGCGCCACATCGCAGACTTCGATATGGCCGGCCGCCGCGCCTTCCTCGAAGAACTCGGCTACAAGCCCTTCCGGGCAGCCCAGCTCTCCAAGCACTACTTCGAACGCCTGGTCACCGACCCCGCCCAGATGACCGACCTGCCCGCAGCAGAACGCGAACAAATGGTTGCCGACGCCATGCCCCAGCTGCTCACCACCGTCCGCACCCTCGAAGCCGATGGGGGAGACACCCTCAAAGTCGTCCACCGCCTCTTCGACGGTGCCCTGGTTGAATCCGTCATCATGCGTTACGAGAACCGCGTCACCATGTGTATCTCTTCCCAGGCAGGCTGCGGTATGAACTGCCCCTTCTGCGCCACCGGCCAGCAGGGCCTCACCCGCAACCTCTCCACCGCCGAAATCGTCGAACAGGTCATCGCAGGTGCCCGCTACCTCAAAAACATGAAGGGCCTCGAACAGGCAGACGGTGGCTCCGAAGACACCCGCCCCCTACGCGTCTCCAACATCGTCTTCATGGGAATGGGCGAAGCCCTCGCCAACTACAAGGCCACCATGGGCGCCGTCCACCGCCTGATTGACCCCGCCCCCGAAGGCCTAGGCATCTCCGCCCGCGGTATCACCATGTCCACCGTCGGCCTCGTCCCCGGCATCCGCAAATTCGAGCTAGAAAAACTCCCCATCACCCTAGCCCTCTCCCTCCACGCCCCCGACGACGAGCTCCGCGACGAACTCATCCCCATCAACCAGCGCTGGAAGGTCGACGAAACCCTCGACGCCGCCTACGACTACTACCGCACCACCGGCCGCCGCATCTCCATCGAATACGCCCTCATCCGCGACATCAACGACCAGGGCTGGCGCGCCGACCTCCTCGGTAAAAAACTTGCCTCCCGCGGACGCGGCTGGGTACACGTCAACCCCATTCCGCTCAACCCAACCCCCGGCTCCAAATGGACAGCCTCCCGCAAGGGCGTAGAACAAAACTTCGTTGAACGCCTCCGCGCCCACGGCATCCCCACCACCGTGCGCGATACCCGCGGAAGTGACATTGACGGTGCCTGTGGCCAGCTGGCGGCAAAGGAAGACTAAGGTCTGGCCTCCGGCACCGACTCCAGCAAAAATTTATTTCCTCGCTCGCTCGGAATTTTTGCCTTCGTCCTGCGGCCAGCTTGCAGCTAAGGAAGACTAAACGAAATACGCAGGACAGGACGCTCCTTAGCCGACTAACCTTCTTGGCCTCGCGCCGGGGCGCTCGGCCAATTCATGCCAGCCCCAGCCAGTCGGCTGCCGAAGCGTCCTGCCCCTGCGCTTAAGCCCCGGATATTAATGTGAAGCTCGCTATGTTTTGCGAAAACCATTAACATTCCGGGGCTTTTGCCGTATATTAGATTGTTGGTTGTCTGTGCCATGCCCTTAAAAGGCAAGCGGACGGCACCCGGGAAACCGGGATAACGGCCGAAACAGAAACAAACTACCAAGAGCAACCAAGACAAACTTGGATGCACGAACGTAAAGCGGAGGATATGGCCAAGAAAGACGGCGTCATCGAGATTGAAGGTACCGTGGTCGAAGCACTGCCCAACGCATCATTCCGCGTTGAGCTAGACAACGGACACAAGGTACTTGCCCACATCTCAGGCAAGATGCGTCAGCACTACATTCGAATCCTGCCTGAGGACCGAGTAGTAGTCGAGCTCAGCCCCTACGACCTCTCCCGCGGTCGTATCGTCTACCGCTACAAGTAAACACGAGCAACAAACGTCGCTAAGCAGCGGCGTTTACGCCGTGTAAAAGGGGTAAACAGTTCTCCCACCGGCTAGCCGGACACAGAACCTCTTACCCCGCCCGTCCAAAGCATTAGCTGAAACATCAACGCAAAGGAATGCGATGAAGGTCAAGCCGAGCGTTAAGCCGATCTGCGACAAGTGCAAAGTGATCCGCCGTCACGGTGTGGTCATGGTGATCTGCGAAAACCCGCGCCACAAGCAGCGTCAGGGCTAATCACTAGCCAACGCTGAAAAGACCACCCACATGCGAGGTGGCACAACAGAAAATGGCACCGCTCCTGCCACAAGCAGGATACCTCCGGGCACAGAGGCCGGGGACCGAAGACAACTTCGGGCAGTGATGTCACAGACCTCTGCGAAAACAAGGAGAACGCCCCATGGCACGTCTCGCTGGAGTCGATATTCCCCGCGAAAAGCGCGTGGAAATTGCTCTTACTTACATCTACGGCGTGGGCAAGACCCGTGCAAAAGAAGCACTTGCTGCAACCGGTGTTGACCCCAACACCCGCGTCAAGGACCTTGACGACAGCCAGCTCGTAGCTCTTCGTGACTTCATCGAAGGCAACTACAAGGTTGAAGGTGACCTTCGCCGCGAGGTTGCTGCCGACATCCGCCGCAAGGTCGAAATCGGTAGCTACCAGGGTCTGCGTCACCGCCGTGGCCTTCCCGTACACGGCCAGCGCACCAAGACCAACGCCCGTACCCGCAAGGGCCCGAAGCGTACCGTCGCAGGTAAGAAGAAGTAACCAGTGTTGTTCCAGTCTTGCGCCTTAGCTAAGACCAACACTTCAACCAAAACTTTGTAGGAGAATCAAAAATGCCTCCCAAGACTCGCGCAGCGGCCAAGCGTACCGGCCGCCGCAAGGTTTCCAAGAACATTGTTGCCGGTCAGGCACACATCAAGTCAACCTTCAACAACACCATCGTTTCAATCACTGATCCCTCTGGTGCTGTTATTTCCTGGTCATCCGCAGGTGAAATGGGCTTCAAGGGTTCACGTAAGTCAACCCCCTACGCAGCTCAGATGGCTGCTGAAACCGCTGCAAAGCGCGCTCAGGAACACGGTGTCCGCAAGGTAGACGTTTTCGTCAAGGGCCCCGGCCCCGGCCGCGAAACCGCTATCCGCTCACTCCAGGCTACCGGCCTTGAAGTTGGCTCCATCCAGGACGTCACCCCCGTTGCCCACAACGGCTGCCGTCCTCCGAAGCGCCGCCACGTCTAAACCACACCGTCTAGACGCGTCCCGAACCTCGGGCGACCAGCTACCTGCCGGTAGCCGGTCAATGAACAGACTGCTTCGTCTGCTTCCTCACTCGTTTTTCCCAACCTGTGAGCTCATATAGCGGATGCTCACCGAAAGGAAACATAGTGCTCATTGCACAGCGCCCCATCCTGCGTGAAGAACACGTATCGGAAAACCGTTCACGCTTCACCATCGAGCCCCTCGAACCCGGCTTCGGCTACACCCTGGGTAACTCCCTCCGTCGCACCCTTCTCTCATCCATCCCCGGTGCCGCTGTTACCAGCATCCGCATCGACGGTGTGCTGCACGAATTCAGCACTGTAGAAGGCGTGACCGAGGACGTCACCGAGATCATCTTGAACATCAAGAAGCTCTCCATCTCATCAGAGAACGACGAACCCGTTGTCGCCTACCTGCGTAAGCAGGGCGAAGGTGAACTGACCGCCGCCGACATCGAGGTGCCTGCAGGCGTCGAGATCCACAACCCGGACCTCCACATCGCAACCCTCAACAACCGCGCGAACTTCAACGCAGAACTGACCATCGAACGTGGCCGCGGCTACGTATCAGCAGCTCAGAACAAGTCAGGCGATGCAGAGATCGGCCGTATCCCGGTTGACTCCATCTACTCACCCGTTCTGAAGGTCACCTTCCGCGTCAGCGCAACCCGTGTTGAGCAGCGCACCGACTTCGACTCCCTTACCCTGGACGTCGAAACCAAGGAAGCAATTGCTCCCCGCGACGCAGTCGCATCAGCAGGCAACACCCTCGTTGAGCTCTTCGGCCTGGCCCGCGAACTCAACACCGCCGCTGAAGGTATCGAAGTTGGCCCGTCACCCGCTGACGAGTCAATGGCCGCAGACCTGGCTCTGCCCATCGAAGACCTGGACATGACCGTCCGCTCCTACAACTGCCTCAAGCGCGAAGGCATCCACACCGTGGGTGAACTCGTGACCCGTAGCGAAGCAGACCTCATGGACATCCGCAACTTCGGTGCCAAGTCCATCGACGAAGTCAAGGCAAAGCTCACCGAGCTGGGCCTGTCCCTCAAGGACTCACCCGCCGGTATGGACCTTTCAGCCCGCCTGCAGGACGACGACAGCTACGGTAGCGACTACTAAGACACCGGCAGTCAACGCAGTACAGCGTTACACCAGTCAAATATCTTTGGTTCCCCTGCCGTGAGGCAGTAAGGAACGGCTTACCAGGAGAATAAATTATGCCTACTCCCACTAAGGGTCCCCGCCTCGGCGGATCACCGACCCATGAGCGCATCATGCTGAACAACCTGTCTCAGCAGCTCTTCGAGCACAAGCGCATCACCACCACCGTTACCAAGGCAAAGCGTCTGCGCCCCGTCGCTGAGCGCCTGATCACCTTCGCAAAGAAGGGTGACCTCAACGCTCGCCGCCGCGTCCTGCGCTCCATCGGTAACAAGTCCGTAGTCCACGAGCTCTTCACCGTCATTGCTCCTGCAATGGCCGAGCGTCCCGGTGGCTACACCCGCATCACCAAGATCGGTAACCGCAAGGGCGACAACGCCCCCATGGCAGTTATCGAACTGGTCATGGAACCCGTTGCAACCGCAGCTGCTGTAACCGAAGCTACCAAGGTAGCTGAAACCGCAGCAGTCAAGGAAGAAGCAACCGCACCCGCAGCAGAAGAGACCAAGGCAGCAGCCGCAACCTCTGAACTGCCCGCAGGCGCACACGCAGCAACCGAGAACGGCGAAGCTCCTGAGGGCTTCGAAATCAAGGGTAACGCTGACTCCATGAAGTACCACGTCCCCGGTTCACGCTGGTACGCAAACACCCAGGCTGAAATCTGGTTCGACACCAAGGAATCAGCTGAAGCAGCAGGTTACGCACCTGCCGGTGGTGCAGCAGCACAGACCATCTCAGAAGACTAATCACAGTAGCTACTGAGTAATAGAAGAGCGGCTCTTCCCCTATTGTGGGAAGGGCCGCTTTTCTGCCAAATAGCGGTAAAGTATGACAAGCAATAAGCTCAACCTACCAGCATAGGCAAGAAGCCAGGAGACCCATGACCGAAACCGAGCAGAAACTCTACCAACCACAAATACGGGTACGCATCGACTTCGCCTACGACGGTGGCCCCTTCTCTGGTTGGGCAAAACAGCCGGGTTTGGTGACGGTGCAGGGGGTCCTGGAAGGAGCTCTGGCCCTCATTTTCCGCCACCCCGTCTACACGACGGTGGCAGGACGTACCGACGCCGGAGTTCATGCCCTGCACCAGGTAGTGCACTGTGATGTTCCCCGGGACACCTGGGAGAAACTACCTGGCAGAAGCCCTGACACCCCGGCAAGGTCTTTGCGGCGCAAACTTCGGGGGGCCCTCAGCCGGGCTTTGGCAGATGCAGAGAGTGAACTCGGCATCCCGGCTAAACTCCAGGGCTATCTGCAAAAGGCAATAACTATCGCGGAGGTAGCCGAGGTTCCGGTGAGCTTCGATGCCCGCTTTTCGGCCCTGGAGCGTTCATATCGCTACCTCATTGAGGATGGCCAGGACGAGGTAGGTTCTAACCCCCTCAACAGATTGATAGCCTGGCAGGTTAATAAAGAACTTGACCTAACCCTCATGAACGCAGCCGCTGGCAATTTGCTGGGGCTTCATGACTTCCTTTCCTTCTGCAAGCCCCGGGAGGGCTCAACTACCATCCGTGAATTGCGGGAACTGAGTTTTGAACGGCGAGAAGATGGACTTGTTGAGGCAAGGATCCGGGCAGATGCCTTCTGCCATAACATGGTGCGTACTCTCATCGCTTCACTTGTGCTGGTGGGGGAGGGGAGTAAGGACGAAGCCTGGCTCATCTCCCGTATTACCGCCCCGGTGCGCGATTCCCAGGTACGTCTCGCTGCTCCGCGCGGTCTGGCCCTGGCCTCTATCACCTACCCCGAGGCGTCCGGCTATGCGGCCCAAAGCGAAAAAGCCCGCAACCTCAGAAGCCTCCCTGAGAGCCCCATAAATCACAAGCCTGTGATTTAAAGGTGAGGTCGGTCAAACCAGCTAAGTTTAAGGACTTTATACCTGGCTTAAAGCCCCAGAGTTGGGTATAGTTTCATACGTTGTGCGTTTACTGCCCTCATTTCGTACCCTGTTCTTCGGTCTAGTTGCAGGACAATAACGGGGAACAAGAGGTCTGAGGGGTTCAGTAGCGCAGATGTGTTTGGCCCTCACCCAAACCCTGCGATAACGCACCTAGGTAAACCAGCGCGATACCCAACTAGCGCTACAAGAAACGAGAAAAGGCGAAATTTTGCGCACTTACACTCCGAAGTCAGGCGACAACAACCGCCAGTGGCACATCATCGATGCCTCTGACGTTGTTCTCGGCCGTCTCGCAAGCCAGACCGCAATCCTGCTGCGCGGCAAGCACAAGCCCACCTTCGCACCCCACGTTGACATGGGTGACTCCGTCATCATCATCAACGCTGAAAAGGTTGCACTGACCGGTGCCAAGCTTGAGCAGAAGCGTGCCTACCGCCACTCCGGTTACCCCGGTGGTCTGAAGTCAGTTAACTACGCCGAACTGTTGGAAACCAACCCCGTTCGTGCCGTAGAAAAGGCTGTCAAGGGCATGCTCCCCAAGAACAAGCTGGCTGCCCAGCAGCTCAAGAACCTCAAGGTTTACGCAGGTTCTGAGCACCCCCATGCAGCTCAGCAGCCCAAGACCTACGAATTCACCCAGGTTGCCCAGTAATTCGGGCCTACGAAAGAACTATTAAAGGAGACATCGTGGCTCAGAACGAAGAGTACACCACCGAAGAAGAGCTCACCAGCTACACTTCCGAGTCTTCAGCACCCGTTGCTGAAAAGGCTGCCCGCCCCGCCCTGACCGTTGGTGGCCAGGCTGTTGGTCGTCGCAAGGAAGCCGTTGCCCGCGTCCGTCTGGTACCCGGTACCGGCAAGTGGACCGTCAACGGTCGCGAGCTCGACAACTACTTCCCCAACAAGCTGCACCAGCAGGAAGTAAACGACCCCTTCAAGCTGCTTGAACTCGAAGGCGCCTACGACGTCTTCGCCCGTATCTCAGGCGGCGGCCCCTCCGGCCAGGCTGGCGCTCTGCGTCTTGGCGTTGCTCGTGCCCTGAACGAGATCGACGCTGAGAACAACCGCCCCGCCCTGAAGAAGGCAGGCTTCCTGACCCGCGACGCCCGTGTTATCGAGCGTAAGAAGGCTGGTCTTAAGAAGGCACGCAAGGCCTCACAGTTCTCCAAGCGCTAAGCTTTCGAACTGGGCTTTGCCTGGACCTCTTTGCAAGCGCCCCACTCCCGTTATTTCGGGAGTGGGGCGCTTTCGTCCTGCTGGCCAAAAATCGGCCCTGGGGCGGCAAGGGTGGGGATCACAAGGACGCCCCAGCCCAACTGCCTGGGCCGGGGGAGAGGGGGCGCTGGTTAGGGTCAAAACCGGTGTAACAGTGGGATAAACCACAAAGTGGTTCTAGAATAGTGGTGGCAACATTACACAAGAGAAAGGGTGCCCATGGCATCTTCGAACACCACTCGTGCAACCCGGTCAACCGCTTCGGCCACCAAGGCAGCAGCTGCCGAAGCTGAGGCTCAGAGCAAGGAAGCTACTGAAACCCAGGCCGGTGTAGAGGTCGAGGCCAAGCCTGTTGATCCCAAGAAGGAAGCCGTCAAAGCGGCCCTGACTAAGGAAGCCCGTCGCGTCTCCGTCGTTGAAGACTACTCAGCTGAGCTTGATGAAATCTCATCCCTGACCAAGAAGCTCGCAGGCGATGGCGGTGAAAAGTCAGACGCCTGGAAGGCTGGCTACCCTTACGACAAGAAGCTTTCCCGCAAGGAATACGAGAAGGAAAAGCGGGCCCTGCAGATTGAGCTGTTGAAGCTGCAGCTGTGGATTAAGGAGACCGGCCAGAAGGTCCTTATCATTTTTGAGGGCCGAGATGCAGCAGGTAAGGGCGGCGCCATTAAGCGCTTCATGGAGCACCTGAACCCCCGTGGTGCCCGAGTGGTGGCCCTGGAGAAGCCCACCGATATTGAACAGACCCAGTGGTACTTCCAGCGCTACATCCAGCACCTGCCCTCCGGCGGCGAAATCGTACTCATGGACCGCTCCTGGTACAACCGGGCCGGTGTTGAGCGCGTCATGGGCTACTGCACCTCCCAGCAGTACTACGAATTCATGCGCGAAGTACCCGATCTGGAACGTATGCTCGTGAACTCCGGTGTCAAGCTCATCAAGTTCTGGTTCTCTGTCACCCGCGCCGAGCAGCTGGCCCGTTTCAACGCCCGCCGCACCGACCCCGTCCGCCAGTGGAAGCTCTCACCGACCGACCTTGCCTCCCTGGATAAGTGGGATGACTACACCGCCGCCAAGGAAGCTATGTTCTTCTACACTGACACCGGCGATGCCCCCTGGACTGTTGTGAAGTCCAATGACAAGAAGCGGGCCCGCCTGGAAGCTATGCGGCACGTTTTGGGCCAGTTCGACTACCCCAACAAGGATCATGCCCTCGTTGGTTCCACCGATCCCCTGATTGTTGGCAAGGGATCAGATGTACTGGAAGATGATGTGCCGGAAAACCCTGAAGGTTTCCCTGTTCTGCGCGAAGAAAAGTAGTACCCAGCAGTTAGAATAATCTGTAATGACTAGATTATTCGGAACCGACGGTGTTCGCGGCCTCGCTAACGATGTAATTACTCCTGCCCTGGCTATGGAGCTAGCGCAGGCCGCGTCCATCGTCCTTGGGTTCAATACGGTAAATGAAGGTACCCGCCCCAAGGCTGTCATCGCCCATGACTCCCGGATTTCCGGTGAGTTCATCGGTGCAGCTATGACCGCCGGATTCGCGGCCTCAGGCGTTGACGTGCTCGACGCCGGTATGGTTCCAACTCCGGCAGCTGCCTACCTGGTTGCCAGCACCGGCGCTGATTTCGGTGTGATGATTTCTGCCTCCCACAATGCGGCAGAAGATAACGGCATCAAGTTCCTGGCCCGAGGCGGTAAGAAGCTTGACGACGCCCTGGAAGATGCTATTGAAGAGCTCTACCGCTCGAAGGACTTCCGTTTCCCCACCCATGGCGAGGTCGGCCGCGTCCGGCCCCTGACTGATGGTGAAGACCGCTACGTCACCCACCTGATGTCAACCATGCCTGAGCACCGCCGTCTTAACGGTCTGAAGGTTGTTCTGGACTGTGCCAACGGTGCTGCCTCCGGAGTGTCGCCCGATGCTTTCCACGCCCTGGGCGCCAAGGTCTTTGTTATTGGTGCTGACCCCGATGGCGTAAATATCAACGACGGCGTCGGCTCAACCCACCCTGAGAAGCTGCAGGAAGCCGTCCTGAAGCACAGCGCTGATTTGGGTATTGCCCACGATGGTGACGCTGACCGCTGCATGGCGGTGGACGAGCAGGGCAACCTGGTAGACGGCGACCAGATTATGTCCATTCTGGCCCTGCAGATGAAGGAAGCAGGAACCCTCAAGGACGATACCCTGGTAGCTACCGTCATGTCCTCCCTGGGCCTAGAACTCTTCCTCAAAGAGCACGGCATTAAGCTGGAGCGTACCTCAGTGGGTGACCGCTATGTGCTGGAATCCATGAACAAGAACGGCTTTAACCTAGGTGGTGAGCAGTCTGGCCATGTGATTATGTCAGACCACGCAACCACCGGTGACGGCGTGCTGACCGGTCTGCACCTGGCCGCTGAGGTAGCCCGAACCGGCCTGCCCCTATCTGAGCTGGCCAACCGTATGCAGGCAACCCCCCAGAAGCTGATTAACGTCAAGGGCGTAGATCGTGCTGGCGTAGCAACTTGCGTGCCGCTCCAGGAAGCGATTAAGGACGCCGAGGCCCAGCTGGGTGACACCGGTCGAGTCCTTTTGCGTCCCTCGGGCACTGAGCCCCTGGTTCGCGTCATGGTAGAGGCTGCGACCCAGGAGGTAGCAGATGCTACAGCCCAGGCCCTGGCCGATGTTGTAGCCCGTGAACTAGCCATCTAACGGTTAAAAACTTTCCCCAAGGGGCCCTGATAAGAAGTATCAGGGCCCCTTACCTGTCGGAAGAACAAACGCCCTGAACCTATCCAAAAGATGTGAGAAATTAGGCAAACCTCGGACGGGGAGAAAACCTGTCCGACAGGTTAGAGACGGGGTAAACTGAACATGAATTGCTCCCAGAGCGCCATCGTCGGCACAATTCTGGGGGCATTTTTTAATACACAAACGCAACTACACGAAGAAGGACTCAATGGCTGAGACTCAGACTCCAAGCCTGCGCGTGCGCGTGCAGAAGTTTGGCACCTTCCTATCGAGCATGATTATGCCCAACATCGGCGCTCTGATCGCCTGGGGTATCATCACTGCCCTTTTTATCCCCAAGGGCCTTGTGCCCAAGTACTTCCCGGGCCTGACCGACTTTAGCGCCCTGGTCGCAACCATGGTCGGCCCCATGGTCTTCTACCTTTTGCCCATCCTGATCGCCTACACCGGCGGTAAAATCATCTACGACCACCGCGGCGGTGTCGTCGGCGCTACCGCAACCATGGGCGTCATCATGGGCTCCAGCGATGCCCTCTTCGTCGGCGAAGCCGGCGGTTCCCCCATGTTCCTGGGCGCTATGGTCGTTGGCCCCCTGGCTGCCTGGTGCATGAAGAAGCTGGACGGCCTCTGGGACGGCAAGATCAAGCCCGGCTTTGAAATGCTGGTCAATAACTTCTCTGCCGGTATCTTTGCTGTCATTGCAGCCCTGGGATCCATGTTCCTGCTGACCCCCGTCATGCGGGCCTTCTCAGCAGGGGCGGAAGCCGCTGTTAACTGGCTGGTCTCCACCGGCCTGCTGCCCCTGACCGCCCTGCTCATTGAGCCGGCCAAGGTCCTCTTCCTCAACAACGCTATCAACCACGGCATTATCACCCCCCTGGGCACCGCCCAGGCCTTGGAACAGGGCAAGTCGATTCTCTACCTGCTGGAAGCCAACCCCGGCCCCGGCCTGGGTATCCTGCTGGCCTACTGCTTCTTCGGCCGTGGCTCAGCTAAGGCAACCGCCCCCGGTGCAGCCCTCATCCACTTCTTCGGCGGTATCCACGAAATCTACTTCCCCTACGTCCTCATGAAGCCCCAGCTGATCATCGCCGCTATCGCAGGCGGTATGACCGGCACCTTCACCTTCATGACCCTGAACGTCGGCCTGACCTCAGCTTCAGCCCCTGGCTCTATCCTTGCCATCACTGCTGTTGCTGCTGAGGGCGACCACTTCAAGATCTACCTGGGCGTATTCGCTGCCACCCTGGTGTCCTTCCTGATCGCCTCAGCAATCCTCAAGTTCTCCAAGCAGGGTGAAGATGACCTGTCTGCAGCCGCTGCCAAGATGGAAGAGATGAAGGGCAAGAAGTCCTCCGTTGCCGCTGCTTTTGCAACCGCCAACAAGAACCAGGAAATCCGCACCATCGTCTTTGCCTGCGACGCCGGTATGGGCTCATCAGCCATGGGCGCCTCAGTTCTGCGCAACAAGATTAAGGACGCCGGCTTCGGCGACCGCGTTACCGTCACCAACAGCGCAATCAGCAACCTGAAGGACGAGTACGACCTACTGGTCTCCCACCAGGACCTGGCAGACCGGGCCGCTACCCCCACCCCCAGCGCCATCCACGTTGCCGTCGATAACTTCATGAACTCCCCGCGCTACGACGAGATCGTTGAAATGATCCGCTCCCAGCACGCAGGTGAAGCTACCCCGGCCCCCGCCAGCGAGGCACCCGCTACCCCTGCCGCCGTTGCTACCGAAGAGCAGGTGCTGACCCTGGGCACCATCGTCCTGAACGCAACTGCCGCAGACCGGGCCGACGCTATCAACCAGGCAGGTGACCTGCTCGTCGCCACCGGCAAGGTTGACGACAGCTACCGGGCTGCTATGCACGAACGTGAAGCCTCCGTCTCCACCTACATGGGGAACGGCCTGGCCATTCCCCACGGCACCAACGAAGCGAAGGACGCCATCCATAGCTCAGCCATGAGCTTCATCCGCCTGGCCGAACCCATCGACTGGAGCGGCAAGCCCGTCAACTTCGTTATCGGTATCGCCGGGGCAGGTGGAACCCACCTGGAACTGCTCCAGAAGGTTGCTAAGATTTTCTCCAAGAAGGAATCTGTAGCCCAGCTTGAAGCGGCTACCACCGCAGAGGAAATCCTCGAGATCTTTGGAAAGGTCAACTAACCATGAAGAAGGCAGTACACTTCGGGGCCGGCAACATTGGCCGTGGCTTCGTTGGCGTCATCCTAAATGAGGCCGGCTACGAGCTGGTCTTCTCGGACGTCGCCGCCCCCCTCATTGACGCCCTCAATGAGCAGGACACCTACACCGTCCACGAAGTCGGTCACGATCCCAAGGACCTGACCATCACTCACTTTCGCGGTATCAACTCAGCTGAGAATCCCCAGGCCCTGGCTGAAGAAATCGCAACCGCTGACGTCGTGACCACCGCCGTTGGCCCCACCGTACTCAAATTCGTTGCCGTCAATATTGCTGACGGCCTCAAGCTCCGGGCCGAACGGGGAGTTGCCGGTAAGGTGGCCATCATGGCCTGCGAAAACGCTATCAACGCCACCGACGGCCTGGCTGAGGAAGTCCGCAAGCACTTCCCTGAAGCTGACTCTGTCGCTATCTTCGCCAACACCGCTGTAGACCGTATCGTGCCCAACCAGGCCCCCGGCCAGGGCCTCGATGTAACCGTTGAGAACTACTACGAGTGGGCAGTAGAGACCGGCCCCTTCGGCCAGGACATTCCTGAGATTCCCGGGGCAACCTGGGTAGAGGACCTTGCCCCCTACATCACCCGTAAGCTCTTTACGGTCAATACCGGCCACGCCACCACCGCCTACTTTGGCCAGCAGGCTGGGATCTCTAAGCTCTCCGATGCCCTGGAGGTGCCGGAGATCCGCGCCAAGGTGGAGGCAACCCTGGCTGAAACCAAGGACCTGATCGTTCGCAAGTTTGGTTTTGAGCCCGAGGTCCAGCAGGCCTATGTCGAGAAGATCCTGGCCCGCTTCGCTAACCCGGATCTGCCCGATACCACTGAGCGCGTTGGCCGCTCCCCGCTGCGGAAGATTTCCCGCAACGAGCGGTTTATTGGCCCGGCTGCTGAACTGGCAGAGATGGGTCGTCCGACCGACGCCCTGTTGGCCACCGTCGGGGCCCTCTTGGAATTTGACGTTGCTGAGGATCCTGAGTCCGTTGAACTTCAGGCCCTTCTGGCTTCTGCCCGCTCCGGGCAGAAGTCTGCAGCTGAGCTTACCCAGGAGCTCACCGGCCTCACTGCCGACCACCCCCTCTTCGCTGGCCTCCTGGCCCAGGTTGAGGCTCGACTGGCAGCCTAAGCCCTAGCTCTTCCTGTAGTTCCCTGTCTGCCCACTGGCAGGGCAGGAAGAAGGCAGGACGTACTCGGCCCGGCTCACCTACCTCTCAGGTAGGGGAGCCGGGCCGGTTGCTTTTATCACCAGGGCTGGCTCAGACAGGCGGAGCTTGAGAGAGGCAGCCAGATTAGGGGGGGGGCTACCTGCGGCCAGGCAGGGGGCTAACATGGCTTGTCAGGGGCTACCTGCGGCTCTAGGCAGGGGCTAACAAGGCTTGTCAGGGGCGAATGTCTTGCCGGGGTGAGAGAGCACCGAGTAAGGATTGGCAGGGGGCTAGCCGGTGCCTTAGTGGGTAGCTGCAGCAAAAGTAAAAACCTGCCTAGGTATAAGGAAAGCCCCGGTGTTTCCGCCGGGGCTTGTGCTTTGAGTCTAAAGCAGGAAGATTACTTGCTGGCCAGGGCGTCGCGGATCTCCTTGAGGAGGGCAACCTGGGGATCTTCTTCTTCAACTTCGTCTTCGAGGCCGAGCTTGGCAGCGCGAGCTTCGTTGAACTTGTTGATGGGCATAACGATGCAGAAGTAAACTGCAGCAGCAATCAGCAGGAAGTTAACAACTGCGGTCAGGAAGACGCCAATCTTGATATCACCGAAGACGAGGAATTCGTCGAAGGAGGGGGAGCCAACCATCATGGAGATGGCGGGCATCAGGACGGAATTAACCAGAGCGTTAACAACGGCGGTGAAAGCGGTGCCAATGATCATACCTACTGCGAGGTCGATGACATTGCCGCGAGTGATGAAATCTTTAAATCCACTAAGCATGAGTTCAAGAATACCGGTTTTCAGCCCAGAGAAAAGACCCCCACACAAAGAAAGAAGGGCAAAAAGCGGTGGGCTTGCTCACACGGTATAAGCGACTTAAGGTGTATCACACATTTAGCCTGTCAGAGGCGCCTGGAACGCCTTGTTTATCGGTGCTAAGCCTTGGCCTAGTAGGTGGGGGCGGGCCCTGTGCCCCAAAACTCCTCCAGGGTGGCAAACCCAGATTGTTTGAAGGCCATCGCTTCTTCAACCCCAATGAAACGCAGGTGCCAGGATTCGTACCAGTAGCCCGTTGTTTCATGGTGCCACCAGGGATAGCGCACTACAAACCCGTACTCGTGAGCATGGTCTGCTACCCACATGGCTGCTGCCGTGTCCTTGAAACAGGGTTGAAGGTCGCACCCTGTGCCAGTTCCAATGTCAATGGCAAGGCCGGTTTGGTGCTCCGAATAGCCGGGGCGGGCAGAGGCGGTATCAGCATACTCTTGCCCCTGCTGGGCTACCCAGGTGGAATAGGTGCCCTGCTGGGTTTCATAGGAGCGGAAACCGCTGACCGTAAACATGGGGGCACCGTCAGCAGCAGCTGCTGCCATCATGCGCTCAGCTGCTTCTGCAGCCTCAGCCCGTAACTGTACGGACCCCACCGGCACCAGGTCGGCTGGGGCATAAGTAATCGGATTGAGGGGGTTTTGTTTATTGACCAAAACCGTCAGTGAGTCAGGTGAGCTGATATCTGCAGGACGCCGGGTAGCCCCGCTTCCAGCAGAAGGTAGAGGGCTTGCCGTGGGCGCCTGGCTGGTAGGGGCCTGGCTGGAACCGGCGGCCTCATCGATCGGGGTGGCCTGGTCTGATGGGGAGGCCGCCCCCGCAGAAGCTGGCGGGGGCGATGGGGCGGGGGAGGTGCCGTCCTCAGCCTGGCCACAGGCTACCAGGCCCACGGTGAGGGCGCAGAGCGGAGCTAGAAGGCGGGTACGGGTAGAAAAAGTCATGGGAGTCTTTACCTAATGCTTGCGGAGCAAGACTTTACGGATCTTATGGTCATGGGATTTTTGCAGAATCAGCTGGGCCCGGCTCCGGGTGGGGCGGACGTTCTCCCGCAGGTTAGGTTCGTTAATGGACCGCCAAATGCTCAAGGCCAGTTCCACCGCAGCCTCCTGGGAAAGGTCGGCGTACCGGCGGAAGTAGGAATGGGGATTGGTGAAAGCCGATTGTTGCAACTTCAAAAACCGCTGCACATACCAGGACTCAATATCCCGGGTAGAGGCATCGACATAGATAGAGAAATCAAAAAAATCAGCCAGGCTCAACGCTGAATTGTCATCAGCCCCTAACTTGGCCGGAGCAAGAACATTCAAACCCTCAACAATCAAGACATCAGGGCTGGTCACCTCGATACGCTCACCCTCAATGATGTCGTAGTACAGATGGGAATACTTAGGGGCGGTAACAAGCGGGGCACCAGACTTTACCTCAGAAACAAAGCGGAGCAGGGCCCGGCGGTCGTATGACTCAGGAAAGCCCTTCCGGCCCATAAGCCCCCTCTCTTCCAAGACGCGGTTGGGGTAGAGGAAGCCATCGGTTGTCACCAGCTGGACGTTGGGGGTCGAGGGCCAGCGGCGAAGCAGCTCCTGCAGGACACGGGCTGTTGTCGACTTGCCCACTGCCACCGAGCCAGCCACCCCAATGATGAAAGGAACCCGCTGGCCGCTCATACCCAAAAAATCGTCCGTGACCCGGTTGGTATGGGTTGCTGCATCAACATACAGATTCAAGAGGCGAGAAATCGGGAGGTAGACCTGGCTGACCTCATCCAGGTCAATTGTGTCACCCAAACCGCGCAGCTGGGCGACCTCATCCTCGGTCAAGGGTACAGAAATCTCCTGGGCCAGGCGGGACCAGGTTTCTCGATCAAGCTCCCGAAAGGGGGAAAGCTTCGGTTGAGGCGGGGTGGTACTCATTCACCCCAGTCTACGGGGCACCAAGTAGCGGGTCTATTGTGACAAAGTGCTGTCTAGAAAAAAACCCTCAATCGCGACACTGTGGCCAACGCGTCAAGTTCACCTCAGCCCTCTACCTGTCTATGCCTGTAATATGACATTTATGTGTGGAATCGTAGGATACGTAAGTCTCGGCACTGCCGCAGACGGTAAGAAATTTGACCATACCGCATATGATGTGGTTCTCGAAGGTTTGCGCCGCCAGGAATACCGCGGCTATGACTCAGCTGGCGTCGCCCTCATCGGTGACAATGGCATCGAATTCCGAAAGAAGTCAGGCAAGCTAGCCAACCTCGAAGCAGAAGTAGCAGCTAACCCCCTTCCTGAAACCACTATCGGCATTGGTCACACTCGCTGGGCTACCCACGGTGGCCCCACCGACAACAACGCTCACCCCCACGTCGTCGACAACGGCCGCCTGGCCGTCGTCCACAACGGCATTATCGAAAACTTCGCAGAACTGCGTGCAGAACTGGTTGAAGAAGGCGTCGAATTCAAGTCCCAAACCGACACTGAAATCGCAGCCAACCTGATCGCCTCCATCTACAACAAGCTGGAGAAGAAGGACCTCACCGAGGCCGTCCGTCAGGCTTCAAACCGCCTCGAAGGTGCCTTCACCATCCTGGCCACCCACGTAGACTGCCCCGACCGCGTCGTAGCAACCCGCCGCAACTCACCCCTGGTCATCGGCCTGGGCGAGAACGAAAACTTCCTGGGTTCAGACGTCTCCGGCTTCATCGACTACACCAAGAAGGCAGTCGAAATGGGCCAGGATCAGATCGTAACCATCACCGGCAGCGACTACTCCATCATCGACTTCGAGGGCTTCCCCGCCCACGGCAAGGAATTCACCATCGAATGGGACGCCGCAGCCGTCGAAAAGGGTGGCTTTGATTCCTTCATGGAAAAGGAAATCCACGAACAGCCCGCCGCCGTCCGTGACACCCTGCTCGGCCGCCTGGACGAAAAGGGCAACCTGACCCTGGACGAGCTCAAGATTGACGACTCTATCCTGCGTTCTGTCAACAAGATCATCGTCGTAGCCTGTGGTACTGCAGCCTACGCAGGCCAGGTCGCCCGCTACGCCATCGAACACTGGTGCCGTATTCCCACCGAGGTCGAACTGGCCCACGAGTTCCGCTACCGCGATCCCATCGTCGATGAGAAGACCCTGGTAGTAGCCCTCTCCCAGTCCGGCGAAACCATGGATACCCTCATGGCCGTCCGCCACGCCCAGGAACAGGGCGCCAAGGTTGTTTCTATCTGTAACACCAACGGCTCTACCCTGCCCCGCGAAGCAGACGCAGCGCTCTACACCCACGCGGGCCCCGAAATCGCTGTTGCCTCCACCAAGGCCTTCCTCTCCCAGATCGCTGCCGCCTACCTGCTCGGCCTCTACCTGGCCCAGCTGCGCGGCAACATGTTCAAGGACGAAATCCGTTCCATCCTTGAAGAACTGCAGAAGATGCCCGAGAAGATCCAGGCCGTCATTGACAACGAGCAGCAGGTCAAGGACCTCGGCACCTCCATGAAGGACGCCAAGTCCGTGCTCTTCCTGGGCCGCCACGTTGGCTTCCCCGTAGCCATGGAAGGCGCCCTCAAGCTCAAGGAAATCGCCTACCTGCACGCCGAAGGTTTCGCAGCTGGCGAGCTCAAGCACGGCCCCATCGCCCTGGTGGAAGAAGGCCAGCCCATCTTCGTCATCGTCCCCTCACCCAACGGCCGCGATTCCCTGCACTCCAAGGTTGTATCTAACATCCAGGAAGTCCGCGCTCGCGGTGCAGTGACCATCGTGATTGCTGAAGAGGGCGACACCGCTGTTGAGGAACACGCAGATCACATCATCCGCATTCCTTCCTCACCCAGCCTGCTCCAGCCCCTGCTCTCCACTGTGCCCCTGCAGATTTTTGCCTGCTCAGTGGCTCATGCCAAGGGCTACGACGTTGACCAGCCCCGTAACCTGGCTAAGTCAGTAACCGTCGAGTAAAGCGCTTGTCGTAAAGACAGGAGGACCCCGTGCCCTATCAAGGTACGGGGTCCTTTTTGTCTCCCTCAACAGGGGCGTAGAATGAGCCGAAGACCTCTTCCAACAGGCACCGGGATAAAGGAGAAGCCGCCGTGATTATTGGTACCGGCACGGACGTCGTCAATATAGAGCGATTCGCAGCCCTGCTTGAGCGCACCCCGGCCCTGCTGGAGCGGCTTTTTGTGCCGGGGGAGCGGGGGCTGCCCGTCCGCTCCCTAGCTGCCCGTTTTGCTGCGAAAGAGGCTCTGGCTAAGGCCCTGCGGGCTCCGGCAGGTATGTCCTGGCACGATTGCTGGGTTGAAAAAGATCAGGACGGGGCCCCCTACCTGGTCGTGCGGGGGACCGTTGCTGCCCGGGCAACAGAACTAGGAATCAACCGTCTTCACCTGACCATGAGCCACGATGAGCCTCTTGCCACCGCAACCGTGCTGGCTGAACACCTCAGTAAAGACGAAGTCATCAGGCTTATGCAGATCGATCCCCTGGGCCGGGGACTGCTGGAACCCTGTGAGGAGGAGGAAAAATAAGATGGACACTCCGAAAGAACTAATCTACTGGGATTTTCAGCGCTATGTCACCGCCCCCACCGCTGCCTCCCATAAGTACACCCGCGGGGTGCTGGGCCTGCTCACCGGTAGCGATACCTACCCCGGAGCGGCCCTGATGTCTGCCCGGGCAGCTGTCAATACCGGAGTCGGCATGGTGCGGTTTGCCGGAGCCCCCTCCCTCAATTTTCAGGTCCAGCTGAGCGTGCCTGAGGCAGTCTGCACGGTGGGGGAGCCGGAGAACCTGCGCGTGGACGCCTGGGCTCTTGGGTCAGGGCTGGTGGGCGAGGCCCGGGAGGCCGAGGCTATCACTGTCATCGGCACGGGCCTGCCGGCAGTGCTGGATGCTACAGCCGTGACCCTGACGGCCCGCCTGGTTGCCGATGGGTTCAGGCTCCAGGCCCACCATATCCTGACCCCGCATGCTGGGGAAACGGTCGATGCCCTGACCTGGCTAGCTGCGCTGGCCCCGTCCTTAGTGGCTGAAGGCCCCGGGGCATTCAGCGAGGCCCCGACCCGCACCGAGGTGGAGGCCGACCCTGCCCGCTATGCAGCCGTGCTGGCACGGGCAACCGGGGCAACCGTCCTGCTCAAGGGCAGCAGAACCATCTTTGCAACCCCCACCGGTGAACTTTTCCAGATCACCGGCCAAAACCATTGGCTGGCCACAGCAGGAAGCGGAGATACTCTGACCGGTTTACTCGGTGCTCTTCTAGCCCGCTACCAGGCAGAAGATTTTCGCCCCGGGAGCCAACCAACTGATTATGCCCTGCTAGCTGCTGCGGCAGTCTATCTTCACCAGAAGGCAGCAGGGCTGGTTCACGGGGCCGGAAAATCTGGGCCGACCCCACCCACTCTCGTCGCCCAGAAGATCCCAGAGGCTGTGGCCATATTTCTTGAACAATAAACCAACGACACAGGCCGGTTACCACTAACGGTAACCGGCCTGTAGTCCGTCAAATTCTAGTAGGCGCCGTCCTTAGCGAAGACCGCACGGACCGTCCGCACCAGGATCATCATGTCAGCCATGACAGACCAATTTTCAACGTAGTAGAGGTCAAGGCGGATGGATTCTTCCCAGGAAAGATCAGAACGGCCTGAGACCTGCCAGAGGCCGGTAATGCCGGGCTTTACCAGCAGGCGGCGGTAGGCGTCCTCCTCGTAGAGGGCAACTTCAGATTCCAGCGGCGGGCGGGGGCCCACCAGGGACATATCGCCCACAAAGACGTTCCACAACTGGGGCAGCTCGTCGATGGAGTACTTGCGGATAAACTTACCAATCTTGGTAATACGGGGATCATCAGCCATCTTAAAGAGCACCCCGTTGCCCTCGTTCTGGTCCATCAGCTCCTTTTTGAGTTCCTCGGCGTTAGTGACCATGGAACGGAACTTGATCATGTGGAAGGAGGTTCCCCGGTAGCCAACGCGCTCCTGGAAGAAAAAGATGGGGCCACCATCTGACTTGACGATAGCTGCCACGATCAGGAAGAGGGGGGAAAGGAGGACAATGCCCAGGCCCGAGGCGAGCACATCGATGGCCCGCTTGCAGATAGCCTGGACGCCCTCCAGACGGGGGGTGCTGACGTGAATCAGGGGGATACCGGAGAGGGGCTGGGTGTGGATGCGGGGGCCGGCAATGTCGGTCATGGCCGGTGCCATAATCAGGGCGACGTGGGCAGCAGCCAGGGCCCAGCCCAGACGGCGCAGCTCAGTGGGGGTCAGCCCGTGGCCGGTTGAGACTGCAACGGCATGGATATTGTTGGCCCGCACCACCTCCAGGACGTGGGCGGCATCGGGGGAGTAGCCCAGGGTGGGGATAGCCCCGTTAGCTAGCTGGGTTCCGTGGGGTTCCCGGGGCAGGTAGGCGGCGACGGGGCTGAGGCCGGAGGCCTGGGCGTCCATCAAGTTGTTGTAGAGGTGGTTGCCAGAATCAAGGTCGCCGACAATCATGACGCGGGAGAGCAAACGGCCTTCGCTGCGGACCTTGACCAACCAGCGGCGGACCAACCAGCGGGCCAGCAGCAAGAGGGCGATGCCCATCGGGTAGGAGATCAGCAGGTAGGCGCGGGCAAACTCAATTTTGGTGAGGTAGGCAAAAATTGCGATGGAGCAGTAAAAATAGGTAGTCGATTTGACGACCAGACGGTACTCATCGGTGCCGTGGCCCAGGTAGCGGATGTTGCGGGTCTTGGCCAGGGTGAGAACCAGGAGCCATGAAATCCCTAGGATGATGCCGGTGCCCACATACCCGAAGGGCAAATCGAACTGGCCGAAGACTCGGGAGTCTTCAAAGCCGAAAATAATGATGTGGCTCAGCGCCATAGCTACTGCGATGGTAACTACGTCCGCCAGGTAAAGGGCACCTTTAAGTTTGCGGTGCCAAGTGCGCCGGTTGCGAGTTTCAGCCCAGCGCTCTTCTATGTATTCTTCATTCACTTGTGTCCCCTAAAGACAAGAGATGGCCCCCAGGGAATAAGTGCGAATGGTAGGGGGTCAAAACTGCCGTGTATTCAGCTTAAATACTACCCTGCCTAGGGGATCTGGGCGGGGCATACAAGAGTGCAATTTGCTTCACATCAAAAATAATTATGCTGACAGGACGGGGGTTAGGCCTGCCTTATCAAGGATGAAATCGATGATGGGCTGGTAGAGGTGGGGAGGAAGATTGTCATCCATGGGGACAGCTACCAGAATCTGCCCCTGTTCCTTGGAAATGAAGAGGCCGGGGTCGTTGCAATCGGCAATGCCCAGGGTTGGGAGACCGGCGGAGGCTGCGAAACCTGCCATGCCGTGGTCGGCGACCACCAGGTCGGGGGTGATGCCCCGGGCCTCTAGCTGGGTAAGGGCGATTTTCATGGGGCCGGGGAAATGGGTGTGCTGCAGATTCCCGTACTGCTCAAACATGACCACCTTGAAGATCTGGCGGATATCGCCGTCCAGGAACTTGTCGCCCTCTTCAATGGTGAGGACGGTCGCGCCGGCCGCCTGGGCTGCTGCAGCGAGGTGGGCGTAGATGGGGAAGAGCCCGGCAGGGTGGCCGGTGCCGAAGAGGATCGACTTCTTGGCTCTGACAGCCTGACCAAAATGTTCGGCGTATTCAGTCAGTGCGTCGATGCAGAGCTCAGCGCTGATGGTGTCCTGGCCGGTAAGGTGCTGGCGGTCAGGATTGTTGCCACAGCGGCGAACCATCACGTCAAAGACCTGGTCAAAGGTCCAGTCTCGGGTCCAGGTGACGCCGAATTCTAGGTGCTCGTTGCCGTCCACAAACCCCTGCATGTGGGCCAGGTTGTTTTCCCGGGCAGTGGCGACATTACCGGTAATCTTCGAAGCGTTGAGATAGGCGGCAAATTCTTCACGGGACATAGAAAAAGTCATGTGGGCTCCTAGGAGGATCGTAAACGGGTGTAGAGATGATTAAGTTTGCTGGCTGTCACCTGCCAGGTGAAGGAACGGGCTCGGCGGGCACCGGCTGCCCCCAGGGAGCTGCGGGCTTCTGGGGAGCGCACCAAGTCTTCGATGGCTGCCGCCCAGGCACTGGCGGTACGTTCAGCAACCAGGCGGCCGGAGTAGCCGTCCGCAACCGCCTCCACCAGGCCATCGACCTTACTGGCAAGGACGGGCGTACCACAGGCAGAGGCCTCTAAGGCCACCAGGCCAAAGGTTTCAGAAGATGAGGGGACTGCCACGATATCGGCCCGACGGAAGGCCGCTGCAAGGTCCTTCGGGGCCAGGGGGGCCGTAAGCCGCACCCGGTCTCCCAAGCCAAGTTCAGCTGCCCGGTCCAGGAGCTGCCGGGCATAACCGTCCGCCGAAGCCCCCGAAATAGTCAGGGAAACCTTGAGATCAGCAGGGAGCAGGGCCAGGGCCTCAACCAAAAGATGGGGCCCCTTCAAGGGCTGGAGACGGCCGGCAAAAAACACCTCAGCGGTATCACAACTACCAGCATGGGCAGGGCCCTCGCCAGGTACCGGGAAGAAAATCTGGTTATCAGCGCCAGGGGCTACCACCACTAGCTGCTGCTCTTGCGCCCCATAGTAATCCCGCATCTGCTGGGCCTCATACTCGGTGTTGACCACCAGGGCAGCGGCCCGACGCACCAGCACCTGCTCACCACGCAAACGGACCTCAGGTTCCGGACGCTCGCCGTCCCCTAACCGGGAATTCTTGGCGGCTGCAGTGGTGTGCATGGTATGAACAAGCGGCACCTGAGGGTAGGCGGCCAGGGCCGCCAGACCCGAAAGCCAGTAGTGGCTGTGTATTAGCTGGGGCGGACGTTCTGCGGTGGCTCGAACCGCCAGGGCAAAGCCCGGAACCAGCTCAGGCAAATCTTCCTTCCGGGCCCCCTCAGCCTCAGGTAGATACAGCGCAGTTACGGTAGCCCGCTCGTGATACCGCACCTGCCCCGCCTGCTGACGGTCAGTCGCCAGCGTAAATACCTCAACCGTCAACTGCGGGCAGACCTCAAGAAGGGCCGCCAAAGAACGCTCAATATAAACATTCATCCCCCCCGCGTCCCCAGAACCCGGCTGAGCCAAAGGGGAGGTATGCAAGGAGAAGATATGCAGGTGTAAGGGCTGAAGAGTATCCACGGTCTTTAGTCTAGTGGGTGCTGGGCAACCGAGCAGGGTGGGGGATCCGCCGAACCTCAAGCTCCAGCCTGCCAGCCCGGGAACAAACGGAGAACTGCACTAAGCTAGGAGGAACAGTAAGTACAGCCCAAGGAGGGACGCATGTCGATGGAAAACCTATACCGGCAACACGGCTTTATTCCGCTGGACGCCCCCGGGGAGGCCGAACGCCTTGCCATCATCGACTGCGACGCCCTTGAACACAACGTCCGCCACATCAAGGCCCTGCTCGGGGAAAGGGCCCTCATCGCCGTGGTTAAGGCAGACGCCTACGGCCACGGGGCGATCGACGTAGCCCGCTCAGCAATAGCCGCGGGAGCAGACTACCTGGGGGTCGTCCACGTCAGTGAAGCTGAGAAACTCCGCCAAGCCGGAATCACCGCCCCCCTGATCGCCTGGCTCCACACCCCCCGCACCAACTTTGACAAGGCCCTGGCCCTCGACCTGGAACTGGGCTTCTCCCACGCAGATGAGCTCACCCGCATCTGCTCTGCCGCCCGTAAAGCCGAGCGGAGCCAGCCCGTCCGCCTGCACCTGAAAATTGATACCGGCCTTGGCCGCAACGGTATCCCGATGGCCGAACTACCAGCGCTCGCAGCAGCCGCCCGGGCAGCGGAAGAGCAAGGCCTGGTGAAAGTCGTGGGAATCATGACCCACCTGGCTGTTGCCGATGAACCTGCCCGCCCAGAAACAGCTGAGCAGGTAGCAGCCTTTGAGCGGGCCGGGCAGATCGTCCAGCAGGCCGGACTCACCCCGCACATCCGCCACCTGGCCAATAGCCCCGCAACCCTCCACCTCGGAATGCAGGCGGGGGCAGACCCGGCTACAGAGCAAGGAATTATGCAGGACGCTGTCCGGGTTGGCTTGGGCATCTACGGGCTCTCCCCCCTGGCTGGCACAACCTCAGCTGACCTGGGGCTCAAACCGGTGATGCACCTGCAAACATTCATCAACGCGGTCAAGGAGGTCCCCGCCGGTCAGGGTGTCTCTTACGGCCTCAACTATGTCACCGACAAGCCCACCACCTTGGCTCTGGTCCCCGTAGGGTACGCCGACGGTGTTCCCCGGGTTGCTACCGGTGGGCCAGTCCGAATCTACCCGGCTGGCCGCCCCGCCAAAACCTACCGGGAAGTTGGTCGAATTGCTATGGACCAGATGGTCATTGACCTGGGCGAACCCGGCCTCACTGACCCTGCCGCCGGCTTCCTCGGGGCCCCAGCCGTCCTCTTCGGCTCTGGGGCCAACCCCCCGGTAGAAGAGTGGGCAGATGCTGCAGGCACCATTAACTACGAAGTTGTCACCCGGATCTCACCGCGCATCACCCGCATCAGCGTCGGCGGGTCCTGGCGCACCCGCAAAGCAGAAGGGGAAGCATAACCGTGAGCGAGCTCGTCCTTGACCTAGAAATTACCGGCCCGGCCCACACCCGCGCCGTCGCCCTGGCCCTGGCCCCCCTGCTCACGAAGGGGGACGTCCTCATCCTGACCGGTGAACTGGGGGCCGGAAAAACCACCTTTACCCGCTCCCTCGGTGAGGGACTAGGGGTGCGCGAAGGCGTCATTTCCCCCACCTTCGTGCTCTCCCGCGTCCACCCCAACCTCCCGGACGGCCCCCGCCCCGGCGGCCCCGACCTGGTGCATGTGGACGCCTACCGCCTAGCTTCATCTGAAGAACTCGATGACCTTGACCTCGAATACTCCCTAGAGCGCTCCGTCACCGTCATCGAATGGGGCAGGGACAAGGCAGAACACCTGTCAGACTCTATCCTCGATGTGGAATTCACCCGTGTCACCGGCGCCGACCTGGCCGAAACCGACCCCTACGCCCTCTACGCCCCCGGAAGCTGGGAAGAAGAGGACGAGGACGACGGCGCCCCCGAACCCCGCCGCCTGCGCCTCATCGGGAACGGAAAACGCTGGGAAAATGTTTGGGATGAGTTGGTAGAGAAGCTGAGCGAGATAGAGGGGATGAGCACCTAGATTCCGAGCGCGCGAGGAAAATAAATCTCGGTGCTCATCACCAGCGATTCACGCCCCGCCTAACGGCGGATTCCGTTCGCTCTTATGTGCTGACGCACCCGCTCACTTCATCCGAGCCAGCAGCTTCGCTGCGAGCCCGCGGTGCGTCAGGAAATACCTATCACATAGTCCCCGAGCCTAAACACGCTAGACTGGTGGGGTGCTTATTCTTGCTCTTGATTCATCCGCTATAGCTTCTGTGGCTCTGGGCCGTCTCGATGGTAACCAGCTGACCCTGCTTGCCTCACGGGCGACCGAAGACACCCGCTCCCACGCTGAGGTCATGTCTCCCTTTGTGGCTGAGGTTCTGGCTGAGACAGGAGTATCGGGCCAGGATATCGATGCCGTCATCACCGGTACCGGCCCCGGTCCCTTCACCGGCCTGCGCGCCGGTATCGTTACCGCACGTTCCCTGGCCTTTGCCTGGAGCAAGCCCCTGTATGGAATCATGAGCCTGACCGCCCTGGCCGAGAGAGCAGAAGCTGCCGCGCGGGCGTCCGGTCACACCCGTTTTTTGGTGGCGTCAGATGCCCGCCGTAAGGAAATATACTCGGCTGTCTATCAGCTGACCGAGGACGGCTACCAGCTTGAAAGCGGCCCCACCGTCGGCCCGGCCAGCGAGGCTCCCGCCCTGCCCGCCTATGGGTTCGGCACCTCCCTCTACCCTGAGGTTCTGGACGCCCAGCCCGGCTTTGAGCATACCCAGCCGGACGCCGCCGCCCTCCTGGCCGCCGCAGCCCGCCTGGGCCTGGCGCAGCTGAGCACCGACACTAGCGCCCTCTACCTGCGGGAATCTGATGCCAAGGTCCCGGCTGCCCGTAAGAAGGCCAGCGCCTAATGCTGCTGACCGACCTGCCCAAGGGCCTGGCTGATGGGGCTCGGGCCCGGGAAATGACCCTGCACGATGTGCCTGCCGTCCACACCCTAGAACTTGAACTCTTCCCCGCCGACGCCTGGCCGCTGGATATGTTCTTAGCTGAAATTACCCACGAAACCCGGGGGTACGTCGTCCTTGAACTGCCAACAGATGCCGGGCCGCAGATTATTGGCTATGCCGGGCTCATGAGTGTAGCTGATACCGCCGATGTGCAAACCATTGCCGTGACCCCCGCTTTTGAGGGCCGTGGCTACGGGCGGGCCCTGCTCGATTTTCTGGCCCGCGAAGCAGCTGCCCGTGGCGCTGAACAGATGCTGCTGGAAGTACGCGCCGATAACCCCCGGGCCCAAGACCTCTATCTGAAAAACGGCTACCAGCAGATTCATGTGCGCCGCCGCTACTACAACGACGGGGTGGACGCCCTCATTATGCGCCGCGACCTGACCGAGATGACCCCTGCGCAAGGAGAAACCAGCCATGACCGCTAAGACCGAACCCCTGGTACTGGGCATTGAATCCTCCTGCGATGAAACCGGCATCGGTATTGTGCGGGGTTCTACCCTGCTCACTAACACGGTTTCGTCCTCCATGAATGAGCATGTGCGCTTTGGCGGCGTGATTCCCGAAATTGCCTCCCGCGCCCACCTGGACGCTCTGGTTCCTGCCCTTCAAGCAGCCCTGGATGAAGCCCAGGTCAGCCTGGACGATCTGGACGCTATCGCCGTGACCGCAGGTCCCGGCCTGGCCGGTGCCCTCATGGTCGGTGTCTCTGCCGCCAAGGCTCTGGCAACCGCCACCGGCAAGCCCCTCTACGGGATCAACCACCTGGTAGCCCATGTGGGGGTTGGCCTGCTCGATGACTGCGGTATCGAGGGGCATACGGCTGATTTTCTGGACGGCCTGCCCAGTGAAGGAATCGGGGCCCTGCTGGTCTCTGGCGGGCACACGGAAATTCTGGCCGTGCGCGATATTACCGGCGATGTTGAGCTACTGGGGGCTACCCTGGATGACGCCGCCGGTGAAGCCTACGACAAGGTAGCCCGCCTGCTGGGCCTGCCCTACCCGGGTGGGCCAGTGATTGACCGGGTGGCTGCGGACGGCAACGGGGCGGCTTTTGCTTTCCCGCGCGGCCTATCGACCCGCAAGTTCATGGGCACCGCCGAGGAACCTGGCCCCCACCGTTACGATTTTTCCTTCTCGGGCCTGAAAACCGCAGTTGCCCGCGTTGTTGAAGGCTTTGAAGCCCGGGGCGAAGAAGTTCCGGTTGCTGATATTGCCGCCTCCTTCCAGGAGGCTGTGGTCGATGTGATTACCAAGAAAGCTATGCTGGCCTGCACCGAGCGCGGCATTACCACCCTGCTGTTGGGTGGGGGAGTAGCCGCTAACTCGCGCCTGCGTGAGCTGACCGCCCAGCGCTGCGCCGAATACGGCATTAAGCTGGTCATTCCCCAGCTGAGCCTCTGCACCGATAACGGGGCTATGGTGGCTGCCCTGGGAGCTCGTCTGGTGTCAGAGGGACGGGAGTCGTCAGGCATTGACTTTACGGCAGATTCCTCCCTGCCCGTTACCACAATCTCCCTCTAAAGGGGCAGGTGGGCAAGCCCCCAGATGTGCAGGAGGGGATGAAGAGGAGACTTACAGCCCCTCGATAGCCTGGGCTGTGAGGTCGTCCACTACCGCCTGCAGGTTGCCGTCGTTTTCGGCAGCAACTCGGCGCTGGCGCTGGTAGCCTGCCCCCGTCAGGCAGATTCGCTCCACGTCAGCCAGCTCAGCAGCGCAGCCTAGGTCAGTGGCGATGCCCTCCAGCTTGTTGAGCAGCCCCAGGGTATCGTCGGTGACCAGGCGTTCGGTGTTCTGGTTATCAAGAATGACGATGGCTTCGGTGCCGTAGCGGGCAGCCCGCCACTTGTTTTCCTGCACATGCCAGGGTTTGAGGGGCTCAATGCGCTTACCTGCATCGAGCTGGCGGGAGAACCACTCCACCAGGCACTGGGTGAAGGCGGTCAGGGCGGTGATATCTCGGATAGAAGCCAGCCCGTCATAGGCCCGCATCTCCACCGTGCCGTACTTGGGAACGGGGCGCACGTCCCAGCGGTTTTCGCTGGGGTCGTCAATGACGCCGGTGACTACCAGATCATTGAGGTAGTCCTCGTAGTCCCCCCAGTCTTCAAAGGTGAAGGGCAGGCCCGAGGTGGGTAGCTGCTGAAAAATTTGGGCCCGCTGGGAGGCAAAGCCGGTATCTTCCCCCTCCCAGAAGGGGGAGGATGCCGAGAGGGCTAGTAGGTGGGGGTAGAAGTTGGTGAGCCCGTTGAGTACCGGCAGGGCCTTATCCCGGGAATCAACCCCTGTGTGCACATGGACCCCGTAGATAATCTGGCGGCGGCCCCAGAACTGAGATCGGTCGAGCACCCGCAGGTAGCGGTCCTTGTCTACGACTTTCTGGTCCAGGGCCCGGGAGAAGGGGTGGGTACCGGCTGAGAAGAAGGCCAGGCCCAGCTGGTCGGTCACTTCTTTGAGGACGCCGGTGGCCTGGGAGAGCTGGTCGGCCGCCTCGGCGGGGGTTCGGCAGATACCGGTAACTAGTTCAACGGTGTTGTTGAGAAATTCGCCGGTGATGTGGGCCCGGTGCGGGGCGGCGTCAAGAATGTGGGGGTTTTGCTCCCTCAGTAAGGCAAGCACTTCGTCGGCCCGGGAGGCCAGTTCCCGGGTTTCGGGATCAACGAGGGCGAGCTCCCATTCCACCCCAAGAGTGGACTGGTCTGAGGGGTGAAACATCATGTGCTGGCTCCAGGGTCTCGGTGGGGTGCTGGTTCTATCTTAGGGCCAGGAGCATAGCCAGGAGAATCTGGCTCCCACTGTGACGCCCCAGGTGAGATAGACGTAATAAATTAGGCTGGCTCAGCCCAGATAGCAAGGCGCTGGGAGTCTGATCCTGCACCTAGCCGGGTAAGAACCAGGGTGGCTTCTTTATGGGCAGCCCCCTTTTTCTTTTTCACCCCGGCCAGCAGGGTAGCCCGTAGCTTTTCGGGGATCACATCAACACCCCGTTTCTTAATGGTGAGTGAAGTGACCCCCTCTTCCTTGACCCAGCGGCGTAGCTTCTTCTCGTTCAGAGGCAGGGTGCCCAGGACGCGGTAGGTGCGGCCCAGGGGACTAACTACTGGGGAGTCTGAGGTCAGGTAGGCAATATTCTCATCGATCAGGGTGGCCCCGACCGTCCGCGCAAAATCCGCGACCAGGTGGGAACGTACCACCGCCCCGTCGGGCTCAATCAGGTAGGCGCCCAGGTCCGTTACTTCAAGCGGCTGCTCATCAGCGTTAGCCGGTAGCGGGGAAGTCATCTCACCCAGGACCTGCCGGGTGACGGCGTCCGCCCCCAACACGGTGGCCGAGCGGGCAACCCCGGGCCGGGCCAGGGCATTGAACCAGAGCACCACCTCAACCACGGAGCCGCCGTGACTGACCCACTCAGCCTCCACCCCGCTCGGGATCGCCTCGTGTGGCAGACCCGGGCCCAGCTTGACCCCCATGGGGATACCGCTGGCAGCCAGTTTCTCTAAGAAGGAGAAAGGAGGGGAGAAGGCCTCGGGGTCAAAGATCCGGGAGGTGGTTGAACCGCCCTCTACCTCGCGGCGGGCCGGATCCAGCCAGAGGGCTAAGACGCGCTCGCCGGTCACGGTCGTCAGCGTATTAAGGTCAACCTGCTCAACATCGCCCACCAGTACCTGGGCTGAGGGGTAGGGGGAGAGGTTGTGGGCTGTCAGGGCCGCTGTGGCGGGGTCGAGTTCGACGGACGTCACCGCCAATCCCGCGCGGGCAAAGGCTAGGGAATCTGCCCCCAGACCACAGCCCAAATCAGCAACAGATCTTAGCCCAGCCTCCACAAAGCGGGCAGCGTGATGGTCGGCAACCGCTGCCCGGGTGGCCTGCTCATAGCTGGCCTCGGTGAACAACATGGTGGAAGCCGCAGCACCAAACTTGGTGGCTCCCAGGGTTCGCAGGCGGGCTTGGGTGAGCAGGGCAGAGGAATCCTCGGCGCTGAAGCCCTGGGCCCGCAGCTTGCTGACGGTTTGTAGGGAGTCAGCCGGGTTGTAGGGGACGAGCTGGTCAAGCAGAGCCAGTTGGTCGGCTGAGAAAGGGTGGGCACCGGCGCGGGGGAAAAAGGTCATGTACTTAGTTTAAGGGGTGGGGGAAGACCTGCTGGTTCAGAAAGCGAAGGGCGGGGGAAGACCCGCTGAAAGCCGACTGGCTGGGTCTGGCGTGAATCGGGCGAGCCCCCAGGGCGAGCCCGAGAGGGTCAGTCGGCGCAAGAGGGTCTACCCCGCCCCGTCCCCAACCAATTAAGTTCCAGAACGCGCTCCGTCCTACCCCTTATCTGCCCTTCTTCCCGTGGGTAGTTTGGTGATGGGCTGGGTGGCCAGCGCCCAGACAGCTCCGCCCAGGGCACTGGAGCCAATGACGGTAAAGGCTACCGGGAGGGAGGAAACTAGCATGATGCCTGAGATAGCCAGGGGCCCGGCGACGCTAGCGACCTGGGAGAACATCGACCAGATGGAGAGAAACTTAGCCCGCCCGGTGTTGGGGGAGAGGTCTGCCCCGATGGTCATATTGATGCCAGCTCCGAAACCGTTGCCGATGGCCATGAGGGCAAGTCCCGCGATGAAGCCTGCGCTGGTGGGTGCTAGAGGGACAAGAAGGAAGCCGGCTCCAAAAAGGCCAAGGCAGAGGGCGAGGACGGCGGAGCGTCCGACCCGGTCTTTGAGGTAGCCGCCGGGAACCATAAGAAGCATTTCGAGGGCAGAGCTTAGGGCAACTGCCAGAGCGATCTGGGAGTCGCTCCACCCCAGGTGCAGGCCCCACAGGGCCAGGACGATGGGCTGGGTGACGCGGGCGACCGCCAGGGTGATGATACCCAGTCCCGCTACCCAAACGGCCGGCCAGCGGACAGCCAGGGCTAAATCTTCATCGGTGCGGTTGGAGCGGGCTGTGCTGGTGGCGGTGTCGAAGCGCTGGTTGAGCTTGCGGATGCGCAGGCAGAGGGTGGCTGAGGCAACGAGCAGGAGGGCGACTAGGAAAACCGTCCATAGGGGGAGCCAAATCAGCAGGAGGGCTGAGAGAAGAGGCCCCGCAAGGGAACCTGCCCGCTGGGCTCCGCCCAGAGCGGTCATGGCTTTGCCACGGTCGTGGGTATCAACAGTTTCAGCCAGTACCGATTGCCGGGCCAGACCCCAGGCCACGGTGGCAGGGACTCGGGCCATATGAGCGAAAAAGTAGAGCCACAGGGCCCCTACGAGGGGCAGGGCCAGGGAGATCGCGGAGAGGGTGAGGGCTCCGGTTGCGCTGAGGGTTGCCAGGGTCATGGCGCGTTTATCGCCCACTCGGTCGATAGCAGCCCCTACCGGGACGGTGCAGAAAAGAGCCAGGACGCCTGAGGCAGCTACCAGCAGGGAGGCCAGTTCTGGCGAGGCTCCCAGCCTGATGGCTGCCAGAATCTGGATGGGAACGACGGCCCCGAAACCAGCTGCAAAGAGGAAGGAGGGAACGAGCACCGGCCAGAAGATGAGTTTGAGCATGCTTGCCTTTCTTCCGGGGTGAAAGTCACGTCGACCTGTGTTTTAGGATACAACAGCCCGAGCCGGGACGGTGCGCTGACTGCGAAACCGGCGCCTTATCTTGCCCGTTGGGGGTGAGGGGAATAAAGTTTTAGTTAGCACTTGACCGCTGACAGTGCTAATAGGCAGCCGGTAGCACCGCGACGATACCTGGTCTTGCCGCTTTAGAGCTGTGTGGTCACCCCGTAAGTTTTACGCTGAGAACCCACTCAAAGGAGTACCTCACCATGGCTATCAAGCCCCTCGAAGACCGCATTGTTGTTCAGATCGTTGAAGCAGAGCAGACCACCGCATCCGGCCTGGTCATCCCCGATACCGCCAAGGAAAAGCCCCAGGAGGCTAAGGTTATCGCCGTTGGTCCCGGCCGCATTGACGACAAGGGCAACCGCATCCCCGTTGACGTAGCCGAGGGCGACGTCGTGATCTTCTCCAAGTACGGTGGCACCGAAGTTAAGTACGGTGGCGCTGAATACCTGATCCTCTCAGCCCGCGACGTCCTGGCTGTTGTCTCCTAAGTTCTAACGTCCCCTATCAACCGTTAGATCTGAAGAAGGAAGTAAGGATTCATGGCAAAGCAGCTTGAATTCAATGATGATGCGCGTAAGCACCTGCAGGCAGGTGTCGATAAGCTCGCCAACGCTGTCAAGGTAACCCTGGGCCCCCGCGGCCGAAACGTGGTGCTTGATAAGCAGTGGGGCGCCCCCATCATCACCAACGACGGCGTCTCGATTGCCCGCGAGATTGAACTGGAAAACCCCTACGAAAACCTGGGTGCCCAGCTCGCTAAAGAGGTCGCCACCAAGACCAACGACGTAGCCGGCGACGGCACCACCACCGCGACCGTCCTTGCCCAGGCCCTGGTCACCGAGGGCCTGCGAAACGTCACCGCTGGCGCTGCCCCCGGTGAAGTCAAGCGCGGTATCGAAACCGCCACCAAGCTGGTCTCTGAGCGCCTGCTGGCTAACGCCCGCGAAGTTAAGGGCGAAGAGGTCGCCCATGTGGCAGCTATTTCTGCCCAGTCCACCCAGATCGGTGAACTGCTCTCTGAAGCCTTCAGCAAGGTCGGCCAGGACGGCGTCATCACCATCGAGGACGGCTCCACCACCGAGATTGAACTCGAAGTTACCGAGGGTATGCAGTTCGATAAGGGCTACCTCTCACCCTCCTTCGTCACCGACCCCGAGCGGGCCGAGGCTGTTCTTGAGAACACCGCGATCCTGCTCTACCAGGGCAAGATTTCAACCGTAGCTGAAATCATGCCCGTGCTTGAAAAGATTGTTCAGGCCAAGAAGTCCATCACCATCATCGCTGAGGACGTAGACGGCGAAGCCCTCTCCACCCTGGTGGTCAACAAGCTCCGCGGCAACCTGGACGTCGTAGCGCTGAAGGCACCCGGCTTTGGCGACCGCCGCAAGGCAATTTTCCAGGACCTGGCTATCCTCACCGGCGGCACCGTCATCACCGGCGAACTGGGGATCACCCTGGAGGCCGTCACCCTGGACCAGCTTGGTTCAGCCCGCCGCGTGACCGTCACCAAGAACAACACCACCATCGTTGACGGCGGTGGCACCTCTGAGGCTGTTGCCGAGCGCGTTGACCAGCTCCGGGCCGAAATTGAGCGCGTTGACTCCGAATGGGACCGCGAGAAGCTCAAGGAACGTCTGGCCAAGCTGGCAGGCGGCGTCGGCGTCATCAAGGTCGGAGCTGCAACCGAGGTTGAAGCCAAGGAACGCAAGCACCGCATTGAGGACGCCGTATCCTCCACCCGCGCTGCCCTGGAAGAGGGCATTGTCGCCGGTGGCGGCACCGCCCTCGTCCATGCCCTGGCAGCCTTGGATGAGGTCAAGCTGGACTCCCACGACGCCCAGGTTGGTGTCGATATTGTCCGCCGGGCCCTGGTCCAGCCCCTGCGCTGGATTGCTGAGAACGCCGGTGAGGACGGCTACGTCGTTGCCTCCCGCGTCGCAGACATGCCCGTCGGCTCCGGCTTCAATGCCGCTACCGGCGAGTACGAAGACCTCATCGCCCGCGGCGTCATCGACCCCGTCAAGGTCACCCGTTCAGCCCTGGAAAACGCAGCTTCTATCGCTGCCCTGGTGCTGACCACCGAGACCCTGGTCGTTGAAAAGCCTGCTGACGAGGACGAAGACGAAAAGTAAGTCCCTCCTGTAGGTTTTAGGCCCGCTACCGTGAGCAACACGGTAGCGGGCTTTCTGCTCCCTAGAGTTTCACTGACCTGGTAGCTGAGATAGCATGCAACTTTGCAGATAATTCTGAACGGGCAGTATCAATAAGACCAGTCATAGGCGGCCTTTGGGGGAGGGTAGAGATAATGAGTGACCACCGTACCAGCGATGCACCTACACAAGGTAAGGCGCGTCCTCGAACCCAATCCCTGCCTGCGATCGTGCAAAAAGCCGAGCGGGCCTGGCGGCCTGAAATTCAGGGTCTGCGGGCGCTTGCCCTCCTGCTGGTAGCTGCCTACCACTTCTGGTTTGGCCGGGTCTCAGGCGGGGTTGACGTATTCTTGCTGGTCTCTGCCTTCCTGCTCACCGGCTCCTTTGCTCGCAAACTTGAGCGCAACCAACTCGTCGGCCCGGGCACCTTCTTCGGCCTGAAAACCCTCGTTTCCTACTGGGTTCATGTCTTCAAACGGCTCCTGCCCCTGGCCAGCCTCACCCTTGCCCTGACCCTTTTAGGAACCTCTTTTTTTATCCCGGCAGAAAGCTGGCTCTCGATTCTCGATGAGGCTAAGGCGGTTGCCCTCTACCAGCACCACCTCTGGTCCATAGAGAACACCGTGGATTACTACGCGGCAAATACTTCCGAAGCCTCGCCGCTGCGGCATTTTTGGTCCCTATCTATCCAGGGGCAAATGTACCTGCTCTGGCCAGCGCTCATGGTTCTGGTTGCCCTGGGGATAGGACGGCGGGGCAGTAGGTGGGGCCGTCTGGCCCTGACCCTAGGGTTCGGCCTGATCTTTGCCCTGTCTCTGACCTATTCGGTACAGGAGACTGCAACCAGCCAACAAACTGCCTACTTTGATTTCAAAGCCCGCCTGTGGGAGTTTGCCCTAGGCTCCCTGGTCGCCCTGTGGCTTCCTGCCCTGACCCTGCCCCGGTACCTGCGTGCCCTGCTGGGCTGGGTGGGAATAATCGCCATCGTTGCCTGCGGATTCGTGCTGGACGTCAACGGCACCTTCCCCGGCTATGTTGCCCTCTGGCCCACCCTAGCTGCCTCCCTGGTGATTATCGCTGGAGACACCGGCACCCGCTTCGGCCCCGAAAAGCTACTCACAGCCCGGCCGCTGCTCTTTATCGGTTCCTTCTCCTACGCCCTCTACCTGGTGCACTGGCCAATCCTGGTCTTCTACCTGGCCCAGACCCGCCAGGAAAAAGCCGGACTTTTTGCGGGACTGGTCTTGCTGGCACTCTCCGGTGTCTTAGCCTGGGCCCTGACCCAGCTGGTTGAAAAACCCCTGGGCTCCTGGGCCCTGCCCAACCGGTCGTCCTTAGCTTCCCTGGCCCTGATCGGGGCCTGCCTGGCCCTGGCCCTGGTCCCGGCCTCCACCTGGACCTCCACCATCCACCGTCAGGCTGCCCAGGCAGAAGCCCAACGCGAAGACAACAATGTTGGCGCGGCTGTACTTGACCCCTCCTTTGAATACCGGGGGGAGGAGGACGCCACCGTGATTCCTATCCGAGCTGTGCTCGATGCTGACTGGGCAGACCTCGGTACCTCCTGCACCGATGTCACTCCTGAGCTGGCCGTCCCCGACTCCCTGGCCGGGGACTGCACCTACGTTGCCTACTCGCCCCAGCCCACACGAACCATTGTGGCCTGGGGTAACTCCCACATGCAGATGTGGATGACGGCGATGCGTCCGCTCGCTCAAGCCCAGGGCTGGACGGTCCTTGCTCTGACCCGCCCCGGCTGCTTCCTTGGAGACACCGACAACGCAGCCTACGCCAGTGGCTTTGAATGTGACTCCTGGGCAAGAGACAGTGCCGCCTTCATCCAGGGCCTGGCCCCTGATACCGTCATGCTCCACGGCAGTAAAGCAGAGCCCAACCTGCCAGATGAACCTCTAACTGATGCAGAAAGCCACATCGGTCAGCTCACCTCAGCTGGAATCCAGGTCATTGGCCTGCGCGATACCCCGCGCATGGAAATCATGCACAAGGACTGCCTCGATGCCTTTGGCTCGGCAGACGACTGCCATATGAACCCCGGCCAGGACGTCACCGTCAACCCCCTGGCAGCGCTGGAACAGACCTACCCCGGCTTTGCCGCCCTGAACCTCTCAGACCTAATCTGCCCCGAGAACTCCTGCCCGGCCTCCATTGGCAATATCTACACCTACTTCGACTACGACCACATCACCGCAACCTACATCGAAACCCTGGGCCCCTACTTTGACCCGCGCCTTCTTGAAGCCCTGGAAAAGGCCGAAACTAGCCTACCGAGAAGCACCCAGCTGTAGCCTGCAGGTAGGGTCCATACGGACTGGGAATAGAAGAGCCTTGCAAGGGGTTTCAACCAGTACAACCCGGGAAAGCCCCCGGAAGTGAGTACACGGCACCCCGGTACCAGGTCCCACACTCGCACATCGGGGCTAACCCGACTAAGATTAAAGGCAGTGTCGCCCGCGTCCACCTGAACCCCTCGAAAGGTAGCGATCAGCCCCATGTCAACCCCCACCGCCCTGAGTGAAGATCCCTTCGGCTTCACCGGCCTCACCTACGATGACGTCCTGCTGCTTCCCGGCAATACCGACGTCATCCCCTCCGACGCCGATACCACCACCCGCCTGACCAAGCGTATTTCTATTGCCTCCCCGATTATCTCGGCAGCCATGGACACCGTCACCGAATCAACCCTGGCTATCGCCATGGCCCGCCTCGGCGGCATGGGCGTTATCCACCGCAACCTCTCTATCGAAGACCAGGCTGACCACGTCGACCGCGTCAAGCGTAGCGAATCCGGCATGATCACCAACCCCGTGACCGTCGGCCCCGACGCCACCATCGCTGAGCTCGACGCCCTCTGCGGCCACTACAAGGTGTCAGGCCTGCCCGTCGTTGATGAAGCAGGTGTTCTCGTCGGTATCATCACCAACCGCGATACCCGCTACCTGCCCGAATCCACCTTCGAAACCACCCGCGTCCGCGACATCATGACCAAGATGCCGCTGATCACCGGCCACGAGGGCATGAGCAAGGACGAGGCCTTCAACCTGCTGGCCAGCAATAAGATTGAGAAGCTGCCCCTGATCGACGAGGCAGGTAAGCTCACCGGCCTGATCACCGTCAAGGACTTCACCAAGAGCGAGCAGTACCCCCGTGCCACCAAGGACGAAGAAGGCCGCCTGCGCGTCGGCGCTGCCATCGGCTTCTTCGGCGACGGCTACGAACGCGCCATGAGCCTGGTCGAAGCTGGCGTGGATGCCCTCTTCGTAGACACCGCCAACGGCCACTCCCAGGGCGTACTCGATATGATTGCCCGCCTCAAGAAGGACCCGGCCGCTGCCCATGTTGACGTTGTTGGCGGTCAGGCTGCAACCCGCGCCGGTGCCCAGGCAATCATCGATGCCGGTGCAGACGCCGTCAAGGTCGGCGTTGGCCCCGGCTCTATCTGCACCACCCGCATTATTGCAGGTGTCGGCGTCCCCCAGATCACCGCTATCAATGAATCCGCCAAGGCTGCTATTCCCGCAGGTGTTCCCCTGATTGCGGACGGCGGCATGCAGCACTCCGGTGAAATCGGCAAGGCTCTGGTAGCAGGTGCTGACTCCGTCATGCTCGGCTCCCTGCTGGCAGGTACCGCCGAATCACCCGGCGACCTTATTTTCGTCAACGGCAAGCAGTTCAAGGCCTACCGGGGCATGGGCTCCCTGGGCGCTATGCAGTCCCGCGGCGGCAAGAAGTCCTTCTCCAAGGACCGCTACTTCCAGGCCGATGTATCCTCCGAAGAGAAGCTGATTCCCGAAGGTATCGAAGGCCAGGTGCCCTACCGGGGCCCGCTCGCCTCCGTCCTGCACCAGCTCGAAGGCGGCCTGCGACAGACCATGTTCTACGTCGGTGCCCACACCGTTGAAGAGCTCAAAAACAAGGGCCAGTTCGTACGGATCACCTCAGCAGGTCTGAAAGAATCACACCCCCACGACATCACCATGACTGTCGAAGCCCCCAACTACCGCCGCTAAGGCACCCCCGTGACGCGCCCCGTCCGGCCCACACGAAAGGACGGACGGGGCCCCCTCACCCTGATAACGAACCGGCCCACCGACCGGTGAAAGGAAGACGATGACCGACATCCAGATTGGTATGTCCAAGCGCGCCCGCCGCACCTACTCGCTCGACGAAATCGCCCTGGTACCCACCCGCCGTACCCGCGACGCCAACGACGTGAACCTCAGCTGGCAGATTGACGCCTTCAAATTCGACACCCCGATCATCGGCGCCCCCATGGACTCGGTTATGTCACCGGCAACAGCCATTGCCCTGGGCAAGCTAGGCGGCCTGGGCGTCCTCAACCTTGAAGGCCTGTGGACCCGCTACGAAGACCCCCAGCCCCTGCTGGACGAAATCAACGCCCTCAGCGGTGACGACGCCCCGGCAGCCACCCGCCGGATGCAGGAAATCTACTCCGAACCCATCAAGGCTGAGCTGATTACCGCCCGCCTTGCAGAAATCCGCGAGTCAGGCGTCATCGTAGCGGGCTCCCTCACCCCCCAGAACACCCAAGAGTTCTACCAGACCGTCGTCAAGGCTGGTGTTGACCTCTTCGTTATTCGCGGGGCTGCCGTCTCAGCCCAGCATGTCTCCAGCCGCAAGGAGCCTTTGGACCTCAAAAAGTTCATCTACGAACTTGACGTTCCTGTGCTGGTCGGTGGCGTCACCGGCTACACCCCGGCCATGCACCTGATGCGAACCGGCGCAGCCGGTGTGCTGGTGGGCTTCGGTGGCGGGGCTGCCCTGACCACCCGCCGCGGTCTGGGAATCCAGGCCGGTATGGCAACCGCTATCTCAGATGTGGCTGCCGCCCGCTCTGACTACCTCGATGAATCCGGTGGCCGCTATGTGCACGTCATCGCCGACGGCTCCCTGGGCCGCTCCGGTGACATGGTCAAGGCCCTGGCCATGGGTGCAGACGCCGTCATGATCGGTGCGCCCCTGGCCCGCGCTGCCGAAGCACCCGGCGCCGGCTGGTACTGGGGCAACGAGGCCCACTCCAAGGATTTCCCCCGCGGAGTCCGCACCCAGCTGGGTACCGTCGGCAGCCTAGAAGAGGTACTCTACGGCCCCTCCTCCCACACCGACGGCTCTGCCAACATCGTAGGTGCCCTCAAACGGGCCCTGGCAACCTGCGGTTACACCGACCTCAAGTCCTTCCAGCGTATCGACGTCAACGTCACCCCCTACATTAAGTAGGCCCCAAGAAGCCCTGCCCCGGCCGTCCGCCGGGGCAGGGCTTACCTGCTTTCACCAGCACCCCACACATCAAAACCAGAGAAGGTGAACCCGTGCTCAAAACTGCCCTAACCCCCCGGTGGCTAGTGGGTCTAGTTGCGGTGCTCGCCCTGGTCACCGGATTTGTCTGGTTGAGCTCCTGGCAGCTTTCTGCCTCGACCTCAGCGACCCGCAGTGCAGATCCTGACAAGGACCGGGTGAGGCCCTACAGCGAAATCTTCACCCCCTACAGTGTTCTGGACCTTGATGAAGTTGATACCGTGGTGGAAGCCACCGGCTCCTATGTACCAGGATCCAGCTACCTGGTGGAGAACAAGCTTAATGACGGTAAGCAGGGCTACTGGGTGGTAGCCCTCTTCATTCCGGACGGCACGGACACCGTTACCACCAGCATGGGGGAGGGGCCCCGCGGCCTAGTTGTTGCCAGGGCCTGGACCTCAGAGGCAGAAATCCCAGCCGAACCGACCGGAACCGTCACAGTTGCAGGGCGGATCGTCGGCAACGACGCCCCCCTGGGCACCAACCAGCTCAGCCAGGCTGGGCAAGAGCAAGGACGGACGCTGGCCTCAGCCAATTCCTCCTACCTCACCAACGTCTGGAACACGGCCCTCTTCAACGGAATCCTTACCGCTGACTCAGAGACAAACGGCCTAACCCCCCTGACCGCTGAAGGAACCATTGACCCGGCCGCCACCGTCCTGGGCCAAAGCGAAACCTACACCCCCGTCAGGGCCGAGCAGGTCACCAACGACTCCCTCGACTGGCTCAACATCTTCTACGCAATCGAATGGCTAGTCTTTGCAGGTTTCGCCCTTTATTTCTGGTGGCGGATGCTCAAAGATAGTGTTGACAAGGACACCAATCCTACCCATTACTTCGAATACGAAGGCCAATACTGGGTGGACGAGGCCACCGGCCGCCCCTACTACTACGACCCGGCCGACGACGCCTACTACTTCTTTGACCAAGTGAACCCCGCCGCCGGAAGCCAAGAGCCAAGCCGCTAACCGGCCGTCCCCACCCTGACCAGAACCAGACCCCGAACCCAAGGAAGAGAACACCAGTGAGCGAGAAGCCAGCCCCCCGCCCCACCGAACGCACCGACGGTAAAAAAGTAACCCTCGCTAGCGGTGCCACCCAGGCTAGCAGCCCGGGGGGCTTTACCGTCCGCAAGAAGTTTGGTGGCACCGAATCCCAAATCCGCAGCGCCCTGACCTTCTATAAGTGGTGTGCCTGGATTTCAGGTACCTTCCTGCTGCTGTTGGTTGCTGAGATGATTAGCCGCTATATCTTCGGCTACGACCTGGTCGCCGGTGGTGTAGATGCCCAAACCGGCCAAACCGTGGCCCTGGGCTGGCTTAACCTTGAGACCGAGAACCTGCACGGGGGACTCAACATCTCTACCTGGATCCTGATTATCCACGGCTGGTTCTATGTGGTCTACCTTCTCTCCTGCTTCCGCCTCTGGCTGCTGATGCGCTGGGCCCTGCCCCAGATGATTGTGATGGCCCTGGGCGGTGTGGTTCCCTTCCTCTCCTTCATCGTGGAGCGCCGCATCTACGCAGAAACCCTGGCCCTGCTGGCCGCCAACCCGCAGGCTACCAAGCGCTACTAAACGGCGCCTCCTGAACTAGAATAGAATCCAAGGATTTACCCAGAACTTGCCCCGTGGGGCTCGGACGGGCCCACCCGCCTCCGTCCGGCGTTCCCAGGCAACTCAACCCACAGAAAAGGTATTAACCTGTGACTACTCACACCCCCGTCGAGGAGCTCGAAGAGCGCCCCGTCCTGGTCGTTGACTATGGTGCCCAGTACGCCCAGCTCATCGCCCGCCGCGTCCGCGAAGCCGGTGTCTACTCCGAGCTGGTACCCCACACCATGCCCACCGAGAAGATGCTGGCTAAGAACCCGGCCGCCATTATCCTCTCCGGTGGACCCTCCTCCGTCTATGAGGACGGCGCCCCCAAGGGCGATATCGCCATGTTCGAAGCCGGCGTGCCTGTCTTTGGTATCTGCTACGGCTTCCAGGTCATGGCCCAGACCCTCGGCGGTACCGTTGCTAAGACCGGTCTGCGCGAATACGGGGCCACCGACGCTGTAGTTTGTGCTGAGAACTCTTCCTTCTTGACCGGTACCCCCAAGACCCAGAACGTCTGGATGAGCCACGGCGACTCCGTCTCTGTAGCCCCTGAGGGCTTTGAGGTTCTGGCCCAGACTCCCGGTGCAGCGGTTGCAGCTTTTGTGGACGAGAAGCGCAAGTTCGGTGGCGTGCAGTGGCACCCCGAGGTCAAGCACTCCGACTACGGCCAGGTGGCCCTGGAGAACTTCCTCTTTAACGTAGCTGGTCTGAAGAAGACCTGGTCTACCGGCAACATCATCGAAGAGCAGGTTGCTAAGATCCGCGAGCAGGTAGGCGATGACCAGGTCATCTGCGCCCTCTCTGGCGGTGTTGATTCATCTGTTGCCGCGGCCCTGGTTCACAAGGCTGTGGGCGACCAGCTGACCTGCTTCTTCATCGACCACGGTTTGCTGCGCGAGGGCGAGCGTGAGCAGGTTGAGCAGGACTACGCTTCAACCATGGGTATTAAGGTCGTGACCATTGATGAGTCAGAGCGCTTCCTGGGCGCCCTGGCCGGTATTACTGAGCCTGAGGCTAAGCGTAAGGCTATTGGCCGCGAGTTCATCCGCTCCTTCGAAGCTGCCCAGCGCAAGCTGATTGAAGAGGCTGGCGCTGAGGGCACCGACATTAAGTTCCTGGTGCAGGGCACCCTCTACCCGGATGTTGTTGAATCTGGCGGTGGCGAGGGCGCTGCCAACATTAAGTCCCACCACAACGTGGGCGGTCTGCCTGATGACCTGCAGTTTGAGCTGGTTGAGCCCCTGCGCACCCTCTTTAAGGACGAGGTTCGCGCTATTGGCCGTGAGCTGGGGGTTCCTGAGAAGATTGTTGCCCGTCAGCCTTTCCCCGGCCCCGGCCTGGGTATCCGCGTGATTGGTGAGGTCAATAAGCACAACCTGGATATCCTGCGCGCTGCTGACCTGATTGTGCGTGAGGAACTGACTGCCGCTGGCATGGACGAGGAGATCTGGCAGTGCCCCGTGGTGTTGCTGGCGGACGTCCGCTCCGTGGGCGTGCAGGGTGACGGCCGTACTTACGGTCACCCGATTGTGTTGCGCCCGGTCTCTTCTGAGGATGCGATGACTGCTGACTGGTCACGCCTGCCTTATGACCTGCTGGCGAAGATTTCTAACCGGATTACCAATGAGGTTGCTGAGGTGAACCGTGTGGTTCTGGACGTGACTTCAAAGCCTCCGGGAACGATTGAGTGGGAATAACAAAAATTTTCCCCAACAGGGGAAAATAAAATTTTTGTTATTCCGCGAGCCTGCGAGCGGCATGGACGATTTAGTGCGGCTGCCGCTTGCGGGCCTCGGGGGAGGGGGCGAGCTTGCTCGCTCCTTTCTTTTATTGCGCGAGCCTGCGAGCGGTTTAGTTGTCTTAGTGCGACCGTCGCTTGCGGGCCTCGGGCAAGGAGCTTGCGAACGTAGTGAGCTCCTCGTTTTGTTATTCCGCGAGCCTGCGAGCGGTTTAGTTGACTTAGCGTGGCTGCCGCTTGCTGGGCCTGGTTGGGAGGGGGCGAGCTTGCTCGCTCCTTTCTTTTATTCCGCGAGCCTGCGAGCAGCTGGTTGAATCAGTGCGGACGCCGCTTTCTCCGAGGTGATCTATGATTCCAGATATTAGTTGGGCACAAGTGCAAAGTTGCACCTGTGTAACGAGTGTTGTCGCTGGGAAGTCTGTAGGGTCGTTAATATCAATACGAGAAGACCCTTTGGGAGCTAGTCTTGCATGGAAAGCGCAGAAACAACCGTCGAGTCATATGGCGGAGGGTCTGATAGCTATAGAATCTGGCAAGAAGAACTTATTTTCTGATATCGAAAATGTAGAACTGTATGATACCTGGTCAAAGATATTGAAAGTTATTTATCAAGTACTTGAATATGGGGAGGGGAATGTTGAGTTGGGTTTTCAATCTAAAAATTTCTCTTTAAAGATGAGTGCATCAGGTCTTGTTATTACTGTTGGTGATAAAAGGTACTTGGCTTCTCCTTATAAGTTCATTGAAAGTTTAATTAAAGGTGTTGAACATTTTTATTCTTGGTATGAAACATATATTCCAGGAAATATTGAAAGCGATTTGTCCAGGTTAAAAGAGATAAAATTAATATCTAAATTTTAGTTAAGAGACATGGCGAAGAAGAGAAGAACTTGCGAGTGGCTGGTTGTCTTAGTGCGGCTGCCGCTTGGGGGCCTCGTATAACTGAACAGCCCCCGTCCTTATTCCCACACAGGGAGCGGACGGGGGCTGTCGGGTGAGCCCTGCTACTAAGCGGGGCGCGTAGTGTTGCCTAGGCTGCGTAGGAGTTCTACTGTTTTTTTAGCTGTGACTTTGGCTGAGGCAGGGTTTTGCCCGGTGACGAGGCGCCCATCGACTGTAGCGTAGGGGATGAAGGGGATGAGTCCCTTTGAGTAGTGGGCACCGAGATCCTTGACCTGTTGCTCAACGTTGTAGGGTACGAGCTTTGCTACTCCGGCAAGGACTTCTTCACGCCAGGAGAAGCCGGTGATATTTTTTCCGGCGATAAGCACCGAACCGTCAGATAGCTTGGTTTCTAGCAAGCCGCAGTAGCCGTGGCAGACTGAGGCAACGACGCCCCCGTGTTCGTAGATTTCTCGGGTAAGTTCTTGCAAGCCTTCGCTTGATGGGAAGTCGTACATGACGGCGTGACCGCCTGTGAAGAATATGGCGTCAAAGTCTGCTGCGTTAATCTGCTCGGGGCTTTTGGTTTCCTCTAGCAGTTTCATACGATCAGGATCCTTGAGCCATGCCTTGGCTGAAGCGTCCAGGTTGGGGAATTTGAGGGAGCGGGGCTCAAGGGGAGACTTCCCGCCCTGGGGGCTTACAATGACCTGCTCGAAGCCAGCTTGCTCGAATGCATCGTAGGAATGTGTGAGTTCGGAAAGCCATAGGCCGGTGGGGTGGCTAGGGTCTGACTCGTATGCGCTGACGTTGGTGACAACCTGAAGAATCCGGCGTGCTGATGAATTGGTATTTGATTGGGTCATTGGTTCAACTTATCTCTTGTCTTCTTTATTGGACAGAAGAGTAACGGCACAGCCCCCGTCCTTATTCCCACACAGGGAGCGGACGGGGGCTGTTCTGCGCGTAGGGCTAGGTTTTAGCCGCCGAAGTTGAACATCCAGGCGATGCCGTACTTGTCGGTGAGGGAGCCGAATGTTGCACCCCAGGGGGCTGCGGTCAGCGGCTGGATGTTGGTTGCGCCGTCGGAGAGCTTGTCGAACCAGGGGCGGGCGGTGTCGACGTCCTCGGTGGGGCCGATGAGGGAGGCTTCCATGTTGGTGGTGGCCTGGGCAGGGGCTTCTGAGAGGGCCGCGCCGTCAGAGACGCGCAGGTTGAAGCCGTGCTCGGTGATGAGTTCGGCGTGCATGACCAGGTTTTCGTGTTCGGGGGCGACGGGGGCCTGGAAGTCCTTGAAGGTTGCCAGCTGGAGTTCGCCGCCGAAAACCTCAGCGTAGAATTCGATGGCTTCGCGGGCGTTGCCGGCGAAGGTGAAGTAGGGGTTGAACTGGATAGCCATGAGAGGCCTTTCTCTAAAGTGATTGAGCGTTCACAGCGTATCACGCACCGGTGAAAAGAAAAGACCATCTAACTCGGAAAAACCCACCTAGTTCGTGGGTTTTTCCGATTTAGATGGTACCTAGGGCTAGGAGGTGACGCGGTAGATCCGGGCCTCGTAGGGGCGCAGGGTCAGCTCAGAGCCAGCAGCCTGCTCGGCGGCGTCCGCGTAGTTAGCCAGCACCACCTGGGCGTCCGCACCCTCCAGCACCTGGTAGGAGCGGGTTAGGACGCCGTCCGTAAAGTTGGCGACGACCAGCAGCTTCTCGCCCTCCCCGTGGCGCTCATAAGCGTAGACCTCAGAATCTTCGGGGTCCAAGGGTACAAAGGAAGCGTAGACCAGCAGGTCCTTGAGCTCGCCGCGGCGCAGGGCTACCAGCTGGCGGTAGTAGTGCCACAGGGAATCTTCACGGTCCACAGCCTCAGCCGCGTTGATCTCGGTGTAGTTCTCATTCAGCCCAATCCAGGGGGTGCCGCTCGTAAAGCCGGCACCGGCGTCCGCGCTCCACTGCACCGGGGTACGGGCATTGTCGCGCCCCTTGGCGTAGATCAGGGCCATGGCCTCATCCGAACTCATGCGGTCGTGCTCGGTAACCATATCGGTGTAGAAGTTAATCGAATCCAGGTCCTTGTAGTCCTCGATCGATTCGAACTGCACGTTGGTCATGCCGAACTCTTCGCCCTGGTAGATGTAGGGGGTGCCCTGCATACCGTGCAGCACGGTGGCCAGCATCTTGCCGGAGAGCTCTCGGTACTCGGGTGAATCGTTACCAAAGCGGGAGATAACGCGGGGCTGGTCGTGGTTGTTCCAGTAGAGCGAACCCCAGGCCTTGCCGTCCAGCTCGGTCTGCCAGGTGTTCAAGATTTCCTTCATCTCCGTCAGCTGCACGGGCTTGTAAGACCACTTGCCCATACCAGTAGCTGGGTCAGAGTCCAGACCCATGTGCTCAAAGTGGAAGATCATGTGCAGCTCATCGGTGGTGAAGCCTGAGAACCGTACAGCTTCATCCGGCCCGGTGGCGCTCATTTCGCCCACGGTCATGCAGTCGTACTTGTCGAAGGTTTCCATGTTGAGCTCGTGCATCCACTCGTGCACCTTGGTGCCGTTGGCGATCACGAAGGGGATAGAGGAGGAATGCTTCTCGGGGTCGACGCTGGGGTCATCGGGCAGACCCTCAGGCTTGGAGATGATGTTGATAGCGTCCAGGCGGAAGCCGTCGACCCCCTTATCCAGCCAGAAGGTGACCAGGTCAAAGATTTCCTGACGGACCTTGGGGTTCTCCCAGTTGAGGTCGGGCTGCTTGCGGGAGAACATGTGCAGGTACCACTGGTCGGTGGTCTCATCGTATTCCCAGGCCGGGCCTCCGAATTCGCTGCCCCAGTTGTTGGGGGGTAGGGGCTTACCGTCCTCATCGACGCCCGAAGAATCCCGCCAGATGTAGTAGTCGCGGTAGCCGTTATCGCGGGAGGCCCGGGACTTTTCGAACCACTCGTGCTCATCGGAGGAGTGATTGACCACCAGGTCCATCAGGATCTTGATGCCGAGGGAGTGGGCGGTTTCGAGCATGGTATCGAAGTCGTCCATGGTGCCGAACTCGGGCATAATGGCCCGGTAGTCGGAGATGTCGTAGCCCATGTCGTCGTTGGGGGAGGCGAAAACGGGGGAGAGCCAGATGACGTTGATTCCCAGGTCTGCCAGGTAGGGCAGGCGCTCGGTGATACCGGGGATATCGCCGATACCGTCGCCGTTGGAGTCGTTGAAGCTGCGCGGCCAAATCTGGTAGACGACCGCTTCCTTCCACCAGGTCTTTCCTGAATTATTTGCCATGCTCATGTGTCCTTTTCTGATTGAGTGAAAAAAGTTCCTAGCCCCGGTGCCCTTCTGTGGGGCCCGGGGAGGGAGGGGAGGGCGGCGCCGGCAGCCGACGTGGATCGGGGCTGGCGGTGAATCGCTTGCGAGCTCTGCGAGCCAGCGAGAGCGGTTGTCGGCGCGGCGCCTGTCCTTCCTCCCGACGTCACTACACCCTTTCGGGTTGGTTACTGCTGGTAGAGGTAAATCTTTGCCTCGTAGGGGCGCAGGGTTGCGCCCTGGTCGTCGGCGTAGTTGCTGCTGATTAGAGTGCGCTCGCCTGCCGGTTCGGTGAAAGTGCGGGTCAGGACGTCCTCGGTGAAGTTGGCAACCACCAGCAGGGTTTTACCAATGGTGGGGCCGGTGCCCTGGCGCAGGTAGGCGTAGACCTGGCCGTCTTCGGTGGCGGGGACTTCTGCTGAATCAATCAGCTCATAAACACCGTTGACCATGATGGGGTGGGCATGGCGCAGGCTGATGAGGTCGCGGTAGTGGTAGAAGACCGAGTTCTCATCGGCTAGGGCTGCCTCGGCGTTGATCTCGGTGTAGCGGGGGTTGAGCTTCAGCCAGGGGGTGCCGCTGGTGAAGCCAGCCTGCTCACCGGCCGTCCATTGCATGGGGGTGCGGGCGTTGTCGCGGCCGGAGGCTGAGATGTAGCGAAGCATGGTGTCGTGATCGACCACACCGGAGCCGACCAGCTTGGCGTAGTGGTCGTGGATTTCCAGGTCGTTGTAGTCGGCCAGGTCGGTGAAGAAGACGTTGGTCATGCCTAGCTCTTCGCCCTGGTAGATGTAGGGGGTACCTGCCATACCGTGTAGCATCGTGCCCAGCATTTTGGCGGAGAGAACCCGGTACTCGGGTGAATCGTTGCCGAAGCGGGAGACAGCGCGGGGCTGGTCGTGGTTGTTCCAGTAGTTGGCGTTCCAGCCCTTACCGGCTAGGTCTACCTGCCACTTGGTGAGGATCCGCTTGAGGTCGCGCAGATCAAAACGCTGATCGTTCCACTTGCCCAGGGCCGGGTTGGGGTTGGCGTCCACGCCCATGTGCTCAAACTGGAAGAGGGTTTGCAGCTCGCCGCGGTCAAAGCCGGTGTAGAGCAGGCCGTCGGCGGTGGTGACGCCGGGGGCTTCACCCACGGTGATGACGGGGTAGTGGGAGAGCACTTCCCGGTTCATCTCAGCGAGGTATTCGTGGACGCGGGGGCCGTTGGCTGCCATGGTGATGGAGTCGGTGCCGCCACCGGCTGCTACCTGGGGGTCATCGGGATAGGCCGGGTCCTTGGAGATGAGGTTGATGACGTCCATGCGGAAGCCGTCGACGCCCTTATCCAGCCAGAAGCGCATGAGGTCGTAGACTTCGTTGCGGACGACCGGGTTTTCCCAGTTGAGGTCGGGCTGCTTGGTGGAGAAGAGGTGCAGGTAGAACTGTTCGGTGGCCGGTTCCCATTCCCAGACGGAGGGGGAGAAGGCGGCGACCCAGTTGTTAGGCGGGATGGGGGTACCGTCCTCGGTGTAGCCCGCCGGGTCCTTCCAGATGTAGTAGTCGCGGTAGGGGTTGTCCTTGCTGCTCTTGGCCTGCACAAACCAGTCGTGCTCGTCGGAGGTGTGGTTGACCACCAGATCCATCATGATCTTGATACCGGCACCGTGGGCGGTTTCAAGCAGCTCATCGAAGTCGGCCATGGTGCCGAATTCGTCCATGATGTCGCGGTAGTCGCTGATGTCGTAGCCGTTGTCGTCGTTGGGGGACTTATAAATGGGGGAGAGCCAGATGACGTCCACCCCGAGCTTTGCCAGGTAGGGGATTTTTTCGGTGATACCGGGCAGATCGCCGATACCGTCGCCGTTGGAGTCGTTAAAAGACCGGGGGTAAATCTGGTAGACAACGGGTTCTTGCCACCAGGCGGTGGGACGGGAGGTTGACGGCTGGTTGCTCATTGTTTCTTCCTTCCAGAGGGTCAGTGAGAAATGAGGTTAAAGGTCGAAGGTCAGGTACAGGCCTGAGTGGTCTGAGACTGCTTCTTCGCTGGTGTCGGGGAAGACCACAGAGTGGGTGAGGACGGGCAGGGGCCGGTCTGTGAGGACCAGGTCAATGCGGAGGGCCTGGGTCAGGGTGTCCCAGCCGTGGATGGCCTTGTGGACGGTGGTCTCCCCGCTGCGTTCTTTAGCTGCAAGGTAGGTATCCTGCCAGCCGGATGAGGCCATAAGGTCGTAGCCTTCCCCCTCTATTCCAGCTGCATTATTGAAATCTCCTGCCAGAATGACGGGGGCCCCCTGGGCGAGCTCCCGTATCTGCCGGTCAAGCTGGTTGAACTCGGCCTCAAAGAGGGGGGTGCCCTCCCACTGCCACCAGCTCATGTGGGTGCTCACTACCCAGGCTCCCTGGGCTTCCTCGCCAAGTTGCACGGCCAGGGCAACCCGGCGGGGGACGTCCTCGTAGGTGTAGTTGGGGGAAAGGTCAAGGGCCTGGACGCTCTGGGGCCGGTTGCGGGTGAGGACGGCCACTCCCTCGTCATAACGCTCAAAACCGCGGTGGGCCACCGCCCACCCCCAGTAGTAGGGGGTTCCCAAGTCTGCGAGGAACCTGTTGAGCAGGTGGGCAAAATTGTCAGCCCGCACCGCCCGATCTGCCCCGCCCAGATACCCAGTAGGGGACTCTAAAGCCGGGGAGTGGATGAACTGGTTGACCTCCTGCAGGGCAACAACATCGATACCCTCCTGGGAAATAAAACGGGCCAGCTCATAGATTTTTGAAATTTGGTGGACCTCAAGCCAACTGTGGGTATTCAGCGTTAAAAGTTTCATGGCAGCAGATCCCTCCTCCTGTAGCAACAATGGTGTCAAGTCACCCTTTATCCTAGGGACTGACCTCCTGTCTGCCCCTTTTCTAAGCCCTGAAATCCGGGGGAACTCTTGCCAGCTTTCGCAACTTTGTGCCGGTTCCCGGCATTAATGCCAAAGTCGCCAAAATCACCCTCCTTGGGGGCAAAAGAATGGTTAGATAAGCCTAGTAATCACACGGGTGCACAAGCCCTAACACACCTCACACCCGTGAGCCAGGGGCACCCAATCACGAAAGGTTTCTACCGATGATGGAGAAGATTCAGAGGTTCGGCTCCGCCATGCTGGCGCCCGTCCTCATCTTTGCTTTCGCCGGTCTTGCCGTTGGTATCGCTATCATCTGCAAGAACGAGCAGCTCCTGGGCCCCATTGCGGCTGAGGGCACCGGCTGGTACAACTTCTGGTCTGTCTGGGAATCAGGTGCCTGGACCGTCTTTAACCAGATGGAACTCCTCTTTGTCCTGGGTCTGCCCATTGCTTTGGCTAAGACCGCCCAGGCCCGTGCCGTCCTTGAAGCCGGCATGATCTACCTGACCTTCAACTACTTCGTCGGTACTATCCTCAGCATCTGGGGCGACAAGTTTGGCGTCGATTTCAGCGTCGACCTTTCTGAAGGCGCAGCAGGTACCGGTCTGAAGATGATTGCCGGTATCAAGACCCTGGACACCGGTATCTTCGGTGCCATTATCATCTCCGCTATTGTCGTCTGGCTGCACAACCGCTACTTCGACACCAAGCTGCCCGACTTCCTCGGTATCTTCCAGGGCACCCAGTTCGTCTACGGCCTGGGCTTCTTCCTCATGATGCCCGTCGCCCTGGCCTTCGTCGCCATCTGGCCCACCGTCCAGCACGGCATCGGCAGCATGCAGGGCTTCTTCATCTCTTCCGGTGTCTTTGGCGTATGGCTCTACACCTTCCTTGAGCGCATCCTCATCCCCACCGGTCTGCACCACTTCATCTACACCCCCTTCGTCTTCGGTCCCGCCGTTGTTCCGGACGGTATCACCAAGTACTGGGTTGCCAACCTCGAAACCTTCGCAGCATCAACCACCCCCGTCAAGGATCTCTTCCCCGGCGGCGGCTTCGCCCTGCACGGTAACTCCAAGGTCTTCGGCCCCCTCGGTATCGCAGCAGCCTTCTACACCACTGCCCGTCCCGAGAAGCGCAAGGAAACCCTGGCCCTGCTGATCCCCGTCTGCCTCACCGCAATTCTGATCGGTATCACCGAGCCCCTGGAATTCACCTTCCTCTTCCTGGCACCCCCGCTCTTCGCTGTTCACGCAGTCCTGGCAGCTACCATGTCAGCAACCATGTACGGCTTCGGCGTTGTCGGTAACATGGGCGGCGGTCTGATTGACTTCCTCTTCCAGAACTGGATCCCCATGTGGCCCAACCACTCAGGTATGGTCCTGACCCAGATCGCCATTGGTCTGGTCTTCACCCTGATCTACTTCGTGGTCTTCCGCTTCCTGATCCTCAAGTTCAACTTCAACACCCCCGGTCGTGAAGCTGACGGTGGCGAAACCAAGCTCTACACCAAGGCTGAATACAAGGAAGCCAAGAAGAATGGCACCCTGGGCGCTGAAGGTTCAGCTGCCGCTGGCGCAACTGCTGGTGCAGCAACCGCTGTAGCATCCGACCCCTACAGCCAGCGGGCAACCGACTTCCTGGCCCTGCTCGGCGGCCCGGCTAACGTCACCGAAGTGAACAACTGCGCCACCCGCCTGCGTGTATCTGTTGCTGATCCCGAACTGGTCGGCACTGAAGCCCAGTTCAAGTCAGCTGGCGCTCTCGGCCTGGTCAACAAGGGCAAGGCCCTGCAGGTCATCGTCGGCATGGACGTTCCCCAGGTTCGTGACAAGTTCGAAACCATGGTGAACGACGGTAAATAACCTTCACCACCTGCCTTGAGCATCACAACCTAACTCCAAGGGCTCCTGAGAAAACCACCTATACTGTTAGATACTGCAGTGAACGTGAACATCTCAGGAGCCCTTGTGGACTTACAGGAAATCGTCAACGCGCATCAGAACCGCCTCAGTGATACCGAACGCGAAATCCTCGCTTTCATGCTCAACAATGAGAAGTTCATCGCCGACTCCACCATTAGCGCCCTGGCGCACAAGACGTTCACCTCAACGTCCAGCATTATTCGCCTGACCAAGAAACTTGGTTTTAGTGGCTTTGCAGAGCTGAAGTTCTTTGTGAAGAATTCCCTGGCGGACGGCACCGCCCCGGCTTTTGATTTTCTCGAAAGCGGGCGGCAGGACATCCTCAAAACCTATGAGGGGCTCATGAATACGGACTTTGAGCCGATTCTGCAGAAAATCTCTTCAGCGAAAACTATTTACCTGTACGGGACGGGTTTTGCCCAGCGCAACGCAATCCAGGAATTTGCCAAATCCATGCTGGCCTGCGGCAAGTTCACCCATGTGATACCTGCTTCCAGTGAGTTCAAGGGAAGCGTATCTGTTATGAGGCCGGACGATTTGGTGATCGTTGCCTCCCTCTCGGGAGAGACAGAATCAGCCCTTCCCGCCATTCGGGCCCTCGCTGCCCGCAAGGTGCCCATGATTGCGATTACCGCATTGGGGGTCAATACCCTGTCAGCTGCTGCAGATTATTCCCTGCACTATGAGGCCACCCCCACCAGCCTGCCACCGCACCGGGAGCCCTACCACTCCTTTGTATCCCTGTCTGTCCTGCTGGATTATCTGGTCCGCCAGTACATTGAATTCATTAATTCCTCAGAAGAAAAGTAAGCATGAACGCAATTCTCTACGCCCTGCGTGACACCGATAAGCTCCGTACCTTCCTGTTCTGGTACTGGATCATCAGCCCCCTCATTTTCTTCTTCTACCAGTTCAGTGTGTCGAAGGGAACCGGGGTAACCTTCCAAGAGATGCTGCAGACCCCTACCGTGGCCCTGGCTTTTCTGGTGAGCTGCATTTCCCTGATTATGGCCGGGCTACTGAGGGCTGCTGAAAGCGAGAACGAGCTGACCGAACGTAATTTTGGTATCTTCGCTGTCATCCAGCAGCTTCTGACCGGTAACCTGCCGGGTTTCCTGTTGGCCTACTTCTTCACCCGCTCCATTTGGGAGGCAGGCGGTGAGCCCTTTGCCCCTCGCCTGAAGTGGGTCATGGTGGGGGGAATGGCCCTGCTGGGCTTCCTTTCCCTCCTCACCCTCGTCGCAAACTTTAACCTGTATATCGCTTAAGATAGTTGAGGCAGTAAAAGCGCGTCCCAGCCGAAGGTAGATTTTCGTGAACGACCAGGTAACTCCTGACCCCTCAACCGCCCAGACCGATCCGACCCCCTGGGCAGGGCCGTCCGCGTCCGCACCGACTAACACCCCAGAACCGGACGACGCAGCCGCCGCCCAGATCACCGCAGGCCTCGAAGCCTGGGCCGCGCACATGGAAATCTACACCGGCCCCGACGCGATGCTGGACTTCAACCAGGTCGATTACGTCCACATTGACCTCACCGACGCAAATTCCTCCGGCGTTGCCCAGATGTTCATGGGCCGTAAGACCCGCCTGTCCACGATCCTGCGGGATAAGGCCAAGCTGGAGGCCGGCATGGTGGCTGCCCGCGCCCTAAGAACCAAAATTTTTGAGCTGGCTACCGGGCACGGGCTGGACGCTGGCTACTTCGTGGCAGGCACAGCCTCCTGGCTCTCCCGCGACGTGCGCGAGGACGGCATGGTCAGCGAGAAGCGCTTTATCGCCCCCATCCTCATGGCCCCCCTGGCCATCACCCCGCACCCCACCAGCGACGACTTTGAGGTCCAGCTGACCGGCCCGGCCCAGCTGAACCCGGCTATGGTGCGGCAGATCAAGAAGGAATACGGCATCGACCTGGGCAGCATGGACGTTGCCCAGCTGGCTAACTCCATGCGGAAGCTAGACCCGGAGCCGGTCATTGAGCGGATGCGGGCCACCACCGGCACTGTTCCGGGAATGACTATCCACTCCACCTACCTGATCTCCACCTTCGCCGACCTGAAGGAAAGCACTGGGGAGCTGCCGGCAACTGCCCACACCGAGCTCGTCCGCGATATCGCCCAGCTCAAACTCAACCCCCTGGAAAAGCCCTTTGTAGCCCCCATCCACAACGGCCGGGCCCCCCTGGATGAACGCAACCCCGATGAGGACATGCTGCTGGTCGATACCGACGCAGCCGGCCAGGACATCGTTGACCTGGCCCACCTGGGCCACTCCCTCACCGTCACCACAGCCCCCGGAACCGACCAGTTGGGAACCGCTGCCAACCTGGCAGCTGCCCTGATCCACCAGGGTAAATCCGTACTAGTGGTGGGGGAGAAGCGCTCTACCTTAGCCGACTTCACTGCCCTGCTGGAACGCCACCAGCTCACCGATCTGACCTTCAACCTGCTGGCCGACAAAAGCTCCGAAGAATACCGCACCGAATTTATCAACGCGATTGTGCGCGACGAACAGGCCCCGGCCCCTAACGTCACTGATATTCACCGCGAGCTCATCGAAACCCGAGGCGCCCTCAAAGCCCACACCGACTCCCTGCGTTTTACCGAATCCCGCTGGGGTTGCTCCGTCTACGAGGCCCTCCAAACCCTAGCTGCCCTCACCGCCCAGACCCCGCCCCCGGCAACCCAGGTGCGCTTGAGCAAGACCACCATGGACGAGCAGGTCAACCGCGCTGAGACCGTCCGCAAACTCCAGCGCCTGGCAGAACTGGGCGGCTTCCGTCCCTCCACCCGGGCCTCAGCCTGGCACCGGGCTAAACTCCTGAACGCCGACGAAACCCAGGCCGCCCATACCCTGGTGAAAAATCTCGCCTCGTCCCTGGCAGATTTGACCAGCAAAATGCAGGCTATGGCTCACTCCACCGGCATGGAACCGGGCACCAGCATCACCGACTGGGGCAACCAAATCGACCTGCTTGAACGCCTGGCCGACACCCTCACCCGCTTCAACCAGGACATTTTCGACCGGCCCGTCACCGACCTCATCGCCGCCACCGCCTCAGGGGCCTGGCGCCGGGACCACGGCATTGAAATGTCCAGCATCCAACGCTCCCGCCTGCGGCGGGCAGCTAAGGAATACATCATTCCCGGTGTCTCCATCAACGATCTGCACGAAAGCCTCTTCATCGTGCAGGGCCAGCGGGAAGAATGGCTGGCCTGGGCCGCCGACGGCCGTACCCCTGCTATTCCCGACAACCTGGCTGAACTCCGCTCAGCCCACAGCCGCCTCGTCGGTGAGTTCATGGGGCTGGCCATTGTTCTGGAAGACTCACCTGCTGGAACCCGTTTCACCCACACCCCGCTGCCTGAGCTCTCTGCCCGCTTGCAGGCCCTCATCGACGACGAGGTTCTTCTCCACAGCCTGCCCGAACGGGTTGGATTGACCCGGGAGCTCACCACCGCAGGCCTTGGCGCCCTGCTTGAAGATCTCTACGACCGGCAAATCAGTGCCGAGGGGGTCGCCGCTGAACTCGAACTGGCCTGGTGGCAGACAGCCCTCGAAATGATGCTGGCCTCCCACGAAATTGAGATCTTGGACGGCGACCGCCTGCGCTCCCTGGAAACCCGTTTCCGCCGGGCAGACTACAGCCACCTTGCCGCTGCCCCCGCCCGTCTCCACGCAGCCGTCGCCGATTGCTGGCGCAACCGGATCGGCCAGTACGAAGACCAAGCCAACTACCTGCGAAGCCAGCTCAAAAGCCACGACTTCAACCTGGGCCAGGTCCTGCAGAAGGCCCCCGTCATGGCCAGCACCCTCCTGCCCCTCTGGATCGCCAGCCCCTTCTCCCTCTCCGGCAAAGTCCCCACCGACATGCGTTTTGACGCAGCCATCTTGCTGGACGCGGAATCAACCCCGCTGGCAGCTAACCTCCCGGCCCTCATCCGGGCCGAACAGGTCATCGCCCTGGGCGACCCCCACAGCGGCTTCCCGGCCCCCTTCATGGTCTCAGCCCTAGCCAACGGCACCCCCGTCCCCAACAGCAACAAACTAGTCTCAACCTTTGAGGCCCTGGCCAAGGTGCTTCCCGGCCGGTCCCTGGCCACCGTCAACCGGGCTGTTGATCCCACCCTCTTTACCTACCTCAACGACCACTTCTATTCCGGAGCCCTCACCAGCTACCCCTGGGGCGAAGAATACACCGAAGGGGCCGAAGCCCTGACAGTCGAATACGTCGACGTCACCGGCAGAGTCTCAGACAATGCCAGCCTGGACTCACCCAGCCCTGAAGTGCAGCGCGTTGCCGAAATGGTCATTGAACACGCCTACCGGACCCCCAAGCAGACTCTAGCAGTTATCACCACCAGCGCCCGCCACGCCCAGCGCATCGCAGAAGCTGTGCGTCAGCTGGTCAACCGCTACCCCCAGTTTGCCCCCTTCTTTGCAGCCGGAAACGAACCCTTCCGCGTCGTAGATGTCACCCGTGCCGTGGACATGGAACGGGACGTCATTATCTTCTCCCTCGGTGCCGGAAAAACCACCCAGGGAGCAGCCCACCACTTTGGCCACTTCTCCGAGCGGGGCGGCCGCCAAAACTTCGCCCTGGCCATGACCCGGGCCCGCCACCTCACCCGCCTGGTCACCTGCGTCACCCCCGAAGACCTGGACCCCCAACGCCTAGAACACGGGGCCTTCGACATCTATCGCCTGCTTCTTGCCTACCGGAAGGACCAGGAAGAAAAGGCCCAGAGGGAACTCACCCGCCCCATTACTGACCAGCTGCCGGTCAATGAATTCCTCACCAACGACCACCTGGACGCCATTGACATGGGCGATTGGCTCCTGGGGGACCTCCAACGCCGGGTTGCGGCCCTGCCCCTGACCCTGCACGAATCCCCCCGTGAGATTTTCTCCCTGGTGGCAACCAGTGAGGCCGAATCCCTGGTTGCAGGTGCCCTCGCTAGCCCCCGCGCCCGCAAAATGCTCCACGATATTGACCAGCCCACGCCCACCCGCGTCCCTTTGGCTGTCATCTCCGACGGAACCGACGCCTACGCTTCCCTGTCCGTTCGGGAACGCTCCCGCCTGGTGCCGGAACTACTCTCCCGCACCGGCTGGAACTCCATGACCGCCTGGACCATCGAAGTCTTCTCCCAGCCTGAAACGGTAGTCAACCGTATCGCCAGCTACCTGGGAATAACAGAAAGCCCAGAATCATGAGCGAATCCCAGAAAGATCAGCTCAAGACGGTCAGTAGTGGCTACCAGCCCACTCCCAAAAAACGCCGGGGCAACCGCAGGGCCACAGGCGGTTCAGCCTTCACCGGGCCTGAACCCACCCTTGCCGGGCTGACACCTGCCGAAAGTTACACCCGGCAGAGCCCAGAGGCAGACGATAGGGATACATGGCTTAAAGAACAGCTTCCTCCCCACTACGGAGGAACAGTTTAAAACAGGAAAGGCTCCCCGGTTGGGGAGCCTTTCAGCTTGGGGTCAGGGCCTACTTGCCCTTGTCGTTGGCGTAGAAGCCAGATCCCTTAAAGACCACTCCGACCTGGCCAAACTTCTTCCGCAGGGTATCTTGCTTGCACTCGGGGCAGGTGGTGAGGGCCGCATCGCTAAAGGACTGGTGCTGCTCAAAGACATGGTCGCAATTCTTGCACTGGTAAACGTAAACGGGCACGTCAACTCCTTGAATATCAGCCCGGGCTCAGTGCCGGGCGGGGCATATCTGCCCTCTATCTTACTCCCAGCTGGCGCAGGCCCAGTTCGGTCAGCACCCAGCCAAGGGTAGCGTCCCAGGGATCTGTCGGGACTGCATCCACAACCTCCCGCTCAAAGACCACACCAACCGTTGTGGGGCTCATAGCCAGTTCCCCCAGCTGCTCAAAAAGCCGGTCATAATACCCACCTCCCTGGCCCAGACGGCGTCCTGCCAAATCGAAGGCAAGGGCCGGAACTAAACGCAGGTCTGCCCCCACAAAGGCCTCAGGCCCCTGGCGCTGGCCGTCCGGCTCAGCAATACCCAGAGAATTACGGACGGTCGCCGCCCCCGGCTCCCAGCCCACCCAGGTGAGGGTGCGGCCCGGTTCAACAACGGGAACAAGGACCCGGTGGCCAGCAGCCACCGCCCGGGTAAGACCGTCGAGGATAGGGGGTTCAGTGGGCAGGGGCAGAAAAGCTGCAATTGTCGAAACCGGTTCAAGCCGGGCCCACAGCTGCTCACACTGGCCAGTAAATGCTGCCCTCAGGTCAGCAGAAATCCCTACATCCCGGCGGCGCCGCCGGAGATAAGACCTGGCAAAAGCCTTAGAATCTGTCACAGATAGGGTCATTTCCTTTTCTCCCCGTGGTATCAAACACAAATCACCGTCTAATTTACCGCCTGAGATCAGAAACCCCCTGTGATTACAGGTATTCTTATGCCTATGACCGAAAATAAATCACTCACCGTCACCAAGGCAGTCATCCCTGCCGCTGGTCTTGGCACCCGCTTCCTTCCTGCAACCAAGGCAACCCCGAAGGAAATGCTGCCTGTTGTAGACCGTCCTGCCATTCAGTACGTTGTCGAAGAAGCCATTCGCGCTGGGCTCAATGACGTACTCATGATTACCGGCCGTAACAAGCGGGCCCTTGAAGATCACTTCGATCGCGTTCCCGGCCTGGAACAGCAGCTTGCAGACCAGGGTAAGGACGCCCTGCTCAAGAGCGTTGAAGATTCCAACGAACTCGGTGAAATCCACTATGTCCGCCAGGGCGACCCCAAGGGGCTGGGCCACGCTGTTCTGCGTGGCAAGGTCCACGTTGGTAACGAGCCCTTTGCGGTTCTGCTTGGCGATGACCTGATCGATGAATCAGAGGACCTGCTCTCAGAGATGGTTGCTGTTCAGCAGAAGACCGGCGGCTCAGTAGTGGCCCTCATGGAGGTTCCCGAAGACCAGATTTCAGCCTACGGTTGTGCAGCTATTGAGGCTGTAGAAGGTGAAGAGGGCTTCTACAAGGTCACCGGCCTGGTGGAAAAGCCCGCCAAGGAGGACGCCCCCTCCAACCTGGCAGTCATCGGCCGCTATGTGCTGTCTCCCAAGGTTTTTGAGGTGCTGGAAAACACCGCACCCGGCCGCGGTGACGAGATCCAGCTGACCGATGCCCTGCAGACCCTGGCTCAGGGTACTGGTGAGGGCGAGGGTGTCTACGGCGTTGTATTCAAGGGCCGCCGCTTCGATACCGGTGATAAGCTCTCCTACCTGAAGGCTAACGTCATCCTTGCAGCAGAGCGCGAGGATCTCGGCCCTGAGCTGCGTACCTGGATTAAGGAATTCGCAGCTGAGATCTAAAGAAGCTGCCGGTTCATAAACCTGAACCTTACCTTGAAGGCCTCTTGTTCATACTGTGAACGAGAGGCCTTCGTTTATTGTCCTCCGCCTGAAAACTGGGGGAGGGGGCCGGGTTGCTGGGGTAGAATTGACCGGTACATCATTGATTTGACTTGAAGGAGGCCCACCCCGATGAGTGTTCTGGGAACGTCAGGCGTCATTCTGCTTGCTCTTGTATTAGTGGGTCTCATGATGATCAATCGGCAATCCAAGTCCCGCGTAGCCTACGCCTTTGGTGCTGAAAAGGCCTGCGATGACATCCTGGTACCTACAGACTCCGATGAGCAGGTTGCCCTCATGGCCTATGCGGACGCTGATTCGCCGGTAGCGGTTGCCGGTGGATTTGGTGGATCTGGCTCCGCTTCTACCGCTGACGCTACCGAAGCTCGTCCGGCCCTGCGCCTGAGATGGGGCCGTATGGCAATTTTTGGGGCCGGTGCCCTCTTTCTGCTTGTTTCTGGGGTGACCGCCCTGGTTGCTGCATTCACAGCCTTGACCTTCGTAACCCCGGTGCTTTTCCTGCTGTTAGCCCTGGGCTGCCTGGTTGCCCTTCGGGTTTTGGCCCTGCGCGATCGGGACCGGCGTCGGGCCAGCACGGCTATGAAGGTAGAACAGAGCAAGAAGCTCCACCGCCCTGAGCGTCCCACCCTCCAGGAGAAGACTCAGGCTTCTCGGGCTGAGATTGCCCCCGGCGAGGAGAAGCCCCGACGGGCAACCCCGACGCTTCCTGCCCGGGCCCAGGCAACCCTGCCTGTCAGCCACGCAGCCAAGGCCCTGCGCAAGGCCCGCACCCAACATCAGCCCGTACGGATCCAAGCTCCGGCTGAATCTAAGGCCGAAGAAAAGTCAGCAGAACCCACCCGGCTCCGCATGGACGAGGCCCTACCTGACACCCGTTGGACCGTCACCGAGGTGCCCCGCCCCACCTACCTGGACGCCCCCGTCGCCCAGCGCAAGGTGGTCGAGCCGGTCGAGACCGTCCAGGCCCCGCAGAGCACCAGCCAGACCTTAGCTGAGGCAGCTGGCATGAACCTTGACGAAGTTTTGCGTCGCCGCCGAGCCTAACCCCCGCAGTTCTGGAGGGTAAAAACTCTAGATGTCTTAGAACCTTTTTGGCGCCCCGCCTGCCTACCGGTAGGCGGGGCGCCGTATAGGCTTAAAGAGGAAAAAGAGGATCACCGAAAGGCTAGGCATGGTTGCCCACCACCTCGAAGTTGAACGTAAGTTTGAAATGCTGGATCTGACCCAGGCCACTCCAGAGTTAACCTGGTCTTTTGACGGTTTCACCGCTGATCATCCGGTGGTGGAAAATCTCGATGCCACCTACTATGACACGGCCAGCCAGGCCCTGGGCCGTCACCAGGTTGCCCTGCGCCGCCGCACCGGTGGCTACGACCAGGGGTGGCACATCAAGTTTGATGCAGCCGGAGGACGCCACGAGGTCACCTTTGAGCTAGAGGAAGGCGACAAGATTCCTGCTGCTGTGGCTGACTTCCTTGCCCCGGTGCTCCTGGAAGAGCAGGCTGTCCCTGCCGTTTCCCTGCTCACCCGCAGGGTCAGGACTGTTGTGAGGTCTGAGGCCGGGGCGGCCATTGCTGAGATTTGTGATGATTCGGTTGCTGCCACCGATTTCTCCACAGGTGTTGAACGCACCTGGCACGAGTGGGAGGTTGAACTTTTAGATGGAGGTTTAGAAGATCCGGACGGGGCAGCCCGAGTTTTTGCAGCCGTGGAGGCTACCCTGCTGGCAGCAGGGGCTTCTGCCTCAACCTCTACAGCTAAGATAGCCCGTGCCCTGGGGGCCGATGCTGAATTTGAAGCCCGCCGGGCCCAACAACTGGGTGCTGCTGCTCAGGTGCCGGGTGGCCTGTTCCCTGCACCCGCAGATGATAAGGTCATTTTGCCATCGGCCCACCTGCTTGCCGGGATTGTGCGGGATTTGACGGTGAAGCTTGCCCAGGCTGACCTCTTGATTCGGGCAGGAGCGCCAGACTCAACCCACCAGGGGCGGGTAGCTGCCCGTCAGCTCCGCAGCGTCATCAAGTATATGGCTCAGCCCTACGCCCAAGAGGCTGAGGCTAAGACCAGCCTCAAACAGCTGGCCAAGGGACTCAAGACCTATGCCCGCCAGTTAGAACCCCACCGGAACGGGGAGCTCATTGCAGAGCTTGTCACAGAGACAGTGGAGAGTAGCCCAGCAACCGTTGCCCTCCAATCCCAGACCCTGAAGCAGGTTCTAGAGGCCGAAGATGCCACCTACCTGAAAAACGCTCGAACCTACATCACCTCCCCTGCCCGTTTGGACCTGCAGGCTGGCCTCATTCAGCTAGCCACCGATGTCACTGCCTACTGTGACCTGCCCCTGAATCCGGATAACTACATCAACAAGGTCTCCAAGCGGTTACGCAAGCACCTGGTGAAGACTGCGGCCCCTCTTGCTGCTACCTACCCGCAAGACCCCCAGGGGCGGGCGGCTTCAGCCCACCTCGACGAGCAGGTTCACGACGTCCGCAAGCTGGCTAAGGCAGCCCGCTACTGTTTGAGCGCAATCAAGGCTGCAGGCGGCCAGCTCACCTCGGGGCAGCAAGAGCTTCTGAACTTGGCTAAGAAGATTCAAAGCCAGCAGGGAAAACTAACCGACCAGAACACTCTGGCAGCCTGGCTGCTGGGCCACCAGGGTGCGGTAGACCAGCTGACCCTCGGCTATCTCCTGGGCCGTAGCGACCTCAAGGCGGAAGTCGTAAGGATAACGCTTGGAGCAAGTATCACCTGCCAGCTTGAAACCCTCAAGGATATGCAGCTGAAGTAGAAGTGGGCTGGCTTCCGCTGATGGGCCAACCTCGGTGCCTGTGGTGGGTTACTGGGTTGTGATTAGCAATTGGTTGCCCCACAATCCGCTTGTAGATCCTAGGCCCCAACCTTTGAAGCGCCCAGATAAGAAAAGTCCCCTGGTCACCGAGGAGGTGGCCAGGGGACTTTACATCACACACAGGAAGAAAAGTCTTCGACAGCACCGAAATAGCCAGCCCTCCCACAGGGCCGTGCGGCTATTAGGTAATAAAAATATATCCTAATTCTGGAGGGTTTGGCTAGTGTTTTGAGCAAAAAAATTTTGGCAAAGCTATCTATGAAAATAGGCTAACCTAACTAAAAGGGTGTTTCCCCAAGTCACCACTGGGAGAAGGGTCTGCTCTGCCCCTCCCGGTCGGACGGAAACGTCCTGGCTCCGCCAGAACCGCTAGACTGGGGGAGTGAGAGAATGGCTTGAAGGATTACACTGGTCTGCCGCTATCGGCTTTATGTGGATAGTGGGAATTGTGCGTACCAGCATCATCTACAGCCTCGGCTACCTCGCCGCCACCGGAGGCAGTCGGCTTGCCACTATACGGAAACTCATGGACCACCCCCTCTACCAGCGGGCCCAACTCTTCATCAACCGCTGGGGAGTGCTGGCCGTCCCCCTCTGCTTCCTCACGATCGGTTTCCAAACCGCAGTCATCATCACTACCGGCTTTACCCGAATGCCCCTGATCCGTTGGATTCCAGCCATGCTCATCGGAACCCTCATGTGGGGCACCATCTACGCCACCATCGGTATGTCCGTCATCTGGCTCTGGCTCGAAAACCCGGCCGTTGCCGTCCCCCTCATCCTCCTGCTCATCACCATCATCGCCGTCCTCAAATGGAAGGACGCCCGCCGCTCCATGCCTCGAATCTCGAAAGGGAACCGCCCATGACCTCTCTCAGCGAGGCAATACTCGCCCACCCCCACCTGCTCATTGATGACCACACTGACCGCTACGAAAGCGTCGGCCAGGTTCCCGGCCTGTGTGTCGGTTACGTTCCCGGTGTCATGCCCGGCAAATGGTTCAACCGCTGGCGCGAACGCTACTCAGCCCTGGCCCCGCTCACCGAGGTTGCCCTGGCTGAGGGCCAGGGGCTCTCAGCCCTGGACGCTTTTGCCGACATGGTCCTTCTGCGAGGTGAGGACGAGGCAGCTGCCCTTGACCGTAAGCGCTACCACGCCATTGAACTCTACCGGGAGACTCCGGTGGTGGTGCTACCTAAAGACCACCTGCTCACCGTCCTAGAGACTGTCCCGGTAGCTGATTTAGCTGAAGAGTTCCTGCTCCAAGACCCTGCCGAGGTGCCCGCCTGGGCTGAGGTTTCAGCGTCCTACCGGGAAGAAAATCCCCGGCCCCTGCCCGAAATGCGTCACCGGGGCGACGCTGTTGAACTCGTGGCGGCCGGAATTGGCCTACTCGTAGTGCCAATGTCAGTGGCCCGTTTTTACCACCGCAAGGATCTGACCTATCGGCCGGTAGAAGGGCTGAAAGAATACCCGGTGCTCCTGGTTTGGCCGCGCAACCCCGGCCGAAGTGATGAGCGCGAACAGATTATTCAAGATTTTGTCGGCATTACCCGGGGCCGGACGGCAGCCTCCAACCGCGGGTCTGATACCCGCGAGGTGGCCCTCGACAAGCAGCGCCGGGCTAAGGAAGAAGCTAAGCGCAAGCGGGCTGCGGCCAACAAGAAGTGGGAAGCTGAAGACCGCAAGCGCCGCAATGCCCAGAAGAACGGGAACCTGCGCCAGTACCAGGCCCAGAAGAGGAAGAAGCGCTAGGCCTGGGAATCGGTTGATTTTTCCCCGTAGACAACAGACTGGTTGGCCAGGGGAATACGCAGGCCCCGTTCGTCCATAGCCTTCTTCAGCTGCTCCCGGAGCTTACGGCCCACCATAAACTGCTCCGAGGGGGCCGTCTTGACGGTCAGGCGCAAGATCACTTGTTCACCGGTCACCGACTGAACACCCAGGTACTGGGGCTCACCCGAGATATTCTCTGCAATACCGGGCAGGGTTACAGCCTGCTGCATTGACTCCAGGAGGAACTGGCCCATCTCGTCGATATCGGCGGTGTAGGGGATAGGGAGATCGATGATAGTGCGGGCCCAGCCCTGGGAAGAATTGCCCACCCGCAGGATCTCCCCGTTGCGAACATGCCAGAGGGTGCCTGCACTATCTCGCACCTGGGTGGTGCGGAGGCCAACAGCTTCGACTTCACCTTCAGCTTCACCCAGATTGACCCAGTCCCCGATGCCAAGCTGGTCTTCGGCAACGATAAAGATGCCCGCCAGGAAGTCCTTCACCAGGGACTGGGCACCAAAGGACAGGGCCACGCCGACGACACCGGCTGAAGCAATCACCGGGGCAATGTTAAAGCCCATTTCGGCAATAATCATGACAATCATGACCGTCCAAATCACGATGGACGAAACGGACCGCAGCACCGACCCGACAGTTTGGGCCCGCTGGGTCTGCCTCGCTGAAGCTAGGGAGGCATCGGCCCGCCAACGGCTGATAGCCCCGGGCTTCTCATCGGTTGCAAGAACCCGGTTTTTAGTACCGCGGGCAATCGAATCGGTAACCTTACGAATCACCAGGCGCACCAGCATCTGAAGGATAATGCCCAGAACAATAATGATGGCAATCCTCGCCGGTGCCCCGAGCCAGAAATCGAGACTAGCCAGGCGGGTCAGGACGGTGCCTGCAACCTCAGCGCTTTCTTCAAGGGGGGTCGTTGTGGTGGCGTTCAGAAAACTCATACTCACGAGGTTAGCGGGTTTAGCTGAGCATAGCCGCCAAAGCCGTAGACTGAAATGATGACGATTGTTTGTGACGGAAGGTTGCCCCAATGCCCCTGGTGATGGATACCCGCCCGGCTGCTTACGCTGTGGTGATTGAGGACGGCAAGATACTCTTATCCCGCTGGGTGCCCACCATCCCCGGCTATGAACCGGGCTGGACCCTACCCGGCGGCGGTATGGATCCCGGCGAGCAACCAGCTGAGACGGCCGTGCGCGAAGTCTTGGAAGAGACCGGCTATACCATCGAACTCGATGGCCTGCTTGGAGTTCATACCGCCTACTTCGACCAGGACGGCACCGACCGGCCCTTCTGTGCCTTCCGCACCATCTACCGCGGGCACGTCACCGGCGGGGAGCTAACCCATGAGGTGGGAGGGTCCAGCGATATGGCCGCCTGGATCCCTCTTGCTGAACTCGATCAGCACCCCTACTACTCAGCCCTTGATGAAGCGGCCCGCTTACTAGGCTTTGACGACGCCAGCGACATGGCCCGCTCCTACCGGCAGGAATCCGCATGATTTTTTCAGGACGGCCCCGCCCCCACCTAGCTGGCACTGGGCGGCAGTCTGCCACCCGGATGACTTGCCTACTCCTTCTGCCCCTGCTTGCCCTGAGCGCCTGCGGTTCTTCCGCCCAGGACGCTGCCGCCCCCTCAACCCCCAGCCTTTCGGCGACCGGTGGGGTAGGGGCGTCCTCACCCTCAAGCGGCCCGACCCAGGCTACTCTCACCGTCGGTACCGGCCTGACCCCAGAAACCCGCCACGCCGCCTACATCTACCAGGCTGCCCTCCAAGCTGCAGGGTACCGGGTAGAAGTGGTCGAAACGGAACCAAACCGCGAATCCCTCTTTACCAGCATGGGCCTTGACCTGGGTACGCCCCAAGAAAGTGCAAGCCCCCAGGCTACAGGTCAGCCCCTCCCGATGGCCGGAGTCACCCACCTAACCCCTGACCTTACCGGCGATTTGCTCCTGTACCTCACCGACAACGGCGCTAAGGGCCCCAATGGTGAGCAAGTCAATGTACGGGGGCTGAGCCCCTCAGATATCTACAAGGCCCTAGAAGGAACCCTGCCGGCTGGAGCTAGCCTCCTTGACGCCTCATCGGCCACCAACCGCTACGGTTACGTGATGACCCGGGCTACAGCTACCCGCCACAGCATCAGTGACATGGAGGATCTCGGAGAAACCTGCCGAAACCTCACCCTGGTTGCCCCCGAAACCTACCAGGAGAACCCCAGCGGAGCAGCTTCTCTCCAAGCCGACTATTCCTGCACCCCAGGTGCCATTAACACTTTCGATGACCGGGCCGACCAAATCCATCAGCTCATCACCGGGCAAACTGATCTGGCCTACGTCTACACCGCAAACCCAGCTATCAGCGTCCACAACCTCATTCTTCTCGACGACCCCGAACGCACCCAGCTGGCCCAAAACATTGTGCCCATCGTCAGAAGCGACGAACTACCCCAAGAGGCCATCGACATCATCAATGGTGTCTCAGCCTCCCTGACCTCTGACCACCTGGCCCGACTGAACACCCTCACCAGCGGTGACCATCCGCTTACTGAAACAGAGGCCGCACATTTCTGGTTGACAGCCCTGAAAGGGTAATCTGAATCTCATGGCATTCAAGCAATCAAAGAAACTCCAAAACGTCCTCTACGACATCCGCGGCCCTATCCTCGAAGAAGCCCAGCGGATGGAGGCCCGCGGCCACCGTATCCTCAAGCTCAATATCGGCAACCCCGCCCCCTTCGGCTTTGAGGCGCCCGAAACCATCATGATGGACATCATCGAGCACCTCCCCGAAACCCAGGGCTACTCAGATTCCCGGGGACTCTACTCAGCTAGGACCGCCATCGTTCAGTACTACCAGAACGAGGGCATCATGAACATCACCACTGATGATGTCTACCTGGGTAACGGCGTCTCTGAGCTGATTCCCATGACCCTCCAGGCCCTGCTCGATAACGGCGATGAAATCCTGGTGCCCAGCCCCGACTACCCCCTCTGGACGGCGTCAACCCAGCTGGCAGGCGGCAAGCCGGTTCACTACACCTGTGACGAAGCAGATGGCTGGAACCCCGATATCGAGGACATCAAATCCAAGATCACCCCGAACACCCGCGGCATTGTGGTGATTAACCCCAATAACCCCACCGGTGCTGTCTATTCACCCCAGGTTCTGCAGCAGATCGTAGACCTTGCCCGCGAGCACGAGCTGATTATCTTTGCCGATGAAATCTACGAGAAGATTCTCTACGATGGCAACGTCATGACCCACGTTGCCTCTCTCACCGGCGATGACGTCCTCTGTCTGACCTTCTCTGGCCTCTCGAAGGCCTACCGGGTCTGCGGTTACCGGGCCGGCTGGGTTGCGATTTCTGGCCCGAAGCTGGCTGCAGCCCCCTTCATTGAGGGCATTAACCTGCTGGCTAATATGCGCCTGTGCGCCAATGTTCCGGCCCAGCACGCTATCCAGACGGCTCTTGGTGGCTACCAGTCCATCAACGATCTGATTCTGCCCGGCGGCCGTCTGAAGGAACAGCGCGACCTGTCTTACAAGATGCTCAGCGAGATGGACGGAATCACCGTCCAGCAGGCCCAGGGCGCCCTTTACCTCTTCCCCAAGATCGATGTTGATAAGTTCAATATCACCAGCGATGAGAAGTTCATGCTTGACCTGTTGCGGGAGCAGAAGATTCTGCTGAGCCACGGTTCAGCCTTTAACTGGGGGGCTCCTGACCACTTCCGCCTGGTCTTCTTGCCCGATATCCACGTCCTCGCAGATGCCCTGGAACGTTTGGGCAATTTCTTGAGCGATTACAAGCAAAACTAATCATGACCCTGCTTGAAAGCCAGGTTAGCCCCGCACTTACCCTTTGGTGGTGCGGGGCTGCTTATTTAGCCCTGGGCTTCTTGGCGGGCTGCATCTAGTTTGGCGCTTGCCCCGTCTAGCCAGGCTTCACACCGGTTGGCAAGGGCTTCACCGCGTTCCCAAAGGGCAATGGATTCTTCAAGGGTTCCTGCCCCTGACTCCATTCGGCTAACGACCTGCAGCAGTTCTTCCCGGGCCTGCTCGTAGGTGAGCTGGTCGACAGGAAGAGCGTTGAGTTCGGTCTTGAATTCGATGGGGTTGCTCATGGGTTTCTTCTTTCTTGTCTGTAGCTAATACTTAGTGGTTATCAGGGTGGACGGCGGTGACGCTTGCTTCCAGGGAGCCCTTTGCAGCCCTGACGGTAATGGCGGAACCCGGGGCAAGGCCTGTGGCGTCTCGGACCAGGTGGCCGTCGTTGGTTTGCAGGACGGCATAGCCCCGGTTGAGGGTTTGTTGGGGGGAGAGGGCGGTAACTCGGGCCCGGAGCTGGCCGATAAGATCGCGGTCGCGGGCAACCCGGTGGGTAGCTGCCTTGAGCCCGCGGGTGCGGAGCCTGTCAAGGTCTTCGGCCCGGGCCAAGAGGGTTGAAGCCGGGTTGGCTAGGGCCGGACGGGAGCGTACCTGGGCAAGGCCCTGCTTTTCGCGGGCAAGCATCTGTTCGATAGCCCGGGCGAGCTGGTATCGAGCCCCCCGGAAGAGTTCTTGTTCTTCGCGGACGTCAGGCACTATCCTTTTCCCTGCGTCGGTGGGGGTGGAGGCCCGCAGATCCGCTGCGTGGTCCATCAGCGGGGAGTCAGCCTCATGGCCGATAGCGGAGACGACCGGGGTCTGGGCTGCGGCAACTGCCCGGACCATGGCTTCTTCGGAGAAGGGCAGGAGGTCTTCAAAGGAGCCACCGCCACGGGCTATGACAATGACGTCGATATCGGGGCGGGCATCAAGCTCTGCTAGGGCGGCGGTCACCTGGGCAACCGCATTAACGCCCTGAACAGCGACCTCGCGGACCTCAAAATCTACGGCGGGCCAGCGGAGGGAGGCGTTGCGGATGACGTCCTTCATGGCATCGGAATCTCGGCCGGTAATGAGGCCGACCCGGCGGGGGAGGAGCGGCAGGGGCTTCTTACGGGCACCGTCAAAGAGCCCTTCGGCCGAAAGCTTGCCCCGGAGCTTCTCAATCAGCTCCAACATGGAGCCCACACCGACAGGCTTGATATGGGAACCCTGCATGGACAGGCGTCCGGTCTTGACCCAGAAATCAGGTTTGAGCTGGAGGACAACCCGGGAGCCCCGCTCCAGCTGGCCCTGGACCTTAGCCATTTCGGAGCCCCAGACCGTGACCGATACTGAGACTTCCTGCTCGATATCGCGAAGGGTCAGGTAGGAGACCCGGCCCCGATGGTTGAGCTCAATAATCTGACCCTCAACCCAGGTGGGGACGCACCGGGCAATGTATTCGTGCATCTTGTTGGATAAGAGGTGCAGGGGCCAAGGGTTATCAGCAGTGGTCTGGCCAGCCCGCTCAGCCAGGGGCTGGGCAGGGGCAGCAGCCGCTTGGGCTGCCTGCTCTTGGGCCTGGGCTAGGGAAAGGGACTGCTCACCAAAACTGTTCATACCCCACTATTACCACCGCTGCCTGACATTTTAAGAAGCTCAGGGGCAAATACCACCAAGAAAAACAGAAAAATGAGGGGCAGGACGCACCCGCCCCGCATCTCAGGTCAGGCGGCTAGCACAGATAAGAGCACCGGCTACCTAGCCATCGACCTGCCTTCAACGGACCACTGGTTATCTCTCAAGAACCAGAAAGCTAATCCACAGCCAAAAGGTTTAGGATAGGGCATCATGGGCACTCCTCCTACCGATTTCAAAGACTTCGATGGCAACTGGACCAATCCCGAGGTCCAGCGGCGGCACCAGTCCGCCAACTCCTTACCTCCTCATCCTGGCGCCAGCCAACCACCAACGGGTTCTTCTACCCACCAGCCCCTGAGCCAAGAGCCTACGGCTCCCTACAGTCAAGCCTCTGCCTATCCAGTCCTGCCTGGCCATGGGGCACCGTCTACACCAGCCGCTAGCCCTGCCCTGGCAAGGGGGCGGCGCCGTCCGGCCTTCAGCCTGGCCCGCCGCTTTTTCGGCGTCCTCTGTGCCCTCCTGGCTCTTGCCACCGGCCTGACCGGGGCAGCTGCCTACTGGTCAGCCCACACCATTACAGACACAGCCGGTTTCACCGCCCTCACCTCAGGCATCGCAAGCGACCCAGAATTCCAGCAAACCCTGGCTACAGCCGTGACCGACGACATCATGGCCTCCCCGGCCATCTCCACCTACCTGGGAGACGGCAACTCAACCACCTGGTACGGGGGAGTGCAGAACTGGCTCTATGACCAAACCAAAAATTTTGTCGATACGGCAACCGGCGCAACCATTAACTCAGAGGCCTACCCCCAGCTCTGGAACCAGGTCATCACAGATACCCACGCCTATAACTTCAGCGGAGAGAGCAGGCCTGCAATCTTGGACTTGAGCGCCATCTACGATGCAGCAGCCACCAGCGTAGCTACCTCAACCGGAGTCCCTATCGACACCTCTGGGCTACCTGGCCGCACCCTCGTCCTCGATACCGGCCAGAGCATCTGGCCCCTCAATTCTCTAGCCAATACCCTGATTTTCATCTCAGACCTCTGGCCGCTCCTCTTCGTTCTCAGCGCAGCAGCGGCGCTCGCCGGGGTTCTTTTATGGCCTGGCAGCCGCTTCGGTTACCTGGCGGTTGTCTTCTTGATAGGTGCAGGCCTCAGCTGGCTGGCCAGCCTCCTGGCCACCGGCTTCTCCCTGACCACGGGCCTTGACCTGCCGGTAGGAGGAGCGGCACTTACCTTCCTCCAAAAGCTTTCTGAAACGATTGCAGGATCCTTTGCTGACTTCCACACCACTGTTGCCCTGAGCCTTTTGGTAGCCGCTGCCCTGGCAGCCCTGCTGGCGGTCTTGGCGGCCGTCCTGAAGATTTCTGCGAGACTCGCCACTGCACGGACCCGCTAGAAACCCGTAAGATGGAGACTATGTCTACAGCTGAAAAGACCATTGAACTTGGCCTGCCCACCGTGCCGCGCGTGCGCCGCTCCCGTGAAGAGGTTGAAGCGGCCGCCCCGACCGGTCAGAAGAAAGTGCTCCTCGCAGCCCCCCGAGGTTACTGTGCTGGCGTTGACCGGGCCGTAATCGCCGTTGAGAAGGCCCTAGAGCACTACGGTGCGCCCGTCTACGTCCGGAAGCAAATCGTACATAACCGCCACGTCGTTGAAACCCTGGAAGCCCAGGGGGCAATTTTTGTGGACGAGGTCGAGGAAGTTCCCGAAGGCTCGGTCACGGTGTTCTCAGCCCACGGCGTGTCACCAGCTGTGGTTTCTTCAGCTGAGGATCGGCAGCTCAACACTATTGACGCCACCTGCCCCCTGGTCTCCAAGGTGCACCGTGAGGCAGTACGTTTTGCCAAGCAGGATTACGATATTCTGCTCATTGGTCATGAAGGCCATGAAGAGGTTGAGGGAACCGCTGGTGAAGCCCCCGACCACATCCAGATTGTGAACTCACCCGATGAGGTAGATAAGGTAACCGTCCGCGACCCCGAGAAGGTCGTGTGGATTTCTCAGACCACCCTGTCTGTCGATGAGACTCTTGAAACCGTTGCCCGCCTGCGGGAGCGTTTCCCGACCCTGCAGGACCCGCCGTCCGACGATATCTGCTACGCAACCTCTAACCGCCAGGGCGCTATTAAGGAGATTGCTCCCCAGGCTGATCTGGTGATCGTTGTTGGCTCTACCAATTCATCTAACTCGGTGCGCCTGAAGGAAGTTGCCCTGGAATACGGGGCCAAGCAGGCCTACCTGGTGGATTACGCCAATGAGGTTGATGAAGCCTGGTTTGAGGGCGTCACCACCGTGGGGCTAACCTCCGGCGCTTCGGTGCCCGAGGTTCTGGTGCAGGACGTTCTGCGTCTGCTGGCCGACTACGGTTACGTTGATGTTGAAAAGTTTGAGACTGCTAAGGAAGACATCCTCTTTTCCCTGCCCAAGGAGCTTCGCGCGGCCCTGAAGAACGATTCAGGCGAGCCTGCTATGCGTCTTGGAGGACGAGGAGCGAAGCCGACCCGGTAAAATCGCGAAGCGACCGGGTTGGCTTCGCGACGAAGTCCTCTTCCGTTAAAAATTTGCCCACGATTGGGCAAATTTAGGAAGTGTGGAGCAAAGCCGACCCGGTAACGCAGGCTAGCCTAGCCCACCTAAAAAGTTCAGACCCCGGCACCTCTTTCTTGAATGAGGTGCCGGGGTTGTGCTTTACCGGGTCCAGTCTAGGTCTTCTTCAGTGAGAAGATCTCCCTGGGTAAATTCAGGGGCGGTGAGGGGCTTGACCGTGGAATCGACGGGAGTAGGGATGAGCTGATCTGCCGGGCCTGTCTGGCCAGAGAGGGACCTCATTTTGCGGGCGGTCACAAAGACGCGGGTTTCGAGGGAGCCAACCAGGCCGTTGTAGGAGTCAATGGCGCGGGTCAGAGCCCGGCCCATGCCGTTGAGGTGGGTTCCTGCGGTACCCAGCCTGTCATAAAGCTGGGTCGCTAAGGTAAAGAGCTCCCGGGCGTTGTCGGTCAAAGCGTCCTGACGCCAGGAGAAAGAAATCGCTTTGAGGGCAGCCAGAAGGGAGGTTGGGGAGACAAGGGCAATATTCTTCGCCGCGGCGTAGTCCAGGAGGGTCGGATCTGCGGTGAGGGCTGCAGAGAGGGCCGACTCGGAGGGGATAAAGCAGAGGACGAGTTCGGGGGAGGTATGGAAGCCGGACCAATAGTTTTTACTAGCCAGGGCGTCGATATGGGTTCTAAGGGCCCGGGCGTGCTGGGTCAGGAAGGACTTTTGTTTCTGAGGGGTGTCAGCTTCCTGGGCTGTCAGGTAAGCAGCCAGGGGCGCTTTAGCGTCACAGATAATGGTTTTTTCACCGGGCAGGTTGATCACCATATCGGGACGGATCACCCGGTCTGTTCCATTGGCGGCAGTAGCCTGGGCTGTGGTTTGTTCAGTGTAGTCGATGTGGCGGGTCATACCGGCTGCTTCAACGATTCGGCGGAGTTGGGCTTCTCCCCAGGTTCCCCGGGCTGATGAGGAACGCAGGGCCCCGGCCAGAGCGCCGGTAGCCTCCCGCAACTGGGCCCCGGTGCGGTTAGTCTCTGCAAGAGCCTCCGCCAGGCCCCCGTACTGTTGGGCCCGCTGGGTTTCCATGGTGCGAACGGATTTTTCCATTGTGGCCAGCTGGGCTTTGAGGGGAGCCAGGGCCAGCAGGACGTCTTCATCTTCTTCCGCTTTGACTGTCAGCTCCCGGACGCGCTCGCTCAGCAGGGCTTCGGCTCGTTGGGCTGCTGCGAGGTCGGCAGTCAGGCGGGAATTCTTTTCCTTGAGGGAATCAACAGAGCCGCTGCCCGCCCGTCCCCAAAGATAGCCTGCGAGCGCCCCCAGAATCAGGGCGAGCAGGACAGCAAGAAGAACCGTTGAAGTAGCCATACCCCCTACTTTACCCAGCCCACAGGTAACCGGAGAGGCCGTCACCCGTGGGTCATACCCGGGGTTCTTTTACTGGGGTGGGGAAATACTCAAGCTACCCTTTCCAAGTGCCTCATCTGGTGCTGGCTGAAGTGCCCTAGACTGGTTGCATGCCCTACCTTTTTCTTGCCCTTGCCATCGGTTCTGAGCTTCTTGCCACGAGCCTTTTGAAGTACACCGAAGGGTTTACCCGCCTCTGGTTTACCCTCGGCTGCCTGGCAGGTTATGGTTTTGCCTTTTTCATGCTGGCCCTGGCGGTGAGGGACATTCCGGTGGGGGTGGCCTATGCCCTCTGGTCGGGGCTGGGCACCGCTGCCATCGTCGCTATCGGTGCGGTCTTCCTGGGGGAGCCCATCACCCTAGTGAAGGTAGTGGGTATTTCCCTGATTGTTGCCGGGGTGCTAGTGCTCAACCTGGGCGGGGCTAGCCACTAGTTCTGATAGCAGATTTCTTCCCAGACGGGCCGGTAGCCCAGCTCCTCATTAACCCTAATCATGGCCGGGTTGACGGCCGAGTTCATGGTAATAATTTGCCGAATGTGGGGTGCGGACGCCGGCAGTCGGGTATGGCTCAGAACCTTGAGGGTGCGCGAGAGGCCAAGGCCGCGGTGCTCTGGCATGACCACGGTGGATTCCTGCCAGGCTGAGGCATTGCGTGTATCGGTGGGATAGGTCAAAGCCGTTATCGCTGCAATCTTTCCTTGGTGTAGGGCTGCCGCATACATCAGTTCTTCTCCTGATGCATGGGTTTTCTCCTCTATCTCGCGCAGACGCTCAGGGGTGAAGTTTGAAGCCTCCCGGCGGGCTTCTCCAGTGGGTTCATCTACCTCTAGCTGGTGGTAAGCAGCTGCGGCTGACTCTAGGTGTTGTTCGGGAATTTTATGTTCCCAAACCTCGAAGGTGTAGGCGGGATCGGTTATTGTCTTGTGCCCAGCCTCCTGCACAAGGTCTGCGGGAAGCGGTAGGGGAGCGATTCTCGTGATAGCAGAATTCTTAGGTTCCAAGCCCAGAAGGGCCGCAACCCTGTTGATGGGCAGGGCGGGGTCGTCCTTGTTGTGATCCTGCATGAGGTAGCCGTAATAGGTGATGTGGGTGCGTCCGCTGGGTTCGATAGCCTCGGCTAGGGCATGGTGGGTAAGTGCCTCTTCCAGGCCCCGCCCTTCGGCCTTGGGATGGACGGCGAGATGGAAGTTCAGGCCATTCAGGTTCTCTTTGAGGGGGAGTGATACCAGCACAATACCGAGAATCTTCCCCTAAGCCTCTGCCACCCAACGGTGGTTTTCATAGTAACTGGAGGGAGCAAGAATAGCTCGCCGCTCTTCAACGGTTGTGGTGGACGGGAAGCCGTAGAGCTTTTCATCGCAGGCAGAATCCAGGGCATTGAGCTGCTCCATATCGGCATCGGAGTCGATATTAATCGGGCGGATGATGATGTCTTGAGTTGAAAACTGGGCTCCTGTCATGCTGACCAGCTTAATGTGATGTGTCCTGGATAACAAGAAGTGGGCGAGGGGGAGCTGCCAGACCTACCCGCCGGTGGCGGGCGTCCGCACCGCTTACAGCTCATGCCTAAGGCTCCCGCGCCCGCTTGACTCACCCCTGTAAACTAGAAACCGTGGCTTTAACTATTGGAATTGTGGGTCTGCCCAACGTCGGCAAGTCGACCCTTTTTAACGCACTGACCAAAAACAACATCCTGGCAGCGAACTACCCCTTCGCAACCATCGAACCCAACGTGGGCGTCGTCAACCTACCTGACGAGCGCCTGGCCCGCCTGGCCGAAATCTACGGCTCCGAGCGCATCCTGCCCGCGACCGTCTCCTTCGTGGATATCGCCGGTATCGTCCGTGGTGCCTCTGAGGGTGAAGGCCTGGGTAACCAGTTCCTCGCAAACATCCGCGAGGCTCACGCGATCGCCCAGGTCGTCCGCGCCTTCGACGACCCCGACGTCATCCACGTCGACGGCAAAGTCGACCCCGCCAGCGATATGGAAACCATCAACACCGAACTGGTGCTGGCTGACCTGCAGACCCTGGAAAACGCTATTCCCCGCCTGGAAAAGGCCGTCAAGATCAAGAAGGGCGACCCTGCCCAGCTTGAGGAATACAAGAAGGCCCAGGCCGTGCTGGAACAGGGCGACACCCTGATCTCCAAGTACGAAGAAGCAAAGATCGACATGGCCTTGCTCAAGGAGCTGAACCTGCTCACCTCCAAGCCCTTCATCTACGTCTTTAACTCGGACGAGGGCGTCCTTGCCTCTGAGGAAAAGCAGGCTGAACTGCGCGCCATGGTTGCCCCCGCTGAGGCCGTCTTCCTGGACGCCAAGCTTGAGGCTGACATGGTTGAGCTCTCTGAAGAAGAGGCCCGGGAAATGCTGGAAATGAGTGGCCAGGACGAGTCCGGCCTGGATAAGCTGGCCCGTGTTGGCTTCTCCACCCTGGGCTTGCAGACCTACCTGACCGCAGGCCCCAAGGAAACCCGCGCCTGGACCATTACCAAGGGCGACACCGCCCCCCAGGCAGCCGGTGTGATCCACACCGATTTTGAGCGTGGCTTCATTAAGGCTGAGGTTGTCTCCTTCTCCGACCTGGACGACGCCGGTTCTATGGCCGAGGCAAAGGCCCGCGGCAAGGTCCGCATGGAAGGCAAGGATTACGTCATGCAGGACGGCGACGTGGTGGAGTTCCGCTTCAACGTCTAGCTTGTAGCTTTTGATGATTGAGTGGCTGGTAGCTCCTTGGAAGGAGCTACCAGCC
>NZ_JBLKPV010000001.1:0-425341 GCF_049068285.1 Rothia nasimurium | reverse complement strand
GTTTTACTGGTTGGGTGTTCTTTGTTGCGTGTTGGGTGCCTTTTGTTTTCGGTGTCCTGGTGTGTTTATGCTGCGTGTTTGGTGTAGGTGAGGGTGATGGGCCAGGTGGTGAGGTAGGTGTCGAGGAGGTAGCCGGTGACGCCGAGTTCGATGGCCCAGACTCCTTTGTCGGGGTAGGTGGCTGCGAGTTGGATGAGGTGGTCTCTGTTGATGAGGCGTTGGGCGGCTATGCGGTCGCAGCGGCGTTCTCTTCTGGCGCTCCAGGCGTGGTCTGTGGTGGGTTGGTCGTCGTGTTCGGCGTGGACGAGTTCGTGGGCGAGGACTGAGCGTTCTTCGCGGGTGGTGAGTCCTGGGCGGAGGTGGATGGTGGGCGCCCCGTTGTGTTTTCCGGTGTAGAGGCCGTTGAGTCCGGGGCCGGGGTTGGTGTGGATGATGGTGATGCCGAGTTCGTGTGCGTGTTGGTAGGGGTCGTACATGGTGGGGTGCCCTCCTTTCTGGGGTGTGTGGTTCTGGGGGTGGGGTTTAGAGGTAGTCTTCTTCGTTGGCGTCGGCGGTGGGGCCGCGGTCTGGTGAGGCGGCGAGGGCGTAGCCGTGTTGGAGGTTTGGGTAAGGACGTGAGACAGCAGCTCTGCGAGCCAACACAAGTTCCGCGCGACGGAGAACCTCAGAGGGATCCTCCCCCATTGCTAGAGCTAGCGCTTCCAGCTGATTGGTATTCAATACGGAAGCGTTGTTATAGATGGTTCGAGAGATGACTGGTTGACTGACGCCAGACTTCTTAACGAGTTCTGTCTGACTAAGTCCGTGCCGAGTCATGAGGACTCTCAGCTCTTCATTTACTAGCTTCGAAAATTCGCTGGGTTCAGTAGATTTCTTACTTGCCATGCTCCAACTTTATCGCGTTCAGAATATTTTTCTCAAGTATGTTTGACAAATATCCAGTAATGGATATATTGTTGAGTCATCACCAAGAAAGGAGGAAGCGATGACAACCGTCCAGAAGGTTGCAGATTCCATCGACAAGCTGATGTTCGACCAGGGCAAGCGCAACAAGGATTTGGCGGAACTACTCAAAGTAACCCCCACTCAGGCCAGCATGATTCGCCGAGGCCTCTCGCAGCTCAACACCAACGACCTTTTCGTTGTTGCGCATTGGCTCAATGTCGGAGCAGATGACCTTGCTCGAGGTTATGCACTCACCAGCCTTGCAAGTTAATTTTTTAGCTTCAATTATCCAGTTCTGAATACTTTGAAAGGAAAGCTGTGGATACAACCAGCCTCTCCCCCAGCGAGCAGGAAACCGTCACAACCTTAGAACCGCTCATGCTCGCCCTATTCAAGGCCTTGAACGTCACCGGCAAAACCATCACCCGTAAGCAGGCGCAGGACGTATCGACCCACATCGTGAATGCCTACATGGCCGGTCAGGCAGCTGGCTGGGACGAAGGGTACGCCGACGGGCGACAGGACGGAGCCCGGGCAAGCCTCATTGCCGCTGGCCTGCGCGAGGCGCACACCAACCCCCACCGCAAAGAACCGGCTTGATTGCCTAACCAGCCACCCCGCATTTTTGAAAGGAAGTAATCATGGACCTGATTCAGGTTTCCAATACCCCCGGCATGCAGGTTTTGGAGGATGAGTTTATTGCTCTGAAGCCTATGTGCGACGCCCTCGGAATCGACTCCTGGAGCCAGATAGAGAAGCTAAAGGCCAGGTCATGGGCAACTACCAGGAAAATCCCGGTAGTTGCTGCGGACGGGAAAACCCGCGAAATGACAGCCCTCCACAAAGACGCCGTACCCATGTGGCTCGCCACCCTCTCCGAAAACAAAGTCAAACCCGAAGCCCGCCCCACCCTCATCGCCTACCAACGCGAAGCCACCCAAGCCCTCAACAACTACTTCAACCACAAAAACCAACCACCCACGTCCACCCCACTAGAACCCACAGACCACCCAGAAATCACCCGCCAAAAAATCCTCCAACAAAAACTCCACACCCTCGACCTCGCCGCAGCCTACATCGACGAACTCCAAATCCAAGCCCGCGCCTGGATGATCCTCGAACAAATCAACCCCGACCCCACACACCACCAACCACCCAGGGCCACCCTCACCATCACCAACTACCTCACCAGCCTCGGCCTACCCAAAACCACCGCCCAACACCTACGGCAAAACTTCGCCAGGCACCTACTAGAGGAATACACCCAAACCCACGGGCACCTACCCAAACGACGCCACGGACACTACCACTACACCACCGCCGACCGCCCACTCATGGACACCGCCTACCAGCGCATGAACCAAAACCTCACCTGGTAGCACCACAAGGGGGCTAGGTAACTAACCCACCACAAGATTTTTCACGCCGCTCAATCACCTGGGAGCGGGGAAGAACAGAGGGAATACGCGCCCCATGTACAGGCTGTTCATTGATAACCGAATAGACGCCGTCCAGGGGATGTAGCGACACCCCGGGGAGACGGCACCCCAAGCCCCGCACTAATGGAGAAACACCCGGTTCGAGACCGGGGCGGGGCACTGTAGAGCATGGGGGGGCAGGCACTATGCCAGTTCATTCCACACAAAATCGCACCTGGCAAGCGTATTCACCGCCCACCCCCTGCTCTACCCCACCAACGAAAGGAAACAAACATGACCAAGAAAAACATCTTCGAGCCCCTAGCTCATAAAGTCATTCTGCGGCTGCTGGAAACCAAAACCGGTAGGCAGAAAATCAAGGACTACACAGAGGCACGTATCCGCTGGAAGGTTGATCAGGCCGTACTCGAAGCCAAGGCCAGCGAAGCCCACAAAACAGCCGAAAAAATTGTGGCTGCCATCAAGGCCAGGAACAAGTTCGAGACAACCGAAAAAAGTAAGCACCTCAATGCTGAACGGAAGCTCGACTCCCGCCTAGATGTGCTCATCAACGTGCAATCAGAACTGTTCTACATGACCCAAGACAAAGACCCCGACGAGCCCACCCTCTCGTGGAGGGACGTCGACGGGGTCATCAGAAATGAGATTAGAAAAGTTATTACTGACCAAGCTCTTTCATCCCGAAAAAAACAGCCACCCCAGTAACAACATAAGGAGCTAGAGGGTGTTTTAGAAATTCCTCGTTGAACTTCCTAAAGGCCTGCTTGAAGGTGCCATCAGTACTTCGCTCGGCTGCTGCATCCACATAAATGCGCAAGAGTCGCACTGATTCAGTGAAATCGAAATAACCCGCTGCTTCAGCATTATCAATATTTTCTTGAATGTGTTTGCAGAGCATTACAGCGTGATTCTTCAGAGTCTGGTCTAGTGTTTCGTCATCGAGGAAATTTTGAATCAGGTTTGCAAGCTGGTCACGCAAATCATCTTTATGTTGGTCTAAGTGTTTTTGCACGGCCAGGGCATCACCTGTGAGCGAGTCAAATACGTCGGCAAGATACTCCAAGGTCTCGAAGTCCCGCGGCATAATAGGCTGGCCTGTTGTTGAAGCGGCAAACGCTTTAAAATAACCAGGAACTTTTTCTCTATATTTATTTACATTTCGCCCTTGATTTTCCATAAGCGCGAAGTAGTACTCGATTTCTTGGAAACATCGAGCCGCCTGATTCAGCTCTTCGGTACCTATTTCAATATTCCCTGATTCAAACAACCAGTTCAAATTTCTTTTGATGTTCCAGCGTCGAAATAGCTTGTAGAGAGTGCGTGCTGGGTTCATTTCTTTGTCCATTCTGTCCAAACATAGTCCATCAAATATTTGTCGCCCCCGGGAGCCGCTGCAGACGGCCACCCGGGGGCATTTGATTTCCCAGAAAGGGGATTAATCCATGACCAAGTCTATCCGAACCAAAATCAACCAGCCCACCATCGACCACATCCGCCACACCACAGCCCACGAACTAACCCAACTCATCGGCGGAAACGTCCGCAGCTACATCCAAGACGCCACCGCCGCTGCAGGACACAAAATCACCACCACCAAACTCCGCAAGATCCTAACCGGCGAAACCGACCCCACCATCCTCGATGTTCTTGCCATCGCCCACGCTCTTGAAGCAAACGCGCTGCCAGCCATCGTCCGAATCATTACCGCCGCAACCGTCGAAACCACCAAGGAGGACCAATGAACCAGCCCCCACCCCCAACCCAACGCGAGGACATCGTCCTCGTAGACCAGCTCTACACCCTCGACACCGCGGCCGCATTCTTCGGGCTCGGCTCGCGCACCTGGCTCCAAAAACAAATCGACGCCGGCCACCTGGAATACGTCGATCTGAACCCTGGCGGCAAGCGACCCGATAAGCGAGTCTCCGCTAGTGCCATCAACAAACTTATCCAGTCTCTGACCTTTAAGGACGCAGCATGAACCCCGACCACCCTCAATGGGCTGTCCTGCCAGAACCTGCCCCAGCCTGCCCAGGTTGTGGAGGCTCCACCAGCCTCCCGTGCATTTGTGATTACTTCGCAGACCCCGACGACGACCCCTACTGGGAGGCAGCCTAAGCATGATCCTAAAAGACATTCTCCAACGAATATTCGGGCAAGACCCCTCGCAGCAGTCTCCCACAATCCAGCAGAGCACGAGTCAGGAAGACGAGTGGGATGCGGATAAGGAGTGGCACGATGCAGGTTTCTAAGCACACCCGGTGGGGGCTATGGTTCGTTTTCCTTGCATGCACTATCGGGAACACCGGGCCCTGGTTCAACGGCGGGCATTTGCTTTCGCTGCTACTTATTCCAGCCTTGATTGCTTCACTGCCTGACTTCACCAGAAAGGAAACCGACCATGAGGCGTGTGCGTCTTCGGCGGTTCATCGTCACGATCCCGCCCGATAACAGCGTCCCGCCAGTACCGGGCGGGTACTACCTGAATATCTACGCCAAGCACCTTGCAGCCGCTCAAGCAGCTGCTGACCAGGTTGCCCCAGGCGCTTGGGGCTTCTGCCACCGGGCTGAAGACCTCACCCGTAAAGAATTGGCCGCTATTTGCCCCAAGGGGCTTTGGGCCACCATCCGCTAAACACCCCCGTTTGAAAGGAAAATAACCATGACCACCACCCCCACCCACCTCGACGAACTCGCCACCTCCCTACTGCACGAGCTCATCAACATCAACAACCAGCTAGAACCGCTCAAAGCCCGCAAGGAAGAGATCGAAAAATACCTGCGCAACATGGGCAACGGCAAGTACACCGACGGGGTCTTCGACCTGACCGTCTCACCCTCAAAACGGTTCAACAAGCGTAAGTTCGCCGATGCCTTCCCCTTTGAGGAGCACCCGCACTTTTACAAGCAGGCCGCGCCTGAGCCTGACCCGAAGCTGCTGGCCCCGGCTCTGAAGGAGCAGTTCTCGGACGTGTACGATTCGCGCCTCACCATCAAATAAAGAAATAGAGGTGAACCCCATGGCTTCTAGCCCGCCCAGGGTCTACCAGCGGGAAGGGCACCCAGCCCAACAAACCACCCAAGACCTAGCAAAAATGCTCATCGACACCATCGAAGAGCACATCACCAACCACCCCCGCTCCCAACAAAAACGCATCGGCCCCTCAGAAATCGGGATCGACTGCACCCGCCGGCTCATCCACAAACTAGCCGGCCACGACGAACCACCCCGGAGCCCAGCCTGGAAACCCACCGTCGGCACCGCCCTACACACCCAAATGGAGCAATGGTTCGACACCGAAAACCAATACATCCCCGGCGCCTACCTCATCGAACAAAGAGTCAACGTCGGTCGAATCGGAGACACCGACATCACCGGCTCCACCGACCTGTTCATCCCAGCCTACGGCACCGTCCTGGACTGGAAATTCGTCGGCCCCACCCGCCTGAAGCACTACCGCTCCAAAGGACCCTCCAACCAGTACCGGGTCCAAGCCCACCTCTACGGCAAAGGATGGGCAGCAGCAGGGCACCAGGTAGAACGCGTCATGATCGCCTTCCTCCCCAGGGACGGCGAACTCACCGACGCCTACTTCTGGTGGGAACCCTACGACCCCATGACCGCCATTCAGGCGCTCGTGCGGGCCAACCAGCTGCACAACGAGATCGAAGCCCACGGGCCCGACTTCGTGCTGGAGCAGTACCCGCCTTGTGATGACCGGTTCTGCCCCTGGTGCGCACCGGCCAACAAGATCCAAACCACCACCACGGCGAACTTCTTCGCCACCCACTAACCACATCGAAAGGAAACATGACCATGTCATTCTTCACCCCCGTAGCCTCAGCCTCAGCTAAGTTCCCCACCCCCGGTGCGACCATCACCGGCGAAATCACCGAAATCAGTGAGCCCATGCAGGCCCGCAAGTACGAGGACAACTCCCCCGACTTCTGGCCCTCCGGCGACCCCGTCATGCAGGTGAAAGTCACCTTGCAGACCGATGAGCGTGACCCGCAGATTCAGGACGATGACGGTAAGCGTGCCCTGTGGGTTCGTCAGTCCTCCCAGATGCTATACGCCATTCAGGCTGGGATGAAGGCAGCTGGGCAGGCTGATTTGCAGGTTGGTGGTCGTCTGCAGGTGACCTACACCGGAGACGACCCGAACTCTAAGAACCCTCGCAACCCCCGCAAGCTGTACTCGGCCGTGTACCAGGCTCCTGCTGCTGGTGGTGGCATGTTCACCGGCCAGGGCCAGGGGCAGGCACCAGTACAGGGACAGCCCGCACAGCCCCAGTACCAGGCCCAGCCATCTGCTCAATCGCAGCAGGCGGTAGCACCCCAGCAAGGGTACAGCCAGCAGACGCAGGGCGGGAACTACGCTGACCCCGCAATGTACCAGCAGGCAGCGCCTCAGCCGCCCGCACAGCCCCAGTACCAGGCCCAGCAGGCACCCGTTCAGCAGGCACCAGCACCAGCACAGGCCGCACCCGCTGCACCCACCATCACCCCCGAACAAGAAAACAGCATCAAAACCCTCATCGGCCAAGGCATCGACACCACCACCATCGTCAACGCCCTCGCCAACCCCAACATCACCCCACAGGTAGTAGACACCTACCGCACCGCAGCCTAAACCAGGCCGCACCAACACCCCCTTGAGCCCACCAGCCCCCACCACACAACCAGGGCGGCTGGTGGGCTCACCCCACCCCCAGAAAGGAACCCCACCACAATGGCAGCGCCCATCACCATCACCATCAAAACCCAACACTTCGACTTCGACGGCCCCCGCCCCATCGCACGCATCTACTGCAACCTCTGCCAACAAATCATCTGCTCCCTCCACCTCTGGTCCATCACCCGAGGACAAGCCCACAACGCCCTGCCCTACCTCATCAAAGACGCCCACATCCACCTAACCTTCAAACACACCAATGACCCCACTCGCTAACACACTCATCAACATCACCATAGCCACCACACTAGCCACCACCGGCATCACCTGGCTCACCATCTACATCGCACCCCACATCAACCACCCCACCCTCAACCGACTCACCACCTGGCTCGGCTACAAATAACCACCCACCCCATTGAAAGGAAACAAACACCATGACCATCCTCGCAACAGCGAACGAACTCCACACCGCGGGGATCACCGTCATCCCCACCCACGGCAAACGCCCCACCATCAGCTGGAAGCACTACCAAACCAACCCCAACACCAGCAGCGAACTCACCACCTGGTTCACCAACCCCACCACCGGCCTAGCCATCGTCACCGGCAAAAGCAGCGGCAACCTCGAAATGGCCGAAATCGAAGGCAAAGCCCTCACCCACCTACCCGACATCATCACCCTCGCCAACGACACCGGCCTCAAAGACCTCTGGACCAAAGCCACCACCGGCTGGGCCGAACAATCCCCCTCCGGCGGAATCCACTGGATCTACCGACTCCAAGGCGCCCCCGTCCCCGGCAACACCCCACTAGCACGCCGCCACAACCCCCAAACCGGCCGCACCGAAACCCTCACCGAAACCCGAGGACAAGGCGGCTACTTCATCGCAGCCCCCACCAACGGCACCCACCACACCACCGGCAACCCCTGGAAACGCATCACCGGCGGACCAACCACCATCCCCACCCTCACCCCAGAAGAACGCACCGCCTTCCACGCCCTCCTAGCCTCCATCGGCGAAGACGACCCCACCGGCGCACACACCACCGGAGACACACCCCTACCCCTAACCGACCCCAACAACGACTGGACCGAAGGCAACCGCCCAGGCGACCACTACGAAGCCGAAACCAGCTGGGCCGAAATCCTCGAACCCCACGGCTGGAAAAAAGCCCGCACCACCGGACACACCACCTACTGGCTACGCCCCGGCAAAGAATTCGGCCAAGAAATCTCAGCCACCACCGGCCGAGACACCACCCGCGACCGCCTCTACGTATTCTCCACCTCCACCCCCTTCACCCCCGAAACCCCCTACACCAAATTCGGAGCCTACGCCCTCCTCAACCACGACTCCAACCACCAAGCCGCAGCCAAAGCACTAGCCAAAGAAGGCTGGGGCAAAGAACCCCACATCGACCTAGGAACCATCTTCAAAGCCGGCAAAACACCAAACCCCCCAAAGGAGCCAGAACAACCCACAAAAACGCCCGCACAAACACCACTAGACCACGACGGAGACTTCCAACCCCTAGCCCGCTCCGACTACGGCAACGCCCTACGCCTCATCGCAGCCCACGGCAACACCATCCGCTACAACTACGACCGCGGCCGCTGGTACCACTTCAACCACGGCCACTGGGCCCAACAACCCAAATCAGGAGGCGCCGTCCGCGAAGCAGTCAAAAACATCGCCTCCCGCCTACCCGAAAACGACCAACCCGACAAAGAATGGAAAAAACGCTCACTCTCAGCAGTAGGCACCACCAACACCCTCACCCAAGCAGAAACCGACCCACACCTAGCCGTCCCCGCCGACGCCTTCGACAACCACCCCTGGGAAATCAACACCCCCGGCGGCATCGTCAACCTCAAAACCGGGCAACTCGAACCCCACAACCCAGAAAGGATGCACACCAAACTCACCAAATACTCCCCCAACCCCAAGGCCGACCAAACCGTCTGGCTCACCTTCCTCAACCAAACCTTCCCCAACGACCCCCAAATGATCGGGTACATCAAACGCCTCGCCGGGTACTCCATCATCGGCAAAGTCCGCGAACACATCCTGCCCTTCGCCTACGGATCAGGCGGAAACGGCAAATCAGTATTCATGGACACCATCGCCGGCGTCCTCGGAGACTACGCAGCAAGCGCACCCAACGAATTCCTCATGGCCCGCAAATACCAACAACACTCCACAGAAATCGCGCGCCTGACCGGACAACGCTGGGTCAACTGCCACGAAGTCAACGAACACGACAAATTCGACGAAGCCAAAGTCAAACTCCTCACCGGCGGTGACAGGCTCACCGCCCGCTTCATGCGCCAGGACGACTTCGAGTTCACCCCCACCCACCACCTGTGGCTCACCGGTAACTTCTGGCCCACCGTCGAATCCGGCGGCGACGGGTTCTGGAGACGCCTACGTATCATCCCTTTCACCCATACCGTCCCACCCGAAGAACGCATCCCCGATTTGCAGGGCATACTGCTGCGCGAACACGGGGAAGCGATCATGACCTGGCTGGTGGAAGGTGCGGTGGAGTATTTGAAGGACGGGCTGCAGGAGCCCGAGTCCGTGCTTGCGGCGACTAGGACGTATGAGGAGTCGCAGGATACGGTGTCGAGGTTTTTGGAGGATGAGGCGACCTTGTACCCCGGCAACCCCAACTGTAAATCATCTGTCTCAGATGTACGTCGAGAATACGAGGCATGGTGTCGCGTCGAAGGTGAAGAACCGCTGAAAGGCAGGGCCTTCACCAGGCAGCTGGAGCGGGCCGGCGTACTCGTCGGCCGTAACGCTCCCAAGGGTACAAAAGGCGCTCGAATGTTCGGGGGAATCAAGCTCAACTCGCAGATTGAAAAGGAGGAATCAGACAAGAGCCGAACCGACCTCTTTGGGAACTAGAACAGTGAACCGGCACAATGTGCCACTTGTGCCACCAAGTAAAAACACAACCTGCAAGCTGTGCCACTTGTGCCACCCATGGCAAAAAAGGCACGAGGAAACAAAGAATGTGCCACCTAGTGCCACCCAATTATTCCCAAGTCAAACCCAAGTTCACCATAACCAAGTGGCACAAGTGGCATTTCTTCTATATCAGCTATATACGCGCGAGCCCGCACACGCACACACGCTAAGCGTTCATATAGAAAACCCGCCACTTGTGCCACTTGTGCCCCCCACCCCACAAACACCATGCCCAAAAAACAACACCACCAACCCCAACTCCCCATCCCAACACCACCACCAGGAACAACCCAATGGATCATCAACCAACTCCAAAACCCCCAAAACTGCAAACGCCAAGCCCAACTCCAAACCTGCCCCAACTGCGGAGCACTCACCCTCTACGGCTACGCAGGAGACACAGCAGCCTGGCCCACCAGAACCGACCCCACACTCCTCACACCCCAACAACAACAAACCCTCCACACAGCAGGCCGCCCCCTCTACCAACTCACCACCAACACCACCGGAACCGCCTGGCTCCTCTACTACGCCACCGGCCCCAACAACGCCACAAAAGTCCTCACTAACCACAAATGCCACTACCCCACCCAAGGCACCCCACTCCTCACCCCACAAAAAACCCACCCACCCAACACACCCCCACCCTTCTAACAACCCCATACACCACCCATAAGGAGCCCAACCCCATGCACCAACCACCCCCACCCACCAACATCCACACCCTCACCATCCCCATCAACAACCCCAAACACCTCCTCAACGCCAACTCCCGCAAACACTGGACAGACCGCTCCACCAAAACCAGCATCTGGCGCCCCGCCGGCCACACCGCAGCACAAGCAGCAGCCCTACCCAAACACGTCCCCTACGTCACCATCCACGCCACCATCTACAAACCCAGAGCAGGCCGCTACGACCCCACCAACCTCTACCCCACCATCAAAGCCATCATCGACGGCCTCACTGACTACGGGCTCACCCAAGACGACGACTACCGGCACGTAGACGGCCCACACATGCACCACGGCGGATTCGACAAAACCAACCCCCGCATCGAACTGACCATCATCACCCACCAGGAGCCCCCACATGCCCCGCACAGCCCCTATCCTGCATAACGCCTCACTCGGGTACCTCCACGCCCACTGGGACGCCCTAAGAGGCTCCCTGACCCCCGGCACACCCAGGCCCATAGCCGCCCTCGACCCCTGGCTCACCCTCGAACCCGAAGGACCCGGCAAAACCCCAGCCCCACTACACATCGACAGCCTCGACCTGCTGCTAGACATCCAAACCGACACCCGCGGCTGGCTCGAAGAAGCCGGCGTCCTACCCCTCGGCCGCATGCCCGCCCCCATCGTCCAACTCGATGAGCTGCTCTACCTCAGCCGCCGCAAAGCCGGGCAATGGGTAGACGACGTCCAGAACTGGGCCACCATCACCGCCGCCAAAGTCCGCCACCGCCTCGACGGCACCCTTGGCGGGCAAACCCTGAAGGCCCCCTGCCCCATCTGCGGCACCCCCAACTCCCTGCGCGTACGCGTCCTGGAGCTCACCACCCACAACGAGCCCTACATCGCCTGCGAATCCGGCACCTGCACCCCACCCGAAGGGTACTGCTCCAGCTTCCTCGGAAACACCCCCGTATGGCCCATGGCCGACTGGGAGTGGTTCGCCAACCTCCTCAAAACACAAGCCAAAGGATCAAGAAAATAAACAAATTTCCCACCGATAAACCAGAACAAACCACAGTAACGAAACCAGGTTGCGCACCAAAGTTATCCACAGGTAACCTAAAAAACGTGCAATTGGCATACCCAAAAACGCCCAAGCACCACAGCTTTCCTTTCAACACAAAAGCCCCCACCCCCACGGGACCGGGGGCTTTTCTGCACCCAGCAAAGAAACACACATGCCCCACACAGCCACCGACCAATGCAACCTCGACTGCTTCGAACCACCCCACCAATGCACATGCCAACCCCAACCCGCTACAACGATCGCACCTACCGCAAACGCACAGCAGCCCTCAAAGCCCACGTCAAACGAACCGGCCAACCCTGCTGGCTCTGCGGACAACCAATAGACCTCAACCTCCCCTACACCCACCCCATGAGCTTCACCGCCGACCACATACACGCAATAGCCAACGGCGGAAAGCTCCTAGGTGACATCGCACCGGCACACCGCAGCTGCAACTCAGCCCGCGGCCGCAAACGAACCGCAGACCATCAAAACGCCCAAAACCAGCCGCAGCTGGTGAGACAACCCCCCGGGGGTTACCCCTCCCCCTAGGGGTGTGACCCCCTTCGGGTATAGTGACATCCCCCCAGGGTAGCTCCTACCGTGTCTCACATTTATTTCAGGAGGTGACTTGGTGCCGAGGAAACTCCAACCTTGCGGCACCCACGCCGCCTACGTCCGTCACCGCCGTAACCAGGAAGAATGCGACATCTGCAAGGAGGCAGAGCGCGAACGTAAGGCCAAAGCAAGGGCCGCGAAGAAGCTGGCGGACGCCTCTGTCTCACTTAAAGAGCCAGAGCCAGGCAAATCGGTGGGAGTGGAAGCCAAATATCATGAGCAAGCTGACCCGGTCATTATCACGGTGCCCTCTGGTGCTGACCCGCTCGAGTCTGCGAAGTGGCGGCTCGCTAAGGTGCGCGGGGCAATGTTGTTGTCTACCCCCAGGGATATGGCGGCGCTGGCTAAGCGTGAAGAAGAAATTGTTGCTCTGATTCAGGAGCTTGAAGGTAGCAAGGTAGAGAAGAAGGTGAGCGCACTTGACCAACTTGCAGCTAAACGCGCTCAGAGGCTCGCAAACGCCGCGGGTTAACCTCGTCCCTACCTACTTCACCTCAGCAGGTGATGATGCTGTTGACCTGGCTTCTGTGGCGGGGTTGGAGCTTGACCCCTGGCAGGAGCATGTATTGCGTGGGTCTTTGGGTGAATCGAAAGACGGGCGCTGGCAGGCGTTCGAGGTTGGGCTCATCGTATCGCGGCAGAACGGTAAGGGCGCGGTGCTTGAAGCCCGTGAGCTGGCGGGGCTGTTTCTCTTTGGCGAGAAGATGATTATCCACACCGCACACCTGTTCTCTACGGCCAAAGAGCACCAGATGCGCCTTGAGTCGCTGATCCGTAAATCTGAGCTAGTTGAATACATCAAAGGGTATGACGGCGACCCGGAAGGCCCCATTACTGGTATCCGTACAGGCAACCAGGACATGAGCTTTATCCACCGCAACGGTAACCGCCTAAAGTTCTTGGCTCGTTCTGGTGGTAACTCTGGTCGTGGTTTCACCGGGGACCTGGTAGTTCTCGATGAGGCTTACAACCTGCCTGATGCTGTTTTAGCGGCGATGATGCCGACAATGGCAGCTAAATCGATGACCGGGTCACCTCAGATTTGGTACACGTCTTCTGCCGGTATGCCTGATTCTGAGGTTCTGCGGCGAGTGCGTGAGCGCGGGCTGAACCCTGATGAGGACGATACCCGCCTGGCCTATTTTGAATGGTCGGCTGCAGAAGACGATGACCCCGCTGACCCTGCTTCCTGGGCTAAGGCCAACCCCGCTTTGGGTATCCGTATTAGTGCTGAGTTTATTGATAATGAGCGGCGCACGATGGATCCTGAGACTTTTGGGCGAGAGCGTCTGGGTATCTGGGCAAAGATTGGTGGTTCATCTGCTATTCCACCCAAGATGTGGGCTGACTGCCTCGACGAAGATTCCGAACCGGCAGCTGAGGTTGCTTTCGGCGTTGACGTTTCGCCTTTGCGTGACGTGGCCACGATTTCGGCAGCATCTGTACTGGAAGATGGGCGGGTTCATATTGAAATTATCGACCGCCGGGCCGGGACAGCCTGGGTTGCAGACCGTGTCGAAGAGCTGCAGAAGCGGTGGAATCCTACCGCGATAGTTTTCGACGCTGCTTCTCAGACTTCCCCGGTGCTGGCAGAGAAACCACGCCTACGCCGTCATCTGACCGGGCTGGACGCTAGAACCTACGCCCAGTCCTGTGGCGGTTTCTTTGACGCCATTACCCAGGCAAAGATTGCCCATACGGGCCAGGAAGAGCTAGATGAAGCTGTAGAGGCCTGCCGCCGGTCAAAGGGTGGGCAGGATCTATGGCGGTGGTCTAAGCACGATAGCACCAAGGATATTTCGCCTCTGGTAGCTGCGACCCTGGCTCATTATGGTGCCACAAATGCTGAAAGAACCAAGTCAAGTAGAAAGTGGGTGGTCTACCGATGAGCCACGAATCAATGCTCGAGATGGTGCGGACTCCCCACAAGTTCAATACCTATGAGAGCTATTACGCTGGTGAAGTGAACCTGCAACAGCTAGGCATTTCTCTACCACCGGAGGCACGTGTTCTTGAGATGTCGGTAATGTGGCCCAAGCTGGCCATAGACGTCCTGGTTGAGTCTCTGGTCCTTGAGGGTTTCACTGTTGGGTCAGGTTCAGCCCCTGATGAGATTCATCGGATCTTCCAAGCCAACAACTTTGATACTAAGTGGCCCCTGGCTATGACTGAGGCTCTTATTCAGCGTCGTTCGTATGTGGTGGTTGGTGGCGGGTCTGACCCGGCAACCCCGCTTATCTCGGTGCATTCCCCCAAGGGCTTCGCGGTACAGCGAGACCACTTTGGGACCATTGTTGAAGCGCTCCGCCGGTATAAGCATGGCTCCGATGAATTTTCTGTTCATTATGAGCCGGGGCAAACAACCTGGCGAGTCCGCCGAAATGGGGCCTGGACAGTCATCGACTCGCAGGCGACGGGGCTTGACCGGGTTCCTGTAGTCGAGCTAACCAATCGCGTTCGCGCTGAGGGAGATGGCTACTCCGAGATTGAAGCAATAGCCGATATTTGCGACGCGGCCTCTCGTTCTCTCATCAACTTGCAGGTGGCTCAGGAAATGCTCTCGATGCCCCTGCGTTACCTCTTTGGTGATGGCGCAGATGACGAGAAGATTGACCAATTCGGCAATGCCGTTTCCAAGCTCGATGTCTACTGGGGTCACCTCATTACTGGCCCCGCTGGGTCCTCAGCAGGTTCCCTGGATGGTGCGAGTTTGGAGCCGATTATCTCGGCCTTCAAGCTCTATGCACAGCAGGTTTCAGCTATGACCGGTATCCCGCCGTTCATGCTGGGTATCACGGCTGATTCAAACCCCACTAGCGCTGAGGCTATGCAGGTTGCGAAGGACCGGCTGGTGACCCGTGCTATGCAGAAGCAGAACCTCTTTGGGGACGCTGCTGAGGATATCGCCCGGCTGTGTCTGGACGCGGCAAGAATCAGCACTGATGGGCTTGAGACTCTAGAAGCGCGGTGGCGTGACCCGTCGGTTGCGTCTCCGGCGGCTCGTAACGCTCAGATACTGCAAGCTCAGGCTCAGGGAATTATCACCAAGGAAACTGCCCGTGAGTTCTTAGGCCTTTCTCCTGAGCAGATCGCCCGAGAGAACATCTACGACACCAATTCAAGGGCTGTTCTCGGACAATAGCCCCAGTGAGGAGGGCGACGAATGCTTCTTGACATGTTCGCCGCCCTGCTGGGCTCTATTGTCCAGGCTTTCCGGCAGGAACTCACTCCGGCGCTCCGAGACCTTGATATGGCTGATTCTGAGAGGTTCGAAGAGTCTGTCCCTATGCTTGCTGCTTTGGTGCGTAAGTACCGGCGACAAGCGGCTGAGCTTGCCAACCAGATGATGGCCGAGGAAGCAGCTAAGGTTGGCGGGCAAGCCTTGATTCCGCCGGTTGAGGGTTACGCTGACCAGGCGGTGTATGAGGTGCTGTCCCAGTCGCGAAGTATTGATCAGGTGAGTAGGGCCTTGGAGCGGCATGTTCGCACAGCTGCCCGCCGGCAAGTAGTCCGGGCGGTTCCTGCTCCGGTTGTGCCGTCTGCCTCTGAGACGAACCCATCTGCAGATGAGTTTGATGTCGATGAGGATGGAAATTTCGTCGGTGAAGCCGGAGATGGGTTTGAGGCCCGGCCAGCCAGTAAGCGCGAGGCGAAGCAGCCTGCTATCTATCCCATCGGTTGGGCCCGGGTGCTCACCGGCAAAGACAACTGCGCTTTTTGTATTGTGCTGGCCTCTCGTGGTCCGGTTTATTCTTCGGCGTACCATGCAAGCAAGGCCAGCAAAAAACGTTGGGACGAAGAAGGAAAGCAATGGTCTAATTCCTACCACGACAACTGCGACTGTCTCGTAGTGCCTGTCTACGACTCTGAAAACTGGCTAGGTAAGGAAGCCTTTGAAGAGCTAAAGAAGTTCTATAAGGAGGTCACTAAGGGGACTGTAGCTAGTGGTAAGACTGTCAAGGACGGTAATGAGTCACTTCAGACCATGAATAAGGCGGTTTATCAGTGGAAGAAAGACGGCAAGGACTTACCGCTGCCTGCTTTGAAAGCTCATCAGGAGATGGCTTCAATTGAGTTTGAGAAGGGGCGTCGCTACCTCGAGAGTATCGAAAGAACTATCAAAGCTAAGGATCTTCCCCGTTTCGAAGAGTCAAAACTCATTGGTAAGGACTTTGAAAAAACGGCCTGGTCTGGCGATGGACGCCGTGGGGGGCACTCGCCTTTCTCAACGCTTGAGGGGAAAACCCGGGTGCCACCTGGTTGGGATTACTCTGATTTCGTTGAAGCAGCAAAACAAACTGTTCGGGACCCAGATTACTTTATCGACAATCTTCAAGGGGCTACATTTGTTAAAATTATTCAGGACCCATCAGGGAATGAAATAATCTTCCGGGCCCAAGTCAGCCCGGACACTCAAAAAATAGTTCACTTCTACCCTATCGTTGGCCAATTCGTTACGAAGTATAGCGGCGGCACAGTTAGATACGCCGAATTTATGGAAGGTGTAATGCATGGAGCAGTACGGGTTAAACGGGACAGTGCCGGATGAAGAGCTGGTTAGGATTGCACAAAAGTGGAAGCCGGTAGTCCTACCTCTTGACCCCGTTGGCCGCTCTGAAATTAAGTATCTGATTTACTTAGCAGAGGAAAATGGAGATATTAGTGCCTACACAGACCTGATGGTATGTTCCGTTCTTATTTTCAGAGAACTTGGAAACGGTTACCCAGATGGGCTGCTTGACGACGCCCGTCTCTTTCTTGCCCCTAACCCAGATGACAACGACCCGGTTCAAGAGAGTCTTGCCGCAATATTAGCTTCCATCGAAGCTAAGCAATCAACCTAACCAAGGAGGAACAAATGGATAAGATGCCCTGGGAACGCGAAGGCGAAACCTTCGACGCCGAACGCGCCAAAACCCTGCTGCTGAATCTTCGAGCAGAAAAGGAAAACTACCAGGCCAAGCTCGCAGCCAAGACCAGCGAGCTTGAAGCCCTCACCACTGAGCGAGATGAGCTCAAGACCCAGCTCGAAACCGCCCAAGCCACCGCCAAGGAGCTGGAGGAACAGTCTCAGGCAACAGCAGGGGAGCTGCAGGCCCTGAACCTTTTGCGGGCCAAGGAGCAGATTCTTACCAGCAAGGGCCTCCCCGTTGATTTTGCTGATCTGCTCACCGGCGATGATGAGCAGGCCCTGGAAGCGGCGGCCGAGCGTCTTTCTACCCTGCGGGGCGCGACTGATTCGGCCCCTGCCCCGATGCCTGCTGACCCTGCCCAGACCGGCACCCCCGCATCTGACCCCCGCCAGGAATACGCCGAAGCTCTCTTCGGCCACTAAACAGACTTGTGCCCAGGTGGCACCCCACCATAACTGAATACGGCAATCACCCGCTGGGCCTATCGAAGGGCTAGCGGATTTTTTATACCCAAAACCAATTTTGAAAGGAGCAGCACACCATGGCTGCAACCACTCTTTCTTCCCTCGAATCAAGCGGTATCCTGCCTAAGCCTATGGCGCAGGAAATCATCAAGAAGGTCAACGAGGAATCCGTCGTCCAGAAGCTCGCTGGAACCATGCCCATGTCCATCACCGGCGCGTCCATCGCGGTACAGACCGGCCAGGCCCAGGCAGGTATCGTCGGTGAAGGCGAAGCCAAGCCCGTCACCAACGCAGGCGTAGCTGTCAAGAACATCAAGCCGATCAAGGCCGCTGCCATCGTCTACTGGTCCAAGGAAGCCCGCCTGGCCAACCCCCTGGGCTACCTGGACTTCCTTCAGGAGCAGCTCACCGGTGCTATCACCCGCGCCTTCGATTTGGCCGTACTGCACGGCAAGAACGCCATCAACGGCCAGACCATCTCCGGCGTCGAGTACGTCAACCAGACCACCAACCGCGTGGAGCTGGGCACCGCGGCAAAGGACGCCGGCGGCCTGGCCACCGACCTGCTGGCGGGCTACGACCTGGTCTCCGGCAGCGATAAGGACTTCGACTTCACCGGCTTCGCTGCCGATAAGTCCCTCCGCTCCAAGCTCCTTGGAGCTGTGGACGTTCAGGGACGCCCGATTTACTCCAACCCCCTGAACTTCAAGGACGACCTGGGCACCGCCTTCGGCCTGCCCGTCGCCTACGGCAAGGCAGTCTCCGGCAAGATCGGCGCAGCAGAAGACACCAAGGTCCGCGCCTTCGGTGGCGACTTCACCAACAACCTCAAGTACGGTTTCGCCGAAAACATCACCTTCTCCCGCACCGACGTGGCCACCATCGTCGATAACGGCCAGACCGTCAACCTCTGGCAGAACAACATGGAAGCCTTCCTTGTCGAGGCTATCTTCGGCTGGGTCATCACCGACAAGGACGCCTTCGTCGCCTACGAAGACCAGGCATAACCATGGCCCCCAGATACCAGAACAAAGAAACCGGCACCATCATCACCGCAGACCGTGAGCTGCCGGCTCCTTGGCACAAGCTGAAAGAGGTGAACCCTGATGGCGGTAGCGACCGCGCAGGACGTGGAGACCTCCCTGATGAGAAGCCTGCACGAAAGCGAAGCACAGTACGTCGAAAAGCTGCTGAATAGGGCTGAGAACCTTATCAAGGTTCGTATCCCAGCAGTGGAAGAGCTGGCAGGCGTGGACTCAGGGTTTATGGCTTTGGTGGCCCAGGTGGAAGCCGAAGCCGTAGCCCGCGTATTTCGCGCCGAAAATTCAGGTATCTACACCTCCGAGTCAGAGGACGGCTACTCCTACCGGCTCAACCTCAAGGTAGCCTCTGGTCTGCTCGATATCCTCCCCGAGGAATGGGCCCGGCTCATGGGAACCGGCGGCTTCCGGTCGGTGGCCCCACAGTCTGATGGGTACGCCCGTGCCAGGTTGCACGGGCAACGCCCAGACCTGAACTTCCAGTTCGGCTGGCCCGGGAAAACCCTACTGGCTGAGGAGCACCCATGAGCCACCTCAAACACGGAATTCACACCGTCACCGTCACCCCCATCAGCACCACCAACGGGCCCTACGGCCCCGAAGAACCCGCTGACCCGGTGACCGTCACCTGCAACGTCCAACCCGTTTCTAGCACCGAAAGGCAGGCCCTCGGGCTAGAGACCAGCACCGTCTACCGCATACGTTACTTCCCCTCCGCCCACGGCCAGGCGCCGTGGCCAGGAGGCCCCTACTCCCTCATCGAATGGCAAGGCCGAACCTACCACCAAAAAGGCGAAGCCCTCACCAGCACCATGAGCCCACGAACAGCAAGCGTCAAAATCCTCATGGTCACCCAGGAAACTGAGGTCAGATAAAAATGGGAAACTTCACTGCCTACCAATCAATTGCCTTCCACGCCGCAAAAGTGGCCTCACAGACCCCCACTTTCGTCCAAGAAGCGCGTAAAGCAAAACAGCTGGTAGACACTGAAGTAAACCGGATGTATGCAGAAGCCAAAGGTACAGCCACTGGCCGGTATAAATCATCCATAGGAATCAGCCGAATCACCACAGGACGCGGCGTCAAAGACATCATCATCTACACCAACGACCCCCAGGCCCACATCATCGAATGGGGCCACGTCCGCAAGGACGGCACCTGGGAACCCGGAAAATTCGTCTTCACCCGCGCCCTCATGAAAGGCAGATTCGGAGGATAACCCATGAAAACCATCGACACCCTTGGAATCATCGAGCACCATCTCAAAGATCTCAGCCCAACCCTCTATTTTCAGCCTCCAACCGACCTACTCAACCACCTGCCTGCCCTCATCGTCGAACAGTCCCCACCAACACACTTCAGCAACAACGTCCCCAACCCCGCCCTATCAGCCACAGCCACAATCAGTATCAGTGCGCTCGCAACTCGTAGGAAGGAAGCTCTGGCGGCCTGTTCTGAGGCGTTTGGCCGACTCTTTGATTCAGTTCATGAGGTCACAGAGCTAGGGTGGATTTCTCGGTGTACTGAAATGCAGCAGCCTCACCTCTCTGCCCACCGGTATGAGGCCTCGACTCTGTTTCAGTATTCGGCGGCCGTGCAGGTCATCTTTAGAAATAACCCTAGCCAGCAGCGCTCATAGCGTCGCTGGCTTTTCTTTTACCACCGATTGAAAGGACGGCTCATGCCTACCCTTGATGAAGCGCTAGACGCTACAACCATTGCCAACATCGGCCACATCTACTATGCGCCGGTCGGTACCGCCTGGCCTGATCTCAAAACCTTCGAATTCACTGGTGAAAATTGGGGGGCCTGGAAGTGGCTGGGCGACACCTCAGCCGAAAACCTGCCCGAATTCGAAGCAGAAGAAGACGAAGACTCCAATAAGCGCACCTGGGACCGAAAGAACACCCGCAACGGCGGAAAGATCACCGGCACCATCAACGGCGTCGCCCTGACCAAGGAATTTTTCAACATCACCAAGTCAGGTGGCAAGGAAGAAGCCGACGGCTACGTCACTACCGTCCGCACCACTTCCAAGGCGTGGAAGATTCTGATCGTTGTCGAGGACGGTGCCTGGGCTACCGGCCTAGGTCTTTTCGTCGCTGCCCTCAAGGCGGGCCTTCGCACCCATGATCTTGAGAATTACACCGAGGTCCCCGTCAACGTCACCGCTGAGCCGGATTCAGAAGGCAACCTCTACAAGGACTTCCTGCCCGTGAAAATGACTGCTGCGGCGCCTGCCGGCGTTGGCGGCTAAAACCGCTTCCAACACTAGGCGGGGTCAGCACACAAGCTGACCCCGCCTCTCTCGTGCCCAAATAACTACAAAAGGAGAAGCCATGAGCAAGGCCAAGGAAACCGCAAAGAAGAATGGCGCAAAGCTACCCGCCGATCACAAAGCCCCCGAAAAGCCCTTCAAGGAGCACCCCGGCGCAGAGTACTTCCGCCCCCTCAATGAAATCGACCCAGCCGACGCCCTCGATCTCATCGAAAATCTTGAAAACTTCGATACAGACCAAGAGACCAGCATTGCGGAGCTAAAGCCCGTCTTCAAGAAGATCGCAACCGAAACCTTCATCACCGACGTCGAAGCCTTCCGCAAAAACTTTTACCATGCCGGAAACCTCGCCCAAGCTGTCAAAACTATGGTCGCCTACCTCAATGAACTGGGAAAAGAACTGAGCTAGAAAAGCTCTTCACCGACCACCCTGAGCTCACCGGCGACTTCCTGGCCCTCTTTCATGCTGACCCCTTCCGGCTCATCTGGTCCGACGACTTGCGCCCCTTCCTAGCCTTGCTAGAACGCATCCGCTACGAAGAGCGATCCGTCTACCGGGCGAAAGAAATGCTCGGCTCTGAAACCCACTTCGGCTGGTCACTTGATACCTACCTGTTGGCAGCAATCACCAATGCTGCCAACACCAAGGTCAAGGGCAAGAAGCTCACCCCCACCCAGAGGGTGAATCCGCCCAAGGTCACCAAGAGAAAGACCACCCGCCCGGTTGATTTCAGCAAGCCGGTACGAAACATCAGGCTCTCTAGCCTTATCCCACAGCAGGCCTAGCCCACCCCCCCCGGGGGGGGCTAGACCTGCCCCCATCCTCCCATCACAATTCCATAGCGTATAGGCGGTGAAAGGCACCATGGCCACCATCGGCAAGCTCTCCATCCGAGTCTTCCCGGACACCTCAAAATTCAAAGAAGACCTCCGCAAAGACCTCGCCGCAATCAAGAGCCAGCTCAAGGTCTCCATCGACGTCGAAGCCAACCTTGACCGCACCTCAATCGCCCGCGCTAAGGAAGCAATCCAAGACGCCGGCAGCACCGTCACCGCCACAATCAACGCTGACGCAGACACCGCCGCCGCACGCGCCACCCTTGCCACAGCAGCAAAACGCCGCGTCGCCGACATCGTCGTCAACCTCAAGGGCATCGCCGCTGCCCGAACCGCCCTGGCTGCCCTCACAGGCGGCAACATCACCGCAAAACTCGGCTCCGGGCTCACCAACCTCTTCAGCAACCTCGACACCATTTCGCTCAAAGCCGCCTCCACCGGCACCGCGCTTGCTGGTCTATCTTCCGTGGCTATTTCTGCTGTGGGGTCTATCGCTACTATCGGGAGTTCTCTGGCAGCGATGGCTCCGGCCGCTCTCGTTTTGCCCGGTGCCCTCGTCGGCGCGGGAGCTGGATTGGGCGTGCTGATTGCCGCTCTCAAGGACGCCGGGACCGTGCTGGAAGATTTGGGCCCGGCGTTCTCTGAGCTGCAAGACCGAATCAGTGAAGGCTTCTGGAACCGAGCCGCTGGACCCATCCGCGAAATGGTCGGCACAGTATTACCGGCCCTCCAAGGGGCCTTGGTGGACATCGCCCACCAGTTTGGTGGCTGGGCTGTAGCCATTTCCAGTGCAATGAGCTCAGCAGAAGGTATCGCTGACCTGCAAGGAATCCTTAGAAATACAGCAGCCGCGATTGATACCGCTGGTGATGGGGTCGGCGCTTTTGTAGCTGGCTTCCTCCAGCTGGCAAACGTCGGTACCGTCTACCTCCAGCCCCTTGCCAGCGCTTTCAACGACTTGGCTTACCGATTCGAAGATTGGGTAGCCAAGTCCTACGAATCAGGCGCAATCTTCCAATGGATTGATGGCGCTATCGCCAATATCAAGCTGCTTGGCTCTATCCTGGCAGACGTAGGGGGAATCCTCGTCGGAATCTCCCGCGCCGCGGCTGAAGCTGGTGGCGGTGGGCTTGGTGGCCTGGCTGCCGCTCTCGACGCCATCAACCTCGCGGTAAATAGCCCAGCCTTCCAAGGGGCCTTGGTAACCATATTCCAGGGGGCAAACGCGGGGGCAAGCGCCCTCCTGCCGGCTATCCAAGCAGTCGGCAACGCCATACAACATCTAGCTCCTGCTCTGAGCTACGCTATGAGCGCGGCCGGCTCTGCAATCTCAACCCTCGTCCAGGGGGTCGCTACTGCTCTTGCCAACCCCGCGGTCAGCCAAGGGCTAGTCTCTCTTTTTGCAGGAATCCTTGTGGCTGTGGACGCTCTACGCCCTGCCATTGAGGCTCTGGGGTCGGTAGTAGGCGTCCTGGGCGAGGTCTTTGGCCAGCTCGTCGCCAATCTAGCTCCGGTCATTGCCCAAGTCATCACGGGCTTGGCCCCGGCATTCACCGCCTTGCTTGATGCACTCCAGCCAGTAATCTTCACCCTAACTAGCGGACTCGGCTCGGCCCTAGAAATCATCATCCCGATTATCGCTGATGTGATTTCATGGGTCGCCAATTTCATGGCGCAGTTCCCAGAGCTTACGGCACTTATCGGAATCGTCGCGGCCGCCTTTACGACAGTCGCACCGATTATCGGAAGCCTCGTGGGAGCACTCCTGCCAGTCGTGGGATTTTTCACCCAGCTATCAGCAGTGCTAGCCCCGCTGGGAATCTCTCTCACCTCCCTGCTAGCCCCCATCCTCGCGGCCGTAGCCGGCTTCTTGGCCCTTGCCGGAATCCTCATCTACGCCCTGACCACCAGCCAGCAATTTCGCGACGCCATCGCCTCACTCTTTGAAGCCTTCATCGGCTTCATCGAGCCCATCATCTCTGCAGTCTTACCCGTGCTACAGCAAATCGGGCAAGCCTTCATGGACCTAGTGACCACCGTCGTCAACGCCCTGGTACCTGTCATGGCAACCGTCGTAGAGGTAGCAGCCGCAATCCTTGCAGCACTGACCCCGCTCATGGAATGGCTGATGAGCACCCTCGCCCCGGTTTTCACCTTCCTAGGCGACACCATCTCAAACGCCTTCGCTTACATCGGCGAAGTCATCTCAGCCGCCGCAACCTTCATCCAAGGAATCCTCCAGGTCTTCCTGGCTGTACTCCAAGGTGACTGGTCAGGAGCCTGGGAGGCCGTGAAATCGACCCTCTCCGCTGCCTGGGATCTGATAAAAACCACCATCGGCGGAGCCTTGGACTTCATCGGAAGCACCATCAGCGGAGCCCTTAGCTCTATCGCCTCGGTCTTCACCTCCGTCTGGGAGGGAATCAAATCCATGGTCTCCACGGCCATGAGTCTCATCGGCACCGCTATCTCAAACGGTCTGGCGCTCGCCCAAAACATCGTCAACTCAGTTCTGTCTGCTATCGGTAGCTTCTTCTCGACCACCTGGGAAAACATCAAGGCCTGGGTCTCTGGTGCAATCTCAAACATCGTATCCAGTGTCTCCAGCGGCCTTGAATCCGTGAAGAGCTTCATCAGCAACGCCATGAGCAACGCCGTGAGCCTCATGCAATCTGCCTGGGAATCCATGAAAAATGCGGTATCAACCGGCGTCTCCGCTGTGATCTCGTTTGTCCGAGATCTCCCCAGCCGAATCATGAGCGTCTTCTCTAATTTCGGCTCGCTTTTGGTGAACTCAGGCCGCTCCCTCATGGACGGCCTGACCAAAGGCATCCGCGAAGGCATCGGCCGAGCCGTAGAAGCAGCCAAGGGCGCCGTCCAAAAGATTCGTGACTTCTTCCCCTTCTCACCTGCTAAGAAGGGCCCCTTCTCCGGTCGAGGGTATGTCACCTACTCAGGCCAGGCGATCGTCAAGGATTTCTCCGCGTCGATTGCCGCTGGACGTGAGCAAATGGCCCGTGCTGCTGACACCGCTCTCGGAGGAATGGATTTCAATATCAATCCTCCCGCGATGCAATCACTCACGACACCTGAGCCAACCGCCACCGCCTCTGAACCCGCCCCCACAGAAAACGCCTTCCCCTACGACCTGCTCGTCCAGGCCGTGGGCCAGGCATTCGCCCAGGCCAAGATCATCACCAATATCAACGGCCGCGAATTCTATGGGGCAGTACAGGACGCCAACCGCCAATTCGGAAGGAGCTAGCCCATGTGGGACAGCTTTGAGCTACCAGACCGCGGATTCATCTTCATCTCAGAGGACGAAACCGCACCACCTCTTCCCCCAGCTAGCTTCAACCTCGAAGACCCAGCCACTACTTCCAGTGGCTGGGTCTGGCTAGGCTCAACCTCAGCCCAGCAGCGCTTCACCATCGAAACCCTAGAAAACCCCGAACCCGACCTTTTCGAAGGTGAAAGTAAAACGCTTTGTCACAAGCCTGTTTTCCTCAAAACTACTTTCACAGGATTGTGGGGTTCAGCCCAGACCGTCAAGAGCGTCCTGCAAGCCAACCGCGATGAAAGTCTGGGAGCTTGGGCGCTGCCTGAGACAGTGGCCCCGGCAGTGAGATCGGTAATGGTGGTGATGGTGGACGAAGATGGTGGCGTCTTCGGTTGGTATTTCAATCGGCTGAAGATGGTTGCTGATGTGGCTTCTGAAGCTAGCGGGGATTACTTTCTGGGCTTTTCGGTTGCTGGGTATCCACTGAAGCCAAAGGCCTCTGGGCCTGCCCGCGTACTCAAATTCGATAAGGCCGCGAAGGAATAAGAGGATGTTTTTCGTATCTCAGGGGCAGGTCATCGAGGTGGCTTGCCCCGCGTCGCATAGCTGGGATAAGACCAGCAACCTTTCAACTTCTACTAGCGCCGCTGGGTACACCCGGGCGTCCTACTTCGGTGGCCCTCGGGTGCTACGCACTATGAAGCTGAGCGTGGGGGTTATGACGCCGGAGGAGCAGGCAAAGATTGACGCGCTGACCCACCTTGGTTTTGGGTCTCAGCTTGGCTTCATTCCGTGTGGGGCTGAGCGGTCTAATCTTATGCCCCCGGGCGCTTCCTTGTTGGCGACGGTGGCCGGGGTTGTGCCCCGTGCCACTACGGTCGCTAGTGATGGGACTGTGTATCCGGGTGGGGTGAATACTCCCACCACCGCTCTGGTGGCGTCAGCTGTGCCTTTCGCTTACCCCGGGCAGGTCGTCTCCCTCTCCATCGTAGGCCGGGCAGGAGCCGCCATGAGTATTCAGTGGCTCGACGCGACCGGGGCTTCCCTTGGCTTCGTGGGTGCGGTGGCTGATTCTGCCGGGTACACCCGGGTACGCCGGGGCACCACCGCCCCCGCTACTGCCGTAGCTTTCAATGTCCATGTGAAGGGGGATTTGGCGGCCCCCGCCCTGACCCTAGGCTCTACCCTGTACCCCTGGCAGGTTGGCCAGGTCGCCAAATCAGTCGTAATCGAATCAGCCGGGGTCGAGGTCATCGCCGCCTGGGACACCTCCCGCGCCCCGCTCCAAACCCACACCTACACAATCAAGGAGGTCGGCGACTATGTCTGACGTGGTCTATCCCTGGGCTGAGGTCTTCATCAACGGCGTGAGCGTCGGAATCCACGACGTCGAGGTGACCTCAGCTATCAGCGGGGATCTGCCGGGCCGTCTTGATTTTGGCTCAGGTATCACCCAGCGAACCGGCGTTATCCGCTGGGATAAGGTCGTGGGCAAGGGCGGGCTCCTACTCTCGCCCTATTTTCCGCTTGCCGATAGTGGATTCAAGATACCGGCTCCTGGCGACCGAATCGCTATCAACATGGGGGTGAGCGACGCCCAGGACGGCTTTGATACCAAGGCCGGGGCCGTCACCGTCTTCACGGGCAAGGTCGATTCCACCGAAGTCAGCCACGGCGGATACCCGGTGACCCGAATTGTCGATGATATTGACCAGCTGAACCGGGTGGTGAGACTCCCGCCGTACAAGCACCACATGCCCCCAGCACCTAATACCCAAGAGGGCTGGTATATGCACAATCACTTGACGCCTGACTCGGTGCTGGGGTTCCTAGCTGCAAGGTGCGGGTATCATGTCACTCCGCCACCCTCCGGCACGGTGTATCTATCTGCCCCTTTGCAGGGAACCACTCTCGAAGCAGGCGAAGGTACCGGGCGCATGATCCGCTCACAGCTTTCTGAGGAGGACACCGTCAGCCTGCCTGTATTTACTCGGACGGAGCGGGGGCTGGCGCTGGCTAAGGGGCTAGTTTCCTATGACCCAGGCTTCACCACACCTCCACAGCGCCTGGTCTTTTCCCTCTTGGTGGGCGCTAACCATGCTGGCCGGGCCGTCATCCGCGCCCGGCTCAAGGGCTTTGACACGCAGCTACACGTCATTATCGAATCTGACCGGGGCGTATCCGTGCAGGTAGGCGAGAGTGCTGCCGGTGCCATTGCCCCCGGCCCTGACGAGTATGTGAGCGTGGCCTTTCTGCCTAATGGTCAGACCGAGATTGCTACCGCTTCGACTAAGGTGACCTACCAGCTTCCTTCATGGGAAAACGGGGTCGTGGAAAACCTGACCGTGACGGCCTACGGCGATTGCGCCGTAGCTGGGATCAATGTCTCTGGGTACACCGCTGATAGCGTCGGCCACCCCGCGCTAGCCTTCAAGCAAACAGCCTTTATTGATTGCGGCTACCCCTACCCTCTGCATCTTTCCCGCTCTATCCGCGATGAAAAAGCAATCGACGTCATCGAGGAAATTTGTCAGGCTACCTGCTGCTACTGCTACCTAGACGGCGCGGGCTTCTTGCGAATCAAATACTCACGCTCAGCCTATCAAGCGCCTATCCAAGGTACTTTGACGGCGGCGCGGGATATCACAACCTATCAGGTGAAAGATGATTCCTTGCTTGCAGCTCACCAAGCGGTCATCAAGTACAAGACCCCGGCAGGCCAGTACACCTCTAAGGCTGGCGGCTCTTACGTGACCCTGTGGGAGGCCCCGAATACCCAGCTGAATGCGGGGGAATCGATGGTGCATGTCATTGGCCCCCAGGCTGGCAAGGAAGAATGGTTTGAGGTCGATGAGACCGTGGTCTACCCGCCGAATTTCCTTGATGATTTCAACCGGAAAACCGGGTCATTTCACGGTTTTTGCGTCACTTCGGGCACCCCTGGGACCTCCACCGAACGGTGGGGCGGAGGGCGCTCTACCTTCCGCCGTATCACCCCCTGGGTCTGGGAGCTGACCACCACCCCCACTTATGCGGCAAATTCTAGGGTGCCTGAAGTAGAGGGTATTCACCCCTCTATGTGGGGAACCGGCCTGCCTATCATCAGGGGCGGGGCCAAGGTTGAGATTGTAGATACGGAGCCTGTTACCGCTGGTGGTGGCCCGGATACCGCAGCTGATTTGATTCATGAGGCAGGCACCTGGGTGACCGACACCCGCGCTGCCGATATCGCTCAGCATGTGATGAATTATGCGAAAGACCCCCTGCCGGTTCTCACCGGTGTGGAGGTCTTTTTCAATCCCGCCATTGAGGTGGGCCAGCGGTGGGATCTGGATTTACTGGCCACGGCAGGGGTCAAGCTCCAAGTTTTTGTTCTGGAGGTCAAGCGGCACCCTGCTAGCGATACTGCTTCTATCTCCTGCCGAGTGCTGTTGAATCTGACCGGTCGCACCTGGGGCACGATTGCCGCTGAGCACGACACTTGGGAAGAGGTCAAGGCCGTCTATCCCACCTTTAATGCTTTGAAAGAAGGAGCCTAAAACATGCCAAAAAATTCGCCAGTCTATGGGCTGCCTATACCAGTGCTTGCTGACGGTAGGCCTGATGCCGAGGAAGCTTTCACCAAGTACACGACTCGGCTCGAAGCGGTGCTGACGGGAATTGCTGAGGCTGATATGAATAAGCTCAGCGTCCCGCTTGCTGATTCTGCGCCGGTGGATACGCTGGCCCCCGGCTTCTACCAGGTGCCAAACACGATCGTGGCCGGGGCCTTGGGCTTACCTGACCGGTACCCGGGTATTTTGGCTTCCTACGCCATGAACACTGGGGCGGGCACCCAGAGCTTTTTCAGCCTGCGCGGTGGGTCTTGGACCCGCCAGAAGGTTGGTGGCACCTGGAAGCCCTGGGTGAAAGACGGTCAGCCTACTACTGAGGCTCTGACTAGCACCAGCAACCTGGATGCTCTTGCCACGGGCTTTTTCTCGGCTAGTAATCGCATTGTGGCGAACGATGTGAAAGCCCCGGATAATTACCCGGGTATCGTCGTCAGCTACTCTATGGACGCCGGGGCGGGCGTCCAGCAGTTTTTCAGCCTGCGCGGGGGTGTATGGGCCCGCACCCAGCTGGGAGGCAAATGGGGCCTATGGGAGAAGGCCGGTGGCGCGTCTACTGGTGGCACTGGCCAGGTAGCCCAGCGCCTACATCTTCAGCAGCGGCTCCTTGCCCGAAAAGGCGGGGTCATCGGCACCAATAACCTGGGGGCCGTGGCCCTCAGATTTGACGACGCGCCTACGGAATTTCGCACCCGCGTACTTCCACTACTGGAAGAGCTGGGCTTGCCTTTCTCCCGGGTGACCACCTCCAAGAGTATTGGGGATACGGTCATTGACCCGGCGGAATTTACGGCTATGCAAGATTACTGTCTGCGTGCTGGGGGTGAGGTCTGGAATCATGGTGCGGATCACTTGGACGCGTCCGGGGCTGAGGGTATCAAGGCGAATCTGATTGGGTCGCTAGCTGACCTCCGCACAGCTATGCCCCGTATCCCGATTGATTGCTTCTCGCCTCCGGGAGGTTCTTCCATCGCGTATGAGGGCCACATGCCCAGCAATACTCCTGAAAATTGGGATACCTACGCCGGTGAGCTACTGACCGCCCATCATGCCATTGTCACAGGCTATTATGGCGATTCACTCTACCGCCCCCTTGATGGAGTGCTACGCGACGGGCAGAGAGCTTTCTCATGTGACGGGCAGACATATTCCCAGGTCAAGACCATCGTGGATAACTGCAAGGGCTGGAAAATGGGCGCGGTGCTCATGTGGCACGGAAATAACGCCGGGGCCGGGGGTAGCTGGGCGACCTGGGAGGACTTTGAGGCTACCCTGCGCTATATCGCCTCCGAGCGTGACGCCGGGCGGATCCTGGTGCTGACCGTGACCGGCCTAGCGGCGGCTAACCGTACCTCCACCTACCGCGATAACTTGATAACCATCAGCCCGAACGCTTCAAGTGAATTTTTGCAGTATGTGAATTCACCGGGCACCCGGCAGGGAATCGCAGGCTCAACCCGGGAGCTGACCGCAACCGTCACCGGCACCCCTGGGGCGCAGGTTATTACCCGAATTGGGGCAGCCGTCAAGACCCACACTATACCCTCGTCTGGGTCGATGGTGGTCAGGCACCTAGCCACCATCCCACTAGACCAAACGGCAAACTTCGCCATCAGGGTTGAATCGCCATGCACCGGCGTGAAGTGTCTGGCGGTGTGATCCATGAATCTTGCACCTGAAGCCTGGACTCTTCTAGGCATTGTGATAACTGCAATCGGTGGCCTTATCGGTGTGGTCATGACTGCCTGGACCCAGCGAGGCCAAACCCGCCTGGCCGAGGTCAAAGAGCTACGCTCTGAAGTCAGACAGCTGAGAGAGGATCTGGGTAAGGCACATAAGGAAATGATAGAGGCTAGGACTGAAGCATATTCGATCCGTGATGCAGCCAGGCTTCATCTTTCGATGAGTGCCGCCTACATCTACCAGTTGCAGGCCCATATTAATACGGAGCAGCCGCCACCGGCCCCAGAGCCGCCTGCTGAGCTGACTCACTTGCTGTCTGATTCGTCGAAGCCACCTCAGTAGGTGGCTTTTTCTTTACCCCAAAGACCCCGCGCCCCTGGCCATACACGACTGAGGGGCGCACCCCATTCCAAGAGAAAGGAGGCACTTTGTCCACTACCTTCAAGCCAGATAGCTCGCTGGTCACTTCGACCGCGCTATCACCGAACCGCACCGTGACTAATGGCCGGTACGCCCGCCTCATCTGTCTTCATACAATGGAGACCACCGAGCATGCCACCGTGGCCGAGGCTATCGGCGCAGGCTGGTTCCTCAACCCGACAGCGATGGCCTCGGCCCACTACAACGTCGACAACGACAGCATCGTGCAGGGCGTGCCCGAAAAGGACATGGCCTGGACAGCGCCAGGCACCAACGAGGACGGCATTCAGATTGAGCAGGCCGGGCGAGCAGCGCAGACTACCGCCGAATGGAATGACGCTTACAGCTCCGCCTTGCTGGAGAACTCTGCCCGTTTGGTCGCTGATATCTGCCGTCGCAATAATATCCCGCCGGTGAAGATCAGTGACGCGCAGCTTGCAGCAGGGGCCAAGGGCATTATCGACCACGCCCAGGCCTCCCGCGTCTACCGCATGAGCGACCACTGGGACGTCGGCACCGGCTTCCCCTGGGACGCATTCATGGCGAAAGTTCGGCACTACTACAGTGGGGGCGCACCCAGCGCACCCGCTACTACTTCTACCCCTTCTACAGATTGGTTTGAAATGGCCACCAAGGCAGACCTCGAAAACGCAATTTTCCACAGCCCCCGCTCCGAATGGGGAGGGCGAACCCTCACCCAGATGCTGCAGGACAACAACAGGGACACCTACAGCACGCTGCGCATGACCCGGCACCTCTTCAACCTCTACCGCCTGGGCATTCCCGGCGTCATCAGCGATGGCACTTTCGGGCATAAGATCCGCCAGATTTTCGGATACGACGAAGCTACTCGCGCCCCGGCCCGAGTGAAAGAGTTTGAGACCGATAAGCGCGGACTCTTCCGCTGGTAAGAAAGGAACCAACCATGAACGTGCTTGACAACTCCACTCGCCGCCGCTCCATTGGCTCCACTACCGCTTTCGCCACCGGCGGCACCACCGCCGGGTACGCCCTAGCAGTCCTGGCCTACGAGCTTTTCAACCTGCCTCTGTCAACCGAGGGTGTCCTTGCCTTGGCACTGGTGCTCTCCCTGGTTGGCGCTGTGGTAGGTGGCTGGGCTGCTCCGAGTAAGAAGGCTGAGACTGAGGCTTATCTTGGGTCGGTGCTGGCTATGGCCCGGCAGGGCGACCACGGGCGGCTAGGCACCACCCATCCCGCCCAGCCTACAGCCGTTGAGCAGGTAGAACCTGCAACAGCAACCGAACAGGAACAGCCGGTTAAAGAGCCTGAGCTGGCCGAGATCCCTGACGGGTATGAACTGGTCGACACCGCGGGAACTGAATACAGTAACCCGGCCTATGCCCTAGGTAGGTAGGCATAAAAATAGCCCCTCACCACTCCCCTAGTTTGGGGTGTGGTGAGGGGCCGTTTTTATGTTTCTTGGGGTGTTTACTTAATGGCGGTCAGCTGACTTTTTTGACCGCCTTTTTGACCGCCATTAAGAACAAACCAGGATAAACCCCAGCACCGAAACCGAGTCAAAAACCCCGGAATCACGGGCTAGAATCAACCAGGAAAACCCAGGCTGACTAGGGCTTTTAGAAGTCCCAATCCTCGTCTTCCGTGTTCACGGCCTTGCCGATCACATAGGAGGAGCCGGAGCCGGAGAAGAAGTCGTGGTTCTCGTCGGCGTTAGGTGAGAGGGCCGAAAGAATCGCGGGTGACACATTGGTGACGGTCGCCGGGAACATAGCCTCGTAACCCAGGTTATTCAGGGCCTTGTTGGCGTTGTAGTGCAGGAACTTCTTGACGTCCTCACTCAAGCCCACACCGTCGTACAGGGAGTGGGTGTAGGCAACCTCGTTCTCGTACAGTTCGTAGAGCAGGTTGAAGGTGTATTCCTTGAGCTCTTCCTGACGCTCAGGAGTTTCCTTCTCCAGGGCCCGCTGGAACTTGTAGCCGATGTAGTAGCCGTGTACAGCCTCATCGCGGATAATCAGACGGATCAGGTCGGCAGTGTTGGTAAGCTTGGCGCGGGAAGACCAGTACATGGGCAGGTAGAAGCCTGAGTAGAAGAGGAAGGATTCCAGCAGGGTGGAGGCGACCTTCTTCTTCAGGGGGTCATCGCCCTTGTAGTAATCCATGACGATCCGGGCCTTCTTCTGCAGGTGCTCATTCTCGGTGGACCAGCGGAAGACCTCGTCGATTTCCTTGGTGGAGCAGAGGGTAGAGAAGATGGATGAGTAAGACTTGGCGTGGACCGATTCCATGAAGGCAATGTTGGTGTACACAGCCTCTTCGTGGGCGGTCACAGCGTCAGGCAGCAGGGAGACAGCGCCGACGGTACCCTGGATGGTATCCAGCAGGGTCAGGCCGGTGAAGACGCGCATGGTCAGCTGCTTTTCTTCCTCGGTCAGGGTGTTCCAGGACTGAATATCGTTGGACAGAGGCACCTTTTCAGGTAGCCAGAAGTTTGCGGTCAGTCGATCCCAGACCTCAAGGTCCTTTTCGTCTTCAATGCGGTTCCAGTTGATTGCTTCAACGTGGTTGACCAGCTTGACCTTCTCACTCATGGTGATGGGCTCTCCTCACATTGGGGTGTTTTAGTGCCTGAACAAGGCTTGGTTCTATTCTTTCACCGTTGGGCGGTTTTCGCACCACCGGCTTGGTTTGCTTAATATCTCAGGGGCGGACGTCGGGGGCAGCTTCTTCTTGTTCTGCTGCATTCCGTTCGGCTTTGGTTTCCCTGTCAACCAGACGGCGCAGGAGGGGCAGGGCCTCAGCCAGCTGGGCTGCTTCGTCCTGGGTCAAAATTTCATCGGCTCGTTCAATAATCCAGCGGTCGCGGCGGCTTGCGATAGTTTCGATGGTTGCCCTCCCCTGCTCTGTCAGATAGAGCTCCTTGCGGCGCTTATCGTGCAGGTTCTTACCGGAGGCGATATACCCCCTAGTCAGAAGGGAGGCAACGATCTTGTTCATGGACTGCGGGGTCATCCGCTGAAAGCGAGCAAGTTCAGCGCCAGTCTGCCGTGGCCCAGCCTGAAGCTGGGCAAGCACGGTTTCCTCTGCAAAAGACAGGGGTGAGTGTGAGTCAGTCTCGTTCCTCAGTCGTCGGTGCAACCTAAACACCGAATAACGTAAGGTTCTCGCCTGCTCATATAAAAAATTTACCAAGGGCGCCAGCCTAAAATAATCAGTTTAACTTATCAGTTATATAGATTATACAGTTTGAAAAAGAAAGCCCGCCACCCAACACAAGATGACGGGCCCGCCCAGACGGGGCGGGCGTCCGCGCCTTATCAGCGCAATGCCCTACCCCGCCTCAGACTTTAGAGCATACAGCTCACGCAGCCCTCGACCTCGGTACCCTCAAGAGCCATCTGACGAATACGTGAATAGTAGATGGTCTTGATACCCTTACGCCAAGCGTAAATCTGGGCCTTGTTGACGTCACGGGTGGTGGCGGTGTCCTTGAAGAAGAGGGTCAGCGACAGGCCCTGATCGACGTGCTGGGTTGCAACAGCATAGGTGTCGATAATCTTCTCGTACCCAATCTCATAAGAATCCTGGTAGTAATCCAGATTCTCGTTATCCATGAAGGGAGCCGGGTAGTAGACTCGACCCAGCTTGCCTTCCTTACGGATCTCAATCTTGGACGCAATGGGGTGGATCGAAGAAGTTGAACCGTTGATGTAGGAGATTGAGCCAGTCGGCGGAACAGCCTGCAGGTTCTGGTTATACATACCGTGCTCGGCAACCTCAGCCGCCAGCTGCTTCCAGTCTTCCGCTGAGGGCACAAAGTGGCCGGCAAAGAGCTCACGGGCCCGCTCAGTCTCAAAGTCCCAAGTGCCTTCGATGTACTTCTCGAAGTACTCCCCCGAGGCGTACTTGGACTTCTCAAAGCCTACGAAGGTCTCCTTGCGTTCGCGGGCAATCTCCATGGAGGCGCGAATCGCGTGGTAGGTGACGGTATAGAAGTACATGTTAGTGAAGTCCAGGGCAACATCAGAACCGTAGTAGACGTGCTCACGGGCTAGGTAACCGTGCAGGTTCATCTGACCCAGACCCACAGCGTGGCTCATGGAGTTACCGCGCTCAATCGAGGGAACAGAGGTGATATCTGACTGGTCAGAGACAGCGGTCAGGGCACGGATAGCCGCCCCAACCGTAGCACCCAGGTCGCCGCCGTCCATAGCCAGAGCAATGTTCATAGAGCCCAGGTTGCAGGAGATATCCTTGCCGATGGTCTCGTAGCCCAGGTCAGCGTTGTAGACGGAAGGCTCAGACACCTGAAGAATCTCAGAGCAGAGGTTAGACATGATGATCTTGCCGTCAATGGGGTTTGCCTTATTGACGGTGTCTTCAAACATGACGTAGGGGTAGCCGGACTCGAACTGGATTTCAGCCAGGGTCTGGAAGAACTCGCGGGCATTAATCTTGGTCTTCTTAATGCGGGCGTCATCGACCATCTCGTAGTACTTCTCTGAAACGTTGATGTCAGAGAAGGGAACCCCGTAGATTCGCTCTACGTCGTAGGGTGAGAAGAGGTACATGTCCTCGTTCTTCTTGGCCAGCTCGAAGGTGATATCGGGAATCACAACGCCAAGTGAGAGGGTCTTGATACGGATCTTCTCGTCGGCATTCTCACGCTTGGTGTCGAGGAAGGAGTAGATGTCGGGGTGGTGGGCATGCAGGTAGACTGCACCCGCGCCCTGGCGGGCACCGAGCTGGTTAGCGTAGGAGAAGGAGTCTTCCAGCAGCTTCATGACGGGAATGACGCCTGAGGACTGATTCTCGATCTTCTTGATGGGGGCACCGGCTTCGCGCAGGTTAGTCAGGGCGAAAGCAACGCCGCCGCCACGCTTGGACAGCTGCAGGGCTGAGTTGATAGAGCGGCCGATGGACTCCATGTTGTCTTCGATACGCAGCAGGAAGCAGGAGACAAGCTCGCCGCGCTGCTTTTTACCAGCATTGAGGAAGGTGGGGGTAGCAGGCTGGAAACGGCCGGAGATCACTTCTTCAACGATCTTCACTGCCAGATCCTCGTTACCCTCAGCCAGCAGCAGGGCAACCATAACAACGCGGTCCTCGAAACGCTCCAGGTATCGCTGGCCGTCAAAGGTTTTGAGCGCGTATGAGGTGTAGAACTTAAAGGCACCCAGGAAGGTGGGGAAACGGAACTTCTTGGAGTAGGCCAGCTTAGAGAGGGACTTGACGAAGTCAAAGGAGTACTTCTCAAAAACCTCAGGCTCGTAGTACTGGTGCTTAATCAGGTAGTCAATCTTCTCTTCCAGGTCGTGGAAGAAGACGGTGTTGTTATTGACGTGCTGCAGGAAGTACTGGCGGGCTGCCTGGCGGTCAGCTTCGAACTGAATCTTGCCGTTTTCGTCGTAGAGGTTCAGCAGGGCGTTGAGCTCGTGGTAGCTCAGGCCGCGGTATTTCTCAGGGGTGCTGGGGTCCTCGTGGCCGGGCTCTACGCTGGCACCGGGTACAGGGAGTTTTGAATCCAAAATTCTTTGATTCCTTCTTGAACGGTTTCTACATCTTCTTCTGTGCCCATGAGCTCAAATTTATAGAGGACGGGCACATGGCATTTTGCGGCGATTTTATCGGCTGCTACGCAGAACAGTTCGCCGAAGTTTGTGTTTCCAGCCCCGATGACACCCTTGAGCAGGGCCCGGTTGGCTGGGTTATTGAGGAACTTGATGGCCTGAGGAGGTACTGACCCTGCTCCCCCCGGTCGCCCATAGCTGGGTACACAGAGCACATAGGGCTGACTGACCTGAGGTGGCTCCTCGCTGGTTCGCAGCGGAAGGCGGAGGTTTTTGATGCCTGTCTTCTGGACGAACCTGTGGGTATTTTCTGAGACGGATGAGAAGTAGACGATGGTGGGTTCACCGGTGATTTCTGGTGGGTTTTCCATGAGTTGTACCTCAGTACTCAGGGTTGGTGCTAGGGCACCTGGTTCAGGGGTCCTGGTTGGTGTGCTGGCTGTGTGTCTGGCTCGGTGGCCAGGCGCTTAGGCAGCCTGGGTGGCCAGGGAGTTGATGCGGTCGGGCTGGAAGCCGGACCAGTGCTCTTCACCGGCAATCACGACGGGGGCCTGCAGGTAGCCGAGGTCCTTGATCATGGCCAGGGCTGCGGCGTCCTCGGTGATGTCAACGGTGTTGTATTCGACGCCGGCCTTATCGAGGGCCTTGTAGGTCATGTTGCACTGGACGCAGGCGGGCTTGGTGTACACCGTTACGGTCATGGTGGGGTCTTCTCCTTGGTGAGCTTGAGCGGTAGTGCGCTGAAGCTAAATAGGGCTCGTTGCGGGGTTCAGCAGCTGGTCCTGGAGGTTTTTCCTCGAGGGCGCTGAACCGAGATTTAATACTACATCTAGTGTCTTGCACTCGTTTACAACCCAAGATGCTGTGTTTTATTTCCAGAAGGTTCTTAAAATTTTTTCTATCCACAGCCCTTCCCGCGAGTTTGCTGGGCTTTCGGCTTGTTCTGCACATTTATCCACAGGAGGGGGTCGGAGAAGCTAGTCATGTGTGAGATTAAGAGCAGGTCTGAGACCTGCCAAACAGTGCCGAAGCTGGCTCCCGCAAGATACCGGGCTTTAAGGATTTCAACCTCAAGATTTGCTTGAGTCTTTAAGGTGTTGCCGGGGATTTTTGATGACTTTTTGGTCAGGGCGTGTCGTTCCCCGAGCGGCGCCGGAGGGCTTGACAACCCTCAAGGTTTAAGGGCATACGAAAGGACGCCCCACCCCCGGCCCCTGCCTGAAGGCAGGTCAAGCCGGGTGGGGGCGTCCTCTGGGCTTGTGGGCCTTAGAGCAGGCCTCTTTCCTTGAGCTGCTTGGTGAGGGCGGTTCCGTCGTTGCCCTCTAACCAGAGGTCGCCCTTGACGATGTCACGGGCCCGGTGGTCGCCCCAGACCCGGCCGGAGGACAGCACAGATTCCCCAAAGGTGAGGTTGCGAATCAGAATCGCCTCAACATTGTGGGGGTAGCGCACAGCAAAACCGTTGTAGATCTCAGGGTCGCGTTGGCCGTCGTCGCCAATCAATATCCAACGCATGTGGGGGAACTCAGCAGCCAGCCTTTTGAGGGCGTTGACCTTGTGCTGGGAGCCCGACCGGAACCAGCGATCGGGGGTGGGCCCCCAGTCGGTCAGCAGGAAGGTGCCCTTGGGGTATCCGTTGCGGTGCAGGAAACGGCGTAGGGTAGGGGTGACGTTCCAGGCCCCGGTGGACAAATACATGAAGGGGGCCTGGGGGTGGGCCCGGTGTAGGCGGTCCATCATGACGGCCATACCGGGAGTTGCGCTGCGGGCGTGCTCGTTGAGGACGAAGCTGTTCCAGGCTGCCACGAAGGGGCGGGGCAGGGCCGTGTTCATGACGGTATCGTCCACATCGCAAATAATACCCAGGGTTTGATTTTCAGGGACGATATAAACCGAGGTTTCAGCAACCTGGCTCCCCGGAGTTTGCATAGTCACCCGGTGCAGGCCGGGCTCTAAAGCAACCTCCAGTTTGACATCGACCACTCCCCCGCGATCGGCGTAGACGGTGAACTGCTGGCCATCGATGTAGATCTCAACCTGGGCATGGGATATGGCTACAGAGGTAAAAGAGCGCCAACCTCGGACAGGTTCGACAGTCGGATCGCCCTTTTCAACGGAATTGAAAAATTCTTCAAACAGGTCGGTCTTGTACAGGGCCCGGCCGAGCACGCGCACCCAGCCGCGCGACCCGTACCCGACACTGGGCACGATAACAGGCTCTAGGCCCGTTTTTTGAGCCCGGCGTTCCCGGTAGGAGTGGATATTATCGCCGATACGGTAGCCAAGATTCACTGCCTCATCGGCAGCCTCAGCAACGATGGTTCTGAATTCGTGTGCCCCAGGTGTGGTCATACTTCTAAGTGTTTCATATTTCAGGCTGACTCTGCATAAAGCTGCCAACTACTGGATTGCTTGATACAGCAAAAGGTGAGCGCCTTCGTCGGCGCCCACCTTCTGTGTGTGATGTGGTAAATGATTGAGCCGGTGGCTGGACTTAGTCGATATTCAGCACGCAGGTTGCGCTACCGGTGCCGCTTGCTTCGTTGGCGTGGTTGACGTGGTCGCCTGCCTCCAGAGCGTAACCGGTACCCTTGATGGCGCACTCAACGTCTGCGTTGGGGTCTTCAGCCGAAACTGCAACGCGAATCTTAGAACCGGCTAGGTCTGAGAGCTGGTCGTACTGCAGCTGGTAGAAAGCCTCACCTTCGAATTCAGCCTTATTGCCGTCAAAGGACATCTGGTCCTGGTAGACGGTAACGGTTGCGGGTACTTCCTGGCCGTCAAGGTGGGCAGTTACCTCGAAGGTGATGTCGTCACGGCCACCCCAGCCGTCGATTTCAGTGAAGCCCAGGCCGGGAACGATGGTCTGAGCGCAGCCTGCGAGCAGGACACTCGCTGCGAGCGCTGATACTACGGTAACTTTTTTCTTTGCCATACATAAAAATATATCGTCTTCACAGGCAGTTAGGGTAATGCTACGCGCGGGTGTCTGGCGGGGGTTGGTTGTTTTTATGGGGTGTAGCGGTTGGTGATGAGTCCGCCTTCGACGGTGAAGGGCCAGCCGATTCCGTTTTTGGTCATGACGGAGTGGGGGTCTACACCCGGTGCGAAGAGGTGGGTGCGGTTTTTGTAGGCGATGAAGTATTCGTCGAAGGCTGGGAGGTGGTGGGTGAGGGTGAGGGCGTGGTCGAGTTCTTGGGTGGTGACGTCCTGCTGCCAGCTGCCCATGTAGTAGGTGGTGCCGTCGAGGTTGAACCGTATCAGCTCGCCGGAGGCAACCAGGCTTTCTGCGGTACGGGTGATGGTGGTTTTGGGGAGGGTTGACCACCAGTTGAAGTCGTCGATGGTGGCTGGGCCCCGGGTGGAGAAGTAGCGGGCGGTCAGTTCCCGGGTTTTCTGGGCTGGAGTGCGGGCGTCTGCGTCCGCAACCTGCTGGGGTATGGCAAAGGTGGCTGAGGTGAAAGTGTCGTGTTGGCCGGTTCGGCGGGTTTGGATGATTGAACCGACTGAGCCTAGTCTCCGCAGGTGGTGCCCAAGCAATTCCCGGGGGTAGCCTGACTCAGCGAAGAGACTGCGGAGACGATCACGGCTGACAGGTTCAACGATTGTACTCTCTGTGAGGGACCGGGCTGCCTCATAGTCAGCTACGTCCAGGTTGAACTGGGCGGCTAGTCGTTCTGGCTTACCGGTGACTGAGCGGGGCCCGAGGAGGGTGGTGACCCAGTGGTCGGTGCGGTGGAGGTAGTGCAGGGTGCCGCGTTGGGACCAGGTACGCACCAGCTCATAGTCTGCGAGCGCGTCGTCTAGGTGACTGGTGTTGGTGGTGAGGGGTTTTTCGGGTTGCCCTGCGCGGATGGCGAGGGCGGTGAGACCGCCTGCGTAGTTTTGGCCTTGGGTGGCGATCATGTAGTGGGCAGCGTCGGTGACGGTGGTCGGTGTGGTGGGGCGGGCGAACGCCGGTGCGAGGGCTTGGGCGATGAGTCGGCGGGCGACGAGGGGGTTGGGGTGCATGGGTTTAGTGTAGCTGGTGGTGGTTTATGTGGTGGCTTTGGTGTGGAGGGTGAGGGCTCGGAGGGGGCAGGTTTTGGCGGCTTCTTGGGCGGCTCGGTGGAGGGTTGGTGGGATGGTGATGGTGCTGCCTTCGGGTGAGTAGGGGTAGCCCCAGGGGTCGGCGGTGAGTTTTTCTTCGAGGAGTTCGATGCAGAGTCCTCTGGCGGCGCAGGTGCCCCAGTTGATGGTGAGGTGGTGGGTGGTCATGGTGGCCTTTCGGGTGCTGGGGTTAGGGTTTGGCGGTGCAGGTGCCGTGGGTGTGGGCGGTGATTTCGTGGTGGAAGGTGGTGAGGGTTTCGGTGATGAAGCGGACGGTGGCGTCGGGGTGTTTGCAGATTCCTCGGCCGGGTAGGAGGTGGGTGAGTTGGTTGATGGTGGCCTGGATTGTTTTTGTTGGGGTGTTGTGGGCGGTGGCGGAGGTGAGGTGGGTGAGGGCGTTTGCGAGGGCGGGTAGTCCGTTGGTGCAGGGGCCGCATTGGCGGGCGGATTGGTCTGCCAGGTAGCTGGCGATGGCTGCTGTGGTGTCGATGGGGCATTCTGCGGGGGTAAGGGGGTAGATGATGCCAGCGGCTGCGGGGGCGTCCGCACTGCCGATGGGGGTGGTGAGCTGGTCGGCGGGTATCCAGCGTCCTTGGAAGCCGCCTAGCAGGACGGCTGGTGTGGGCTGGTCTAAACCGGCGAGCGCAAGGGCTTGGGTAAGCGGGGTATGGTCAGGAACCTCGATGACGGTGGCTGTGCCGGCGCCCCGGTGGTGGAGGGTGAGGAGGCGGGTGCCGACTGCCCCGGTTGAGGTGAAGTAGCTGGCTCCGTAGCGGGCGATGAGGGCTAGGTGGGCGAGGGTTTCGACGTTGTGGACGAGGGTGGCGTGGCGGGTTTTGCCGAAGAGGCCGGGGCTTTTTTCGGGGTGGGAGAGGCGGCGGGTGTGGTGGGTGGGGATGGGGGTGCCGGTGGTGATGGCGTTGGCGGCGGCTGAGGCTTCGCCGGAGATGAAGGTTCCGGGGGCTGGGTAGCAGGTGATGCCGCGGGCTGCTGCGAGGGGGGCGATGGTGGTGAGGGATTCTTCTCGGGCGTAGAGGGCTAGGTTGCGGGTGCCGATGAGTTCTCCGGCGATGAGGAGGCCGTCAAGGACGAGGTGGGGGGCGTGGTGGAGGAGCATTCGGTCTTTGTGTGAGAGGTATTCGCCTTCTGCTCCGTTGGCAATGATGGTGGTTTTGGTGCTTCGGTGGGTGGTGGTGAGTTTGCGGTAGGTGGAGAAACTGGCTCCGCCGCGTCCGTCCAGGTTTGATTCGAAGATATGTTCGAGTAATTGGTGGGGGTGGAAGGTTGGCACTTTGCCGAAGGTGGCCAGGTGGGCGGCGGCGTCGGCCTGGTGGCCTGCGGCGAAGAGGCGGGGGGTGCCGACAGTGAGGTCAAGGTGGGCGGTGGCAGCTGGGGTAAGTGGGGCAGCTGAGTCGGTGGTCGCCGGGGCGGGGAGCATAGTGGTCATGGTGGTTCCTAGTGGTTGGTGTAGGGGGCGGGGGCGGGGGCGCTGCTGGTGCGGGTGAAGGCTGGCAGGAGGCGGTAGACGGCAGTAGCGGCTACGAGGGTGATAGAGGCGAGGGTAAGGAGCAGGAACCAGGTTTGGCCGGTGTCGCTGCCGGAGCTGAGCCCGTGGGCGAGGGCAGCTGGCCAGCAGGCGTAAGCGCCCCAGTGGATGAGGTGGAAGAGCTTTTCGGGCAGGCGGTGGCGCAACAGGCCGGTGACGGCGATCGCCAGCATGAGATCGAAGGCCAAGGTTCCTAGTCCGTAGGCCAGGGCTTTATCAGGTGTGGTGAAAGGAATGATGTAGTGGGTGAGGGTGAGGCCGGTGTAGGTGTCGAGGTAGAGGGCGACGATGTGGATGAGGGTGAAGATGAGGGCTAGGAGGGAGGAGGTTCGATGGAGGGAGGTGGTGGTGATTCGGGGTATGCCGATGTAGGTTTTTCCGGATCGTGTGAGGATACCCAGGGCCAGGGAGAGGGAGAGGAGGATGAGGGCGGTGGCTCCGGTGGAGCGGGCTATGGCCCAGTAGATTTCGTTGGTCATGGGTTTCTGGTCTTTCTGGGTGTGAAGTTGGTGGGCCAGTGGTGGGTGAGTTCTTGGCCTTCTGCGGTGATGAGGCGGCTGGGGTGTCCGGTGGGGGCTAGGTGGTGGTGGGCTTCTCTTCCCCAGACGATGGCTGCGGTGGAGTAGGTGTTGGCTTCTGCGGCGCTTGAGGCGATGATGCTTGCGGTTTTGAGTTCTGGGGTGGTGGAGAGGCCGGTGGCTGGGTTGATGATGTGGTGCCAGGTGTGTCCGTCAGTGGCCCAGCGTCGTTTTTGGGTGGAGGAGGTTGCGATTGCTCCGCCGTTGATGAGTTCTATGGTGCTGGCTGGGTCTGTTTCTAGGTCTTGGACGGTCACTGCCCAGGGGCGGGTGGGGCCAGCTGTGGCTATGTCTCCGCCGATGTTGAGGAGGGTGGGTGCTCCGCTGGTGTGGGCGGCGGCGGCCGCGCCGTGGTCTACGGCCCAGGCCTTTCCCAGGCCGATGAGGTTGAGCTGGACTCCGGGTGCTAGGGTGAGTCGATTGCCTGAGAGTTGGACGTGTTCGTGCAGGCTGGCTGGTGGGTTCTGGATGGCTTGTAGGTGGCCGTTGGTTCCGGGGGTGAGGGTCAGGCTGTGTCCCTGGGGTCCGCCGAGGGGTGGGACGCGGGGGTCGTAGGCTCCTGCGGTGGTGTCGTAGGCGGTGAGGGCGAGGGTGAGTACCTGGGTGAGGGTGGGGCTGAGGTTGTAGGTTCCGGCCCCGCTGGCGTTGATGCGGGCTAGTTCGCTGGTGGGGTCGAAGGTGTTGACGGCTTGTTCAAGGGTGTCTAGGACGCGGTGGACGGCTAGCGTGGCAGCGTGGAGGCTGGCTTGGGAGGGGGTGTCGAGGATGAGGTGGGCTGGTGAGGTCCAGACTGTCCAGCGGGTGGTGAGCATGGTTAGGATCCGCTGCTGGTGGTTGTTCCGTTGGTGCCAGCCGGGGCTTCTTGGACGTAGGTGTAGGTCTGGCTGGTGACTGTATCTGGGGCGCTGCTGGTGGGTTCTGCTGGGGTGGCGGGGCTGGTTTGCTCTGTGGTTGGGGTGGTGGGTTGCTCACTTGGCTGGGTGGGGGTGGCTGTGGGGGCCTCGGTTTCTTGGATGTGGCTGTAGGTTTCAAGGGCAACAGCGGTTGCCCCCAGGGTTGAGACAGCTACGAGGCCTGCTCCGGTGATGTGGGCGATGAGTTTTCCGCGGGTTCGGGTCTGCATGGGGCTCTCCTTAAGGTTGTGTTCTCTATAGAGTGAGTCTAGGGAGCCGATATGTGCAGGGGTTTTACCCAACCTTTGTGGAGCCTGTGAGGGGTGGGGAAGAAAGCTTTGCCCCACCTGGCTATCAGGTGGGGCAGAGCAGAATTAAGGTGTGGGGGTGTGGAGGGAGGTGCCGTTGGTGGCTATGACCTGGCGGTACCAGTGGAAAGATTTCTTGCGGTACCGCTTGAGGGTTCCGGTGCCGTCGTCGTTCCGGTCGACGTAGATCACCCCGTAGCGTTTGGACATTTGAGCGGTGGACATGGAGACCAGGTCGATGCAGCCCCACATGGTGTAGCCGAGCAGGTCAACCCCGTCGGCTAGGGCTTCTTCAACCTGTAGGAGGTGCTCGCGCATGTAGTCGATGCGGTAGTCGTCCTCAACAGTGAACCCGTCTGACCCGCCTTCCACCAGCTGGTCCTTGGCGCCCAGGCCATTTTCAACGATGAAGAGGGGCTTGCCCCAGCGGTCCCAGAAGTCATTGAGCACAAGGCGCAGGCCGACCGGGTCAATCTGCCAGCCCCATTCGGAGGCCTTGAGGGTGGGGTTGGGCACTCCCCCGATGATATTGCCTTCCCCGGTTTCTGCTGTACCAGCGGTTTCGCAGACGGACATGTAGTAGGAGAAGGATACAAAATCGACGGTGTTGAGAAGATCTTGCTGGTCTTGCTCGGTGATTTCTAGTTCGACGCCGAGCTCCTTGAGTTTGCGTTTGAAGTAGCCGGGGTAGGTGCCTCGACAGTGGACGTCGCCAAAGACGTAGTCGTCGCGGGAGGCTACCTGGGCTGCTAGCACGTCGGACGGGTCCGGGGTGAGCGGGTAGCGGGGGACGGCCAGAATCATGCAGCCTACCCGGTTCTGTACATCAATTTCATGGGCCAGGCGGGTCACCCGGGCTGAGGCTACCAGTTCGTGGTGCACCGCCTGGTAGAGACGCTGCGCCCCGATCTCTTCAGGGGTTCCTTCAAGGCCCGAGAAAAAGGGGAAGTGCAGGACCGAATTGATTTCGTTGAAGGTGATCCAGTAGCGAACCCTTCCAGCAAAATGGGTCATGACCGTGCGGGCGTAGCGCTCGAAGAAGTCAATGACCTGCCGGTTAGCCCAGCCCCCGTATTGACGGGCCAGGTGCAGGGGTGTCTCGTAGTGGCTCAGCGTCACCAGGGGTTCAATACCGTGTTTCAGCAGTTCGTCAATCACCCGGTCGTAGAAGGCCAGCCCCTCGGGGTTGGGTTCAGCCTCATCGCCGCGCGGAAAAATCCGCGACCAGGCAAAGGAGAGGCGGAAGACCTTAAAACCAAGTTCAGCAAAGAGAGCAATATCGTCAAGATAGCGGTGGTAGAAGTCGATGGCCTCAAGTTTGAGGTTATCGGCGGTGGGGGCGGCGGTGGGGGCAGTCCTCAGCCCCTGGGGCAGAACGTCCTGGATGCTCAGCCCTTTCCCGCCCTCGGCGTAGGCACCTTCAATCTGGTTGGCAGCCGTAGCCCCACCCCACAAAAATCCTTCAGGAAAACTCATCGCGAAACGTCCTTTCTCAATCTCGATATAACTTGGAGCCTACACGTGGTGGTAGGGGCGGCCAGCGGCAATTTCACCGGCCCGGTAAATCTGCTCGGTGATGATCAAGCGTACTAATTGGTGGGGAAAAACCAGGTCTGACAGGCTCCAGACGGTGTTGGCCCGGGCTCGCACGGTTTCGTCCACACCGTAGGCCCCGCCGATCACCAGCACCACCTTCTTAAAACCTAGCTGGCCCTCCAGCAGGCGGGATAGGGCCGGGGAAGACAGCATTTTGCCCCGCTCATCCAGCAGCACCAGGTAGTCATCGCGCTCAACTTTTTCAAGAATCCGGCGGGATTCCTCAGCCCGGGCTGCCTCTTCAGCCAGGGACGAGTGGGGTAAGTACTGCCAACTGATATCCCAGGGCTTACGGAGGCGGGTTTCATACCGGTCAATACCGTCCTTGACCCATTTTTCGTGTTTCTTACCGATAGCAATAATTTTGATGGTCATCGTCTCAAGTCCTTGGGGGTTACTGGTCGGTGTGACGGGGCAGAGCCGGGGCTACAGCTTTTATCACGGTAAAGGTGGGGGTACGGTTCATCTGCTGCACCGACTCGAACCGCTCTTCAATCTGGGGCCGGTAGCGGGCATGGGAATTATGGACCAGATAAAGCAGTCCCCCCGGGGCAAGGAGGCGTAAGCTGGCATCGAGCAAGGGCCCCACCAGGCTCAAATCCACCGCCGTACCACTGTGAAAGGGAGGATTCAAAAGGACGATATCGGCCCGATGATCCTCCAGGCGGGAAGCGGCATCGTCCCACGTCACCTGCACCCGCGCGTCCTGACCCAAATTCAGAGAAGCTGAGCGAACAGCATCCACATCAAGATCAGTGGCCCGTACCCGGTCAATAGCTATTCCCGCCGGCAGGTGCTCAAGTACCTGGTGGGTCACCGAGCCATTTCCGCACCCCAGATCAACAAGCGTCAGAGGACGCGCGGGGGCCGTATTTTCCAGGTCGGTCAGGACGCTCGCGGCCAGCAGTTGCCCACCCCGGTCAGGCTTGCCCCCGGAGAACACCCCACCCAGGGCCTGCAAGGGCCCGGACGGCCGGGGCTGAACCTGGGCTGGGGTGGGGACGGTAGCCAGCAGGCAGCGGTGCTTACCCTTGCCCAGCAGGCCCCGCACCTGGCCAAAGCTCCTACCCAGGGTCTCGTTAAAAGTGGGGGTCATGTGCTTGGTGTTACCACCCAGAATCAGGGTAACCTCGCTCCCCCGCTCAGCCTGATAGCGAGCCAGGTCGTGGGCAAGGTCGGCGAGCGCGGCGTGGCTTTTGGGCAGGTGCCCCAGGGCTAGGGTGCCGTCGAAATTGTGACTGGTGAGTGTTGTGTAGAGGCTGAAGGTTGAGGGATCTACTTCGCCATTTTCGTGGAGTCCTGCCAGGGTGAGGGGGCTCTTTGTTGCGGCGTTTTGGGTGGAGTGGGTTTGGTACAGGGTGAGGGCGTCTGCATAGGATCGTTGGCGGCTGATCACCCGGCCACCCGGGCCTACCTGGGCCAGGGCCCAGCCGGTCAAGGCCCCCGTGGGGTCATCAAGAACAAGAATATCCCGGCCAGGGCCTACACCGAGCTGGTCAAAAGCGTCGGAAATAATGAGCCGGTCAAGGGCAGAAAGAGCCGCAGAGGCTGGAGGGGAAAATGGTTGGGTCACTCCCCTATTGTCTCACGGACCTGCCGGTGGCACTTATCCGTCTAAGGGAGCGGCCCAGGCTTCCTCAATCAGCTGGACCAAAACCTTGCGGTCAACCTGCTTGAGGGAGGTGATGTAAAGGCAGCCAGCGCCCAGCCGGTGCTTACCCAAGTGGGCAACTAGCTCCTCGAACCGGCCAGCCCCTTGCATACCGTACAGGGTCAAGGAGGCCTTACGGGGGCTGAACCCAATCTTGAACCAGTCCCCGTGTCGTCCTGAGGAGCTTTCGTAATGTACCTGACCGAAACCGACCATAGTGGGGCCCCACATGACCGGTTCTTGCCCGGTGATGTGGGAAAAGATCTGGAGGAGCTCAAGGCCGTCAGCCCGGCGAACCGGCCACTCCACAGACTCACAGAAGGCGCGGGGGTCCAGGTCGGTCGGCTTGGTCTTAATATCTGAGGCGACCTTTCCGGTATGACCGGCCGTAATGGTAACGGAAGGAGCCAGGGCCTGGATCTCTTCCGGGGTGGGGGCCTCAAGCATGTCCCCGCCGGTTTCTCGTAAAGCCGACAGGAGGCGTCCTAAACCTTTGACCCCTACCCCGTGTAGGGATAGGAGGTGCCGGTAGTTGGCGCCGTCAAGTTGGGCCAGCTCGGTGTATCCGGCTTCTGCCAGGGCCCGACGCAAGGGGGCACCTACCCCGGGTAGATGCAGGCTAGTGCTTGTCATGACGGCCTTTCTGAGGTTGTCGGTCCCAGTCGGTGTGGATCGCTGGTTTCGTCCCCTCCGTATCTTCCCTGTGAACCTAGAATAGTTCAGAAGTATAACTGACTTCCCGGGAGGTAAAAGATGATTAACTGGGCTTGTTTGGACGCCCACGACTGGCGGAAAGCCGTAGAATCCACATCAGCGGTCACAGGGCTAGAAGCTGCCCTGGGTCGGATCCGGCGCCTGAACCCCGAACTCAATGCTTTCACCCTCCTGCTTGAGGATGAAGCCCGGGCAAGAGCCCAGGCCCTCGACGCCCTTGAACCCGGTGAGCGCGGCCCCCTGCACGGGGTGCCTGTGGTGATCAAGGATGAAAACGATGTGGCAGGTACTGTCACCAGCTTCGGCACCGCCGCCAACACGAGCCCCAAGTCAGAGGATTCTTTGACGGTTCAGCGGCTAAAGCAGGCCGGGGCCATTATCCTGGGCAAAACCACCATGCCCGCCTTTGGGGCCTTTCCGGTCACGGAATCGGAAGCTTTTGGGGTTACGCGCAATCCGGTCGATACCCGGTTCACCCCGGGTGGGTCCTCGGGTGGGTCGGCTGCTGCGGTTGCGTCGGGCATGGTTCCCCTTGCCCTGGGTGGGGACGGCGGCGGCTCAATTCGGATTCCTGCTGACCGGTGCGGGCTGGTGGGGTTCAAACCTGCCCGCGGTATCGTCCCCACAGCCCCCTACGACCACCTTTGGCATAATTTGGGCACGGCCGGGCCGATTACCCGGTCTGTGCGAGATGCTGAACTCATGTACCGGGTGCTGGCAGATTTACCCCAAGAGGCCCCCTGGGCTAAGCCCCGGCCCGTCCAGAACCTGAAGATAGCGGTATCGGCGCGCCCCTCAAGTCCCCTGGCGAAACTGCACCCTGAGCACCGGGTGGCCCTGTGGCGCACAGTCCAAGCTCTCAGGGCCGCCGGGCATACCGTGACCTGGGTAGATGAGCGGGTTCCCGACCCCACCGTCCCCTTTACCGTGCAGTTCTTTGCCGGGCTGATCGATGAAATCTCTTCCCTCGACCACCCAGCAATGATTGAGCAGCTACACCGTCACACCGCCCAGCTGGGCTTCTGGGCAAGAGGCCAGTTACTCGCTAGGGCAAAAGCGACTGGCGCCGCCCTGGGCGACCGTCTGGAAACCACTTATTTCTCCGACTACGACCTGCTGCTCACCCCCACCACGGCAAGCCGCCCCGCCCCCGTCGGGACCCTGGGTCGGGGATTTGTCGGAAGCCACGGGGCTTTCCTGAAGGCCATGGTGGAGGCGGTGCCGTCGGTGGCCTACACTCTCATCTGGAATGTTTCTGGCCACCCTGCCCTTAGCATTCCGGCAGGACGGGCCAAGGACGGGCTACCGACCTCCGTTCAGCTGGTGACCTCCCGCCAGCAGGGCGCAGAGAACCTGCTCTTTGCAGTGGCCCAGCAGCTCGAACACCAAGAGATCCGCCGGTAGGTCCCCTGGGTCTTAAAGCTAGAGCCCCGCACCTGGTAGAGGTGCGGGGCTCTTCATTCAGATAGGTGAATCAGTCCACGAGTCTCTGGGTTTCAACCAGCGGGGCAACTAGGGGCATCGGCTCATATTCAGCGCGTAGTTCCCGCAGACGGCTGACATGGGCGTGAAGGGCACGGTCCTCGTCCGTCACCGGGGTGAAGGGGCGGGCAGGAAGGGCCTGGCCGTCCAGGTCAGTTCCCACATAGGTCATGGTCGCGTGGATCGCCAGGGGCAACTGCTCGTACTGCTCTCTGGGGTTACCGGCCCGCAGGTGGATAATGACGCCCATAGACCTGGCCCCTGTATGCACCAGTCGGGCGTTGACCTCCACCAAATCCCCGATATGCACCGGCTTATAGAAGCGGATTCCTCCAGCGTAAACGGCAACGGTGCGCTCGCCTGTCCAGCCCATGGTCACGCTGGTGGCAGCCTCATCGATCCATTCCATAGCTGTGCCGCCGTGGACGTTTCCGCCCCAGTTCACGTCAGTCGGTTTGGCAAGGAAGCGATGGGTGATTTCTGGGGCCGTGGAGTCATCGGTATACACCTGGGCTTCCATCTCCTGCTCAATGGCCTTGCGCAAATCGATGCGGGAAAGCGCTGCCTGCTGCACCCGCTTCTCTTCGTCAGTGACAGGCACATAGGGGGTGACGGGGCTGGGCTTTTTGTCTTCTCCAATGGACACGAAAATGACGAGGCAGTCACAGGCCCGGGTGAAGATACCGTCTCGTGGGTCGGCGGAGAGCACTTCATTGACGATGTGCATGGTGGAGCGGCCCGTGTAGACAATGCGCGAGCGCACTTCAACCAGGTGGCCGGAGGGGATGGGGCGGGTGAAGTGGATGTGGCCGACGTAGGCGGTGACGCAGTAGGTGCCTGCCCAGCCAACGGCGCAGGCGTAGGCGGCTTTGTCGATCCATTCGAGGACGCGGCCCCCATGGACGCCTGAGGCCCCGGCGATGAGGACGTCGGTGGGGGCGGCGAGGAAGCGGAGGGTGATGGATGGTTGCGGGGTTGGTTGGGTCATGGTGGTGTTCTTGGGCTCGGGTGGTGGTGTCTGGTTGTCCCCAGGTGGCTTTGCAGCTTGGGAGCTTCTTTGCTCTGTGGGCTGGGCCTGGTTGGGGATTGATTTATTGTAGCGGGGCAGGTGGCTGGCGGGGCAAGCAGGTTGCAGAGTGTGAGACAGGGGCTGGGGTTGTCTCAGTAGACTAGTTTGTATGGTTACTGTTTCTGCTGGTATTCAGGTGTTTGATTTCGATTCTGTTCACCAGGCCAATATGTGGCGCACTTTGGGGGCTGATGAGACTGTGAAACGGCTGGATGCGGTGCTTCGGATGGCTCTTTTGATGGGGTCTGAACTTGTAGTGGATCGGAATCAGGTCTTGGATGGGATTTATTTTCTGTCGCGTGGGCCTGCTGGTGTGGCTTCTGTCCTGGGTTTGGGGCCTGGGGATCCTTTGCCGATTCGGGTTAAGTGTGCCCCGGGGTCTGTTTCTGGGCATTTTGCTGATCAGGAGCGTCTGGTGCCTCTGAAGCGGGGTTGGGGTGCTGGTGGCCATGTTTCTTTGGATCTGCAGTTGGATCAGGTGCGAAGTGAGCAGTTTGTGGCGATGTCTTCGGTGAAAATGGCTGTGTTGGGTGATTCTTCTGGCCGGGACTGGTTGTGGGCTCCTGTTGATTCTCGGGTGTGGAAGAGGGGTTCTGGTTTCCGGTTTTTTGCCGGGCCGGTGGCAGATGATGCTGTTCTTCTGGCTGTGGAGCAAGCCCAGGATGAGTGGGTTGATGCTATGGCTTGTGGTCGGGTTGCTGTGGATGATTGGTCTTTGACTCGCACGGGTGCGCTTGAAATGGGTCGGCATTTGGCAACGTTGAGGTCTGAGATTTTAGGACGCGGGGTTCAGCTGACGGGGTTGGGTGAGTTTGTCACGAGTTTGGAGGTGGACCGCCGGATTGAGGTTGCTGATGAAGTGTACCGTTGGGCCGTGGCCCATTATTCGCTCGAGGAACAGCCATTGTCTCATGCCAGGTGTGCTTTGGAATTATGGTCTCGGGGTTTTTATCGGGCCCTTTCTGCTGCCGAGGGTATGGGGCATTTGTCTTTCTACGAGTCGGATATGAATGAGGAGTTTGCTGCCCAGTATGGCTTGAGTTTGCCGATAAGGGGCAGGAGGCAGCGGGTGAAGGATAGGCTTTCTCGCGGGTCGGTCCGCCGCAAGGAGGGGCAAACTGTGCGGGTTGATGGCACCCTGATTGACGACATGATGGATATTTCTGGGTCTGATTTTGCCCGTTTGCGGGCGGTGTGCGCCCCTGCGACGGGCAGGTTGGCCGGTTCGAACCCTGATGAGGCGCTTCAGGATATTGCCTTTTATGCGATGGAGGCTACCGGTGCGCCTGTGTCTCGGCGGGATAGTCGGAGGCAGGCTTGGTGGCGGATTGTGAGCGGTATGTTGCTGGCTGTTGTGGTGACCGGTATTTCCTTGTTCGCTGATTTGGCTGAGTTGAGCAGGAGTCAGTCGGTTGTGGTTGTGGTTCTCGCTGCCGTGTTAGGTGCCGTGGTGGGTTTGCCCTGGCAGGATATGAAGGAAGTGGTGAGGCTGAGAAAGCATAAAATGACGGCGACGATGACTCTGATAGATAGTGAGGTGGCGTAATGGGGCTGATTCCTGAGTGGATTCCTGTCTTCCAGGCTCCTGGGACTGATGTGGTGGTTCAGCAGTGGCTTCGGCCTGATGGGCAGGTCTGGTGGCGGGTGTGTCCTTCAGCCCAGCAGCTTGCTGGGGCTGTTGCCGTCCTGGTGTCTGCCGAGGGTAAGGTGTTGCTCGTCCGCCAGAACCGGCCTGCTGTGGGGCAGGTGTTGTGGGAGCTCCCCCGGGGCGGTGCCTTAGCTGAGGACGGCGACGCGGTGGCTACGGCTACCCGGGAACTTTATGAGGAAACAGGTTTTGAGGCTAGTGACCCTGTGTCCTACGGGGTGACGTACCCAGATTCGGGCCTTTTAGGTTCTGAGGTGGGGGTGGTTCGCCTCAGCCTAGGTCCAGCAACCGGCACCCCTGATGGGGAAACTGAGGGTTGGGCCTGGTTTAGCCCCCACCAGCTGCGGGACCTGGTGGTTGAAGGCAGCCTGCGGGATTCAATGTCTCTTGCTGCTTTAGTGATTGCTGGGATTTTCTAGTTCTTCAGGGGTACTTTTCAGCTGCTGGTAACCACAGGTCATATTACTTGATTCTGAAAATAATTTGGTTTTAGACTGGGCTCACGCAACACCCCTTCAAAGGAGAAGTCATGAAGCCCATCAAACCCGCCCTAGCAGCCCTCACCCTCCTGGCCCTAGCTGCCTGCAGCTCACCCCAGGCAGCTCCAGACAGCACCAGCTCACCAGTGCCCAGCAAGTCCACAGCAACCGAAGCAACAGGAACTTCCAGCACTCCTAACTCAACTTCTGGCACCCAACTAGTTACCGCAACAAGCGATGATTTAGGGGACACCGCCCCCGAAACACCCGATGATCTCGCCCAGCAGCTAGCTGAGGGTGGGCTGGTTATAGTTCACCGCTACACCGGGGCAAGCTACCTCAGCCAACCCAACCCAGCACCAGCAGGCTTCATCGATGACGGCCAGCGCATCTCAGAAACCAGTATCGAGCGGATGAACCAGCTGGGCGCCAAGTACCGCGAACTTGGCATTCCGGTATCGTCCGCGCTCTCCAGCGAATACTACTTCGTCTACCAGCATGCCGACCAGGCCATGGACGTTCCTGTGGAGGTCAACCGCGACCTCACCGGGTCCCTCAATTTCAGTGACCCGAACGAACTGGAAGAATCCCTGCAGGGTCTACGCAACCGCACCGTCACTCCCCCACCAGCAGGTTCCAACACGGTACTTTTTACCCACCAGGGTAAGTTTGACAAAGCCTACGGCTTTTATCCGGACGCCGGGTGGACGCTCATCTTTGCCCCCGACGGTAGTGGCACACCACGGCTGATAGCTAGCTTGTCGCTCGATGAATTCTTAGAACTCTAGTTTCTCGGGCACCCCAGGCTAGCCCGCTACCTACGGGCGAACCAGACTAAGCTGGATACCAAAACCGCGTTGGGATTGAAAGGTAAGAGCGCCTATGCACCAGATGGTCCGTTACGCCACCGTCATCGTTATCGGCGGCGGGCAGGCTGGTCTCTCCGCCGGCCACCATCTAGCCCAGCGCGGTTACGCCAACGCTTTCACCCACCCCACAGCCCCACTGACCTATATCGTTTTCGATGCTGCCGAAGGTCCCGGCGGTGCCTGGCGCCACCGCTGGGACTCGCTCACCATGGCCACCGTCAACAACATCTTCGACTTACCCGATTTCCCCCGCCCGCAGGTAGGGCTCACCCAACCCAGCAAGCAGGCAATCCCCGCCTATTTTGCAGACTTCGAGGCAACCCAACAGCTAGCTATCGCCCGGCCGGTCGCGGTCCTTTCTGCCACCAGAGTCGATGACCCGGCTACCCCCTTTGAGCTGACCACCACCAACGGCACCTGGCGGGCGTCCGCGCTCATCAACGCAACCGGAACCTGGAATAACCCCGTTTTGCCCGCCTACCCGGGGCAGGCGTCCTTTCGGGGACGGCATCTGCACACCCGCGACTACGTGAAACTTGAGGACTTCACCGGCCAGAGGGTAGGTATCGTGGGCGGCGGTATCTCTGCTGTGCAGCAGCTGGAGGAAATCTCTCGGGTCGCAACCACTTTTTGGTACACCCGCCGCGAGCCCGTCTTCCGTAACACCGAGTTCAACACCGAATACGGGCGCGATGTGGTCGCCCGCGTTACTGCCGATGCCGAGGCAGGCCGCCCCACCGGGTCAGTGGTAAGCTACACCGGCCTGGGGTGGACGCCCTACGCCCGAGCCGCCAAAGCCCGCGGAGCCCTGAATCGCCGCCCCATGTTCAGCAGAATCGACACCACCGGTGTCATTGAGGCAGACGGCAGCCACACCGACCTTGATACCATCCTGTGGGCCACCGGCTTCAAGCCTGCGCTCGCCCACCTTGACCCGCTGAATCTTCGCAATGAGCTAGGAGCCATCCAGATGGACGGCACCCAGGTTGCCTCAGAGCCCCGCCTACACCTCATCGGATACGGGCCCAGCCAGTCCACGGTGGGAGCTAACCGGGCAGGCAGGATTGCGGTGCGCAAGCTACACAGGCTGCTGACCCGCTAACGACTCCCGCTACCGATTTCGCGCAACGGCCGGGTCAGAACCAGGGAGGGCACAAGAGCTAGAGCTGCAATACAGGCCAGGGTCGAAAAAGAGGTTGCAGCCATAATAAACCCCGAGGCCAGGGCCGCGGTAGCTGCACCCAGGTTGGTCAGGGAGTCCAGGCCACCGGCTGCCCGGGTACGGCTTTCAGCCGGCAGGGAGGCTGCAAAGAGGGCCGAGGCCGCCACAAAAGTTGCTGACCAGCCCACCCCCAGCAGAATCAGGCTTGCCACCATGGCAGGCGTATTGTGAGGAGCAAGGGCACCTAGGGCTATAGCGAGAACCAGCAGGGCAGTACCGATCAGAATGATGGTACGCTCCCCCAGCCTGTCGGCGCCCAGACCCATTAGGGGTGAGAGCCCGTACATGCCAAGGACATGCAGACTGATGGTCAGACCGATGATCTCAATACCAGAGCCCTGATGATTCATATGGACCGGGGTCATGGTCATCACCGACACCATGACCATGTGGGCCCCCAGCAGGCTGATAGCCGCGTATCTTGCCTGCCGGTTGCCTGTAATTTCTCGGGTAAAAGCACCGACTTTGGCAGCTAGGCTGGGTTTTTTCTGACCGGACGCACCTGCCCCCTGCCCTGCCCCAGCTAGGCCGGGGGCGACGTCCTTGGTGCCGGGCAGAAGGGCGAAAACCAGCAGGGTTGCAGCCCCCAGAGCCAGGGCGGCCAGGGCAAAGGCTGCGCTGTAGAGGGTGGTGCCCAAAGAGGAGGCGAGCGCAGCGGCCGGGGTGCCGATGTTAGGGCCGAGGACGGAACCGATAGTGCCTACCCAGACGATGAAGCTGAGGGCTGAGCCGCGCTTGGCGTCAGAGGCGTGGTCGGTGGCGGCGAAGCGGGCTTGGAGGGCGGCGGCGGAACCCGCCCCCATAAGAAGCAGGCCGAGGGCGACGAGAATCATGCTGGTGCCAGAAGCCGCCCAGGCCAAGACAATAGCCCCTAGGGTGGCGGTGGCCCAGCCGGTGGTCAGGGCGGTGCGGCGGCTGGTGCGGGCAGCAAGTTGGGCAAGCGGTACGCCAAAGAGGGCCGCCCCGAAGGTGGAGGCGGTGCGGGCGATACCTGCAAGCGCCTCGTTCTGGGTGACCTCGCTGGCTAGGAGCACCCCGATGGAGGGGGCAGCCCCTACCCCGATGGTTCCAAAGACCTGGGTGAGGGCCAGGGCCCAGAGAATGCGGCGCTGCTGGTGGGTGTTCATGGCTACCCATTATAGGGGTACCCTCCCGGGTAGACTGGGCTTATGTCTGAGCTCCTAGATTTTCTCGCCTGGGGTCAAGCCGAAAACCTGGTGTATCATCTTCAGCGTGTAGAACTTGAAGAACGCATGCAGGTGTTGGCCCCGCTCAAGCCATTGGCTCAAGCCGTGTTGAAGGGTGCACCGGAAGAAGTCTCCCAGCAATGGTACGGCCCGCTCACTGAGGAGCACCGTCACGCAGCTGATGTTGTTGCGTTCCCTGATGTGAATTCTTTGCTGCGTAAGGTGCCTCTATCTCATCGGTTCATTAGGGAGTCGATACCTGAGCTTTTTCCGGACTCCCTGACACAGGTTTTTGAAGCCTGGAGCAGGCTCTACATCAAGGCTCCTAAAAACCATGACAGGACGGCTGCTATTCTCCGAGCCGTCGAGTGGTTTGATGGGCGTTATGACGTATCTCTGCCAACGTCACGCGAAGCTGGCTTCGTTTTCTTAACCGGTCGTTTCCACTTGGGGTGGGTATATGACGTGCTAGTACAGAACCCGATGGAGTGCCGCCGCATGATTAGGGCGGTTTTCCTGGGGCCAAGTGTCAAGGGGCTTTCCTTGCGGCAGACCGATGAGAGCCGCCTGCCGGTTCAAACCGTTCGGGGATTCCTGCTACCAGCACTGTGTCAGGCAGAAATTCTCGACCGTTCCGAGGTCAGGAACTGGTGTGAGGTTGCCTTAGAAAGCAAGGAGCATAGCGCTTTTGAAAAGGTATGGTTCCGGCAGGTTTTAGACGCACAAACTGAATAAACTGTCTGCGCAGGAAACACAGGTTTTTCTTCTTGTAGTCTCCGACGACAACAACTAAAAAACACCGTCTCTCAGCAACTCTGTTTTTCGCTACTATGAGGAGCTATGACCCTTACCCTTTGGCTTTCCCTTGTCGCTGCTTGCCTGGTGATTTCTTTGACTCCCGGTGCCGGGGCCGTCAATACTATGACGACTTCCCTGCTGCACGGCTGGAAGAAGGCCTTCTTCACGGTCATGGGTCAGCAGCTGGCCCTGGTAGTGCAGATCGCTATTGTGGCCGCTGGGCTGGGGGTGGTGGTTGCTAATTCGCCGGTGCTTTTCGATGTGATTCGCTACGGCGGGGCGGCCTACCTGGTTTACCTGGGTCTGCGCATGATCCTTGCCCGCCCCCAAACCCCAGAGCAGGCCCGCAACGAGGCAGAAAGTGGTGCGGGTACGTCCGCCCCGGCGGGGAAAGGACGCCGCACCCGCGTGAGCGGGCGCCTGGCCCCGGGTGCTCCCCTGGCTCTTTTTAATCGGGGCTTCTGGGTGAATATGTCCAACCCCAAGGCCATTGTTTTTATTCTGGCTTTTATGCCCCAGTTCGTGCGGCCCGATGCCCCGCAGCTGCCCCAGTACCTGGTGCTCGCGGGCACTATGGTTGCCATAGATATTGTGGTCATGTGGGGCGGTTTCGCTGTGGTTGCCAAATCCCTGACCAAGCTGTCTCACTCAGAGCGAGGGCAGAGAATCCTCAACCGGGTCTTTGGATCCCTCTTCATTCTGGTGGCTGCCCTCATGGTTTTCTCAGGGCACTAGGGTTCCCGACTGGACATGGAGGGCATAGACTGGTTGTACGACAAAGGAGTGTATTTGTATGACAACATCGACTGTAACTGTGCGAGTTGACGAAGCAACCAAGCGCGAAGCAGCCCGTATTGCCGAAGACTTTGGGTTAGACCTATCGTCCATCACCCGCGCCTTCTACCGCCAGGTAGTACGCGAGCAGCGCATACCGCTTACCCTGGAATACCCCCAGCCAAACGCAGAAACCCAAGAAGCCATCTCTGATTCACTGACGATGGAAAAGGAGGGCACCAGCAGATTTAAGAATGCCCAGGACATGTTTAATGACCTAGGAATCTAATCGTGCTTCTACCCGAATACACACCAGCTAAGGCAACTGGGCAGGCGCAAAGGAATGCCACGTGGCAAATGCCGGTGACTGGCTATTAATCTGGAGAACAACCGAAACTCACGCATATTTCCTGCGAACAGGAACACATGACGACCTCTTTTGAAGCATCATGCCCTTTATGGGGCTACGAGTTTGAGTCGCTGGCAGACCACCAGGTCTTTGGGAGTTACGGGCATGCCCTCATCTCCCTCTGACCAGAAACTCCGGTGGGCCCTCCACCACATCACCATCGGGCAGACTAAAGCCTTCCCGGCTATGCTCCGGCAGGTCTGCTAACCAGGCCAGGGCACGTTCCACCACCAGGCTAGTCAGCTCCAGTGAATACGTTGGCCAGGTCGAATCGGTGAAGAGGTGCTCAGCTCCCTCATAGAAATCGCAGCTGGCTGTAGCTGACGAAGCAGTGTAGGCGAGGGCTGCCGGAGCGTCCTCAGCAAACCAGGTATCAGCGCCACCGCCATGAATCGCCACCGGGAAGGAAACCGGCAGGGCACCGGGCAGGTAGGTAGGGTCAACGAAGCCCTCCAGGGCGAGCAGGCCCTGGGCGCGGGCGTCCGTCTGGGCCAGGGTTTGGGCGACCATCGCTCCCAGAGACACTCCTGCTACCACAAAGGGGCCGGTGAGTGGTGCTACGGCAGCCTGCGCCCGGGCCAGGAGCTTCTCATGAGTAAGCTGCTGGTAATGGGTCATGCCTTCTTCGATGGTTGTGAAGCGGTGCCCGTCGTACAGGTCAGGGGCAAAAACCAGGTGCCCGGCAGCTTCCAGGCGGTGAGCGAGCGCGCGGACGCCGTCCGTCAGCCCCGCTGCGTGATGGAAAAGGACGATGGTGGTCATGGCCTTCTTTCTTCCCTGATCTGTGTACCTGGGTCAGCTCGTTAGGTTATACGTTACTGTAGAGGGCTCTCTCCCCTTTAGACTGGGATAAACCGCCCTAATCAAGCTAGAGGAGTTATCGTGGCGCGTATCGGTCTTATTCTTGGTTCTACCCGTCCTACCCGCATTAGCCCGGTGGTGGGTGCCTGGGCGCAGGAGCGGCTGGCTGCCCTGGGCAACCACACATACGAAATCATTGACCTAGCGGAGCAGAACCTACCTCACTTCGATGAGCCAGCCTCCCCGAAGTCGGGGACTCCTTACCAGCACCAGCACACCCGCGATTGGTCTGAGCTAGTTTCTGGTTTTGACGGTTTTGTGGTGGCCTTGCCCGAGTACAACGGGGGTGTACCTGCCGTACTCAAGAACGCTATGGACTATCTCTTTGCCGAGTGGGAGGGCAAGCCGGTTGCGGTGGTGTCCTACGGTTTTGGGGCCGGGTTGAAGTCAGCGGCCCAGTTTGAGTCAGCCTGCCCCAACTACGGCCTGGTGCTGGTGCCCGCTGCCGTCAATATCAAGCTGAGCCGGGCCATGTATGACGCCGAGGGCAAGATAGCGGATGCCGCTACCGCCTTTGCCGACTACGAGCCGGGCCTGCCTGCCCTGGATGCGGCTTTGAGTGAGGCTCTACAGTAAACCCAGGTGAAAGGTTAGGACCGCAAGATTTTTTCGAGCGGACGGCCCTTGGCTACCTCGTCAACGAGTTTGTCGAGGTAGCGAATCTGCTGCATGAGGGGGTCTTCAATCTCCTGCACCTTATAGCCGCAGATGGAGCCGGTGATCAGGTGCGCGGCGGGGTTAAGTTGGGCTGAGGCAAAAAAGTCGCGGAAGGACGTCCGCGCCTCAAGGTGACGGGCCAGGTCAGCCGGGCTGTAACCCGTCAGCCAGCAGGTCACTGTCTCAACCAGAGCGGTGTCCTGGCCCTTGCGCTCTACCTTGGCCAGGTAGTGGGGCCATACTTCAGCTAGGGGCATGTCAAAGATTTTGTGGGTCATGCGGCTAGTCTAGCGGTATTACCTGAACAATTTTTCTCGTCAATAGCTTGCACTGTTACCCCCTTCCTGATAATTTAACGATTATCGATAATATCGTTTTTCGATAAACTATTAGGAGGTTGCCATGTCTATCTTCCCCGCGATCCTGTTTATTGGTCTAGTTCTCGCAGGTTTAATCGCCTTCTTGTTTCTCATCTATCTACAGACTCAACGCGACTTACAAGCTATCCTCAAAACCACCCAATGGTTGGCTGCCATCTACGCTACGGTAGCAGGTGCCCTCATCATCGTGGACGTAGCTCGCCTTATCTTCACCCGCGAGGCACCGGACAGCACACTCCCCATTAGCCCCTGGCTACCTGACGGGCTAAAAATTCTGCCAAACAACAACGGTACCGGACTTGAAAATCTTCACTTCGATACCATCACAGCAAATGCAACAGGAATACCACTCAACGCAGCACTACTACTCGCAGGTTCTCTTATTCTCAGCGGAATCATACAGGTAAGCATTGCACTTGCTTTCCGGGCCCTAGCCCAGGGGCAACTAAAGGGGCTCCCCTTCCGCCCCCAATTCACCCGCGTTACCCAGACCCTAGCCTGGCTTGTTCTAATCTGTGGGCTCATGGCCCCAATTCTCGAGGGGTTTGGAACTGCAATCCTCGCCTCCGAATCACTCGTAGCCTGGGAAGTAACCGACGAGATTACTAGCGCACCTACAGCAAGCCTTAATGTTTTCATCAGTTTCTGGCCAATTGGGGTATTTCTCATGCTCTACACCCTGTCGGCTATCCTGGAATCCGGCGATCAATTGCAGAAAAGCACAGAAGGGTTAGTCTAAGGTGCCAACTGATGTATCTGATGTCATCTGCCATCTTGATGAACTCCTAGACAGTAGGGGGATGACCCTGAGCCATCTTTCTGAGCTGGTGGATATCAGTCTGCCCAACCTCTCTATTCTCAAGAACAACAAGGCAAAAGCAATCCGATTCACCACGCTCACTGCTATTTGCAAGGCTCTGGACTGCGAGATTGGTGAGCTTCTAACCCTTAAACAATAAAATTCAATATGGTGCAGGGTGAGCCCGGGCGTCGCTCATAAGCTGCCCCGCAGCTCACCCATTTTTCGGTCTTTGAAGAAGGCAGGTAGCCTTGGCGCTCGTGGATGATACCTACACCGCGGACGACTCCGGGCAACTTGAACTGCACTAGGGCTTGGGCGGTGATTGGGTTCCGTCCCGCTGGGGCTGACCCTGTAAAGTAGGGTGCTGAATAATTAGTCACTCTCCCCTATTTTTTGCGCTGAGGAACCCATGCGACCAGATTCTAAGCCCACCCCTCGGGCGCTCTTCCGTACCTTTGCTACCGCTGAGATGATCACCTGGGCCCTGCTGATCACGGCCCTGATTCTGCGGGCTACCGGTCTGACCAACCTTGTGCCCATTGCCGGTGGTATTCACGGGTTTGTTTTTCTAAGCTACTGCGTAGTGACGGTCTTTACCTGGGTCAACCAGCAGTGGAAGGCCCCCGTGGGTGTGGCCGGCCTGCTCCTATCGGTAATTCCCTTTGCGACTGTTCCTTTTGAGATGTTCCTGGAGAAGCGGGGCCTACTGCGCGGGGGCTGGCGTCTGGCACCTGGCGGGGCGGCGCCGTCCGGTCCGTTCGAGAAAGCCCAGGCCTGGGTCCTGGCCAAGCCCGCGCTCGCGAGCGTCCTCCTACTAGCCTTCGTGGTTCTGCTCTTTGTGGTGCTCCTGCTGGCAGGCCCGCCCGTCCCCAAGAACTAAGACCACTCGCTTCTCCCACCAAAAGTGCGTCATATCGCCCACCGTGCACATTGCAGCTGCACGCTCAGCGATATGACGCACTTTCACCTATCACGCTCTTTCGTACGTCCTGCACCGAAGCAGGATGACATCTTGGCTACCACCGCCCAGCAAGGACGTACGGCCCAGAGCCGCCCGTGTGGCATAATGACCAGGTTAGACACACGAACTTTCCAAGGAGACCCTGTGGGTGTTGAGAGCGAACGTTTTGCCCGGTTACGGCTACTTTTTAAGGACGAGGGCCTGCAGAAACTTCAGGACGCCACCGTCATGGTTCTGGGCCTGGGCGGTGTAGGGTCGGCCTGCGCTGAGGCCCTGGCCCGCGGTGGCGTAGGCAACCTGATTGTGCTGGACCGCGACGTCGTGGAAGAAAGCAACATCAACCGCCAGGCCCTGGCCTTTACCTCCACCCTGGGCAAAGTCAAGGCTGAGGTCATGGAAGCGATGATCAAGGAGATTCAGCCCGACTGCACCGTAACCGCCGAGCGGGTCTTCCTCACCCCAGATAACCTGGCAGAAACTCTCGATAAGTTCCCGAAGCCTGACTACGTCATTGACTGTATCGATACCATCACCCAGAAGCTGGCCGTCTACCAGTGGGCCGCTGAGCGGGGCCTGAACCTGGTGGCCTCCATGGGCGCTGCCAACCGGCTTGACCCAACCATGCTGCAGTTCGCCAATATCCGCCGCACCTACAACTGCTCGATGTCTAAGGTGATTCGCTCCGAGTGCCGCAAGCGCCACATTTACGGGCTTGAGGTGCTCTTCTCTACCGAGCTGCCTTTCAAGGTGGAGAAGGCTCCGGGTGCTAAGGCCAAGGGTGAGACGCTGGGTTCTATGAGCTATATGCCCCCGATCATGGGTCAGATGTTGGCGGGTAAGGTCATCCGCCAGCTGGCCGGAATGGAAGAAATTCCGGCACCTCCCTCCCTGGGTGGGCAGGAGGGCCAGCAGGACGCTCCTGGTCGGCACACCGCCTAACCCTGCCTATGTTGCTTGATACCCATTTTCACTACGACTTTCTGGCCCCGCAGCTTCGGCCCGCCTTTGATGAGGCCCTGCGGGCCCAGGACGTCCAGGTGGTTGCCCAGACTCTCTTGCCTTCAGCCTACCGGGAGCTGAGACAGGTAACTGACCCGGCTGAGCCCCTACTCTCTCTTGGTTTTCACCCCTGGTGGATGACTTCCCCCGCCCAGGTTGAGGCTGAGCTGGAGATTTTTGAGACTGAGGTGACGAGTACCCGGTTGATTGGTGAGATTGGGCTAGATTTTTTGCCCCGCCGTCTGGAGACTTCCCCTGCCGATCTGCAGTTAGAGAGCCTGCACCGCATTTTGAGCGCGGTGCTCCAGACTGCTGCAGGTCAACCTGCTGAGAAGCCCTATCTGCTGTCCCTGCACGCCGTCCACGCAACAACAGCCATGCTTGATCTTTTTGAGGATCTTGACCTGCCCGGCTCCCCTGTCGTACCGGCGATTCACCGCTTTGGGGGCACCAGTGACGAGCTCACCCGGCTTATGAAGTTGGGCGGCTGCATTTCGGTTCACCCGCAGATGCTTGAGTCTAAGCGCGGACGGGCCTACGTCCGCCAGGTGCCCGCAGACCGCCTGCTTCTGGAAACGGACCTACCCAAGCAGCCCACCGACTCGCTTGACGTCCAGTTCTTTGCGCAAGAGGTGGGCGGACGCCTGCACCAACTTGTCGAGGGTATTTCATCTGAGCGCGGCGTAGACTTTCTACCGATTCTGCTAGAGAACCAGAGGTGGCTCTATTCTCTTTAGTTCCCCCTGCTCTGGCTCATGGCCCGGGTTTCCTCGGGGTATAAAAAGTCTCGGCAATTTTTTATTGCCGAGACTTTAGTGGTTACTTGGACACTCATTTCCGTTCTAGGCTCTAAGTAGGCAAAACCGCGAACAGATGGACGCAGAAACCGCGTTGATAAGTGCACCATCGACTTTCCCAAGCACACGGGTTTTCCGGATCTTGACGGCGTCGACCAGTGACTGCTGTCAGCTCAAGATGAGTCCCGACAAAGTTTGTTCGAGGAACCGTAGGTCGATATTCCCTAGGTTCTCGGGAGTTTCATTACTGAGTTGCTCCAAGAGGCCAGCTGCCCGCTCTTTATTTTTTTCAAAGACATCACGCATATCGGAGGTGAGGTTGAGGGAAATGAGCATGCCAATCAAGTTGATGGAGACCGCCAGCCCTCTCGAAGCCATCGCTGCCATTTCTGAATCAGGTGGGATGCTGCCGGTATGATTTGCTTTAGAAAAGAACAGCTTCACGCATTTATCCGCAGTCCCAAACGCCTTGTCTGCTTCATCAATATTACCAAGCCTCCAGTGACATGACCCCAAGTTCATGTAGGCACGGCTAAGGACACCTAGATAGAAGGCCCAATCTTCCGGTGTACAGTCAAACTTTATTTCGGCATGGCGAATCGCATCAGTCTGTTTGACGATTTCGGGGAACGCTTTCTCGCCTTCGATAAACCAAAATGGGTCACTGCCTACTCCGGTTCCGCTAAGTCGACCGAAACGACCGTTCTCCATTTGCACCAAAGGGTAGAACTCAACATATTTCATTCCCCCGTTCAGTTCACGCAAACGTGCGTCAACCAGATCAGCAAGATTGGACCCTGAACTTAAATCACTAGCAAGTTCTGCACGGACTCTCTTAAGCCTCATGAAAGCATTAGCACCACGCCCTTGAATTTGGTAGATCAAGGAGAGGAGAATTTCCGCTTGCACTGTGCTGTTTCCTGTAGCACCGACCGCGATGCACGCATTTTCTATCAACGTTTCAATAACGGATTGCGCCTCATCGTATTGCTTGAGTTGAAATAGCACTATTCCAAGCTGATGTGCGGCGCGCAGACTCAGTGGATCATAGACTCCGTGGTGCCGATTGACGATGGAAAGGCAGGCAGATAGCCAATGATGAGCATCGGTGAACCTCCCCTCGTTGAGCGCAATGTCTCCGGCCCAGGTATACATATCTGCCCGGAGAGTTGCATAAACTTCCGATTCTGAGACTCTCGCATCCAAGTCACGGAAAGTTTGCTCGATATCCTTAATCCGATTGGCCTGATATCCAAAGAAGATCACATTCGACTCTACCTCGAGTGCAGCAGGTGAATCCTCACCGAAGGCTTCTCGAATTCTTGTTAGAAGTGTTTTCCCTTGGTCAAAGGCTTCATCGCTAGAGGGGTTCCGTGCATTGATAGCGCGAAGTCTCTTCATCTGAATCATGAGAGTCCTGGGAGAATCTTCCCCAAAAATCTGTGTCGCCACACCTATACCTTGCTCGTAGAGCTCAATGGCATCGCCATATGCCCAGCTCTCGAAGGCTACATCTCCCTTTAGCGTTACCAGGGGGATGTATACTGCTTCCATAACATCCGTTGGAACTGCTTCAGCTGAGTAACTCGCCTGGAACATCAAGGTGATGTCATCTAGGACTGGCATGGCTTCTAGCGGGTCTCCGCTCCTCAGCAGGAGTCTCGCGTGGAGGAGCTTGACTGCCAATGTGTCAGGATGGCTTTGTCCATACAATTTAATCTGTAGCGGTAGGAGCTGCGAAAGGATTGCTTCGGCGTCAGTGAACTCAGACATTGCGTAATAGCAATCTGCAATTTGCCTGAGTATGAGAATCTTATCGCATTCTTCTGCATCCTCGCCAAGAGCATCAAGAGCGGAGTTGGAGTGCTCAATCGCCTTTGAAAATTCGTAAGCCACAATATTGCGTTTCGCGGCATGGATGTGAGCTGCTGCTGTTGTGAGAGATAGTTCTTCCCCGCAGAAGTTGAGATACCAGTCCACCACTGCGTCTACTTGGGAGCTGCTGGGGAGCTTGAGGTGCTCACGCTGATTATCAAGCCAATGTGTGCAGGCTTGTTGTGCGAATCTTTGTGCGTGCATCTTCAAGACGGACAGGTCTCGAACGGTTTTCCGAACGTGTCGGGTTAACAAGGGGTCAGCAAAATAGGCTACCCCTGTTGCCCCCTTACACCATCCAATGGGGTTTCGAGCTTTATTGATTGCGTCATGAACGTTTTCATGCGGCTCTTGGTAAATCTCGTTGACAACCTCGGCGATGATTGTCGGTACGAATCGATTCAGAATGTCCAGATCTGGATCTAAGGGGTTTCCTGCAACGGCTGCTGTCAAGGCATTTCTCACTCCTTCAGGTATGGCCTTCCAGCGGTTCTCGACTACTTGTTCGATACTATCTGGCAGCTTGAATTCTTCGGAAAGTAGAATCTTGTGTCCTGATAGTCGAATCTCGGTTGCGACGTTGGGATCGGTAATCCAAAGAAGGAGGAACAACGGCGTATTAAGTTTCTCTACCACCTGTTTCGCAACATCAGTAGATGTTTTTGGGGCGTAGCGCAACAGGAGTTCAACGAGTGAGTCCTCTTGAAGAGAAGGGACATGCACATCAAGAAGTTGCGCTTGACTGTCCGAGTTATCTTGCAGGTCTGAATGCCATTGCGTGAAATCATCCTCGGCCATTCCCTCAGGCCAGACAGTGCCAATCACCATTACGGGCCGCTTCAGGTCAGGCTCGCTGAGCGCTGTCAGAAGCGAACGAAGTTCCGGACCCATTAAGTGCATATCCTCGATCACGATAACTCCAGGGAGGCCTTTGGCAGTCAATGATCGTATGGCTTCAGCTAGTTCCGCACCAGCGCTCTTTTTTGATTTGAGGTGCTGTTCCCCCAGGTCTACGTCTCGGTGAAGATTCTTAGAGTCCTTGAGCCTCTTACCAAACCACCGAAATACGTCGATGAGCCACGACGTGAGAGTAGCCGGAAGCGGAATGCCAATACTCAACGCATCGAGAGAATTCTCGATTAAAGAATCAGCTGCATTAGATTGCAGATCCTTACGAACCTGAGGAACAACTTCGGAGAGCACCTTCCCAGTACGAGCGAGAGCACCAGAGGCATTCCACCACGCCAACGACAAGGGGACCAAGTGGGTCTCCATCTGCTTCTTAGCCGTTGCCACTACATCAAGTTTTTGATTGTTTCGCAGCTCTTCACAGTTGAACGACCACCAGCCAAACGTCGGGAGCGCACCTTCCTTCCAAATAAATGAATCCAAATCGGGTGAAAGAATCGCACGCCCTCGTAATGGGTCGGATTCACTATCAGCAGTAGTCAGCTCGGGCCAGTATTGGGCGTATCCGTCCTTGAATTTTTCCACATTGTCAAAGCGAAGCAACTCGTAAAGGCGCTGAATTATAGCTGTCTTCCCAACACCGGAAGCCCCTCGAAGCATCACGACATTGGGACCGTCGTAGCTACCGTCAGATAGAGCCTTCACCCGGTTATGAAGATCTCGCGCAATATTTTCGTGTTCTCCAAGAAGCTCAGGCATCTTAGTTCCTCCAAATGAACGCATGGCTCAAAACCAGAGTTACGTAACGTCACTGTCAAAACAAGATCAAGAGAATCGGACTATTTGCCATGCTAACTACCAAGTTGCTTTCCATTATCACCGAACATCGAGTGCCTCTCAACTGCATTACTGAAATCGGCATTCTTGAATCCGTATACTGATAGTGCCATCCGTGTCAACCTCGGCGTGCTCGACGAGGGGGTCCCAGGCTTAGTCGCGGAAGGCGAGGGGTTGTCGAGTTGCCAGGTAGCCGCTAATTTCTAAAGTTTTTATTCGGCGGTGACTCAGCACGTCAATCTGCTCGATGATGCGTTGGTATCTTGTCTCAAGCTCGTTATGTCGCGCTTCAAGTTCGCGGTATAGCCGGTCATGTCCATCAGGATTATAGACTTTTACCGCTACAGACGTGAGCAGTAGGTTCACCTGCTTGATGGTTTTCTTCAATTCGCACCCCTAGCGTGACATACTAAGGTTCGGGCTCGCCGGTGCAGTAGATGATTTAGTTGAGCTGGCACATAGAGTTAGCGAGCAGGTCGTTGCCTGCGACTCGCTTGGTTAGAGCTGCGACGAAGGCGTCTTTGATTTGGTCGGCGGCGGCGTGGTGGGTGCGACCGAAACCCAGTACATATCACAGCGCTCGATGAATCGGAAAGGTTGCAGTCCTGATAATGCGTACTACAAGGGCCTCGTTGGCACTATGGAAACTGAGATATTTTATGGACGTCAATAGCAATCAGTATCCCGAATCGAACATACTATCTAGTATCGACTGAAAAACAACATCCGGATTAAAACGAACCCAGCGGACTGACATTCACAGCCCACCGTGAGAAAATGAGGAAACACAAAACCATCTAATATAACACCCACCCCCAGATAAAACAATAGGACGTTCGCTTTGCATTAAAGCGAACGTCCTGATGGTGGAGGTAAGGGGATTCGAACCCCTGACCTTCTGCATGCCATGCAGACGCGCTACCAACTGCGCCATACCCCCGTGGAGCTAAGGGGATTCGAACCCCTGACCTTCTGCATGCCATGCAGACGCGCTACCAACTGCGCCATAGCCCCTTATTTATTTATTCCCCGCTCTCGCGGCGACTGTTCTATCTTATGGCACCCACAAGGGCTCATGCAAATCGAGAACCCACCAGCACCTATGAACTGCATCACACAATATTCATGGGCTGTTCAACCTCTGTCCACAAAAGGACGCCCCACCCTACTCCCCTAACGCAGGGAAGTTGGGTGGAGCAGGCTCGTAGCGAAGCTGCTGGCTCGGCGGCTGGCGTGAATCGCTTGTGAGCGAAGCGAACCAGCGAGAGGGTCGGCAGCAAGCGCGAGCCTGCGCAACCCCTCTTAGACTGAGTTTCTAGTCTTCGCGCTGGTTCATCAAATCCGCTTCGGGAGTGATGATCTCGAAGTCAGCTTCGGCGCCTTCAGTATCGACGGCACCGGCTTCGCTTTCCAGGCCCAGGTCGATGCGGGGGGCATCGCCCCAGAGGCGGTCGAGGGCGTAGAAGGCGCGGTCTTCTTCGTGCTGTACGTGGACCACGATGTCGCCGAAGTCCAGGAGCACCCAGCGGCCCTCAGCCCGTCCTTCACGGCGCAGGGGCTTGAGGCCCAGTTCTTCACGGAGCTTATCTTCCACCTCGTCAACAATCGCATTGACCAGGCGTTCGTTGTGGGCTGAGACGACCAGGAAGCCGTCGATCAAACCCATAATGTCAGAAGCGTCAACGGCCAGCAGGTTGGTACCCTGCATGTCGTCTGCCGCGCGTGCGGCTACCTTCAACGCTTCAATAGACTCTGCAGCTGCAGTCATTTCGCCCTTTCCGAGCAAATCGTTCCCTCCAACCTTTGGAGGGCCTCATTCATCATGTTCTAGCTGAAGAAGGAGAACCAGACGATACCCAGCACTACAAGCAGGAGCAGGAGGGCTAGCACAAGGAGCATGGCCTTACTGCGGGTCTTCTCAGCCTCAGCGGCCTCTTTGCGGGCGTCTGCACGGGTGAGAGGGGTATGGGGGTTCTCCGACTCGCCCTGGTGTTGGGGAGCCTGGCCACCGGCAGGTGCAGCCTGGGGGGCTGCTGCGGTGTTTTCCTCAGAACTATCAGAGTCTACCGCACCGGTAGCGGTCTGAGCTAGGGTCTGGTGAGCTTCATCAGTCACATTGGCCCGGTCTAGGTCTTCCAGGTTGAGGCCCTGGGCGTCCTTGGCCTGGACGGGTTCAGGAAGCGGCAGGGCCGGTGCCGTTGGGCCTGCTGCAAATAGTTCGGTGACGGCAACTGGTTCGGGTTCTTCCAGAACCGGCTTCTTCTCCGTCAGTTCGGGGTGGGCCGCCTTGTAGGCTGCGTCCTTCTCCTGGGCCCGGGCGATGATCGCCGCGACAACTTCGGGGTTCTTGGCTTCTTCCTCAGCGCTGAGGGCAGCTGCCACGGTTCCGGGTTCAGGCGCAGGTGCTGCCTTCTTACTGCCAGCCTGGGCTTCTGCCGGCTCCTCCTGCCCTGATGACTGGGCAGGGAGCAGGACGAAGTCGTCCTCGGGGGCGGCTTCAGCCAGGGTGATTGTTAGATCACCCTCGGGAGATGCCGGGGCAGGGTTGGTAGCTTCTTCGCCCTGGATCTGGGCGTCGATGTCAGCCAGGCTGTCGTGAACGACGGTGTGGGTTGTTTGATCCACCTCAGTTGCAATGTCCTGGGGGTTGTCCGAGCTGATTGTCCCCATCTGGGAAAGGGCAGCCAGGCCCTCTTCGGTTTCTTCAGCTGCGGGTACAGGCAGGCCCTCAACATGGCCCATGTAGAGGGGGACCTCTGGTAGCTCCGCGTCCCCCCGCTGCACGGCCCGGATGTATTCGGCCGCTTCATGGTAGTAGCGGGTCAGGCGACGCGGGCCCATGGGACGGGTCGGCGGGGGTACCTCAATTCCGTCCTCAGTCAGGTGGGGTTCGGTGAGGTAGGTCAGATCATTCTCGGCCGGGGTGCCGGGTGCGGATTCGGGGGTGCTGGTCACAGGTTATCCTAGGGGGAAAATCTTGGTTTATGCACAATGCTATCAAGGGAAACTGGGCCTCGTTGGCGAGTTTGACCCCAGAAATTGTCCCTATTTAAGTACCGGCAGGCCTGAGCTGTAGCTGCCGTCGTAGCCATCATGGTCACGGTAGAGATTGTATTTTTTGATGTACTGGACGACGCCGTCGGGCACCAGGTACCAGACGGGTAGCTCCTGCCGGGCCCGGTCGCGCACAGCTGTGGAGGAGATAGCCATGGCAGGTATTTCAAGGACGTGAACTCGACCGGCTGCTTCTTCCGGAACTTTCAGTTCGTGGCCGGGCCGGGTCACTGCGACAAAGGTTGCTAGATCCCACATCTGGTCTGCATCCTTCCAGGTGGTAATTTGGCTCATCGCATCTGCACCGGTGATGAAGAAGAGTTCGGCATTCGGACGCTGGGCCCTGAGATCCCGCAGGGTGTCGATCGTGTAGGTAGGGCCGTCGCGATCAATGTCTACCCGACTGACGGTGAAGGAGGGGTTGGGGGCTGTGGCAATGACGGTCATGAGCAGGCGGTGTTCGGGATCGGTCACCTTCTGCTTGGCTTTTTGCCAGGGGTTTCCGGTGGGCACGAAAACCACTTCGTCCAGGCCCATAATAGCGGCCGCTTCACTTGCTGCAACCAGGTGCCCGTGGTGGATCGGGTCGAAGGTGCCACCCATGACCCCCAGCCGGAAGGTGGCTGAATCGGGTTCGGGTATGCCGAGTTCTCGGCGGATTTCTTGGGCGGGGCGAATCACGGGTCTCCTGGGCAGTAAGGACGGCTGGGGTACAGATTCGGCGCGGGCCACCTCCCAGAGGGGGTGGAGCCGCGCCGTAAAATCTAGCGAATACTTTAGTGCTTGTGCTTGCTCTGGTAGTCGCGCAGGGCATCTGCCTCTTCTGCTGAGAGGTGATCACCTGCATGGTCGGGGCGGACGATGCCACGACCGGAGAAGGAGATAGTGATGAAGAAGAGAGCACCGAAGAAGATGAAGCCAAAGATAGCAAACCACCAAGTGGGGATGCCGAAGAGTTCGAGCTTGTGGCCTTCTTCAGATGCGACCAGAGCTGCTGCGTTTGCTGCTGCAACAACAGAGGAAATCATGTGTGTACCTTTCGATTCCTGGGCGTGTGTGACTTCCCAAGAGGGTCTACAGTATGGGTTTACTTACCATGCTACCGGGTTGGGGCTCTTCTTGTTTATCATTACCCGCTAGCTGGCAGGGGTGTTTTCAGAAGATTTGTTTTATGAGCGGGTGTGCCAGTCGCCTCGGACGATCCACTTGGTAGTGGTGAGCTGTTCCAGGCCCATGGGGCCGCGAGCGTGAAGCTTCTGGGTGGAAATGCCAACTTCAGCCCCAAGGCCAAACTGGCCGCCGTCCGTAAAGCGGGTGGAGGCATTGACATAGACCGCTGCCGAATCAATATCCCGGATGAATTTTTCAGCGTTGGCTAGGTCATTGGTCAAAATCGCTTCTGAGTGGCCGGTCGAGTAGTTGCGAATATGGGCGATAGCTTCGCGCACATCAGCTACGGTTTTCACGGCAAGATCGAGGGACCCGTATTCAGTGGCCCAGTCCTCATCGGTAGCGTCCACAGCCTGGACCCCCTCCGGCAACTGGGCCCGGGTCGCTGCATCGACGTGGAGGGTAACCCCGGCTTTAGCCAGGGCTGCCAGGACGGGGCCAGTTGCCTGGGAGCCTTCAGCGACCAGGAGGGTTTCAACAGTATTGCAGGTGCCGGGGCGCTGGGTTTTAGCGTTGACCAAAATTTCTGCTGATTTAGCGGCGTCGGCCGAGACATCAAGGAAAATATGGCAGTTGCCTTCACCGGTTTCAATGACCGGAACCTTGGCATTGTTCACCACAGACTGAATCAGATTGTGGCCCCCGCGGGGAATCAAAACGTCAATATGCCCCCGGGCCTGCATCAGTGCGTTAGCCCCATCGCGCCCAAACTCATCGACTGACTGCACAGAATCAATGGGCAGACCCGTAGCGTGGAGTGCATCTCGGATAATCCGTACAATCACCTGATTAGACTTAGCTGCTGCAGATCCGCCCCGGAGCATAACGGCATTGCCAGCCTTAATGGCCAGGCCAGCGATATCAACTGTCACATTGGGGCGGGCTTCATAAATAGCGCCAATGACGCCCAGGGGCACCCGAACCTGCTGCATCCGCAGGCCGTTCGGCAGGGTAGAGCCCCGGACCAAGCCGCCGACCGGGTCGGGCAAGCCCACCAGCTCCCGCAGGGCTGAGGCCAACTCCCCTACCCGCTGCTGGTTAAGAGCCAGCCGGTCAAGCATGGCCTCGCTCATGCCGTTCTCGCGTTCCCGGGCAAGATCCAAGGCATTCTGCTCGACAATGACAGCAGCATGGTTCTCTAGGGAATCAGCAACAGCCAGCAGGGCTCGATTCTTCCACTGGGTATCAGCCTTAGCCAGGCGTCGGGAGGCGATACGGGCGTCAACGGCCATATCGATTACCTGCCCCATTACGTCCTCGGGAACAGTCATGAAATCACCCACAGGGATTCTCACTTTCGTCAGTTGGGTCCTACCCCCATGTTACCGGCTGTCTGGGCCGCTGTCTGCTGGGGGCTGGTGGTTTTAGAGGGTTACCAGGGCAATGTTGTCTGCGTGGGCCACCGTACCGTCGTAGGTATCCCCCATCTGGTCCTGGATCTGGGCGGTATGCAAGCCAATCATCTGGGCTGTTTCCCCAGCAGAATAAGAACTGAGGGCATGGGCCAGCACGGTGCCCGTTTCATCAGCGATCGCAACGGGGCTACCGCCCTCAAAGCTCCCCTGCACCGCCAGGACGCCTGCCGCCAGCAGGGAACGGCGGCGGCGCAGGGCAGCTGCCGCTCCAGCGTCCACAACAATCGTGCCCTCAATATCAGCCAGGTGCTCAAGCCACAGGGTTTGGACCGGGCGGCGCTCGCCGGTGGCATAGAACCAGGTGCCGACGTCCTCACCGGCAAAGGCAGCGCGGGCATTGGCGGCGCTGGTCACCAGGGCCGGGATACCAGAGGCGGCGGCCACCTGGGCTGCCTTGACCTTGGTGACCATGCCGCCAGAGCCGACCCCTGCTGAACCAATAGAGCCAATACTGAGACCTGCCAAGTCTGCCTCCCCCTTCACGACGCTCACCCGCTCACCGCCGTCCTCGGGGTGGCGGGTGTAGAGGGCATCAACGTCAGACAGGAGCACGAGGGCATCAGCCTTGACGGTATGGGCAACCAGGGCTGCGATACGGTCATTGTCACCGAAGCGGATTTCCCGGGTAGCTACCGCATCATTTTCGTTGATGATAGGCATAACCCCCAGATCCAGCAGGCGCTCTAGCTGGCGGTGGGCATTCTGGTAGCGGTCCCGGGCCATGAGGTCCTCAGCCGTCAGCAGCACCTGGGAGACGGTGACCCCGTAGCGGGTAAAAATATCGGTATAGCGGCTCATGAGCAGGGACTGGCCGACGGACGCAGCCGCCTGCTGGGTCGCCAAATCCTTAGGACGGCGCGACAAGCCCAGGGGGGCCAGGCCAGCAGCGATGGCTCCGGAAGAGACAAAGACAAGCTCAACATCCGGGTGCTGCCTCTTCTTCTTGGCCAAAACATCTGAAATGGTGGCTATGGCAAGTTCATCCAGGGAGTTCTCGATAGAGGTCAGGGAGGATGAGCCAACCTTGACGACGATACGCTTGGCCCGGGGCATGTCAGACCGCTCAATGATCGGACTGCGGCGGTGCTTACCGCGGGATTCGGCGCTGGCTTGGAAGGCGTCCTTCAGGTCCACTCTTTAGCTCCCTTAACTGGTGATGTTTAGTATCTTTGAATATACAGCAGAGCCGCCCCCAGGTTTATTCCGGAGGGCGGCTATTGCATTATATGAAATTAGTTCTCGTCTGCCTGCTTAGCAGCCTTTTTCGCTGCCTTGGCAGCCCGGGCCTTTTCAGCCTTGGCCTGGTCAACAGATTCGGTCCAGACACCAGCGATACGCTCAGCTTCAAGCTCAGCACGGGCCTCGGCCTTGGCGTCCATACGCTCGTGGAACTCGGCCTTACGCTGGGCACGGGTGGGGCGAATAATCTCTTCCAGGCGGGCGTCGGTTCCGCGCGGGGACGACAGCAGTTCGGCACCGCCGACCATAGTGGGCTCCCAGTCAAAGACAACGGCATCCACTTCTTCACCGATGACCACGGCATCGCCTGCAACAGCGCCAGCCTTGAAGAGCTCATCTTCAACGCCCAGACGGTTGAGGCGGTCAGCCAGGTAGCCGACAGCTTCATCGTTATTGAAATCGGTCTGCTTAATCCAGCGTTCAGGCTTCTCGCCAATGACCCGGAAGAGGGGTTCCAGGTTGCGTTCTTCCTTGCGGATAACGAACTCCTGGCGCTTCTTGGAGCGGAAGCCCTTGGGCTTGACCACCACGGTATCCTCAACGGGGGCGTCCTTGGCTTTCTTCCTGGCCTTACGGTCAGCTTCTACCAGCTCAGCCATAGCAAAAATCAGCTGCTTGAGGCCCTCGTGGGAGGCGGTTGAGATTTCAAAGACCCGGTAGCCGCGCTCTTCAAACATAGGACGGACGAAATCGGCTAGTTCGCGGGCTTCGGGCACGTCAATCTTGTTGAGCACGACCATTTGGGGGCGTTCGTGCAAGGGAATGGTGACGCCTGCGGTGGGGTCAACCTCGTAGGTCTTCAGCTCCCCGAGAATGACCTCGAAATCCGAGATGGGGTCGCGGTTGGGCTCGAGGGTGGCGCAGTCAATGACGTGAACCAGGGCGCTTGAGCGCTCGACGTGGCGCAAGAAGCGGTGGCCCAGGCCCTTACCGTCTGAGGCACCTTCAATGAGGCCGGGAACATCTGCTACGGTGTAGCGGGTGTCGCCTGCCTGGACCACGCCAAGGTTAGGAATCAGGGTGGTGAAGGGGTAGTCAGCGATCTTGGGTCGGGCCGCAGAAATAGCTGCAATCAAGGAAGACTTGCCGGCTGAGGGGTAGCCGACCAGGGCGACGTCCGCAATGGACTTGAGCTCCAGGACGATATCGCGCTGGGTGCCGGGAATTCCGAGCAGGGCAAAGCCGGGGGCCTTACGTTTGGTGGAGGCCAAAGCGGCATTGCCCTTACCGCCCATACCGCCTTCGGCAGCGAGAAATTCGTCGCCGATTCGGACAAGGTCAGCCAGGACGTTGCCGTCCTTATCCTTGACAACCGTGCCCTGGGGAACGGGCAGAATGAGGTCCTGGCCGTTGAAACCGTGGGACATATCTCCTCGGCCAATATCCCCGTTGGGGGCATGCTGGTGGGGGCTGTGATGGTATTCCAGCAAGGTGGTGGTCTGGGCGTCGACGCGCAGAATGACGTTGCCGCCATTACCTCCGTTACCGCCATTGGGGCCACCGAGGGGCTTAAACTTTTCACGGCGAACCGAGACACAGCCGTGCCCACCGTGCCCACCAGTCACGTGAAGCACCACGCGATCTACAAATTCTGCCACAGCAAAAGCTCCTTAAGCTTGTTTAAATATCAGGTTCTAGTCTATCGGGGCTTGTCCCCAGATTCTGCTAGACCGGCCAGCAGGGTCGCTGGTAGGTTCAGCACAGTCTGCCCCTCCGCTCCCCCGATAGGGGGTAGGACGGCGGTGGATACGGCAGAGGGCGATCTCGGGTTTCCCCGGGATCGCCCTCTTCACTGAAAGAGTCTAACCCTTACTCAGCAGCTGCAAGGATGTTAACAACCTTGCGGCCCTTGCGGGTACCGAATTCGACCTTGCCTGCTGCCAGAGCGAACAGGGTGTCGTCGCCACCGCGGCCTACGTTGTTGCCGGGGTGGAAGTGGGTGCCACGCTGACGAACGAGGATTTCACCTGCGTTAACAGTCTCGCCGCCGTAGCGCTTAACACCGAGGTACTGGGGGTTTGAGTCACGGCCGTTGCGGGTGGAGCTTGCGCCCTTCTTATGTGCCATTGATGCCTACCTTAGGTAAAAGAATGTTTTATGGTAACCAGTCGACGCTTGTCTTAAGCGTTGATCGCGGTGATCTTGACGGTGGTCAGTTCGGCGCGGAAGCCCTGACGCTTCTTGTAGCCGGTCTTGTTCTTGTACTTCTGAATAACGATCTTGGGACCGCGGAGGTCTTCGATCTTTTCTGCGGTGACCTTGGCTGAAGCCAGGGACTTTGCATCAACGGTGACCTTGTCGCCGTCAACCAGCATCAGCACGGGCAGCTCGATGGTGCTGCCGGGCTCGCCAGCGACGCGGTCAAGGGTAACCAGGTCTCCAACAGAGACCTTTTCCTGGCGGCCGCCAGCGCGAACAATTGCGTATGCCACTTGGGAACTCAATTCTATCTTGACGTCATTTTTAAGGGTTCACAGGGTGTTTGACTGAAAGGGAGCCGGGTTCACCGCAAGGTGGTGGCCCGGTACTGCTCGGTCTGTAAACCGGGCGGTTTCAGGTTTTCGCTCTGTGAAGTGGTGTGGCCTCATCACCGGTGGTGGTGTGCCCAGTTGAGTCCACGCTAACGCTTGCTTGTGGAAACAACACCGGCTCACAAGTTTACGCCCTCTGGGGCAGGTGGGCAAGCAGGTGGTGCCGATGTGCTTAAAGGCTCACTGATTCCCAGGCTTTAAAAGAGAACGGGTGGGGGAAGCATGATTCTGCTTCCCCCACCCGGTGGGCTGGGGCCTTGCTTAGGCTGTCTGGCCCTCGCGCTTGATGTCGGCAGCTGCGACTCCGACCCCGAGCATGACGGGGGCGTCATCGCTGGAGGCAGCGGGCTTGGCTGCCTGGTCAATGCTGGCGACTACGGAACTACCGCTTGCAGCCTTGACCTCTTCGGTGCGGACCTCGGTAGACCCTGCTCCTGAGCTAACAGCCCGGCGGGAGCGGCGCTTCTTGCGGGGGGCCTCAGTCGCGGCGATTTCCACGGGGGCTGCCACCTCGGCCGAGGGCTGGGCTTCGGGGGCCTTCTTACCGGGTGTTGCCACACCGGTGACAGCGGGGTCAGCCTCAACCGAGATGGGAGCTACGTACTTGACGTCTGTGCTGGAAGCCCGACGGGACTTACGTTCCCGACGCTTGGGGGCATCTGCCTGATCGCGGTCTGCCCGGCGGTGCGGACGCTCCGAGCGGTAGGTGCGCTCATTTCCTGCAGCTTCCTCTCCGTCACGGTCATACTCCCGGCCTGCCTTCTGGGAGGCCCGGGCCCGGGCTTCCCCAGCGCGGATAGCATCCAGGCGGGATGAGTTCTGGGTGAAACGGGAGTCCACTTCAGGGTCGACGTCCAGGGAGGCGTCGGAGTTGACGGTCAGGTCTTCTACCGAGTAATCCTCACGACGCTTACCGGCCCGGCCCCGGCCCTTAGAGCGGGTTCGCTGGGTAGGCTGGCCTTCCTTATCGTCGGTTGCAAGGGGAGCTTCAGCGTCAAAGACAGCGGCCAGGGATTCGAGGGTGAAGGAGCCCTGCTCCCCCATGGAGTCTTCGTCGGTTTCCGACTCAACTACCGGAGGAAGTTCAATGACTTCATCACCAATGGTGAGCACCTGGTCAGGCTTGACGGTATCCAGAGGCTGACCGGTTTCGAGGTCAAGACCTGCTTCAGCTCGGCGGTTGCGCTTGCGGCGCTTGCGCTTGCGGGCAGACTTGGACTCGCCTTCAGGGGCTTTCTCATCCTGCTGGCTGCTGGCTGCTACCAGGTTGGCCAGGGCGGCCCGGCGAGATTCGGTCTTCTGCTCATTGTCTTCATCAGTTTCGAAGGGGACCTCGGAGCGGTGGGCGTTCTTCTGGTTTCGGTAGCGCTTGCGGTCATCGCGCTCGATGCGGTGGATGAAGTCGCTGGCACCACCAGAACGGCCCTTGAGGGGCTGGTCGTGGACGAGTAGGCCCCGGCCGGCGCACTCTTCACAGGGCTCTGAGAAGACTTCGAGCAGGCCAGTGCCCATCCGCTTGCGGGTCATCTGAACCAGGCCAAGGGAGGTTACTTCAGCAACCTGGTGCTTGGTGCGGTCCCGGCCCAGGCACTCAACGAGTCGGCGCAAAACCAGTTCGCGGTTAGATTCAAGCACCATGTCGATGAAGTCAATGACCACGATGCCGCCGATGTCGCGCAGGCGCAGCTGGCGGACGATTTCTTCGGCCGCTTCCAGGTTATTCTTGGTGACGGTTTCTTCCAGGTTGCCGCCGGAGCCGGTGAACTTGCCGGTGTTAACGTCCACCACGGTCATAGCCTCGGTGCGGTCAATCACCAAAGAGCCACCGGAGGGCAGGTAGACCTTGCGGTCCAGGGCCTTAGCCAGCTGCTCTTCGATCCGGTAGTGGTCAAAGAGGTCGTCGTCCTCTTCCCACTTCTTCAGGCGGTCCAGCAGGTCGGGGGCAACGTAGGTGACGTAGGCTTCGATGGAATCCCAGGCGTCTGAACCCTGCACCATCATGGAGGTAAAGTCTTCGTTGAAGACATCGCGCACGGTCTTAATGGTCAGGTCCGGCTCCTGGTAGAGCAGTTCGGGGGCCAGAACCTTGCGGGATTCGCTCTTGGCCTTGATTTCTTCCCACTGCACGCGCAGGCGGTTGATGTCGTTGCTCAGCTCTTCCTCGCTAGCGCCTTCTGCGGCGGTGCGGACGATGACGCCTGCGTCCTCGGGGAGCTTGTCCTTGAGGATTTTCTTCAGGCGCATGCGCTCAACGTCGGGAAGTTTACGGGAGATACCGGTCATGGAGCCACCGGGTACGTAGACCAGGTAGCGGCCGGGCAGAGAGACCTGGCTCGTCAGACGGGCGCCCTTGTGGCCAACGGGATCCTTGGTGACCTGAACCAGCACCGAATCGCCTGCCTTGAGGGCGTTTTCAATCTTGCGGGGGGCCCCGTCCAGGCCGGTGACGTCCCAGTTGACTTCACCAGCGTAGAGAACAGCGTTGCGGCCACGGCCGATGTCCACGAAGGCAGCTTCCATGGAGGGCAGAACATTCTGCACCTTACCCAGGTAGACGTTGCCGATCAGGGAATCCTGCTGGGTCTTAGACACAAAGTGCTCAGCCAGCACGCCGTCTTCAAGCACACCAATCTGAATGCGGTCGTCCTTCTGGCGGACCAGCATCTGGCGGTCAACCGACTCGCGCCGGGCCAGGAACTCCGCTTCGGTGATGATCTGGCGGCGGCGGCCGGTGGCGCGGGTTTCCCGGCGGCGAATCCGCTTTGCCTCTAGGCGGGTGGAGCCGCGGACGCCGGTTACCCGGTTAGTGCCGTGGGAATCGGACAGGCGGGGGGCGCGGACCTTAACAATGGTGTCCTCGGGATCACCTTCGGCTCCACCCTCAAACTCTAGGTCGGCATCGCCCCGGCGACGGCGGCGACGGCGGTGGGAGGTGATTTCAGGGTCCAGGTCAGCTAGACGGCGCTCGCGGCGCTCAGCCTCCTCAGCCTCCCGGCGGGCCTGGATCTCAGCCTTACGCTGGGCAGTAATAGCTTCTAGGTCAGGTGAGTAAAAGAGTAGGCTATTGGCACTGGCTGCAGCGGCAATCTTGGCTAGTTCTTCTTCCTGCAGTTCACGCAGGGTCTTCTGGTGCTCGGTTTCTTGGTCTTCAAGCTGTGAGGCTTCATCCCCGGACACTGAGGAATCTTCACCGTCTGAATTTTCACCCTCAAGCGCAGGTTCTGCGCCGGAAGTCTCCGCATCAGCGTCGGTCGCTTGAATCTTGTCGCCGGTCTCCTGGGTGGTTTCGGTTGCCTCTGCGGGAGTCTCTTCGGCTGCAGTTTCAACTACCGCTTCGGTCTGCTCGGTCTGGCCTACTGGCTCTTCGTTCTTTTCGCTGCTCATCGGCTAGCTTCTCCTTGATGTCAGCCGCCGCCGCACCGGTGGACTTTGCCTTCGTCGATGGTCCCCTTCCCTCCCTTTCGGGTTGGGGAAGAATCCACCGAAATCCTGAACTACCCGATCAATCTCAAGCCGGTCAAGGCGAGGTCTTGGCTGGTCAAGGCTTCTGTGCTCCAAAGCCAAAACAACCGGGCCAGGGGCAACAACCCGAGGTAGCTGCTTACGCGCCACACTTCACTCACTTGCGCCAGTTCAACCAGGTCTTATCGGTTCTCTGACGGTTCGGGGTGCCTCCTGGGCAGCTTCACCGTGTGCGGACGGCACACTGCCAGTTCCCATTCTCTCACACCTTCCGTCTCTTTCCCCTCCCCCACGCCCAGAGCCAGCCGCCATGACCCAAAGCACTACACCGTAACCGTCCTTTCCCCCCGTTAAAAAGCTGGTGAAACAACACGGTGAACCTGGGAATTCGTCAAGAAACCCAGTGCCCCTGGTCAGGGAAGACCCGGCAGGTAGTTAAAACCCGTAGGATGGGTTTTTAGAGAAACCCCGTCGACAAAGGATGTACTGTGTCTTCGACAGTAAGCACACCCCATCAGGACTCCCCGCTTCAAGCCCAGGCAGACCGGAGGCTTGGTTGGTTTACCCTAGTGCCCGGCCTACTTGCCTTCCTGTCAGCTGCCATGCTGGTCTACGAGCGGATGCAGATTTACATGGACGCTGGCCACAAATCCATCTGTGACCTTAACGCCCTGCTCAACTGTGGTACCGTCATGCGCACCTGGCAGGCCGAAGTTTTCGGCTTCCCTAACCCCTTCATCGGCATTGCCGGGTATGCGATCGTCCTGACCATTGCCACAGCCCTCATCGCAGGGGCCCGCTTTTCCACCTGGTACTGGGTGGCCATGCAAATTGGTCATACCCTGGCCATGAGCTTCGTGCTCTGGCTGTGGTACAACACCACCTTTGAAATCAACGCCCTCTGCCTCTTCTGCATGATTGTGTGGATAATGCAAACCGCGATTTTCGTCAAGGTCACCACCCGCAATATCCACGCCGGTGTCATCCCTGCCCCAGCCTCCTTCAGGGAGGCCGCCCCCAACTGGACCTGGTTCAGCATCGTCCTCATCTACATCCTGATGTTCGGTATTATTTTCATCCGCTTCTTTGATGTCATTATGGGAATGATGTCCTAACCCGTTTCACGGCAGAATAAAGGCCCTACCGGCAGCTACCCGGTAGGGCCTTTGCAGTTTAATCTGGTGTGGTGTTTAGGCTCCGAACCAGAGGGCGATCTCCCGTTCAGCTGATTCAGCCGAATCTGACCCGTGGACTAGATTCTTTTGGACCGATTCACCCCAGTCCCGGCCAAAGTCGCCCCGGATGGTGCCGGGGGCTGCGGTGGTGGGGTTGGAGCTTCCCATAAGGGTGCGGGCTCCCTCGATCACTCCATTGCCTTCCAGCACCAGGGCCACGACAGGGCCAGAACCCATGTAGCTGACCAGGGGCTCATAGAAAGGCTTCCCTTCGTGTTCAGCGTAGTGGTTTGCCAGGAGCTCGGCGCTAGGTACCAGCATTTTGAGTTCGGCGATTCGATACCCCTTCCGTTCAAAGCGGGCCAGGATTTCGCCGGTAAGGTTGCGGGCAACGCCGTCGGGCTTTACCAGAATCAGGGAACGTTCTATCACTGTCATCTCCTAGAGAATTTGAGGTAGGTCACTGCTAATCCTACCCGAGGACCCGGTAGTAGGGAGTAAGGGCCGGGCAAGAAACAGCGCGTCCCTCCCCCACTCTGAGGGTCAGGACGCGCTAGTTCAGTTCTATGAGTCAGGGTGGGTTTAAGCTGGGTTAGCTTTTTCCCATTCTTCCTGTGCCCGGGCTCGTTCAGCGTTTTCTGCATCGAGGCGGGCTCCGCGGGTTACCGCGAACCAGTAGGCAATGGCAAAGGCACCGCCCACAAAGAACATGGAGGGCAGTTCGAAACCAACGGCAATCAAAGCCAGTTGGAGGATGTAGCCCAGACCATAACCCCAGGGCTTCTTGAGGAAGGCCGGGGTGACCAGTAGGGCAGCTGCCAGAGCCAGACCCAGCGCCCAAATAAGTACCTTGACCCAGGTGGGGTCGTTGAAGTGGTGGCCGAAGATAGCCAGGGTGGCAAAGAAGGCAACCAGGGCTTCAAGCGAGAGCACCATAGAGGTAAACATAACCTTGATGGAGCGGGGCTTCTTGGGCTGGCCCGGCCGCCATTCGCGCTGGGCGCGGGTCATTTTCGCCATCGTCTCTCCTTTACAATCCAAGCAGGGTGCTGGCTTCGCCCACCACAGTGATAGAGCCGGTCACCAGAACCGCCGAGTTGAGGTTGGGCACGTCTGCTGCCGCTGTAACCGCTGCTGAGAGAGCATCGGGGATGTTCTCATAGGTTTCGATGGCATCTTCATCGAACCCTGCCTCAAGAGCCAGCTCGGCCAGTTCTTCAGGCGCGATGGCTCGTGGTGAGTCTGACTTGGTCAGGTGCAGCACCGTGCGCCAGGCAGCCCGGTCAGCGTACTCGTCGAAGAGCAGGTTCAGCATGGTGGCGGCGTCCTTTTCACCCAGGATACCCACCACCAGGTGGAGTTCTTCGAAGCTGAAGGACTCCTTGAAGGCAGCTGCCGACGCAGCGACCCCGTGGGGGTTGTGGGCGGCATCGAGCACCACGGGCGGCTCTGTGCGGGCCACCTCAAGACGGCCCGGCGAGCGCACATCCCCAAAGGCCTGTTTGACCAGGTCAAGGTTGAGTTCCTTCTGGCCTCCGCCGAGGAAGGCTTCAACTGCCGCCAGGGCGACCGAGGCGTTTTGGGCCTGGTGGGCGCCGAAGAGGGGCAGGGCTAGATCCTCGTAGTGGCCAGCAAGGCCCTGTACGGTTATCAGCTGACCACCCACTCCGGCGGTGCGCTCGAGGACCTTGAACTCCAGTCCCTCAAAACGGTAATCGGCGTTTCTGGCGCGGGCAGCTTCCAGGAGTACCTGGGCGGCAGAGGGGTCTTGGGCGGCAGATACTAGGAAGCCGCCGTCCTTAATAATCCCTGCCTTCTCACCGGCAATATCGGCCAGGGTGTCCCCCAGCATGTCGGTGTGGTCAAGCCCAATAGGAGTCACCACAGATACGGTAGCGTCAGCCACGTTGGTGGCGTCCCAAGAACCTCCGATGCCAACTTCCAGAACCATGACGTCCACCGGCTCGTCCGCAAAAATAGCGAAGGCCAGGATCGTCAGGGCTTCAAAGTAGGTAATGCGGGGGGCACCGACTGCCTCTAGTTCAGCGTCCACGATCTGCAGGTAGGGCTGAATCTCGCCCCAGATCCTCACAAAGGTGGAATCCGCAACGGGAGCCCCGTCGATTGAGATTCGCTCGGTGACCTTGGAGATATGGGGGCTGGTATAGCGGCCAACTCGAATATCGTGGGCCATGAGCAGGCGCTCAATCATGCGGGCGGTTGAGGTTTTACCGTTAGTGCCGGTGATGTGGATGACCGGGGCAGCCTTGTGGGGCTCGCCCAGGATCTCCACGGCGCGGGCCATGGCGTCCAGGCGGGGAGCCATCTTATGTTCGGGGGCCCGGGCCAGCAGGTCTGCGTAGACCGAGGCTACGCCGAGGGCGTCATCAGCAAGGACGCCCTCGGCAGCGATCTCGGCAAACACGGGGTCAAGCTCCATGTTGTCCTGGCTCATTTAGGCCTTCTTTACGGCAGCTGAGAACTCAGCGCCCTCACGGTAGGTGACGGAGACAGCCAGGGTCTCACCGGCCACCAGCTCTTCGTGCTTCTTGATAGCTTCAAGGTCAGCAGCGGGGGCGGTGATGGTCAGCTCGATGCGGTCAGAGACGTTCAGGCCGGCCTCCTTGCGCTCAGACTGGATGGCGCGGACGGCGTCGCGGGCGGTGCCCTCGGCCAGCAGCTCCTCGGTTAGGGTGGTGTCGAGTACCAGGAAGCCACCGCCGGGCAGGACGGAAACGGCATGTTCGGCGCTGCCCTCGGTTTCAGCAACCACTGTCTCCAGCTCGTACTCGCCCGGCTCCAGAGCCATCTTGTCGGCACCAACAACCACGGTGCCGTCCTCAGTCACAGCCCAGTCCCCGCTCTTGGAGGCCTTGATAGCAACCTGAACCTGCTTGCCCAGGCGGGGGCCAGCGGCACGGGCGTTGACCTTGAGCTGCTGGGAGATGCCGAAGTCAGCCGGAGCCACCTCGGCGGCGTCCAGAAGCTCAACAGCCTTGATGTTAAGCTCATCGGCAATGATGGACTCGAAAGTACCAGCCAGGTCCTTACCACCGGCCACTGCAACGGTCAGGGCAGCCAAGGGCTGACGTACACGCAGCTTGTGGGCCTTACGCAGGGCTGAACCGGCAGAGGCCACGGCGCGGGTGGTCTCCATGAGAGCCAGCAACTCTGCCTCGTCCTTGAAGTCCGCAGGTGAGGGCAGGTCGGTCAGATGGACCGAACGCTCCCCGGTCAGACCGCGATAGATTTCCTCGGTGGTCAGCGGCAGCAGGGGCGCAGCCATCTTCACGAAGGTCACCAAGGCGGTGTAGAGCACATCAAAAGCCTCGGTGTCTTCGTTGAAGAAGCGCTCGCGGGAGCGGCGCACATACCAGTTGGTTAGGGCATCGGTGTAGGTGCGCAGGGCCTCGCAGGCGGCTGAGACGTCGTAGGCGTCCATAGCATCGGTGACCTCGGCGACCAGCTGGCGGGTCTTGCCCAGGATGAAGCGGTCCATGACGTGCTGCCCCTCGGTGACCAGCTGAGCCTCGTAGCCTGCCCCACCGTTTGCGGCGTTGGTGTAGAGGGCAAAGAAGTGGTAGACGTTCCACAGGGGCAGCATGACCTGGCGGACGCCCTCGCGGATGCCCTGCTCGGTCACGATCAGGTTGCCGCCGCGCAGGATCGGGGAGGACATGAGGAACCAGCGCATGGCGTCCGAACCGTCGCGGTCCAAAACCTCGGACACGTCGGGGTAGTTGCGCAGGGACTTAGACATCTTCTGGCCGTCGGAACCCAGAACGATACCGTGGGCGATGACATTCTCGAAGGCGGTGCGGTCGAAGAGGGCGGTGGCCAAAATGTGCATGGTGTAGAACCAGCCGCGGGTCTGGCCGATGTACTCAACGATGAAGTCTGCCGGGTAGTGGGCCTCGAACCATTCCTTGTTTTCAAAGGGGTAGTGGAACTGGGCAAAAGGCATAGAACCGGAGTCGAACCAGACGTCCAGCACATCTTCCACACGGCGCATGGTGGACTTACCGGTGGGGTCATCCGGGTTAGGGCGGGTCAGCTCGTCGATGTAGGGGCGGTGCAGGTCTACCTGACCGTCCTTGTTCAGGGGCAGACGACCGAAGTCGGCTTCCAGCTCAGCGAGGGAGCCGTAGACGTCGGTGCGGGGGTAGTTGGGGTCGTCCGATACCCAGACGGGGATGGGTGAGCCCCAGAAGCGGTTACGAGAGATGGACCAGTCGCGGGCGTTCTCAACCCACTTGCCGAACTGGCCGTGCTTGACGTTTTCGGGGATCCAGTTGATGTCCTCGTTCAACTCGCTCATGCGGTTCTTGAAGTCGGTCACCCGCACATACCAGGAGGTGATAGCGCGGTAGACCAGGGGGGTGCGGCAGCGCCAGCAGTGGGGGTAGGAGTGAACGTAGGACTTCTCGCGGATCAGCGCCCCGTCAGCCTTGAGGGTGTTGATAATGGTGCGGTTAGCATCGAAGATCTGGACGCCGGCAATCTCAGCCAGGGGGGCGCCCTCAGCTAGGGTGGAGTCGGCGAAGAGGTCCAGGAACTTGGCACCCTCGTCGATGGAAAGGATCACGGGAATACCGTAGCCCTCACAGACCTTCTGGTCGTCCTCACCGTAGGCGGGTGCCTGGTGGACCAGGCCGGTACCGTCGGTGGTGGTCACATAGTCAGCGACCAGAATCTGCCAGGCCTTCTCGGTGCCGAACTTTTCGGTGTCGGTGAAGTAGTCCCACAGGGGTGCATAACGCACACCCTCCAGCTGGGCACCGGTGTAGGTAGCTAGGACGGCCTCGCGAGCAGCCTCTGCCGGGTTCTCGGCCTCCGCATAGCCCAGGTCCTTGGCGTATTCGCCCAGCAGGTCGGCTGCCAGCAGGAAGCGGCGTCCTTCCAACTCACCGGCACCGGGGACCACAACGTAGCTGATCTCGGGGCCAGCAGCCAGGGCCTGGTTGGTGGGCAGGGTCCAGGGGGTGGTGGTCCAGGCAAGAGCCTCAACACCGATCAGAGCTTCAGCTACAGCCTTATCGGTTGCCAGGGTGGTGTCGTCGGTGATGCGGAAAGCCACGGTGACGGAAGGGTCCTGACGCTCCTTGTAGACGTCATCGTCCATGCGCAGCTCGTGGTTGGACAGCGGGGTTTCGTCCTTCCAGCAGTAGGGCAGCACGCGGAAGCCCTCATAGGTTAGGCCCTTATCATGAAGCTGCTTGAAAGCCCAGATCACGGACTCCATGTACTCCACGTTCAGGGTCTTGTAGTCGTTCTCAAAATCCACCCAGCGGGCCTGGCGGGTGACGTACTCTTCCCATTCCTTGGTGTACTTGAGCACCGAAGCGCGGGCAGCGTCGTTGAAGTTATCGATGCCCATCTCGATGATCTGCTGCTTATCGGTCATGCCCAGCTGCTTCATCGCTTCCAGCTCAGCAGGCAGGCCGTGGGTGTCCCAGCCGAAGCGACGCTCTACCTTGTGGCCGCGCTGGGTCTGGTAGCGGGCGACCAGGTCCTTGACGTAGCCGGTCAGCAGGTGGCCGTAGTGGGGCAGGCCGTTGGCGAAGGGAGGCCCATCGTTGAAAACGAACTCGTTAGCGCCGTTCTCACCGGCGTCACGGTTGTCAATGGAGGCCTGGAAGGTGTCGTCCTTTTTCCAGTAATCGAGCACTGCTTCTTCGAGTGCGGGGAAAGAGGGGGAAGCGGCCACAAAGCTGGCTCCGCTTGCACTTGCCTTGGGGTAAACAGGCTTCTTGGTCATGGTTGCGCCCTTGAGGTTACTTATTGCCAATAACGTGGGGTGCAAGGACGCCTGCCCTCCCCCGTCCTTTCGACGGGCAAGCACCTGCGCGGTACCACCTTGCTTACCAGCTCTCACCGGTCGCTTCATGACAGCTATGTCGGGCATACCCGCCCGGTTCTACTTGGACTACTGTCTGTTCTTCCGGGGCGCTCACCGGTGATTGCCGGGTCAATGCGCTAGTTCTGTTCTATTCTAGGTGGATTTCAGAATACTGTCTAACCTACCAATCCAGCCGGGTAGGTGTTTGCCATAAAAACAACTACGCTAGCAATTTATCTCCGCGTGAGTGGAGCTAAATCGCTAGCGTAGTGTGTCAAAACGGGGATTAACCGCTTCTAAAGCTGTTACGGGCTAGCCCGTCCTGTTAGTAGCCACATCTATTCCGCGCCCTCCCCTCGTCGCAACGAATTACGGGGGTGTGCAGGTATAACTACCAGCAGGATTGCTCACCGGCAATCAACCGGGTCTGTGCAACTGTTACCTATTTTAGGGCCCGTCCTAGGCAGCTGTCTAACGGGTTTTTCTGGGTATGAGCGCTCTTTTGCCAGGGTGGCCGGTGAATTACAGGGGTGTGAGTACAAGATATGGTGCAGGTGGGGACGCCCCACCCCAAGATAGGGGGTTATTGCGCTTTTCTGAGGTGAGCAGAAGAACCTAAATTACAATTCTTGCTCCTGCCAACGGGTGGCCCCGCTCCGCACTCTCTGAAGTGTTTGGACCAGGCCGGGGCCAGCCGTCTGTTCCCCTGACAGCCCGTTCCCTCCCCTGAATGCCCACCAAACTCTCTCGGTGCTTATAGAACTCATGGCCATTCCGAGAGTCTGGTAGACAATTAGCGGCGACGGGCCCGGCTGAAGTCCCTCTCTAATTTTGTTTTGAGGTCGTGCGGACGCCGGGTCAGCTCCTCCCAGGTCACTCGAACCACATCCCACCCCTGACCGCGAAGCAGTGCTTCCCGTTCATTCTGGCGACCAAAAACGTCCTCTCGATCCCCGAAATTGGTGTATTTCACCTGCCCATCAAACTCCACAATCAAACCCAGCTCAGGCCAGGCAAAATCAGCCCTAAACTGGTTTCCATACACCCCAATCTCGTACTGTTCAATTGGCGCTGGCAGGCCGCAACGTAGCAGAAAAAGGCGAAGCAAACTCTCTCCCGGCGACTCACTCAATGGGCTAATCATCTCAGCAAGACGACGCCCCTGAACCGAACCCGAGCCAGACATCTCGCGTAAAGCCTTCGTCAACTTTTGATGTTCGACCTTCTTCAAAGAACTATCGGCAAGCACCAGCGCCTCTTCAAAGCCCATCACTCGCATGCAATGCACCACCGTATCGAGCGGGGCTGTCACAGCTACACCTAAAGAGGTCTCAGTCTCATACCGGGAAAGCCTGTGGCGCACTACCCGAGTTGAGGCGATTCCATGTGCCTTACCCACCGTGTGAATAGCAGTTGGGCTATGTAACAACCACATACCGTGCACCGCAGCTGCGGAGTGGTGGGACAGCACCGACGTTTTAAGCCGCCCCCGGCCAAACCCTATGACCTGAGCAAGATACCGCTGGCTTGGATAAAGCTGGGAGTAAAAGCTGGTAGCCATGTAACTGCCGTAGCCAAGCCGCTGGAGTTCACCCCGGGCAACTGCCCGAGCCACAGCGTCCTTATTGATGCCTCGGGCAGATAAATCTGCAGTTGTCAGCACCGCCAATGCAATTTCTTCTGAAGATTTCATGGTCACAGTGTGCGCTCATAGGGGCAAAACCCACTCATTTCGAACTCCCTGTGGAAAGTGCTTTCCGCATGAAAACGCGGGATCACAGGAAAATTGGTGAAACTGCGATGCATTATGACGAAAGATTCAGAGGACCGTCCACAAGACTCTCGCACTGCTTATCAATAAAATAAGCAGTGCAAGAGTCTAGTGGGCAGATACAGGGAGCAGCCCGTATTTGACCATTAACGGAAGAAGCAAAACCAACTGAGGAGAACCCCATGCCCCTGATCAATGTTTCGTACGCATCCGTCCAGTCTGATGAAAAGAAGTCGGAGCTCATCGCTGAGCTAACCAAGACCTACGCCCGGGTGATGGGGACGGCCGAGCGTTCAGTGTGGGTTTTGCTGAACGAAGTACCCCGCACCGACTGGGGCGTTGGAGGACAGACCCTGGCAGATATTGATCAAACAAGTAAGCCGGTCAAAGAATGAGCACACAGAATCCTGACTGGGTAGGGGCCCTAAAAGTTCTGGCCACTTGCCTCCATTCAAGCCAGAAATCTTACACCCGAGAAGAACTCATAAATTTAGGCCGGTCAAAACAAAACAAGGTGGGCAAAACTACTACCCAAACCCCTGAACAATTCGCCAATGGTTTCAACACTGCCCTCAATAAATTGCAGGCTTTGGACTGGGTCGAAGAAACAGGGGACAACCGGTTCCGACCTACACCCAGGCTCACCACATGGGTGCAGAATAATTCCCTGAAATCCCTCAACCAGTCAGCCATTGACAGGTTAGTTACAGCCCACAAGCTTGACCAAGCCAAACACAAAACTCAGACAGGAAAAGGCACACCTGCCCATAAGCCTGTACCCGTCAATATCCCCTGGGCCAAGGAGCCCCAGCAGTCTAGCAAGAGCTCCCCCAACCCATCACACCAGCCAGATAAGGCTAGTGAGCAAACAATTATCTCCCAGCCACTAGAGGCGACCGAAGCTCAACCTTCTACCGCACAAGGTATTCAGCAGACCCTATTAGACCGGCTGCACGAGGCGACTATCACCCAACTCGAAACCTTCCTCGATGAAATCACTCCCGAGAAATTCGAGATTCTTTGTGGCCACCTCCTCGAAAAACTCGGCTATGGCTCAGCCGTAGTCACAGGCGGTGCCAACGACGGCGGAATTGACGGCGTTGTCTCCTCCGACCCATTTAACATCAATGCCGTGGCCTACCAGGCTAAGCACTTTCGGACTGACCGGCTGATTACCCAGGTCCAAATACAGCAATTTATCGGTGCCGTTGAGACCTACCCACAGCAGAGATTTGATGCGGCTTTCTTCATCACCACCAGTAGTTTCCACCAAGGGGCTATTGAAACAGCTCAGCGAGCACCTTTCCCGGTCAGGCTCATTGACCGGCACATGCTGATTAAACTCATGTTCACCCACAAGCTAGCCCTCACACCCCATACCCTCACTGTCTTGGCCCTGGACGAGAACTACTTGAAGTAGCCTCCAGCCAATACCTAAACCCAAGGACGCCTGCCCCAACACGCTTGTGTCGGGGCAGGCGTCCTTGTGGTAAACCTGAGGCAACAAAACTCGGCTTAGAGCATGCCAGCCTTTCTCATGTATTCGGTGACCTGTTCTTCAGCATCAGGCCCAGGCTCAATACCTGTGGGAATGCGGAACATAAAGATCAGGCCAACGATCCACCAGAGCCCAAAGATAGCCCAGGACTGCCACACGATATTGCTACCTGCAGGCATACCCGGGATGTACAGGGATACGAGGAAGACAGCTACCAGAATCGCCAGGTAGCCAATCACAACGCCACCGTTACCTGAGCCGCCAACCCGCAGGGGCCGGGGCATAGCAGGGTCCTTCTTGCGCAGAACAACGAAGGAGACCATGACCAGCAGGTAGGCAATAACGATCATGGGCGAACCAGCGTCAACAACCCAGCCCAGGGCTGCCCGGCCAAAGAAGGGGGCCAGGGTTGCAAAGAAACCAAGCACCAGCAGGGCATTGATGGGGGTGCCGTACTTGGGGTGGACAACGCCCAGCCACTTGGGCAACATACCGCAGCGGGCCAGGGAGAAGAGCAGGCGGGAGGCGCCCATCTGCAGGGAGTTCCAGGAGGTGATAATGCCTGCGATACCTGCTGCAATCATCAGTTTGGCCATGAAGTCGTTGCCGAAGAGGACGCCGATAGCGTCAGCTGCGGGAAGTTCTGCAGCTTTCAGGGCTGAATCGTCCAGGGCGACTGAGACGGTCAGAACGATGAGGATGTACCAGAGGGCAGCAATCAGAACAGAGATGACAGAAATTTTGCCGATTGAGCGAGGGGCCATCTTGGCCTCTTCAGCAGTTTGAGGGATGACATCGAACCCAACGAACATGAAGGGCACGATAATCAATACCGCGAAGAAACCAGCTGTGCCGCCGGTAAAGAGCGGGTCCATTTTGGCAATTTCACCGCCGGTAAAGGATCCGAAGAGCTGTAGGGCGCCGATGGCAAAGAGGAAGGCCACCACAAAAATCTGGACGCTACCTGCGATTTTTGCGCCCAGGATGTTGATGATGGTGATGATGATGGCTGAAACAGAGCCGACCAGGGCCCAGATGAGGTAGACGTCTGACTCTGCAACCGTGTAGAGCTTGATGTGGTTGAGGTCAATGACGTATCCGAGGGCTCGGGGCAGGGCTACTGCCTCGAAGGCTACGACGGTGGCGTAGCCACCTGCGATTGCCCAAGAGCCGATCAGTGACCAGCGTGGGCCGAGGGCGCGGATGATGTAGTTGTGCTCGCCGCCGGCCTGGGGCATTGCAGCTACTAGCTCTGAGTAGATTAATGCCATCAGGGCCATCATTGCGCCACCGACGGCAAAAGCAAGCATGGCGCCTACAGACCCTGCGCTGAGGATCCAGTCACCGGCTAGGATGACCCAGCCAAAGCCGACCATTGCGCCGACGCCGAGGGCCAGCACCGCTGCTGGGCCCATCGACTTCTTGAGTTCACTTTGAGTTTCATGCTGTGTAGACATGATTCCCCCTAGGTTCAAAACACGTGTGAGGTGTAACACCAATAGAATGTGAAAACTTTACAAAAAATTTTGGGTGCTCCTGCGGAAATTATCTAAGGACGCGCCAATCTTGGTTTGATTGCACAAGGCAGGTTCCCTGACAAGCACAGATAGCGTGTAACAAAACCGCACTTTTCACGCACGAGCAAGATGACGGGGCCGTTTTGGGATTCGAGATTCTGTCGATCCAATAGTTCTCCCCACCTGATAGCCGTGCCACAATGGTCACTATGCGTATTCTTTCTATCCAGTCTGCTGTGGCCTATGGTCACGTCGGCAATTCAGCGGCCGTTTTTCCCTTGCAGCGTATGGGCCACGAGGTCATGCCCGTCAATACTGTGCTGTTTTCCAACCACACCGGGTATGGTGCCTGGCGGGGCCCTTTGGTGTCCGGTGATGACGTTCGTGAGATTGTCACCGGCATTGAAGAGAGGGGCGGTCTGGCCGACACTGGCCTTGTGATTTCTGGCTACCAGGGTGGGTCCTCCATCGGCGATGCCATCCTCGACGCCGTCGCTAAGGCCCGCGCAGCTAACCCGAACGTCCTTTATTCCTGTGATCCGGTTCTGGGTAATGCCACCAGTGGCTGCTTCGTCTCCCCCGAGGTGCAGGAGCTGATTCGTGACCGCGTGATTCAGCACGCTGACATCATCACCCCCAACCAGTTTGAGCTGGGCTTTGTGACCGGCACCGACCCCCAGACCCTCGACGAGGTGCTTGCTTCTGTGGCCGCAGCCCAGAAGATTGGCCCCCAGACTGTGCTGGTCACCAGCGTCAACACTCCCGAAACCCCCGAGGATTCAATCCAGATGCTGGCAGTTTCGGGCGATGAAGCCTGGCTGATTACCACTCCGCGCCTACCCATGAAGGCTAACGGCTCGGGCGACGTTACCCAGGCCCTCTTTGCCGCCCACTTCGCCTCGGGCAAGAGCCTGAAGGAGGCCCTGGAGCTGACGACGGCCAGCGTCTATGAGTTGCTGAAGAACACTCTGGCATCAGGCCAGCGTGAACTGCAACTTATTGAGTCCCAGCAGGCCTATGTTGAACCTGCTGAGACTTTTGAGGCGGTAGCGATCAAGCGCTAAGAGCGGTGAGGACTTCGGTAGCTCTTTCAAAAGCATCCGAAGCAACTATCGCGGCAGAGGCGGCGTCTCCGGGCAGCACCAGCGGCTCGGAGACGACCGCCTTTTCTGTGCCCTGGTAAGCCTTGATGAGTTCGCTGTAGAAGTAACCGCGGGCCAGCAGATAGGTTGAGATGTAATCGGCCTGGTTATTCCATGCCTGTCCGATGGTGGGTCCATTATCAGTCACAAAGCCGTAGGGCATCTGCCGGTTGAGCAGGGTGCTGAAATCTTCTGCCTGATAGAGCACGACTTCGCGGCCCTGGGGATTATCGGTTCCGTGGGAGGTGGCGACCAGCTGAATCACGGGGCTCCAGTCTGTTGCCTGCACAGCACAGCGGGTGAGGCTGGCCCCACCCACTGAACAGCACAATCATTCGACTGGGAGATATGCTCCTCCTCGCAAGTTTTCTTGATTATTTCTCCGATACAGGCTCGCTGACCAGTTTCTCCGCTTCCTCCTTGCTGAGAATCCGTCCGCTAAGTCCACCGCGGTCGTGCCAGGTACCGCCGACCTCGATTCTGGAGGCAATGTCCAAGCCGCCAGCCTTGATGGGCTCCCAGCTCCCCAGACGCAATAGGTGGGTAATGCGCTCTTGCGCTACTGGGTCGTCCGTTGCAAAAAGTTGAGCCACCTTTTCACCGCTACCGGTAGTTTCTTTGCCCAGATTAGCCGCGCTCATGGTTCCCAGCGCTTTGACAAAATTAACCCCCTGAGGAAGCAGGGCAGCGTTTTGCTGGCCAGCTGAGGACCCTTCTGGGTTGGCGGAAACCGCCCGGCCGTCGTCGGTAACCCGGAAGTTGTTGGATGGGTCAACAACGACCTTGTCCACCAACTGTGAAGAATGTTCCTTCAGGAGCTGCTGGGTAACGGGGAACATCGTAGCGAAGACAACTGTGTCTGCTTCTTCGATGACCTGCTCGACGGTACCAGCCCGAATACCTAGCCCCAGTTCTTGGGCTGATTTCTGAGCCGATTCGAGATTTGACGCCGCAACCAGTATCTCTTCTCCCCCGCGAGCCAGGCGAAGGGCGACCTGTGAACCGATACGGCCTGTTCCTATGATTGCTGTGGTCATCTCAAACCCCTTATTTAGTTCATGTATTGACTATTCGCACCCTACTCTCACGCTCTTGATTTTCAACAAAAGGGGCTGGGGCGCGTCTTAATTAGACACAATACGAGCCCCAGCCCTCACGAGAGGAAGAATTTAGCCAACAGCCTCACAACCACAACCTAGTGGTCAAAAATGAAACCACAGTGGGGCTCAGTGCTGGCGCAACTGGTGTAAACGGTCGAGCCCTCTTCCCCTAGCGGCCCCGTAATGCTGACCTGCCGCACTTCTCCGCTGTCGTCCTTCCCCAGAACAAGGTAGGCCCGTCCGTCCGCATCGAGGTGCAGGCCGGCAGCGGGCTCACCGGCATCATCGAAGAAGGGGGAAATCTCGAACCGCGGTTTCTCTACCGGCGCGGAGGGTAGGGTACCCTCCTGGCTATACCCGGTATCGGTGGGTGCTAGCACCACCACGGACCTATCCGTTGCCAGATAGATGTTGCCGTAGCGGTCGACGTTGGAGTCCCGCGCAAGATTCCAGGTCATATTGCCCATGACGGTGTGCGCAGAGATGAAGGCGTAGGTATTGCCCAGCCCCTCGTAGAAGCCGATGGGTTCGCCGTCCCGATAAACGGCGTAGGCCAGTTGCATCTGGGAAGGGGCTGACCCCGGCTTCATATCCCAACCATAGGTGCGAATCTCTACCGGCCCGAGGGTGGGGTGGGTGACAGCAATGGTTTCGTAGGTGGTGCAGCGGTCTAAGCAGGCGTCCTCAACAACCTGATATGCAGCTATCGCTGAAGAGCTTGAGGGTGCAGGGGCGCTTGCTGGTGCAGTCGCAGAGGCAGAAACGGAGGAAGAGGTCTGAGCCGGTGCCTGCGATGGGGTTTCACCGCCACCGGCACAGGCTACAAGAAGGGGCAGGGTGGCCAGGATGAGCAGGGGCACTGACCAGCTGGTGGTGGGGTGCGGGGTCTTGGTGGGGTGGTTGCGCTTCACGGTCTTCATCTCCTTCGATGATTGGTATGCCGTTGTGGGCTTCCTCCCGAATATTATAAGCCTACTTTCATTATGGGGGCAAGACCCCGCCCCGTCAGCCCCTCCCTTCCGACCTAGCCGTTCGGGAGTCGACGAATCACCTTGTACTGGGCTGCCTGAGCCACCGGCCGCATGGTGATGTGGTCCAAGTTGATGTGGTGGGGGACGTTCACGGCAAAGGTGACGGTCTGGGCAACGTCCGTTGCCAGCAGGGGCTTTTCAACCCCAGCGTAGACCTTGGCAGCTGCTTCTGCCGAGCCAAGACGGTTGAGGGCAAATTCGTCGGTCTTGACCATGCCGGGGCGCACTTCGATCACCCGGATGTTGTTTTCTGCCTCTTCTAAACGTAGGGTTTCGGTCAGGGCCCGTTGGCCGAACTTGGCAGCGTTGTAGCCTGCCCCTCCTTCGTAGCCTGCTTCTGCCGCGGTAGAGGTGAGGTTGAGGACGGTACCCTCGCCGTTGGCCCGCAGGGCAGGCAGGAAGGCCTGGGTCATATTCAGGGTTCCCAACACGTTGACCCGGTACATTCCCTCCCAGTCACTGGCCTTGCCTTCTCCCACGGAATCCGCTCCCAGGGCGCCACCTGAGATATTGACCAGGGCGTCTAGCCGACCGCCGGTTTCGTCCAGAATCTCTTGGGCCCGGGCGGTTACCGCGTCGGCGTCTGTAATATCGAGGACGACCGGGCGCACCCCGGTTGCCTGGGCCAGGCTTTCGAGGCGGTCAGCCCGGCGGGCTACAGCGTAGACCGTCCAGCCGGTGGCTGCCATGAGTTCAGCGGTGGCCCGGCCGATACCTGAGGAGGCCCCCGTTACCACGGCAATCTTGCCGCTCTGGGCGTCAGCGGAAAAGGGGTTAGCGGGAAGTGATGAAGTAGTCATACCACTAGACTACGGCCCCTGAGCGCGTAGCTACAGCCCCAGTTTCCTGTATGACATATTATTTTCTCTTCTGACCAGCATCGGGTACTGCACAAGAAAAGTATCCGTGAGAGAATGGTCAGCATGGCTGAAATCAATCAGGGCACAGACACGCCCGCAGAAAACACCGTAGAAATTACCGTCCCCGCGAAGCCCGGCCTTGAAGGCCTCGAAAAGAAGTTCACCGAGAACTGGGCCGCCAACAAGACCTACGCCTTCGACCCGAATACCACCCGCGAGCAGGTCTACTCCATCGACACCCCGCCGCCCACCGCGTCCGGCTCCCTGCACGTTGGTCACATGTTCTCCTACACCCAGACCGACGTCATCGCCCGCTACCAGCGCATGAAGGGCAAGAACGTCTTCTACCCCCTGGGCTGGGACGACAACGGCCTGCCCACCGAGCGTCGCGTGCAGAACTACTATGGCGTACTCTGTGACCCCGCGATCCCCTACGACCCCGATTTCAAGGCTCCTGAAAAGCCCGCCAAGAACCAGCGCGACTGGCCCCGTATCTCCCGCCAGAACTTCATTGAACTCTGCGAGATTCTGGCGGTAGAGGACGAAAAGGTTTTCGAAGAACTCTTCACCACCCTGGGCCTTTCCGTTGACTGGTCCCACACTTACCGCACCATCGACGCCCACTCCCGCAAGGTCTCCCAGCTGGCCTTCCTCAACGACCTGGCCAGCGGCGATGCCTACATGGCAGAAGCCCCCACCATGTGGGACGTCACCTTCCGCACCGCGGTTGCCCAGGCAGAACTGGAAGACAAGGAACGCCCCGGCGCCTACCACCGTATCTCCTTCCACCGCGAGAACGGCGAGAAGGTCTGGATTGAGACCACCCGCCCCGAGCTGCTGCCCTCCTGTGTTGCCCTGGTCGCCCACCCCGACGACGAGCGCTACAAGCCCCTCTTCGGAACCAAGGTCACCTCTCCCCTCTTTGGTGTCGAGGTCGAGATCAAAGCCCACCCCCTGGCCCAGCCCGACAAGGGTGCCGGTATCGCCATGATTTGTACCTTCGGCGACACCACCGACGTCACCTGGTGGCGCGAGCTCCAGCTGCCTACCCGTGCCCTGATTGGTCGTGACGGCCGCTTCGCCACTGACACCCCCGAGTGGATTACCTCCGCCGAGGGCCGTGCGCGCTACGAGCGCATGGCAGGTGCCACCGTGTTCACCGCCCAGAAGACCGTCGTTGAGATGCTGGTTGAAGCCGGTGAAATGGATGGCGACCCCAAGCCCATCACCCACCCGGTCAAGTTCTACGAAAAGGGCGATAAGCCCCTTGAAATCGTGGCCTCCCGCCAGTGGTACATCCGCAACGGTGGCCGCGACGCCGAGCGCCGTGAGGCCCTGGTTGAGCGCGGACGTGAAATCACCTGGCACCCTGCCTTCATGCGCTCCCGCTACGAGAACTGGGTCGAGGGCCTCAACGGCGACTGGCTTATTTCCCGCCAGCGCTTCTTCGGCGTGCCCTTCCCCGTCTGGTACAAGCTGGACGCTGACGGTGAACCCAACTACGAGCAGCCTATCCTCCCCACTGAGGACATGCTCCCCGTTGACCCTGCCTCAGAGCCTGCCCCCGGCTACACCGAAGACCAGCGCGGCGTGCCCGGCGGCTTCATCGCCGACCCCGACGTCCTGGACACCTGGGCCACCTCATCGCTGACCCCCCAGATTGCCACCGGCTGGGCCGTGGACGAGAACCTGCACAAGGTCACCTTCCCCATGGACCTACGCCCCCAGGGCCACGACATCATCCGCACCTGGCTCTTCTCCACCGTGGTTCGCTCCAACTCCCTGGAGAACTCCGTCCCCTGGACCGACACCGCCCTTTCCGGCTGGATCCTGGACCCGGACCGCAAGAAGATGTCCAAGTCTAAGGGCAATGTCGTAGTTCCCAACGAGGTTCTGGAAAAGTACGGTTCGGACGCCGTTCGCTACTGGGCTGCCAGCGCCAAGCTGGGTGCTGATACCGCCTACGACGAGGCCCAGATGAAGATTGGTCGCCGCCTGGCCATCAAGCTGCTGAACGCCTCCAAGTTCGTGCTCGGCCTGGGCGCCACCGCCAACTCGGTCATCACCGACCAGGCGGCCGCGGGCTTCCTGACCAACGAGCTTGACCGTTCCCTGCTGGCCCGCCTCGCTGCCCTCGTTGACGAAGCCACCGCCGCTTTTGAGAACTACGAGTACGCCCGGGCCCTGCAGATCTCAGAGACCTTCTTCTGGCACTTCACCGACGACTTCGTAGAACTCATCAAGGACCGCGCCTACGGCAACGTCGGGGAAGCAGAACAGGCCTCAGTCCTGGCTGCTCTGGCTACCACCCTCGATGCTATGCTGCGCCTTTTCGCCCCCTTCCTGCCCTTCGTCACCGACGAGATCTGGTCCTGGTGGCGAGCAGGCTCAGTACATCGCGCCCCCTGGCCCACCACCGAGGGCTTCGCAGCCGCCGTAGCGGACGCCGACCCCGCCGTCCTGCCCACCGTCGCAGCTGCCCTGGGCGGTCTGCGTAAGGCCAAGTCAGAGGCTCAGGTCAAGCAGCGTACCGAGGTTGAAACTGCAACCATCACCGGCTCAGCTGCCGACATCGCCCGGATCCGAGGTGGCCTGGGTGATCTCAAGGCAGCTGGCAACGCCCGCGACCTGACCCTCACCGAAGGCGAAGGCGAACTCACTGTTTCGGACGTCGTCCTTCTCACCGAAGAAAGCGCCGAATAGCCTAGAAGCGCCCCGCACCTACTGGGGTGTAGAGCACATAAAAACCGGCCACCGGGTCATGACCCGGTGGCCGCTTCTAGGTAGAATTATCAAAGAATTGTCGCGGCTTCCCGCCCGCTACTACACTCCACCACGATTGAGGTTCCCCATGATTAACCTGAAGGCCAGTCGCTCCCGCTTCGCAGCCCTCGCGCTGGTAGCAGCAGCTACCCTATCAGCCTGCGGCAACAACTCCACAGAAACAACCGCAGAATCCACCCCGGCCCCCACCTGGGCTGGTGCAACCGCCCCCGCAGATGTTCAGCTTGAAGACTTCCGCGACTACGAGAAGGTAGAAGACGTCGAAAAGGCCGTTGCCGATCTGAAAGATCAGGACATCATCACCTACTACAACGTGATGTGTGCTGGCCACGTTTTTCCCACCAAGGAAGAGATTCTCAACTTCACCGTCCGTGCTGACTTCACCACCGATGTCGAAGCAGCCTATAAGTTTGTGAACGACGCCCCGGATATTGTCCGCCAGATTAGCGACCGGAACCTGGAACTTCGTCAGTCTACCGACGCTAACCGTCCTTCAACCACCACTGACTCCCGCTGCCTCGATTCTGCCATCATCAAGAAGGCCAAGGCTGCTCAGGAAAAGCGAAGTGCAGCAAGCACCGAGACCAGCACTGCAACCTCATCTCCTAAGCCCACAGCCTCCAGCAACAAGTAAATTTCGCCTGCAGGTTGAGTAGCAAAAGGGGCCCCGGTTAGTTCCGGGGCCCCTTTTTCGTGGCGGTAAGTTTTAGGCCTGGTCAGTTTTAAAGATCGGGCCGACGGTGCGGGGACGCTTAATTTCGTAGAATCCCGGGTAGGATGCGAGAGCTACTGCCCCGTCGAAGACCTTGGCTGCCTCTTCACCTGTTGGAGCAGGTGACATAACAGGGCCGAAGAAGGTGACACCGTTGATGCTCATGAGGGGAACACCGATGTCATCACCACCGGCAGAGTCAAGCCCTGCCCGGGTTGAGGCCCGCATCTGCTCGTCATACTCTTCGGTAAAGGCGACCTGGGCCAGCTCTGCGGGCAGGCCGGTTGCTTCAAGGGCAGCTTCGATGGCTTTTTCGAAGTAGGTGCCTTCCTTGTTCTTCCGGTGGTGGATCTCTTCACCCAGGGCGGTGTAGAGTTCATCGAGTTTGGCCTGCCCGAATTGTTCTGCCACAGCGGTGGCCACGCGGGCGGGACCCCAAGTATTGTCGATGTGCTTGCGGTAGCCTGGGTCGAGATCCCGGCCCTCATTGAGGACGGCAAGGGAGAAGGGATGCCAGGTTACCTCTACGTCGCGGAGGGTCTCAACCTCCTTGATCCAGCGGGAGGTCATCCAGCACCAGGGGCAGGTGGGGTCAAACCAGAAATCTACTGTATGTTCAGCCATGTGTGTCCTTTCAGGTCAGGGCCTAGTTGCAACCCACCCCCCTATGAGGGAGGAGGGCAATAATCTTTAAGCTGTTTTCTGTTCCTTCTGTTCAAGCACCAGGAGGGGCTCTTTATTCCCGCGTACAACCTCAGCATCAATCACAACAGATACGACATCGCTGCGGCTAGGCACATCAAACATGACAGGCTGCAAGATGGACTCCATGATTGATCTCAGGCCGCGGGCGCCGGTATCCCTCTCAACAGCCTGGCGGGCAATTGCTGCGACGGCCTCGTCCTCAAAGACCAGCTCTACCCCGTCCAGGGCGAACATACGCTTATATTGTTTGACCAGGGCATTCTTGGGTTCAGTGAGGATCCGCTTGAGGTCAGCTTCGGTGAGCTTGCCCAGGGTCGCTAGCACCGGAAGACGGCCGATGAATTCAGGTATCAGGCCGAACTTCAGCAGGTCTTCGGGCATGAGTTTGGTGAGGATTTCCTCGTCCTTAGCTGCCTGGTCGATGGAAGCCCCAAAGCCAATGCCCTTTCGACCAACCCGGCCGCCCACAATCTCTTCGATACCGGCAAATGCGCCAGCCACAATAAAGAGGATGTTTGAGGTATTAATTTTCAGAAATTCCTGTTGGGGGTGCTTACGGCCGCCTTGGGGAGGGACAGAGGCTTCTGTGCCTTCGAGTATTTTGAGCAGGGCCTGCTGGACGCCTTCGCCTGAGACATCGCGGGTAATGGAGGGGTTATCTGCCTTGCGGGAAATTTTATCGATCTCATCGATATAGATAATTCCCCGCTGGGCCTTTTCAATGTCTCCATCAGCTGCTTGAATCAGTTTCAAGAGGATGTTTTCGACGTCCTCACCGACGTACCCGGCTTCAGTCAGGGAGGTGGCATCGGCTACGGCAAAGGGCACGTTGAGTTTCTTGGCCAGGGTTTGAGCTAGGTAGGTCTTACCTGAACCGGTGGGGCCAACGAGGAGAATATTTGATTTTGCAATCTCAACGTCTTCGCCGTCCGTTGCTAGAAGTTCCTTGGCTTCAAGTGCTGGATTCTGCTGGGCCTTGATGCGCTTGTAATGGTTGTAGACGGCCACCGACAGGGCCCGTTTAGCGGCCTCCTGACCGATGACGTATTCCTGGAGATGGTCGAAAATTTCTCGGGGGGTGGGTAGGGCGTCCTCGACGACTAGCTCTTTGACGTCAGCCAGTTCTTCTTCAAGGATTTCGTTGCAGAGCTCGATGCATTCGTCGCAGATGTAAATATTTGGACCGGCGATCAGTTTCCGAACCTGCCGCTGGGTCTTCCCGCAAAATGAGCATTTGGGAAGTGTGGTGCTATCGCCTAGCCGAGCCATAGACCCTACCTTTCCTTTGGTTCCTGTACTAATCTACCGTCTAAGGGCTTGCCTGCCCAAGATATGACGTTTGTGGAGCTATTACCGTTTATGACTAAACTGCCCTGCCGATCAGAGGAAAACCATAGGTTGACTGATTGGCAGGGCAGGTGAGCTTGAAGCCTAAAGGTTAGTCGTGCTTCTCAGCAGTGTTGAAGGCAGGCTTGACGGCCTTGCGGGATTCGAGCACCTGGTCAACAATGCCGTATTCGAGGGCGGCCTTGGCGGTCAAGATGTTGTCACGCTCAATGGACTTATCGACCTCTTCGAAGGACTTACCGGAGTGCAGGGCCAAGGTCTGGGCGGTCCATTCACGCATACGCATGACTTCGTTGGCGTGAATTTCGATGTCCGAAGCCTGACCACCCTGCTGGCCTGAGAGGGCCGGCTGGTGGATGAGCACGCGGGCGTTGGGCAGGGCGAGACGCTTGCCGGGGGTACCGGCTGCCAGCAGGACGGCGGCGGCTGAGGCGGCCTGACCCAGGCAGACGGTCTGAATTTCGGGGCGGATGTACTGCATGGTGTCGTAGATAGCAGTCATCGCGGTGAAGGAGCCACCGGGTGAGTTGATGTAGAGGGTGATATCGCGATCAGGGTCCTGGGATTCGAGCACCAGTAGCTGGGCCATGATGTCGTCGGCTGAGGCGTCATCGACCTGAACCCCAAGGAAGATAATGCGGTCTTCGAAGAGCTTGGCATAAGGGTCTTGGCGCTTGTAGCCGTAGGGGGTGCGTTCTTCAAAGTTAGGGAGCACATAACGGTTGCTGGGCATACCGGCAGGTGCGGTTGATGAAGGAAGGTGAATCATTCGTTTCTCCTGGAAAAGTTCTGTGCCGGTTTACTTGTCGGTGGCGCTGGTGGCCGGGCCGATCTTGTCGAGAATCTTGTCGAAGAAGCCGTAGGCCAGGCCCTCTTCGGCGGTGAACCAGTTGTCGCGGTCGTTATCGCGCAGGATGGTCTCAACGGTCTGGCCGGTGCGCTCAGCGGTGATTTCGCTCAGGCGCTTCTTCATATCGAGAATGAGCTGGGCCTGGGTGCGGATGTCGGAAGCGGTACCGCCGATGCCACCGGAGGGCTGGTGCATGAGGATGCGGGCGTTGGGGGTTGCGTAGCGCTTACCGGGGGCACCTGCGGTCAACAGGAACTGGCCCATTGATGCTGCCATACCGGTTACCACGGTGACAACGTCATTGGGGATCAGCTGCATGGTGTCGTAGATGGCCATGCCTGCGGTGACGGAGCCGCCGGGTGAATTGATGTACAGGTAGATGTCTGCCTCGGGGTCTTCGGCTGAGAGCAGCAGCAGCTGGGAGCAGATGCGGTTGGCGTTGGAGTCACGCACTTCGGAGCCCAGCCAGATGATGCGTTCCTTGAGCAGGCGGTTGTAGACGTAGTCGTCCTGGCTTCCCATGGGGGTTTCCATGGCGGGGGCCTGGTGTGCTTCAGGGGTGAAGGACATGTTTCCGCTCCTTGAGTTCGGGGCGACGCCTGATGGGCGCCAAAGATTTTCTTGTTCTTAGGTTATCGCTTGAAGCTCTCCCCCCTGCCCCAAATTGAGGTGAGTTCGCTGATGGCATGTCAACAGCCCGTCTTGCCTTCCCTGCCTGCCTGCTTGGGCTGGGTCGGTGCAGAAAAGCTGGCAGGTGGCCGTCCTGAGCCTACTGGTCAGGACGTCCACCGCCAGCTTGGTTGCCTTGGGAGCGGGATGTATTTAGTGGTAGCAGGCGATAGGGCCGTTGGGCCCCTGGATGACCTGAACCGGGGTGTTGAAGATTTCGGTGAGCAGGTCGTCTTTCATGATGTCCTGAACGGAACCGAAGCTTGCGAGTTTGCCGTCCTTGATAGCGCAAATGTAGTCGGCGTATCGGGCGGCAAAATTGATGTCGTGGAGAACCACGATGATGGTGCGGCCAAGGGCGCGGGCGGCGTTGTGCAGGTGCTGCATCATCTGGACCGAGTGGGAGATATCGAGGTTGTTGAGGGGCTCATCGAGCAGGACGTAATCGGTTTCCTGGCAGAGCACCATTGCTACATAGGCCCGCTGGCGCTGGCCGCCTGATAGCTCGTCCAGGTAGCGGTTTTCTAGCTCGGTGAGGTTGAGGAAGTCAATGTACCGGCTGATGATTTCTTCGTCTTGGGCGGTGAGCCGTCCCCCGGTGTAGGGGAATCGGCCGAACCCAACTAGCTGGCGGACGGTTAGCTTGGTGACGAAGTGGTTTTCCTGGCGGAGGATTGAGACAACCTTGGCCAAATCTTTTGATTTTGAGGTGGCTACGTTCAGGTTACCGACGGTGATGGTGCCCGTGTCGATGTCTAGGAGGCGGCCAATCATGGTGAGCAGGGTTGATTTTCCTGCCCCGTTGGGGCCCACCAGGGCTGTTATTCCTCCTGCCGGTAGTTCTAGGTCAACAGGGCCGATGTTGGTTTCGCCGGAGTAGCTTTTTGCTACCTGCTGCAGGGTAATCACAGTTTGCCCTTTCGAAGAATCACAATTAGGAAGGTAAGGCCACCGATCAGCTCAATGATGATTCCCACAACCCCCTGGGCTGAGAAGATGTGGTTCATGATGAAGTAGGAAGCAGCCAGGATAGAGAAGCTGAGCACCATAGACATGGGAAAGAGGTAGCGGTGGTCGTAGGTGTCAGCGAACTGGTAGGTCAGGGTCGCCACGAGGAAGCCGAGGAAGGTCAGGGGGCCCACCAGGGCTGTCGATACAGCCATCATGACCGCTACAATCACCAGGACGATAATGGATTCGCTCCGGTGGTTAATGCCCAGGTTGGTAGCTGCTTGGGGGCCGAGGGCTAGGGCGTTGAGGGTGCGGGCCTTGAGGTAGAGCACCAGGACGCCAGCTGCCACCAGGGGTAGGGCTACCGGGTAGTAGTCTGGGTCGGCGTTATTGACGGAGGCAAAGAGGCGGGCGGTGAGGATGTCGAATTCGCTGGGGGTCAGCATCCGCTGCATGAAGGTTGAAACTGACCCCAGTCCCCCACCGAGGACGACACCGACCAGGAGCATGACGTGCATGTTTGCCCGGCGGCCGGTCAGTAACCAGGTGTAGAGCAGGAGGGACAGGGCCACCATCATGACCAGCTGGAAAATAAAGGTGTCGAGGGTTCGGGCGGCGATGAGGCCTGCAACCCCCGAAAAGTAAACCGTGGAGGTGTGGATTGCTGCGTAGAGGGCCTGGAAGCCAAGGATACCGGGAGTGATGATTCGGTTGTTGGTGACGGTTTGGAAAGCCACAGTTGCAATGGACTGGCAAATGGCTGCAACGGCCATGGCAATGACAGCATTGGATCGGCGTTCTGCAATCAGCCACCATTTTTCTGTCCCTGTTTCAAAGGGGTTCCCGTAGGCGAGCAAACCGAAGGCGGCAAGGGTTGCGGTGAGGGAAAGACCTGCAAGAACCAGCCAGTAGGTACGGGCTGCCCGGTGGGTGCTAAAGGAGCCTGAGCCCCGCTTGGGGGCTGGCCGACGTCCTCCCTGAGATGTGGACGGGGCAGCGGAAGGCTGGGAAGAGGCGGTAGCTAGTTTAGGCACGGGCCCGTCCTCTCAGAATCAAACCGATAAAGACGATAGCCCCCACGATACCCAGGATGACTGAGACAGGAATTTCAAAGGGGGCAATGATGAGACGGCCAATGAGATCACAGATAGTCACAACAGCAATCCCAGTTAGGGCAACCCAAGGTAGGTTGCTCCGTAAATCGTCGCCCCGGAACATACTGACCATGTTCGGGACGATGAGCCCGATGAAGGGCAGGGCACCGACCACTACCGTCACAACACCGGTTGCAATGGCGATGAGGGCTGTGCCAATAAAAACTATCTGAGCGTAGTTGAGGCCGACGTTGGTGGCGAAGTCTTGCCCCAGGCCGGCGACGGTGAGGCGGTCGGCGTACCAAAAAACTGCTGCAACGACTGCTAGGACGATCCAGAGGACCTCGTACTGGCCTTTGATGACAGAGGTGAAGCTACCTGCAAACCAGACACCCAGGTTTTGAAGCAGGTTAGTTTGGAGGGCAAAAAAGGTGGTAAAGGCTGACACGACAGCACCTAACATCATGCCAACTATCGGCACGATGAGGCTGGAGCGCAAAGATACCTTTCTCAGGAAGAGGAAGAAGACCATGCTTCCGATAAAGGCAAACAGTATTGCTGCCACCATTTGCTGGAGTAAGGTTGCTGCCGGGAAGAAGTACAGCATAAAAAGAAGGCCTAGACTGGCCCATTCCGTGGTACCTGTTGTGGTAGGCTCAACAAATTTATTTTGGGTCAGCATTTGCATGACGAGCCCGCACATGGCCATGGCGGCACCTGCTAGGACGAGGGCAACGGTTCGTGGCACTCGGGTAATGGCGAACATATCCGCACCGTCTGCTTGCCCGAAAATATCGTAGGCTCCTGTCAGGAGTGATGCGCCCAGCAAGAGGGCCACGAGGAGGAAACTGACAATGAACTTTCCCGTCAGGAGGGGGGTACGGGTTCGAGCAGGCTGGGAGGACGCAAACCGCTGTTGGGTAGAGCAGTGAGAATCCTCAAGTGGAACTGGGCTGGGGGTCTGTGGTGATCTGGTCATAAAGGCCTCAAGGAGCCACCCTGCGCATAGGTGCAGGGTGGCTCCTTAACTTAGAGGGGGAGGTTCAAATTACTTGGCTGCTTCGAACTTGTCAGCCAGGTCGTTCAGAATCTCGGTGTAGGTAATGATGGATTCGTTGGTGTAGGTGTCAGCAGGTGCATAGGCAATCTGGTTCTTGGAGATAGCCGTGACGTTGGCCAGGGCAGCGCTACCAGAAATGACGTCAGCTGCAGCGGGTGAACCTTCATCGGTAGTGGTGCCTGCGTCACGATCCAGTACGAGCAGCCAGTCGGGGTTGGATTCGGCAATGGCTTCTACGGAAATGTCATCACCCTGGTGGTTGTTGGAGGAACCATCAATTTCGAGGGCAGGCTTCAGACCCACCATGTCGAAGATAGGGCCGTAGGTACGGCCAATGCTGGGGGCGATGTACCCAATTTCTCCGCCTGAGACGTTGACAGCCATTACCGTTGAAGTGCCATCGTAGGCTGCCTTGGCGCGGGCAACTGCAGCATCAAAATCAGCGATCAGCTGCTTGGCTTCCTCCTGCTTGCCAAAGATTTCGCCCAGAGTTGTTACCTGACGCTTGAGTTCAGCGTCAAAGGGCTCACCGTCGCGGGGTTCCAGCTCAATGATTGCAGTTTCAGGGTTCAGCTGCTTGATGGCGTCATAGTGCTGGGTGAAGCGCTGGCCGTTGATGATGAGGTCAGGCTCAGCAGCAGTGAGTAGCTCAAGATTAGGCTCACGGTGGGTTCCAATATCAACGATAGACTCGTCGTTCTTGTACCCCTCAACAGTGACAGGAATCAGGGTCATGGGAGCAGCAGAGAGCTTAATACCCCAGGACTCAAGGATCTCGAAGGACCGGTTATCAGTGGCCACGATAGACTCACGAGTCTCAGGCAGGGTTACCTCGCCGTGGTTATCGGTAATAGTCACAGCCGCTGCAGAAGCTGAACCGGTTGCTGAGGAGCTGGTAGCAGCTGATGAACTTGCAGTTGAGCTTGATTCCTGGGAGGCGTTCTGGGAGCCAGAACCACAGGCGGTCAGGGCCAGGGCCAGTACCGAAGTAGCTGCCAGCAGGGAGATACGGTGAGCCTTCATTGGTGTCCTATATCTATCAGTGAAAAGTTTTGTGTGATGTGCCTGGTGGTCTTTATTCAGGCTTGACTCCACCAACTATAGTTAGCCTCACCTAACTTTGCAAATATTAGGATAGAAATCCGTACCTTAATTCATTTTTGGGAACAACTATTCACCAGAACTCATACCTTTTCGCTCTGCCTTCTTATTTCGCCCTACCTCCTACTCCCCTGGCTCCCGCACCTCAATAGCCTCAAGGACTTTTCTAGAGCAAGCAAAACCCCCGGCAGCACCTGGGCACTACCGGGGGTTTTCAAAAAACTATGCTCGACAGTTCACAAACTATCTCAAGAGCAATCCTTATTCGGCGTCAGCTGACTCACCGAGGAAGGAGGACAGGTCAACAGAGTTGCCGTCAGCGTCCTTAACCTCTGCCTGGGACAGAACTGCAGCCAGAGCCTTTGAACGGCGGACCTCACCGACGATCATGCCGGACTGGCCGGAACCATCCAGCATCTGGGCAAACTGGTTGGGGTCCATACCGTACTGCTGGCTCATGGTGATGATGTAATCAATCAGCTCAGCCTGCTCAACAGAAACTTCTTCCTTTTCAGCAATTGCGTCAAGGATCATTTCGTTCTTGAATGCACGCTCGGTGTTTTCGCGTACCTCTGCACGGTGCTCTTCGGTGTCGTGGTCAGCTTCCTGGCCAGGAGCGTTGAAGTGCTGGTTCAGCTGGTCTTCGATAACCTTTTCGGGGACGGGAACCTCGACCAGCTCAACGAGAGCGTCGAGAACCTTGTCACGAGCTTCAGCGCCCTGTTCGGCAACCTTTGCCTCGGCAGCCTGCTTCTTGAGGTCTTCCTTGAGTTCTGCAATAGTGTCGAACTCGGAAGCCAGCTGGGCGAAATCGTCATCTGCTTCAGGCAGTTCACGTTCCTTAACAGCGGTAACTTCAACCTTGACAGTTGCCTCTTCACCAGCGTGCTCGCCACCGGCCAGCTTGGTCACGAAAGTGGCGTCCTCGCCAGCTGACAGGCCAAGAACAGCCTCATCCAGACCGTCCAGCATGGTGCCGGAGCCAACCTGGTAAGACAGGTCATTAGCTGCATCAATCTGCTCGCCGTCAATTTCAGCGGCAATGTTGATGGTCAGGAAGTCAGCATCGCCTGCAGGGCGATCTACAGCCTTGAGGGTGCCGAAGCGACCACGGAGGTTATCAAGAGCCTTCTGCTCGTCTTCTTCGGTCACTTCAACGTTTGCAACTTCAACCTTGATGCCAGAGTAGTCGGGCAGCTCGATTTCAGGGCGAACAGTAACTTCAATTTCAAGCTTAACGTCAGCTTCGCGGTTGCCTTCTTCAGGCTTAGCGATGATCTTCAGTTCAGGCTGAGCCAGGGGGGTCAGCTCGTTTTCAGCCAGTGCCTGACCGTAGTACTCGTTAAGCGCGTCGTTGAGGGCGTTTTCGACGATGAAGTCGAAGCCTGCACGCTGCTCAATCAGAGCCTTAGGGGTCTTGCCCTTGCGGAAACCAGGAACTGAAATCTGGTTTGCCAGTGACTTGTAGGTTCGGTCAAGGTAGGTCTTGAATTCAGCGAAAGGAACCTCAACCTCGAGCTTTGCGAGGGTGGGGTTGAGCTTCTCGACGGCAGTCTTCACGTCCGTTGATCTCCTGATTACTTGAAGGGACCGCACACCAAAAGTAAGAATGCGGCAAACATATCGTTCTATAGAAAAACCCGCCGATTCCGGCGGGTCGCTCTATTTCACGTCGGGGTGACAGGATTCGAACCTGCGATCTCCTGCTCCCAAAGCAGGCGCGTTAGCCAAGCTACGCCACACCCCGTTTGCACGGAAGGCAACAACCAGTTTAGCCGCAACTTCCCGTATTACCTAACTCTACCACTTTCAACACCCAAAGAATCACCACAAATTCTGTTGCAATTTGACACTCTTTCCAGAATCAGGTTTACTAGAACAGTCCTCACAAGGACGCCCCCATTCGGGGATGTAGCTTAATGGTAAAGCCTCAGTCTTCCAAACTGATTACGCGGGTTCGATTCCCGTCATCCCCTCTTCATGCGGCTGTAGCTCAATGGTAGAGCGCACGCTTCCCAAGCCTGATACGCGGGTTCGATTCCCGTCAGCCGCTCCAAGAAAAGGCCCCGTTGATTGTTCAACGAGGTCTTTCTTTATTGATAAATTCGCCCTAAGCTTCCTTTCCCCCACCCGCAGTAATCCTGGGGACCACACAGTGAGTGGCCCCCCAAGATCACTCGAGGAATTAATTAACGGTACCGCCGGGGAAGAACAGCTGTGCCAAGTGGGAGCATCAGTCGATTTGCCCAATTGAAGAAGGCTGCGGCCTGAATGACATCGATGATATCCGCTGTTGCCAAACCTAAATCCCGTAGATCCTGCAGGTGCTCCTCAGAGAACTCGACGGGCGTCCGGGTCAGGGCCACGGTAGCTCGCGCAATAGTGTTCCACAGATCAGAGCCGAGATCGGCTTCCACCCCTTCATCCAAGAGGGCCTCAACATCTTTCAGCCGTCCTTCAGATTCTTCTAAGGTGCGGCCAGCATGAACAGAAGCACAAAAAATGCACCCGTTCAGACGCGAAGCAACGGTGGCTGCAAGTTCCCGCTCAGCTCGACCAAGCCCGCCTTCAACATTATAAAAAATGTCCAAATCAGTTAGGGTACGGGCCCTGAGCGCCGCCGGATTTCGGGCCAGCAGACGGAAGTAGGCAGAGTTGACGCGCTCTGGTCGAATCATCGCGTCGATCTGGTCATTGGTGAGACTCTCCCGGCTAACATCTGGCACCCACGGTAGCCAGCCCAGCGAGTGATGGACATACCTAGTGGGTTCAACGACATCAGGGTAGGATAAAATCTCAACCTGTCCCCTCTCCCAAGTTTGCTCAGGGCTTACCGAGGCTACTGACTGGGGCTGCCCAAGGTGCTGCCCCTTGAGCAAAACAGTACCCTTACCGTCCCCCGTCCGGTAGGTACCACCTAGAACACTAAGCCCTTGAACCACCCTCAGCTGGAAGGCTAAGAAACCTACAAGCTGGGCTAAGGTCACGATTTCATCTGCATCAAAGACACGGGCAAGGGGCTGTACGTACTCCGGGCTAGCATCAGCTGGGCGGAAAACAGCGAAGTGGGCGTAATCCAGGGCGGCAGCAAGACGGTCCGGCACTGAAGCGTCAATACTCTGCCGGGAAGAAAACGCCGCTCCTTCCCCCTTCGCGGCTGGTCCAGAAGGGGCCGTTTCGAGAGCAGTGGCCAGAAGCTGGTGGAGAAGGCCAACAAGTTCTGGGGTTTCGTCCTCTAAGAGATCAAGGTAAAAATTCACTGCGGGTGAACGGTGAAGGCCCGCAACAAACGCAGCTACCGCATAGCGCTCAGGTAGTTCACCTTCAAGGAGAGCCTCAAATGAAAACTGGGCATTCTCTACCGCCTGTTGCCGCAAGGACCGTTCAGGAAGCTGAGTTCCTGACAAGAGATTAATAATGTCTACAGTCACAATTATTATCCTTCCTCCTTCAAGCCTAGAGCCCGGTATTGAGCAGGCCATGCCGGTAGCTCTCACCCGGGATAGCTTCAATGAGAGTTCGGGTAAAGGGGTGCTGGGGTGAACTAAATACCTGACCGGTAGGCCCGTATTCAACCTGACGCCCCCGGCTCATCACAGATACCGTATCCGAAATCTGCCGGACCACTGCAAGGTCGTGGGAAATGAAAATATAGGTCAGTCCTAGTTCCTCCTGCAGCTTTGAGAGGAGCTTGAGGATTTGAGCCTGGACGGTTACGTCAAGAGCTGAAACGGCCTCATCGAGCACTACGAGTTCAGGCTCAAGGATTAAAGCTCGGGCAATAGCAACTCTTTGTCGCTGCCCGCCAGAAAGCTCTCTGGGGCGACGGCTGGCCAAGGCAGGGTCTAAGGCTACCAGTTCAAGGTAAGCGTTTACCTTGTCCCGGATCTGGCTTGGCGTGAGCTGGGTAAAGTTTCTGAGGCCCTCTCCGATGGCTGCCCCAATTGTCTGACGTGGGTCGAGGGAGGAGTAGGGGTTTTGATAAACCAACTGTACTTTGCGGTGGTGGGCCCGGCCGCGCACAAAGGGTTGACCGTCCAGGTGGAGGGTGCCTTCGCTGGGGGTAGCAAAGCCGGCGATGGCCCTACCAAGGGTGGTTTTCCCTGAACCCGACTCCCCTACAATCGCATGGGTAGATCCCTGGGGAACGTCAAAACTGACGTCCTTTACGGCGGTAAAGTCGCCAAAGTTCTGGCCGAAATCCCGTACCGAAAGCAGACTGGGTTTCTCTTCTTCCCAGGGAATGACCTGCCGGCCGGTTTGGCCTACAGAAACATATGTGACTAGAGACGGGGCGTCGTCCAGCAACCTGCGGGTGTAGGGCTGGGCTGGGTTGGTAAGCACGGTTGCAGCTAGCCCCTCTTCCACCACCTGCCCGTTTTGCATCACGACGATTCGGTGGGCCCGATCACCTGCAACGGCTAGGTCATGGGTGATGAAGAGAACGCCAATTCCGCGTTGAACCCGCATGGTGTCGATCAGATCCAGAATCACTTTTTGAACCGTGACATCGAGTGCGCTTGTTGGTTCATCGGCAATCAGCAAATCCGGTTCCAAGGCGAGGGCAGCGGCGATGAGCACCCGCTGGTTCATGCCACCGGATAGTTCGTGTGGATACTGGTGGTAACGACGCTCAGGGTCGTCGATTCCAACCTGAGCCAGCAGTTCTAGCACCCGCTCCTTGCTTGCCGGTAGTCGATGGATTCGTAAACCTTCGCTGATAGAAGCCCCGATGGTTTGGGTGGGGTTGAGCGAATTTGCAGGATCCTGGGGTATGAGCCCGATCCGGGTTCCCCTCATGCTTGCTGTGACGGTTTCACCGCGCAGGCTAATTTCGCCGGCAGAAACGGTGGCATTTCGTGAGAGTAGTCCTATGATTGCCATTGCCGTTGTTGATTTTCCGGAGCCTGATTCACCTACGATAGCGGTGGTTTGACCGGGTTCGACGGTGAGGCTGATTCCGTGAACGGCTTGAACGGTGCCTTTTTTAGTGGAGTAGGAGACGTTGAGGTCTTTGACTGTGAGCAGGGTGGTCATCGGTTGGCCTCTTGGGTGATGGTGTGGCTGATGTGGTTGGCTGCAAGCACTACTGCAACAATGACTGAACCGGGCAAGATGGTGAGCCACCAGCTCGTTGCCAGGAAGGCGCGGGAGTCAGCGATGAGTAGGCCCCATTCTGGGGTCGGTGGCGGGGTGCCATAGCCGAGAAATCCCAGGGTGGCTAGCTGAAGAAGGGCTGAGCCAAATTGGAGGGCAATGAGGGCAAGGACGGGTGTGAGAGAGTTGGGCAGGATATGGCGGGTAAGTACGGACAGGGTGTTTGATCCGGCGCCGTAGGCAGCCTCAACATAGTCACTCTGGGCTACTGCTAGGACCTGGGACCGCACCAGCCGGGCGAACATTGCTATGGAGGTGATACCAACTGCAATGGCGGCGTTGGCTGTTCCGAAGCCAAGAATGATAAGCACTGAGAGGCTAAGGAGCAGGGAAGGAATGGAGAGTAGGACATCAACCAGACGCATAATGATGGTTTCGGTGAGTCCCCGGAGGGTACCGGCGAGCAGGCCTAACACGGTGCCGCAAACGAGCCCCACCCCTACAGCAATGAGTGCACCCAGTAGGGAGTGACGGGCCCCATAAATCACGCGGGTGTAAAGATCGCGGCCCACAGGATCCGTGCCAAACCAATGTTCCGGGCTGGGGGCTAGCAAGGCTGAGTCTGTGCCTACGGTGGGGTTACCGGTGGTGAATAAGGAGGGAGCCAAGGCCCACAGGACCGCGATGGCTACAACCAAGTAGGCCAGAAGGGCGGATGGTTTTGTGTAGTTGCTTTTCATGTTTTAGGCCTTCTGACGCAGTCGGGGGTCAAGGAGGGGGTAGAGCAGGTCGATGATGAGGTTGATGAGGACGTAGGCCGTAGCTGCTATGACGACGATTGCTAGGAGAACAGGGGTGTCTCGGTTGGCTACAGCCTGGACCGTCATGTTTCCTAGACCGGCTCGGCCGAATACTGCTTCGGTGACCACAGCGCCGCTGATCAGTTCGCCACAGATGATGCCGGCAACCGTAATGGCTGGCAGGAGGGCGTTCCGCAGGACGCTTCGCCAAAACACCCAGTGTTCGCTTGCCCCCCGAGACTTCACAACGGTCACAAACGGTTGGTTGTAGACCTCATCAATAGAGCGAATCAAAACTTGGGCTAGTGGGGCTGAAAGCGGCACAGCTAGGGTTGCGACCGGGAGGATCAGCTCTTGGGCTGGAGTTGCACCGTACACCGGGACCCAACCCAGTTGAAAGGAGACCAACTGGATGAGAAGGATACCCACTAAGAAACTTGGGACTGAGCTCATGGCCGGAGGTAGGTTCCGGACGAGGCGGGTAAGGGGTTCAAAACGGGGTTTGGTTGCTAGATAGGCCAGGAAGAAGGCGAGGAGGACCGATGCGATGAAGGCTAGCGTCGCCAAGGTCAAGGTGCCGGGTAAGGCTGATTTCATCAGCTCAGATATGGCAGTTCCTGAATTGACGGAGTAACCGAAGTTTCCGGTGAGGAACTGGCCCAGGGTGATGAAATATTGAACGATCAGGGGTTTGTCAGCCCCGTAGCTGGCTCTGATTTCTTCAATTTGAGCTTCTGAAAGGCCTAATTCTGGGTTTGCGTAGCGGGTGGTCACAGCGTCACCGGGTAGGGCGGTGAGCAGGGTAAAAGCAAGGGTGAAGGCTGCAAGCAGTACGATGAGGGCTTGCAGGATTCGAGTGGATAGGGTACGTGCAGTCATGGTTAGGCCTTATGCGTTGAAGGTAACAGCGTAGAAGCTGGGGCGTCCTATGGGGTCGGTGGTGAAACCTGAAATATTCGGTTGCAGCCCAAAGACCTGGGGCTCTTCAAAGATTGGGATGGTGTAGGCCTTGTCAATGAGCAGCTGCTGTATTTTGGCGGACGCTTCTGCCCGTTCGGCTTCAGTCGCGGCCTGGGCGACCTGGTAGGTGAGATCCTCAAGTTCCTGGTCACCGATTTCTTCTGTTTGGGGGTTGAGGTTCAGCAGGGAGTCGCGGTTTTCGCTGCAGTACTGACTCTTGATGACGTCGTAATCAGCTCGTCCAACCATGGATGAGTTGATTTGAATAATGGTATGGTCCAGGGTTGCTGCGCTTTGGGCAGAGCGGTCACCGGGAAATATGTTGATTTCAATGCCGATTCGTCGAAGTTGTTCCTGGATAACTGTTGATTGTTCCCGGTTGCGCGGCTGAACTGCTCCCCAGTTGACGGTGAGTGAGAGCCGTTGGCCGTCTTTGGTGCGGATGCCATCCTCCCCCATCACCCAACCTGCTTCTTCGAGCAGGGCTACAGCCTGATCGGGATCATAGGTGAAAGCGCCCTCGTGGTTGACGTATCCCAGGGCCCCGGAGGCAAGTGGCCCGGTTGCCAGCTTGTACCGTGGAGAAAATAGGGTCTTGACGATATGCTCGCGGTCGATTCCTGAGCGGATTGCCTGCCGGACTCGGATATCTGACAGGATGGGGTGCTGGAAGCGCAGGTCCCAGGTGTTGTTAACGCCATTGGTGGCAGCAGCAACTACCTGCAGGCCTCGGTCAATGATGTGGTCTTCAACAGGTGCTTCGATTTGGCGAGCGATTTGTGCTTGGTTTGCGATGAGGGCTCCGACTCGGACGCTATCTTCACTGGCCAGGGCTATGGTGATCTGATCGAGGAGGGCTCGTCCTTGGTGCTTGAGGACGGGAGGTGCCCAGTTGTAGTCTTCACGGGCGGTAAGAACCAGCTCAGTTCCCAGATTTTCCTGGCTGATCACAAAGGGGCCAGACCCTACAACTTTGGTGGCGCTACCCGGCCCGAATCCGGTGGTATCAAGGGCCAGGGAAGCATCCGAGAGGATTCCAGCGTTCATTGAGCTGGTTGCCTGGGGGAAGCCTAAGGCTGGTTTTTCAAAGGTAAACCGAACGGTGTAGTCGTCCAGGACTTCGCTGGACGCATATCCCGTGATTTGTTCTGAGACCGTGAGTTTACGGTCCTTATCTCCCTTACCGTACAGGTCAAAGTTGTTCGCAACGTTCTGGGCGTTGAGTGGGGTACCGTCTGAGTGGGTGACGCCTTGCCGCAGTTTGAAGGTGAATTGGGTTCCATCTGCACTGACTTCGGGCAGGGAGGTGGCCAGCCAGGGATGGAGTTCCCTGGTGACAGGGTCCTGGTAGAGCAGGCGGTCAGCGATATTGTTCATGATTCCACCGTTGGGATAGAAGCCTACTGACGGTGGATACAGGGTGGTCCAGGTTGCTGAGTCAAGATAGGTCAGGGTTCGCGGGGATTCAGGTTCTTCTGGCTGAGCGCTGCAGGCGGCAAGGGCTCCAAGGCTGCCGGCTGTCATGATGCTGAAGTATTGCCGCCTGGTGAGGGACACGGTTGGCCATCCTTGCTGGTTTCTTGGGGATAGGTTGAGAAGTGTTACGGTCCTGCGCTGGGCTGGGACTACCGGTGATAGGTTGGAGAGCGAGCGCCGGGCAACCGGTTGGAATAACGTTAGCCAGTATGTTCGTGGAGTTTCAAAGTGCGCGTAGTAAACGTAACAATTGTCGGGGTGGGGCCTCGGGGTATATCTGTTCTTGAAAGAATTGGAGCCGCTGCTCCTAGTCAGCAGGTACATCTTCATTTAGTGGATGTTTCTGAGGTGGGGGCTGGTGCTGTGTGGTTGACCGATCAGACCCGTGCCCTGTGCATGAATACGCTTGCTGGTGCCGTAACCCTGTTTACTGAGCCCGGATCAACCCTTGGGATTCCGGTTCAGCAGGGGCCAACCATGTTTGAGTGGATCCAGCGGATCCGGGGGGATCTGGATGCCCCCCTTTACTCCCTGTATGAGACTTACCCTGCCGATGCGTCCGCCCCGGTATTTAGTGAAGATTTGCGTCATCTCATTGCGTCTTTTGAAGATGAAATTTCTGTGACGCGAACGGAGTCGAATCCTTCCCGAGCCCTCTACGGGGCATATTTGAAGTGGTGTTTTGAGATTGCGCTGGATAGGTTACCCGATACGGTTCAGGTTTATTCGCATCGAGATCAGGCGGTGTCGCTGACGGAGGTTACTGAGGCTGGCCGGACTTTTGACCGTATTCAGCTGGCCGGTGGCGGGTCTATTGACTCTGATGTTACTGTTCTGGCTTTGGGCTGGATTACTCCTGCAGAGTCCAGCCATGAAGAAGAGTTGGCCCTTTCTGGTCTTCCCTGGGTGAAGCCTGCCAACCCCCTGCTTCAGGCCGGTATCCGCCAGCTACCAGCTGCGTCCTCGGGCCAGAAGGTGCTTGTTCGGGGACTTGGCATGGGCTTTTTCGATCTGATGGCTTTGGTGACCTTAGACCGGGGTGGACGCTTTCTTCCTGATGAGCAGGCACCTGGGGGCCTTCGCTACGAGGCAAGCGGGGCTGAGCCTCACCTAGTGGTGGCTTCCGGGCGCGGTTACCCCTTCTTGCCTAAGAGTGAGTATGGAGATCTTCCGCCTGTGGCTCCTACACCTGCCTTTGATGAGGTTTACCAGCGTTTAGTAGCCAGGGATGATTCCATCAGCTTTAGGGACCAGGTCTACCCTGCCATTCTCTCGGACGTCCTGGCCCAAGATCCGTCCTTCCAGATTGAGGAATGGGTCAACCCTCTCGGTGATTTTGTAGGAAGCCTTGATCAGCTCACCTCCCATGTAGCAACCCGGTTGGAGCAGGATATCCACCACGCTGAGCTGGCTGCTTCAAGTCCCCTGAAAAATGCTCTCTGGGTTATTTCCTCGGTCCGAAAACGTATCATGATCTTAGGTTCTGGTGGACGTTATGAGGATCAGGCTGAGGTGTCCCGTTTTATGAAAATGGGGCAGATGGTGGGCTCAGGCCCGCCGGCCTTCCGATCCAGGCAACTTTTAGCGCTGATACATGCCGGCCTCATTTCCTTTGCAGGTGCCCGCCCCTCTATCACAGCAGAGAAGGGCGAATGGGTTATGCGGACGGCCACATCCCAGGAAGCGGTCACCGGGGCTGTACTTGTTGATGCTTGGATGCACAAGCCCGACGCCTTCCACACTAGTGATTCTCTGTTACTGAGTTTGAAGGAAAGAATGCGTCCCTTCCGGGGAAGCGGGTCACCAGAGACGGACCCCGCAACTCGTTTACTTGTTCACGAAGACGGTGGTTTAGACCCCCGTGTTTTGCTCATTGGGATTCCAACTGGCACCCAGCACCCTGACACCACGATTTCACCGATGCCGGGCACAGACCCCCTTTTCCTGCAAGAAACTGATAAGGCAGCTAGGACTGTCCTTGAGAGAATCCGGCAGATGAATTAGAAGAAGCGTCGTTGAGCCGGTACCGTCACGTCCAGCAGGCCTGTGAGATCTGAAACGCGGACGGTACCGCGCGGCAGCAGCCTTTGGCCCCGACGGTGGCGGTTCACCCAGGCAGCCTGCAGGCCCGCCCGGGCCGGGGCGGCAACGTCCGCGATGTAGTTATCTCCCACATGCACCGCATAGGCCGGATCTACCTCTAATTGGGCGCATACAAAACGAAAAACATAGGGGTCAGGCTTGCTCATGCCCACCCGTTCTGAGGAGAACAGCGGCATATCGTGCAGGCCGATTGCATCGAGTTTCTTCTGCTCGGTAAATTGCGAACCGTTGGAAATGACTGCCACCTGGAGGTGGCTATAGCGCTGGCCCAGCTGTTCAAAGAACCTATCTACTTCAGCAAAAGATGACCAGGCCTTTCGCGTCTCTTCCTGTAAGGTCATCAGGAACTTCTGGGCCCGATCTGCGCTCTGCTGTTCGCCGGTCATCAGGTGGAGCAGGCTGGAGGTGCGAAAGAGCCGGTTTTCATCAAAGGCTTGCTCACCTGCCAAGTAGCGCTGAAAATCTTCCCGCTGGATATCTGCCCAGGCCTGTAGATAGCCCTGGGTGTCGTCCAGTTCTCCTTCAAAACCGAATTCCCGTACCGCCCGGTTAAAACCCACTGCCGTTGCGGTATCGCTATCGAGCAAGGTGCCATCGAGGTCGAAGAGCACAAGGTTTGCCTGGTCGAGAAAGTATCCGGTATCACGCATAGGAGCCCTTCGATGTCATTTTGGCGTGTAACTCTTCACCAGCATATCGGGTACTGCCGGATATCGAGGGGAGAAACCACCCTCTACCGGAAAGAGTCTGTCCCGGCCCCGTGACGTTGTCTTTGGGCACTGAAACAGAAGGGTTCTGTAGATAGGCCAGCAGGTTCCTATCCCCTAGGATGGAGATACGGCACCCACTTTACTCAAACTATATGATTGATTACCTATGGCTTTCTCAACTCCCCTCGCACCTTTGGCCCCTACCTGCGCCCTGCTTGCAACCTGCGTCCTGCTTCTGACAGGGTGCGGTAACACTCAAACCCCAGTAGTGACAAGCCCGTCAAGCGAAACCACTGCTGCAAGTCCCACTGCCAGCCCAAGCCCCACAGTCAGCAGCAGCCCCACCCCTGATGCCCCGGTGGAAACGAGCCCGGAGCCCGAGCCCACCCCCCTTGAATCCGTCGTTGAAGCAGCACCGAGTGCCACGGCACTCACTCCCCCGGTCAATGACGGTTTTACCATTGATCCGGCGACCCTGCTGACCACTGACATCGTGCAGGGAACCCCGGTTGATCCAGCAGCCTATTCCTTTGCCATGGCAGATCAGCCCTCAGTTGTATTCCAAACCCCAGACCCCCAGGTGGCCTGCCTCATGCAACCCTACGGAGTCTTTTGCATGACAGATGATTCCAAGAACTGGGTTCTCCAGTCTGTTTCATTAGGCCCTACGGCAACTACTCCCCGGACTGTTCAGGCCCAGGGCCGGGCCGCTACCCATGACTGGTTCAAGACCAATACCCCCCTCCAAGAGGGCCAGTCCCTGAGTTGGATGGGACTTACCTGCACGGTAACGGGCCCGGTCACCGTCCAATGCACCAACGGCACTACCACCTTTAACCTGTCAGATATCCCCGATCGCTAGGGGTAAACCAAAGAGCGGCCCCCGGTTCATCACCGGGGACCGCTTCTGTTTTTGTGGTCGGACGCTTACCGCTGGCAGCCGGGGCACCAGTAGAGTTTGCGCCCTGCCACTTCCTCCATTGCTATGCTGGCACCACATCGGGGGCAGGGCTGGCCCTGGCGGTGGTAAACATAGTTGGCGTGGTCAGGCCAGGCCTCATCTTCTGGAATGCCGCGCCGGTCAGCCGGGTCGGTGGTGATAATGCGTCCTACCCTCACCCCAATCTCAAGCAGGTGCTTATTATCGGCCCAGAGGGCTTCAAGTTCTTCACGGCTGCAGTCCTTGCCGGGCCGGAAGGGGTCGATTCCGCAACGGTAGAGGGACTCAGCCCTAAAGATATTGCCCACACCTGAAATGCAGGCCTGGTCCATGAGAACAACCCCGATCGGCCGGGAAGTCTTTGCTGCCGCTGTATAGAAAGCTGCGGGGTTGGCGTCCTGATTTAGGGGGTCAGGGCCCAGCTTCTTTCGGACGTCCTTCACCTCTTCTTGTGTGAGGGTCCGGCAGATGGTGGGGCCAACCAGATCAGCCCAGCCGTGGGCAGAGACCAGGCGGACGCGGGTGGTCGGCCGGGGTGCAGGAGGCTCAGCTGACAGTTCGCTCCGGTGATCCTCTTGCTCCCCGATTTTTCGGGGAGCCCCAATGGAGGATGCTCCCGTAAAATGCTCATCGCCTCCAAAGGTAAATGCCCCATAAATCCCCAAGTGGACGTTGAGGTAAAGGTCGTTGGAGAAGCGGGCAAAGAGGTGCTTGCCGTGGGCGTAGGCAGAGTCGAAAACGTGGCCGTCCAGCAGGGTTGCGCCGTCCGCAAATCGCCCCTGGGGGCTGGTGACCGCCAGCTTTTCACCGGCAAAAACGTCGGTGAGCTGGCGGGCCAGGCGGTGAATTGAGTGCCCTTCTGGCATTAGTCCTCGAAGCTGTCGATCTGCTTGCCGGCGATTGCGCCGGTCTGCTCGTATTCGGCCATCTGGCCAATGCGGCGGGCGTGGCGTTCTTCGTTGGTCCACTCGGTGGTGAGAAAGACCTTGATAATCTCCAGGGCTTCTTCCTTAGTGTGCTGGCGGCCGCCCACCGCTACAACCTGGGCATTGTTGTGTTCGCGGGCCAGAGCGGCTGTGTCGTGGTTCCAGGCCAGCGCCGCACGAATACCTTCAACCTTGTTTGCGGCCATCTGTTCCCCGTTGCCTGACCCTCCCAGCACAATTCCGAGGGAATCCAGGCCCGCTTCCCGGTCAGCCCGGACGGCCAGGGCGGCGTTGATGCAGAAGCTGGGGTAATCGTCCAGGGCGTCGTATTCGGCAGGGCCATGGTCTACCATGTCGTAGCCAGCCTCGGTGAGCTGCTCGATGAGGTAGTGGCTGAGTTCAAGGCCTGCGTGGTCGGTTGCGATATGGACGCGCACGGGAGCTCCTTAGCGGTATGAGGGCAGGTCAGCGGACCAGTCCTTTAATGTTAGTTAGGTAAATCACGCCACGGGGCATAGAATGGGGTTCGTATGTCGTGTGTGATTTCTTTCGATTGTAGTCACACCGAGAGGCCGAGACGTAGTTCATTACCCCGCCTCTGGCCTGTTTGAAAACTATATTTTGAGTGTAAGGACTTCCATGCCCGGAATGAATTTGACCCGCGCTGAGGCTGAGGCCCGTGCCGCTGTTATTCAGCGCGTTGAATCCTACAAGGTTGAGTTGGACCTGACCCGCGGCGAGCGCGTCTTCGGTTCCAAGACTGTGATTCGTTTTGATGCTGTTGCTGGGGCGGAAACCTTTATTGATGCGATTACCGATTCCGTCCGGTCGATTGAGCTCAATGGTGAGCCGGTTCCTGTTGAGAACGCCGATGGTGTGCGCATTGCTTTGCCCGCCTTGGCTGAGCGTAATGAACTGGTGATTGATGCAGATATGCTCTACACCAACACCGGTGAGGGCCTGCACCGCTTTGTGGACCCTGTGGACGGTGAGGTCTACCTCTACTCCCAGTTTGAGGTGCCGGATTCCCGCCGGGTCTACCCGGTCTTTGAGCAGCCTGATTTGAAGGCTGAATTTGAGTTTATTGTGACGGCCCCTGCCCACTGGGTAGTGGTGTCGAACCAGCCTGAAACGTCGGTTGAGGACGTTGAGGGCGGCAAGGTCTGGCATTTCAAGCCGACTCCGCGTATCTCGTCCTATATCACTGCGATTATTGCTGGCCCCTACGATTCCGTTCATTCATCGTTGACCAACAGTGAGGGCCGTGAGGTTAAGCTGGGCTGCTATGCCCGTAAATCGCTGATGGAGTACTTGGACGCTGACGAGATTTTCCACATTACCCGCCAGGGTTTCGAGTTCTTTGAAGACCAGTTCTCAACCCCCTACCCCTTTGAGAAGTACGACCAGCTCTTTGTACCCGAGTTCAATGCCGGTGCTATGGAGAACGCCGGTGCTGTGACCTTCCTGGAAAACTACATTTTCCGTTCTAAGGTCACTGAGGCCATTATTGAGCGCCGGGCGATTACCGTCCTGCACGAATTGGCTCACATGTGGTTTGGTGACCTGGTGACCATGAAGTGGTGGAATGATCTCTGGCTTAACGAGTCTTTTGCCGAGTTCATGTCGACCCTGGCCGCTGCCGAGAACACCCGGTTTGCCCCCGAGGCCTGGGCTACCTTCTCAGCCTCCGAAAAGACCTGGGCCTACAACCAGGACCAGCTCTCGTCCACCCACCCCATTGTGGCCCCGATTCGCGACCTTCAGGACGTTCAGGTCAACTTTGACGGCATTACCTACGCCAAGGGCGCTTCCGTACTGCGCCAGCTGGTGGCCTGGGTCGGCCAGGAGAACTTCATGGCAGCACTCAAGGTCTACTTCGACAAGCACGCCTACGGCAATACAGTGCTTGATGACCTGCTCGATGAGCTTGAGGCAACCAGCGGACGCGACGTGCGCGCCTGGTCTAAGCTCTGGCTGGAAACTGCCGGGGTCAATACCCTCACCACCGAGGTGGATGAGGCTGAGGACGGCACCATCACCCGCCTGGCCCTGCGTCAGTCATTCGCTGAGGGCTACGAAACCCTGCGCCCCCACCGCCTGGTTATTGGCTTCTACAACCTGGACGGTGAGGTGCTAACCCGCACTGAACGTCTTGAAATTGATGTGGACGGCGAGGTAACTGAGGTTCCCATGGCCGTTGGAGCCAAGCGTCCTGATTTGATTCTGGTCAATGATGAAGATCTGGCCTATGCCAAGATTCGTTTGGACGAGCGCTCCCGGGCCACAGCGGTTTCCCACCTGGGCGCCATTGACTCCTCCGTTGCCCGCGGGGTCGTCTGGGGTTCCCTCTGGGATACGGTTCGTGATGCGGAAATGCCTGCCCGCCAGTTCGTTGAACTGGTTCTCAACAATATCGGCGCGGAAACCAATTCCACTGCCGTCCGAACCCAGTTGCTGAACTTTGAAACCGTCCTGCGGGCATATCTGAACCCTGCCCATGCTAAAACCGTGCGGGCTGAAGCAGCTGACCGTATCTGGGCCCTGGCCCAGGCTGCCGAAGCTGGCTCCGATAACCAGTTCCAGCTGGTAGGTACCTTTGCCCGCCTGGCCCACACCGATAGCCAGCTCGATGCCATTGAAGCCCTGGTCGCCGGTGAAATTACCCTTGACGGTCTGACGGTTGATACCGATTTGCGCTGGAACCTGCTGGGGTCCCTGGCTGCCGGCGGCCGTCGTTCTACGTCCGATATCGACGCTGCCCTGGCTGAGGACAACACCTCCAACGGCCAGCAGGCAGCAGCCACTGCCAAGGCTGCTATCCCCACCGCTGAGGCTAAGGCAGAGACCTGGCGGGCAGTGGTGGAGACCGGTGAACTCTCCAACATTGTTCAACGCTCAGCCATTCTTGGTTTCTATCGCGGTGGCCCGGAGTTCTCAGAACCCTACATTGACCGCTATTTTGAAGCTATTGAGGGTGTTTGGCGCGAGCGCTCCCACGAGATCTCAAGCCAGATTATTAGCGGGCTCTTCCCCCGCTTCTACACTCAAGAGGTCCTGGATAAGGCCGAGACCTACCTAGCCTCCCTGCCTGAGGACGCTGCTGCCCTGCAGCGGCAGGTGGCCGAAGGACGCGACGCCCTAGCCCGGGCACTCAAGGTTCAGGCAGCTGACCTATAAAGGTTCCTGACCACCGATAACCTTGGGGGCGGGAGTAGACTGGAGGGTATGAATTTACCCAATCCAGCCTTCCGCCCCCTTTCTGCGCCCGGTGGGGCAAGCGTCCAGAATTCTACCGGCGATGACGTAATCGATGAGCGTAGTTTCTACTACCAGGTAGGTGGCAGGCCGGTTTTTGAGCAGTTATGCCGGGAGTTTTACACCCGGGTAGCCAAGGATCCGGAGTTCAGAGCCATGTACCCTGAAGAAGATTTAGGCCCTGCTGAACGCCGCCTCTTCATGTTCTTGGAACAATACTGGGGCGGGCCTAAAACCTACCAGGCTGAACGCGGCCACCCACGCCTGAGAATGCGGCACAACCCCTTCTATATTGGCCCCCGGGAAAGGGATACCTGGCTTAAATACATGCGGGAAGCCATGGACACCCTAGACCTTTCGCCCCTCCATGATGCAGAAATGTGGGCCTACTTTGACCGCGCCGCCCACGCCATGCAAAACCGAGCCCAGTAACTCCTTTATGTTCAGCAAGACCCCGCCCACTTTTCGATGGGCGGGGCCGCAGTGTGTTTGTCTGATTTTTCTTGCGGACTTACAGGGCGCTAGTACGGACGAGCACATGCCCGGCCCGGGCTGAAATACGGGCCCACGAGCCTGAAGAAAAGACCTGCATAGGTTCTGTAGCCCGCGGAGGTAAAAAGCCCAAGACTTCAAGGGCAAAGGCAACACCTGTGGGCAACTGAATGTGGGCGTCCGGGGTAGCAAGCGGAGAAGACCAGATTCGAGAGCGCACGGTGCTCACAACTGCGTGGCCGGGATTCACAGGCAGGGCACTATCGACCGCCGCAATCCCAGCAGCTGCGGCAGCCCGGGCGTCGTCCGAAAGGTAAAAACCCTGCTTCACCCAACCCGACCGGGGTGGGGCAACCCCAGCCCACGGGGTTGTAACAGTCACCGGGGGAAGGGCCAGTTTGAGCCCAGCGTCTTCGATCCGGGCCAGACGGTCCAGCAGGGCAGCTGCCTCAACAACGGTATCGACCTCAGCCGGGGCAGCGAGGTTCAGGGCCCTCAGACCCAAAATAGTAGGGGTAGAGTCCAGCAAATCGTCAGGGACCAGCACAGGAACATAAACCCCCAATACCGACCCTGTAGCCTGCAGGCGCACGGCGGCCTGAGGATCAATCTGTTTAGCTCGAGTCAGGAAGGTTGCCAGATCACGGGCACTTGCAGCATCAGGAAGGTGCAGGAAGGGTACGGGCAGAGCCGAATCAGGCGAACTCATGTGAGGTTACTCTTTTCATTTCATTTATGACTTCTCTACCACCTAACCATAGCCCAGATATGAGAAAGTGGAACCATGAGTCAGACTACAGATGAGAACCTCTCCCCCACCCAAAAACTGCTTGCCATGTTAGATATTCAAGGTGGGGGTGCGTCCGCCCACGAGCAAGTCTTCAATGCAGTGACCCTCACCCGGGAATCCCCCCGTATCTTTGGTGGGCAGGTGCTCGCCCAAGCCCTCATGGCAGCAGCAAGGACGGTCGAGGGTAAGGTTCTGCACTCAGTCCACGGCTATTTTCTTCGGCCAGGCGACGTTGATACTGACCTCTCCTACGGGGCCGAAACCCTCAACGAAGCCAGGTCCTTTGCAACCCGCAGGGTCCAGGCATATCAGGGTGGCTTACCTATATTCTCCTGTATTGCCTCCTTCCAGTCACCGGCAAGGGGACTCGACCACGGTTCACCGATGCCAGAAAATCTAACCCCACCAGAGGAACTGCCCACAGCCGCCGAACTCCTGGGCCACCTGCCTTACCCTATCGCCCAAAAAGTAGCCTTTACCCGCCCCTTCGACGTCCGTCATGTGAATGCCCCCGTCTACCTAGAACCAGGGCAAGAGAAAGAACCGGTCAACATGGTCTGGTTTAAAACCTTCGAACAATTACCGGATGACCCCGTCATCCATCAAGCCTCCATCGCCTACGCATCTGACTACACCCAGCTAGAGCCGGTACTGCGCAAGCATGGCAGGTCCTGGCTGGAACCGGGAATGAAGGTTGCCTCCCTCGACCACGCCATCTGGTTCCACCGCCCCGCCAGGGCAGATGAATGGCTCTTACTCGTCCAAGAGTCACCCAGCGCCCAAGATTCCCGTGGCCTGTCAGTAGGCAAGATTTATACCCGAGATGGCCTGCACGTGGCCACAGTCACCCAGGAGGCCATGATCCGCCTTCCAGAGTTCCGCGACCAGTAAAAGAGCCGGAAAAGCAAATCCCTCCCGCCGCTACCGGCAGGAGGGATTTTTCATGAGGTCAAGCAAACAGCCAGAGCTAAAACTACAAGCTCACTGCTGCAGCCCTAGGCTCTTGCGTGCTCGCGCGCTCGCACCCGGCTAGCTTATAGAATTCGCTTCCGCTCATCGCATCCGATTCGCTCGCCTCTTAAGTGCTCGCGCGCTCGCACCCGGCTAGCTTATAGAATTCGCTTCCGCTCATCGCATCCGATTCGCTCGCCTCTTAAGTGCTCGCGCGCTCGCACCCGGCTAGCTCATCGCGTTAGCTTGCGGTGAACAACGCGGTGCGGCTTAGCTGCTTCAGGGCCAAGACGCTCAACCTTGTTCTTCTCGTAAGACTCGAAGTTACCCTCGAACCAGTACCAGTTATCAGGCTTCTCATCGGTACCTTCCCAAGCCAAAATATGGGTAGCTACTCGGTCGAGGAACCAACGGTCGTGGGAAACGACAACAGCACATCCGGGGAATTCCAGCAGGGCGTTTTCAAGGGAGGCCAGGGTCTCGACGTCCAAATCGTTAGTCGGTTCGTCAAGCAGGAGCAGGTTGCCACCCTGCTTCAGGGTCAGGGCTAGGTTCAGGCGGTTGCGCTCACCACCTGAAAGCACACCGGCCTTCTTCTGCTGGTCAGGACCCTTAAAGCCGAAAGCAGAAACATAGGCACGAGAAGGCATTTCAACCTGGCCAACCTGGATGTAATCCAAGCCGTCTGAAACTACTTCCCACAGTGACTTTTCAGGGTCGATGTTGGCGCGGTTCTGGTCAACGTAAGAAATCTTGACTGTTTCACCAACCTTAAGGGAGCCACCGTCAAGAGGTTCAAGGCCAACGATGGTCTTGAAAAGGGTTGACTTACCAACGCCGTTGGGGCCGATGACACCCACGATGCCGTTGCGAGGCAGGGAGAAGGAAAGGCCGTTGATCAAGGAACGACCGTCGAAACCCTTCTGCAGGTTCTCAGCCTCAATCACAACATTACCCAGGCGGGGCCCCGGAGGAATCTGGATCTCTTCGAAATCCAACTTACGGGTCTTCTCAGCCTCAGCAGCCATTTCCTCGTAGCGGGCCAAACGGGCCTTTGACTTAGCCTGGCGACCCTTAGCGTTAGAACGAACCCAATCGAGCTCTTCTTCCAGGCGCTTAGCGAGCTTAGCGTCCTTCTTACCCTGAACTTCGAGGCGGGCCCGCTTCTTGTCAAGGTAGGTGGAGTAGTTGCCCTCGTAGGGGTAGAGGTTGCCACGGTCTACTTCTGCAATCCATTCTGCAACGTGATCAAGGAAGTAGCGGTCGTGGGTAATAGCAATAACTGCACCCTCATAGGACTGCAGGTGCTGTTCCAGCCAGAGGACGGATTCAGCGTCCAGGTGGTTGGTGGGCTCATCGAGCAGGAGCAGGTCGGGCTTCTGGAGCAGGAGCTTACAAAGGGCAACACGACGGCGCTCACCACCGGAGAGATGGGTCACGGGTGAGTCACCGGGAGGGCAACGCAGGGCGTCCATAGCCTGTTCGAGCTGGGAATCGATGTCCCAAGCGTTGGCGGCGTCGATAGCTTCCTGGAGCTTGCCCATTTCTTCCATCAGGGCGTCGAAGTCTGCGTCAGGGTTCGCCATTTCTTCAGAAATTTCGTTGTAGCGAACAATCTTTTCGTAGATTTCGCCAACGCCTTCCTGGACGTTGCCCAGGACGGTCTTTTCTTCATTAAGCGGGGGCTCCTGCATGAGGATACCCACAGTGTAGCCATCTGAAAGTCGAGCTTCACCGTTGGAGGGGGTATCCAGGCCCGCCATGATTTTCAGAATGGTTGACTTACCGGCACCGTTAGGGCCAACCATACCGATCTTCGCACCGGGGAAGAACGACATGGACACGTCGTTGAGGATGACCTTATCGCCCACAGTTTTGCGGGCCTTAGTCATAGTGTAAATAAATTCTGCCATGCGGTTAAGCCTACCGGTTTCTCGCACTACTATGGGCCAGGTTGTAGGAGCAGGGCAAAGATTTTGTGTGAGTTTGCCCTGCTCCTCGCGTCATGAGCAGATGCTCGCATGAGGTGTACCGCTCAGCCCATCTCATGCCCTAAGAGGTCATGGCCACCACGGCCTCGTCCTCTTGCTCAATGAGCCCATGACCCGGCTGTTGAGACGACACGATCTCACCGGTTTCGACATTGATAGTCTCCTCGGCAGATCCAGACTCGGAGTTAGCCTGGGTTCCAGGGAAATCACCGTGTACCTGTTCATTGAATTTTCGGTCGGTGTCGTCAACCTCGGGTTTCCGATCTGAGATGCGGGTAAACCCTGCAATCCCATAGTTGAGGTCATGGCCGATAGCTGAGGCATCGATGTCGATGCTCGTTCCCGTAGTGCCGTCCGCCCGATCAAACTGCTTAATTTTAAGACGGCCAGTAACCAGGACGGGCTGCCCTACATGAAGGCTTCGGGCACCGTTATGTGCTAAAGAGCGGAAAGCATTGACGTTATACCAGTTGGTATTGCCTTCCCTCCAGGTGCCGCTCGCTGCATCGAACCACCGTGGAGTTGAAGCTACCCGAAAGTTAGTGACCGGGATATTGCCTCCTGGTAGGTACTTCTGGGTGGGGGCAGTGGCGATGAAGCCTCGGATAGTGACGGTATCGGACATGGGAATCTCCTGTCTCGTGGGGTGAATAAGGTGATTCCATAGTTATCGCAGACAGTCTGCTTGAAAAGTTTTTGGGTGGCTGGGGAAAGAAGTCCACCGCCTTTTACCTAGTCACAAGCACAGGCTTGGCAAAATTGGTGGAGCTGCCCACTTTATGACGCAGTGCCTTCACCCACTTATCAACACCCATGGCCTATCGGTGTGGAGCTCTCTAGACTAAAGCCGTCCCCCAGTCAATGACCCCTGCCAGGAGACCAGTTGCTTCTCAGCGTGCCCTCAGACCACTCAACAAACTGGCAGGTGCAAGGTGAAAACGAAAGGAAGGCTCTGATGCTCACCGAAAACCCCACTCACTATCCCCGGCCCTCGTGGGTCCGCGGACCTGCCTCCCAAGCCTATTGGGAGACAGAATGGCAGATGGTGCCCCGAACAGACCAAGACCTATTTGAGCACCTTTGCTTACTCATTTTTCAGAACGGCCTCCCCTGGGAGGTAGTCCTTAAGAAGCGAGAGGTTCTCAAATCTCAATTTTTCAATTTTGAAATCCCTACAGTCGCAGCCATGACCCCCTTTGACTGTGAACAGGTGATGCAGGCTCAAGGGGGAATCAGAAATTCGTCAAAAATTCGGGCCGTGGTTCATAACGCTCGCATGATGACAGAGAAATCCATATCCCTGTGCAGGGTGCTTGGTGAGGCCATTCCTCACACTATTTTGATTCCACCACATGAGGAGATGCCTGTGCGTACTGCTGCTACGGATTCTGTTTCTCAATCCCTCAAAGCAGCGGGATTAGTGAGAGTAGGTCCGGTGGTGTGTTCAGCTTTGGCTCAGGCTGCAGGGTATATTCGGTGGGAAAATTACGAAAATTAACCCTTGTGATTGAAATAGGCCTGAATAGCTTGTGATGCTACATCAAAACCAGATTGCTGATCTTGGTGGCCTTTTGTGAGAAGGGCGATTGAGTAGGTGACCTGGTCAGTGCGGACGACTCCCACCGAGTTGATGTGCCAAGCCCCAGTTTCATCTTGGATCCAGCCGTTTTTAACGGAGATATCAAAAATCTCTTCCCCTTCAGGTGCAGCGTGGTGCAGGGACCCAATACCCCAGGTTTGGGACCAGTCCAGGGGAATCATCTTTTCAAGCAGGAACTGGGCGTCACTAACGTTAACCCATTCAACGGTGTCGACAATAGAACGCATAATCGCTAATTGGTCTTCAGCCCAGGCCTGGTTGTTACCCCAGGTATCTCCCATCTGGGTGTTGGCCAGCCCAAGAAGTTCATAGGTTTTGTTGATGGAAGCTGAACTTGCAGCAACATCGGTAGCATCGTAACTTCCAATACGGCGGAAGATTTCGCTTGTTGATGGGTTATCTGAGTATGTGATCGACGCTTCGATCAGGTTTTTTTCGTCCTCGGTGAGGGGCCTCTGTTCAAAGGCGGTTTTCCGAAGAAGTGTAAGAGAGATGGGCACTTTGACGATAGAGGCCTCGTAGGTCCATTCGTTGCCCTTATGGAGAAAGAGCTTTTCTGAGGCATGGTCCCAGACCGCAAGACTGATGGTGATACCGTGTTCGACTTCCAGCGCGTCCAAGGCCTCATTGATGTCGTGGTCTGCACTGTCGTTGGTATGTTCTTCACCGGCTGCTGTGAGCTGGGTACCTAGAGTGGTGGAGGGAGAGCAGGCGGCGAGGACGGGCAGGGTCAAGACTCCGAGTCCGGTTGCCTTGAGGGCTGTGCGGCGGGTTGGCTTCCAGCTGAAAGTCTGGGCAAGGGCTCGCTTATTTTCCTGCGTGGTCATGGTCACCATGATAGCCAGAGAGGGTTGATATGTGAAAATGCTGGGAGCTCCCTCCTCACCACCCATATGCCCAAACTAACTGGGCCCGGCCTACCAGAACCAGAAGTTTGCTGAATCTATCAGTGACGCCAAAGCAAGGCCCTGAAAAATGCAAGCTGAATTCAAAGGCCGCGGTCTTCCCCTTACCTTATAAGGGCGCACACAAAGACACCAAAAACAGGTGAAACTAGAAACGTAAGTAACCGGCCTGCCCCGCAACGAGTAGAGCAGCAGACCCCCACCATTTGCGAGCGCTCGCAGACACACCACGAGCACCTAGCCACCGCCCCGCCCTTAACGCTAGGCTTAACCCACACCAGCAGACCAACAGGGAAAGGAGCGCCCCCACCATGACCGCAACCGCTCACGAAACCGAAGCCGCCGCCCAGGACTTCCAGGACGCGCTAGAAACCGTCCTTGACCGTCTAGAGGGTGTAAACGCTATCCTGGCTACCCAGTAGCGCACCGGCCCGCCCCTATGCGGTATGTAGCCCTATCTGAGGCCCTAGCAGTACACGCCCGCCTAGCACCGGGCCAACGCCTCAAACCCGGTGGGGAGCATCTGTTAGAGAGCGCCCTAGCCCGCCCTGCCACCAGCTACGCAGGGCACGAACTTTACCCCGGCATCTTCAACAAAGCCGCAGCCCTCCTAGAGGGGCTGGTACAGAATCACCCTTTTACGGACGGCAACAAGCGCACCGCCTACACCTGCACAGTCCTGTTCATGTATTTGAATGGTTGGGATATTCTCCCCCTAGAGGTGCTTGAAGATAACGAGCAAGCACAGTTTGTTGTTCAGGTAGCAGAGCACTCACTGACCTTTGAGCAGATAGCCCAGCAGCTCGAACAGTGGGCGACACCTCACAGCTCACAGCGCTAGACCAACCGGTGCCCGCCCTCGCCCGTCTGCGCTGACCCTGTCAGTCTGGGGACCATGAGCACCACCAGCCAGCACTGGCCCCGTAGCAGGATAAGACCGAGACCCTACGCGTATCCCCCCGCCCGCACCTCGAAGCCCGGCCCGCAGCAGGGGACACCCGAAGCCCGCCGTGATACTGACTTACTGGGCAAACGAGTATCACAGGAGTATCACGGGGCCGTTTTTGGGCATGAAAAAACCCGCCCTACCCCTGTTTCGACGAGGTAAGACGGGTTTATATTGTGAGCGCCCCAGGAGGGAGTCGAACCCCCGACCAAGAGATTAGAAGGCTCCTGCTCTATCCACTGAGCTACTGAGGCCAGCTGCCTTCCTATCTTATCTACTATCTCGGCACCGGGCAAAAGTTGTAGCCCCGCCCGCCCCCAGCGGACGTCCTTTAGATACTAACCCCGTAGGCTGATGACCGCTGGGCGCGGCGTAGAACTCTACGGGTTGCGGGGTCAAAGCACACGAGCCAGAAAGCATAGGCCAGGCTGAGGACAGCTGCAATGAGGCGACCCATATTCTGGTCAAAATTTTCAAGGTAGGGCGAGACAGCCAGCTGGTCAGACACTGCATACATCACAAAAAACATGGTGGTGAGGAAGTAGAAGTCCAGTTGCCAGTCAGTGCGGATTCCCGCGACTACCAAAAGCGGGATAAACCACAGCAAGTACCAGGACTGCAGCATGGGCGAACAGACTACCACCATGGCAATTGCCAGGCCAGTTCTGCGGATCAGGTCTTCGTCCTTACCCTTGAACATGATGAAAACTGCAAGACCCATGCCCACCAGTTTGCTCAAGCTGAAGAAGGTATCACGCACTCCGTTGGCGAAACCGTTATCGCCAGTTAGGGATACCAATACCTGGTTGAGCTGAATACCAATAAACCCGACGGGGGTGAACCAGATGAACTGGCCGCCGGTGGTAGCGAGGGCCCCGATCCAGCCAAAGCCGAGGCCGGTTATCCAGCCCATCACTGCCAAGATACCCATAGAAATCCCCAGGGTCAGAGCCCAGTACACAAACTTACGGGGCCAGGAGGCGCCGCGTCCTGCCCAGAAAAGACCGATAAAGGGCAGGGCTACCAGGGCAATGGGCTTCACGGCGATTGCTGCTGTCACCAGGCCGATACCGATGAGGCCACCTGCTGTATCGCGGCGGGCAGCTGCATGGTAGACCCCGGCAAGAATGAGACCGGTCATCAGGGCATCGTTATGGGATGAAGTGACGAAGGCTGCGATAAACAGGGGGTTAGCTACGACCAGCCAGTTGGCTCTTGCCCCGTTAATGCCGTGCAGGTCAGCGAGTTTCGGTACATACCAGGCGATGAGGGCAACACCGATGAGGGCAACTACCCTAAAAAGGTAAAGGGCCACGTCAACCGAGTCACCGGCCAGTTGGGCTACCCATTTCTCAATAACGAGGAAGAGGGGTCCGTAGGGCGGAGCTGATTCAGACCACATCTGATCTGCCCCGTATTGGAAGAAATTGTTGACGTATGAGACCCCGTAGTCGTAGGGGTTCAGGCCCGAGGCCATGACGCGCCCCTGGGCAAAGTAGGAGAAGACGTCCCGGCTATAGAGGGGGAAGGCAAAAAGTTGAGGGGTGATCCAGCATATTGCTGCAGCCGTCGCCCATTTCTTGGCTCGGTCATCCCACACTACGAGTTTCTGCACCATGCGCAGCCATTCGCGGCACATCATCATGGCACCAACCACTAAAAGGATGATGCAGGTGATAATCCCCGAGGCTGTGTAGCGTAGGGGAATAATCCATTCAACCCGCCGGAAGGGAGAGGCATCAGCCAGCCAGCCCACGCCGAAAGACGCGAACATGATGAGCAGGGAGCCCACGGTGCCAAAAATCAGGGTGCGTAGGGGGCTTCCCATGACGTAGGAGGCGGTGCGGGGAGTGTAGTGGTGTTGTGCCCGCTTGGCCGGCTCACCACCCTGGGTTCTGGGACTCATATTGCTCCTGGTCGTAACTCTTTAGGTACCTCTGATTCTACCGCCAGCTCAGGTCCCGCCAGCCCTTGTAGGGCTTGCCCTTCTGTTGGGTAGGTGACAGCACAGAGGGCCAATTCCGGGGTAGATTTGTTCTGTGTCTATTTCAAATGAACGTATCGTATGGATTGATTGTGAGATGACGGGCCTGTCTCTTGAGAGGGACGCCCTGATCGAGGTAGCAGCGCTGGTGACGGATGGCGACCTGAATATTTTGGGTGATGGCGTGGACGTCGTTATCAAGCCTGAGCCTGAGGCCTTAGAGCAGATGGATGATTTTGTGCGGAATATGCACACTGTTTCTGGCCTGCTTGATGACCTTGAGGGTGGCACCACCCTGGCCGAGGCCCAGAAGTTAGTGCTCGATTATGTGAAGCAGTGGGTGCCGGAGCCGCGTAAGGCTGTTCTGGGTGGAAACTCGGTGGGCACTGACAAGACTTTTTTGGTGCGGGATATGCCCGAGCTGGTTGACTACTTGCACTACCGGGTCATTGATGTGTCCACCATTAAGGAGCTTTCCCGCCGCTGGTTTGAGAAAGCGACCTATAACGCCCCGGCCAAGACTGGTAACCACCGGGCTTTGGGCGATATTCAGGATTCGATTGATGAGTTGCGCTATTACCGGGGCACGGTCTTTGTTCCCTCCCCCGGCCCTGATAGCTCTGACTGCCAGAAGGTAGCCCAGCAGGTTGCTGAAACCCGCCAGGTGATTAATCCTGCCTAATGCTTGCGGCAGGACGGACGGGCGGCGGCTATCTGCCTGTTTGCCAGTCGGTTTCGATGGTGGTTCTCTGGGCGGAAAACGCAGCTAATCAGCCTTAGTGGGCACCATCACAACCTTTTGGCCTGATTCGATTTGCGAGCTGACAAATGTGCGTGTAAGGTATTACCTGTTGCCAAAACGAACTAACTCATGAGTTGGGATGTTTTGCGAACATGGTGGTCGTAGCTCAGTTGGCAGAGCGCCTGGTTGTGGTCCAGGAGGTCGCGGGTTCAACCCCCGTCGATCACCCCGAGTGAAAGGGTCGCTACGGTTTTTATCGTAGCGGCCCTTTTGTTTTGTCGTGTGATGTTTTCCTGGAGAAAGGGACCTTGGGATGGCTGTCCTTCCGATCGTGATTCACGGTAACCCGGTTTTGCATAAGCCTGCTGCTCCTGTGACGGAGTTTAATGATGAGTTGCGTCAGCTCATTGATGATATGTATGAGACGCAGGAGGTCTCGAACGGTGTGGGCCTGGCTGCACCCCAGGTTGGTGTTGGTCTGCGCCTGTTTACCTATAAGTTTGAGAATGAGGACGGCGTTCCCCCGCTGGGTGTGGTGGTGAACCCTGTTTTGACTTTGGGTAAGATTTCGACGGCTGATCCTGATCCCTATGATGAGGTTGAGGGTTGTCTGTCTTTCCCTGGCTATTCTTTCCCTCTGAAGCGCGCTGATTGGGTCACTGTGAATGGTTTTGATGGTGAGGGTAAGCCGCTGAGGTTTGAGGCAACCGGCTGGTTTGCCCGCGTCATGCAGCACGAAACTGATCATTTGGACGGCAAGCTGTATGTAAATCGTCTGAACGCCAAGTACAGCAAGAAGTACAAGAAGGTTGTGAAGGCTGAGGGGTGGACCGCCGAGGGGAATACCTGGATGCCGGGTGTTGACCCTGACCCCTTCGGGCACTAGGGGCACGAGACGCAGCGAAGCTGAGGCCTGGAAGGACGCGCCGAATGCCGACGTGGATCGGGGCTGGCGGTGAATTGCTGAGCGAGCTCTGCGAGCCAGCAAGAGCGGTTGTCGGCAAGGCGCGTCTAGAAAGCCGAAAGCGCAAACTAGAGCAAAGCCTTGTGAGAGAACCGGACGCCCCTGTAAGCCTGGGATGAAGCGCCTTTTTCCGAGCGCGCGAGGAAAACAAAAAAGGCGCTGAATCGGTGAGCGCCAGCGAACCGCAGAACCCGGCGCAAACCGCTTAAATCTAAAAGAACGGGACGCCCGATAAGCCGGGTTCTGTACCTACCCTCTGGGCAGGTGGCAATCATCCATCTAGACCCGTCGTTGCCGGCGGGTTCGAGCGGCCTACCCGGGCGCTTCACCGCACTAGTTACTAACGCGCCCTGTTTGACCTTGCTCCGGGTGGGGTTTACCGAGCTACCGTAGTCGCCTGCGGTACTGGTGAGCTTTTACCTCACCTTTTCACCCTTACCCCGTGGTGGGGCGGTTTGTTTTCTGTGGCACTGGCCTGCAAGTTACCTTGAGTCGATGTTATCGACCACCCTGTGCTGTGGAGCCCGGACTTTCCTCGAGACTGTGTTGTCGCGCGATTGCCTGGGCGTCCCGTTCTGGGGTTCTACTTTACTACACTGGTGGGTATGTTGATTTTGTTTCCGCCGTCTGAGGGTAAGACTCCTGCCACATCTGGTGCTGGGGTTGAGTTGGGTGAGCTGGTGGCTCCTGAGTTGACGGGGGCTCGTGAGGCTGTGGTGGATGAGCTGGTGCGGGTCAGTGGCTTACCCGATGCTGGGCAGCTTTTGAAGGTGGGCCCGTCGCTGGTGGCTGAGGTTGAGAGGAATACCCGTTTGTGGTCGGAGCCTGTGGCTCCTGCTTCTGAGGTGTATTCAGGTGTCTTGTTTGAGGCTTTTGGCTACGGCTCTTTGAGTGAGGACGCCCGGGCACGGGCTGATAGGGCTGTGGTGGTGATTTCTGCGGCTTGGGGTGCGGTGACTCTGTCGGATAGGATTCCAGCCTACCGCCTGTCAATGGGCACCAAGCTGGGTGAGATCGGTGATTTAGCTAAGTTTTGGAAGGGCGAGCTCAAGCGCCCCTTAGATGAGTTAGCCGGGGATCAGCTGGTGGTGGATGGCCGCTCTGCTGCCTATGCGAAGGCGTGGACGCCCGCCTCGCAGCGCCACCTGCTGGTGCGGGTTGAGAAGGTTGCTGCTGACGGTAGCCGCAAGGTGGTTTCACACATGGCTAAGCATTATCGGGGTCTGTTGGGCCGCTATCTGGTGCAGGAGAATTTGACCGGTATTGAGGACGCCGGTGAGCTGGTTGAGGCTCTTTCCCCCGGCTTTGAAGTGGAGTTGCTCTCCCCCACCGAGAAGAAGCCGGGTACTCTGACTCTTCTGGTGAGGGAGGAGCGTCCCTAGCGGGTGGAGGCTGAGCCTTCTACCTGCCCGGTTGAAACGGTGAAATCCCAGGGGTCGGTGTTGAGGGTCGAGACGTAGGTTTCGACTCCGAAACCCCGTTCTGCGAGCTTTTCGGTAAGTAGCCGGGCTGCTCCGTCCATCCAGAGCCATTCGCTGGCGTAGTGGGAGCAGTCAATCAGAGCCGGGGTACCTCCACTGATGAGCGCCTGTTCCCTAGCTTCTGAGGCGGGGTGGTGGCGCAGATCAGCGGTGATATAAACGTCTGCACCAGATGCCCGAGCTTCCCCGAAGAGGGAGTCCCCTGCCCCGGTGCAGAGGGCAATTTTTTGCACTTGTTGGTCAGCCCGTCCGGCGATGCGTAGCCCGCCGGCTGTAGCGGGCAAAAACTCTGCAATTTTTTCTGCCAGTTCTTTGAGGCTGACGGGGGCAGGCAGCTGGCCAACTCGACCGATGCCGACGCAGACGTCCTTACCTTCAATCTGCGTTGTTTGCGCCCCGGTGAGGATGTCGGTTTCGGTGATTCCGAGTTTTTCCATGAAGATGTGGTTCGTGCCGTGGGGGGCCGAGTCGACGTTGGTGTGGGCCCCCAGTAGGCCGCAGCCGGCTTCTATCAGGGTGTGGACGATTTCGCCCTTGTAGTCGGTATCGGGCAGGAAGGAGGCCCCGCGCAGGAGCAGGGGGTGGTGGGTAATCAGAAGGCCTGCCCCCCGGTCTGCTGCTTCTCGGGCGGTTGCGACAGTTGCGTCCACGGCAAACCCTACGCGGCTAACTCGGGCATTCTGGCGGCCCACGACAAGGCCGACGGAGTCCCAGGACTCGGCAAGGGCAGGCGGGAATAACTCGTGAAAAGCAGTCAGGACGTCCGCGAGGGTTGGGGACTTGGAAGAGGTGGATTCAGTCATGCCCCTATTCTTTCACGAACCTTCTTCGCCTGAGCGGGAATAAAAAGCCCACTGCCTGGCTTGTATCTGACATGCAAAGTTTTGTTGTGGGTGGCGGCTGTTTTTGGTGCATTGACGCCGTATACCGCCAGTTTGAAGGAATCACTGCAAGTATCAGCGGCTATACCGGGGGTCGTACGGTAAACCCCACCTACCGGGAGGTCTGTTCAGGCAGCACCGGCCATGTTGAAGTGGTCAAGGTCGAGTTCGATGAGTCCGTCATTCCTGCCGACACCGTGCTCGATATCTTCTTCACCTCGCACGATCCCACCAGCTGGGATCGTCAGGGGGCGGACGCCGGTTCCCAGTACCGTTCGGCCCTCTACTACGAGGACGAGGAGCAGAAGGCCCTCTTTGAAGCTGCCATAGACCGGGCCCAGCAGCTATGGGACCAGCCCATTGTCACGGTGGTCGAACCCCTGGGCCCTTTCTATGAGGCTGAGAGCTACCACCAGAACTACTATGGCCTGAATCCCTACCAGGGCTACTGCATGGCTGTTATCAACCCCAAGCTGGCTAAGACCAGGCAACATTACGCCAGGTTTCTTAAGGTTTAAGGTCCTGTCCCCTCTCCCCTAAACTAGAGAACAACCAATTACTTTCCCCAGAAATTGAAGGATAGCCATGAGCCCCCTCTACAACAACATCACCGAAGTTGTCGGCCGCACCCCCATCGTCCGCCTCAACCGCCTGGACGCTGACCTGCCCGGCAACGTCGCAGTCAAGCTGGAATTCTACAACCCCGCCAACTCCGTCAAGGACCGCATTGGCGTAGCCATCATTGACGCCGCTGAGAAGTCCGGTGCCCTGAAGCCCGGTGGCACCATCGTTGAAGGCACCTCCGGTAACACCGGTATCGCCCTGGCTATGGTGGGTGCAGCCCGCGGCTACAAGGTTATCCTGACCATGCCCGAAACCATGAGCAACGAGCGTCGCGTCATGCTGCGCGCCTACGGGGCTGAAATCGTACTGACCCCCGGTTCTGAGGGTATGCGCGGCGCAGTTGAGAAGGCCAAGGAAATCGTAGCTTCCACCGAGAACGCTATTTTGGCTTCCCAGTTCTCCAACGAGGCTAACCCCGAGATCCACTACAAGACCACCGGCCCCGAGGTCTGGGAAGCAACCGAGGGTAAGATTGACATCTTCGTTGCAGGTGTTGGCACCGGCGGTACCGTCTCAGGTACCGGCAAGTACCTCAAGGAACAGAACCCTAACATCAAGGTTGTTGCCGTAGAGCCCAAGGACTCCCCACTGCTGACCGAGGGTAAGGCTGGCCCCCACAAGATCCAGGGCCTGGGCGCTAACTTCGTCCCCGACACCCTCAACCGCGACATCTACGACGCCGTCACCGACGTCGCCATTGATGATGCTGTAGCCACCGCCCGCAAGCTGGGCACCGAAGAGGGTATCCTGGGCGGTATCTCCTCCGGTGCAGCTGTTTGGGCAGCCCTGGAAGAGGCTAAGAAGAGCGAGAACGCAGGCAAGCTGATTGTCGCCGTTGTTCCCGACTTCGGTGAGCGTTACATCTCCACCCTGCTCTACGAGGATATCCGCGGCTAAGTCCACTGATTCTTGAGCACAGGCACCCTGCAGCCGGGGTGCCTGTGTTTTTGCTTTATTTTTGAGGACGCACCCTGCTCCGGGAATAGGGGCGAATCAAGTTTGGTTAGGGTTAGGGTAAGGCCAAGGAAACTGCCAGGAAGGGACTAACACATGAGTTTTCGTCAGCGTTTAAGGGAGGACATTGAAACCGTCCGATCCCACGACCCCGCTGCCCGCGGAGATCTTGAAATCCTCATCAACTACTCGGGTATGCATGCGGTGTGGGCCCACCGCCTGGCCCACCGCCTGTGGCAGAAAGATTCCACCAAGACCCTGGCTAGGACGCTCAGCCAGTTTGCCCGCTTCCTAACCGGGGTTGAGATCCACCCGGGGGCCACCATTGGCCGTCGTTTCTTTATCGATCACGGTATGGGTGTTGTGATTGGTGAAACTGCCGAAATTGGCGATGACGTCATGCTCTATCACGGGGTGACCCTGGGGGGCCGTTCCCTGGAGAAGGGTAAACGCCACCCTACCATTGGCGACCGGGTGACGATTGGAGCCGGGGCTAAGGTTTTGGGCCCGGTGATGATTGGCGCAGATTCTGCCATTGGTGGTAATTCAGTGGTCGTCCATGACCACCCCGAGGATTCCATTATTACGGGTATCCCGGCCCGCTCACGTCCTCGAACTCCAGAGAATAAAAAGCCCCTGGTCGATGCCGTTGAGTACGTCGATCCGACCATGTGGATCTAGTTCCGCAACCTCAAATAGAAGAAAGGACCGGCTCTCTTGAGCCGGTCCTTCTTTTAGCCTGGGTGAGACTTAGTGGGTGTGGGAGTCTTCAGCGTTGATTTCGCTGCGGTCACCACTCCACTCGGTGTGCCACATGCCTTCTGAATCCACGCGACCGTAGGTGTGGGCGCCGAAGAAGTCACGCTGGCCCTGAATGAGGGCAGCGGGCAGGCGCTTGCGACGCAGGCCATCGTAGTAGCTCAAGGAGGAGGCGAAGACCGGGACGGGCACGCCCTCAGCGGTTGCCTTGGCAACCACGCGACGCCAGGAGGGGACGAGTTCTTCCATGAGCTTCTTGAAGCCGGGGGCCAGCAGCATGTTGGCGGGGGTTTCGTTCTTGTAGGCTTCCATGATTTCGCCCAGCAGTTCTGCGCGAATAATGCAGCCTGCCCGCCATAGACCGGCAATGACGTCGAGCTTCAGGTCCCAGCCGTACTCGTCGCCGGCCTTGGCCAGCATGTCGAGGCCCTGGGCGTAGGAGACCAGCTTGGAAGCAAAGAGGGCCTTGCGGACGTCCTCGATAAACTCTTCATCGCCGTTAGCAACAGCGGTGGTTGCAATCAGGCCGGCGGGTAGTTCTTCCTGGGCCTGGGTGCGGGCTTCGGGGTTGCCGGAAGAAAGGGCACGGGCGAAGACAGATTCTGCGATACCGGAGACGGGGGCACCGAGTTCCAGGGCAGCCTGGACGGTCCAGCGGCCGGTACCCTTCTGACCTGCCTCATCAACGATGACATCGACTAGGGGCTTGCCGGTCTTGGCGTCCACCTGGGCTAGGACCTCAGCGGTGATTTCAATGAGGTAGGAGTTCAGGTCGGTGGTGTTCCAGCGCTTGAAGATTTCAGCCTGTTCAGCAGGTTCTACCCCGGCAACAGTGCGGAGCAGGTCGTAGGCTTCACCGATGACCTGCATGTCAGCGTATTCAATACCGTTGTGGACCATCTTAACGAAGTGGCCGGCACCGTCGGTTGAGATCCAGGCGCAGCAGGGATCTCCGTTGGGGGCCTTAGCTGAGATTTTCTCAAGCAGGGGGCCGAGGGACTCGTAGGACTTGGCTGAGCCACCGGGCATGATGGAGGGGCCGTTCAGGGCGCCCTCTTCGCCACCTGAGACACCGATGCCAACAAAGTGCAGGCCCTTTTCAGCGCAGGCGCGTTCGCGGCGGATGGTGTCGGGGAAGTGGGAGTTGCCGCCATCAATGATGACGTCGCCCTCGTCCAGGAGGGGGGAAAGCTGGTCGATGACTGCGTCAACGGGGCCGCCAGCCTTGACCATAATCAGGATGCGGCGGGGGGATTCGAGGGAGTCAACGAGTTCCTGCAGGGTTTCGGTGCGGATAAAGTCGCCTTCATCGCCGTGGGCTTCAAGCAGGGCATCGGTCTTTTCAACGGAACGGTTGTGCAGAGCGACGGTGTAGCCGTTGCGGGCCAGGTTACGGGCGAGGTTTGCACCCATGACGGCCAGGCCGGTGACACCAATCTGTGCCTTGCGGGCAGTATTGTTTTCAGTCATGCCTTAAAGACTACGCTGGTTGATCTGGTTTCCGCTCCTTGAGCCCTTGAGAAGCCCCTAATCTCTCATATGTTGGGAAGGCCGGTTTCAGGCAATGGGCTTATTCGTAGGTGTCGGTGAAGAGCACCCAGAGGGCAGCTGCCCCGATGACCCCAGCCAGGGCGGCAAAAATAGTCCACATGGTTACATAGGTTCCCTGGGTGATGAAGAAGATTGACAGGAGAAACCAGGTAACCGACAGGAAAACAGCTGTGAAATTTCGGGGCTTAAAGTTCTTGTGCATTGGTGCCTTTGGGAGATCTTGGGAGAGGTTCAGGACGCTGTGCGCCCCTTTCATAGTTTAGGGGCAAAAGGCGGGAAGCTGGGAGACAGATACGAAAAAGCCCCACACCGAGGTGCGGGGCTGAATCGGTGGGTCCTACCGGGATCGAACCGATGACATCCACGGTGTAAACGTGGCGCTCTACCAGCTGAGCTAAAGACCCATGTTGTCTCCGCGTTATCTCTCGCGGCAACAGGTAATACTCTACGCACTGCAGAGCTCAGGCGCAAATCGAAAATGGCCCTTCAGGGGGCAAAATCGGCCATTTTCCACCGATAAACAGGTAGCTAGAAGGTAAAATTACTGCCCTGACTAGGGGTAATAATTTTTTTGAAAAAATTTCAAAAAACTTCCTACCCACCCCCAAACAGAACCAAACCCCGCCCGAATTACCGGGCGGGGTTCGTCCTTAGGCCTACTTACCTTGCTTCATCACCAGGCGGTGGGCAGCCCAGTCAGCCGACAGGGCAGCGGTAGTTGTCATATGCAAACCAGCAAGAGGGGCCGCCTCCTGAATCTCCACAGGAGGAACATAGCCGTCACGACCATTCTTGGGGGTCAGAAGCCATACCACTCCCCCTTCATCCAGGGTCGCAAGCACATCGACAAGACCATCGACCAAATCCCCGTCGTCAGACCGCCACCACAACAGGGCCGCATCCACAACTTCTTGGTCATCCTCATCCAGTAACTCAGTGTCAAGAAAATCCTCGATTGAGTCCCTCAGATCAAAATCAACATCGTCGTCATAGCCAAACTCCTGAACCAGGTCTCCTTGAGTGAAACCCAGCCGGGAACCGACACTCTGATTAGTGGCAGCACTGGCGTCCAAACGCGTCCTCCAAAATATCTCTACATAACAACAAGGGTGAGATCCCACCCAGCCGGTGGGCTCATCACCCAGCTCAGTTATTACCTACTGAACACCCTCACCCGCCCTAAATCAACAGAACACGGGCAAAACACCCCCAAAATTTCGCCAGCAGAAAATGGCCCGGCAAGTGACGGCTATTTCACACCCACAAACCATCAGTAGGGCACCTATCAGAGGGCTGTTTATGACAACATAGAGGGTGAGTGTCTTAAGGTCGCACCAACCACGCCACCATAAGGCAAAAACATCATTCATCGGCACAGCCCCACAGGCCCGCCGGTGACCACCCAACAACAAAGAGAGGTTGACTAGTGGGACCCTCAGAAACGAACGATCACGTTTTGAGCGCACTGACCAACAGCTTCACCGACACCGACCCCGAAGAGACCAGCGAGTGGATTGAATCCTTCGATGACCTCGTCGAGGCCCACGGAACCGAACGTGCGCAGTTCATCGTCCGCTCCCTCATGCAGCGAGCAGGTCAGAAGTCCATCACCGTCCCCATGGTGACCACCACTGACTACGTCAACACCATCCCCGTCGACCAGGAACCTGAATACCCTGGCGACGAGCAGATTGAACGTCGTTACCGCGCAATGCTTCGCTGGAATGCAGCCATGATGGTCCAGCGCGCCCAGAAGGCAACCATCGGCGTTGGCGGCCACATTTCTTCATACGCCGGCGTAGCAACCCTCTACGAGGTAGGTTTCAACCACTTCTTCCGCGGCCGCAACCACCCCGGCGGCGGCGACCAGATCTTCTTCCAGGGCCACTCCTCCCCCGGTAACTACGCCCGCGCCTTCCTCGAAGGCCGTATTACCGAAGAGCAGCTCGACGGCTTCCGCCAGGAAAAGACCAAGGAAGGCAACCACCTGCCCTCCTACCCCCACCCCCGGAACCTGCCTGATTTCTGGCAGTTCCCCACCGTTTCAATGGGCCTTGGCCCCCTGAACGCTATCCACCAGGCCCAGTTCAACAAGTACCTGCATAACCGCGGTATCAAGGACACCTCCCAGCAGCATGTTTGGGCCTTCCTGGGCGACGGCGAAATGGACGAGCCCGAGTCACGCGGTGCCCTGCAGCTGGCTGCCAACGACAAGCTGGATAACCTCACCTTCGTTGTGAACTGCAACCTGCAGCGACTGGACGGCCCCGTCCGCGGTAACGGCAAGATCGTTCAGGAACTCGAAGCCTTCTTCCGTGGCGCTGGCTGGAACGTCATCAAGGTCCTCTGGGGCCGCGAATGGGACGCCCTGCTCGAGAAGGATAAGACCGGCGAGCTCGTCCGTATCATGAACGAAACCCGCGACGGCGACTACCAGACCTACAAGGCTGAGTCCGGCGGCTTCATCCGCGAACACTTCTTCGGCCAGACCCCCGAAACCAAGGAACTCGTCGCCGACATGACCGACGACGAGATCTGGGCTATGAAGCGCGGTGCCCACGACTACCACAAGGTCTACTCCGCCTTCAAGGCAGCTGTTGAGCACAAGGGCCAGCCCACCGTCGTCCTTGCCCAGTCTGTTAAGGGTTACGGCCTGGGTGCCTCCTTCGAGGCCCGCAACGCCACCCACCAGATGAAGAAGCTGTCCATGGAGGACCTCAAGCAGTTCCGCGACCACCTGCGGATCCCCATCTCTGATGAAGAGCTGGAGAAGGACCTCTACAACCCGCCCTACTACCACCCCGGTAAGGACTCTGAGGAATACAAGTACCTCATGGCCCGCCGTGAGGAACTGGGCGGCTTCGTCCCCTCCCGCAAGAACACCCAGCCCGAAATTACCCTGCCCTCCGACAAGGCCTACAAGGGCGCCTTCAAGGGCACCGGTAAGCAGATGGCTGCAACCACCATGACCTTCGTGCGTCTGCTCAAGGACCTCATGCGGGAGAAGGACTTCGGCCACCGTATCGTGCCCATCATCCCCGATGAAGCCCGTACCTTCGGTATGGACTCCTACTTCCCCACCGCCAAGATTTACAACCCCAACGGCCAGAACTACCTGGCAGTTGACCGTGAACTCATGCTGGCCTACAAGGAATCACCCGAGGGCAAGATCATCCACGTGGGCATTAACGAAGCTGGCGGTACCGCTGCCTTCACCGCCGTAGGTACCTCCTACGACACCCACGGCGAGCCCATGATCCCGGTCTACATCTTCTACTCCATGTTTGGCTTCCAGCGCACCGGTGACGCCTTCTGGGCTGCCGGCGACCAGCTGACCCGCGGTTTCATCATGGGTGCAACCGCTGGCCGCACCACCCTGACCGGTGAAGGCCTGCAGCACGCAGATGGCCACTCACCGATCCTGGCTGGTACCAACCCCGCAGTGATCCACTACGATCCTGCTTTCGGTTACGAAATTGGCCACATCGTCAAGCGCGGTATCGAGCACATGTACGGCACCAAGGACGAAGACCACAACGTGATGTACTACATCACCGTCTACAACGAGCCCATTCAGCACCCTGCAGAGCCTGAAAACCTCGACGTTGACGGCCTTCTCGGCGGTATCTACCGCTACAGCGAAGCCAAGAACGACGGCCCCCGCGCCCAGATTCTTGCCTCCGGTGTAGCAGTTCCCTGGGCAGAAGAAGCCCAGCGCCTGCTGGCTGAAGACTGGGGCGTTTCTGCCGACGTCTGGTCTGTTACTTCCTGGACCAACCTGCGTCGGGACGGCCTGGCCGCTGAGCGTGAACTGCTCAACGATCCGACCGCCACCCCCCGCACCCCCTTCGTTGCCCAGCAGCTGGAAGGTGCAACCGGCCCCATCGTTGCTGTGTCTGACTACCAGACCGACCTCATGGACGGTATCCGCCAGTTCGTTCCCAACGAATTCGCAACCCTTGGTGCAGATGGCTTCGGCTTCTCAGACACCCGCGCCGGTGCCCGCCGCTTCTTCAAGATCGACGCCGAGTCCATCGTCGTCCGAACCCTGCAGATGCTGGCCAAGCGGGGCGAAGTTCCTGCCGATGCCCCTGCCAAGGCATTTGAGAAGTACGATCTCAACAACATCAACGCCGGTACTTCAGGTACCGCAGGTGGCGACGCCTAAGGCCTAGTTCCACCGATGTGCTCAACAGCCCCCGAGGTTATTCTCGGGGGCTGTTGTGTTGCTACTGCCCTCCCTGGGCGGGTTCTGCGGTATCCAGGAGGCTTCCTGTGAGTTTGCCTGAGTTTCTTCTGGACGGCGCGGTTCAGCCAATCTCGGTGGGTTTTCGGGAGTAGGATAATTATTTGAAAGAAAACCCGGTATCTTTCAAGTTCCGGTTTTAGCTCAACAAGAGGCGGTATAGATACGTGAAAGCACTCGTGTGCCCCGGTCAGGGCTCCCAGAAGCCCGGTTTTCTCACCGAATGGCTAGAGGTTGACGGTGTACGGGAGCACCTTGAAAAGCTCTCAGCTGCAGCTGACCTGGATCTGGTCTACTACGGTACTGAAGCAGACGAAGAGACCATCAAAGACACTGCTATCGCCCAGCCCCTCATCGTTGCTGCCGGCATCGTCACCGGCCGTCTAGCCCAGAAAGCCCTGGGGGACGAAAACCTTATCTACGCTGGTCACTCGGTAGGTGAAATCACCGCAGCCGCTCTCTCTGATGTGCTCAGCGAAGAAGATGCCATGCGCTTTATCAAGGTCAGAGCAACCGGAATGGCCCAGGCAGCTGCAGTGGTACCCACCGGAATGACTGCAGTCCTAGGCGGTGTTGAGGAGGAGGTCCGCGAGGCAATCTCAGCAGCAGGCCTCACCGCAGCCAACTCCAACGGGGCAGGCCAGATTGTGGTAGCAGGCTCTTTGGAAGATCTTGCCGCCTTCGCCGAAAACCCGCCCGCAAAAACCCGGGTGATTCCCCTAAAGGTAGCTGGCGCCTTCCATACCCAGTACATGGCCGATGCCCAGGGCCCCCTGAGTGAATTTGCTGCTGGCCTCACACCAGGTGAGCCGACTGCGTCCTTGCTCTCAAACTACGATGGTCAGCCCGTAGCCAACGGCCAGGCTGCTCTTGACTCCCTGGTGGCCCAGGTGACCCGCCCCGTCCGCTGGGATCTATGCATGGCAACCATGGGCAAACTCGGCCTGGACCACATCATTGAAGTTGCCCCCGCAGGCACCCTTATCGGCCTGGCCAAGCGAGCCCTGAAGGGGGTTCCCGGTTCAGCCATCAACTCCCCCGCCGACCTCGACGCTCTGACCAACTAAAGCCTAAATTCCAAGGAAAGACCACTCATGACGACCCTCAAGCAGGTTGAGTTCAACCGTTGCTCAAAGATTTTGGGCTACGGCGCTGCCCGCCCAGACCTTCTGGTGACCAACGATGATATCGCCGGCCCCATTGACTCATCCGATGAATGGATTGTTCAGCGCACCGGCATCAAAACCCGCCACCGGGCCTCAGACAAGATTTCCGTCACCGACCTAGCTGTAGGTGCAGCCCAGGACGCCCTGGCAGCCTCTGGAGTCAGTGGTGAAGAGCTGGATGCCGTCATTGTGGCAACTATCTCCCACCCCTACGCCACCCCCGCCCTGGCCACCCTGGTGGCCGAAGCAGTCGGGTCAAAAGCCCCGGCCTATGACATTTCCGCCGCCTGCGCCGGCTTCTGCTACGGCATTGCCCAGGCTGATGCCCTAGTCCGTTCCGGTACCGCCCAGAAGGTACTGGTCATTGGTGTCGAGAAACTGTCAGATTTCATTGATAACACCGAACGCACTATCTCCTTCCTGCTTGGGGACGGTGCCGGGGCGGCCGTCGTTGGCGTCTCGGACGAGCCCGGCATCGGCCCCACCATTTGGGGTTCGGACGGCGAGCGCTGGGGGGCAGTTGGCATGACCCACTCCCTGTTGGATATCCGCAACCGGGACTTTGTCGCCAACCCTGTCCAGGAGGGCGAGAAGCTGTGGCCCACCCTGCGCCAGGACGGCCAGACCGTCTTCCGCTGGGCGGTCTGGGAAATGGCAAAGGTCGCCCAGCAGGCCCTAGACGCTGCTGGCCTCACCGCAGAAGATTTGGGTGCCCTGGTGACCCACCAGGCCAATATGCGAATCATTGACCAGATGGTCAAGACCCTGAAGCTACCCGAGTCAGTACTTGTTGCCCGCGATATTGAATGTGCTGGTAACACCTCTGCTGCCTCTGTACCCCTGGCGGCCCACCAGCTGCTTAAGGATAATCCGCAGCTTTCTGGCAAGTTTGCCCTGCAGATTGGTTTTGGCGCTGGCCTGGCCTATGCTGCCCAGGTGGTCAAACTCCCCTAACCTGTTTCCCTCCCCCGGGCGTCCCCAATTATTTTGAAAAATGTAAGATTTATTTCAAAAATTTGGGGCGTCAGAACTACAGTTAGCCCTGGTGAGGGTCTACACTCATGTGTGGAGGCTAATGCTCCACAAGAGCTGAGATATATTTAGCCCTGGTCCGGTTTCAGGCCGGAGCAGTAGTCAGACAGCGGCCCAGGTCGCCCTACCGTGATAAAGGAGCCAACATGGCAGATCAGAACGAGATCCTCGCAGGTCTTGCAGAAATCGTAAACGAAGAGACCGGCGTTGAGGTAGCTGACGTTCAGCTCGACAAGTCCTTCACTGAGGACCTCGATATCGACTCCATCTCCATGATGACCATCGTGGTGAACGCTGAAGAGAAGTTCGGCGTCACCATTCCCGACGAAGAGGTCAAGAACCTCAAGACCGTCGGCGATGCAGTTAACTTCATTGCTAACGCCTAAAGAGCGTTGAAAAAGGTTGGGCACGCACTGGTTCGTGTCCAACCTCCTTTTTTCTTTCACCCCCTCAGTATTCATGAAGGATTAAGATGACTCGAAAAGTTGTGGTGACCGGCCTAGGAGCTATTACCCCGATTGGTGCCGACGTTCCAACCACCTGGCAGAATGCTTTGGCTGGTGTCTCTGGAATCAGCACCATTGATGAGCCCTGGGTCAGTGAATATGACCTTCCGGTTTCAATTGCTGGCCGGGTTGCCCAGGATGCGGTGGAGACCGGACGGGTGTCTAAGGTTGAAGCTAAGCGTCTTGATCCTTCGGGCCAGTTGGCCTTGGCAGCTGCCCGGGAGGCCTGGGAGGACGCTGGCTTCAGCGGCCCCGATGCTGAAGCTGCTGATGAGTGTGACCCGCTGCGTACCGCAGTTGCATTTGGTACCGGTATTGGCGGTGTCTGGACGCTTTTGGACGCCTGGGATACTTTGCGGGAGAAAGGTCCCCGTCGTATGCTGCCCATGACCGTGCCCATGCTGATGCCCAATTCTAACGCGGCAGCTGTTTCCATGAATTTGAAGGCCCGGGGCTCTGCCCAGACTGTTGTCTCTGCCTGTGCTTCTTCTACTGAGGCTTTGGAGCTTGGTCTGATGTTGATCCGCTCCGGCAAGGCTGATGTTGTTATTGCTGGTGGTTCTGAGGCTGCGATTCACCCCATGACTATCGGGGCTTTTGCGAAGATGCAGGCCCTGTCGACCCGCAACGATGACCCGCAGGGGGCCTCCCGTCCCTACGATACTGGCCGTGATGGCTTTGTCATGGGTGAAGGTGGTGCGGCCCTGGTGCTTGAGTCTGAGGAACATGCTAAGGCCCGTGGCGCCCGTATCTATGCTGAACTAGCCGGTACCGGTGTCTCAGCCGACGCCCACCACATCACCGCTCCTGATCCGGCAGCGCTCGGGGCGACTCGCGCCTTGCGTGAAGCCCTTGCTGACGGTGGTATTTCACCTGAGCAGGTCGTCCATGTGAATGCTCACGCGACCTCTACCCCGGTAGGCGACATCCCTGAGTCCCTGGCCCTGCGCGAAGTCTTTGGGGATCACACCGGCAAGGTAGCTGTTTCAGCGACCAAGTCTATGACCGGCCATCTTCTCGGTGCTGCTGGTGCCCTGGAGGCTGTTCTGACCGTCCTGGCCCTCTACCATCGGAAGGCTCCTTGCACCATTAACCTGCAGGAGAAGGACCCCGAGATTGATCTCGATATTGTGACCGATGCTCGGGATCTCCCTTCCGGTGAGATTGCTGCTGTTTCCAATTCCTTCGGTTTTGGTGGCCATAATGCGGTAGCTGCTTTCAAGAGTGTTGAGAGCTAAGGTGTTTGACCGCTAGAGCCATGTGACCTCCTTCCCTTGGTTCGGGGAGGGAGGTCTTCTTTTATGAAGGTGCCCGCCGGACGGTGCCGGTGGACTGCCCTGGGTGGGAGAGGCGGAAGGGTTCTAGTTCTTCATCCCAGGGTTCTCCCAAGGCCAGAGAGAACTGTCGGTACAGTTCCTGGTAGTTACCTGCTGCTTGTTCGAAGGCGTATTTGATGCGGTCTTCGGTTACGGTGAAATTGCCTTGCCTATCTACGGTAACAGTGCAGATTCCCAGGTTAGGGGTATGCATAATGCGGAGGGCATCGCTGCTGGCTGTTGCCCCTTCAGTGATTTCGAAGTAGGTGGAGCCGACGGGGCGGAGGGCTGATGCTATGCGGGCGGCTGTGCCTGCTGGTCCTTCCCAGAGGAGGTCAGTGCAGAGGTGGCCGGGCAGGTGGTGTTGGGGTTTCCACAAGAGGGGTGGCCCCTGCCCTACTACTGCATCTAGGGCCCATTCGAGGTGGCTGGTGAGGGCTGCAGGTGAAGCGTGCAGGAAAATGTAGCCCCCGGTGTGGTCGGCCCGGGGGTGGTTAGGATTGGTCTGCGAAGCTGCTTTCATCGTGCTTCTATTCTACGGGGTGTACCTTCATCAGGCCCGGGGGTGGGCCCTGTGGTAGGCTGCAGCCAGACGTTCTACGGAGACGTGGGTGTAGACCTGGGTTGTTGCCAGGGAGCTGTGGCCAAGGAACTCCTGGACTGCACGGATATCAGCCCCGCCGTCTACCATGTGGGTGGCTGCTGTGTGGCGGAAGACGTGGGCCCCGGTTGCGGTGGTATCGGACAGGGTGGAGAGCAGGAGGGTGAGATCCTGCCTGATTTGGCGGGGGTTTGCCCGTTTGCCTCGGGGGCCAAGAAAGAGGGCATGTTGGGGACTGGGGCGGGGGCTTGTTTCTGAGCCTGCTGCCGGTAGCCATTGGGGCCGTCCCCGGCTGACCCACCGGTTAAGGGCTTTGAGGGCCGGTTGGCCGATGGGAATGATACGTTCCTTGTTTCCCTTACCGATTACTCTGACGGTGAGGTTAGTTCTATCAATGCTGGTAAGGTCCAGGTTGCAGAGTTCAGAGATGCGTAAGCCCGTTGAGTAGAGCACTTCAAGGGTTGCGTTGAGCCGAAGCAGCCTGGGGTTGGTGGGGTCTTCTGCCAGTGCTTGGGCAAGGGTTGCCTGGAGCTGGTGCATGTGAGCCTGGCTGAGGACGTCCGGCAGGTGCTTTTCCTTTTTGGGGGTGGTGAGTTTGAGGGCCGGGTTATGGGGAATCAGCTCTTCGTCCTCAGCCCAGGCAAAAAAGGTCCGTAAGGACGAGGTCCGGCGGGCTATCGAGGATCGGGCTGCTTGGTGCCGGTGGAGTTGGGCCAGCCAGGCTCGAAGTAGTTCAAGATCGACCTGGGTCAGATGGGTTATTCCCCGTCTTCGGGCAAAACCGAAAAAGTCCTTGAGGTCTGACTGATAGGAGCGGATGGTTTCAGGGGACCGGTGGAGCTCATAGGTGAGGTACCTCCGGTAGGACTCTAGGGCTAGGGTCAGCTCCCTATCTTCAGAAATATCGGAGGGGCCAATTTTCAAGGTAGTGGGGTTCTCCCCTGCCGTCGGTGGTGTCATTGGCCTACCTCCCCTCAGTCTTTTAGGTTCAAGCCGCCAGGTTTCCTAGGCCACCGGCTAGGGTCTATGGTCTTGTTTCATTCTAGCCGGTCTAGCCCTGGGTGGGTTTGGCCTTTCTCCACCCCTGCCCCTGGTTTTCAGCTAAGCCGAGGCTGCTGAGCTGGGTCAGGGCTATCATGACGGTCCGGGCTGGAACCGAGGAATCAGCAGAGACTGCTTCTACCGTAGCGCAGGCCCTGAGGGGTAGGGTGTCCCAGACCCGTTTTTGGACTTCTGTGAGTGAATCAATGAGGGCCTGTTCCCCCTGCGGTGGTGTGAAGAGACTCTGCTCTGGTGGGGCTGAGAGGTCAAGCCTGCCCTGTGAAATGTGGTGGGCATCGGTGATGAGCTGGGCCAGGCCGTCGCGAATGAGCCGGTGGCAGCCCTCTGAACTGGGGGAAAAGATGGGGCCCGGGACGGCGTAGAGGGTCCTTCCCATTTCTAAGGCGTAGTGGGCTGTGTTGAGGGCCCCGCTCCTCCACCTTGCTTCAACCACAACTGTGCTATGGGCTATCGCTGCTATCATCCGATTGCGGTCTAGAAATCGGTATCGGGTGGGATTCTGCCCCAGGGGCACCTCACTGAGTACAAGGCCCTGGTCGATGACCTGCCGTAGAAGGGGCTCGTTGCTCTTGGGATAGAGGCGGTCAAGTCCCCCCGCCATGAAGGCAAGGGTGGGAATTGGTGCCGTCCCGAGGGCCAGGGCTGCTGTGTGGGCGGTCGCATCGATGCCGAAGGCTCCTCCGGAGATGACGGTGGTTCCTGCCCGGGCGAGGTCACCGGCAAGCTGGCCTGTTACCGCCTTACCGTAGGCGGTCATGTCGCGGGAGCCGACCACGGCAACGCACTGGGGATAGGCCAAGGTGGCTAGTTTTCTGCGATCTCCCCTGCCCCACAGAGCGACGGGGGTTTTCTCTGCCAGGTCGTTGAGGGCAGCTGGCCAGTCCGGGTCTTCTGGTACCACTAGCCAGGCCTGGCAGGCCTTAGCCAGTGCCAAGTCTTGGTCAGCAGTGATTCCGCCCCGCCGTCTTTGCCACCGTTCCTTGCGTTCAGTGATCCCCTGGAGGAGGTAGGAGCGGAGCCTTGGATCTTCTCTTTGGGCCGATTCAAGAGCGGCGGTCAGGACAGTTGGTGTCAGGGTGGTTCTGCCCGTGAGGTAGTCTGCGGTGGAAAGTGGGCCAAAGAGCTGGATGAGGGCTGCGGTTACAGCATCTTGGGGGTCAGTGATTCGGAGTATTTCAGCCCTGGCCCGGCGGATTGGCTCAAGGTCTGGTGGTGGTAGGAGAGTCATAGGGTCAGGCTTTCTGTGCTGAGATTTCTGAAGTAGAGGGCAAGGTCAAGATGGTCTTTCGAAGGGCTGGGGCTACCATCCAGGTCAGCCATGGTCCAGGCCGTCCTTAGCACCCGGTCAAAGCCCCGGGCAGTTAGGGTGCCGCGGTCTAAGGCGTCCGAAAGTGAGGAGGTCAAAGCGGCGTCCAGTTTGAGGGGACCCCGCAGGATTTTTCCGTTCGTTTCTGCATTGGTTGAAATCCCGTATGGGGAAAGCCTGTCCCGCTGGGCTTGGCGGGCTTGTACTACCCGCTCCCTCATGGATGCAGATGACTCATTGGTTCCGCTAGCTGCCAATTCTGTTGCGGTGACTTTGGGGACGGTGAGCTGAAGGTCAATACGGTCTAAAAGTGGCCCAGATAGCTTGCCAAAGTAGGCCCTTCGTTCCCGGGCTGAACAGGTACACGATAGGCCCCGTCCGATATTGTTGCCACAGGGGCAGGGGTTTGCTGCCAGAATCAGTTGAAACCGGGCCGGGTACCTCGCTGAGGAAGCAGATCGGTCAATCATAATTTCCCCACTTTCTAAAGGTTGCCGGAGGGAATCGAGAACCGTTCGTTTAAACTCCGGAGCCTCATCGAGAAAGAGCACGCCCCGGTGGGCCTTAGAAACGCAACCGGGTTTGGGGATCCCGCTGCCTCCGCCCAGAATGGCAGGTGAACTGGCTGTATGGTGGGGGGCTTCAAAGGGAGGAACTGTCATCAGCTCCCGGCGCGGGGCCCCAGCTGCACAGAGGGAATGGATGGCTGTAACTTCCATGGCAGACTCAGGATCCAAGGGAGGCAAAATGCTCGTGAGCCGTTCAGCCAGCATGGTCTTACCAGAACCGGGTGGGCCGTTGAGGAGCAGGTGGTGGCCTCCAGCAGCCGCAATTTCCAGGGCTAGGCGGCCCTCCTGCTGGCCTGATACATCAGCCATATCCGGGGTAATCAGGGTGAGAGCATCATCAGCAGGTTCGGGCCGGGGACGCTCACGGGCTGGTCGGCGCAGCTTCTCAGGATCTTTGGCCCCCAGGGCTGCAAAAACCTCAGCCAGGCAGGAAACCCCGATAACTTCGGCCCCCACCACCAGTTTGGCCTCCTCAGCATTACCTCGGGGAACAACGACCTGCTGATAGCCAGCGTCCACGGCAGCTTTGACAGCAGGAAGAATACCAGCTACCTCCCTAACACTGCCGTCAAGGCCTGCCTCCCCCAGAAACACTGTGGTTCCGGACGGCTTCAACTCACCATCTGCTTGCAAGGCAGCTACCACCATCGCAAGATCAAAGGCCGTGCCTCGTTTAGGCAGGGTGCTAGGTGATAAGTTCACGGTGAGCTTCTGCTGGGGCAGCCCAATTCCTGTGTTCTTGGCTGCTGACCGGATCCGGTCTTTGGATTCCTGCAGGGAATGGTCAGGCAGACCAAGCAAAACGAAGCCAGGTAGGGCCGTTGAAATATCAGCTTCTACCTCAATCACATGGCCTGTGACGCCAACAAGGGCAACGGAGTAGGTCCGGGCAAAACCCACCTCTACACCACCGCCTTCCGGTGTTCAAAGGTAAAGCGGCCTGGGGTTCCCCAAATAGCAACTGCGTCAATGCGGATCCCGCTGTATTCGCCGGTGTTTTCCGAACACCAGGCGTAGGCTAGTTGGCGAAGTTTCTTGCCCTTCTCCCGGGTGATGGATTCAAGAGGATGACCAAAGCCTTCGCCCGTCCGGGTTTTAACCTCAACAAACACTAAGGTCTGGTCCTGGTCAACCATGACACAATCAATCTCTCCTCTCAGCCCTGTCCCCCTGGAACCAGGCTGGGGCCGCCAGTTCTGATGCAAGAGGGTCAGACCCCGGGTCTGCAAAATAGTGCAGGCCATGGCCTCGCCCCAGCGGCCAACAGCACTAGAACTGGTTGTGCTGTTGGAATGTGGTTCCGGTCTATGCATGGAAACTCCAATCGCTCATAACTCTGTGGTGTTTCCTCATCATGGCCCTGCACCCTACCCCATACCAAGACACCAGGAACCTGTGCAAACACCTTCACCACTGTTTACCCAGGCCACGCCCTCTTTCCTGGCTATACATCTCACCAATTGGTGAATCCTTGCCCCTCTATGACGACAGCACTACAAGCTGTTACCGACTCCCCCACCCACAAAAAACCGCCCCGGGGCGAACCCGGGGCGGCGGCATCCGTCCTTGCTATTGTGAGTCAGCAGGCGGATCAAAATCATTCATACTGGGCACCACAAAGTCCTCAGCTGCAGTACGTTCTTCAACATTCACGTCCTTGACGGAATAAACACGAACATTTTTCACGAAACGAGACGAGCGGAAAATATCCCACACCCACACGTCTTGCATCTCAACTTCAAAATAGAGAGAACCATCTGCTGTGCGCGGGGTAACCTGCACCTGATTAGCCAGATAGAAGCGGCGGTCTGTTTCTACAATGAAGGTAAAAAGTTCAGCAACCCGCTTGTACTCCTCATACAGGGCAAGTTGGGCACCGGACTCGTAGTTATCGAGGTCTTCGCTAGACAAGGTCATCCTCCAAACGGGCCACATAGGCCTGCTGTATCTGCTCTGCTGTCGCCGGTAGCGACCAGCTCAAACGGTGGTAAGGGCTCGGCCCCAGCAGCGTAATCGCCTGCCGGTGGGCAGCTGACCCGTACCCCTTATTCTTCGCCCACTCGTAGGCGGGCACAAGCTCATGGAGCCGCTCCATCTGGGCATCCCGGTCAACCTTAGCAACCACCGAGGCTGCAGCAATCGACGCGCACCGGTAGTCACCCTTAATTTCCATCTGGACGGGGCCAAACCAGCCAGCCGGGCTGTCAGAATCAGCCCAGGCCTCTTGCACCAGCTCAGAGTAGAGAGCCTCCGCGGGGCCGTCATCCGAAAAGAGGGCAGCCTCCGGCGGAGTGAGCCAGTCGTGCTTCCCGTCCAGAAGGACGGCGTCCGGAAAGACCCCCAGGGCAGCTACCTGGGCCAGGGCCCGCTGGCCAGCTAATCTCAGTGCCAGGGTGATTCCCAGGGCATCAATTTCAGCCGGGCTCGAACTTGCAACTGCTGTGGGCACCCAGTCCCGCACCAACGGTGCCATGGCCAGGCGTTTTTTCTCGGTCAGGGCCTTTGAATCAATCAGTCCGTCAATGTCCAGCTGGGTCTTAGGGGTTACAACAGCAACACCGACGGTAGCTGGGCCAGCAAGAGGGCCCCGACCCACTTCATCCATACCTGCAACCAAGGAAAAGCCTCGTTCAAAGAGACTTGTCTCAACGCTGAAATCAGCGAATTCAACCGGAGAGGGCATTACTCTTCAGTATCCGGCACGTTCGCAAAAACATCATCGGGCTGCTGAACAAAAGTGAAGCTGTCCAGCGGCCAGGCAACCACGAATACCTCACCGACGACGTCCGCATCGTTGATGAACTCGGTGGCGGTTTCAATGTGGTAGCGGGAGTCAGCAGAGTTAGCGCGGTTATCGCCCATTACGAAGTAGGAGTTCTGGGGCACAATCACGTCAAAGGCAAGCTCGGTGGGCAAAACACCCGGCTTCAGGTAGGTTTCATTCAGCTCAACACCATTGACCAGGATCCGGCCATCAGCGGTACCCACCACATGGTCACCGCCAACCCCGATCACACGCTTGACCAGGTAGTTTGACGAACTATCGGGCATGACGCCCACGAAGGACAGAACATCTTGAACCGGGTTCGTGGTGGAGGAAACAGGCATCCACCCCTTCGTGTCCTTGAATACAACGATGTCGCCGCGCTCAGCCTCCCCAAAGAGGGAGCCTGCGATATTGACGAAGACCCGATCATTGATCTGTAGGGTATCTTCCATCGAGCTTGACGGAATGTAGAAACCACGAACCACAAAGGTCTTCAGCAGGAAAGCAATGAGCACTGCATAGAGAAGAATCAGGGCATATTCTTTCACAATGCCGTTCTCGCGGCGGCGCTTACCGCCACGCGGCTTCTCTTGCTCCTGGTCCTCGTCCTGAGTGTTCTCGATAGGTTCAGGGTTCTGGTGCTCCATAGCGGCCTTTCCGGGGTTGGTTTCTACTGCTTAAGTTTAGTTTGGTTGTCTGCGAATCGTCTGAGGACGCGATAGGTTGGGTTTAGCCTGCCCGGGTCAGGGGCCAGAGGGTAGCAACCGGGGTTCCAATGATTCGGTCGGTGCGGATGAGCCCACCACCGGGTGCCCCTAGGAGAGCCCTAGAATCTACAGACTCTGATCGGTGATCGCCCATGACCCACATGCGGCCTGCAGGCACCGTCACGGAGAAGGATTGCTCACTCGGGGCGTTGCCTGAAAAGAGGTAGGACTCTTCAAGTTTTTGGCCGTTGACCAGTAGGTAGCCGTCGGCGTCACAGCATTCAACGGTATCCCCTTCAAGTCCGATCACTCGCTTGATGTAGACGGTATCTGACCCTGACCCTGTCAGCCCAAGCCACTGCCCTGCCGTCCCCACCGGATCTCTTACCCAGGGACTTCCCGACTGGTAGGGGGCGAAGGAACCCATGCCATCAAAGACGACGACGCTCCCCCGCTCGGGTGTGCGGTCTAGTTTCGATACCAGGATCCGATCGCCCGGTTCAAAGGTAGGCTGCATTGACCCCGAGGGGATGTAGTAAACGTCCACCCAGAAGGCCCTGATGAGGACCAGCAGGCTGACAGCAAGGGCTGCGGCAACTGCAACAAGGCGCCACCCCTTCAAGAAGGGTTGGCGCCTTGTCTCAGCGGATTCGGCGGTTGTGCCTGCGTCCATTGAAAGCCGAATAAACCTATATGGCTTAGGCTTCGCGCTTCTCGCGGATACGAGCAGCCTTGCCGTGGCGGTCGCGCATGTAGTAGAGCTTTGCACGGCGGACGTCACCGCGGGTGACAACCTCAATCTTTTCGATGACGGGTGAGTGTACGGGGAAGGTACGCTCTACGCCAACACCGAAGGAAACCTTGCGGACGGTGAAGGTTTCGCGGACGCCAGCGCCCTGACGGCCAACAACGAAGCCCTTGAAGACCTGGACACGGCTGCGGTTACCTTCAACAATGTTGACGTGGACGTTCAGGGTGTCGCCGGGGCCGAACTCGGGGATGTCGTTGCGAAGTGACTTGTTGTCAATGAAGTCAAGAGTCTGCATTGAGTTTCTCCGTGAATATCTCTGCCGCAGGTCAAACATATTCGTGTTTCGCGTAGGCAGTGTCTGAGGGCTTCTCACGAAGCCAGACCGGTGCTGTCTACGAGTAAGTTTGTCTCACCGGAACCATCTTTAGGTACCGGTGGTCCGTGTTGTTGCTGGTCGCTCTTCCCCCTGCGGCAGGGGCGTGCCCAACACGAACACAAAGAAAAATTATCCCACAGAAAACCCGCCTGCACCAGGGGTGTGGCGGCGGGCGTCCTGAACTTAAATGTGAGCTTACCTACTTTAGGTGAGCTACTCTGCTAATTCGCTCTGGGCTGCCGCCTGGCGGGCAGCTTTTTGCTCGGTGTGCAGCTCCTGTAGGAGCTTGCGGTCTTTTTTGTCCCAGTTTTCAGCGGGGTAGGACTTGACCATGTCGGGTCGGCGGGTAAAGGTGCGCTTGATTTGCTCGTCGCGGCGCCAGCGGGCAATGGCCCCGTGGTTGCCAGAAAGAAGGACGGACGGCACCTCCTGGTCGCGCCAGGTGGCTGGCTTGGTGTAGACCGGGTATTCCAGCAAGCCACCGGTGTGGGATTCTTCGGCCAGGGACTCGGGGTTGCCCATCGCGCCGGGTATCAGGCGGGTAATGGCCTCAATCATGACCATCACGGCCACCTCGCCCCCGTAGAGCACATAGTCACCGATGGATACTGGCATCACCCTGAACTCGGTTTCGGCCCAGTCCAGCACGCGCTCATCAATACCTTCATAGCGGGCCGGAGCGAAGACGATGTGTTCTTCTTCGGCCAGGTCGTAGGCCAGCTGCTGGTTGAAGACTGCACCGGCCGGTGAGGGCACAATCAGTAGGGGCTTTTTCCCGTCTGCCCGTGCGGACGCCGGTGAGGCAGCCAGGGCCTGGTCCAGGGCCAGGCCCCAGGGTTCGGGTTTCATGACCATGCCCGCTCCCCCGCCGTAGGGGGTATCATCAACGGTTTTATGCCGGTCAAAGGCAAAGTCCCGCAGGTTGGTCAGGTGCAGGTCAACCTTGCCTGATTCGCGGGCCTTGCCCATGAGGGATAGTTCGAGGGGGGCCAGGTATTCGGGGAAGATGGTGATGACATCAAAGCGCATGGGGTTTAGCCCTGCTCGCTCTCGGGGTCAGATTCGTCGTCTTCATCGCTATTGAGTTCGAGCAGGCCGGCGGGCGGGTTGATGATAATGTAGCCCTCCTCGGTATCGATGGCCGGGACGAGCTCTTCCACGAAGGGAATCATAACTTCTTCACCGTCTGCGGTGTATTCCAGAACCAGAAGGTCCTGGGTGGGCATGGTCTGCAGGCCGGTGACGATGGCAATGGGCTCTTCAGGTAGGTAGCCGTCCTTAATCTCGGAGGCTAGGTAGACCGGCAGGTCAAGGAGCTCATGCTCATAGTAGCCCTCGTCATCGCTCTCGGTTTCTGCTTCATTAGCAGAGTCAAAGGTGAGGCGGGTGTCGCGGAGTTCTTCGGCCTGGTTGCGGTTGGTGACTTGTTCGAAGGCTACGACCAGGATTTTCTTGTTCCAACGGGATTTTTTGACGGTGAGGGTGCCGGCGGGGGCGATTGAACCTGCGGGGCTTGCGGGGTTGAAGTTTTCGATGTCGAGGACGGATCCGGGAGCGAAGCGTTCTTCGGGGGCGTCGGTGAAGAGCTGGACGGTGACTTCGCCGCGGATGCCGTGGGGCTTGCCGATGCGGGCAACTAGAACCTGCATGGGTTCTCCTTGGGGTGGTGACGTGTGGGGCTTGGGTCTAACTTTACCGGGTTTTGCGGACGCCGGTGGGAAGATACAAGATGGCCCCTACAGCTCGTAAGCGGTAGGGGCCTCTTGAGAAGTATTCAGTTAGCGTCGCTTGTCCGTGTCAATGACGTCTACGCGCACATGGTCGCCGCCGTTGATGGCGTTGACCACGGTGCGGATGGACTTGGCGGTGCGGCCAGAGCGGCCAATCACACGACCCAGGTCAGCTGGGTTAACACGGACTTCCAGAGTCTCCCCGCGGCGGCCCGGCTTTGAGCGGACTACCACGTCGTCCGGGTTATCGACAATACCCCGAACGAGGTGTTCGAGAGCGTCTGCCAACATGATTACTCAGCTGCTTCCTCAGAAGCTGCTTCTTCAGCAGCCTCTTCTGCGGGAGCTTCTTCAGCAGCCTCTTCAGCCTTGTCTTCACCCTTGGGGGTGATGGCCTCAGGGAGGATGACCGAACCCTTTTCGGGAACAACGAACTCGGGCTTGGCGTCAACGGGCTTAACGGTTGACTCAGCCTTTTCACCCTTGGCAGCAGCCAGGTCACCGGTCAGCTTCAGCAGAGCAGCTACCTGCTCGGTGGGCTGGGCGCCAACTGACAGCCAGTACTGGGCACGCTCTGAGTTGATCTCGATGCGTGAGGGGTTTTCGGTCGGGTGGTAAATGCCGATTTCCTCGATAGCCTTACCGTCACGCTTGGTGCGTGAGTCAGCTACTACAACACGGTAGCGGGGATCGCGGATTTTACCGAAACGCTTCAGACGAATTTTAACAGCCACTGTAGTGGTTTCTCCTGTTTTCTATACATGTTTGAGGTCGAGATCCGGCTCGTGGGGCGGGCCGTCCTTCAACCCCTGCGGACACAATTTCTCCCGGATGAGAGGGGCCGGGAAAAATCGAGTACCCGTCAAGTATGCCAGCTCCGCCCCGCTTAATCTAGGGTTACGAGCCGGGCAGCTAGCGTGTTGTGAGCAAACTGACCGTATTTATTTCTTAAGGGCCTGCTTCCAGCCCACAGAAGTGCCGCCGCGCATAATGTTGGCCCGGTAAATGCGGGCCCCCAGCCGGGTTAGCAGGACGGCAGCAGCAAGGGTGAGGGCCAGAGCGAGCACCGGCTCCCACACGGCGATGTCCTCAAGGAGGAGGCGGCGGGGCATGGCGATGGAGGAAAGCACGGGCACATAGGAAAGCAGGGTAAGCCAGTGGTCACTGGCATAGATACCGGCGAAGAGGGCAGCAATCAGCACCATGGTGATGGGATTGGAAAGATTAGCAACGTCTTCGGTGCGGGCGGCCATAGCGCCAACGGCTGCCCAGATAGTGGCGATGGCGGCAAATCCTGCCACGTAGAAGGCGGCAAACCAACCGGCTGATGGCAGTATCCAACCCAAGTCTGCAGCTGATCCAGTGACCTGCATACCGATAAGTCCAGCAAGAGCGTAGACCGCAACCTGAAGGGCGGCCAGGACGATATTACCGACAATCTTTCCGGTCAGCAGCTGGCTCAGCGGTATAGCGGTAGCAATGATTTCAACGATACGGTTTTGTTTTTCTTCGACAACTGAGTTTGCAATGGCAACACCAAAGAGAAGGGTTGTCATGTAAAAAATCATGGCAAAGACCATGGCAATGAGGAAGGCCAGTCCCGTGTTATCGTCCCCGGTCAGGACGCTGGTGGCCACCTGGGTGCCGACGGTGAGGGCCTCAAGGTCAATACCGGCTGCCGCTGCATTTTCAGCTGTGATAGTGGAGCTAATGACCCCGCTGAGATCATCGACAATACTGCGGTTTACGGATGAGTCAAAGACAATCTCCCACCCCTGGTCTGAGGTGGTGAGGTAGGCGTCCGCGTCCCCGTCGGCTACGAGGGTGCGGGCGGCGTCCGCGCTGTCAACCTGGGTGGCGGTATAGCTGGTTTCGTCATCGCTCGCTGCATCTGCTGCGGCAATCAGCGAAGAAGCCCGGTCGCCGTTTGAGGCGATGGTGTATTCGGTGGTACCAGAGTTGAGGAAGTAGGGTATGAGGATTGCGGCCAAGATGATGACCACCGAGAAAATGGTTCCGCCAATGAAGGATTTATCGCGCAGCTTGACCATGATTTCTCGGGTGGCAACGATTTGCCAGGCGGTCTTTGGAGTGGTGTTCATTGGCCGGTGACCTTTCGGTAGATGTCGCCGAGGGTGGGAAGCTGGCGGGAGAACTCGTGGATGTCATGGTTGAGGCCGGTGCTGAAAATTTGCTGGCGGACGGCAGCTAGGTCAGCGCCGGGGGCAAGTTCAATCAGGGCCTCGGTGCCGGACACATCAAGAACCGTGATCCCTGGCAGGGTGCGCAGCCAGGCTGCGTCCGCCCCTCCCCGGTAGAAGTAGCGCGGGGTTCCTGCCTCGCGAAGCTGCCTGGCACTCCCCTCAGCCCGTACTGTACCTCCGTGCAAAATCACGACGCGGTCACAGAGCCGATCGACTAAATCGAGCTGGTGGGAGGAGAAGAGAATGGGAACACCTGAGCGCATGAGATCTCGCAGCATAGATACCATGGTGTCTACAGCCTGAGGGTCAAGGCCTGAGAAGGGCTCATCGAGAATCAGGGCGGTGGGCTGGTGCAGTATCGAAGCGACAATCTGCACCCGCTGCTGGTTACCCAGAGAAAGAGATTCGAGCTTATCGTTAAGTCGCTCCCCTAGCCCCAGGGCAGTCAGGTGCTCAGTTGCAATATCGCGGGCAGCTGCCGCACTCATACCCCGTAGTTGGCCCAGGTAGATCAGCTGGGCCACAATCGCCTGCTTGGGGTAGAGGCCCCGTTCTTCGGGCATGTATCCGAAGCGGGCCCTATCGGCAGACGTGATGGGGCGGCCCCCGTAGAGCACCTGCCCGGCGGTAGGCTCCAGCAGGCCCATCAGCATCCGCATCGTAGTGGTTTTACCGGCACCGTTGGCCCCGAGAAAGCCGGTCATGGCCCCTGGCTCAACGGTGAAACTGACGTCCTCTACGGCCGGTGTAGCACTGCTACCCGAACCATAGACTTTAGTCAGCCCCTGAACTTCGATTCTGCGAGAATCTGTCAAAGCGTCCTCCTCATCACTGTGGTGTGCTTCTAGCCTAGGCACACCGGGCTTTAAAGACTTCCCCCGCCAGACTGAGTCTGGCGGGGGAATTACATCAGCGGGGTCTACCCTCCTGCAAGGCCAACCCGGTGGGCAAAGATGACTGCGCCAACCCGGTCCCGGCTGTGGGTTTTGGCCAGGATGTTCGAGACGTGAGTTTTGACGGTTGCAGCTCCCAGAAAAAGTTTTTCTGCAATTTCCGCGTTGGTCAGCCCCTGGGCCAGCAGTTCAAGGGTCTCCCGCTCCCTGGGGGTCAAGGACCCCAGGGCAAATGCATCTTCCGGGCTTAGGCCGGCAGTAGCCTGCCCTGCCCCGGGCTCTCCTTGGCCTAAGCCAGCACCTGGGGTGGCGGCGTCCTGCCCCTTGGCTTGCTCAACAAAACGGGCAATCAAGGGCAGGGTCATTTCAGGTGAGAGCAGAGCTAGCCCGTTTGCCACCTTGCGGATTGCTTCAACCAGTTCGTCGGCGTCCGAGGTTTTGAGCAAGAAACCGCTTGCCCCGGCTGTGAGGGCGGCAAAGAGGTAGTCCTCCCGGTCAAAGGTCGTAAGAATCAGGACGGCGGTTCCTGGCAGTTGGTCGGTCAAGGAGGAGGTGGCGGTGATTCCGTCCATTACGGGCATTTGCACGTCCATGAGGACGACGTCCGGGCGGGTAGCGAGCGCCAGCTCAAGGGCTTCAGCCCCGTTGCGGGCCTGGCCGACGACCTCAATGTCCTCTTCCATCGAGAGAATGAGGGCAAAGCCGGAGCGAACCATGTCCTGGTCATCGGCCAGGAGAACTTTGATAGTCATAGTGCCTTCTTCAGGGTGGGGTGGATAGTGTCGTTATCGCCGATAGGAAAGCGGACCTGCACCTTCCAGCCGGGGGTACCGCGGCGGCGTCCTACCCAGCAGGTACCGCCCAGGGCAGCTGCCCGTTCCCGGATCCCTTGCAAGCCATAGCCCTGTTTACCAGGGTCAGGTAGGTATTCTTCCCCTTCTTTTCCTCCGGTCTTGGAGCCGTTGTCGGTAACCTCAAGTTCCCCCCAGTACCTGCCGGGATCCCCGCCTGTTCTCAGGACAAGCAGGGTCTGTTGGGCTGTAGAATGCTTCCGTACGTTGGTCAAGGCCTCTTGGGCCATCCGGTAAATCGACAGCTGGGTTCCTTGCTGGAGCTGGCTGAGGCGGGCAAGGTCTTCATCACTGACCTGCACGCTTGCATCGATCCCTGCTGCCTGAACCTGGCTTGCCAGGGTAAATATATCGGCAATTTGCGGTTCTTTGGCGGAGCCTGTCCCTAGTTCAGCTTCCCCTGGGGCGCGAAGCACCCGAATCAGATTCTTCATTTCGGTCACAGAGGAACGGGCCAGTTTTTCAATATTAGCTAACGGCTCCCCAGCCAGCTCGGGTTTCTTGGCCAGGGCCCGACGGGCAGCTGCTGCCTGGATCCCCATGGAGGTCACATGGTGGCCCACTGAATCGTGGAGCTCCCGGGCAATCCGCAAGCGGTCCCGGGTTACCGCGTCCTCAGCCATCTGCTCAGCCTGCTTCTCCAGTTGGTGGGCCTGGGCTGCCAGGACGGTACGCTGATAGGCCTGGTTCCAGGCTGTGCGCCCCATAATGGCAGCACAGCCGAAGTAGAAGATATTGGTCACCATGTTCATGATGTAGAAGGCTGCTGCCTGGTCGAAGAGACCACCTGAGTATTCTTCCACCCCGCTCATCTGCAGGTAAGAATCAGTTGTGACCCAATAAATCACCACACTCACAGCTGAAAACAGGCAGATCAGAGCATAGGTTACCCAAGTCAACTGCCGGTTTTTACCCCAGGCTATTCCCGCATAGAGCACCGCAAAATAGGACAGCTGGTAAGTGAGGGTAACCCCTGCCAGCTCCGAAATATAGCTCAAGGAAAAAAAGAGCAGGGTTGCCACGACCATCATGGTCAGGGGGAACCTGCGGCGCCAAATCAAGGGTAAGGTCATGGCCGCGGCCACGAAATAGGATTTGACAATATCAGCTAAAGAGCTACCGTAGAAGCCCCCTGAATGGTAGGTGGCGTTCAAGAGGAGGGTAACTCCCAGAACAAGAAGCCACCCCACCACATCTTTTCTTAAGGACGCAGGGGGCGGGGTCGGACGCTCCCAGTGGGGGTCTATCTGTGAGAAGGAAAAACGCTGTCGGGCCACCTCACCAATGTACCCCAGCCGCCCGGGTTTTCACTCCCCCGGACGGCTGAGATTTAGACATATGAGGTGATGTAAGAGGCCTAGTCCGTTCCGAAGAAGCGGGTGTAGCCTTCCTTAGCCTTCTGGCTCACCTGACGGCTAAGACTCCGACCCAGTTGGCGAACCCTGCTGGGCACCGGAGAGGCTGGGCTTTTCTGCTCTGAGGTATCAGCTGACCGGTTAGCTGACATTTGGGCCCGGATTTCCTGGGTAATGGAGAGCTGCCCGTGGTGGATCCCCGGCCCCTGAATGGTTTCACCAGGTTCTTGCCTCTCCCGTAGCTTCTGGTAGAAGCGGGCCAGGGCCAGTTCGGCCGCCCCTGTTGCGCCCAGGGTTGCGGCAGCCACCATAGCGGCAGTCCCAGACTGGCCCTTGGCTACCCGCCTAGCTGCCCACAGGGCAAGGGCACCTGAGACACCCAGCTGGGCGGCCCCGTCCGCAGCAATCAGCCAGGGGCGTTTACGCAGCTCACGGCTCATATGAGAGAGGGTATCTTCCCCATTCGGGTAAGCTTCCAGGCTCTCTTTGAGGCGGCCCAGGCTACCGGTCTCAGGCTCAAATCTCTGGTAGCCAGCCAAGGATTCCATCTCGACTTTCCGGTTGACTACCTGCAGCAGCTCCTGGGGTAAGTCGAGGGCCTGGAGGGCAGATTCAAGGGCGTCCACGCTGTAGGTATCACGGACGTAGTTCTCAAACCGGTTAGCTGCCTGCTCTCCCAGTCCGTAGAGCCACACTAATTGCTCTAGGTCCTCCCCGGTACGCTGGGTCTGGCGGGGTTCAGGGAGGACGCCGGGCAGCATCCATAGCTCGTCTCCAGCCTCAGACTGGGAGGGAAAAATCGGTCCAAGCTGCTTAGCTTCAGGACCCCAGCTAAAGGTCAAAATCGTGCCGACCAGGGTGGTATCAGGGGTTCCCATGACCCGGTTCATCCACTCGGTGACGCTGCCTGCCTCCGGCCCCGTCTCATCGGCCGGCACAATAAAGGTAAGGTTCTGGGACCACAGGGTTTGTTCAACCACAATAGCTGAGACGTTCATGACCTCAAGCAGGTGGGCAAGGGTAGCCGGGTCTGCGCTGATGAGCGACCAGCCCCTATCTGCCGGAGCGGCCTCCACCGGCCCGTGCATAAGATCCTCATGCAGGTAGGCAGGAAGGTCAGTCATGGATAACTCGACTAAGGCTGCACTGTTTCCCTGGGGGTCAAGCGTCATGCTGTCGGTTCCCTGCGAGAAGGTAGCGAGGTGCTCGAAGGCTGGCCCATCGACAACCATGCGTTCGCTGAGGCCAGGCAGGTAGTCAGTCATTTCAGCCAAAACATGATCCAGGGGACGGCCCAGGCTCAGGCTTCCCTGCCGGTCTGTGGTCACGGCGGTGAGGCGCTCCGGACGTCCTGGCCCCAGCTCCCACTGGCAGAGCAGGTAAACCTGGGCCCGGCCCGGCTGGGTTTCGTAGACGCTCACCTCCTGCATACTCGATAAGAGCACAGGCAAATCGGTGGTAAGGTCCCAGCCTGGCTCAGCCGGCTCGTCCAGTTCATGTGCGGACGCTGCTACAGCTGGTTCTTCCTCAGGAACCGGTGAAGCCAGGGTGCTGGCACTCCCCTGTTCAGCTTCTAACTCTTCGTGGCCGACCTCCACAATTTTCTGAATGAGGTCGTCAAACTTTTGGGGATCAGCAGCCAGCTCTTCAACCTGGTTGAGGTCTTCTGCGGTGTACTCATCCCGGTTCTTACTGGCCTGCTCCCGGATTGCCCCAATAAGCTCATCAAGTTGCTGGCGTATCTGCTGCTCCAGGTCAGCCGGTTCAGCTGTATGTGCCCCGGTAGGGCCAACATCATCGTAATCCTCACCCATCAGGGCACGGTAATGGCCGGGGACCAGCTGGGCCCAGTTATCAGTCTGCCCGTCCATGGCAATACGAACCCGCACCCAGTAGAGGTTGGAGAGCTGGGAGCCAGGTTCAAACGGGGAATCTGTCATACCTTGAAGTCCTTGACGATGGTGGGTGAACTATGGGCTAGTTGCCTTGGCTTGAGAACTCGTAGACGGCCCCGGTTTGAAGGGCCCGGTAGGCTTCCCTCAGGCGGTGGGCGTGCCTGGGCCCAAAATATTGGTCCAGGTCTTCAGGGGCAACCCACTCGTAGCCGGTGAGCTCCTCCTCTTGCAGAGTAATCTCGGCCCCCGGCGGAAGCACCCCGGCATCGTAAATGTAGTAGGTAGAGTCGCCCCAGATCCCCATCTGGAGTCCGTGGAAAATCACCAGTAGACGGCCAGGTTCAAGGTCAAGCCCAACTTCCTCAGCAACCTCCCGGAAGCAGCCGACCTGGGGGGCCTCGCCGGCTTCGACAGTCCCACCGGGGATCGTCCAGCCGTCCTTGTAATTGGGCTTGACAACCAGCATTTGCCCAGCCTCATTTCGAATGAGAGCACCGGCTGCCAGACGGCGGGTAGGCAGGGTTGCAATAAAAGCCTTGAGTTCTTCTTCGGGAAGGTAGGAATCAACCACGGTACTGCTCCTTCTCAGCTGACGGGTACTACACCCAATGTACCGCGCCAGCCCCCAGGGTAAAAGGTAGGGAGCCGCTTGCACTCTCTCAGCGGAACTGCCCCCCAGGTTCCCACCGTCCTTAAAGCACAAGGGTGGGGCAAGCTCAGCGCTTACCCCACCCTCAAGCACGATTACTTGAGGAACTTCTCAAAGCCCTTGGGCAGGTTGAGGTCCTCCGGCTTGATGTCCTGGTTCTGCTGGCCAAAAGCTGAACCGAGAGCGGCCTGCTGCTTAGCTGCTGCTGCCTGCTCCTGCTGGGCGCGCTTGGCCGGGTTGCCGGAACGGGCCTTGCCCTTAGCTTTACTCTTGCCCTTGTTCTTGCGGGCGGCACCGCCGGCAGCTGCCATGCCGGGCATCTGCATGCCACCGGGCATACCTGCCATATTGCCGCTGGCTAGCTTCTTCATCATCTTCTGGGCCTGGGCGAAACGCTCCATGAGCATGTTGACCTCAGAGACGGTGACACCGGCACCCTTGGCGATACGAGCCCGGCGGGAACCGTTGATGATCTTGGGGGCAACACGCTCGTGCGGAGTCATGGAGCGAACGATTGCCTCGACGCGGTCGATTTCCTTCTCGTCAAAGTTCTCTAGCTGCTGACGGATCTGGGCGGCACCCGGCATCATCATGAGCAGCTTCTTCATGGAACCCATCTTGCGGATCTGCTGCATCTGGGCCAGGAAGTCCTCGAAGGTGAAGTCCTCCTGGTCGACAAACTTCTTGGCCATGCGGTCAGCTTCGGCCTTGTCCCAGGTCTGCTCGGCCTGCTCGATCAGGGTGAGGACGTCACCCATGTCAAGGATTCGGCTGGCCATGCGGTCGGGGTGGAACTGCTCAAAGTCGGTGACGTTTTCACCGGTGGAGGCAAACATGATGGGCTTGCCGGTTACCGAGGCAACCGACAGGGCTGCACCACCTCGGGCGTCACCGTCCAGCTTGGAGAGCACGACGCCGGTGAAGTCTACGCCCTCGTTGAAGGCGTTAGCGGTGTTGACGGCGTCCTGACCGATCATGGCGTCGATGACGAAGAGGACTTCATGGGGTTCAATGGCGTCGCGGATATTGCGGGCCTGCTGCATGAGTTCAGCGTCTACACCCAGGCGGCCTGCGGTATCGACGATGACAACATCGTGCAGCTTGGCGCGGGCCTCAGCAACGCCGTCGCGGGCCACCTGGACGGGGTCGCCGGTGGGGGCGTCGAATTCGCTGGTGACACCGGGGTGGGGGGCGTAGACGGGGACGCCGGCTCGTTCACCGACCACCTTGAGCTGATTGACAGCGTTGGGGCGCTGCAGGTCAGAGGCCACCAGCATGGGGGTGTGTCCCTGCTTCTTGAGCCAGTGGGAGAGCTTACCGGCCAGAGTAGTCTTACCGGCGCCCTGCAGACCAGCCAGCATGATGATAGTGGGGCCGCTCTTGGCCATATTGATACGGCGGGTCTGGCCACCGAGAATGCTGACCAGCTCTTCGTTGACGATCTTGACGATCTGCTGGGAGGGGTTGAGGGCCTCAGAGACCTCAGAACCCAGGGCCCGTTCCTTGATGTGGGCGGTAAATTCGCGGACGACGGGGACGGCGACGTCGGCATCCAGCAGGGCCCGGCGGATTTCGCGTACTGTAGCGTCGATGTCTGCTTCAGTCAGCTTGCCTTTGCCGCGCAGGTTTTTGAAGGTTGCTGTCAACCGGTCTGAGAGTGAATTGAACACGGGCTGTGCACTACTTTCGTGGCTGGATGGGCGTCGCGGGCTGGGGTTGCCCGCCCGTACATTAGATAATCAGCTTTTAAGAATAACGTATTGCTGGCTCCCTTGGGGTGGTTTGAGCCAACTGAGCGCCTAGCTGAATTTCCATTCTTGGCTAGATAGGCCAGGGCGCCTGCTCTCCCCTGGACAGGGTGAACAGGCGCCCGGTTCAGTGCCTCCTGGCTAGAAGCTATCTACCGTCTCAGGGCGATAGCGGTGTAGCCGGTTTAGCTCTTCATCCAACCAACGTTGATGTAAACATCAGGGTTAGCGTAGGGGCGGGCGAAAAGGAAGGCACCGTAGTTGGCCAGCTTGGTCTTGCAGAACCAGATTTCCGGGCCGTTGAAGATGGGGGCCATGGTTGCAACCTCAGCCATGTGCTTCTTTTCAATCTCGTTGGACAGGGCGTTGCGCTCTTCGAGGGATTCGATGGTGCGGAGGCGGTCAACCATTTCATCTATTTCGGGGGTGCCGATACCGTTGTAGGTTGAGGAGTGGTAGAAGTACTCAGCTGAGCCGGAGGCGTCTTCTCCCAAGATTCCGTAGCCGGATACGGTGACGTCGTATTCCTTGTTGCCGATGACGGTAGAGAAGTTAGCATCAGGCTGGTTATCGATGGTGCATTCGATACCGGCAGCCTTCATCTGCTGGACCAAGGTCTGGGCGGTGGCAGCAGCTACTGAGTCATCGCCGAAAGTAGTGACGGCGAACTTAGCCTTCCCTGAGGGGCCTTCCATGTAGTCGCCGCTCTGGGTGTAGCCTGCGTCGGTCAGGATCTTTTTGGCGGCTTCTGCACCTGTTTCTGCAGGGTAATTGTCCTGGTAGTCGGTGGCGAAGGGCATGAGCATCATGGAACCGGGGGCATTTTCGGTCCAGTTCAGGCCCTGGAATCGGACGGTAGCGATAGCCTGGCGGTCGACTGCGGCAAAGATAGCCCGGCGCAGGGCGGTATCGGTGAGGCGTTCGGGGTTGATCATGAGGCCACCGGCATAGAGGTTCTGGCCGCGGCGGGGCTCAGTATCGGCAATGCCTGAAACGTCGTTGTAGGCAGTGAGGGTGGAGGCTGTCACTGCATCAATTTCGCCGTTGCGGAAGGCTGCTCGGGCTGCTGAAGATTCCATCTGACGGAAGGTAATGCGTTCCATCAGGGGCTTGACGCCCCACCAATTTTCGTTGGGGACGACGGTGAGCACCTTCTGGGCAGAATCCCAGTTTTCTACCTTGTAGGGGCCAGAGAGGTAGTCGTTGTTGATGGTATCGAGCAGGCCCTCGTTGAAAATTGCAGTATCTTCCATGGCGGGGTGGACCAGGCCGGTTCCAAAGAGGCCCTCAATCGGGAAGTAGGGTTCGCTCATGGTGACCTTGACGCTGAAGGGATCCCCGTCTTCCTCAATGGAAGCGATGTGGACGTAGGCGCCTGAATCTACGATGTCGTAGCCCTCTGAGGTGAGGGTTTTGTGGGTGACCTGGAGGGCCTTGACGTCAATGGGTGTACCGTCGTTGAACTTGGCCTGGGGGTTAAGTTTGATAGAGATGGTCTGGACGCCGTCGGTCAGGCTGGGCTCGTAGGCGGTGCAGTAGTCGGGGTTGACGCTGTATTCGCCCAGAGCATTGGTGCGCCAGAGGCCGCTGACGGTGGCTGTATTGACGGCTGCCATAACGTTGAGGTTACTGGTGGTGTAGCCGGTTGCGGTAGCGACGTTGAAGTTAGGGCCCAGGGTGGAGACGGCGAGGGTGAGGGTGCCACCTTCTTGCAGGGTGGTGCGGTCCTGTTCGTTGATAGCGACGAGCTGGGAGATGTCACCACCGGCAGCTACCGCGGAAGCTGAGGCAGCGCTGGAGGTGCCAGCGGTTCCCCCACCACAGGCTGCGAGGAGGCCGGTGGCTCCTGCCAGACCGGTGACGAGGAAGAAGGAACGACGGTTGAGGTTCATACCAGAGGACATAAAGCCACCCTTCAATAAGCAAAACTTAATGTTCGCCACACCTTTTGTGTGATTGAGATAACCCTAGCAGGTAATTTTCAGCTTGAAAGGTGGTTTTCTGCCCTTTTTTGCAAATTTCCTCCCCTGTAACCCAATAATTTCTGTCGTCAATGATTTAGTAAAACTAACCATTTCCACCTGAGGCAAGAAAGCCAACAGGTACCTGTTTATTTTCTTAAAACCTGTACCCCCTCTTCCGCCAGGAAAAGGGGGTACAGGGAAGTTAAGGTTCTCACTGAACTCAGGCCTACCTACCGGAGCAGGAGGCTGATATCAGGTCCGTCCCTTAGGCTTTCACCCAACCGACGCGTGACCATGAGTTGGGGTTGGTACGGGGGCTACCGAACATGGCAGCACCGTAGTTGGCCAGGGCAGTCTTGCAGTAGAAGATTTCCGGGCCGTTGAATACAGTACCGAGAGTTGCAAACTCAGCCATGAACTTCTTTTCGATCTCGTTGCACTTTGCATTGCGCTCAGCATCGTCTTCGATCTTTTCCATCTCAGCAATCATGGCATCGATTTCGGCGTTGCCCGCTGCCCCGTCCAGGTTGGAGGTGTGGTAGAACTGGCGAGTTGAAGTGGTGGCGTCAGACCCAACGGTGAAGCCGGAGAAGGTCATATCGTACTCGCCGTTACCCACGATAGAAGCGAAGTTAGCATCGGGCTGCTGGTCAATGGAGCATTCGATACCGATGGTCTTCATCTGCTGGACCATGGTCTGGGCCAGGGCTGCAGCACCGGGATCATCACCGAAGTTAGTGACCTTGAAGCTGGCGTTGACCCCGTCCTTGGCGTAGAAGTCACCGCTCTTGGTGTAACCGGCATCTTCCAGGATCTTCTGGGCAGCCTCAACACCGCGGTCCGCCGGGAAGTTGTCCTGATAGTACTCAGAGACAGGCAGAAGCAGCATTGAGCCGGGGGTTTCCTCAGTCCAGTTCAGGCCCTGGAAGCGGACATCGGCCAGGGCCTTTCGGTCGGTCCCGGCAAAAATGGCGCGGCGCAGGGCAACGTCCTGGATTCGGGCGGGATTCAGGTTGAGGCCGCCGGAGAAGAGACGCAGGGAGCGGCGGGGTTCAGCGTTAGGCGTGCCTTCAACGTCCTTGTAGGCAGCCAGGGTGCGGGCGCTGACCACATCAATTTCACCATTGCGGAAGGCAGCACGGGCTGCGGAGGCCTCCATCTGGCGGAAGGTGATGCGTTCGAGCAGGGGCTTGTCGCCCAGCCAGTTCTCATTGGGAACAACGGAGAACCGCTTTTCAGAGGAGTTCCATTCTTCCAGCTTGAAGGGGCCGATACCGTAGTCGGGGTTGGGGTTATCGTTCCAACCTTCGTTGAAGACGGCAGGGTCGGCCATGGCCGGGTGCAGGACGCTGCCAAAGAGGCTGGTTGCCGGGTAGTAGGGTTCCCGCATGGTGACCTTGACGCTAAATGCGTCGCCGTCTTCCTCAATTGATTCGATGAATTCGTACATACCGGAGGTGACGATGTTGTATTCGCCCTCGGTGGATTTGAAGACGTTCCAGGAGGTTCGCAGGGCCTCGATGTCGATCGGGGTGCCGTCGTTGAACTTTGCCTCGGGGTTGAGCTTGATAGAGATAGTCTGAACCCCATCGACGGTTTCAGCCTCGTAGCTCTGACAGAAGACAGGGTTAATTTCTTCCTTGCCCTCGAAGCTGCTGAGCCAGAGGCCGGTCGCCATATTGGCATGGGTGGTAGACAACACCAGGGCGCTGTCGGCTGAGTTACCGTTCTGGGAGGTGATGTTGAAGTCAGGACCAATGGAGGAGACGGGCAGGGTGAAGGTACCGCCGGTCTGCAGGTTGGCAACGTCCTGCTCGTTGATTTCTACCTTGATGTCCTCACCGGCAGCGCCCATGCTGGCGGTTGCTGCGCTGGTGGTGTTACCGGTTGAACCGCCACAGGCGGTCAGCAGGCCGAGGGCGCCTAGGGCTCCGGTGCCCAGCAGCAGGGTTCGGCGATTCAGCACAATCGAGTTAGTCATTGTTCTTCTCCTTAAGGTTAAGGTGGGTTATGCAGGGTGCCTAGTGGGACACCAAATCAGCTTGTGTATGAGTCTCTACCGCGTGATCGGGGTAGTGGCAGGCATACAGGTGATCTTCTCCGCCTGGCCGCAGGTCAGGCTTATTCTCTGCACAGTTTTTCTTTTTATCTTCGGGTAGAAGCTTGTAAATGGGGCACCGGCTTGAGAAACCGCAGCCCACAGGTGCATTGACCGGGGTGGGAAGGTCACCGTCCAGGACGATGCGCTGGCGGGTGGCTTCCACTTCCGGATCTGGCACGGGGATTGCTGAGAGCAGGGCCCGGGTGTAGGGGTGGATGGGCCGGTCAAAGACCTCATCAACGTTACCGATTTCAATGATTTTGCCCAGGTACATCACGGCGACGCGGTCTGAGGCGTGGCGGACGACAGCGAGGTCGTGGGCCACCATGAGGTAGCTTAGGCCCAGGTCGGCTCGGAGTTTCTCAAGGAGGTTGATGACCCCTGCCTGGACGGAAACGTCCAGGGCTGAGACGGGTTCATCGAGGGCAACTAGCTTGGGGTTCACTGCCAGGGCACGGGCGATACCGATGCGCTGGCGCTGGCCACCGGAGAACTGGTTGGGGAAGCGGTTGACGTGGTCTGGTTGTAGGCCAACAGTCTTCATCAGTTCTAGAACCCGGCGCTTGATATCGGGTTTGGACCAGCCCTGGTTGATCAGCGGTTCAGCGAGTACTTCATACACCGTGAAGCGGGGGTCAAGGGCCCCGGTGGGATCCTGGAAGACCATCTGCTGGTTCTTGCGCAGCTCAATCAGGTCTTTACCCTTAAGCCCCTGTTTGTTGGAGACTCCGGCGATTGTGATTTCCCCGTCGGTTGCATTGGAGAATTCCATGATTTCCAACAGGGTCGTGGTCTTGCCACAGCCTGATTCACCCACGATGGAGAAACATTCGCCTTCGCGGATATCGAAGCTGACCCCGTCCACGGCCTTGACTGTTCCTACCCGCCGCTTGATCAAGGCGCCCTTCATCAGGGGGAAGTGCTTCTTGACGTCCTTCAGCTCAAGTACCTGCTTGCGCTGCTCGCGGGGCAGGGAATCGAGGGCTGAGTGGGGAATCTCCGGTACCGGGAACATCTGTTCAGGACGTTCTGAGAGGTACTTTTCTGCGTAGTGGCAGGCGGCCCGGTGCAGCTCGTGGGCCCCGGGAACCGACCGAAGTTCGGGTTCCTGCTGGCGGCAGGCATCGGTGACGACGGGGCAACGGTCAGCAAAGGAGCAACCGACCACCGGCTTGAGCAGGTTGGGAGGGGTACCCTCAATCGGGACCAGGGAGACCTTTTCCTTCCGGTCAACGCGGGGAACAGCCCCCAGCAGACCGATGGTGTAGGGCATAGCAGGCTGGGCATAGAGGTCTTTCGCGGGAGACTGCTCCACGGCCTTTCCGGCGTACATCACCATGATGTCATCGGCCATACCGGCGACGATACCCAGATCGTGGGTAATCATGATGGTTGCTGCCCCGGTTTCCTCCTGGGCCTTTTGCATCACTTCCAACACCTGGGCCTGAATGGTGACGTCCAGGGCCGTGGTCGGTTCGTCGGCAATGAGGACGCGGGGGTCGTTGGCAATTGCCATGGCAATCATGACGCGCTGGCGCATACCACCGGAGAACTCGTGGGGGAAGGAACGGAGGCGGGCCTCCGGTGAAGGAATCCCCACCAGGGTCAGAAGTTCAATGGAGCGGGCCTTGATGGCAGCGGCGCTCATGTTTTTATTGTGGACCTTGAGGACCTCAGCAAGCTGGTGGCCGATCGTAAAGACCGGGGTGAGGGAGGACAGGGGATCCTGGAAAACCATGGAGATTTCTTTGCCCCGGTAGTCGCACATCTGCTTGTCGCTCAGGCCTAGCAGCTCCTGGCCCTTGTACTGGATCGAGCCGGTAATATCTGCGGTGGTGGGGTGCAGGCCCATAATGGCCATGGAGGCTACCGATTTACCGGAACCGGACTCCCCCACAATCCCGAGGGTCTTGCCGGGGTAGAGATCGAAGTTAATACCGCGCACCGCGTGGACAATACCGTTTTCAGTATTGAACTTTACGTTGAGGTCCTTGACGCTCAGAACTGGTGTAGTGCTCATTTACTTCTTCTTTTTCTTGACTTTACCGACGGACAGGGAGGTGGGATCAAAGGCGTCTCGGAGGCCGTCGTTCATGAGGGAGAGGGGTCCTACCAGGAGGAAGAAGAACAACAGGGGAATCCAGAACATCCAGGGTAGGGTGTTGACCTGGCTGGAGGCCTGCGAGATCAGGGAGCCGAGAGAGAAGTTGGGGTACTTCACTCCGATACCGATGAAGGTGTAGGACACTTCAGCCAGGATGGCGTTGGTGATACCGCGGGTAAACTCCAGCACCAGCAGGGATCCAATATTGGGAACCAGGTGCCGCCAGACGATTTTGAGGGGGTGGACGCCCATATACCGGGCTGCCTTCACGAAGTCCCGGGAGATGAGGGACATGGCCATTGCTCGAATCACACGAGCTGTGTACATCCAGTTGAAGATCAGCAGGACGATGGTCAGCAGCAACCAGCCGGGTAGGTTTTCCCGGAGGGACTCGCCGCCTGCACCGTTGATAACAATGGCAACAATCAGAATATTGGGAGCCATCATCATGCTTTCGAGGATGAAGAGCATAGTCTTATCGACCTTGCCCCCGAAGTAGGCCATGACGCACCCGTAGAAAGCTGCGAAGAGGACGGACACGGCACCGACGATGAGGCCGATGAGGACGGAGGTGCGGACGGCTTCGGCCATCTGGGCGTAGAGGTCTGTACCGGCGCTGGTGGTTCCGAACCAGTGGGCAGCGCTGGGGCCGGTCGACATGTAGAGGGGGTCGATGGTGGTGGTGTCCCACTGGGCAAAGATACCGCCGACGAAGCCGAACAGGGTGACCAGGATGAAGACGGCAAGGCCGGCAACCGCTGCCCGGTTGCGCATGAAACGCCGGAAGATGATTTTGCTCTTGCTAATAACCTCAAAGTCAGCTTGAGCAGTATCCACCTTGGTGATGATACCGGTGAGGTTGTCGTGGTCTATTGAGGGGGTGTTGCTCATGAGATCCTCACTCGGGGATCGACGATGGTGGTGGCAATGTCAGCGATAATGGCGCCAACTGCGAAGATGAAGGAGCCGTAGGCCATGGTTGCTACTGCAGCATTGACGTCCTGGGCGCCGATGGCCTGAATGGACCAGAGCCCGATTCCTGGCCAGGCGAAAATTGCTTCTGCGAAGAAGCCACCGGCAAAAATTGCGGGGATAGTGAAGGCAATGGACTGAACTACGGGGATGAAAGATACTCGCAGGGCATGGCGGCGGATTGCTTGATTTCGGGTAAGCCCCTTGGCCCGGGCCGTCCTGACGAAGTCTGCGTTGACGCTATCGAGGAGGTACTGCCTCTGGGCAATCTGATATCCGCCCCAGCTGAAGATCGTGATACAGAAGGTGGGGACGATGTAGTGGGCAGCAAGGTCTATCCAGTATTCCAGGCTTCCGGGGGTAAGACCTGGCGAGGAGATACCGGTAACGAAGAAGACCCTCTCCCCCGCCATGGTATTGATGGCAACAGCCCCGAGCTGGACGAGGAAGTAGGCTACCGGGGCGGGAAGAATGTAAACCAGGTAAGAGTAGCCTGTGATAACCCGGTCTGAGAACTTGTACTGGCGGGCTGCTGAGTACACGCCCAGGGCAACGCCGATAACCAGACTCAGCAGGATTGCTGCGATGTAGAGGCGGGTTGATACCCAGACCCGCTGGCCAAATTCAACGTTGACAAAAGCGCCGTTGGGGCTGCGGCCCCAGTCCCAGTGGAAGAGGACGTTGGTGAGCCACTGAACATAACGATCCCAGGCACTCATGGTGGGGTCTAGGTTGAGGGAGGCGAAGTTCCGTTGAATCTGCTCCGGGGTGGGGCGGGGAATCCGCTCCTGCTCCAGGAGGGCAGGGTTGAGGGTTGTTACCGCCAGGAAGTAACCGCCTGTGGTGGTCAGGAAAATCATGACCAGGTAGGTCACGCATCGCCTGAACAAGTACTTAAACATGGTCCCAAACTTTCAGTTTTCTGTTCGATGCCTTTTCGATGTGGTTGCCTTCTGGCAACACCTGTGTGTGAAGTCCGGCATAAACGTGGTATCCCCACGAGTATATGAAGTAACCCACATCACGCCAAATTGAATGGTTACACAAGGCACTCCGTAAAGGGTACTTAAAGGGTTATCTACGCCCATTCCCCACCCTTAGGCTACTAGCCAACCCTGGATATCCCACCTAAAAACCAGTTCTGACCAGCATTAATAACATAGATTTAACAGAAATCTTCTTATCTAGATACTTTAGAAATCCTCATCAATAAAGATGGCCCCACCCTCCCCTGCCAGAAAACATCACTGCTTTTACTGGACGGGTGAAGGTAGGGCCGCTGCTGATCCTTGGCTTGGGGTGAGTTGCTGACTGGCGTTTTCCTGACTAGAGCTCAATCTCCAGCAGAATCGGTGTGTGGTCCTGGCGGGGGCCAGAGTCAACCATTTCTGAGGCCTTGACCTTATCGGCCACTCGGTCTGAAACCAGCCAGTAGTCGATGCGCCAGCCGGTGTTGTTAATCTTTGAGGTCCGCGAGCGCTGGGCCCACCAGGTGTAGGCGCCGGTGACGTCCCCGTGCTGGTGGCGGAAGGTGTCGGTGAAGCCCTTGGAGAGGAGGTTGGTAAAGCCTTCGCGTTCTTCGTCGGTAAAGCCGGGTGAGCGGCGGTTTGAGGTGGGATTCGCTAGATCAATTTCGGTGTGGGCGACGTTGAAGTCACCGGTGGCAAGCACGGGCTTGATGGCGTCTAGGCTCGCTAGGTAGTCGGCGTAGAGGCGGTCCCAGATTTGACGTTCGGGCAGGCGGCGCAGGCCGTCAGAGGCGTTGGGGGTGTAGACCTGGGTAACAAAGAAGTCCTCTAATTCGAGGGTGATCATGCGGCCCTCAGCGTCCATGGTGCTGGGAGCTTCGAGGCGGGGGTAGGTGATGGTGGGGTTGAGGCCCTCGCGGTAGAGGAACATGGTTCCGGCATATCCCTTGCGGGCTGGTTCATCTGAAGATACCCAGGCTACCTGGTAGCCGGGGAAGTAGGTGGCAAGGGCTTCTAGGTGTTTGGCGGTTGGCCCTTTGGCAGAGAGTTTCGTTTCCTGCAGGGCGATAACGTCCGCCTTGAGGGTTGCCAGGGTTGAAAAAACATCACGGGAAAGCAGGGCACGGGCTGACTCGCTGGTGAGGGCTGCATTGAGAGAATCGACGTTCCAAGACACTAGTTTCATACCCTTTAGTCTACCGGTCTGCCACCTATGCCTGGGGGCCGCCCTCCTGCCCCGACTACCTGCCCTCACACAACCAGGTGTCTCCTTCCGGGTCTGCCTTTTTCGCAGGACGCTTTGGCCCCGCCTGGGCTAGCCAGGCGGGGCCAGTTCGTCCTTGTGTCTTTTGGGGGTATGCAACCCTAGATGGCAGAGACTCCGCGTTCGCCTGTCCTGACCCGCACTACCTCATCAATGCTGGTGACCCAGATTTTGCCGTCTCCGGCGCTGCCGGTGTTGGCGGTGGCGATGATGAGGTCAATGATGTCATTGGCCCGGTCGCTTGCAGCGAGAATCTCAAGGCGCAGTTTGGAGATCATCTGCACTGAGTATTCCTTACCCCGGTAGATTTCGATGTGTCCCTTTTGACGGCCGTAGCCTTGGGCTTCTGAGACTGTCATGCCGTCTACCCCGTAGCCCTCGAGGGCTTCTCGGATGTCTTCAAACTTTTCAGGTTGAATCAGTGCTGTAATGAGTTTCATGGTGGCTGTCCCTTTCACCCTTAGTTCTTTGCAAAGGCACCCGAGGTACCGGACGACATGGAGTAGGCGGTTTCGGCGTGCTGGGCCAGGTCAATGCCCTGGACCTCCTGCTTCTCAGTGACCCGGAAGCCGATGGTTCGGTGGATTGGAATCACGATGATGAGGGTGACGATAGCGCAGTAGATCATTGAGATGATAGTGGCAACTGACTGGGTGAGGAGCAGGCCCAGGCCGCCCCCGTAGAAGAGGCCAGCGGTTCCGGTCTCCGGGGTGGCGATGAAGCCTAGGGCCAGGGTGCCCAGGATGCCTGAGACCAGGTGGACGCCGACGACGTCCAGGGAGTCATCGTAGCCGAGGCGGTATTTGAGGCCCACAGCCCAGCCGGAGGCAATGCCCGAGATAAAGCCCAGGGCCAGGGCACCGACAGGGCTGACGTTTGCGCAGGCCGGGGTGATGGCTACCAGGCCTGATACGAGGCCGGAGGCTGCCCCCAGGGAGGTGACGTGGCCGTCACGGACGCGCTCAAGCAGGCACCAGCCCAGCATGGCAGCTGCCGGAGCTGCAAGGGTATTGACCCAAATGAGGCCGGCTTGGGCCCCGTCGGAGGCAGCGCCGACGTTGAAGCCGAACCAGCCGAACCAGAGGATAGCTGCACCCAGCATGACCAAAGGTAGGGAGTGGGGGCGCTGGTTGGGGTCGGTGCCGAATCCCTTGCGGGCTCCCAGTACCAGGGCAAGGATCAGACCTGCGACGCCTGCATTGATGTGAATGACCAGGCCGCCTGCAAAGTCAATGGCTTCACCGAAGATAGCACCGATAGCGCCCTCTTCGCCGAAGAGGCCACCTCCCCAGACCATGAAGGCGAGGGGGCAGTAGACCAGGGTCAGCCAGAGGGGAACGAAGATACACCAGGCTCCAAAGCGGGCCCGGTCAGCAATGGACCCGGAAATAATGGCCAGGGCGATGATAGCGAAGGTTGAGCTAAAGGCTACTGCCAGCAGATCCGTGCCACCGGCGGCCAGGGTTGCCGATAGCCCAAAATCATTGAAGGGGGAACCGACAATATCGGTGATGAGGGCATCCCCGCCGCTCATGCTGTATCCCCACAGGACCCAGCAGACCCCGACTAGGCCCATCGAGATGATCGACATCATCATCATATTCAGTGCAGACTTTGCCCGTGTCATACCGCTGTAGAACAGTGCAAGTCCCGGTGTCATAAAGAGAACAAGTGCCGCGGCAACCACGGTCCAAACATCACTAGCGGTGAGTTCCATAACCCGGTACCCCTTTCGTAAACCCTGTACGTTGTGTCTTGGTGTGGTGTGAGGCTAAGGCGTAAGTGCCTGCCCCTGTGTAACTGACACCCACATTCTTCTCCCATCCTGTTTCAGGGGCTTATGGGAAGGGTTACTGGCCGGTTACAGAGACTCCATGCCTGTTGCAGATAAGAAAACGCCGGTTACAGCGGTGTTTCGAATGTAAATTGAAACTCCCCCACCTCCTGTGGCAGCAGGGAAAGGCATAAAAATGGCCCCGCACAGGGTGCGGGGCCGAAACCTAGAAGGTGGATGCTTCAAACTAGTCGAGCAGGGCGTCCACGAAGGCAGCAGGTTCAAAGGGGGCCAAATCGTCAGGGCCTTCACCCAGACCAATGAGCTTGACGGGCACGCCTAGCTCTTCCTGGATAGCAACTACGATGCCGCCCTTGGCTGAGCCATCTAGCTTGGTCAGAACGATACCGGTAATTTGCACTACCTCTGAGAAGACCTTTGCCTGGATCATACCGTTCTGGCCGGTGGTGGCGTCAATGACCAGGAGCACCTCAGTTACCGGTGCTTCCTTTTCCACCACGCGCTTGATCTTACCCAGCTGGTCCATCAGACCAGCCTTATTCTGCAGGCGGCCGGCGGTGTCGATCATAACGGTATCAACCCCGCGGTCCTTACCCTGCCGGATTGCTTCAAAGGCCACGGAGGCCGGGTCGGCCCCGTCCTTCTCTGACCGGACGGTATCAACCCCCACCCGGTCGCCCCAGGTCTGAAGCTGATCAGCAGCTGCGGCGCGGAAGGTATCTGCAGCCCCCAGCAGGAGGTTCTTCTCTTCTGCCACCATGACGCGGGCCAGCTTACCGACGGTCGTGGTCTTTCCGACACCATTGACGCCAACAACCAGGACGACCCCGGGGTTCTCACCCTCACCGTCCAGCTTGAGGGACCGGTCGGCGTCCTCGCCCACGATCTTCAGTAATTCTTCGCGCAGCATCTGCTTCACGGCAGCCGGGTTCTCGGTGCCTTCCACCCGGACGCGCTGCTGTAGGGCCTCCACCAGGCGGGAGGTCGGCTCAGATCCCAGGTCTGCAAGAAGGAGGGTCTCTTCCACCTCATCCCAGACGTCCTGGTCGATCTTGTCGCGGGTGAGCAGGGCCAGCAGCCCCTTGCCCAGCACATTGTTGGAACGGGCCAGACGGGCTCGCAGGCGCACCAGACGCCCCTGGGCTGAGGCCGGTTTCTCAATACTAGTAACCGGCTCCCCCGGACTGCTCTCAGGCTGATCATCAGCATCGCGGGTTGACTCGTAGCCCCCCTTGGGTGCCTTGGGGCCTCTGAGGAGAACCACCAGTACACCGGCCAGGATCAGAACACCAAGCAGAATATACACAATCAAAGTCAGAGAATCATTCACACTTCTAGCTTGCCACACTCAGAGCACCCGCCCTACTCCTGCCCTGCCCGTGTTACCCACTGAGCCAGAAGAAGTAGAATGCAGTTCTGCACTACCCTGCACCCCCAGCACCACCTTTGTGAGCTAAGATACTTTACACACGCTATTGAGACCCCGAAAGAGCACAAGCTTCACCAATGAGTAAGCACATACCTACCCCGTCTATGGATACCGGCGCCATTCCCATCATCCCCGAGTCTGTGCGCCAAGAACAAAGAAGGCAGGACGCCGCAGCTACCCCCACGGCCAGCAAACCCCCGACGGTTAAAGTTCCCGGCCCCATCAAGGTGCTCATCGCCGCCTCCTTCCTCATAGCCCTGGGCTATGGCCTCGTTGCCCCGGTCCTCCCCGGCTTTGCCCGTAGCTTCGACGTGGGGGCCATGGCTGCCACCTTCGTCGTCTCAGCCTTTGCCCTCTCCCGCCTAGCCTTTGCCCCTACCTCCGGCAAACTCATCAGCCGCTTTGGCGAGCGCAAAATCTACACAGCCGGCCTACTCATTGTTGGGCTTGGCTCCATCGGTGCAGGCCTGTCAGTCAACTACCCCATGCTGATTGCCTCCCGCATTATTGGCGGTACAGGTTCAGTCATGTTCACGGTGGCAGCGATGGGCATACTTGTGCGCAACTCCCCGCCCACCATTCGGGGCAAGGTATCTGGCTACTACGCCACATCCTTCCTACTGGGAAACATCTTGGGGCCGGTGATGGGAGCTGCGACCTCATCTCTGGGCATGAGGGTTCCCTTCTTCGCCTACGCAACTTTGCTCCTACTAGCAGCCATCGTCATTTTCACCCAGCTCAAGGACGAACCCCAGGAGGTAAACCTCAATACCCAGGGAATTGCCGTCCCCAAGCCTGAACTCAAGCTCAAAGATGCCCTTGCCTTCACCAACTTCCGTTCTGCCCTTTTTACGAACCTGGCGGTTGGCTGGAGCATTTTCGGTCTGCAATCTAGCGTGGTTCCCCTTGCGGCGGTGGCCCTTCTGGCTGCGAGCCACGCCGGTGAACCCGGCTATGATCCTGCTGTGGCCGGTGCCAAACTAGCCGGTTTCACCCTGGCAACCTACGCTGTGGGCAACGCCCTCATGCAAATCTACTCAGGCAAGATGGGCGACCGCATTGGCCGCCGCCCCATGGTCTTCTCCGGCCTGCTCCTGGCAGGAATCGTCACCATTCTGTTTGGCACTATTACCAATGCCGGGGTCTTTGTCGCAGCGGCTGTTCTCTTGGGTATTTCATCTGCCCTCCTGGGCCCGTCCCTGCAGGCTGCGGTTTCCGATGTGGTGGGCAACAAGCGCTCCGGCGGTCAGCCCCTGGCCTATTATCAGATGGTTTCCGATATTGGCCTGATTGTTGGGCCGCTCGTCGCCGGCCTTATCGTCGATACCGCTGGCTTCTTCCCGGCCTTTGCCGTGGCCGGTGCCCTGCTGCTGGTCGCAGCCCTGGGCTGGATTCCCGGGATCACCCCCAAGTACCCGGCTGATATCGCCGATGAAGGCTACACCGGCAGGTAATCCGTCTATCGTTCAAGGGCCCGGGCCATGCTTGGCTGGGGCCCTTGCCTGTCTAATCAGGTGGAAGAAGCAATGAGAGCCCCTAGGAATCCATTCGGTGCGACAGCACGGTAGAAACCCCATCGCGCATTGAAATGCCATAGAGGGTATCAGCCTCAGCCATGGTGCGCTGGTGGTGGGTAATCATCAGCAACTGGGACTTCTCGCGCAACTTACCCAAGACGTCCAACAGGCGACCCAGGTTGCGGTCGTCCAGGGCAGCTTCAACTTCGTCCAGGACGTAGAAGGGGGCTGGGCGCGCCATAAAGACTGCCAGGAGGAGGGCAAGGGAGGCCAGGGTGCGCTCGCCGCCAGAAAGCAGGGATAGGCGGCTGACCTTTTTACCGGCTGGTTTGACCTGGATATCTATTCCGCTGGAATCCCGGTCATTGGGATCAGCCAGCACCAGTTTTCCCTCCCCGCCCGGGAAGAGGGTCGCGAAGATCTGCTGGAAGTGGTCCTGAACGTCAGCTAAGGCAGAATCAAAGGAGGATTCGATATGGTCGCTGATTTCTTTCATCACAGCCTGCACGTCAGACCGGCTTGCCTTGATATCGGCAATCTGCTGGCGCAGATAGGTGTGCCGCTCTTCAAGGGCCCGGTATTCCTCCAGGGCCAGGGGGTTGGTGATGCCCAGGCGGGCTAAATCCGCCTCGGCAGCCACCAGGGCAGCTTCGAGAGTGGATTTTGTTTCGGGGCGAGGGGAACGGCTTGATAGCAGGTCGGTCAGCTCTTGCTGAAACTCTTCGACGGCCCGGGTTTGCAGGGCCTCCCACCGGGACTCAACCCGGGCCAGACGGGTGGCCGATTCAGCATAGAGGGTCAGGGCAGCAGCCAGACTGGTCTGGGCTCCGGTGGCCTCCTCCCGGGCATCTGATATGCGGGCGGCCAAACTATCGACCTGTTGCTGGGTAGTCTGTTGGGTGGCCTGGGCCTGGGTCTGCAGCTGGGCTACCGCCTGGGCAAGCACCTGAGCCTTGCCGGCTATTTTTTGGGCAGCCTCTTGCTTCTGCTGGTTCTCTTGGTGGCTCTTGATGGCCTGGTCCTCAGACTGGGTGAAGGTGGCCAGCATCTCGGTAGCCTGGGTCAAACGGGCCTGGGCTGTTTCAGCCTTCTCCTGGGCAAAGCGGTGGCTAGCTTCTGCCACCCGGTGGGCTTCTGCTGCCTGCTTTTCTGCTTCGCTAGCTTTCTGGGCTTCACGGTGCAGGGTAGCAACATCCTGGGTCGGGGCTGAATTGCGCAGGGCTTCAAGGGCTTGGGCCGCCTCGGTGGCTTGGGTTTGAGCTGCGTCCTGGGCTTGGGCAGCCCGTTCTTTAGCCTCAGATAACCGGGTTAGTTCCTGGGCTGATCCTGAGGCCCGACCTTCAAGGGCAGCTAGGCTAGCGGTGGCTGTTGCGAGGTTTGCGCTGAGGGTGCCGACGAGCCGGGCAGCAGATTTTTCGGTGTCCTGGGCTTGTGTATAAGCCGCGTGGGCTTCTTGGTAGGCCTGCTGGGCCAGCCGGGCCTGGTCCTCTGCATCGTGGAGGTCTTGGCCAGCTTCTTGGACCTGCAGGTGAAGTTCTGCGGTTTTGGCAGCCCCGCTCATATGAAGCTGGGAATAGCTGGTCAGGACGGTCCCGCCCCGGGTGATGACCCGGGCCTCAGGCAGAGCGGCCAGCAGTTTGCGGCCGGTAGCCTGGTCCTCACAGAAGAAGGTGAGCGGGTAAAGGAGGGTGAGTACATTGATAAGCTCCCGGGGCCCCTGGATAATATTTTCAAGGGACCAGCAAGAATCAGCTTCTAGCAGAGGGTGAGTTTTAGCCACCTTGTCAGAACTGGTTTCAGGAGCTGGCCTACCCACCAGGTAGGATACCTTTTCACTGCCTTCCCCTAGTCCTTGACCCACCAGGGCTTTCAGCGCAGGGCCTAAGAGGGCGCCCACTGCCCCCTCCCAGCCCTCTTCAATCTCAAGTAGAGAAATAAGTTCTTCAGCCCCGGCGTCCACAGCAGCCTGCCGGCTTTCTGCGTCGTCCCCCAAGACCTGACCATCATGGGCCCAAGCTGATTCCAGGGCCGAGTAGCGGGCAGCACAAGACTGAACCTTAAGTTCAGCTTGATGGGCTTGGTTTCGGGTCTTTTCGCTCTCTTGGCCAGCCTTCTGACGGGCTACACGAGCCTCATCCTCCCGGGCTTGAGCCTGCTGGTGCTCTACGGTTAAGGATGCTACCTCCTCCTGGTACCGGGCCACTTCACCGGCCAGATCCCCCTTGTTCTGGGAAAAGGCCTGGTATTCGGCATCGCGTCGGTCAGCCTCCTGGCCTGCTTTCTCAAGAGCCACCCGGGCTGTAGCAAGATTTTGGGTTAGCTCTGAAATCTGTTCCCTATGGCTACTGCGCTCCTGGTCAGCTTCTTCAGCAGCCTTCCGGGCAGCTTCTGCCTCCATTTTCTTCTGGGTAAGGATTTCCAGGGTGTCGAGCACAGCCTTTGCCGTTTCGTCCACCTGATTCTGGGCAGCCTGGCAGGCCTGTTTTTCGGCATCTAGGGCCTTTTGGGCCTGCTGACGCCGGGAGGTAGCGTCCTGAATGCTTTGATCGCCCTCAACGGTTTTAGCTCGCTCCTGAGCTACCAAAGCAACAGATTCAATCCGGTGGGCCAGCTCCTGCAGGGCAGTGGCCTCCCCGGTAGCAGCAGCGAGCTTCTCTCTAGCAGTCTCCATCTGCTGGACCAGCAGATCCAGCCTGGTTCGAGCTGCCTCCCCCTGCTCCTGGGCCCGCACCCGAGCCTCCCGAGCCTGCCGGCCTGCAGCCCGCTCCCCCTCAAGGTCTGCGGTCAGCTCAAGGGCTTCTACTGCCAGCAGGTCGGCAGACAGTGTACGGACGCGCCCAGCCACCTCAGCTGCCGCCTGGGCGGCATCCGCCTGCTCCCGCCGTCCTTCAAGCTGGTCAGCTAACTCAGCTGCCATATCCTCTAAGCGGTCAAGGTTGGTTTTAAGGTCTTCAAGTTTACCCACCGTCTTGCTCTGCCGCTTCCGGTGCTTCACAAGACCTGCAGCCTGCTCAATCAGCTCCCGCCGGTCCGCTGCAGTTCCGTGCAGAATACGATCAACCTGCCCCTGGCCCACCAGGGTATAGAGCTCCCGCCCCACCCCGGTATCGGCCAATAATTCCTGCACGTCAGATAACCGCGCTGGCTCCCCATTGACGTCATATTCCGATCCGCCCGCTGAAAACATGGTGCGGGTCAGCTTAATTTCAGCATGTGGTAGGGGTAGGGTGCCGTCCGAATTATCAATCACCAGTTCAACCTTGGCCCGCCCCAAGGCCCCGCGCGATCCGCTACCAGAGAAAATAACGTCCTTCATGGCAGCACCCCGCAGAGCCTTAGCCCCCTGGGCCCCCATGACCCAGGCCAAAGCGTCCACCACATTCGACTTGCCCGACCCGTTAGGCCCCACCATCACATTCAAGCCCGGCTCAAACTCAAAAACCGTTGCCGAAGCAAAAGACTTAAAGCCCCGGACGGTCAGGGATTTCAGGTACATAATGGGTCACCCGTTCAGCAACTAGCAGAAGAAAAATGCCAGCCCCCATGTTACCGCAGGGCCAGGCAGCCCACCCGATGTGAGTAAACCCCAACCCGTCAGGTGACCTACCCCCTAGACAGCGGCCTTATGATAGATGGGTGAGCTGAGTAGGCCAGCGCACGTTTCCCACCCAGCACAAGGCTAGAAGAGTAGATTGACCGCTAATTCAGATATTCGTCATCAGAACGCCTCCCTGTTGTCTGTCACCCGGGTTCTTCCTCCCGAGGTTGTCACCAGCACCTACTTTGACGAGCAGCTCGCTGCCACCTACAAGCGCCTGAAAATGCCCAAGGGCCTGCTTGAGCGCCTGGCCGGTATTCGCGAGCGCCGTTCCTGGGGCCCCTCCATTAATTTTGAGGACGGCGCCGTTGAAGCCGCCCAGCAGGCAATCGCCCAGGCCGGTATCAGCAAGGACCAGATTGGCCTGCTGATTAACACCTCTGTCACCCGGGATAACTTCGAGCCGGCTGTGTCTGTTGGTATTCACGACCGTCTGGGGCTTCCCCGTCACGCCTTGAACTTTGATATCACCAATGCCTGCCTCGGCTTTGTCAATGGCATGACCGTAGCCGCCTCAATGATTGATGCCGGGGCTATTGATTACGCCCTGATCGTTGACGGTGAGGATCCCTCCCCCTGGCATGCCACCGCCCTGCGGATGCTGAATAAGCCGGATTCCACCCGGGAGGACGTCCTGACCCAGTTTGCGACCCTCACCCTGGGTTCGGGGGCGGCAGCTGCCGTCCTGGGCCGCAGTGATGCCCATCCTGCCGGTCACAAGATTGTCGGTTCCGTCTCCCGGGCTGGAACCGAGCACCGGAACCTCTGCATTGGTGGTGAGGCTGACCAGGGTATGAGCACCGACGCTGCCGGTTTGCTGGAGCACGGTCTGCAGCTGGTGGCTGAAGCCTGGGAGGAGGCCCACTCCCAAGGCTGGGACTGGCACAACATGAAGTCCTATGTCACCCACCAGATTTCAAATGCCCACACCAACGCCATCATCAAGGCAGTAGGGATTGACCGCAAACGGATTCCCCTGACCTTCCCGGTGTGGGGTAACGTTGCGGCCGCAGCCCTCCCGATGACTCTGGCTGAAGATTCAGTCAATTACGCCCCCGGTGACCGGATTCTGTGCATGGGCGTGGGTTCTGGCCTCAACACCGCCCTGATGGAAATCATCTGGTAACCCCTGCCCCGGTGCCCCACCCAAATGTGGCACCGGGGTATTGCTCTTGACCTGACTCCCCCAGTACATCCTTGAAGATAGAGTTATGACCCTTCCCCAGCTCACCCCCGTCCCTTCCCGCTGGCCCGGTGTCGATCCGGCCTGGTCCCAGACCAAGACGGTCGCCTCCACCGCCCGAATTGAGGAGCCCGGCACGTCCCGAACCTGGCATTACCTCGATAACGGCCCGGCTCTTGAGGCCCAGGGCCGCACCCCGGTGGGTACCGTCCTTGCCGTTCACGGCAACCCCACCTGGTCCTATTTGTGGCGGACGGTCATTGAAGCAGCCAGCTTTGCGGAGCAACCCTGGCGGGTGATTGCTGTCGATCAGCTAGAAATGGGTTATTCGGAGCGCACCGGCCTGCCCCGGACCCTCACTGACCGGGTCCAGGATCTAGGGGACTTTACGGCAGCCCTGGGGCTTGATTCCACTGACAAGCCCCTTGTTACCCTGGCCCATGACTGGGGTGGGCTGGTCTCCCTGGGCTGGGCCTTGAACCACCAGGATGTTCTCTCAGGCATCATGCTGACCAATACCGCTGTCTTCCACGATGCAGCCGAGAAAATCCCCTTTGCCCTCCAAGCTGCCCTGAACCCTGCCCTACACTCCTGGGCAACCAAGGGTTCTACGGCCTTTATCGACGTCACCCTCGGCCTAGCCCAAAAGCCCCTCGGCCCCGGCGTCAAAGAAGCCTATAAACTTCCCTACACAACAGCTGCCCACCGGATTGGGGTGCGAAACTTCGTCGCTGATATCCCGGCAACAGAATCAGCCCCCAGCTACCCACAGATGTTCCGCACCGCCGAGGGCATCAAAGAACTGTCGGTCCCGGCCCTCATGCTCTGGGGCACCAAGGACCCGGTCTTCCAGCGCCGCTACATGGCAGATCTTGCAGACCGTCTCCCCCAGGCTGACATCCACCGCTTCGAAACAGCCAGCCACCTGGTAGCAGAAGACCAGGACATTGCCTCCCCGATTCTTGCCTGGCTCACCGAACATTTCACCGATACCCCCGCCCAGCGGAACCAGCACCTGACCGCCCGCGCCCAGGTGGCCCCGGCCGTCCAGCCCTACCGCCCCATGACCGCCGAGCTGGCAGCCCGGGCCCAGGACACGGGAATTGCCGTGGTCGATATGGCTCCGGGGGCAGACGGTAGCAAGGTTGCCGCCAAGCTCACCTGGGCTGAGCTGGCTGCCGACGTTGACCGCATCGCCGCTGGCCTGCACCAGCTTGGAGTCGCCCCCGGCGACCGCGTGAACCTGCTCGTCCCCCCGGGGGCCCGCCTCACCACCCTCATGTACGCCTGCCTGAAACTCGGTGCCGTCATCGTTGTTGCTGACACAGGCTTAGGCGCAAAGGGCCTGACCCGGGCCCTCAAGGGAGCCCGCCCCACCTGGCTCATCGGTATTCCCAAGGCCCTGGTAGCTGCCAAAACTTTGGGCTGGCCCGGCCAGCGTATCGCAGCGACCCATCTGCCCCCGGCTCTTGCCCAGGCCCTTGGAGTTATTGCCAGTATCGAGGACTTTGAAACCACCCAGATTTTCGAAGTGGCTGAGCCCCACCCAGACCAGGATGCGGCTGTGCTTTACACATCGGGCTCCACCGGCCCTGCCAAGGGCGTGGTCTACACCCACCGCCAGCTAGCTGCCATGCGCGATGCCATTGCAGCAACCTACCAGCTCACAGCAGGAACAGGCCTGGTGGCCGGGTTTGCCCCCTTCGCCCTGCTAGGCCCGGCCTTAGGGGCCACCAGCGTCACCCCCGCTATGGACGTCACCAAACCCAAAACCCTCACAGCCTCAGCCCTGGCTTCCGCTGCCCAAGCTATCGAGGCAACCACCGTCTTCGCCTCCCCAGCAGCCCTCATGAATGTCCTAGCCACCGCTGACTCTCTGACCAGTAGCCAGCGCACCGCCCTGGGCCAGGTCACCACCTTGCTGTCTGCCGGTGCCCCCATCACCTCTCCCCTGCTGGCCCGGCTCCAGGACCTGCTCCCGGCAGCTTCCCTCCACACCCCCTACGGTATGACAGAGGCCCTGCCGGCCACCGATATTAGTTTTGAACAAATTCAAGAGGCAGAGCAGGACGCAGCCGCCGGCCTCAACGGCGCAGGCGGCGGGGTCTGTGTCGGCACCCCGGTTGCAGGGGCCTCCCTGCAGATAGCGCCCCTGCTGCCCGATGGCACCGCCTCTAAGTCAACCACCACCGACCCCGGTATCAGCGGTGAAATCCTCATTGCTGCCCCGCACGTCAAAGACCGGTACGATACCCTGTGGGTGACAGAACGGGCCTCAACTGAAACCGTCGGCTGGCACCGCACCGGGGACGTTGGCCGCTTTGACGCCAAGGGCCGGCTGTGGGTTGAAGGACGCCTTGCCCACACCTTAGTCACTGCCCAGGGAGTACTCACCCCGGTTGCCCTGGAACAGGCTGCAGAGCTTGACCCGGACGTCCGCCGGGCCGCCGCCGTCGGTGTTGGCCCAGACGGCACCGCCTCAGTTGTGATTGTGGCAGAAGTCGGCGCCACCTACCTGGGCAAACGCACCCGCAACGGCCTTGCCCCCCTTGAGCTGACCCGCCGAATCCGGCAGACAGTAGCCGACCGCACCGGAGTTGATGTTGCCTCTGTTCTTATCGTGGCTGAGCACCCCACAGATGTGCGCCACAATTCCAAGATTGACCGCCCGGTGCTGGCTGCCTGGGCTGAAAAGGTCCTAGCTGGCAAGCCCGCCCGCCTCGGCAAGGGGGTCATCGCATGGTAGCTGCGGTGTCCCTGCGTCCCTTAGATCCTGGTTCCTGCAGCCAACAGACCGGTGAGCGGGTGCTGGTTACCGGAGCCTCCGGCATGTTAGGCCGGGAAGTCACCTTTGCCCTGCTGCGGGCTGGCTATGATGTGCGCGCCTTCCAGCGGGGGGAATCCGGTATTGCAGCTGCCCTGCCTGCCCATCTGGCTGCGCGTTTCACCCAGGTCAGGGGCTCCCTGGCTGACCCGGCCGCCGTCCGCTCAGCCCTGGAGGGCGTGGACGGGGTCATCCATCTAGCGGCCAAGGTTTCGGTGATTGGGGCGTGGGATGACTACAAGCAGGTCAATATCGAGGGAACCCGCACCCTGCTGGAGGCCGCCCGGCAGCTGGGAATCAGCAAGTTCCTGCATACTTCCTCCCCCTCTGCCGCCCACACCGGGGCCTCCATAATCGGCGAGGGCAATCCGGCAGCCTCCCCCGACCATGCCCGCGGCAACTACGCCCGCTCCAAGGCTGAATCAGAGCGACTGGCTCTGAGCTACAACTCTCCTGACTTTCTGGTGGGAGTCCTCCGCCCCCACCTGGTCTGGGGGCCGGGTGATACCCAGCTGGTGGAGCGCGTCCTGGAACGGGCCGCCGCAGGCCGTCTGCCCCTGCTCAACCGGGGTTCAGCCCTGGTTGATTCCCTCTACATCGACAATGCCGCCGACGCCTTTGTGCGCGGCTACCAGCGCCTACCCCAGATTGCGGGTACTCCCCTGGTGGTCACCAACGGCCAGCCGCGCACCATTCGGGACCTGATCGCCGGTATGTGTACTGCCTGCGGGGTAGTTCCACCCAGTCTCTCGGTCCCGGCCCCGGTGGCCTACGGGGCTGGTCTGCTCCTGGAAAAGGTCTGGGCCCGGTTGAAGCCTGATGAGATTCCGCCCCTCACCTCCTTTTTAGCTGAGCAGCTCTCCACCGCCCACTGGTTCGACCAGCGTCAGACCCAAGCCCTCTTGGACTGGGTCCCGGCTATCTCCCTCGAAGAAGGCTACACCCGGTTGGGCGACTTCTACGGGGAAAGATTCGCTCGCTCCTAGCCTGGGCCCTCTAGGCAGTACTTAAGTACTGCCTAGAGGTTTCTACTGCCTTTTTCTTGATAGAGACTGAACTCACCATTACACTGAATGCTATTAATTCATATGGACACCAATTGTTCTTAGGTCCATCACACTCGACATACAGTACTAACCACCAGTAAGGCAGAGGGGCCAATAACTAGCTATGGCAACAATCAAGAAAGTTTTCGCTATTCTTTTTTCCATTAGTCTTTTATTTTCCCTCAGCATGTGGGCTTGGATGTTCGTTGATGGAATTATTCTCCAATCATCAGATCCAAATATCGGAGCTGGGATACTCATGGTATTTTCAGGCTTTCTCGCCCTGGTCTTTGGTGTAGCGTGGGCAGTTGCCTTCCTCTTTTCGCGCAGTGCAAGGAAACGCCACCAACACCCCTAGGCAGGTCCCCGGCAGTAGTAGCTGCCGGGGATTCTACGTTGAAGCTAGAGTCCCCGCGGCTTTCGTTGACAATGGGGACACCGGAAGGAGCTCCTTCCACCGAAGGGTTCTCGAACGATGAGGGAAGAGCGCCCTGCTGTGAGACACCTGGGGCAGGGACGCCCTGCTTGCCCATAGGCTTGGAGGGAGCGGTCGAAGTAGCCTGATTCTCCGTTGACGTTGACGTAGAGGGCGTCGAAGCTGGTGCCGCCTTGGGCGAGGGCGTCACGCATGACGTGGGTTGCGGCTTCAACGAGTTCACGGGCCTGCCAGGCTGCAATGGAGCGGGCCGGTTTGGCGTAATGGAGACGGGCCCGCCAGAGGGCCTCATCAGCGTAGATGTTCCCCACCCCGGAGATGACAGACTGGTCCAAGAGCATTTTCTTGATCCCTGTTCCGGTGGCCAGCATTTTCTTCCGAAAGCTGGAAAAGTCAAAGTAGGGGTCCAAGGGATCACGGGCGATATGGGCTACTGCTTTGGGGATTACCGGCAGGTTGAGGACGGACGCCCCTGCCCCCGGTAGTTCCTTACCGTCAGCTCCCGTCACCGGCACCAGGCTGCTGGTGAACATCCCTCCGAATATTCGTTGGTCAACAAAGCGCATTTCAAGGGGAGAGACCTGGCCAGCCTCATCGGTCGCCCCGTCCAGAACACACCTGATTTTCAGGTGCTTTTCATCGGGTAGGTCAGGGTGTTTCAGTAAGACCTGGCCGCTCATACCCAGGTGTATCACGAGGGCAAACTCCTCTACACCTTCGAAAAGGAGCCACAGGTATTTGCCGCGCCGGGCCACGTCCGAAATTGTCAGGCCTGTCAGAAGCCGCTCGAACTCTACCGGCCCAGCCTCATGCCGCCGCACCGACCGTCCGTCCTTCACCTGGACAGCCTGAATCCGGGAACCAAGCAGGTGCCCGGCCAAGCCCCGGCGTACCACCTCAACTTCGGGAAGCTCAGGCATTTACCCTACCTTTCACAAAAAAAATCGGGATCTACCACCACCATCATAGGTGGGGTAAACCCCGATTCTTTTCTATCTCAGCTTATGAGCCCGACACCTTGCGGAAGGCAGCCTCAGCGGCCATGCGCTCAGCTTCTTTCTTGCTGGTTCCCTTGCCCGTACCTACGACCTTACCGGCCAGCAGAAGTTTGGCGGTAAAGCGACGGGCGTGGTCGGGGCCGGTACCCTCTACCTGGTACACCGGCTCCCCTGTCCCCTGGGCTGCGGCGTACTCCTGAATTTCAGTTTTCCAGTCGCGCCCGGTATTCAGGGTCTTGGTGTCATCGAGCATGCCAGCCATGTGGTGGAGCACCAGCTCATGGGCCTTGGCGGCTCCGTGGGCCATATAGACTGCTCCGTAGACGGCCTCCATGGTGTCAGCCAGGATTGAATCCTTATCAGCCCCACCTGTCTTCTTCTCCCCCTTACCCAACCGGATACAGGGCCCCAGCTTGAGGCGGCGGGCAAGATCAGCCAGGGTACGGGTAGAAACCACCACATGGTGGCGCTTTACCAGTTCCCCTTCGGGAAGGTCAGGGAATTTCTGATACAGCTCCGAGGCAACGGCCAAAGACAGCACAGAGTCGCCGAGGAACTCCAGGCGCTCGTTATGCGGGATACCGCCGTTTTCGAAGGAGTAGGATCGGTGAGTCATTGCAAGCTGAAACGTCTCGGCATCGATGTCGATACCGAGACGTTTCAGAAACTCTTGTGAAGCAGAGTTAGTCATAACGCGTGATTAGGCGTCAGCTACCTTGCGGCCCTTGTACTCGTAGAAGAGTTCGTTGCCGGCTGAGTCAGTCACGAGCTTTGCCTGGTGGGGCAGGGAGTAGGTGACGCGACCGTTTTCAACGGTCTTAACCAGCTGGGGCACTGAAGCCTTCCACTGTGAGCGACGGGCACGGGTGTTAGCACGGGACATTTTCCGCTTGGGAACAGCCACAGCTATCTCTTTTCTCTTGTTGCTTTATAAGTTTTATTGGTCGTTCGCATCGAGCAACGCTGACAGCGCATTCCACCTCGGGTCGATGACCTCGTGATGGTGCTCAGGGTCCTCCTCCAGGCGTGCGCCACATTCGGAGCACAAGCCTTCGCAGGAGTCACTGCAAACTGGTTGGAACGGCAGTTGAAGAATCACTGCGTCCCGCAGCGCCGGTTCGAGATCAATTTCATCGTTCTCTACGGCGTACTGCTCATCTACTTCATCTTCGGGGCCGCCTTCGGGGGCCTTCTCGAAAACAAAAAGCTCTTGAACATCGGCTGTAACATCAAAGTCAACCGGGTCGAGGCAGAGGCTGCATTCACCGGAAACGGTGACGGTTGCAGTACCAGTTACCAAGATACCATCTGAAACGGACTCCAGGCGAACATTGAGGTCAATGTCGCTACCTTCTTCCGCCTCAATCAGAGCGTTGCCAAAATCGCTTGGCGCTGGCAGAACTTCTTCAAGGGTCTCCATAGCGCCCGGGCGATGAGCTAGATCTCGAACCGAGATCGTAAGGGGCGATGAATCTTTTCGTGAAATGACGAACTCCCTATCAAATGTTTTAAACCAAGTATCTAGTCTATGGGGCAGGCAGGTGACGTTGCAAGTGATTTAAGCCTCTTAGCCTGTTTGCCTGACCACACTTAACCTAGGCTTCGGGATACAGGGCCCGCTGAACGGCCCTCGGAACAAAAGCCCGAACGTCGCCACCGTAGCCAGCAACTTCCTTCACAATAGTGGAGGAAATGTGGTTGTACTTGGGATCCCCTGCAATGAATGAAGTCTCCACCCCGGCGATGTGCCGGTTCATAGAGGCCATGGGGGCTTCGTACTCAAAATCTGCTGTGTTCCGCAGGCCCTTAACAATCAGCACCGACCCCTGTTCACGCACGAAGTTAGCCAGCAGCTCCCCTTCAGGCAGCACAATGGCACTCACTCCGTCAAAGAGGGCAAAAGTTTCTTCAACCATGGCAACCCGCTCTTCCAGAGAAAAACGGTACTTCTTCTTGGAGTTATGAGAAATTGCCACCAGCACATTGCCGTATATTTTGGCGGCGCGGGTGATGATTTCAACATGACCGTTATGGATCGGGTCAAAGGACCCGGGGCAGATGACCAATTGCATGTCTCTAGGCTACAACACCGGGGGGCAGCTACGACATATAAAGTCACAGGTGGGCAGGAGTTTGTTACTAGCCTGTATCCTGGGCTGAAACGTGAGAGAACAGCAGAGCCCGCGTCAATATTTCGGGGCGGGGAAAGGACGGCTGATCTAATGGATCGGGCATATCAGAGGGTTGGGCAGGCAGCAGGCCTCATGGGGGCTGACGGGTCCTTTACCTCCACCATTTTTGAGGAAATGTCGGCCTTAGCCCAGCGTCATGGGGCTATCAACCTTGGCCAGGGCTTCCCCGATACGGACGGGCCAGCCCAGATGTTAGAGGCCGCCAGTCAGGCGATTGCAACTGGGGGTAACCAGTATGCAACGATTGCCGGTCTTCCTGCCCTGCGCCAGGCAATTGCCCAGCACCAGCTTCGCTTCTACGGCGTCAATCTTGATCCTGATTCCCAGGTCACTGTGACGGCAGGTGCATCTGAGGCCCTGGCCGCCTCCCTACTTGCACTAGTCGAGCCGGGAGATGAGGTCGTCCTTTTCGAGCCCTACTATGACCTCTACCCGGCAATTGCGGCCCTTGCCGGGGCCCGCGTCCGAACCGTACCGCTTCTGCCTCCAACCTTTGAACCTGACTTGGACGCCCTTGAGTCTGCTTTTTCCGACCGCACGGCCGTGGTGGTGGTCAACGACCCCCATAATCCCACCGGGTCAGTTTTCTCCCGGGAGGCGAAGGAAAAAATTGTTGAGCTGGCCGCCCGGTTTGGGGCAACTATTCTTGCTGATGAGGTCTACGAGCATCTGACCTTCACCGGCCCCTATCAGCCAATCCAGACCCTACCCGGGGCAGCTGAGCGGACCCTGGCTGTTTCAGCCATTTCCAAGACCCATTCGGCAACCGGCTGGCGGATTGGCTGGGTAACCGGTCCTGCGCAAGCCGTGACCGCCGTCCGCCTGGTCAAGGGCTATCTCACCCACAGTGCCGCCGCCCCCTTGCAGGCAGCTGCCGCAGTTGGTGTGGGCTTAGGGGATGAGTTTTATCAGGCGCTGAAAGACCGCTACAGCCAGCAGCGCAGTGTCTTGTTAGAGGGTCTGGCGGGTTCGTCCTGGAAACTGGTTGCCCCAGCTGGCACCTTCTTCGCTGTAGCCAATGTCAGTGAAGTTCTCACCCGCCACGGCCTCACCAGTGCCCATGAACTCTGCCAGCTTTTACCCGAAGCAGCTGGCGTGACCCTCATTCCCCTCTCCCCCTTTGCTACTGAAAGCTACCGGCCCGCCATTGAGCACTGGGTGCGGTTCGCTTTCTGCAAGCGGGTTGAGGTTTTGCAGGACGCTACCGCCCGGCTCAAGGCTTTCTCCTCCTGAACCCCGGGGTTCGTCACGAGCCACCCGGTTTATCCCTGGGGCTCGTGGCGAACTGTGGGTATCAGCGACTTAGGGGGTTGCTGGTTCTGCGTAGTAGAGCACGGTTTCCCCGTACTTTTTCTCAGCAAACTTTTCAAGGCCCTCTGGCCAGGTGGGTTCGTCCGTCCGGGAGGCCCGCTCAACAACCACCACAGCCCCCTCGTTCAGACGGTCGGGCAGCAGGGCCAGCAGTTCTTTCAGGTGGTCATTGGTGACGTCGTAGGGCGGGTCAAGAAAGACCAGATCCCAGGGTCCGGACGCGTGGGTCAGGTAGGTTCGGGCCGTCATCTTATGCACGCGAGCTGAACCGCTGGCAGCCTTACCCACTGCAGCTATGTTTTTTTCCATGACCGCCACAGCCTTGGGGTAGTGGTCTACAAAGTCCACATGATCTGCGCCCCGGGAGAGCGCTTCACAGCCAAGGGCCCCCGAGCCCCCAAAGAGGTCAAGGACGCGAGCGCCGTCCAGCACCCCGTAGGTGTCAAGACGGGAGAAGAGGGCTTCTTTGACGCGGTCGGTGGTGGGCCGGGTATTATCGCCGGGTACGTTGGCCAGGCGCAGCCCTCCTGCAGTTCCTGAGATGATACGGCTCATGGGTTCTCTTTCGGTCTGTAGGTGGTGGCGAGAAGGCAAGGTGCGGACGCACCCGACCCGGTTATTTCCTTAATTTTACGCCGGTTGCCCAGGCCTGTTTTCCCCCAGGTCGTTCCGGGCTTTGTCACCGGTATAGGGAGGAAGCACCAGGAGCCCTCACAGAAAACTATTGCCTAGTTCACATTTTCTTCCTAGACTTTCGATTCAGGTGGACAAGTTGTGTCCGCTTCACCTACCCCGGAACCGGGTTCCCCCGCTGGACCCAACCTGGGGTGGATCCCCCATCCCCTTTCTCGAAGAGGAGAAAATTATGGCTGCAAAGTCACACACCAAGAAGATAGCTTCAGGCATGGCCGTTGCAACCCTGGCTGTTGCTGGATCTTTAGCCCTAACCCCCACCCAGGCTGTTGAGGCTCCAGCTCCAGAGGCGGCGGTTGCCACCACCGCACCGGCACCCGAGCCCACCGCGGAGGCCCCCTCATCCACTGTTACCAGGGGCTTCCATGTAGCCGCTGGCACCCCAGTGGTCTTTGGTAAGGTCATCTTCCCTGCCGATGCAGCCCAGCCGGCTGGTGCCGTCATCAGCCCTGATGGGCTAACCCTAACCGTCCCCGGTGAAGGAGTCTGGACCCTGCTGAGCTCCGCAGGTTTTTCATTCACCCCTGAACCCACCTTCCAGGGCACTCCCCAGTCAGTAATTTTTGCAGGCACTGGTATCAGCGGTGCAGTCCGCACCGTGAACTACACCCTGTCAATCACCGGCCTGATCACCGAGGTTACTGCAGGTGAAGTACCCCCCGCCGAGCCAACAGAAGCCCCGGCAGAGCCAACAGTAGCCCCGGCCGAACCCACCGTAGCTCCAGCCGAGCCCACGGCAGCCCCGGCAGAACCCACTGACGCCCCTGTGGAGGCAACTCCTGATGCCTCACCTGCCCCGGGCGACACCCCCGCCCCCGGCCAGGAAACCCCGGGTGACCCCAGCACCGGCACCGGCACCGAAGTAAAGGCTGAGGCAACAGCAGCAGCCACCACAACAGGTCAGCCGGCAGCTGAGGAAAAGAAGGCTGAGCCCAAGGCTGAGGCAAAGAAGGAAGAGACTAAGGAACTGGCCAAGACAGGTGCATCTCCCCTGCTCCTGGCAGGTATCGGTGCAGCCCTGCTGGCTGCAGGTTTCTACGTGCTGCGCCGTCGCACCGCCTAAACCTTCCCCAGCTCCCCAGAAGCTGAAAACATCAAGGCCCCCGCCCACTCCAGGCGGGGGCCTTGCCCCTTCTGCGTCACCTAGACTAACCGCGTCCTAAGAAGGCTTCCCGGTCTGCGTCCAGGGCCCGGTCAATAGTGCGGGCCAGATCGGGGTGCTTGGCTAAGGTGGGATCTGCCGCAATCACCCCAAAGGCGTCTTCTCTAGCCCGTTCAATCAGCTTGGCGTCGGTCAGGGCCCGCAGGAGTTTCAGGGTCGACTTCTTCCCCGACTGGGCAGCGCCGAGAATATCGCCCTCGCGGCGCTGTTCCAAATCAACCCGGGAAAGCTCGAAACCGTCAGTAGTAGATGCCACTGCATCTAGGCGCTCGCGGCTGACGCCGTCCGCCGGTTGTTTTGTCACCAGCAGGCAGGTCCCGGGTAGGGTTCCGCGGCCAATCCGGCCGCGTAGCTGGTGCAGGCCGGAGATTCCGAAGCGGTCGGCATCCATGATGATCATGAGGGTCGCATTGGGCACGTTCACCCCCACCTCGATCACAGTGGTTGAAACCAACAGGTCAATTCGACCGGCTGAGAACTCGGTCATAACCCGGTTCTTCTCGGCCGTGTCCATACGGCCATGCAACCCTGCAATCCGCACCCCGTCCAAGGCGGGGACGTCCTCTAATTCCTCCAGGGTGCTCTCCACCGAGGCCAGCGAACCGCGGGCGCTCTCCCCCGCCGCAGCCTGGGAGCCCAAGCCTGCCCCCTGGTTGGTCAGGGCGCCGTTGCCAAAGAGGGTCTGGCCCGCCTCAGCGTCGGTCTTGCTGTCTGACCCACCAATTTTGGGGACCACCACATAGACCTGGTGACCCGCATCGATTTCTTCTCGGGCCCGGGCCCAGATTCGATCAGCCCAGCGGGGGTGTTCGGCCAGGGGCACCACATGGGTGGTGATTTTCTGGCGGCCAGCGGGCAGCTGGTCGAGCACGGACGTATCGAGGTCGCCAAAGACGGTCATGGCCACCGTGCGGGGTATGGGGGTAGCGGTCATGACCAGACGGTGGGGCAGCTCTCCGCCTGGCCCGCGCAGGGCATCGCGCTGCTCTACGCCGAAGCGGTGCTGTTCATCCACCACGACGAGCCCGAGGTCGGCGAAGGATACGGCATCTGCTAGCAGGGCATGGGTGCCGATGACGATGTCTGCGGCACCGGAGCTGATAGCAAGCAGGGCCTCTTTTTTGGCCTTGGTTTTGAGGGAGGCTGTCAGCAGCAGGACCCTTACCTTCCGGTGGGCCTGGTCATCTGGTGTGCCGGCGTCTAGGGGGCCCGTTTCAAGCAGGTCCCCAAGTATCTCGCAGACTGACCTGTAGTGCTGTTCAGCCAGCACTTCGGTAGGGGCCAGCAGGGCTGATTGGGCTCCATTATCGGCCACCTGGAGCATAGCCCGGAGGGCTACCACGGTTTTTCCTGAGCCCACGTCTCCTTGAAGCAGCCGGTTCATGGGGCTCTGGGAGGCCAAATCCTTTCGGATTTCCTCCCCAACCGCCTGCTGTCCCTGGGTCAGTTCGTAGGGCAGCAGCTCACACAGGGTATCGGCAAATCCGCCGGGTACAAAGGGACGGGCCAGAGTCTGGTGGGCGGCCCGGGCAGCCCGGATTCGGGCCAGCGCAGCCTGAAGGACGAAGGCCTCGCGGTAGCGCAAGGAGTGGTGGGCAGCCCGCCAGGTCTCTTCGGTATCGGGGGTGTGGACTGCCCGGTAGGTCCATTCTAGGGAGGGGATTTTGCGGGTGCGCCGCACGGTATAGGGAACGGGGTCTTCGAGTTCTTTGAGCGGGGCAGCTTCGAGGAGGGTTTCGAGGGCAGCTGCTACCCGGTCGGTGGTGAATTTGGGGCTGGCCTTATAGACGGGAATCGGAGCGGTTGCCTTGGCCTGGGCGCGGGCGATGGCTTCGGCGCTGGCACCTGGGGTGATTGCGGTGTCTTTGCCCGCGATGACGGCGTAGTGGGGGTTGGTGAGGGTGGGGGCGCCTCGGTAGCTGCCGACCTTTCCTGAGAACATGACCTGGTCGCCTTCGTGGAGGTCGCGGGCGGCCGTCCAGGCGTTGAAGAAGCTCAGGGTCATGGTGGAGGTGTCACCCACCAGGGCGTAGGAGTCTGAGCTGTATCCCCCAAAGGCTGTTGTTGGAAACAGGCCCTGGTTCATGGTGGAATTTTCGGCCGGATGCCAGGTGTGGTGGCCGGGGTTGTGGTGGGCTAGGCCCTGGATTCGGGGGTTGCTGTAGCCTGCCCGGTAGGACGCCGGCTGGCCTCCTCCCCGGGGGGCATTGGGGTTGGGGAGCTGGGCTGGGGGCAGGAGCGGGGTATCGGATTCCCCCAGGTGGTCGGTGATCGTGACTTCGGTGATGGACCCCCTGCGGGAGGCCATGTTTCGGGTGGTGACCCGTACTACCTTGGCTATGATGGTAGCTTCGCTGCCTTCGACGAGGGAAGAGAAGGGGGTCAGTTCTCCGCGGGCCAGGTATTTTCGGGGGTAGTGTTCCAGGGCCTGGCCGACAGTTTCAAGCCCAAGGTGGTTTTTGAAAGCCTTGGCGGTGCTAGCCCCGAGGTAGGTAGTCAGGGGGGTGTTTTCTAACCGGTCTTCGCGAGCGTATCGGGCCAGGGCCTTTTGGGCTTCGGAGGCTAGAGGGGCGGGGGCTTTTTTCGTGGTGCGGCCTGCCACCTTATTCCTCTATTCCGTGGGTATGGTCGGGAGAGTTGAGGGAGGTGATGCGGATGTCCTGGGGCTGACCGGCTGCCTGGAGCAGGGTCAGGGCGTCCTGGGCGTCGGCCACATGTACATGAACTGCCCAGAGCGCTTCGTTCCCCGCTTCAATCTGGGCGATAGAGACGGAGTCCCCGATTGTATCCAGGGCGCTGCGTAGCTGGGCAGCTTCGAGGACCGGAAGGTGGATAGAGCACATGACTTCTACCTGGGCTGGTCCCCGACGGGGGGCTGAGCGCCTGGGGGACACCAGGGAGGAAGCGGTTGAGGACGGCCCTGCCCCGGCCAGTAGGTCACCGATAGTTGAGGGGGGTTGGGTACCTGTCAGTTCAGCGACCAGGCAGGTGAGGATCAGGTGGAAGCCGAGGGCTCCTGAGTCCACCCAGCCGTTGCGGGCGTGACTTGCCTGGGCGGTGGCCCGCAGGCTGCTTTCAGATGCCGCGAGCAGGCCGGTGAGGTAGGGCTCCCAGCCGGGGGTTGCCTCTTGACGCCCGATAGCCTGCATGAGGGTGAGCATGGTGCCGTCAGCCGGTTGGCTCAGGGCCGAGCGGGCCTCTGTTGCGGCCTGGCCGAGGGCTTGGGCCAGGACGGCGGGGGTCAGCTCCCCTACTGCCGGTAGCTGAGCGGGGGCCTGGCCGTCCTGCTGCTGGGCCAAAGTGGAGGCTAAGCCCAGGAGCCAGACGGAAAGTAGGGTTCCGGAATTGCCCCGTGCTGCTCTTAGGGCGGCGCGGGCGGCCATGGTCAGGGTCGGCTCATCAGCCATACCGGCAGTATCTGCGGCCCTGCCGAGGGTGGTGACCATGTTGGAGCCGGTGTCGGCATCTGCCACGGGAAAAACATTGATCCGGTTGAGCAGGGCCCGGTGTTCAAGCAGGAGGGTGCGAGACTGCAGGAGCCAGCGCAGCCACCAATCAGTGTGAATCTGACTCAAAATGGTCCCAGCCCTTCCCCTCATAGATACGGCCATCAACTGTGACACCGCTACCGGTGCTTACTTCACCAATTCTAGTAAAGCCAGGCGGAATCTGCCCGGCTGGGCAGGTAGCCAGCAGGGCGTGGTCCTCACCGCCGGTGAGCACCCAGCGCAGGGCTAGGGTCTGGGCCTCCTGGCCCGGTGCCAGCACCTGAGCTACAGGCAGAACCCGGTGGATCCAAGGGGCGAGGGCCTTCGAATCGATGTTTATGCTGACGTTTGAGGCTGAAGCTATCCGGCCAGCATCTCGCACCAGCCCGTCGGAGACATCCAGCATGGCATTGAGCTGGTTGCCGTGGGCAGCCCCTAGTTGTAGGGGGGAGATAGGTTTCTGTTGGGCTGTAATGCAGGCTTCGGTATCAGGGGTGCTGCTATAGGGGGCGGGGTAGTCAAGCAGGGCCAGCCCGGCAGCTGCGGTGCCCAGGGCACCGGCTAGCACCAGGACGTCCCCCGCCTGGGCCCCGGAGCGGGTTACCGGGTCTGCGGTGAGTCCGATTGAGGTCACGGTCACTGACAGTTCTGATCCTGATCCCAGATCCCCGCCTGCGATTGTGCAGGTTACAGCCCCCTGGGCCCGGGCAGATTCTGTCAGCCCCCGGGCAAAATCGGTAACCCAGGTGACGGGCGTGTCGGGGGTGAGGGTGAGGGATACCAGGAGGGAAACCGGAACGGCCCCCATGGCTGCAATATCAGCCAGGTTCTGGGTGGCGGCCTTCCAACCGACTTCGTATCCGCCGGTCTGGTGACCGCTGGCCCAGGTGCGACGGAAGTCCTGGTTCTCGGTCTGGGTGTCAATGCTCATGACGGTCAGGCCCGAGCGCAAATCTAGGGCGGCAGCGTCATCGCCGGGGCCTATGACGAGCTGACCGGCCCCAGCTGTGGTTCCGGTATCGAGGGCAGCTACCCTCAGGGCCTGGGACCTTACCTGTTCGGCCTTGGCGTTGTGGGCCTGCAGTAGGGGTAGGAAGGCCGCCAGAAGCTGCCCCTCACTCACGTCAGAAACAAGCACGGTCACTCCTACATCTTGTTCGAGCGGCTACGCCACATGAAATGGGTAAAGACGATACCTAAACCGATGATGGCCAGGGACGTAAAAATCATCAGGGGTTTGACGCCGCCCATGATGGCAAGCCCCCTTTGGAAGACATTCCCCTGACCCGCCAGTTGTCCGGCGGCTTCCTGTTCTTCAGCCCCAAGGACGCCTGCTGCCTGGTTGGAATTGACGGAGTTACCTGATGATCGGGTCTGGTTGGACGCGTTCAAAAACCCTTCCACCCATTCGGGGGTTCCATCAAAGGTCTGCTGGGATTCAGCGAGTCGGCCGAGGGAGGATTGGGTAGCCTGGGTCCTATCTCGTTCGTTTGACTCAGAATCACCTGCTTCAGGTGATTCAGCTCTGGCAACGACACCGGCAAGTTCGTTGCCCCGCTGACTTGCTGGTCTATCGGACGAACCGGTGCTCGTCTCACGGGGTAGCTGCTGGTTGGGGGCAGCCACTGGTGAATCAGCTGACGGGTTGGGTTGGGGTGTTACCTGCTGGTTGGGATCTGCTGGTTGGGCTGGGTCTTGGTAAGCGGCCCCTGCCCCATCAATCTGGCTATCCTCACTGGGTGCGGTGGGCTGGGCTCCCCCGCCCTGCCCCGGGTCAGTGGGGGTAGCAGTGGGCTGGGGGTCAGGTAAAGATTCTTGGGAACTTGTCGGATCCGGTTCAGGGGTCGGCTCTGGACTCGGTGCTGGTTCGAGAGGCGGGGCTTCTGTTGGTTCAGCAGTCGGTTGAGGCTCTTCGGGTTCAACCCCGGGATCAGAGGGGTCAGCGGTGGGTTCCGGTGTTGGTTCGCTGGATGCTTCAGCTGTAGGTTCCGGGGTTGGGTCATCGGTGGTACCTGCTGACGGCTCTTCGGAGGGCTCCGAGGTAGGTTCACCGGTTGGGGCAGGTGAGGGCTCAGGTGTCGGTACTTCCGTTGGCTGATCTGAGGGTTCTGAGGAAGGACCAGCAGAAGGGTCACTGGTCGGTTCGCCGGTGGGCTCCTCAGACGGCTCAGTAGAAGGATCAACAGTTGGTTCTTCGCTAGGATCTCCTGACGGATCACCAGTGGGCTCACCCGTTGGTTGCCCTGTCGGGCCCTCAGATGCAATTTCTGTTGCACTCGGGCTAATGGTGCCTGTGGCAAGGACGAGGGGGGCCGCACCTGCACTATTGCTGTGGGAGAGCACGACCCCGGGGAGACAGGCCGCACCGGCGACCAGGGCACCGACCATGAGGCTCTGCTTGTTGATTGCTGGCATGGGCCAGTCCTCCTCCCCCAACAGGTGGGCTAATCTCACCCGCCTGCCATCAGGTTGAACGTATCCTCTACCCGGCTGTACGCCAGGTCTAACGTGTCACCAGCCTACCGAATAAGCTGGCCTCCGACCAGCTCTCCCCCTCAAACTGCCCCACCTGCCTGCGTCCTTTTAGGGTTACAATGGGCAGGTGAAACGACCCAGCAAAAAGCTCCTCCCCATGCTCTTAGGCTTCCTGGCCCTGACAGCCTGCGGCCCCGGGGCAGTTAATCTCCAACCTGCCCCCGATGCAGCTAACCCCACCTGTGCCTACGCCATGGTAGCTATGCCCGAGACCGTCAGCGGGCTCGACCGCCGCGAAACCACAGCCCAAGCAACAACAGCCTGGGGGGATCCGTCCGCGGTCATACTCAAATGCGGGGTTGACCTAGGTAATGCCCCGGTGGCAGACGCCTGTGTATCGGTCAATGGGGTGGATTGGATCGTCAAACCTACCGACGAAGACCTGGCAGCAGAAGCTGAACAGACGGCAACGGGCACCTGGGTCGCTAATACTTTCGGTCGCACCCCGGCCATCCAAATCACCTTTGATGCCGATAGGGTTTCATCGTCCACAGTTCTGGCTGAGGTTTCATCCGCTGTTGCCCAGATTCCCCAGCAAACAGCCTGCACTAACCTGGACGACACCCTCACCAACATAGAGGGTGGCAGCGGCTCCTAGTCCCGTCCTCCCCCTGGCCTCAGGTCTTACCTCCAGGAGATACAGCAATCCCCACCCCTAGAGGGGGTGGGGATTTTTTGGTGCTCGCCCGGTCAGCGCAGGCCCAGGGGGCGTTCCAGGGCTAGCGAAATCAGTTCATCAATCAGCTGGCCATAGGGCAGTCCGGTATTCTCCCACATGGTCTTATACATCGAAATGGGGGTGAAACCGGGCATCGTATTTACTTCATTGATGACCACGCGGCCGTCCTGCGTGTAGAAGAAGTCGGCCCGGCACAGTCCCTCACCGTCCACGGCAAGAAAAGCCTCAACGGCAAGGGAGCGCATCCGGTCTGCAACCTCCGCAGGCAGGTCAGCGGGGCACCGGGTCTCAGCTGAGGTCTTTGAGACGTATTTGGCGTCGAAATCATAGAAGCCGTGGTCTTCGTCCACCACTACAATTTCGCCGGGGTAAGAAGCCCGGGGTAGCTCAGAGCGGTGGCCATCGAGCACAGCGCACTCAATTTCCCGGCCCAGGATACCGGCTTCAATCACGAGCTTAGGATCAAACCGGTGGGCCTCAGCGATAGCAGCATCCAGCTGGTCAGCTGAATCCACCTTGGTGATGCCGAAGGAGGAACCGGCGCGGGCAGGCTTCACAAAGACGGGGAAGCCCAGCTTCTCAATCCGCTTGCGGGCATCAGCCTGATCCAGCACCCACTGGCGGTGGGTTACCACCTCGTAGGGGCCAACGTCCAGACCAGCGGCCTCAAAAGCAACCTTCATAAAGTGCTTGTCCATGCCAATAGCTGAAGAGGCAACGCCACAGCCAACATATTTAAGGTCTGCCATTTCAAGCAGGCCCTGAACGGTTCCGTCCTCGCCAAAGGGACCGTGCAGCAGGGGGAAAACTACGTCAATGGCCGGGCCCATTTCAACCTTCGTCTCATCAGCGCTATCAATCAGGCGCAACCGGTTATCCCCGCCGCCGAGGGGCAGGAAAACCTGCTTCCCCTCAGCAGGGAAGTCTGCTAGGGCCTGGGCATCGAGAAGGGCATTGAGGGCAGCTTCGTCGGTAAGGTACCAGCGGCCATCCCGGGTGATACCGATGGTGACCACATTGTACTTGTCGTGGTCGATAGCGCCCAGCACTCCTCGGGCGGTAATCAGGGAGATTGAGTGTTCGGACGAGCGCCCTCCACAGAGCAGGGCAACGGTCGGCTTGGGGCTGGTTTGGTTCATCATCCTTGTGGGGTCTTGCTGCTTGGGGCCGGGGTACGGCCGGAACGTAAGAATCTAGTCGTGTTTATGGTCTTCTGATTTGAGAGATCTGCCCAGCAGGGCCGGGGCCAGTTCCTCAACAGAGATACTGTGGTTGAGGACAGCCACAACAGCTTCGGTAATGGGCATTTCAATCCCCACCCTGTGGGCTAGTTCTGCAACGACAGGGGCTGACTTAATGGATTCAGCGGTCTGAGTCATCACGGTGTGGAGCTGGTCAGGAGCTATACCCTCGGCCAGGAGCCGGCCTGCTGTGTGGTTGCGGGACAGGGGTGATGAGCAGGTAGCAATCAAGTCCCCCATTCCGGCAAGACCGCTCATGGTCTCCCGCTTACCCCCTAGGGCGAGGGCCAGACGGGTGGTTTCAGCCAGGCCCCGGGTCATCACGGATGCCTTGGAGTTATCCCCGTACTGCTTCCCCTCACACATACCCACACACAGGGCGATAATGTTCTTGACCAGCCCACCAATTTCAACGCCGACAATATCGGTGTTGGTGTAGGGGCGGAAGTAGCCAGCCGCACAGAGGGAGGCTACCTGCTGGGCGACCTCTTCGGTTGTCGCTGCTACGACGCTGGTGGTGGGTTGCTCGACGATAATTTCCTTGGCCAGGTTGGGGCCTGACAGGACGGTCACCCGGTGGGGTACAGCCTCAACAGTTTCCGGGCTGGCGCCACTGACAATCAGATGATCTTGAAGTACTTCGACGATCACCTGGCTCATCCGCATTCCGGTTCCCATTTCCAGGCCCTTGGCCAGGGAGACCAGAATCGCCTCAGGTTCTAGTAGCGGGGCCATCTGCTGCAGTTGGGTTCGCAAAACCTGGGCCGGAATAGCTAGAACTACGCAAGTTGCCCCGGTCAGGGCTTCCTTGACATCGGAGGTCATGGTGAGGTTTTCGGGTAGTTCAATACCCGGAAAGTAGGCCTGGTTCATGCGAGTTTGCTGCATGGCGGCCATGGTGTCGGGGTTGCGGCCCCAGAGCATAATCTGCCGGTCGCTTCCGGCCGCCCTGGCCGCGTCCGCAAGGACCTTAGCGAAAGTGGTACCCCAGCTACCAGCGCCGAGGACGGCAACCTTGGCGTGATGAGAAACTGTCACAGAACCTCCCGGTTATTTGAGCAGATGGGCAAGCAGAGGTGGCTTACTCGGTGGGTGCCTGGCGGACGTTGAGCACCGCATTCCAGCGGCCTGCAGGAGCTTTCTCACCGCGCAGGCCCTCCAAAAGGTGGGTAACTTCATCGAGCATCCGGTTGGTTACAGCTGCCAGGTCTTCGGCGGAGGGTTTTTCATCACCAGCCTTGCCGGCGACCACATCGCTGAAATCCAGGGGGTCCCCCACCACAATTTTGACGGGCTTCCGTTTCAGACTGAAACGGGGCTTACCGTCGGAGGGCCAGAAGTCCTGGTCCCCCCAGTGAGCCACAGGGTAAACCGGGGCACCGGTTTGGAGGGCAAGACGGGCAGCACCGGTTTTTCCGGTCATAGGCCACAGGTCAGGGTCTGCTGTCAGGGTACCTTCAGGGAAAATAATGACAGCTCCCCCACCTTCTAAGACGGAGCGGGCAACCTCAAGAGACTGACCTGCCCTGGCAGATCCTCGTGCGACCGGAATGTGGGCGCATTGACGCATCAGCCAGCCCAGGAGGGGAACCCGGAACAGGGATTCCTTGGCCAGGAACCTGGGCAAAATCCCCTTGAGGAAGAGGGGGTAGGCCACCGTAATCGGATCAACCACGGTCACATGGTTAGAGACGACGATGAAGCCACCTGCCTGGGGAAGTTTTTCGCTTCCAATAATTTCAGTCCGCATCGGCAGGTTATAGAGGGGCCGCAACAGGGTACCGGCGATCCGGTAAACCCGGTCGCCGGCCTGGGTGGGCTTAATATCTGCTAAAGAGGTGCCCTTACCGCTCATGGCTAAGCAGTAACCTCGAAGTTTGCCCCCAGGGCGGTGAGCTTATCAACAAAGTGCTCGTAGCCGCGGGAGATCACGGAAACGCCGGTGACGTTTGAGGTGCCTTCAGCGGCCAGGGCAGCGATCACGTGGGAGAAGCCTCCGCGCAGGTCAGGCACGTTGATATCGGCCCCGCGCAGGGGGGTCTTACCGGTGATGATGGCTGAGTGCTTGAAGTTCTGGTGGCCGAAGCGGCAGGGGGTGGGGCCCAGGCAGTCCTTGTGCAACTGCACGGTTGCGCCCATACGTACCAGGGCGTCGGTGAAGCCAAAGCGGTTTTCGTACACAGTTTCGTGGACGACAGAGACGCCCTTAGCCTGGGTCATAGCAACAACGAGGGGCTGCTGCCAGTCGGTCATGAAGCCGGGGTGGACGTTGGTTTCAACAAAGAGGGGGTTGAGGTCGCCACCCTGGTGGAAGAAACGGATACCTTCGTCGGTAATGTCTAGGCCGCCGCCAAGCTTCCGGTAGACGTTGATGAAGGTAGAAAGATCCTTCTGGTTGGCGTTACGTACGAAGATATCGCCGCCGGTAGCCAGGGCTGCAGAGGCCCAGGAGGCTGATTCGTTGCGGTCGGGCATAGCAACGTGGTTGAAGCCGGTCAGCTCGTCGACACCTTCGATGATGATCTGGCGGTCGGTTTCGACAGTGATGATGGCGCCCATCTTCTGCAAGATAGCGATGAGGTCCATGATTTCAGGCTCGATGGCAGCGCCGGTCAGTTCGGTCTTGCCCTTAGCCCGGGAGGCAGCCAGCAGCACCTGCTCGGTAGCGCCAACGGAGGGGTATACCAGGTTAATCTGGGCACCCTGCAGACCTCCTACGGGGGCCTTCATGGAGATACCGGTGGGCAGCTTCTCGATCTTGGCACCAAACTTTTCCAGCACACGCAGGTGCCAGTTGATGGGGCGGTCACCAATCTTGCAGCCGCCCAGGTCGGGAATAAAGGCTTCACCGATGGTGTGCAGCAGGGGCCCACAGAGAAGAATCGGAATACGGGAGTCGCCAGCATGCACCTCAATATCGGTGTGATTTGCTACGGACACCTTTGAGGGGTCCATGCGGAGCTCGCCAGCTTCCATATCGTAGTCAACGGAAACCCCGTGGAGTTCGACCAGGTCGGTGACAACCTGCACGTCCTTAATTTGGGGGACGTTGCGGAGCACAGAAGGGCCAGATCCCAGGAGGGCGGCCACCATGGCCTTAGGAACCAGGTTCTTGGCACCACGGACGTTAACTTCGCCCTTCAGGGGGGTGCCACCTTCAATACGCAGTGCGCTGACCATGTATATCCAATCTCAATAAGAATTTTGCCTTACCGGTTTATTTTACCCGGCAGGACGCCCTCTCAGAACCCATCACAGCCCACCGGCACAAAGCCCCAGCAGGTGCCCTGTCTCAGACAGGTGAATCAGCAAGCTGGTGGGCCTGCCGGTCAGGTGAACAGAGGAAAAATTATCTGGTAAATAACTCTACCCCACTCATGAGCTAAGGGTGCTGTAGGCTTCGTGTTCTTAGCCATATCTGCCACCCCCTGAAGTTGAAAGGACGCCCCCGCGCTGGGCAGGGGCGTCCTTGGGGTGATACGCAGTGGAGGGCCTAGCCCTCCAGGTGGTTTACAGTTCCTGGGTGCGGGGTAGCCAGGCGGGGCGCTTTGCTTCGTAGGCAGTAATCGCCTCTTCGTGCTGGAGGGTCAGGCCGATGTCGTCCAAGCCTTCCATCAGGCGCCAACGGACGTAATCATCAATCTGGAAGGGCACAGTCAAAGCACCGACGGTGACAGTCTTTTCTTCCAGGTCAACGGTGATCTCGGTGCCAGGTTCGGTCTCCAGCTGCTTCCAGATCAGTTCAATGTTGTCTTGATCAACCTGGGCGGCGACCAGGCCCTGCTTGCCGGAGTTACCGCGGAAGATATCAGCGAAACGGGCTGAAATCACAACACGGAAGCCGTAGTCTTTCAACGCCCAGACCGCGTGTTCACGGGAGGAGCCGGTACCAAAATCGGGGCCAGCCACCAGGACGGTCCCCTGCTTGTAGGGTTCCTGGTTGAGGATGAAGTTTTCGTCCTTCCGCCAGCCAGCAAACAGGGCGTCGTCAAAGCCGGTCTTGGTGACGCGCTTCAGATAGACGGCGGGGATAATCTGGTCGGTATCGACGTTCGAGGCACGCAGGGGCACCCCAATGCCGGTGTGTTTTTTAATAGGTTCCATGAGAAATCCTTTGGGTCAGGCAGGTGCTTAGAGATCAGCCGGTGAGGAGAGGGTACCGCGGATAGCGGTAGCGGCGGCAACCAGCGGGGAGACCAGGTGGGTGCGGCCACCCTTGCCCTGGCGTCCTTCAAAGTTACGGTTGGAGGTTGAGGCACAGCGCTCACCGGGGGCCAGCTGGTCGGGGTTCATCCCCAGGCACATGGAGCAGCCAGCAAAACGCCAGTCAGCACCGAAGTCCTTAAAAATCTGATCCAGCCCCTCTTCTTCAGCCTGGGCACGCACCTTCTGGGACCCGGGCACGACCATCATACGGACACCCTCGGCCATCTTCTGGCCCTTGACAATCTCAGCAGCTGCGCGGAGATCTTCGATCCGGGAGTTAGTGCAAGAACCCAGGAAGACGACGTCCACGGGGATGTCCTTCATGGGAGTGCCTGCGGTCAGGTCCATGTATTCCAGGGCGCGGGAGGCGGCCTTCTGCTCGTTCTCGTCCTCAAAGTCTTCGGGGAAGGGAACGGCCTGGGAGAGGGGGACGCCCTGGCCGGGGTTGGTGCCCCAGGTGACGAAGGGTTCTAGCTCGTCGGCGTTGATGAAGACCTCCCGATCGAAGGTTGCTCCCTCATCAGTGGGCAGGGTCTTCCAGTATTCAACAGCAGCGTCCCAGTTCTCGCCGGTGGGGGCGTGGGGGCGACCCTTGACGTAGTCAAAGGTGGTCTGGTCGGGGGCGACCATACCGGCGCGGGCACCTGCTTCGATGGACATGTTGCAGATAGTCATCCGGCCTTCCATGGAGAGGGCGCGGATGGCAGAACCCCGGTATTCCAGGACGTAGCCCTGGCCACCGCCGGTGCCGATTTCCGCGATAACAGCCAGGATGATGTCCTTAGCGGTGACCCCGGGCTTGAGGGTACCTTCGACGTTAATCGCCATGGTCTTGAAGGGGGCCAGGGGCAGGGTCTGGGTGGCCATGACGTGTTCCACCTCAGAGGTTCCAATGCCGAAGGCCAGGGCGCCAAAAGCGCCGTGGGTTGAGGTATGGGAGTCGCCGCACACCACGGTCATGCCGGGCATCGTCAGGCCCAGCTGGGGGCCCACGACGTGCACGATGCCCTGTTCCTTATCACCCAGGGAGTGGATACGGACGCCGAATTCCTCGGCGTTCTTGCGCAGGGTTTCGATCTGGGTGCGGGAGGTCAGATCAGCGATGGTGGAGAAAATGTTCTCGGTGGGGGTGTTGTGGTCCTCAGTTGCGATGGTGAGGTCAAGCCGACGCAGGGGCCGTCCTTCAAGACGCAGACCCTCAAAGGCCTGGGGCGAGGTGACTTCGTGGACCAGGTGCAGGTCGATGTAGAGCAGGTCGGGCTTGCCGTCGGTGCCGGGCACTACAGTGTGCGCCTCCCAGACCTTTTCAGCCAGAGTTCGCGGGGTATGGTCGGTAATACCAGCCATTGAGTCCTCCATAGATTTCTTGTGATGCATTAACCAGTTTGACGCGACCACCCAAAAGTTTCCAATAACTGAACTTGCATATCAGAATATGAGAAGTCATTATAGTAGGAGGACACAATCCAGAATGCTCTGGTCTTTCACACCCGAAAGGCCCCTCAGCACCGCACCCACCGGCCCCTATTGGCCCCACACCAGGCGAAAGTTTTCACCATGCAAGATACCCGCAGCTCAGGCGTCGGCGTCCTCGACAAAGCCGCGCACATCCTTGACTGCCTCGAAGCTGGCCCCGCGACCCTCTCCCAGCTTGTTGAAGCCACCGGCCTCGCCCGTCCTACCGCCCACCGCCTCGCAGTAGCCCTGACCCACCACCGCCTCGTAGCCCGGGACGTCCAGGGCCGCTTCATGCTCGGCCCCCGCCTGGGCGAACTCTCTAGCGCAGCCGGCGAAGACCGCCTCATCGCAGCCGCCGGCCCTGTCCTCAACAACCTGCGCAATGCAACCGGTGAGTCCTCCCAGATTTTCCGCCGCCAAGGTGACTGGCGGGTTTGTGTTGCATCAGCTGAACGTCCTATCGGCCTGCGTGACACCATTCCGGTGGGCACCCAGCTGTCTATGAAGGCCGGTTCAGCAGCCCAGGTCCTGACCGCCTGGGAGGACCATGCCCGCCTGGTCGAGGGCCTGCATAATGCCCGCTTCTCAGCCACCATGCTTGCTGCTGTCCGCCGCAGGGGCTGGGCCCAGTCCGTGGGCGAACGTGAGCGTGGCACCGCCTCCGTCTCAGCGCCGGTGCGCTCCCCCTCCGGCAAGGTGATTGCTGCGGTGTCTATCTCTGGGCCTATCGAACGCCTAACCCGCCAGCCCGGCCGTCTGCATGCTGAAGTGGTGTGTGAGGCTGCCGCTGCCCTCACCGAGGCCCTGCGCAGCTAACCCTGCGCCCTCCCCCACCTTTGGACCAGCTTTACCCCACTTGTAGGTAGCTAGAACCAGGTTTTTGAGCTAAAGCTGGTCCAAATCCAAACGTGCGACAAAAATCCCCACCGAGGACGTCCTCGGTGGGGATTTCTGTTTGCCCAACTACCCTAGCGGGCCTGGTTCAGAGCCCGGCGGTAGTCATCAAGGCGGGCCAGTTCATCAGCAACCGGCTCAGCAATACACCGGGCAGCTACCTCACCCATGTTGGTTTCCAGCTGCTTGCGAATGCCCTTAGCGTACAGGCGGTGGCCCGCTGCCGCAAAGGCCCGACCCAGCCCCGCCACCACAACTCCCAGGAGCAAGCCGGTGACCACCAGCAGGGTCGGCACAGGCAGGGGGAAGCCCTCAACCGTCGGCGGCTCAGGCAGGATAATCTGGAAGTAACCAGCCAAAGCCAGGGCTGTGAGCCACAAGAGGCCAACCAGGGCTGCCCCCAGGGCAAGCCACTGCAGGATGTTCAGCAGGTGCCACCACCAACGCTTTTTCTGGGCATCGTAGTGGACGGTTGCCGCTGCCCGTTCAATTTCAACCGGCAGGGAGTCCTCAAAGGTGCGGGCAGCCTCCCTAATCGAGTGGCTCCACGGCTCCCCCACCCCGGCACTGACAGCCGCAGCATAGGTACGGATAGAAGTGCTCAGGGCAGCCTTTTGAGGGGCACCTAGCGGGGGCAGGGAGGATTTAGAAATGGGGGCCCCGTCATGGTCCTTGTGGAGGCCTAAGCGTTTGAGGGGGTCCCGTTTGATTTTGAGCAGCCAGCGGGTTGCAATCCAGCCGGTCGATGAGGCTGCATGGAGCTTATAGGAGTCTGCCGCAGCCTTGACCAGGGCTTCTGCCCCGGAGGCAGCATAGACCCCGTCCTCAAGTGCGGTGGTAGCGGTGGCGGTGATACCGGCCGGCTCTCCCCCGCCGTCCTGGGTAGAGAGTGCGGTTCTAACGCCAGCCAGGTCGGCATCGATACGGGCAACAGCTGCGCTCTTGGCGACAGCCACCTGGCCCAATACCTCCCTCAGCCGGGGGATATTGTGGCCGGTCTTGGCTGAGACTCCCAGGGGGTCAGCCATGAGGGTGCTGGTCAGCCCGTCCTTGGCTAAAAGGAGCTTGAGGGAATCGAGCACGCCCGGCACCTCGGCTTCGTCCAGTCGGTCTATCTGGTTCAGGACGGCCAGGGTCACGGCGCCGTGGGCGGCGAGGGGCTGGATGAAGTCCTGGTGGATGACTGCGTCCGCGTATTTTTGGGGGTCCATGACCCAGACTAGAACGTCTACGCACTGGGCCATTTTCTCCACGATCGCCCGGTTGGAGGCCTCTACAGAATCGAAGTCAGGCAGGTCGAGCAGGACGAGCCCGCCGGTAGCCTGTTCGGTCTTTCCGGCTCCCACCGAACGGCGGATTTTATTCCACATGCCCACGGTCACCGGCACGTCGGCGCGATTGAGGGCCTCTGCTGCCTGGGCGGGGTCTTCGTCCATATAGGTGCGGTTTTCTACTCCCAGCCAGTCCAGTAGGGGTTCGACCCCGTCCTTACCCCAGATTGCGGCCTGGGCGGTGGAGGTGGTGGGGCGGCGGGCGGCGCTCTTGGCGATCTCCTTGCCGACCACGGCGTTGAAAAGGGTTGACTTGCCCGAACCGGTTGCCCCGAAGAAGCCGATGACGGTGTGTTCGGCGGAGAGTTCTCGGCGGGCAGCTGCCCGGTCCAGGACGGCCCAGGCCTCGCGGGAGATAGCCGGATCAATACGGCCCTCTCCAAGTTCTAGGGCAGTTTCTAGGGCTTCAACCCGGGCTGCTAGAGCTGTAGTAGTGGGGTTGTTCTCAGGTGAGCTCACGGGTTTAGCTTTCGGTGGTTTCGGGATTTTCGGTGGGGACGGACGGGCCAGTGGCGGTTTGGTCAGCGCCAGAATCAGGGGCTGAGGGTACGGGGGTACTGAGGCCGGTAGCTAGGCCCTGGGAGGCTGCGCTGAAAGTTTCGGCTGCCAGCTTCAGATCAGCTGGGGTGGGGGCCGCCGCGTCAGGGTCTACAGCCCCGTCAAGCAGGGCAGTAAAGCGCTGTTTCTGGCTTTCCAGTAGCTCCTGCATACGGGCCTCCAGACGGCTTCGGGCCCCGGCTGCCATGCGGCGCACGGCGTCCTCGCCGAAAATAGCTTCCAGTAGCTTCTGGCCGACCACGCCTGAACCACCAGCGATACCGACCTCTAGGCCGGTGAGTCCGCCGGTCATCGAGAAGACCGCAACCATCAAGATCAGGGCCATAGCGTTGACACCTAGTGACATAAACCGGGCCTTTTGGCGTTTACCGGCTCCTTCAGCCGAAATGATGTCCATGACGTCCTGTTGCCAGGCCCGGATCGATTCGGCCACTTCCTCTGAGAAGCCCTCCCCGAGGGAGGCAATATCTCGTCCGCCCAGCAGGGCCCTGCCTGCCTGGTCGTCCAGCCAGCGGCGCTGGGCTGTTTCAGCAGCGGAAGCGGCCTCTTCCATGATGATCGAGTGCAGGCCGATTTCCAGGGCCTGTTCAACCTCAACGGCACGGGTGGGCGGGGTGCCCCGGAAGAAACCGGCCACCCGGTCCCGGACCTTGCCAATAGTGGTTTCGACCTGGCGGAAGAACTCTCCGGTCCCTACGAAATCCTGCCAGCGGGAGAGAACCTCGCCGCGGAGCATCTGCCCGTCCTGGGTAGCCACCGTGAGGTTTTCAAGAGCCTGGGTGAAGGCAGACTCCACATCGGCCCTGAGGCGGTTCTCTGCCTGCTCCTGATCCTCTGCAGCCTCAACCAGCTGGGAGGCTTGCTGGGCTACTGACCGTACCGCCCCTTCCAGAGTCCTTCGGGCAATCTGGGAGCGGGCGTCCGCGTCAGCGCCCAGGGAGCGCAGCCAGAAAATCAGGGGCAGGAGGGCAGCTGAGGGCAGCAGGCCCCGCTCGTCCCGCTCTTGTTCGGTGACGGAGTGAATCAGGGCCGGGGTGATACCGGCCTCGGTGAGCATCCGGGTCAGGTCAGCTTCAATTTCGTCCTCGGCCCCTTCGGGCACGCGGTTGAGCACCACGGCGATGGTGATGTCACGGGCTGCTGCCTGACGCAAGATTTCCCAGGGTACAGCGTCTGCGTAGCGGTTGGCCGTGGTGACGAAGAGCCAGAGGTCGGCCGCCCGAAGAAGCTGCTGGGCCAGGCGGCGGTTTTCATCTGAGACAGAGTCAAAGTCGGGGGCGTCAATGAGGGCGATACCTGCAGGTAGGGAGTCCACAGGGACGGTCACCAACTCGTCCTGACCGGTGTGGGGGTTGGCCCCGGGCAGGGCCTCCCCCGGGGCAACCGGCACCCGGACCAGGTTGGGCAAGATACGCTCTGGGGTGAAGGCTTCGGCGTCTTCAGGGCGGTGCAGCAGGACGGGCTGGCGGGTGGTGGGGCGGATCGCACCTGATCGGGTGACCGGCTCCCCCATGAGGGTATTGACCAGGGTTGATTTACCGGCGCCGGTGGAGCCGCCCACAACGACGGTGAGGGGGGCATCCAGGGTTGCTAGTTTGGGCAGGATGTAATCATCGAGCTGGGTGACGATGGTTCCTGCCAGGTTCTGGGCTTTGTCAGCACTGCCTGTGGTCAGGGGGAAACGGGCGGACGCGATGGTGTTGCGGGCGTCGCGCACAGCTGTGAGGGTGTGAGTGATTGAAGTATTGTGCACACTTATTATTCTCGCACGGCTCTGCCCAAGGGCCTGGATTCAGGCAAAGAAAAAGTCCCCTACTTCTGTGTGAAGTAGGGGACTTTTTAGCCTGTGACCCCAACCGGATTTGAACCGGTGTTGCCGCCGTGAGAGGGCGGAGTACTAGGCCGCTATACGATGGGGCCGAAACTCTTTCGAGTTGTTACCGTTTCCGGCAACAGATAAAACTATACACACGGGATTCACCTACAGGCAAATTGAGCATGTGTAATCTGCACTACCCCAGTTTTCATCAAGCGCTACCCGGTTCGGACGAAGGTAGGGGTTAGATTTAGACCGACTGCATTATAGGGTATGAAAAAATCCCCCGCTTCCATAGAAGCGAGGGATTTTAGCCTGTGACCCCAACCGGATTTGAACCGGTGTTGCCGCCGTGAGAGGGCGGAGTACTAGGCCGCTATACGATGGGGCCGCAACATCTTGACTCAAGATGTTCGCTGGGATACCAGGACTCGAACCTAGAATGACGGTACCAGAAACCGTAGTGTTGCCAATTACACCATATCCCATTATTATTTGCTCCGGTCTGATTTCCTGTCGGAAGTCATCGCCGCAACGAGTAATAACTCTATACCAGCTTTCACCCCCGTGCAACTTGAAACCTGTAGAGCTGGCTCACATTTAGCCTGGCCCTCTAGGGTTTACCTTGATTTTTCGGGGTTTTTGCCGTGAAAATTTTTGCAAAAATTCTTGAAAAAGCCGCTACAGGCGTCCTCAACTACTCCTTTCAGCCGCAGCTGGTAGGAAGAAAGCACCGCCCCGCTCCTCTGCTGAAGACAGGGAAACGGGGCGGGGCGTGAGCTAAACCTCGATATTTTTTAGGCCAGGGAAGCGCGCAGCTTCTTCAGGCGGGCCAGGGAGGAATCCTTACCGAGAATCTCCATGGATTCAAAGAGAGGCGGTGAGATACGCTGACCGCTCATAGCGGTACGGACCGGGCCGAAGGCCAGGCGGGGCTTGATTTCCAGTCCATCAACGATAGCTTCGCGCAGGGCAGCTTCGATAGTTGCAGCGGTGAAATCGGTCAGGCCCTCGACTGCGGTGATAGCCGCATCCAGAACTGCCGGTGCTGATTCCTTAAGCTGCTTGGCGGCGTCCTCAGCAACCTCAATGTTCTCATCTGCGGTGAAGAGGAAGCCCAGCAGGCCGGGGGCCTCCCCCAGAAGCTGCATGCGCTCTTGTACCAGGGGCGCTGCCTCAGTCAGAATAGCCTGCTCACGCTCGGTCAGCTGCTCAAAGCTCTCGGCAGAGACCAAATCGGCCTTGTGCAGGAAGGGAACCAGGCGGTTACGGAAGTCCTCTGCTTCCAACAGGCGGATGTGGGTGCCGTTGATAGCCTCAGCCTTCTTGACGTCAAAGCGGGCGGGGTTGGCCAGAACGTCCTTGATATCGAAGGCAGCCACCATCTGGTCCATGGTGAAGATATCTTCGTCGTGGGAGAGGGACCAGCCCAGCAGGGAGAGGTAGTTGAGCAGGCCCTCCTTGATGAAGCCGGCATCCAGCAGGTTGTAGAGGCTGGATTCGGGGTCGCGCTTAGAAAGCTTCTTGTTGCCCTGGCCCATGACGTAGGGCAGGTGGCCGAATTCGGGGATGAAGCTGGTGACTCCCACCTCAACCAGGGCCCGGTAGAGGGCAATCTGGCGGGGGGTTGAGGAAAGCAGGTCTTCACCGCGCAGCACATGGGTGATGCCCATCAGGGCGTCGTCCACGGGGTTGACCAGGGTGTAGAGGGGCTTGCCGTTGGCGCGGACGACCACGAAGTCGGGTACAGAACCGGCCTTGAAGGTGATGTCACCGCGCACCAGGTCGTGGAAGGTGATGTCTTCATCGGGCATGCGCAGGCGCAGGACGGGCTGGCGGCCCTCGGCCCGGTAGGCGGCCTTCTGCTCTTCAGTCAGGTTCCGGTCAAAGTTGTCGTAGCCCAGCTTGGGGTCTTCGCCCTTGGCCTTGTGACGCTCTTCAACCTCTTCAGGGGTGGAGAAGTCTTCGTAGACGAACCCGCCGGCCTTGAGCTTCTCTACAACCTCAGCGTAGATGTCCATACGTTCTGACTGGCGGTAGGGCTCGTGAGGGCCGCCGACGCCGACGCCTTCGTCCCAGTTGATGCCCAGCCACTGCAGGGATTCGAGCACCTGGTTGAAGGATTCTTCGGAGTCGCGGGCAGCGTCGGTATCTTCGATGCGGAAGACCATGGTGCCGCCGGTGTGCTTGGCATAGGCCCAGTTGAAGAGGGCGGTACGCACCATGCCCACGTGCGGGGTGCCGGTGGGTGAGGGGCAGAAGCGGACGCGGGTTTCGCTGGGGTCGTTAAGTTTCAGAGCGTAATCACTCATGGATGTTGGCACATCCCTTTCTTCTTGAAAGCTGGTGGTGGGTTCTAGTTTACTCGCCGCTTTTCTCCGGCGCGGAACTTTGCTGAGGGAGGATGTTTACTCAGCGCGGACGGTGTTGATCAGGGAGCCGACGCCCTCTACCTCAATCTCGACCTCGTTACCTGCGCTCAGGCGTCCTACCCCTGCGGGGGTGCCGGTGAGGATCACATCACCGGGCAGCAGGGTGAAGTATTCACTGGCTGCGGCGACGAGTTCGGCGACGGAGAAGACCATGTCGGCGGTGGTGCCGTCCTGTTTGAGGTCGCCGTCCACCCAGGTTTGGATGGCCAGGTCGTCGGTATCGAGTTCAGTTTCGATCCAGGGGCCGAGGGGGCAGGCGCCGTCGAAGCCCTTGGCCCGGGCCCACTGGATATCGGTTTTTTGGGTGTCGCGGGCGGTCAGGTCGTTGGCGACGGTGAAGCCGTAGATAACTTCGGGCACGCGGTCTAGGGGCACGGACTTGGCGATACGGCCGATGACGACGGCGAGCTCACCTTCGAAGGAGACGTTGTCTGACCATTCGGGCAGGGCGATGGGGTCGCCGGGGCCGATGACTGAGGTGTTGGGCTTGAAGAAGAACTGGGGGGTGGTGGGGGTTTCGTTGCCCAGTTCGCTGGCGTGGTCGCGCCAGTTGCGGGCCACACCAATGACCTTGGAGCGGGGAATGATGGGGGCAAGCAGGCGGACGTCCGCTAGGGGGTATCGCTTGTCGGTGGGGTTAATGCCGGTGTAGAAGGGGTCGCCGGAGAGAACGGTAACGGTCTCCTCGCCGGATTCCCCTTCAACCAGGCCAAAGTGCAGGGTATCGTCTACAGTAAATCGGGCAATGCGCATGGTTCTAGACTACCGGACTTGAGCACAAGGTTAACCGCTTTTTGTAGGGACCAGATTCCTCTCAAATTCCCTCATCTCAATAGATACAACCGTCACTTTTCTGCTCCATTCGCAAAAAGCGGCAGCACTGGCTGAATTTTAGAAGTCGTTGACAGCGTGCGCCCCGCTGTCCTACAGTAAGCACCAGTTCTTGTTCCCTACGGAAGGCTCCCCCAGTGGATTTTTCAGCAGCTCTCTAGACCACGCTGAAACCCCTCACCGCGGTTTTCAGCAGTTCACCTCTTTGACGCTGAATGGATCGCACCCTCATGCCTATTTCCGTACCCGAACCTCACCTTTCTTTTAACAGCCTCAGCCTAATCTGGCCCGACGGCACCCCCTGCTTTGAAAACCTCACCGGCGCTGTCAGTGCCCCGGTTACAGCTCTCATTGGCGATAACGGCTCCGGCAAATCAACCCTGCTCAAGCTTCTAGCTGGCACCCTAAAACCAACGAGTGGCAGCATTAGCCGGCCCGGTACCGTGGCCTACCTGCCCCAGGATTTAGGACTCACCCCGCAGACCACCATCGCCGACCTCTTCGCTATCACCGACATCCTCGACGCCCTCACCGTGCTAGAAGCCGGCGACTACTCAGAAGAGCTCTACGAGCGAATCGGTGATAACTGGGACTCCGCCGAGCAAGCCCAGGCTACCCTGGCCGCGTCCGGCTTCTCCCCCGCCCTAACCACTACCGACGCCCACGCCCTCATGCGGCGTACCGTCGGCACACTCTCAGGTGGCGAGGCCGTCACCGCAGCCCTCACAGCCCTAGTTGCCACCCGCCCCGGCGTCCTACTATTGGATGAGCCCACCAACAACCTCGACGCCGACGCCCGCGCTACTCTCTACCGACTCCTAGATACTCTGCCCTGCCCCGTGCTCGTGGTCAGTCACGACCGCGACCTGCTCGAGCGGGTCGATGAAGTGCTGGAACTCAGACAGGGAACCCTGCGCTTTTTCACCGGTAACTACAGCGCCTACCGGCAGGCTATTGACATAGAGCAGGACGCTGCCGCCCGCCACCTGCGCGAGGCCAAGCAGGTTGAGCAGCAGGAAAACCGGGAGCGTATCGAGGCAGAAACCAAGCTGGCCCGCGCAGCCCGGGCTGGGGCGACCGCCCAGGCTCACCGGCGGGGCTCGCGTATGTCGATGGGGCTGGCAGCTTCCTCAGCCCAGCGGTCAGCCGCAAAGGTTCGGCAGACCCACAAGGGCAGACTTGACGCTGCTACTGCAACCCGGAAGGCCCGGGAACGGGATATCCGCGAGGACCAGGCCATCTATCTTGACCTGCCAGGCACCCTGGTGCCAGCAGGTAAGAGGGTGCTGGAGCTAACCCTACGGCAGGGCACCGGTGCGGACGCCAGCCCCCACCAGGGTGAGCAGGAGCAGGCGGGTGACGGGGCGGCAGCGGCTACTCCCCTGCCTGAGCGGCTGATTGTCAAGGGCCCAGAGCGCCTGCGGCTGACCGGGGCTAACGGGTCAGGTAAGAGCACCCTTCTGAGGGCAATTATGGGAGAAGCCCAGGCAGCCGACACCGCCCACTACACCTGCGACTACCGGGTAGCGAACACCGGCTACCTGCCCCAACGGCTGGCCCTCCCCCAGGACCAAAGCATGCTGCAGCTGGTCATGGACGCCAACCCGACGCTGACCGAACAGCAGGTGCGCGACGACCTAGCCCGACTGCTCTTCCGCCGGGAACGGGTGCACCTGCCCGTGGGAGTACTCTCCGGCGGTGAGCGATTCCGCGTGGCCCTAGCAACCGTCCTCTTGGCCAGCCCGGCACCCCAGCTGCTGATTCTCGATGAGCCCACCAACAACCTCGATATGGCCTCGGTGGACTGGCTAATCCAGGCGCTTGCCTCCTATGAGGGGGCCCTCCTGGTCGTCAGCCACGACGAAGCCTTTTGTGCACAGTTAGGTCTGACGGACGTCATAACGCTCCCCAAGCACCATTAGAAAAGACCATTTAAACTAGAAAAACCCACCTAGTTGGTGGGTTTTTCTAATTTAGATGGTACCTACCCGAGGGGCTAGACCAGCTTGACGTTCCAGCCGAAGCGGTCCTCAACCTTGCCGGTCTGAATACCAACCAGCTCCTCGCGCAGGGCCATGGTGACCTCGCCGCCGTCCTCACCAGAAGCCGAAGGGATCTCAAAGTCAGCGGCCTTAAGCTTACCCACGGGAGTAATCACAGCAGCAGTACCGCAGGCGAAAATCTCGGTAATCTCACCGCTTGCAACGCCCTCGCGCCACTCGCTCAGGGTGATCTTGCGTTCCTCCACGGTGTGGCCGCGGTCCTCAGCCAGCTTGATGATGGACTTACGGGTCACACCGCGCAGAATAGTGCCGGTCAGCTCGGGGGTGACGATCCGTCCGTCCTTGTAAACGAAGAAGACATTCATGCCGCCGAGCTCTTCAATGGCGTCATCGCGGTTGGGATCCTTGAAGATGACCTGCTTACAACCGTTGGCCTCACCCTCCAGCTGGGCTGCCAGGGAGGCTGCATAGTTGCCGCCGCACTTGGCTTCGCCGGTGCCGCCCACACCAGCGCGGGCGTAAGTGGTGGAAAGCCAAATATCAACGGGCTTGGGGGTGCCGAAGTAGTTACCGGCAGGGGACGCAATGATGAAGAAAGAAACCTCGTGGGCCGGGCGGATGCCCAGGAAAGCCTCGGTGGCAATCATGAAGGGGCGCAGGTAGAGAGATTCACCGTCACCGCTGGGCACCCAGTCGGCATCGATAGTGACCAGCTGACGGATAGCCTCAACGAAGAGTTCTTCGGGCAGGTTGGGCAGCACCAGGCGGTCTGCTGACTTATTCAGACGGGAGGCGTTCTCTTCGGGGCGGAAGGTGGTGATGGAGCCGTCCGCTTGGCGGTAAGCTTTGATGCCCTCAAAGATTTCCTGGCCGTAGTGGAAGACGGAGGCCGCCGGGTCCAGGGTCAGGGGGCCGTAGGGCAGGACCTGGGCATTAATCCATTCGCCGCCGTCGGTGTGGGTGCCGCGCCAGTCAATGCGCACCATGTGGTCGGTGAAGTAGTTACCGAAGCCGGGGTTGGCGAGGATCTCGGCGCGTCGTTCGGCACTGGTGGGGTTGGGGTTGCGGTTGATAGTGAATTCGAGTGACATGGGTGTCCTTCGCTTCTGTAAATCTTGGGGTCATCTTAAGATTACCCCAGCTAGGTTTGCTTGTGTTATCTAGCTAACGTAAGAACCCCAACGGGAGGGCCGGTGGGGTTCTGAGGAATTAGCCGAGTTGGGCCAGGATAGCGTCACCGATTTCGTCGGTTGAGCGGGTCGCCCCGGGGTTGGCGGCCAGGTCTGCTTCTACGGCCTGCTCAATCCGGGCGGCTGAAGACTCGTGGCCCAGGTGGCGCAAGAGCATGGCAGCTGCCAGGACGGTCGCGGTCGGGTTGGCCTTGTTCTGCCCGGCAATGTCAGGGGCTGAGCCGTGGACGGGTTCAAACATGGAGGGGAAGGTGCCGTCAGCGTTGATGTTGCCGCAGGCGGCGTAACCGATGCCGCCGGTGATAGCGCCTGCCTGGTCGGTAAGGATGTCGCCAAAGAGGTTATCGGTGACAATCACATCGAAGCGGGCGGGGTCGGTGGTGAAGAAAATGGTGGCTGCATCAATGTGCAGGTAGTCGGTGGTGACCTGGGGGTATTCTTCAGCGACCTTGTTGAAGATTCGGGTGTAGAGGGCACCGGCGTTGACCAGCACGTTGGTCTTGTGAATCAGGGTCAGCTTTTTCTTCTCGCGGCTGGCGGCCAGGTCGAAGGCGTAACGCACCAGGCGTTCGATACCGTAGGCGGTATTGACCGAGACTTCGGTAGCGATTTCAGCGTCGGTACCGGCTCGTAGCACACCGCCGTTACCGGCGTAGGGGCCTTCGGTGCCTTCACGGACGACGACGAAGTCAATCTCACCGGGGTTGGTCAGGGGTGAAACAGCGCCGGGGAAGAGACGCGAGGGGCGCAGGTTGATGTAGTGGTCGAAGGAGAAGCGCAGGTTGAGCAGGATTTCTCGTTCGATCAGGCCGCTGGGCACGGCGGAGGAGCGCGGGTCGGCGCCCACTGCACCAAAAAGGATGGCATCGTGCTTGGCCAGGGCGGTCTTTGTCTCGTCGGTGAGGGTCTGACCGGTGGCTAGCCAGTGTTCTGCACCGAGGGGGTATTCGGTGGAGGTGACGGTGATGTTCTCGAGTTCGGCGGCGCGGGTGAGGACGCGGTGGGCTTGGGCTACTACTTCGGGGCCAATGCCGTCGCCGGGGATGACGGCCAGGTTGATGGAGCTGTTTTCAGTCATGTTTAAAGGCTAGTCCTGCGAGCGCAGCTTTGCCCATATTTTGACTGGTAGTTTCATATATTGAATTAGGGTGTGAGGTCGCCGGTAGCCGGCAGTGCCTCTACCGGTTTATTGCCGGTGGGGGCTACTTCTAGAGTGGTAAGCCTGCCACCAGCCAGATGGGCGAGGACGAGCGCGTCCCCGCCCTGGGTACCTACGGATAGGTAGGTGCGCGGCAGGTCCCGATTGATGGGCTCGCCCGGGTAAAGCAGGTTGTAGGTGAGGCAGGTGCCGCAGTCGCAGATCTGCTCAATCTGAGCTTCTTCAAGGGCAGCAATTGCTGCCTCACGTTCTGCTGTATTCGGTTCACGGTCGCTTGGGGTTTGGGGCTGGGCCAGGCGCAGCACCGCCGCAAAGAACTCTTTTTCTTGTTCCATAGCCACACTATAAAACAACACGTCAGAAGAGTGCGTCATGACTGCCTGTGCGGGTTAGGACCAGAAGTAGTTCTTCTCGTTCTACCTTATAGATCAGTAACCAGTCGCCTTCAATGTGTAGTTCCCGGTAGCCCTTCCAGTTCCCTTTGAGCGCATGATCCTTGTATTTAGTGGAAAGCACGTCTCGGTCTTCAGCTAAAAGCGCTTCAACAGCCGTGGCGAGCTTTTCGGGCTTGTAGTGCTTTCGAAAGAGTGCTTTGGCATCTCTTTTGAACTGGCTGGTTCGGTGGATTTTAGTCAGCATCAGTCAAATCAGCCATGAGAGCCTCAACCGATGTGAAGGTTTTCCCGTGCCGCTGCTCAGCTTCCTGACGTGCTCGTACATTGAGAGGGTTCTCGCGGTGCGGAGTAAAAGGCAGACCGTTATCAACGAGCGACTGTTTGAGGAACATATTCAGTGCAGTGCTGAGGTCGAGGCCAAGGTCGCTGTAGAGTTTTCGCACCTCTTCTTTAGTGGCGCTATCGGTGCGGAAGGAAATTGTTGCATCAGCCATGAGTGCTCCTGTTATAACAGTGTCATTACATTTGCACCATACTCGCGTGAATCTATCATTTCAAGACTTTTGCCGAGAAATTCATGCGTTCGAACATCCCAGCAACAAGAAACCACATGCCTTGTCATCAGCCCCAGAGTTTGACCTGGGGTTATGACAAGACATGTGGTTCTATCAGAGGTAAGCGAACGGTTAGAGGTTCTTCTCGATCAGCTCCTTGACAGCCTCAACGTCGTTGGGCAGGTCAATGACATGGCGGTCGGCTTCCATGATGCCAGCAAAGCGCTCGGGAATGGTTGGCTCAGCGCCGGTCGCTTCGAGGATGGTTTCAGCGAACTTAACCGGCAGGGCAGTTTCTAGGCAGATAATGGGGGTCTCAATCTGGCCAGCCCAGTCGCGGGCTACCTTAACACCGTCGGCGGTGTGGGGGTCAAGCAGCACGCCCAGGCGCTCGTGGGCATCGCGAATGGTGGCGACGCGGTCGGAGTGGGTGGACCGGCCCGAGGCAAAACCGTAGCGCTCAGCAGCTTCGGCAAAGGCCGGGTCATCGGTCAGGGAGAATCCGCCCTGGCGCACCTTTTGGCCAAACAGCTCAGCGGTTCGCTCGGCGTCGCGGCCCAGCAGGTCAAAGACAAAGCGCTCAAAGTTTGAGGCCCGGGAGATGTCCATGGAGGGGCTGGAAGTCTCGTAGGTATCAGCCGATGAACGCACCCGGTAGTCGCCGGTACGGAAGAATTCATCCAGCACATCGTTCTCGTTGGTGGCCACAATCAGGCGGTCGATTGGCAAGCCCATCTGGCGGGCGATATGACCGGCGCAAATATCACCGAAGTTACCGGTGGGTACACAGAAGGAAACCTTCTGGTCGTTGGTTTCGGTCGCGCGAATCCAGGATGAAACATAGTAGACGATCTGAGCCATCAGGCGGGCCCAGTTGATGGAGTTGACCGCGCCAATGCGCTTCTCAGCCTTAAAGGTGGCGTCAGCAGAGATAGCCTTGACGACGTCCTGGCAGTCGTCAAAGACGCCGTCGAGGGCGACGTTGAAGATGTTTTCATCATCCAGGCCGAACATCTGGGCCTGCTGGAAGGGGGTCATGCGGCCAGCCGGGGTCAGCATGAAGACCTTGATACCGGGGCGGCCGCGCATAGCGTACTCGGCAGATGAGCCGGTATCGCCCGAGGTCGCACCCACAATATTGAGAGTCTCGCCCCGGCGGCCCAGTTCGTACTCAAAGAGTTCGCCCAGCAGCTGCATCGCCATGTCCTTGAAGGCGGCGGTGGGGCCTTCGGACAGGTGGCCGATCAGAATACCGGGTTCCAGTTCAGTGACCGGCACAATTTCTTCGGAGGCAAACTTGGGGTAGGAGTAAGCCCGGGCGGTCATGGCCTTGATATCGTCGGCAGGAATGTCGTCGATGAAGAGCTGGAGCACCTCTGCTGCCAGTGCTGCGTAGCCTTCTTCTGCCAGGACGGTTCGCCAGCGGGTGAGGGTGGCCTCGTCAAGAGTGGGGTAGGTTTGGGGCAGGTAGAGACCGCCGTCGGGGGCTAGGCCACCGAGCAAGATATCGGTGAAGCGGGCGGGAGTCTTGGATGCGTCGCGGGTGGAGATGTACTGCATGTGTACAAGATTACCGGGTTTGAGGAATGGGTGCCGGGTACGGCTCATACTGCGGTATGAAATCTCAGGGCTGGTGTTTTCTCAGGGCAGGGTGTTGTCCGGTGGGTTTTAGACTGGGTGTGTGGATGATCTTCAGGTTGAACTCGTGACAGTCCAGCGCCGTAAGAAGCTGGTCAATGGGCTGGCGGTGGCCCTTGCCCAGGTGACCTCTTTTGTCTGGATTGGGGCGGTGGGTACAGACGGGGCTGTCTTCTGGTTTCATGTGCTGATGTGGTTGACCTCTACCTCGAGTATGTATTGGCGCCACCGCCGGCCTAAAACTGTAACGGTTCTGGCCCTTGCTGGTTTGGCATCGACTATTCCTTTGGACTTTCCGGCCATTCATGTGTGGTGGGTTGCCCCTGTGTTGGTCTACCACTGGGCCCGGTACGGCCAGCGGGCTGTGCGGGTTGCTACCCTGGTTTCAGCTGTTGTGGCCTCCCTGGTAGGTGGCTATGTCGTCTCGCAATCAATGCGGGTTTACGGTTGGTCTGCCTTTGAGCTGTGGGTAGCTTTTGTGGTGGGCGCTTTCTTCTGTCTGGCCCTGACCGTGATTGCCTGGTTTATGGGAGATACCCGCAGGCTTCGTGAAAACCGCCACCGGGCTCTGATTGAGCGGAACCGCCAGCTGGAGCACGAGCGGGAGCAGGAGCGGCAGCTTGCTGCCCTCGATGAGCGGGCCCGTATTGCCCGGGAGATGCACGATATTGTGGCCCATTCCTTATCGGTGATTATTACCCAGGCGGACGGGGCCCGGTATGCGGGCTTGGCTCGAATCCAGCAGGGGCAGCGTCAGGGTGGAGGGCAGGACGTCCCGCCACAAGCTGGTGCCGCAGAAGCCGGGGCGGGGACGTCCTTACCCGCAGCTGATCAGGAGCCGGTTGAATTAACAGCTTTGGGGACGATCTCTACTACGGCCCGTCAGTCCCTCCAGCAGATGAGGTCCCTGCTGGGGGTCTTACGCACCGACGGGGGCCAGGTCTTTGAGCCCCTACCGGCCCTGCACAATGTTCCCCAGCTGGTAGAGCAGATGCAGAAGTTGGGCTTTACGGTGGAGTATTCCCAGGTGGAGGGTATAGAGGAGAAACTGCCCCAGGGGGCTGAGCTTACCGTCTACCGGATTGTGCAGGAGGCCCTGACCAACATTCGCAAACACAGCCCGGCTACTCCCCTCGTGACCGTCACCCTTTCAGCTGGCAAAAAGACTTTAGACATCACAGTGACCAACCTGCCCGAGCCCACAGCTTCAGCCCCCATGCCTGGTGCCCGCCGGGGCCTGCTGGGTATGCGCGAGCGCGTAGATATGTACGGAGGAACCCTGCATTACGGCCGGCTCGCTGACGGCTCCTTTAGGGTTTTGGCCCAGATCCCCTACGCCCCCTAAGTTTTTGTTTTAAGTAAGGTAGAAATATGCATGAGATGATTCGGATCTTGCTGGTCGATGACCAGCAGTTGGTTCGCTCAGGTCTGGCTATGTTGGTTGGGTCCCAGCCGGATATGACGGTGGTCGGTGAGGCCAGTGACGGCCAAGAGGCCCTGGAGATCGCCGCCCGCCTGGCAGTTACCGGTCAGGGGCCCCAGGTGGTGCTGATGGACGTCCGGATGCCCCGGATGGACGGTATTGAGGCCACCGCAGCCCTCTTAGCCCACCACCCTAAGGCCCGGGTCGTCATGCTGACCACTTTCGATATTGACGACTATGTTTATGCTGCTATTCAGAACGGGGCCAGCGGTTTTCTCCTCAAGGACGCCCAGCCCGAGCAGCTCCTGGAGGCAATCCGGACCGTCCACCGGGGAGATGCCGTCATTGCCCCTTCCGCGACCAAACGCCTGCTTGAACAGATGATTCCCCACCTGGCTTCTGGGGCCGGTCCTCAGCCGCCCCTACATACCGGCCAGGGGCAGGCCCAAAGTCCGATGCACACCCAAGCTATAGGTTCCTTGACCGCCCGCGAACACGAAATCTTCCTGCTGATGGCTGAGGGCCTCAGTAACGCAGAAATTATGCAGAATTTGGTGGTCTCTGAGGCGACTGTCAAAACCCATGTTTCACATATTTTGGCAAAGCTGGGGGCCAGGGACAGGGTCCAGGCAGTCATCATGGCATACGAAGCCGGGCTCATGGGCTAACTTCTGGCCCTGCCTGAAAAAGGGGCCTCATACCCCGGTATGAGGCCCTAAAACGGCAACAGCATCCACTTTCACACCGAAGTGTGATGTACCTTAAAACCTTCTTTGAGAAGCTAGTTGTATGACTACACCACACACCGTTCCAATCGCAGTTTCTGCCCGGAACCTGAGCAAAACCTACGGATCCGGCCCCAGCGCAGTCGCCGCCCTCAAAGACCTCAATATTGACTTTGAGCGGGGTAAGTTCACCGCAATCATGGGCCCCTCGGGCTCGGGCAAATCTACCTTGCTCAACACCCTGGCAACCCTTGACTCACCGGACCCGAACCCGGCAACATCCGTGAGGGTCAAAGGGGTTGAACTCATGGGCTTGAAGGACGCTGACCTGGCCGAATTTCGGGCCCGCAACGTCGGCTTCGTCTTCCAGGCCTATAACCTCGTGCCGACGCTCACAGCCCTCCAGAACATGGAGCTCCCCCTGGGCCTGGCAAAGCTGCCTGTTGATACAATCTGGCGGGACGAACTGGTACGCACCCTGGGCTTGGCCGATCGACTCAAGCATTACCCTGCCCAGCTCTCCGGCGGCCAACAGCAACGGGTAGCAATAGCCCGGGCGCTTCTCCCCCGCCCCGCCGTCATCTTTGCCGATGAACCCACCGGATCCCTCGACTCAGTCACCAGCGCTGAGGTGCTCACCCTTCTCCAAACTGCCTCCCGCGCCCAAGGCCAAACAATCCTCATGGTCACCCACGACCCGATCGCAGCCTCCTACGCCGACCGGGTCCTCCTGCTCAAGGACGGCCACCTCGCGGGCGGGCTAGAGAACCCCACCCCCGACACCGTCCTTTCCGCCCTGGCCAGGTTAGGGGAATAGCTATGGCAACCACCCTGGCAACCGTCGCCCGGTCAAACCTCGGCAAGCACCGTCTCCGTTTTGCCCTCACCTCCCTCGGCATCGCCATTTCAGCCTTCTTCCTCACCGCCGTCCTCCTGCTCAATTACTCCGCCTACGAGATGATCCGACAGGAAGTTGCCGAAAAATACTCCACCTCAGATGTGGTTGTCGAAACCAACGATAAACACCACCAACTGGACGGCACCCAGTACGAAATCTCTCAAAAACTGGCCGATGAGCTGGCAGCTGCCCCGCAGGTGACATCTGCTTGGAAGCTCGTGCAAAGTTACGCCGTCTTGGACGCACCAAAACCGGGGAGCGATAAGACCCTGACCCACAGCATTATCCGCGCTGATCTTCCCCCCGAAGGTTTCCTGCCCTACCAGCTCACCGAAGGCAGGCTCCCTACTGCAGAGTACGAAATCCTCATCCCCACCACCCTGGCAGACCTTGCCTCCATCGGGGTCGGCTCAACCGTCAGCATGGAAGATTATGCTGCTATCACCACCCTGGAGGAACCAGAATCTAACCTTCCCAGGGCAACCTACACCGTTACCGGCATCTACCTGCAGGCCGCCCAGTACAGGAGCACCCTCGATACCGTCTATACCCCCGGTGAGCTAACCGCCACCTACGCCCAAGTCTCCCGGCAACTCTACGGCTCCCCCAGCCAGGGCCTCTACGACCAGGTGCTCCTGACGCTCGCCTCCCCTATCGACCAGTCCCTTGCTGAGCTCCAAGACCAGTTCGGTACCCAGCGCGGACTCGTACTCCTCCGGGCAGATGAGCAGATCGAGCACGACCTCAACTACCTCCTGGGTGACATTTCAACCCTGGCCTACATCCTGCTGGGTTTCGGTGCCCTATCCCTGCTCATGAGCGCTTTCATCATCGGCAGCACCTACAAGGTCTACACGGCTGCCCGATCCCGCGAACTAGGCCTCCTGAGAACCCTCGGTGCCACCCGATACGCCCTCGTCCGTATGCTCCTGCTCGAAGCTGCCCTTCTCGGCGTGCTCTCCTCCCTAGCCGGTATCGTCACCGCTTATGCCATTGCAGCCCTTGCTGATGATTCAAACCGACTCAGCTGGACCCCCTGGGCTGGACTGATTGCTGCCGCAACCTGCGCCACAGTCACCGTCCTGGCTGCCCTCAAACCGGCCTGGGCCCTGCGGTCCGTCTCCCCCATGGCAGCCCTCACCGCAACACCTCTACCAGCCAGCCCCACCAGCAGGGTCAGAAGCTGGTGGGTCGGGGCCGTCATCCTAGCCTTGGGCGTTTTCGCTGCCTTCACTATGAACCTAGGACTCACCACCGACTCAGCAGGCCTTGTCGTCATCGCAACCATAGCTCTCGCCACAGCCCTGGTCCTCATCTCCCCCTATGCAGTTCTACCCCTCCTAGCCTTACTTCGGGCTCTTGCCTCGCCCTTCTCTACAGCGGCCCTGGCCCACAGTAATATTGCCCAGTCCCCGGCCCACCGCACCGCCACCGTCCGCATGGTCTTCCTCTGTGCTGCCCTAGTCAGCGGGGCGTTGACCGGCTACTCCGTCCTCAACGCGAGCTTCCAGGCTGAAATCGATGCCAGATACCCCTATGACGTTGAGACTATTCTCGACCAGCGTGCCCCCAGCGAATTGGCGACTCTTCGCACCGATCTGATGGCCCTAGACCAGGTAGCTGGAACCCTCATCACCCCGCCCCAGGGGTACATCACCTCAACCGCAGGTAGTGGCTATGAGAACCCGGTGTACTCGGCCAACCTGCAGGAGGCAGAAGGCGTCCTGGCACCGGCCACTATAGGAGCCCTGACAGACCGGGTGCTTGTCGTCTCACAAGAAAACCTAGCCGCCTTCAATCTCAGTGCCGGACAAACCGTGACAGTAACCGGCCACCACGATTCAGTTGAGCTGACAGTCATACCCGTGGCCGAAAGCCTACGGGGTATGCTCATGACCTCACAGACCGGCCAGCTTATCAGCGGCCAAGAGCTAGTTGCTCCCAGCCTGGCGCCTGAAGCAACCAGCCTCTTGCACCTCCAGCTAGCCGCCGAAGTTACCCCCTCCGAACGGGTCGAAGCCCTGCGGGGCATCGCTGAGGTGACCGGTATTGAGGCTGGGCAACTCTCTGGCGTCCTGACCCAGAAATCCATGATGGAAGATAATATGCGCAACGTATTGTGGGCCATCCTGATTCTGCTCTCAGCCACCTTGCTGATCTCCCTCATTGGTTTAGCCAATATCCAAGTTCTCAGCACCAACCAACGCCGCCATTCCTACGCCCTTTTGCGGGTCAATGGCCTCTCCAGCCTCCGTCTTCGGGCAGCGGTCAGTTACGAAACCCTCCTACTGTCGGCCCTGGCCCTGATCATGGGGTCAGCTGCCGGACTCGGGGTGAGCCTGATCTTCCTCCAGATCCTTGATTCTGCTGGCCTTCCCCTCGTCTACGCCCTCACCACCTGGCACTACCTTGCGATTGTGGGTGGAGGACTAGCCTTGTGCTGGCTGGCGGTCTACCTGCCGGCCCGGGCTGCCTCCCGGATATCGCCGGTTGCAGCCCTCCAAGAAATCCCTTAAAGACCCAGCCCCCGGCCCGGTATCGCGGGGCGGGGGCTGGCTCTAGGGTCTTATGAGGACGGGCTGGCTTCGGGAGTCTGCCCGGCGCCGGTCTCTCCCTCTGTGGGGGAAGGCGTCTGTGTAGGAACAGTTACCGGTGAGGAATCCTTAGGGTCAGTTTGGTCAGCAGCAACCCGTTCCAGGGAGGTTTGGTGAATAGCCTCTAATTCCTCAGAAAACTGCTTCAACCGTTTGTAAACAGACTCGTAGTAGCTGTTCTTGAGATCGGTCATGGTCGAGTCAAAGTTAAGCGATTCCCTACAGGAAATATCGGCTTCGAGCATCTTTTGGGCACCTGTATCATCCAACAGGCTAGCCTCGTAGGAGGCCTGGTCGGTAGAAGCAACCTGGCTAAATCCCTTGCCTGCCATGCAGTCGGCCCAGCCCTGTTGGAGAGTCTTGTAGTTTTCATCAGCGAACAGGCTATCGGCAATTGCCTGGCCGAAGGCCGGGGCCAGAAGGGCTGCCTTGGTTCCGGCCTCAACTGACCCATAGATGTACTCATAGCTTTGGGCCATGCAGCCTTCTGAGTTTAGTTTGCCGGTGGAATACTCCATGAAATGAACGGTGAAGCTTTCACCTGCTTGGCCCAGGTAGGCTTCCAGGCCTGCCTGGTCGAACGTAGCAACGGTTTCGCCGTCGGTCGCTGCCAGGTGGTCATAGCCGTTTTCCTTGAGGGCCGCTGTACTCCGGCCTGTGTACACGGCATCTGCCAGACTATGGTGGTTGACCGCCTCAGTGTAGGAACCGCCCAGGGCATTGACGCACCTCTGGACGAAGGCCCGGCGGGCTGCTTCCGATTCAGCAGGAGGGTAAATCCACGATTGGAGCTGGTCTATGTGTTCGCTCTTTGCCTCTTCAGCTGTCAGTTCTTGAAAGTTTTCAGGTTCCGGGGTGCACCCCGCCAGCCCGGCTGTTGCAAGGCAAGCCAGCGCCACAGCTGACCGGATCCGTTTGTTCGTTACAAATAACACGGTGACCTTCCCTAGATAATCAGCCTCAATTCTAACTACTATGGATAGTCGACTTATATCTTACCCAGGGCTATATGTGCGACGTCCTCGTCACAGAAAGCAGTTAATTCTTTTATGGTCAACGATCAGCCCCAGCCGGGTCTTAGGACTAGCCGCCGCTCCCTTATGCGCTTTGCTGCACTGACCGGTGTAGCCGGTGTCGCAGCCAGCGCTTCCGGCCTCGTCCAGCCCCAGGCCCACGCTGCTGACGCAAAGGCTTCGGCATTTAACGATACCTTCCCCTACCCTACGGTCAGTGGCCCCTCCTTGGCCCTGTGGGGTAGCTCGTCCATCGACGGGGCCTTCGCTGACCAGGGTGTACCCGCAGGGTTCAATGCCACGGTCCAGGCCCGTCTCACAGAACTGCTGGCAGCCCCTGTCCTTGATTTCGGACGCGGTGGCGATACCTCCTCCATCATCATCGCCCGGCGCGGTGTCCCTGAGTTCCGGTATCGACTGCTCTTCCCAAACGATATGCTCCCTGCTGAAGGCTCTGTGCAGGTAACTATCCCAACTGATTCTAGGGTTGAATGGGGGGCTTCCACCCTGCTTCCTGGCTATGTGGGGGCCGTCCCCGGTATCTTGAGCGCAGGTGAGGCTGAGGGAACCTACACCTTCACCCGGGTCATTCCGGGTGAGGCGATTTATGCTCCCCATGGTACTGGCGCCAACTGGTTCACCTCCTACCAGGAAATGATTAGCCGTTCTAGCTACCACCTCATTCAGGTTGGCCGAAACAATCTGAGCGAGCCTGAGAAGATTCAGGAGCACACCCAGCTGGCCTATAATCTGGCCCCTGAGCGCACCATTGTTATGGGCCATTTCCGGGCCCGGGGCGACGCCCGGGACTCAACCATGTCCAAGCAGGTAGATGCCTATAACGCCTGGGGTGCTGCAACCTACGGCTCAAAGTTCATGAACCCCGAAACCTACCTTCGGGAGGTCACCCGGGAAGAGTGGCTCCGGTATGGTGCCCTCAACGGGTCAGGTGTCTGGTCCTCCGATACTGACCAGAAGGCCTACGATGAGGGAAAGATACCTGCCTCCCTGTATGCCTCTGACGGTTTCCACCTCAACGGCTGGGGTTATGTTGCTCTGTCCCATATGATTTCTGGCAAGGTCAAGGAGCTTGGCTGGTTCTAAAGCCTAGATTCTTGGTACATCAGCCAGCAGGCCGCCTGCACTCGTGGTGCAGGCGGCCTCTTCATATTTTCAATACAAAAGAGCAGGACGCTCCCGCCCCCTGGGTAATCCTGGTGGGGTGGGGGCGTCCTGCTCTTGTCCCTACAACGGGGCGCTTATGCTTCCTTGGGCTCCTCGTAGCGGGGGAAGATAGGGGCCGGGGCGGGCAGTTCGGTGCCGGGTGCCAGGGCCTTGTCCAGGGCCGCGAAGACGCGGTTCTCGGGGGCCACAGCCAGCAAATCGAGCAGTTTGCCCATGGAGGTGGGCATGACCGGCTGGGTCAGGGTTGCAACGATGCGCAGCACCTCTGCGGTTACATAAAGCACGGTGTACATGCGTTCCAGGTCAGTCTTGCGCAGCTTCCAGGGCTCCTGGGCGGTGAAGTAACGGTTAGCCTCTCCCACGACCTGCCAGATACGTTCCAGGGCCCGGTGGAAGGCCTGGTCGTCGAAGTCAGCTCTGACGGGCTCATACAGGGCCGCTGCCATCTCTAGCATGGCGGTGTCCTCTGCGGTAAATGCACCGTGGGCCGGCACCTTGCCCTCGCAGTTCTTTGCCACCATGGAGAGGGAGCGCTGGGCCAGGTTGCCCAGGTCATTGGCGAGGTCAGAGTTGATTCGGTTCTTGATGCCCTCAGCTGAGTAGGAGCCGTCCTGGCCGAAGGAGACATCGCGCAGCAAGAAAAAGCGCAGCTGGTCCAAACCGAAGCTGGCCACCAGGTCGGCAGGATCTACCACGTTACCGATAGACTTACTCATCTTCTCGCCGTCCACCAGCAGGAAGCCGTGGCCAAAGACCCGCTTGGGCAGGTCCAGACCGGCTGACCAGAGGAAGGCGGGCCAGTAAATGGCGTGGAAGCGGGTGATGTCCTTACCGATCATGTGCAGGTCCGCAGGCCAGAACTTGGTGAACAGCTCCCCCTCGGTATCGGGGTAGCCCAAGCCGGTGAGGTAGTTGGTCAAGGCATCCACCCACACATACATGACGTGCTTATCGTTGCCGGGTACAGGCACGCCCCAGTCAAAGGTGGTGCGGGAGATAGAAAGGTCGGTCAGGCCGTTCTTGATGAAAGCGGCCAGCTCATTGCGGCGGGTTTCGGGGTAGACAAAACCCTCGGTGGAGTAGAGCTCCAGCAGGCGGTCGCCGTACTTGGAGAGACGGAAGAAGTAGGATTCTTCTTCGGTCCACTCAACCTCGGTGCCGGTTGAGGTAGCGTAGCGGACGCCGTCGCGCACCTCGGTTTCGTCCTCGGTGTAGTAGGCCTCATCGCGCACCGAGTACCAGCCGGCGTACTTATCAAGGTAGATATCGCCATTCTCTTCCATCTTTGTCCAGATGGCCTGAGAAGCAGCGTAGTGGTCGGAATCGGTAGTGCGGATAAAGCGGTCAAAGTCAGCACCGACCATTTCAGCCATGGCACGGAAGCGGGCGGAGTTTTCGTCCGCCAGCTCCTTGGGGGTCTTACCCTGTTTTTCGGCTGTGGTCTGCATTTTCTGCCCGTGCTCATCGGTGCCGGTCATGAAGCGCACATCGAAGCCGTCCAGCTTCTTGAATCGGGCCATGGTATCGGCGGCAATAACCTCGTAGGCATGCCCGATATGGGGGGCACCGTTGGGGTAAGAAATCGCAGTGGTGATGTAGTACGGGGTAGAAGTCATAGGTACCACTTTACCCGCTTACACCAACCACTGCGAACGATATTTCCAGGGTTGAAAAGCGCAAGTGGGCTTCCCCTGGCCGGCTCCCCTTGACGGGGGTCAAGCCTTGGGAAAACCCACCCGCGCTTCCAGTTAGTCGGCCAGGTTAATAACCGCTGCGCGAGAAGCGTTGACTACCCGCTTAATGGATTCGAGCACTTCAAGGGAGAGGGCTGAGTCCAGGGCCAGGACGCAGAGGGCTTCAGCGTTCTTGTCGTTGCGGGAGACCTGCATACCGGCAATGTTGATGGAGGCAGTGCCCAGCAGGGTACCGATAGCGGCAATGACACCGGGGCGGTCGACGTACTCCAGCACCAGCATGTGGTCGGTGATGGGGATTTCTACGTCGAAGCCGTTGACGTTGGTCAGCTTCTCAATCAGTTTGGGGCCGGTGACGGTACCTGCTACAGAAACCACCTCGCCGTTGGCCAGGGCGCCGGTGAGCACGGTTTCGTTGCGGAAGTAGTCGGTTTCGGTGGTGGTGACCAGTTCAACCTCCACGCCGCGCTGTTCTGCCAGCACGGGGGCGTTGACGTAAGACACCTTGTCTGAGACGACGTCGGTGAAAACACCCTTGAGGGCTGAGAGCTTGAGGGAGGTGACGTCCTTGGTGGCGATTTCACCTGCGATCTTGACTTCAACGCGGGTGAGGGCCTCGTCGCCGCCAATGGCGGTGAGGATGCGGCCAACCTTTTCGGCCAGGGGAACGCCGGGGCGGACGTCCTTGTCAATGGCGCCGCCTGCAACGTTGACGGCATCGGGCACCAGGTCGCCTTCAAGGGCCAGGCGAACCGACTTTGCCACTGAGATACCGGCCTTTTCCTGGGCCTCGAAGGTGGAAGCACCCAGGTGGGGGGTGGCAACGACGTTGGGCAGCTCAACAAAGGGCACGTTCTTGGCCGGTTCCTTGACGTAGACGTCAATGGCTGCACCGGCAATTTCACCGGCACGCAGGGCAGCATCCAGGTCAGATTCGTCAATCAGGCCGCCCCGGGCTACGTTGACAACGTAGGCGGTCTTCTTCATCTTCTTGAAGCTCTCAGCATTGATCATGCCCAGGGTTTCGGGGGTACGGGGCATGTGGATGGTGATGAAGTCCGAGCGCTCTACCAGTTCATCGAGTTCAACGAGTTCTGCCCCCAGGGCTGCTGCGCGGGCTGCGGTGACGTAGGGATCGTAGGCGATGATTTCGGTGCCAAAGGCCTTGAGACGTTCGGCCACCAGCCCGCCGATACGGCCCAGGCCGATAATGCCGATGGTCTTTTCAAAGAGTTCTACACCGGAGAAGGCAGAGCGCTTCCACTGGCCTTCTTTCATGGAGGCATCGGCTGCTGCGATATTACGGGCCAGCCCCAGGATGTGGCCGACTGTTAGTTCAGCTGCGGAAATGACGTTAGAGGTGGGGGCGTTGACCACCATGACACCGGCCTTGGTGGCGGCCTTGATATCGACGTTGTCAAGGCCTACGCCAGCTCGGGCGATGACCTTGAGCTTTTTGGCGGCGGCGATAGCTTCGGCATCCACCTGGGTGGCTGAGCGGACAAGAATGGCATCGACGTCGGCGATGGCGGGGAGCAGTTCCTCGCGGTTGGCTCCGTCGCAGGAGCGGATTTCAAAGTCGGGGCCCAGGGCTTCAACGGTGGCAGGTGAGAGTTCTTCAGCGAGCAGAACAACAGGTTTTGCGGTCACAGGTAGGTTCCTTAGATGACTGGTGGTAACGGTAGGTGGGGCTGGGCGCTTCGGACCCTAGAGGACGCCGCAGCTGAGGTGGTTCTGGTGCCCGACCTTGTGGCTTGTGGGGCAGGTAGTTCACCGTACGGCTACCTGCTGGCTTGGGGCGGGCGGGGGTGGGGACGGCAGAAGCCGACTACCGTCGTTGGTTGACGACGACGGTAGCCGGCTTTGATCAGCTGTCCCGATTGTGGTTCATCGAGGGGGTAGGCAATCTGCCTTAGCGGGCAACGGAGCCGTCGACGTAGTCGGAGTCAACGGAGTTGTTCCATGCAAAGAGCTTACGCAGTTCACGGCCAGTTGCTTCGATGGGGTGGGCTTCGCCCTTGGCGCGCAGTTCCTTGAATTCGGGGCCGCCGGCTGCCTGGTCTTCCATGAAGCGCTTGGCGAAGGTGCCGTCCTGGATGTCAGCCAGAACAGCCTTCATGTTCTCCTTGACCTCGGGGGTGATGACGCGGGGGCCGGAGATGTAGTCGCCGTATTCAGCGGTGTCTGAGATGGACCAGCGCTGCTTGGCAATGCCACCTTCGATCATGAGGTCGACGATCAGCTTGAGTTCGTGCAGGACCTCGAAGTAGGCGATTTCGGGCTGGTAGCCAGCTTCGGTCAGGGTTTCGAAGCCGTACTGGATCAGCTGGGAGGCACCGCCACAGAGAACAGCCTGCTCACCGAAGAGGTCGGACTCGGCTTCTTCCTTGAAGGTGGTTTCGATGACGCCTGCGCGGGTTGCGCCCATTGCCTTGGCGTAGGCCAGGGCCAGGTCAAGAGCCTTACCGGAGGCGTCCTTTTCGACGGCAACCAGGGCGGGAACAGCGCGTCCTGCTTCGAATTCGCGGCGGACGGTGTGGCCGGGGCCCTTGGGGGCGACCATGGCAACATCGACGCCCTCGGGGGCTTCGATGTAGCCGAAGACGATGTTGAAGCCGTGGGCGAAGAAGAGGGCGTCACCTTCGTTGAGGTTGGGGGCGATGTCGTTCTTGTAGACCTCTGCCTGGACCTGGTCGGGGGTGAGGATCATGATAACGTCGGCTTCGGCTGCTGCTTCGGCAACGGTGAGGACGCGCAGGCCTTCAGCTTCTGCCTTGGCGCGGGACTTTGATCCTTCTGCAAGGCCGACGCGGACGTCTACGCCTGAGTCACGCAGGTTGAGGGCATGGGCGTGGCCCTGGGAGCCGTAGCCGATGATGGCTACGGAGCGTTCTGCGATGTTAGCCAGGTCGGCGTCGTCGTTGTAGTAGATCTTTGCCATGATGTTGCGATCTCCTTAGATCGGGTGAGGGGCACTGGTGCCCGTCGGTTGTGTATGGGTGAAACCCTTAGTTTCTACAGTAACCCCTGTTACTGGTTTTGAGACATAGGTTTCATATTTTGAGATTGGGTATCGGTGGGCCTTAGACGCGCAGGGCTTTTTCACTCATTGAGCGGGGACCCCGGGACAGGCCGATAGTTCCTGCCCGTACGATTTCTCGGACGCCGAAGGGTTCGAGAACTTCGAGTAGGGCATTGATTTTGTTGGCAGAACCGGTGGCCTCAATAATGACCGATTCGGTTGATACATCCACGATTTTGGCGCGGAAGAGGTCTGCTGCTTGAGTGACCTGGATGCGGGCTGCAGCATCTGCCTTGACCTTGATAAGAATGTGGTCGCGCTGGGCTGACTGATCATCGGGCAGTTCAACAATTTTCAGAACGTGAATGAGCTTGTTGAGCTGCTTGGTGACCTGTTCCAGCAGGACCCCGTCCGCATCGACCACGACGGTGATACGGGAGATGCCGGGCACCTCGGTGGGGCCAACGGCCAGGGAGTCGATATTGAACATGCGGCGGGCGAAGAGGCCTGAGACGCGGGCTAGGACGCCGGGCTTATCTTCAACCAGTACTGAGAGAGTATGGCGGCTCATTAGATTTCCTCTTCTTCGCCCCAGGAGGGTGAAATGTCTTTAGCGATCTGGATTTGGTCGTTGGAAACACCTGCGGGGACCATGGGCCACACCAGGGCGTCGGGGCTGACGTTGAAGTCAACGACGACCGGGCGGTCGTTGATTTCCAGGGCCTTGGCGATGGTGGCTTCAACGTCCTCGTCCTTTTCACACCGCAGGGCGGCGCAACCGTAGGCTTCGGCCAGCTTGACGAAGTCGGGAATGCGGGCGGTGCCCATGCCGGTGTTGAGGTGGGTGTTGGAGTAGCGGCCGTCGTAGAAGAGGTTTTGCCACTGGCGCACCATACCCAGGGATGAGTTGTTGATGACGGCAACCTTGATGGGAATGTTGTTCTGGACGCAGGTGGCCAATTCCTGGTTGGTCATCTGGAAGCAGCCGTCGCCGTCGATCGCCCAGACCACGGAGTCGGGGAAGGCTACCTTGACGCCCATTGCGGCGGGGACGGAGAAGCCCATGGTGCCAAGGCCTGCTGAGTTGATGAAGTGGCGGGGATTCTCGCTCTTGATGAACTGGGCTGCCCACATCTGGTGCTGGCCCACGCCGGTGACGTAGTAAGCGTCAGGGCCGCTCATTTCTGAGAGCTTTTCAATCACGAGCTGGGGGGAGCCGAGTCCGTCGCTGGTCTTGGTGTAGCCCAGGGGGTAGGTTTCCTTGAAGCGGTTGACCAGGGCCCACCAGTCGCTGAGGTCGGGTAGGTTCTGGGCGAACTCGCCGGTCAGGATTTCGTTGAGGTCGGGCAGGACGTAGCGCAGGTCACCGACGATCGGCACATCTGCGATACGGATCTTGGAGATTTCTGCCGGGTCGATATCAACATGAATGACCTTAGCGTGGGGAGCAAATTCTGAGACTACGCCGGTGACGCGGTCATCAAAGCGGGTGCCCAGGGCGATGAGCAGGTCGGCTTTCTGCATGGCGGTGACCGCAGGGACAGTGCCGTGCATACCGGGCATACCCAGGTTTTGGGGGTCTGAGTCGGGGAAGGCGCCGCGGGCGGTCAGGGTGGTGACGACGGGGGCGCCAATGGTCTTGGCCAGCTTCATGAGTTCGTCTGAGGCTTCGGCCCGGACGACGCCGCCGCCAACGTAGAGGACGGGGCGGCTGGATTCGGTGATGAGCTTGGCTGCTTCACGGATCTGCTTGGAGTGGCCTCGGGTGACGGGGCTGTAACCGCGGGGGTCGGTGTTAGCGGGGGGCCAGGAGAAGTCCATCATGCCCTGCTGGGCGTCCTTGGTGATATCAACCAGGACGGGGCCGGGGCGGCCGGTGGAGGCAATTTTGAAGGCGGTTGCCAGGCAGCGGGGGATCTCCTGGGCGTCGCGCACCATGAAGGAGTGCTTGGTGATGGGCATGGTCATGCCCACGATGTCGGCTTCCTGGAAGGCGTCGGTGCCGATGACCTTGGAGGAGACCTGGCCGGTGATGCAGACAATGGGCACTGAGTCCATGTTGGCATCTGCAATGGCGGTGAGCAGGTTGGTGGCGCCGGGGCCGGAGGTGGCGATTGCTACGCCGACTTTGCCACTGGCGATGGCGTAGCCTTCTGCAGCGTGGCCTGCGCCCTGCTCGTGGCGGACGAGAATGTGGTTCAGTTTCTCGGAGTCAAAGAGGGGGTCGTAGGTGGGAAGAATAGCGCCACCCGGCAGGCCGAAGAGGTCGGTGACACCCAGTTCTTCGAGGGAGCGCACAATAGCCTGCGAACCGGTCATGCGTTCTACAGGTGAGGGCTTCTGGGCGGTGGAGCGGCTGCCCAGGTTCTTTGCTAGATCTGCCGGGTTGATTGAAGGTCCCGTCGTCATGATTTTCCTCGTGGTGGTCTGAAGAATGAAAGGTGAGTGTGTGAGCGGTGGGTGCGCCCGTTGGGTAGGTTGAGCCGGGTTGCGGTTATGTACCTAGAAAAAAACCCTCCGCTGTACTTGAGCGAAGGGTGCGCACGCTGCGGACACAAGGTGTACCTATGCTGCGCACTCGTTTCCGAGTCGCACCACAAGACGAATCTGTGACTGCTGGCGTGATGTCATACCCACAATTCTCTTGTGAGAACCAAGGCAGGTCAAACCGGTCTTAGAATGTGACACTTTTGTGTCACACTGTGGCCAGGCTGATGTGCCCCCCCCCCGATCCCCCACCGAGGCCAGTATGTGGAGGGCTTCATACCGTCATAAGGAGTCACATAGGGTTCCCACCCGCAACTACCAGGAATTTTAGATAGATAGAACGTAGACTGATGGCATGACTTCACCCCAGCTCTCAAGCCATGAGATTGCCCAGGTCCTGCACACTGTTTTCGATAGTCAGATTATTAACTACGGCGCCTACAATTTGGTCTTTGCAACGGGATCCTCTATGTATAGGAACCCCGATGTTGCAGCTCTCCAGGAAGAAGACCAGCGCTACTTTCTCGTGGGCTACCGGGAGACCCCCCGGGAGGCTATCGTAGCCCCCCTATCCCTTCCGTCGGTGCGCGGAACCGGATCCCCCACCTCAATTGATAACACCAATGCCGCCCGGACCTTTGCCCTCTCTGACACATCATTCGGGCTTGAGATGACCAATGGCACCTCCTTCTCCCTCACCTTCGAGCCCATGATGACCGTCGAAACGGATCAGGGAACCGGGGTGCTGGACCAAAGTCAGGATATTCCTGATTTCAAAAAGGTTATTATCGACGCCTGGGAAATGTAACCCCCACGATACTCACCTCAGGAGCATCAGCAAGGGGTAGACACAAGAAAAGCCCGACCGGATCACCGGTCGGGCTTTTCTCATCTGTGCGCCCCCTGGGACTCGAACCCAGAACCCATTGATTAAGAGTCAATTGCTCTGCCAATTGAGCTAGAGGCGCATATTTACTTGTCAGACCAGGTTTCCCTGGCAACGAATAAAAACTATACGCACTTTTTTTCGGTCATGCAACTCAGATTGCCCATTTGTGACCAGCCCAACAATCCCCTCGGGGCAACCCGCCAAGTTCGGGCTTCAAGAGCCAGCCCGCTTCCGAAGAGACAAAAAGCCCGACCGGCTAACCGGTCGGGCTTTTCTCATCTGTGCGCCCCCTGGGACTCGAACCCAGAACCCATTGATTAAGAGTCAATTGCTCTGCCAATTGAGCTAGAGGCGCATTTCTCATCACCAGGTTTCCCTGGCAACGAGTAATTACTTTACACATCCTTCATGGAGTGTGCAAGTCAAAACTGGGATTTGTGACGACATACACAAAACCTTGCCGCCACCTTCCCACCTGCTAGGCCTTGGCCCCGCGGTGCTCTGCAATCATCTCAGGGGTAATAACATCCATGACCGCCGTATTGACGCGCTCACCGGCGACCTCTGCCCCAGCAGCTTCCTCAAGATTGACCGCAGCGGGCTCTTCAGCCAGGGTTCGAGAAAGAGCCCCAACTTCAGCGGTGTGCTCATTGCTCAGGCCTTCAAGCACACTGCCGCCCCCGTGGTGCTCATTGAGGGACTCGATAATATGAATCAGCATTTCCCGGAACTCAGGATTGCTCAACTCACCGGCCGAGCCGAGATTGCGGTCAATGTTTTCAGCTTCAGCAAGGACGCGACGGCCCTCATCTGTAATACCCAAAAGGTAGCTACGACGGTCAATGGTGTTTCGGGTGCGGAATACATGGCCGTGAGCCTCGAGGCGGGCAAGGGTCTTACCCATTGTCTGCGCCTGAACGCCAACCAGGGAGGCAACCTTGACCTGGGAAATCATCCCTTCTCGAGCAATAACACCCAGGGCAGTCACACCGGCGTGGGTAAGCCCTAGGGACTTCAGCTGGTCATTCCAGCTGTATTCAAGCATGCGCGCTGCAGTTGAAAGCAGGCGGTTGATAGACCAATTACGAATTTCAGGCATGGCACTATTATAAGCATGTTTACCACTTATCCGCCCAGAAACAACAGGTCACCCCAGGTTCATTAGGGCCTATAGATCATTATCTAGACAGGTCTATCTGCCCTCCCCTTCACCCTGCCCCAGCATTGATAAACTAGCAGCAGACCAGATCTCACAGCAGCTATCCCCTCCCTGGGCAGTCCAGCTCCGCTGCCCAAGGCTGCCAGATGCGAACGTCCTGAAAGGAACATCATGCCCCGGCTTGAACCAGGTTCACCAGCACCCTCTTTCACCCTGCCAGCAGTCGGAGGCTCCTCAGTCTCCCTCAGCGACTACGCCGGCCAGAAGGTCATCCTCTACTTCTACCCCAAGGCATCTACCCCCGGCTGCACCAACCAGGCCTGCGACTTCCGGGACAACCTGGCCTCCCTGGCCTCCCACGGTTACGCAGTGCTCGGTGTATCCCCTGATTCCTTACCTGCCCTCGAAAAGTTCACGGCCAACCAGGAACTCACCTTCCCCCTCCTCTCTGATGCCGACCACACCATCGCCGAGGCCTACGGAGCCTGGGGCGAGAAGAAGAACTACGGTAAAACCTACATCGGCCTCATTCGCTCAACCTTCGTCATCAATGAACAGGGAATCCTGGATCTGGCCCAGTACAACGTGCGAGCCAAGGGGCATGTGGCAAAGCTCCGCCGCGACCTCGGCATAGACAGCTAACCCAAGGGCCAGGCTGGTTTTCGCAAAAACAAACAACCTGTTGTAGCATAGAGTCTGTTGGTCTAAAACCACGCGCGAGTGGTGAAATTGGCAGACACGCAGGATTTAGGTTCCTGTGCCTTACGGCGTGAGGGTTCAAGTCCCTCCTCGCGCACCGCACTGAAACAAGTCGTCATCCCCCATCACTGTGGGATGGCGACTTTTTCTTACCCCACCTCACTCATCCCGGGCCCTGGCCACCCATCTACTAAGATGAAACCGATGCATCCCGAACTGACTGAGACGTTGACCCGAGAGGACGACATGGCTACCCCCTCCCTGACCCGCCGGCGGGCCCTCCAGCTCGGGACCCTCCTCACCCTGGGCCTGCCCCTGACTGCTTGCACCCCAGAGAGCCAACCTGAGCCGCAAACGTCCGCTGAAGCAGAAACCAGCCGCACTTTCACCTTTGCCCAGGCTGCCCACGTCCTCACCCTCGACCCCTTAGCTACCACCCGGATCGAAAGCCACCGCATCAGCGCCCAAATCCTCGAGCCCTTACTCAAGGCTGACCCCAACACCGGCCTCCCCCAACCCGGCCTAGCCTCCACCTGGGAGATGAGCGATGACCAGCTAACCTACACCTTCACCCTCGCCTCAGGAATCAGCCTGAGCAACGGAACCCCGGTCACCGCCTCCACCGTCATCACCTCCATCGACCGCTGGAAAAAGATCAGTGAGGGGCCCCTGAGCACTATCACAGCCCCCGTTGCCTACCTCTTCAAAAGCCCCGCGGAAGACAGCGCCCCGCTCGTTTCCTCTTATCAGGCTGACGGAGATACCACCCTCACCATTACCCTCTCCCGCCCCTCCGTCAGCTTCCTGCAGGCACTCACCCAGCCAGCCTGCGCCATCGTAGCCCCTGAAATTATCGGCCCCGACGGCCTACTCACCCAAGATCCCATAGGAACTGGGCCCTATCTCATCTCCAGCAAAACAGACGGCGACATCACACTTACTCTGAACCCCCACTACCGGGGGGAGCAGCCCGAGATCACTGAGCTCACCTTCGTCACCATTCCTGACGCCGAAAAGCGCTACTACCACCTGCTCCAGGGCACAATTGACGCCTACGACCAGGTCGGGCTGAAGGATTACGTCCCGCTGGCTTTGGAAGGCTACCCGGTGCAGTCCCGCGACCCCTTCTGCATCTCCTACATCACCATCAATATGTCGCACCCCGCCTTCGACGACGCCCGCGTCAGAAGGGCTCTGGCCAGGGCCATCGACCGCAGCAAAATTGTGGCAGACTACTACCCTCAGGGAACCACTGCCGCCCGTGACTTCGTCCCCGCCCTCTTTCAAACCCGCAATGAGGACATAGGCTCTGCCTACTCCTACGCCCCCGAAACAGCCCAAAGCCTGCTGAGGGCTTCGACCTACGCCAACCAGCCCATCGACTTCTACTACCCCACCAACGTCTCTACCCCCTACCTGCCCTCCCCTGAGGCAATTTACTCCATCATCTCAGCCAATCTGGTTGAGGCTGGATTCAACATCGTCCCCAAGCCCTACAGCTGGGCAGATGACCGGTCAGAAGATATTGCCAGTACCCACCCTAACTACGGCCTAGAACTCACCGGGCTGATCGGCACCTACCGGGACCCGGCAGCCTTCCTCACCCAGGTCCTAGCCCCGGCAGCCTCAGCCCCCGCCAGCCTCAGCCAGGACGGTCCGGCCCAGGCTACTGCGTCCGCCTCACCGACTCCCCCGCAGGCTGACCCCAGCCCCACCGACCCGGCCAATGAACCCACCCGTGTTAGTACCAGTTACCGGTTGATTTACCAGGCCATCCAAGAGGCTGATACCCTCGCTGACCTTGCCGAACGACGCGAGGCCTACCGGGCTATCAACGCCAGCATGGCCGACTACCTCTCAGCTGTTCCCCTGGCCTACCCCGTTTCCGGGGTTGTAGAAGGGCCCCGCGTCCACCGCTACAGCGTCAATGCCACCACTCTCGACGATTTCGCGACCGTCCAGCTCACCCAAGGGGCCTAAGCCCCACCGGTAATGTGTCAGAAAAGTTGCACCACTGTTAGGCGCCACCGGGTATCTGTACTACTCTAAAAAGTAGAACGGGGCCTTACCGGCCCTCCCCTGTGGTGTCCAATGTGGGGCACCACCACGTACAGTGACGGAGAGTCAAACAAGTGGCAAACGAAGTAAAGACAGACGTCGTCCTTGTAGGCGGCGGCATCATGAGCGCAACCCTCGGCGTCCTCCTCAAGGAAGTCGAGCCCACCTGGAGCATCACCCTTCTCGAACGCCTCGACGAAGCAGGCCAGGAATCCTCTAATCCCTGGAACAACGCAGGTACTGGCCACTCGGCCCTCTGCGAGTTGAACTATGCCCCGGCTGGCCCCGACGGCACCGTTGACCCGGCCAAGGCCCTCGGCATCAACGAGCAGTTCCAGGTCTCCCGTCAGCTCTGGGCTTCCCTCGTGGAAGAGGGCAAGCTCAAGAACAACGAGTTCATCAACCCCGTCCCCCACATGTCCCTGGTCTTTGGCGAAGACCATGTGCGCTACCTGGGCAAGCGCTTTGAAGCCTTCGAGAACCAGAAGCTCTTTGAGCGTATGAAGTTCTCCACTGATTTCGACCAGATCCGTGAGTGGGCCCCCCTGTCTGTTGAAGGCCGGGACCCCCAGCAGAAGATTGCAGCCACCTGGTCCCCCGAGGGTACCGACGTCGACTTCGGCAACCTTACCCAGCAGCTCATCGACTACATGGTGCAGCAGGGCGTATCTGTTCAGTACGGCCAGCAGGTCACCGACCTCAACCAGCAGTCTGATGGTAGCTGGGTCATCAAGGTCAAGAACCGGCTGAATTCAGAGCACAGCCAGGTCATCCGGGCCAAGTTCGTCTTCCTGGGCGCAGGTGGCGGAGCCCTGCACCTGTTGCAGAAGTCCGGAATCAAGGAAGGTAAGGGCTTCGGAGGCTTCCCGGTCTCTGGCCTCTTCTTCCGCAATACCAATGAAGAAACCGCCCTCAAGCACAATGCCAAGGTGTATGGCCAGGCCTCAGTCGGTGCTCCCCCCATGTCGGTTCCCCACCTCGATACCCGCTATGTTAACGGCAAGCGGTCGCTCCTCTTTGGCCCCTACGCAGGCTTTAAGACTAACTTCCTCAAGCAGGGCTCCCTCTTGGATCTGCCCCTCTCCCTCCGCCCCGATAACCTGCTACCCATGGTGAGGGCTGGCCTCGACAACATGGACCTCACCAAGTACCTGGTCGGTGAGCTCCTGAAGAACCGTGACGAGCGCGTTGCCTCCTTGCGCGAGTACTACCCCACTGCCGTTGCCGATGAGTGGGAGCTCATCACCGCTGGCCAGCGGGTCCAGGTCATTAAGAAGGACGCGAAGAAGGGCGGTGTGCTGCAGTTTGGCACCGAGCTGATCGCCTCAGGTGACGGCTCCCTGGCCGCCCTGCTGGGTGCTTCTCCCGGTGCTTCCACCGCAGCGCCCATTATGCTCAACCTCCTGGCCCGTTGCTTCCCCTCCAAGATGGCTGGCTGGGAATCCCGTATCAAGGAACTGGTGCCCGGCTACGGCGTCAAACTCAACGACAACCATGACCTAGCCGACGAGCTCTTTGCCCACACCGCCAAGGTTTTGGGTATCGATAACTAAGGCCGATTGGTTTTCACCTGCGCCCCCTGGTCCTCTGTGGCCAGGGGGCGCTTCTTGTTCGGGCCGAAACGGGTGACCTTCCCCGAATGCTCCAAAGGGCAGGTTTTCTATAGGGTCAGGAGCGCCACAGCAGGGCCTGCCCTAAATCATCATGCTACTGATAAGATGTGTACTGACTAAAAATCACTCATTTCAAGCACCAAAGGACACCCACCGATGGCAGAAGTAGAACAGACAATTAGCAGGTCCCGCACCGAGGAAGCGCATAGGAAGACACCTAAGCCCACCAAACTCTCCGATATGAGCGGGTCCAGCTGGAAATACATCTTCAAACGCTCCTTCAGCGAATTCACCAATGACGGTTGCACCGACCTGGCAGCAGCCCTTACCTACTTCACCGTCCTCTCCATCTTCCCGGGTCTGCTGGCTATGGTCTCCCTCCTGGGTGTCTTTGGCCAGGGCCAGCAGACCACCGACGCTATTTTGGGCTTCATGAAGGACTTTGCCCCGGAAGAAATGCTCTCCCTTCTCGAAGAGCCCATTACCCAGCTCACCAGCTCAAGCGCTGCAGGCTTCGCCCTGCTCACCGGTGTTGTCGGCGCCCTGTGGACTGCTTCCGGCTACGTCGGTGCTTTTGGCCGGGCCATGAATAAAATCTACGGGGTCGCTGAAGGCCGCCCTATCTGGAAGCTCCGCCCCTGGAACCTCATGGTCACTGCCCTCATGGTCTTGATTGCTGTGGCTATGATGTTGGTGCTCCTCTCCTCCCAGGACGTCCTCGTCACCATCCAAAATGCTATCCCTGCCCTTGACCTGGGTGGCTTTATCGGTATCTGGATGTGGCTGCGCTACCCCATCATGCTTGTTCTGGCGGTAGCCCTCATTAGCCTGCTCTACTTCGCCACCCCCAACGTCAAGCAGCCCTCCTTCCGCTTTTTGACCCCAGGTGCGGCTATCGCCCTGTTCGTCATGGCTATCGCTGGCCTGGGTTTCAGCTTCTACGTCTCGAATTTCGGCAGCTACAATGCAACCTACGGCCTCATCGGTGGCGTAATCGTTATGCTCCTCTTTATTTGGATCATGAACAATGTGCTCTTGCTCGGTGCCCAGATCGACGCTGAAATCCAGCGGGGCCGGGAGCTCCAGGCAGGCATCAAGGCTGAAGATGAAATCAAGCTGCCCCCGCGCGATGACACCATGGCCATTAAGGTTCAGAAGAAGAAGGACGACCTGGTGGAAGAAGGCCGGAAGATCCGCCTGCAGCACCACGGCATGGACTTCCAGCAGCTGGCCAAAGACCAGGAGAAGAACAAGTAAGCTCCTAGGCTAGAGGTCAAATGGGCCCCGGTTACCTGATGAAGGAGCAGGGGCCCTACTCTTTTAAGTATGAGCAGCTTATCCCTCACTGTTGAGTTTCTACCGGCCCCTGACGTGGGTCAGGACGCCCCCGCCCGGCTTTTGGAGGGCCAGCAGGTGGTGCTGGTGCATGGGTTAGCGGCAACGGCCGCTGTCACCTGGGAGCAGACCCGGTGGGTCCGGGATCTGCACCGGGCAGGTGCCCACCTGCACCTGGTGACCCTTCCCCTGCATGACTTCACTCCGGTTGGCCCCGGTAGGGTCACGAGACTACCGGTAGCTTCTCAGCTGACGAGAGGAATTGGACTGGTGCCAGCTATCGCTGACAGCTTGGCTGAATATCTTCAGGAGGTCGGGCACCCCGTTCACCTGCTGGGCTACTCCCTGGGGGCCCACCTGGTCTGGCAGTTGACAGCAAACAGCCCCCGGAGCGTCCTCAGCCTGACTGTAGGGGGTATGCCCCTCACCCTGCACACCACCGACATCCACCAGGCCCTGGCCAACCACCAGGAAGATCTGCTCCCGCCAGACCTGGCAGCCGTCCTCACCCACTCTTCCATGAGCAGACAAGCTCTCCTGGATTTCACCTCCTATCGGCTCTACCCGCCCACCGGTCTCCAGGATCTGCCCAGCCCCCTGCCGGGCCACCCCGTCCTGGCCTTTGCCGGAACCAAAGACAGGATCGCAGCTGATCTCTCCGACCTAGCGGCCCTGCTGCCAGCCGGGCAGACCCAGCTTCTAGGCCTCGAGGGCCGCACCCACATCAGCTGCCTGACCAGCGGATCTTTACGTTCTCGCACCATCGATTTTCTAGCCGCAAGCACAGGGCGTAAGAGCTAGCGGGAGCCAGCTTGATTCGGTAGCGTAGACCACAAGGGTTTTTTCGACCTGCACACAGACCAGCCCGGCACCCCGGGCACCACAACAAGGAGATCCATGCACAAGGTTCAAGCCGTCGTATCCAAGGCACAGGGCGCCCCCGTTGAAGTAGTCACTATCAACGTCCCCAGCCCCCTCAAGGGCGAAGCCCTGGTCAAGGTCCTGACCTGCGGCGTCTGCCAGACCGACCACCACTACGTTGAAGGCGGAGTCGGCAACGACTACCCCTACCTGCTGGGCCACGAATCAGCCGGTATCGTTGAAGAAGTCGGCGAAGGGGTAACCAACGTAGCTCCCGGTGACCTCGTAATCCTCAACTGGCGAGCCGTCTGCGGCGAATGCCGGGCCTGCAAGAAGGGCAAGCCCCAGTACTGCTTTGCCACCCACAACGCCACCCAGAAGATGACCCTGGAGGACGGCACCGAACTCACCCCCGCCCTGGGTATCGGCTCCTTCGCCGAAAAGACCCTGGTGGCAGCAGGCCAGTGCACCAAGATTGAGGCTGAGCTGACCGAAGACCAGTACGCCGCCATTGGCCTACTGGGTTGCGGTGTGACCGCCGGCCTGGGCGCTGTGCTCAACACCGGTGAGGTAGCCCGCGGTGAGTCCGTCGCTGTCATCGGCTGCGGTGGTGTCGGCACCGCCGCTATCGCAGGCGCCAAGCTGGGCGGGGCAACCACCATCATTGCCGTAGACATTGACGACGAAAAGCTAGCCCGTGCCAAGGAACACGGGGCCACCCACGTCATCAATTCCAAGAACCAGGACCCGGTCGCAGCCATTAAGGAACTCACCGAAGGCTTCGGCGCCGACCTGGTCATCGACGCCGTTGGTATCGCTCCCACCTTCAAGCAGGCCTTCGAAGCCCGCGACCTGGCAGGCCGTGTCGTCCTGGTGGGTGTGCCTGCCCCCGGAACCACCTGGGAAGCTCCCCTGGACGAGGTCTTCGGCCGGGGTGGCTCTATCAAGTCGGCCTGGTACGGTGATACCCTGCCCTCCCGGGACTTCCCCATGTTCGTCCAGCACTACAAGCTCGGCAACCTGAACCTGGACGGCTTCGTGACCGAACGTATTAGCCTGCACCAGGTCAATGAAGCCTTTGAAACCATGAAGACCGGTAAAGTTCTGCGCTCGGTCGTAGAACTCTAAGGAGAAAACACATGTCAGAACGCATTGAACGGGTTGTCACCTCCGGCACCTTCTCCCTGGACGGCGGCACCTGGGAGGTCGATAACAACGTCTGGATTATTGGCAACGACAGTTCCGTGATCATTATCGACCCCGCCCACGACGTCGACATGATCTCAGCCAAGGTAGCTGGCCGCACCGTCGAGAAAATCCTGCTGACCCACGCCCACGACGACCATATCCGCTCCGCCAAGGAAGCTGCCGACCGCTTTGACGCCCCGGTCTACCTGAACCCGGCCGACCGGCCCCTCTGGGAAATGGTTTACCCCTCCTGGGACTTCGATGCAGACCTCACCGACGGTGCCACTATCACTATCGGCTCCACCGAGCTTAAGGTGCTGGCCACCCCCGGCCACTCCCCCGGCTCCGTCTGCTTCTATGCCCCCTCCCTCTCCTGGGAAAACAGTGAGGGCGTGGTCTTTTCCGGTGATACCCTCTTCCAGGGCGGCCCCGGGGCAACTGGCCGCTCCTTCTCCAGCTTCGAGACCATTATTGAGTCTATCTCCACCCGCCTGCTGACCCTGCCCGAGTCAACGGCTGTTCTCACCGGCCACGGGGACTCAACCGGCATTGGCCTAGAAGCCCCTGAGCTGGAGAACTGGATCAAGCGCGGCCACTAGCCCCACCTCCGTCCAGCTTTCCCTAAAGGTTTAAGAGCCGATCCTCGAACCGACCTACAAGAGGGAGCGCTTAGGTGAAAGCTGGGCTGATGAAGGCTCAAATGGTTGTGATACCCGCAATGATGTACTAGCTCGTGATCTGACTGACCTCACCTTGGATGAAGACGGTTGCCAAGTGCTAGCCGGAGTCCTCCAAGACCCCTATACGGATACCAACATCGCTTTGCGCCATTGAGGTTCAGTCATTGATGGTATTCGACTTGCAACTCCTCGACCTGGTGGTGAATAAAGTTATGGGAAAGGAAAGAATGCCTGCGGGACAGACTAAGAAACAGAAGGTTTTTTCGATAATAGGACTCTGTGTAGCTCTTCTTATTTTTGGTGGGTATCCTTTGTTTAACTGGTACAACACGACACACCCAGTGAGCCGTGAATGTACTATCGAATCAGCTGAAGTTTCCAGCAGCCGTAGTGGCACCGGTGGGATCGCTACCTCCAGTACCAAACTCAAAATCCATACTTCAGACTGTGGAACCGTCTATATCTCGAGTGTCGCAGACCCTGGGTACCGTGCCTCTTGGCAAGAGATGGCAGATGAAGTAAATAAGTATCAAGGTCAGAAAATGACCTTGCTCTTTGAACCTATTCAGCTACCTGCTGAGGGGGATCGGGTAGAAGGATTAGGTTTTGTTTTATAGGGTGTTGTCTTAATGAGTAGAAAAACAAGCATATTTTATACCGGTGCAGTAAATGAAAAAGGAAATAGAAAGCCCAGAAAGTGGATTTCTATTTGCCTGTTGAGCATTGTGTTCCTTAGTGTTTCATCTATGATTGGCGTTCCGTTGTATAACGCATATAGCCAAAAGAATCCTATCGATAAGACGTGCACTATCATTTCTGCGGAAGTCTTCAATAATCGCAGTGGCACTGGCGGGTTATCAACTTCCAGCACTGAGTTGAAGATTCGTACGCAGGAGTGCGGAACTGTCTACGTGTCGAAAGTTTTGTCTCCTTCTCCTGCTGGGTCTTGGGATGAGATGGCTGCTGAGTTGGATGGGTATCGGGGGCAGCAGGTTACGCTGGTGTTCCCGCCCTTTCAGCTACCGGCCGAGGGAGATTACGCACTGGGGTACGGGTATGCGGTGCCTCCCCAGGAAGAAGAGATGAAGACTAATGCTTTGAAGGGTGGCGTCAAGTCTGCTGTGAGCGGTGGTTCTGGGATGGTGAGTTCTGGTGCTGCTGATAGTATTCGGGTGGCGACACCTAGGCAGGTAGGGGAGTAATGATGCAAAAGAGTAAGGGTGGTTCGCAGGCGGGTTCTCGTCGGGGACTTATTTTGTCGATTATTTTCATCATTTTGGGTTTGTTGACCTTTGTGGGTATTCCGTTGGGGGAAAAGTACCGGCAGGCTAATGCTGTGGATCAGCAGTGCACCATTGTCTCTGCTGAGGTTTCAAGTAGTCGTAGTGGTACTGGTGGTCGATCAACTTCCAGCACTAAATTGAAGATTCGTACACAGGAGTGCGGAACTGTCTATGTGTCGAAAGTATTGTCTCCCTCTCCTGCTGGGTCTTGGGATGAGATGGCCGCTGAGTTGGATGGGTATCGGGGGCGGCAGGTTGTGTTGGTGTTTCCTCCTTTTCAGTTGCCTGCTGAGGGGGATGCTGTGGATGGGTATGGGTATCGTTTGTAGGTTTGTGATGTGCCAGGTGTGCTAATAGAGTGAAAGATGGTAGCGTATGAAAAACAACAATGAAGAAAATAATCAGCTCGTAAAGCAGGAAACTAATCATAGACCTGGCGGTAAATTGTTCACTTTTATTCTTGTTGGGTTTTTGATTATTACAGGCGGGTATTATCTAATCAATTTAAACTTCGATCGCCCGATTGATTGCACGGTCATCAGTGCTACTGGAAGTAACGGAGGCGGTGGCGTGAAAACCTCGGCTTCAACCCCAAGTGTGACCGTTGAGACACAAGAGTGTGGAACTATTGTTTTTGTACGAATGTACAACGATGGTTTTGATAGAGCGCAGGATCTAGCCGATGAATTGAATAAGAAAAAGAACGAGAGAGTTCGTTTTTATGTTGGTCCAATCCGCTTGTTCACATGGCCCTATGAGGCGAAAGCTGCTGATCTCGAAGGGCATCCCATCAGATAGTGAATTGGTGGAAAATGCTATAATAAATGAGAGTGCTAAGAGGAATGAAAGTGAACGAGACATCAAAGATAAACGACTCAGATGTTGAAGAATCCCCGGTGGGTACTGGCAGGGCTAAGACTCTTCAGGGGAGGATTTTTGCTGGTTTTCTTTTCTTATTGCTTGTTGGGCCTATGGTATTTAGTATCACTTCACTATTATTTGCCACCCCCTTCAACAAAATCTTCAACTACGAAAAAGAATGCACTATTTCAGGGGCAGCTGCGGGCTCATCTGGTTCCAAGTCCTACTCTAGTAGTTATTATATTTATGTTAAAAGCCCTGACTGCGAGGGCATGAGATATTACGGCCCCTCAATGGACTGAACCATGACGAAGTTGCTGATCGTATTGATCTTTTAGAGGGTCAGACGGTGACAATGGATGTTGGTTATTGGCAATTCCCTTTTTCAGATACTGACATTGTTGGTATTGAGGGGCTAGACCTTAGTCAATAGCTTCCAGTCTCTTACCTTTAAGCCTGGTAGTAAAGCCGTGCCCTTATATTCGTATGAGGGCACGGCTTTCATCATTTCGCATCACTTTTATATTCCAGCTACAAGGAGGAACACCACATGACCAATCCCAAAACGGCCCTAATCGAACACATCTGTACCCTACTGACGTGCGACACCAGTGACCCCAATACCCGCAGGACTATTGCATTAGCTCACCACAGGGATCTAAGGCAGACCCTCCAACGCACCCCAGTTTCCGCTCCCACCCCGCACCAGGTGGCAAATCATCAAAGACGCCAAGCTAGTAAAAACCCAGACCAGCTCAAAGCCCTCCGAAACCTCTACAAGGAGCTAGGCCCCGAGGGACTGGCAAAAGCTGCTAAAACTATCAGCAACTTGAACACCCAAGAACGTACCCAATTCCTCACCACCAACCCCGACAAAACACCCAGCGGCTCCGGTACCTACACGGTACCGGAGCCGCTTCTGTTGCCACCATGAAAGCCTACAGCAGGCTCAGGCGCTCCTCGTAGGCCCGGCGCCAGCGGAAGCCGTATAAATGGCCGAAGCAGAAATAAATCACGGCAGCCAAAATAGGTACCAAAAGGGCAACCTGGTAGTTGTAGAGGCCACTGAGGTCAGCGGCCCAGACGAAGCCCACAGCAATCCCGCCCAGGGAGCTGGCCTGAAGGGTTGCGAGCGCCAAATCCAGGTTGTGGCGGGCAGTGAGGCTGGCAGTAATGGAGTCCATGGTGACCAGGCAGATCCCGTAGGCCAGTCCCATGCCGATGAGGGCCGGGATCATGCCCAAGGTGGAAACGGGTAGGGAGAGCATCATGGATGTGATGGTCAGGAAGATTCCGCTGATGATCCAGGCGCTCCAGCCGAACATGGGAAGGCGTTCGAAGATGACGAAGAGGGCGGCAGCTACGGCTGATACGCCGAGGAGGGCGATGAGGAAGCCGGTGACTTCCATCTGGTCGGTTGAGATGGTGAAGGAGACGATGGAGGCCTGGGTTGCTCCGAGGGATAGGCCGAGGAAGACGCTGCCTACTTGGGGGATCCAGATGAGGCTTCGGTTGCCGCCGCGGAGGGGCTTGCGGGGGTTGTCGGAGACGACGCGGGTTTCGATGGGGAGGTTTTCTGGCCGCCACAGGAGCATGAGGAGGCCTAGGACGTTGATGAGGATGACCGCAAAGAGGGTGAATTGGGCGGTGAGGGCAAGGGTGGTGATGCCTGCGAGGGCTGCGCCTGCGGGTATCGCCGTGACGTCAAACATGGTTTCGAGTGAGATGCTGGCGTTGAGTTTTCGGCGGTCTTTGGTGGCTTGGTATTCGGCTGACCAGTAGCTTCGCATGACGGTGCCTAAGGGCACGGTGGTGAGGCCTGAGAGGGCGCAGGCGACGAGGAACCTGGGGATTGAGCCGTCGGTGCTTTCGCTAAATCTTAGGGATTCGAGCATGAGCCAGAGCAGGGCCAGGATGTTGAGCAGGGTGATGGTGAAGAAAATCCTGCGTTGGCCCCAGCGGTCTGAGATGGAGCGGTAGACCGGGATCATGAGGGCAGCTCCGAGGCCGACGGTTCCTGCTGCGTAGCCTCCGAGGGTGGCTTCGCGGTTTTGGTCTGAGAGCATCATCATGACAGCTAGCATGACCATGGCGGTGGGCAGGCGCATGAGTAGGGAGAAGATGAGGAAGTGCCAGCCGTGGGCCAGCAGGATGCCCTGGATGCGGGTGCGGGCGTACTTGGCCGATACGCTCAGGCGGCCGACCCCGTCCTTCATGCTGCTGCCGAGGGTTTCGGCTGGTTCTGTGGTGCGTTTGCGGTATCGGCGGTAGCCGATGCCGGCAAGGGGCGAGTTGCTCCGGTTGCGGGGGTTCCGATGGGGGCTCACAGGGCTCCTTGCTCAGTGACCAGGTGGGATCCTTGCGGGGAGGTGGCCAGCTGGATGTGTTTGGTGATGCGGTTTTTCATTTCGGCGACGTGGGAGATGAGGCCGATGACGCGGCCTCCTTCGCGCAGGTCGTCGATGGTGGCCATGACTTCTTCCAGGGTTTCGTCGTCGAGGGAGCCGAATCCTTCGTCGACGAAAAGGGTATCGATGTCGATTCCGCCGTTTGCTGCTTGGACGACGTCGGCTAGGCCGAGGGCGAGGGCAAGGGAGGCCATGAAGGTCTCTCCCCCGGAGAGGGAGTCGGGTTTGCGGGCGGCGTTGTGCCAGGCGTCGAAGACGTTGAGGCCGAGGCCTGATTTGCGGGTGCGGCCGTCGGATTCGTCGGTGTGTTCTAGGCGGTAGCGGCCGTGGGTCATGCGTTGGAGGTGGTCGCTGGCGGCTTCGGCTACTTCTGAGAGTTGGAAGGCAAGGACGTAGGTGGAGAGGGTCATGCGGAGGCGGTTGTCGTGGCTCAGGCCGTTGGCTACGTCTGCCAGTTGCTTTTTGAGGTGGGCGTCTTCGATAAGTTTTTGGTTGTGGCTGATAGAGCGGGCGAGGTCGGCCCTGGCGTCGAGGAGTTCCTCGCTGAGGGTGGTGAGGCGGGTGGAGGTGGTCATGAGCCGGTCGCGCTCTTGGCGAGCTTCTGTCAGCTGGTGGCTCAGCTGGTCGAGGTCAGCCTGGTTGGGGGCTGTGCGGCCGGTCTGCTGGAGCTTTCTGATCTGCTTCATGCTGTCGTTGCCCAGGAGGGCTTGGACGCTCAGGGTTTGGTTACGGTGCTCTGTGACGCTTGCCTCGTAGGTGGCGGCTGTTGCCGGGGGGAGGAGGGCGGCAGTTGCTTCTGCTGTATCCGAGAAGGGAGATTCTTTCAGGGCTTGGTGCAGTTCTTGCTGGGTGCTGGTTGCCTGCTCCTGGTATCTTCCGTGCTCTGTCTGGGCGGTGAGAATCTGGTTCAGGTGGCTGGTGATGTGTTGTAGTCTGCTGGCCCGTTGGTTGAAGGGCAGCTGCTGCCGGTGGGGTGCTAGGGCTTCTTCCAGAGTTGTCATGGTTGAAGAGTGGGTTTCTAGCTGGCTTTGGCTGGTAATGATGGCCTGCTGGCAGTCGGTGACGTTGGCGGTTGCCTTCTGCAGTTTAGTCTCGGTTTCCTGCAGACGGACGGCCAGGGCCTTTCGCTGGGCAAGGGCCGTTTGGGCTTTTGCTAGTTTGGCTTCGGCAGCCTGGTGGGCGGAGGCGGCAGCGTCCGGTTCCGGGGCGCCGTTGTCGATGAGCTGGGCCAGGGCCCCGCTTGCTGTTGCGTGCTCGGCCAGGGCTCTGGTGGCTTGTTCTTCTGCAGCTGCCCGGGCTGTAGCGGCTGTCTCTAGCTCGATGTCGGTAACAGCCCGGCCGTTTTCGGTGGCGGGGTTGGGGTGGTTTTCTGATCCGCAGACGGCACAGGGCTGCCCGGGGGTGAGGGCTAGGGCTAGGGTGTGGGCAGCGTTTTCAAAGCGTTGCCTTTGCAGGGTTTCGTATTCATGCGCTACCTGACGGCGTTTCGCTTCGGCAGAGCTTGCTGCGGCAGCTGTGGCTTCTGTTTTCTTGCGGGCCTGGGTGAGTTTCTTGGCTTGGGCTAGAGCCTGTTGGGCAGCTGCCAGGTCTGCCTGGGCGGTTTCGTAATGGACGGGGGCAAGGTCGACCTCTTCATAGGCGGCTCGATCTGCTGCCATGCTCTCTTCGAGGTTTTTCTGGGTTTCAAGGGCAGCTGTTAGCTTGTGCTGGGCCTGGGCGAGGTGGGTGCGGGCGACCTCGTACTTTTGGGCGGTATCAGCCCGTAAGAGCTCATCCCGGTGGAAGTTGGCTAGGGCTTGGATTGTTTCCTCAGCCTGCCTGCTAAAGTCCAGAAGGACGTCCTCTGTTAGCTCCCGGTGGACCAGGCCGCTGGCTTGGGTGAGCAGGTCGGTTTCTAGGGCGGGGCCGCTCAGCAGCTCCTGGGCTGCCCGGATGGAGTCAGCAGCCTGGTTTCGGGCCAGTTCGGCCCGCTGGTGGGCTTCGGCCAGGGCAGTTTCGGCGCGGCGGGCTGCCGTCATGAAAGGGCCCACCAGCTCTGCTGCCCGGTGGCGGGACAGGGCATGGTTGTGCTGGTCTATGGTTGGTTTCTGGTTGTGAAGCTCTTCCTGGAGGGTGGTGAGCCGGTTGTATTCCTGCCAGTGGTCTATTTCTTGGGCGAGGTTCTTCTTGCGGTCTGCCAGATCTTCGAGCAGGGCCGTCTTCTCGGCCAGGGCCCCTTCAAGGTTGTTGCGGAGTTCTTCGATGTCAGCGCTGCAGGTAGCAGCTAGGGCCAGGAGGCTAGTAGGTTCTGAGGTTGGCGCTTCCTGTTCTAGTGCCTCATGGTCAGCCAGGTCTTTGATACCTAAGAGGTCCCTAGCCTGCTCGATAGCTGTACTGGCAAGGGCTCGTTGGACCCTGTTCATGTCAGCATCACGTTTGACGGTGGCCTGGGAAGCAGCGTCCTGGGCTTTTCTGGCGTGGTCTTTCAGGGTCTCTTCGATACGCTGGTAGTCTTCAGCCCCGAAAAGCTGGCGTAGCAGTTTCTCCCGGTCAGCCGATGTCGCCGTCAGAAACTGTTGGAACTGGCCCTGGGGCAAGAGCATGACCTGGTTGAATTGGGCTGCGGTCAAGCCCATTTTCTCCAGTATGAAGGTTGCGGCCTCATCAATCCGGGTAATGGCCGGGTCAGGTGTGGATTCTCCGGTCACCCGGTCCAGGGTCTGAATCAGGACTTTGGCGTTTTCCTTTTGCAGCCCCGAGTTCTTTCGCTTGCCTGGCCTCACATACTCAGGGTTACGGACGATCCTGTAGCGCTTACCTGCGATCGTGCAGACCAGCTCTACTTCAGGCTTCTGGGAGGGGTCGGCAAAGCGGGATTTGAGGTCCTTCCGGCCGGAGGCGGTGGAGCCGTAGAGGGCAAAACAGATGGCATCCAGAATGGATGATTTTCCGGATCCTGTAGGCCCATTGAGTAGGAAGATACCCTCTCGGTTGAGGTCATCGAAATCGATGCTGACGGTGCCGGCGAAGGGGCCGTAGGCGGTGAGGGTGAGGTGGTGCAGTCTCATGCTGAGGCTCCTGTGAGGCGTACTTCTTCAAGGATTGAGCGGAGGAAAGTTTTTTCCTCTTCGTTCAGGGCCCGATCCCGCACATGGGTGAAGAAGGAGTCGCAGATAGCTTCTGGGCTTTGGGCCGTAGATGTACGCCGGTAGCTGTGGGTAGGCCGGTCTGCTACCCCAACTGGTTCGAAGTAGAGTTCGTGGACGTTATCGTAGGCAGCTCGTAGCTGTTCAAGGGCTTGGGCAGGACGTTCGGGGTCGGTTAGGGTGATGCTCAGGAAAGCGTTGCGGTAGCGGTCCTGATAATCCTCTGACAGGATTTCTGCCAGGGGGCCTCGCAGGGTGGCCAGGGCTAGGTGGTTCTTCCAGTGGTATTCGGTGGTGTCGGCCTTACCCTGGGCGTCCAGGTCAATAATCCAGGCCCCCTTGCGGTGGTTTTTCTCGCTAAAGGAATAGGCTAGGAGGGATCCTGAATACCGCACTGACTCGGTGATTTTCTGTTTGCCATGCAGGTGGCCAAGGGCGGTGTAGGTTGCCCGACTGAAAATGGAGGCCGGGGCGCTGATAGCCCCGCCGACGCTGATGTCCCGTTCAGAGTCTGAGCCCTCCCCGCCGGTGGCAAAGCAATGGGAGAGCACAACGGTAGCAGCATAGTCCTGCCCCTGGGCGTTCTCTTGGATCCGGTGCATGGCTTCGGTTAGGACGGCCGTGTGGCTGGCCTCAGTCCCCCACAGCTCGGCTGTGGGGCGCGGCTCTAGGTAGGGAATACCGTAGAAGCCGACGCGGGCCCCGTCCTTCTCTATCTCAATCGGGGTGCCTACCTGCTCAGGGGAGGTCACCAGGTGCAGGCCGGAGGCGGCCAGCATAGATGAGCCAAAGCCCAGGCGCACCGCCGAGTCGTGGTTGCCGCTGATTGCAATAACCTGGGTTCCAAGAGCAGTGAGCCGGGTGAAGACGGAATCGAGCAGGCGCACAGTCTCTGGCCGGGGCTGGGCCTGGTCATAGACGTCACCGCTGACCAGTACCACATCTATTTTTTCTGTGGTGACAAGGTCAATCAGTTCATCGAGCACCCGCCCGGCAAGGTCGTGCAGGGAAGTGCCGTGAAAGGTGCGGCCCAGGTGCCAATCAGAGGTGTGCAAGATACGCATAAGCCCAGTCTAATAGGGCAGGTGGCGGCAGGGTTTTAGAATAGGGGGTATGAGCCCAGTTTTTCCCGCCCCCAATGCCCTCTCCCCGACCTACCGGGCCGCCCTGCGCGGCTGCCTCTACGGCACAGCCCTCGGGGACGCCCTGGGCTACCCGGTTGAGACCCTCACCCGGGCCCAGATGTTTGAGACTTTCGGTTGCGACTCCCCCCAGGAGCTGATTGCGGCCCTGGCCAGCCAACCCCTAAAAATTTCTGACGATACCCAGCTGACCCTGGCAACCTTAGACGGCCTGACCGAAGTACTGGAGTGGAACAATGAGGGACAAGCTGCCGACGAGCTGGCCTGCATCTGGTTAGCATACCTGCGCTGGTACACCGGCACCGGCCACCCGGCCCCTGAAACAGCGCCCTTCTCCCTCCCCCGCCCGCTCGATAGTCTAGAAGTGATGCGTCAGCAGCGGGGCCCCGGCAAAGCGACCCTAGCGGCCCTAGCTGAGGGGGAAATGCAGTTCATCTCTAAGAACGTGAACCCTGAAGCACTCGGCACAGGGGCCCTCATGCGCTCTGCCCCCTTCGGCTACCTACCGGTAGAGGACGACGCAACCGTCATTAAGCTATCAGCCCACGCAGCAGCCCTCACCCACGGCCACCCCGAGGCGATCATTTCTGCCAGTGCCTACGCCCTGCTGATCCGGTACCTGCTCGGTTCCCACGAGACTACCCTGGCCAGCCCCCTTCGCACCGCCGTGGAGCAGGTTCTAATCTGGTTAGCCGGGGTCAAAGATTCCCAGGCCTTACCCGGCACCGGTGAACTCACCGCTGAAGCCCTGAGGAATGCCCTGCAAATCTCAGAAACCAAGGCCCCTGCGTCCGAGGCCCAGATTCACTTCGGAAACCTGGTGCTTGCCCCCGACTGCCTTGGGTATGCCCTCTACCTGGCCCTAACCGCAGAAACAAATCTAGAGGCCGGGGCGGATACGTCCGCCCCCGATCTTTTGATGAGCGCCCTGGCTGATGCTCTTGCCGTCGACGGCGACTCAGATTCCATCGCTGCCCTGGTAGGCTCCATGCTCGGGGCTCTGGGGACTGAGGCGGTTCTCCCCCAGGCCCTGTTGACCCACCTCGATGCCCAAGATGCCCTGGACCTCGTTGAAGCGGCCTGGTTCAAGCAGCTGGGACTCTAATCCAGGATCTCCTCCCGGTGGTCCAGGTACCATTCGTCGGCCCGTTCAATGGCCAGGCGTTCGATAGCCCCGCCCATTCCATTGCGCATGGTGTAGGCCAGAGACTGCAGGGGCAGCAGGCGGGCAACAATTTTAGCCCGGTTCAGCTGCTCGTCGGTCAGGGCCTTGGCCAGGGAATCCCAGCCGTAGTAGTTACCAAGAGAAGCATGGTCAATGGCAGGATCCCCAACGGAAGCATGGTCCCAGTCAATGACGCCGACGATTTTGTCGCCGTTCCACAAGATATTGTGGCCAGCTAAATCCCCGTGAACCAGGCAGGGCTCAACCGGTTCCAGGGCAAGGACGCGGTCCACCGCGGCCAGGGCAACTTTTTGGGCGTTGCGAAGCAGCAGCGGAATCACCTGAGATTTGAGGTAGTCATCCCAGTTTTCCCGGCCGCCCCAGTGTTCGTGAACCATATCGAGGTAGGGCCCATAACCACCGTAGTCAATATCGTGAATCGCTTTGAGGAGGCTGGCTAGCTGTTTGGGAGGGGCAGCCCCCTGCAGGCGGGGTTCGCCCTTAATCCAGGTGAGGCCCACTGCCGTGTACCCGTTTCTGGTAATGACCCGGGTGATAGGGCGGGGCACTTCAAAGGGCAGGTTATAGGGCAGACGGCGCAGGATTTCGGTCCGGCGGGCCACCAGGTGCCCGGTCTTCTGGGTTTTGGCGACGCGCACACTGAGCTCAGCCCCCATATTGACGATCAGGTGGGCGCTCCCGGTCGTCCGAATGTCCCAGCGGTCCTGGGGAATGCTCAGGCCGGCCTGGTCCATCACGGCTGTCACGACCGGAAGGGCCTTCATCTGTTCCAGTTGTGCAAGGTGCGCTGCCATAGGGTACCTTCTGTGCGGGTGCGAATGCTACGGGTTAGTTTTCGAGGGCTGCCTTGAGGTGGGGCAGGAGCTTAGCCAGGGCTTTGGCCCGGTGGCTGATAGCATTTTTCACCTCTGCAGGCACCTGGGCGCAGGACAGACCAGCGTACTCCCCGGTGAAGCCGGAGGCAAGGAGGATAGGGTCGTAACCGAACCCGGCCTCTCCCCTCGGTTCGGTGGCCAGGGTACCGGGTAGCTCTCCGTGCTCAACAGCGCTAACCCCTGCCGGGGTTGCCATAGAGGCTGCACAGACAAACTTGGCGCCGCGGTGTTCAGCTGGAATATCCGAGAGCTGGGCCAGCAGGAGGTTGAGGTTGGCGGCGTCGTCCCCGTGGCGCCCAGCCCAGCGTGCGCTGAAAATACCGGGGGCCCCGTGGAGGACGTCCACGGCCAGACCGGAGTCATCAGCCACAGCAATCAGGCCGGTGGCTTCTGCCACGGCCCGGGCTTTGAGGAGGGAGTTTTCCGCGAAGGTAAGGCCGGTTTCTACCACGTCAGGGGCACCTGCGGTCGCTGCGTCGATAACCTCGGTATCGACGTCCAACCCCTCAATAGCCCCGCGCAAAAGTTCACGAAATTCGCGCAGTTTACCCTGGTTATGGGTGGCAAGAACGATCTTGACAGGCATTAGTTCTCCAGGGCTTCTTTCTGAATCTGGGCCAGCTGGGCTGTGCCGTGCAGGGCCAAATCGAGCAGGGAGTTCAGTTCGTCGCGGTCAAAGGGGGCGCCTTCGGCGGTACCCTGGACCTCAACGAACTTACCCTCGCCGGTGACAACGACGTTCATGTCAGTTTCAGCGCGGACGTCCTCTTCGTAGGGCAGATCCAGCATGGGGGTGCCGTCAATAATACCCACCGAGATAGCGGCAACAGAACCGGTCAAAGGCTGGGACTTGGCGGGGATAATTCCCTCTTTCTTGGCCCAGGCAATGGAGTCAGCAAGAGCAATATAGGCCCCGGTAATCGCTGCGGTACGGGTGCCACCGTCAGCCTGTAGGACGTCGCAGTCCAAAACGATGGTATTTTCACCAAGCTCAGCGGTGTCAATGACAGCTCGCAGGGAGCGGCCGATCAGGCGGGAAATCTCGTGGGTGCGGCCCCCGATTTTGCCCTTGACGGATTCGCGGGAGTTGCGGGTGTTGGTGGCGCGGGGAAGCATGGCGTATTCGGCAGTGACCCAGCCGGTTCCCTGGCCCTTGAGCCAGCGGGGGACGCCTTCGGTGAAGGAGGCGGTGCAGAGCACCCGGGTATTTCCGAACTCGATCAGGGCTGAGCCCTCTGCATTCTTCGCCCAGCCGCGGGTCACTGTAATGGGGCGGAGCTGGTCGGGGGTGCGGCCGTCGGCGCGAGTAGTTGCCATACTGTGTGTCATACCTATCAGATTAGTGGGTTGAGGGGTTTAGACGGGGTAGAAACTGCAGCCTTACCCTCGTGTTGCGGGTATGGGCTGAGGAGCTAGTGGGGGTGGCGGGAGATGACGTTGAGGGTTGTGGTCATGGGATTTGCCGCATACTCTTCGGGCGAGCGCCGGGGGTTGACCCGGTAGGTGGCGGAGGCCTCTGCTACCGAGATAGGCCCTGAGAAGACTTCTTGGGCTTCGGCCAGGGCAACAGCCGGGTCGTTCCAGATGGGCAGGTGGGTGAGCAAGAGGTTCCTAACGCCTGCTTCAGCGGCTGCCTCACCGGCCCGCTTTCCGGTCAGGTGGATCCCGCGCAGGGCGTCGTCGCGGCCCTCCTGATAGGCAGCTTCACAGAGGAAGAGGTCAGCATCGCGGGCAGCTTCAATCAGGCCGATGCAGGAGTCGGTGTCCCCCGAGTAGGTGAGCACGGTTCTACCTTCGCTGGTTTCGCATTCAATCCGCAGGGCATAGGGTTCAACAGTGGGGTGGACGACAACGTGGGGGGTGACGGTAAAGGGGCCAATTTTGACTTCTGAATGGTTAGACCACTCGTGAAATTCAAACTCGGTGTGCATACCGGGCTCTAGGGGCAGACCGTGAGTGTTGACGAGGTACTGGTGGATGTCACTGGGCCCGTAGAGCGGAATGGGGCCTTTTGGCCAGCCGTTAGGGTTCCATTTGACCGCAACGTGCAGGCCGGAGAGATCTATGCAGTGGTCAGGGTGCAGGTGGGAGATGAGGATCGCGTCAATGTCTTCTAGGTTAATGTGGGTCTGCAAGGTGCCCAGGGCGCCGTTGCCCATATCGACAATAATCCGCCAGGTCTTTCCAAGGTCGTCGATGGTCGAGACCATGTAGCAGCTAGCTGCTGCGTTGGGTCCGGGGAAGGAGCCGGTACAGCCTATGACTGTCAGTTGCATGGGTCGAATCCTTTAGTGTGTGTTCGAGGGGGAATAAGAATTAGTGTGGGGTGGTGATAGTGACCTGGGGTTTGATGAGTTCTGGGGGAATAATGGCCAGGGAGCCGGTCGGGAATCGTTCAGCCACAGAATCAGTGTGGCGGACGGTAGCGACCTCCGGGCCCAAGAAGCGGCGGGCTAGATTTTCAAAAAGTTCTGTTTCCCCAGTAGCCAGGAATTCGTGGGAGGGCGGCAGGGTTGCAGGACGTTCCAAACCAGCTTTGAGCAGGGCCTTGTAGACGTCCTTGGCTGACTCTTCGGAGGAGGAGACTAGGGTAACGTCGTCGCCCATGATGTAGGAAATAACGCCGGTAAGCAAAGGGTAGTGGGTGCAGCCGAGCACCAGGGTGTCAACGCCGGCTTCTTTAAGGGGGGCCAGGTAGGCTTCGGCAGTTTCAAGAAGTTCAGGGCCTGAGGTAATCCCCTTCTCCACGAATTCAACGAAACGCGGGCAGGCAACCGAGTGGATTTCCAGGTCGCTCATCACCGCAAAAGTATCTTCGTAGGCGTGGGAGGTCACGGTCGCTTCGGTTGCAATGACACCGATTTTTCGGTTGCGGGTAGCGGCAACAGCCCGGCGGGCAGCTGGCTGGATCACCTCAACCACCTGGATCCCGTACTTGCGGGTATAGCGCTCGCGGGCGTCCCGCAACACGGCAGCCGAGGCGGTGTTGCAGGCAATGACCAGGAGTTTAACCCCGGAGTCCACCAGCTCGTCCATGATCCGCAGGGCGTGGGCTCTTACCTGGGCAATCGTGAGGGGCCCGTAGGGGCCGTGGGCGGTGTCGCCGACGTAGATGATTGATTCGTGGGGTAGCTGGTCCATGATGGCGCGGGCTACGGTGAGCCCTCCAACCCCGGAGTCGAAAACACCGATGGGAGCGCTGGCTGTGGGTTCGGCAAGCACCTGGGACCCCCAGGGGGTAACGAGGGTGGGGTTCATTTCACTCATGGTAGACCTGACACTAGCTAACATTTGGTGCCCTGGCGGGTTCCGTTGGCACCTTCATCTTATTTTGAGTTGACTGTCACGGGTAGGCAGTCACCGGCTTGTCATAAAAACGTAAACATTTAGGGGGATTCTTCAGCTTCGAGGCTGTGGGTGAGGGCTTCCATCAGGCTGTCCTGGAGCCAGGTGAGGAAGTTATAGATCAAGCCCATGTAGTCTTCGGTTGTTTCTACGGAGTCCCAGTCTCGGTGTTGGCTGATACGTTCTGCATCATCAGCATTGGCTATGTTAAGCCTGGAGCCAAGGGTGAGTCGGACGTCGTTGAGGGCCCCTGCCCAGGCCCGGGCATGTTCGGTGTTGAGGTGAACGGTTCCAGCTTGGACGTCTAAGGCGGCCATGGACAGGTGGGCTATTTTGGCCTGCCTGAGGGAAAGGTCTGTATAGCGGCGGTATTCGTCGGCAACTTCAGGGTCGTCGCTGGCTACCGGGAGCATTCTGGCCACAGCCGGGTCGGTGGGAACGGATGCGTTTTCTGAGATACCCACCATGGCCGCTAGCGGGTCAGCTTCCGGGTCTTGGTCTGGTTCCAGGGTGAGGGCGACGTCCTCAAAGAGGCGGGTGAGAATGCTGACTTCTTCGCTGGTGAATTTAGCGGTGATGCCCCGGGGGGTGTAGGTAAAGGGTTTAGCCATGATTGTTACTCCCCGGCCCGTTCGAAGGTGGCCCAGAGGCCCCAGGTGTGGAGGGCAGTGGTGTGCTGTTCAGCTTCTTCTTTGGAGCCGCTGAAAACCGCGGCTTTTCCCTCGTGATGGACTTTCAGCATCAGCTGGTGGGCCTTTTCCTGGCTCATTCCAAACTGGGTTCTCAAGACGTAGGTTACAAAACTCATGAGATTGACCGGGTCATCCCAAACCACAACAGTCCAGGGGGCCTGGTTGTTGATCATCGTATCTTCAAAGACAGACCGCTCAAGATCAGGCAGGGTATCTACCCCACCGATTGAAAGATCCGCCTTCACCGCCGAACTCATCTGAACCATCAACTCCCGGTCAAGAATCAAAATGTGTGCATAGAAGAAACCTACTGAAGGTTACTCCTACCCTTACTATCATAAATGCTCACTAGCAGGTAGAAGCACCAAACCATTAGAGTAGTACCGTGACTCAGAAAACCTCACTCCTCACAGACCATTACGAACTCACCATGGTCCAGGCTGCCCTCGCTTCAGGTGCCGCCCACCGAAAGACCGTCTTTGAGGTCTTTGCCCGCCGTCTCTCCGGTGGCCGCCGCTACGGCGTCCTTGCTGGTACCGGCCGTCTCCTTGAGGCCCTCAAAAACTTCCAGTTCGGCACAGAAGAAATTGACTATCTGGCCGAACGCAAAGTCGTCAATGATGAAACGATCGAGTACCTGCGGAACTTCCGTTTCACGGGCACTATTCGCGGCTACGCCGAGGGTGAGGTCTTCTTCCCCTACTCCCCCGTCCTACAGGTTGAAGCCACCTTCGCTGAAGCCTGCCTTTTGGAAACCCTTATTCTCTCCATTTTGAATTACGACTCTGCGGTAGCTACCGCGGCCTCCCGCATGACTATTGCTGCCGGCAACCGGCCCTGTATCGAGATGGGTTCCCGGCGGGCCCATGAGCAGGCGGCAGTCTCGGCAGCCCGGGCTGCCGTGATTGCAGGCTTTACCGGTACGTCTAACCTTGAAGCGGGCCGCCAGTACGGCCTGCATACCCTGGGTACCAGTGCCCATGCCTTCACCCTGCTTCATGATTCTGAAGAAGACGCCTTCCGGGCCCAGCTGGCCTCTCAGGGGGTCGGAACCACCCTGCTGGTCGATACCTACGACGTTGAAAAGGCTGTCCGCCTGGCAACTGAACTGGCGGGCCCAGACCTTGGCGCCGTCCGCCTTGATTCTGGTGACTTAGTGGCCCAAGCCGCCTCCGTCCGCCAGCTTCTGGATTCCCTGGGCAACACAAAGACCAAGATTACTGTAACCTCTGACCTGGACGAATACGCTATCGCCTCCCTGGCGGCAGCTCCTGTCAACACCTATGGGGTCGGTACCAAGCTGGTGACCGGCTCAGGCGTCCCCACCTCCTCGATGGTCTATAAAGTCGTTTTGCGGGAAAACTCTGACGGGGTGATGGAGCCTGTTGCTAAGGCTTCTTCTGGTAAGGGCTCAGTGGGGGGCAAGAAGTCTGCCGTGCGTCGCTTGAATGCTGGGGGTATTGCTACCGCTGAGGTGATCGGAGTGGATGCAACCGCCCCGGCTGATTCGAACGACCGGCCCCTGATGGTTGATTTGGTGGTCGACGGTGTAATTCAGCCAGGCTTCACCGGGGCTGAAGGCGTCCGCCGAGCAGCTGAACGTCATGCCCGGTCCCTGGAGGAGCTCCCCCCTGCAGCTGCCCGCCTGTCCCCCGGTGATCCGGTGATCCCTACCGAGTTTGTCTCCTAGTAGAACTACAGAAGAGGAAAATACATTGGCTAAGGCTCTTATTATTGTTGATGTTCAGAATGATTTTTGTGAGGGTGGTTCGCTGGCAACCGAGCGAGGCGCTGAGGTAGCTGCCCTCATCAGTGAGTATGTTGAGAACTACCACGACCGCTATGAGGCGATTGTTGCAACCCAGGACTGGCATGTTGATCCGGGTAGTCACTTTTCTGAGAACCCCGATTTCAAGGATTCTTGGCCGGTTCATTGCAAGGCTGAGACCGAGGGTGCTGAGCTGCACGAGGACCTTGATACCGATTACATTGAGGCTTTCTTCCGTAAGGGTGAGTTTGAGGCAGCTTACTCGGGTTTTGAGGGCCTGCTTGCTCCTGAAGATTCGGTGATGACCGGCGAGCGCGAGCCTGGGGCCCCGGCCAAGGACGATGATCCCAAGGTTTCTCTTGATGATTGGCTAGCTGAGCGCGATATCACTGATGTTGATGTGGTGGGTATTGCCACCGATTACTGTGTCAAGGCTACGGCGTTGGATGCTGTGGATGCCGGTTATGAGACTCGGGTGCTGATTGATTTGACGGCTCCGGTGGATGAGGATTCCCTGGATGATGTCAGCGGTGAGTTGGAGGACGCCGGGGTGACGGTGACTGAGGTTCTGTAGCTTCTCCCCTCCCCCCCCCCCCCCCCCGAAGCACTTTGGACCATCTTCTGCTCAAAAATCGCCTTATGTGAGGCACTTTTTGAGCAGAAGGTGGTCCAAACTCTTTGAGGCTACTTCCGCCCCACGAACCAGTCCTGCAGTTTATCCAGGCGGGCTTGCAGCTGCTCGGCTGAGGCCTGGGCGACGGCAGGCCCACCGCAGATGCGGCGCAGTTCGTTGTGGATTGAGCCGTGGGGCTTGCCGGTACGGGCAGCCCAGGCTGCTACGTTTTTAGCCAGCTTGTTCCGCAGGTCTTTGAGCTGGCGGTGGTCAACAACCTGGGGGGCGGCGGACGCCGGTCGGCGGGTTGCGTGGTCCTTTTGTCGGGCCCGCAGCAGGGTGCCTACCTGGTCAGCGTCCAGCAGTCCGGGGATACCGAGGAAGTCTTGCTCTTCGTCCGAACCAACTTCAAGGCCGCCGGTGGAGAACTCTGCCCCGTCAAAGAGCACCCCGTGGAAGGAGGCCTGGGAGCCAATGGCTTCGAATTTGCCGCGGGTGAGCTGGTCGCTGGCGACCTCTTCCTTGTTGGCTTCTTCAATCAGGTGGTCGTCCAAACCCTCGTTGAGGGGGTCGACCACCTCGTCGGTAGCTCCCTTGCGGTCGAGGGCGTGGTCGCGTTCAGTTTCCATTTCGTTAGCCAGCATCATGAGCTGGGGTACGGAAGGCAGGAAGACCGAAGCGGTTTCTCCGCGCTTGCGCGAGCGCACGAAGCGGCCGATAGCCTGGGCGAAGAAGAGGGGGGTGGAGGTGGAGGTGGCGTAGACGCCAACGGCCAGGCGGGGAACGTCCACACCTTCGGATACCATACGGACGGCAACCATCCAGCGGGCCAGGCCCGCTGAGAATTCCTCAATATTGTTGGAGGCTTCTTTGTCGTCGGAGAGAATCAGGGCGGGTTTTTCGCCGGTAATTTTTTGGAGCTGTTTGGCATAGGCCCGGGCGTCGGCGTGATCGGTGGCAATGACCAGGCCACCGGCGTCGGGGACGGTGCGGCGCACCTCGGTCAGGCGTTTGTCGGCGGCGGCCAGCACGGTGGGGATCCATTCGCCCTCGGGGTTGAGGGCGGTGCGCCAAGCCTGGGCGGTGACGTCCTTGGTGAAGCCCTCCCCCAGGTTGGCGGCCATTTCTTCACCGGCGGAGGTGCGCCAGCGCATCTGGCCTGAGTAGGCCATGAAGATAACGGGGCGCACGACGTGGTCTTTGAGGGCAGGCCCGTAGCCGTAGGAGTAGTCGGACTTTGAGCGGCGGATGCCGTCGGCGTCCTCCTCGTACTGGACGAAGGGAATAGCAGCGGTGTCGGAGCGGAAGGGGGTACCGGTCAGGGCCAGGCGCCGGGTGGCCGGTTCAAAGGCTTCGCGCAGGCCGTCGCCCCAGGAAAGAGAGTCGCCGGCGTGGTGGATTTCGTCCATAATCACCAGGGTGCGGCCGTTCTCGGTGCGGGCCCGGTGCAGCATGGGCTTGTTGGCAACCTGGGCGTAGGTGAGGGCGACGCCCTGGTAGCCTCGGCCGGTGGTTCCGTCGGAGTTTTTGAAGTTGGGGTCGATGGAGATGCCAACCCGGGCGGCAGCATCGGCCCACTGGCGTTTGAGGTGGTCAGTGGGGGCTACCACGGTCATGCGGTTGATAGTGCCGCGGTTGAAGAGTTCCTTGGCGACGGTGAGCGCAAAGGTGGTTTTACCTGCACCGGGGGTTGCCACGGCCATGAAGTCGCGGGGGTTCTCGGTGAAATACTTGGTCATGGCCTCGGCCTGCCAGGCACGGAGCTTAGGGGCGGTTCCCCAGGCGGCGCGGTCGGGGTAGGCCGGTGAGAGGGAGCTGGTGCCTTCTCCAAAGAGTGGTAGCTGGTTCTCGTCCATGTCTCGTCCCTTCCCTCGCTGTGGTGCCCCAGGTTTTGGGGCACCACAAAAGTTTAGCCCCATTCGGGGGTGAATGGGGCTATGAGGTGGGTCTAGTTCTCGTCGCCGGGGGCTAGGCCCTCGTAGATTTCCTTGCATTCGGGGCAGACGGGGAACTTTTCGGGGTCGCGGCCGGGGGTCCACTTTTTGCCGCAGAGGGCTTCGACCGGGTTGCCGGTGAGGGCTGACTCCATGATTTTTTCTTTACGGACGTAGTGGGCAAAGCGTTCATGGTCACCGGGTTCGACGTTTTGGACCTCCTCGCGTTCGAGCAGGGCGGTTCCGCCGGAGTGGGCGGTTTCGGGGAAGGGGTCTTCAATTCCGGGGATGGAGGACATGGTTCCTTCTTTCGTCTGTGGGTCTGGTTTAAGTGTAGTGGCCTGTGGGTTGGGTTTGTTAGCCGTAGCGGGAGACTCTTTGGAGCATGGCAGCTGAATGCTGATCAAAGCGGTGAGCCCCGCGTCGGATTCCGATGACTAGGGACAGGCTTCCGGCCAGGACGACCAGGGCTGTGGCACCCCAGGCCCAGGCGGGGTTGGCGGTGAAGTGGGTGATGGTTGTGCCGATGTAGCCTAGCAAGCCTATACCCAGGGGTATGAGGACCAGAAGGCCCCGTACCATGGCCTTGGCCATGCCGTCGGGCTGTTCGGGGGTCTTCCAGGGGCTGCTCCCTGGCGGCACCACAGGGGCGTTGAAGACGGTGTCGCTGGTATTAGCCATGCCCAGGGCGAAGAAGAAAACGCCCAGGGTAATGAGGAGGTAGTTGACAGTTAGCCAGCCTGCCTCCGAGAAGTAGCCGAAGGTGAGGGTACCTAGGACCAGCAGGGGAACATAGACCAGGCACATGGCGTAGGTGCGTCCCAGGCGGTCATCGATCCCCTTGAGGGGGGCTAGGACGTGCAGGGCAAAGGCCGAGTTTTCCATGGAGACTAGGCCAGCTTGGGCTATGCCGGAGAAGGCAGGGAGAAAGGCGATGAGCATAAAGGGGGCTATGGGGTTGTCTACCGTGACACTATCTTCCTCGGTCACGAAGGTTGCCCCCTGCATGAAGATGAACAGCAGGTAGAAGAGGGGAACCATGAGGATGTTGGCGTTGAAGCGGGTGTCTTTGAGCATCAGCCCCAGGACGCGGGCGGTAATAGCTCCCCGGGGTGTGGCGGGGAACCTGCCCAGCAGGCCAAGGTGGCCGGTCTTGTGGGTCTTGGTTTTCTGGTGGCCCCCTACAACCTGGCCGATATTTGCCATAGTTTTTGCTGCAAAGAAGTGCCAGGTGAACCAGAGTACAGCCAGGTAGATGAGGCTGATCCCGCTAAGGGCAGCGGCCTGGCCGTAGTTGCCGGTGCCGACAGCTGGAGCGATTGCCCAGGCTGACATCAGGGGCGTCCACTGGCCGATTTCTACCACCTGGCGCAGAAGGTCTGGATTACCGAATATGAGGCTACTGATTCCACCGATGATCGGCCCGGCCATCATCAGCAGGGCAAGGAAGAGCAGGGTGAGGCTGTTGGTGACAGCCCGGCGGGAACGAAGCGGTATGGAGGCTACGGCAACAAGCCTGGAACCGACTACCACCAGGGCAAGCCCTAGCAAGGCGGCAGGCAGGTAGGCTACAAGGGCAAGGGGCTGGTAGAAGTTAGCTGTGGTCAAAGCTAGGGTCAGCAAGAGGGTTATGATGCCCGGGGTTCCGAGGAAGGCCCCGAGGGCCTGGCCACCCATCAGCTGCCTGACCCGGATCGGGTAAGGGGCCAGGCGCTCAGGGTCTAGGGTTGGATCGGCTCCAGCAGCCACCAGGGGAAGAATCCACCAGGCCAGGGTCATGGCTGCTCCCAGCAGGCCTATCATCAGAAGGGAGTTTTCTGGGTTTTCAATAAAGAACCCGGCGACACCAAAACTGATGGCAATTCCTAGACCGTAGAGTAAACCAAAGATCAGGCCGATGATCGACCAGACGTTTCCCTTGCGGAAGGAAGCGAGGAAGTGGGCAAGTTTTAGGCGGAGGAGGACTGCAACCATGCCAGACCCTCCGATGCAACTCGGCCTCCTACCAGGGAGACAAATCGTTCTTCAAGGCTCATCTGGCCCCTTACTGCATCCACGGTGCCAGAGGCTAGGATACGGCCAGAATCCATGATTGCTACATGGTCGCACAAACGCTGGACGAGGTCCATGACGTGCGAGGAGACGATGACAGTTCCGCCACCAGCTACATAGGCCTTGAGGATATCTTGAATGTTTGAGGCTGATACCGGATCAACTGCCTCAAAAGGCTCGTCGAGTACCAGCAAGGAAGGAGCATGAATCATGGCGCAGGCCAAGCTAATCTTCTTGGTCATGCCCGCCGAATAGTCAGCTACCTGTTTTCCTACGGCAGAAACCAGATCCATGGCCTGGAGGAGGTCGCGGGTGCGGTCTGCTACCGTTGCCTTGTCAAGTCCGTGCAGGCGGCCAGCGTAGGTAAGAAGCTGCTCGCCGGTAAGCTTATCGAAGAGGCGGACGCCGTCGGGCAAGACCCCGACTTTCCGTTTGGCTTCCAGCGGGTTGGCCCAGACGTCCACACCCCCTACCAGGACCCGGCCGGCGGTGGGCTTGAGCATACCGGTTGCCATGGACAGACTGGTGGTCTTTCCTGCGCCGTTGCGGCCCACGAGGCCGTAGAACGATCCCCGGGGCACCGTCAGATTGATACCATCGACTACCGGCCGCTGGTCAAAGACTTTGACCAGGCCTTGAATCTCTAAGGCCGGGGTGTCAAGACTCTTCTGGGCGATTTCAGCCTGCACCGGTGCAGCAGCTGCAGGGGGAAGGGGCTCTTCTGCCAGGTCACTGGGCTGGTTTGAGGCCTGGGCTTGTGTCTCTTGCAGGTGTTGGGTGGGCTCGCTAGATGTTTGATTTTTCCAGGGACTTGTATCGTGTGCCATACAACCCACTGTAGTCCCCACCACCAGACCCGTCATCCTCTTCCAGGATGATATTTCATAAAAAGTCTAACCAGCCTGGCCCCGCCCCTGCCCAGGTCACAGCCGCAGCGCACCCGTTGGGGGCGGGGTATCCCAACTGGCTCCTCTTAGAAGAGGGCCATCATCAGGGCTGAGCGGGCCTTCATGACCCGGGGGTCAGCTGAACCAACAACCTCAAAGAGTTCAAGGAGACGCTCGCGCACCTGGGGCTTAGTCTCAGCGTCAGTAGCCTTAAAGAGGGAGATGAGGCGGTTGAAGGCATCTTCGACATGCCCACCAACGATATCTAGATCAGCAACGTTCATCTGCGCTAGCACATCGGTTGGGTTCGCGGCAGCCTTCTGACGTTCATCAGCCAGAACCAGCGTCGAGACCCGGTGCAACAGGTGGACCTGGGCCAGGCCGACCTTTGCATCAGAATCGCCCGGATTTTCATTAAGGGCCCGGGTATAGGCAGCCTCAGCAGCAGCATAGTCGCCCCGGTCTAGGGCCGAAAGGGCCTCCTGGTGCAGGGGCGGGAGGGGCTTTTCGTCCTCAGCAAGGACGGGCTCGAAGCCCCCGGGCAAGCCCTGTTGGGCGGCCAGCTGCAGCACCTGGCCAAGCACCTCGGTCATATCCTGTACTGCCACCGGTCCGTTAAACAAGGGAGCAGGACGCCCAGCTAGCACTGCAACAGCGGCCGGAACCCCTTGAATCTGAAAAGCCTGGCCAATCTCAGGGGCCTGGGTGATATCTACAGCTGCCAGGAGCAGGTTACCTCCGGCTGAATTGACCAGGGTTTCCATGTTTTCCAGCATTTCAACCGAAGCCGGGGAATGGGGAGCCCACAGGGCAAAGACTACTGCGCCCCGGTTCGATTCCTGCACCAGCTGCTGGAGCTGGCTAGAATCGGTCACATCGAGCCGCCAGGTCTTTGCAGGCTTGCCTGCCTGGCTCTCAGCCGGGGCGGACGCGTCCGGCCCAGCACCCTGGGCAACAGCAGCAAGATCGGGGGCATGGCGGACTGAAGCGGGTAGATTCTGTTCTTGGAAACCAGCCTGCTGGGTCATTGTGCTCTACTTTCTCTCAATCAAGAAGACTTCTGTCTACTATCGTGCCAAACAGGGCACTGGCAGTAAGCTTCCCAGCCCCTTTTCAAGCCCAGGGCAGAAATCAAGATAGGCTAGAGACTAGACCCACCCACCCCATTGGACCCAAAGATGCCTGAACTCCCCACCCTCTTGAAAAAACTGACCCGCAGACGGTCAGCCCAGCAGGTTGCTACCACCCAGCCTGCTGGAGAAGACCGCCAGCAAGAATCAGCTTCCTCACCGCGTTTCAATCTCCCGGCTATCCCAGCTATCCCCGGTGCCCTGCCCCGCCACCGCTTTCAGCTTCCTGCCGAGCCAGAACTCTCTCCCCCACCTGCTGACACCTCCCAGGAGGCTCCTACTGCCCCTGCCGTCCGGACTGAAGGTAAGGGGCGCTACCTGACCAATCCCGTCTACTTCGGTTTCATGCTAGCTATTGGCATGGGCTTAGCCTACGTCGCCTTTTATCTGGTCCTTAATGTGGGGGCTCTGGCTGGGTGGCTCACGGGGGCCCTCTTTATTGGACTGGGGCTAGATCCATTAGTGAGAAAACTAGAAAGCTGGGGTCTTCCGCGATCCCTGGGTGTCACCACAGTCTTCCTCATCTTTGCCGGTATCGCAGCTGCCGTGATCTTCTGGATCATCCCCATGGTGGCTCGGCAAGCCGTTGCCTTCGTCACCAGCTTCCCGCACCAGTTTGAGAACTTCCTCAACAGCGACCTTGTCACGACCTTGGATCAACGCTTCCAAGTACGGGATGCCGTCGATGCCGAAGTTGAGAAAATCTTTGCTCAAATTACCTCTGATACCTCGGTGGTCAGCGGATTTCTCAATTCCCTGATCAACGCTGGGTCCACCCTGGCTGAGGTCACAACCGGCACCATCATCGTCCTCTTCCTCTCCCTGTACGTCCTCGCCTCCCTTCCCACGATCAAGGCCTGGTTTATCCGCTTAGCCCCGGCCACCAAGCGGGAGCGAATCGGTTACCTGACGGAAAAGATCACCTCATCGGTTGGCCAGTATGTTTCCGGGCAGGCCCTGGTTGCCATCATCAATGCCACTGTTGCAACTGTCATCATGATGATTGTTGGAGTTCCCTTCGCCGTGCTCCTTATGCTCATTGTCTTGATTCTTGCCTTTATTCCGCTGGTCGGTGGGGTCAGTGCTGCGGCCCTCGTCTCGATCATGGCCCTGATAGAAAGTTGGCAGACCGCCGTTTTCTTCTTGATCCCCTACCTGATTTACCTCCAGATTGAGGCCTACTTCATCTCCCCGCGTATCATGAAGCGGGCGGTAGCAGTACCCGGTGCTGTCGCCATTATTGCCGTGGTTGCAGGATCTGCCCTGTGGGGAGTGCTGGGGGCAATCATTGCAATTCCGGTTGCAGCCTCCCTGCTCATCTTGGTCAACGAGGTTCTTGTTCCCCGCCAGGACCAACTCTAACTCCCCTCATTCAGGCCAGAGGCAATGTAGGACGAATACGCCCCACCTTCATCTGAGGAAGGTGGGGCTTTGTTCTCTGGCTTTTAGTACCAGAGACTGCGGGTCTCCCAGCATCGTTTATGCCAGTGGCGACGTTCTTCGATGGCCCGTTGGGCTCCAAACATATGATCAGTTTGCCAGGCTACCAGGTGGGCGACCCCGGGTTTAATTTCGCGTTCGCAGGCTGGGCACTTATAGGTTTTCTTGGCATTGACAGCTGGAATGTACTGCACATACCAGTCCCCATCTGCACTTTCTTCAATGAATGGGGCTGGGTCTAGAATGCGCGAAATATCCCTCCCCTGCGGGCGGGGCTTCTGCCATTTGCTGGGTACAGGCCCAGAATTAGGACGGCGTTTGGGGTGAGGTCTACGAGGCATAGACCCTATTCTTCCATGTCTTCAGAAGCTGGCCCAAGCTCAGCTTTCTACCCGGGTCTTGTCGAGGTAAAGGAACCCACCTTACCGGTGGTTGAACCGCCCCGTGACCGCTCCCCTATGGCCAGGTTGGAAAGACCTGTTAGAGTTGTCGGGTGCGTTTAGTTATAGCTGATTGTTCTGTCGATTATGTGGGCCGGCTCAAGGCCCACCTGCCCCGGGCAACCCGTCTTCTCATGATTAAAAATGACGGGTCGGTTTTGATTCACTCTGACGGTGGGTCCTACAAGCCCCTCAACTGGATGAGTCCCCCCTGTCGCCTCCATGTAGCTACCCGGACTGAATTTGAAGGTACATCCATTGCAGAAGACCTGGATTCCGATGTCACCGAGCTGTGGACCGTCCAGGCAGCAAAGGCTGATGACAAGCTGGTGATCAGGGTTTATGGCACCTTCGGGGAGCTCAGCCATGATCTGGGCATTGACCCCGGCCTCATTAAGGACGGGGTAGAAGCTGATCTGCAACGTCTTCTTGCAGAACAGATCGAAGTGCTTGGTGAGGGTTACCGTTTGGTTCGGCGTGAATATCCTACAGCAATCGGCCCGGTCGATATTCTGGCCAAGGACGCCTCTGGTATTTCAGTGGCCGTTGAGCTCAAGCGCATTGGTGATATAGATGGGGTGGAACAGCTTACCCGCTACCTGGATCTGCTCAATCGTGACCCCCTCCTGGCCCCAGTCCAGGGTGTCTTTGCAGCCCAGAAAATCAAGCCCCAGGCCCGCACCCTGGCCGAAGACCGCGGCATCCGCTGTGTTTCCCTCGACTACGATGCTATGCGTGGGGTCGATGATGTAGAGTCCCGGCTCTTCTAAGACTTCTTTCGTCTGTTTGATGTGGCCCCTGTTCCCGGTGGGAACAGGGGCCTGCCTGTCTTGTAGGGCTTACTCTAGAGGGTAAAAAAGGACGCCGTCCTCCCCCAGGTTGGGAGAAGGACGGCGTCCTGTTGCTTCTGCTAGCCAGGGTTAGATCTTGGCGTGCTTAGCTGCGATGGTGACTCGATCGTTGGATACGGTCAAGAAACCCTCGTTCAGTCGGGTGGTCTTCTTTTCACCGTTGGTGGCTTCAATCAGAAGTTCACCGTCGTCTGCAAGAAGCGCCATTGTGGGGATGTGGCCGGGCATGATACCGAGGTCACCGTCAACGGTGCGTGCTCGGACATACTTGGCTTCGCCAACCCACACGATGTGTTCGCGTGAAACGACTTCTACTTTCAGTGCCATGATTACTTGGCTCCAGACTGTGCCTTGATTTCCTCGTAACGGCGCATGACGTCGTCCATACCACCGATGTTGTAGAAGGCCTGCTCGGGGATGTGGTCAACGTCGCCACGGCAGATCATCTGGAAGGATTCGATGGTGTCCTTGATCGGCACGGTTGAACCTTCAACACCGGTGAACTGCTTTGCAGTGTAGGTGTTCTGGGAGAGGAACTGCTCGATACGACGGGCACGGGCAACAACGATCTTCTGCTCTTCAGAAAGTTCGTCAACACCAAGAATCGCGATGATGTCCTGGAGTTCCTTGTTTTCCTGGAGGATTGCCTTGACCTGGATTGCGGTGTCGTAGTGCTCCTGACCGATGTACTGGGGGTCCAGGATTCGGGAGGTGGAGGACAGGGGATCAATCGCGGGGTACAGACCACGGGAGGCGATCTCACGAGAAAGCTCGGTGGTTGCGTCCAGGTGGGCGAAGGTGGTGGCGGGTGCCGGGTCGGTGTAGTCGTCCGCAGGAACGTAAATTGCCTGCATGGAGGTGATGGAGTGACCGCGGGTTGAGGTGATGCGTTCCTGCAGCAGACCCATTTCGTCAGCCAGGTTGGGCTGGTAGCCCACAGCTGAAGGCATGCGGCCGAGCAGGGTTGATACCTCAGAACCTGCCTGGGTAAAGCGGAAGATGTTGTCAATGAAGAGCAGAACGTCCTGGTTCTGTACGTCACGGAAGTATTCCGCCATGGTCAGGCCGGTCAGCGCAACGCGCAGACGGGTTCCAGGGGGTTCGTCCATCTGGCCGAAGACAAGGGCGGTGTCCTTGAGAACGCCAGCTTCTTCCATTTCAACCCAGAGGTCGTTACCTTCACGGGTACGTTCGCCCACACCGGTGAATACTGAGGTACCACCGAAGTTACGGGCAACGCGGGTAATCATTTCCTGAATCAGAACGGTCTTACCAACGCCCGCACCACCGAAGAGGCCGATCTTACCACCCTTGATGTAGGGGGTCAGAAGGTCGATGGACTTAATACCGGTCTCGAGCATCTCGGTTGAGCCTTCGAGGTCGGCAAAGCCGGGAGCTGCACGGTGGATGGGCCAGTAGGTGTCAGCCTTGATTTCGTCGTTGGAGACATCCAGGGCGTCACCGAGGACGTTGAAGATGTGACCCTTGACGCCGTCACCCACAGGGACGGAGATGGGGGCACCGGTGTCTACTACAGCCTGGCCGCGGACGAGGCCGTCGGTCTGCTGCAGGGAGATTGCACGTACCAGTGAATCACCGAGGTGCTGGGCAGTCTCGAAGGTGATCTTACGGGTAGTGCCGTTGAGGGTCAGCTCAGCGGTCAGCGCGTTGTAGATGTCAGGTACCTGGCCGGCAGGGAACTCTACGTCAACGACAGGGCCGATAACGCGAGCAATGCGACCGGTTGCGCCCTGAGCCGGCGCTGCTGCCGATTCGTTCAGAGTTGCAGTCATTGTTCTCACTTACCTATGTAGAGAGTGGAAATTTGTCTTCGGGTTTTAGGAGGCGAGTGCGTCGGCGCCGCCAACGATTTCGCTGAGCTCCTGAGTAATCTCTGCCTGGCGAGCGTTGTTCATCAGGCGGGTGTACTTCTTGATGAGCTCATCGGCGTTGTCGCCTGCGGACTTCATCGCACGCTGGCGCGATGCAAGTTCGGACGCTGCCGCTTCAAGCAGGCACGCATAAATGCGGGAAGCGATGTAGCGGGGAAGCAGGGCGTCGAGTACTTCCTGGGGGTTGGGTTCGAATTCGAAGACTGAGTTCTGCTGGAACTGGTCGTCTTCAAGTCGTTCACCGGGCAGGATTTCTTCGCCGAGTTCACGGGCTGCTGCAACTTCGATGGGCAGAAGGCGCAGGACGCGGACTTCCTGGGTGACCATGGAGACGAATTCGGTGTAGATGATGTGGAGGTCGTCTACCTGACCGTTCTCGTAGGCTGCCAAGATTGCATCACGGGCGGCAATCGCCATGTCGATGTTGGGGTTATCGGTGTTACCTTCCCAAGCCTGCTCGTACTCACGCTCACGGAATTCGAAGTAAGACTTAGCCTTACGTCCGATGAGGTAGAGCTTGACGTCACGTCCCTCACCGCGGAGCTTCTCAATAAGACCCTCGGTTTTTTTGAGGACTGATGATGAGTATGAACCCGCAAGGCCGCGATCGCTGGTGAGGACGAGAACTGCTGAACGACCGGTCTTAGCCTTGTTTTTGGCATTGAGCAAAGGGTGCTCGATGTGGTGCTGGGTCGCAATTGCAGTTACGGCCTTAGTCAGCGCATTCGCGTAGGGGCTTGCAGCCTCAGCGCTCTTGCGTGCCTTGTTAATGCGTGAGGTTGCGATCATCTCCATCGCCTTGAAGATCTTCTTCATGGACTTAGTAGAAGTAATCTTTTGGCGGTAAACCCTAATCTGGGCTCCCATAGAGATTCCTTTCACTCCTAGAGTGAAGTGCCCCTCCCCTTTTGAAGAGGGGCACTTTCACGGTCTAGGAAAATCGCTAACCGATGGTTTCCTGTGATACTTCAGCGTCAGACAGAGGCTGGTGCTCTTCGTGGCCGGCCTCTACCAGGTGGCTGGTGCCTTCTGAGCGGAAGCCCTTCTTGAAGTCAACAATGGCAGTCTTGAGGGCTGCTACGGTTTCGTCTTCGAGTTTGCCTGAGCTACCGATTTCCTGAAGTACGGTGGTTGAGCGACGCAGGTGGTCGAGGAACTCTGACTCAAAACGCAGGACGTCTGAGATTTCGAGGTCGTCGAGGTAGCCGTTGGTACCTGCCCAGATGGAGACAACCTGGTCTTCAACTGCGTAGGGGGTGTACTGGGGCTGACGCAGCAGCTCGGTCAGGCGGGCACCGCGGGTCAGCTGGGCCTTTGAGGCTTCGTCCAGGTCGGAAGCGAACATTGCGAAGGCTTCCATTGCACGGTACTGAGCAAGGTCAAGCTTGAGGGTACCGGAGACCTTCTTCATTGCCTTGGTCTGAGCTGCACCACCAACACGGGAAACGGAGATACCTACGTCAACTGCGGGACGCTGGTTAGCGTTGAACAGGTCTGACTGCAGGAAGATCTGGCCGTCGGTGATGGAGATGACGTTTGTGGGAATGAAGGCTGAAACGTCGTTTGCCTTGGTTTCAATGATGGGGAAACCGGTCATTGAACCTGCACCCAGCTCGTCTGAGAGCTTTGCACAGCGCTCGAGCAGGCGGGAGTGGAGGTAGAAGACGTCGCCAGGGTATGCTTCACGGCCCGGAGGACGGCGGAGCAGAAGTGACACAGCACGGTATGCCTCAGCCTGCTTGGAGAGGTCATCGAAGATGATGAGGACGTGCTTGCCACCGTACATCCAGTGCTGGCCGATGGCGCTACCGGTGTAGGGTGCCAGGTACTTGAAGCCTGCTGCGTCTGAGGCAGGAGAAGCCACGATAGTGGTGTACTCCAGGGCGCCCTGCTGCTTCAGGGTTTCACGTACTGCTGCAATGGTTGATGCCTTCTGGCCAATAGCAACGTAAACGCAGCGTACCTGCTTGTTGGGGTCACCGGTTGCCCAGTTGTCCTTCTGGTTCAGGATGGTGTCAACAGCAATTGCGGTCTTACCGGTCTGGCGGTCACCAATGATGAGCTGACGCTGGCCACGGCCAATCGGAATCATGGCGTCGATCGCCTTGAGGCCGGTCTGGAGGGGCTCGTGTACAGACTTACGCTGGGTTACACCGGGTGCCTGAAGTTCCAGGGCACGACGGCCTTCTGCAGCGATTTCGCCCAGGTCGTCAATGGGGTTACCCAGGGGGTCAACAACGCGACCGAGGTAGGCGTCGCCTACGGGTACTGAAAGAACCTCACCGGTACGGTGGACTTCCTGACCTTCTTCAATGCCGGTGAAGTCACCGAGGATGATGACACCAATGTCACGGGTATCGAGGTTCTGTGCCAGGCCAAGGGTGCCGTCTTCAAAACGAAGAAGCTCATTAGCCATTACTGAGGGAAGGCCCTCAACGCGTGCGATGCCGTCGGATGCTGCTGCAACTCGACCCACCTCTACGCGCTCTGCATTGCCGGGTTCGTAAGACGCTGCGAATTCGTTCAGCGCGTTACGGACATCATCGGCGTTGATGGTCAAATCGGCCATCTTATGTCCCTGCTCTCCTAATTTGTTGGTGTGCCTGCCACAGGTCTGGGGCAGGCCCACCGAAACTTGTTTGACGTGCCGGTCAGCTAGTGTTCGGCGTGCCCGATTCGTCTTTTGTATCTTCTAAATCACCGTCGAGATCTCGACTGTGTAAATCGCCTAGGCGAATGCACGGCCCAGTTCGGACAGGCGGGTTGACAGAGTGCCATCAATGACCTCGTCACCAACCTGGACGCGGAGGCCACCCAGAACGGAGGGGTCTACGGTGATATCGAGCTTGAGCTCCTTACCGTAGGTCTTGTTCAGTGAGCCCTGGAGCTTTGCAATCTGCTCAGCTGTCAGTGCGGTTGCAGAAGTTACTCGTGCAATCCAACGGTTTTGACGCTTGACGATGATTTCTACGAACTGGTTGGCCAGTCGTGCTGCGGTAGTCCCGCGAGCGGCAGTGCCAACTCGTTCAAGCAGAAGCTTGCCTTCTTCGGAGGATACGGAGCCTCCCAAGGATACTGCGAGCTTCTTGAGTGCTTCTTTGCTGGCCCTGGTGTCGGCAAGAGCTGCCTGAGCATCAGCTGATGCGTCAACAGTGTTGATGAAAGTCAACAGCTCATTGACGGTCTGCTCAAGGGCTTGGACACCCCCACGACGTTCAGCAGAAAGCGCTACTGAGGTGACAGCAACCTGTTCAAGGGCATCAGCGAGATCGCGTTCTGCGCTCCAACGGCCTTCTGCTGCTGCAGAAACAACGGCTAGAGCTGCTTCAGAAATCTTGCCACCCAGAACAGAGCGTGCAATGCCTGCTCGCTGTGCTGCTTCGCGGGAAGGATCGGTGAGGCCTCGCCGGAACCCACCGTTGCTGTCGATAACATCGACAACAGCGAAGAGTTCATCTGCGAGTTGGGTCGGGTTATTAGTAGCCTGGGCTACCAGAACCTTTTCCACGGTGTTCAGTGATTCAGTCGATACTGCTGACATTAGCGGGCTGCACCTGCCTGCTGCTGTGCATCAAGGTCAGCAAGAAAACGATCGACTACACGTGCAGATCGCTCATCATCGTTGAGGGATTCGCCAACGATCTTGCCAGCAAGTGAGGTTGCCAGAGCGCCAACTTCGGTACGGAGTGAAGCAGCTGCTGCTGCACGCTCGGCCTCGATGGTCTTCTGAGCATTCTCGGTGATACGAGCTGCTTCTGCGTTCGCACGTTCCTTAGCTTCAGCCACAATAGCGTCGCCTTCGGCACGAGCTTCTTCGCGAATCTTCTGAGCTTCCAGACGAGCGCTTTCGAGCTGCTGGCCGTACTCTTCGCGTGCTGCTGCAGCCTCTGCCTGGGCCTTTTCGGCCTTAGCAAGACCGCCCTCGATTGCTTCCTTACGGTCCTGGTAAATCTTTTCGAATGCCGGGACAACGTACTTGGTAACGATGAAGAGGAGGATCAGGAACCCGATGGCGGTAATGGCGATTTCCCAGACGTTGGGGACCAGAGGGTTCGCGCCCTCTGCAGCTGCCATTAAGTGAGACATAGGGGGTTTTCCTGTTCTATAGTTTGGTCAATCTTTCGGCGGGGCCGGAAATTACTTGATAAACGCAAGAACCAGGCCGAGAACTGCCAGTGCTTCAACCAGAGCGAAGCCCAGGTACAGCATGGGCTGCAGGGTCTTCTGTGACTCGGGCTGACGAGCAACTGAGGTCATGTATGCAGCGAAGATCAGACCTACGCCGATGCCACCGCCGATAGCTGAAAGACCGTAACCAACTGCGGTAAGTGAACCGGTGAGTTCCATTGTGTTTGTTTCCTTTCACAGTGCCCCGCACCTAAGGTAGGTGTGTTTGTGTGGGGCAGAGTATTTATTTGTGGACACTCCCCGCCTAAGCGGGTTGCTTTTCTCGTCCGCGAGGATTCCCTCCCGGAGAAAATCTATTATTAGTGGCCTTCAGAGACCGAGCCCTGCAGGTATACCGCAAGGAGGAGGGTGAAGACGTAAGCCTGGATAGCCTGAATCATCAGTTCCAGGAAGTAGAGGAAGAGGCCCAGAGCACCTGAACCAACGGATGCAATAGCGGCGATACCGCCTGCTTCAACGATGAGGTACTGGGTGAGTGAAGCTGCAACCATGATTGCCAGGTGGCCACCGAACATGGTAGCGAAGAGACGCAGGGCGTGGGTTGCAGGGCGGATGAGCATGTTTGACATGAACTCAATGGGAATCAGGATGACGTAGACCAGAGGGGGTACTCCAGAGGGCATGGTCATATCCTTGAAGAACTTGCCCAGACCCTTGCGCTTGATACCAACACCAACCCAGGTGATGTAGGCAATTGCTGCCAGTGCGTAGGCTGAGCCTACATGGGACATGGTGGGAAGCTGGATGAAGGGAATTGAACCGTAGAGGTTGTTCACCAGAATAAAGAAGAAAGCGGTGAACAGGAGCGGAACAAAGGGCTTGTAATGGTGGGCACCGATGAGTTCCTTACCCAGGCTATTACGGACCAGGCCGTAACCCATTTCACCAATGAACTGGGTGCGGGAAGGGACCATAGCCCGCTTGCGGGCAGCGAAGATGAAGAAGCCAGCCACGATCACTACAGAAAGAATGATCAGGATAGTGTGCTTGCCGAATTCAAAGTTACCAATCTGGAAGAGAGCAGGAAGGTGCATCTCATCAATCGTGGGCGGAACGTAGCCCTGCTGTTCATCCGCTGCGACAACTAGCCCATTTGAAATCAAGGCAAGTCCTTTCTTGCTTCGTGTTGGTTGCTTGGGTAAGCAACCTCAGAGGTGATAAAGAATGTAAAAAGTATGTGTGTGGCTCTTGCAAGCCTTGCGCCTAGGAGCCTCTTTGCAGGTGAATGTATACCAAGTACACTCCACCAAAAGCTCCAACAGCTGCTCCGGCCCAGACAATCCAGGTGGTATTTAGCAAGTGGTCCAGCCCATAGCCTACCAAACTCCAGAAGCCTATACCTATCATGACGTAGAGCAATGTCATGAAGGCCCCAGCAGTTCCGCCACCGGCGACAAGGTCGCCTGCTGATCGCAACTCCTTATTTTGCCTGTACCAGGTGTCTTCGGTTTTACCCACGTCAGTTGTGCTCCTTTGCCATATTTCATCCTACCGAATCGAAGTAGAGGATCCTCTGTTTCGCAATAATTTTTACTTCCATTACAAGCTGAGTTCCTAGACCAAGGACTGCCCCTGCTAGGAACCAACCGTTGCGGAAGTCATCCGGAATCGGTGAAAAAATCAAGAGGCTGGTGAGTACCACCATCTTGAATGGATAAGCCACCACTAAGGATATTGCAGCTGCCTTCATGGACTTCTTTTCAGCGAATATCACAATACTGATAGCCACTAAGAAGCTGAGGTAGACCAGAGCTAGCCCGGTGATATAACCGCCAGCAGCTGATTTACCGCCAATCAACACACCACCTATCGTACCGACTAGGCCGACAATAGCCAAAGCCAGGCTTATGCGTGTACACATTCTGAGCCAGGGCAATTCCCCAATGGCTAGCGGTTTACTGTTTGCCACGGCCTGAGACCTTCGACAGAATGCGTGGCAAATTGAGGTATAGGGCAAGGATGGCAACGATGAGGAGGGCTGCCCCGATTGCATTTTGGGTTTCAAACGGTAAGGAAATCATACTGATAGCCGTCACCAGGGCAGTAGTTAGAGTTACAACAAAAGCGCTAGCCAGATGGCTAAGACCGTGGTCAGTCAAGCGCTGGTACACATGGGTTCGATGAGGCTTGTACCACTGCTCACCCCGGATAATACGCCGGAGCAAGGTGGTTCCGGTATCGGCCAGGTAGACCAACAAAGGACCGACGATGTACTCGATATAGACCCCGGAAAGGAAGGCTCCAACAGCCATGCAAGCTACAGCCCCGCCCAGGAAGTAGGAACCTGCGTCCCCCAGAAAAACGTTCTTTCCTGTTCGGACGTTCCAGGGCAAGAAGGCAAGGTAGGCACCAGCTACCGCTGCTCCCCCGGCTATCAGCCAGGGCATGTCATTGATGAGACCAGATACGGCGTAGGCTAGACCAGTGGTAAATCCGTGCAAACCAGAGATACCGTTGATGCCGTCCATAAAATTCACGACGTTGATGTAAGCGGCGATGGCAAAAACACCCAGGGGAACCCAGAACAAGGAGGTGCCCAGCATGGTTGTCATACCCAGAGTAACCACGGCTCCGATTAAAATCTGGACGCCGAAACGAATCTTGATGGAGACCCCGCTGTAATCTTCAAACCAGCCCAGAAGACCTGAAGACAACATGCCGACAAGAACCAGCAGAGCTATGGACCTGTCTGTATAGATTTGCCCATCGAGAAGGGCCACCATATAGGCGGTTACTGCAGCCAGAGCAGTAGCCAGCCCCATACCTCGAAAGACCGGGGTGGAATGGGATGACCGCTCAGTGGGGATGTCCACGAGGTTCCATCGGTGCAATAGGGGGCGGACGGCGAAGGGGAGCAACAGACCCAAAAGAACTGCCAGGGCTCCCGGAATCAGGACTAAAGCCCATGCCATTTCCCGTGTCATTAGGAATCCTGTCCCTTCCGTTCGATGCGGTCATAGCCGCGATGTTTGCGGTAATTCTCCAGCCACAGGCCGTAGTCTAGTTCTGCCGGGTCTTGGGCAGCCGATGTAGATCGCAGAATAAATTCATTCTCTTTGCTACGGACCGATACTTCATCCAGGCCAAAGAGAACCTCGTCCCGCTTTTCACCGGGCCGCAGGCCAATCACACGGATTTCGACATCAAAGCGCTCATAGAGTCGGCGCATGTGTTCAGCAACCTGCATGATTTTGACCGGTTCACCCATATCCAACACCAGCACTTCTCCGCACTTGCCGATTGCTCCAGCCAGCATGACCAAGAGACATGCGTCAGGAATCAGCATAAAGTAACGGGTTGCGTTAATGTCGGTGACAGTGAGCGGGCCCCCGTCCAAAATTTGTTTGGTAAAGAGGGGTTTAATGGATCCTCGGGAGCCAAAGACGTTTCCAAACCGAACTGAAACATAGGGCCTACCTGTCTGGTGGCCGTACCAGCTCGTCAGCATTTCAGCGCTGCGCTTCGACTGGCCCAGGGCCGTTGTGGGGTCCGCCGCCTTATCCGTTGAGATGTTCACAAAAACCTCAACATCAACTAGAGCTGAAGCTTTCAAGACATTGGCCGTGCCCAGCGTATTAGTTTTATAGGCTTCCTTGGGGTGGGCTTCCAGGGCTGAAACATGCTTGAGGGCCGCTGCATGGAATACAACCTGAGGTTTACGTTCAAGGAAAACAGCTTCGAGAGCTTCAAAATCACGGACATCGGCGAGAATGACGCTGGGGTGGTCCAAACTCGATAGGCCGCTGAGACTATAACGAGTATCCATCAGCAGCGACTCGTCCCGATCCAGCATGAGCAGTTCAGCCGGCTCGTACTTAGAAATCTGGCGGCACAGCTCAGAACCGATCGAGCCACCGGCACCGGTTACCAAGACCCGCTTGCCCTTAATTTGCTCTTGAATCAGCTGGTGGTCGATCTTGTAATTGATCGCCCCTCGAATCTCCTCTAGGAGCTCACGTTCATTACCCTCTTGGGTGCGCTGGCGTTTTTCACCAAAATCAGGAACAGCTGAACTAATACGGATCGTTTCAACCCCTAGTTCCTTCATGGTCTGGGCTAATTTCACCAGGCGGCGCTCAGAAATTTCTTCGCCTATTGCAATCAGAACTTTTTTGGCCTTGTACTGCTTAACGAGTACCGGAAGGTCGAGACTGGTACCTTCAACTTTGACCCCGCTAATGCGGGCGTTTTTAACCGACCGGTCATCATCCACAATGGCCACAGGGTAAAGTTTAGCTTTAGGGTCAGCCATCAAGGTCGAAACCAGGTTACGGCCAACAAAGCCCGCCCCGTAGACGATAACCTTCTCAGACTCCTCCCCCGAAGGACGGTTAGTCTGCTCCTCATAAATTCGCTTGATATACCGGAAGCCCATCATCATCAAAACAGCGATGGGGAAAGCAATCAGTACAACAGAGCGGGGAACGCCGAAGGAACGGGATACAAGCAGCAACAAAAGCTGCATGATGACAACGTTTGCAATAACCAAGGGGTAGAGCCGTCGGCTCTCTTCAAAGGCACCGTAACTATGACGGCCCCGATAGAGCCCAACAAGCAGACCACCAGCAATCTGCAAGACCATCATGGTCAAGGTGGTAGCTCCCAGGCCACTGAGGTCTATAAGACTTCGGTCCATTCCATAGCGCAGGAAAAAGGCTGCGGGAAATGCTGCCAGCCAGGCACCAGAGTCCAGGGCCATCTGCACATACTTCCACCAGGACTTACGTACTGGGGTCGAAGAAAGCACGGGAATTGAACTTGTCATCGGTGATGATTCGTTAGTCATTGCCGTCCCTTCCTGTAGGTGTAGTTTGGATGTATCGTCCGTAAAGTTTACGGAAGGCCTTCGTTCGGACCTTGACGGGAGTGAACCGGTAGACACCGCGCACCAGCAGGTTCAGCCCCAGCTGGCCTGGATTCAACACCTCGCCTGTGTAAAGCCGGGTCTGAACCTGGACGTCCTTGCAAAAAGCCTTGAGGCCACCACGCCGGTTATAGGCAGAGGAAACTCGATAGGCAACAAGGGTCTCCGGGAGGTTTCCCAAGACAAAACCGGCTTTGACCATCCTGGCCCAGAGCCAGTAATCCTCAGCCCCGGGGACCTCTACATAACTACCCACCGCCTCAACCGCAGTTTTTCTGAACACCACCGTGGGGTGGTGCATGGGGTTGCGGCGGACGATATCCCTGCGGATCTTGTCATGGGTGAGCGGGGACTCCCTGATAGCTTCAGGCTGATCCGGGCTGGATGAAAACTCAATCATTGCTCCGCCCAGGACGTCAAGCTCCCCCGAAGCTAGCCGGGGTATCTGCAACTCAAAACGATGAGGCAGGGAAATATCATCAGCGTCAGCCCTGGCAACGATGTCGTAAGAGCAGAGTTCCAGCCCCTCAGTCAGGGCCGCAGCTAAGCCGTGATTCTCTTCTAATCTCTTAATCTTGACCGGCTGGCTTGCCTCAGCGGCAAAGCGGTCGATGACGTCCACCAGGGACTGGGGCAAGGGACCGTCCTGCACTATCACCACTTCACTCGGAGGTAGCGTCTGGTCGAGGGTATTAGAGCGCAGGGCAACGTCCAAAAACTCCGGTGAGTCCTTCTGATACACGCTCATCAAAAGGCTGAAGGACGCATCAGTGGAATAGTTGGCCCGCAGGCGGGCTGCCCGCTGGGTAAACTCAAGTTCATAAACGTCCCGAAGGACCTCTTCGTTCGGTGCATACCCCTGTGCTGCGTCCATAAGACCTTTGAGGAAATAGCCTACATAGGTTTTCTTTTCATCGGTACGGATCAGGGTGCTAGCCCACAGACGCAGGGTTGAGCCACCATACAGGATTTTCTCAAGAGGTGATAGGGTCCGGCGGCTGCAGAAAACCCATAGCTTATTACGCACGTCATTGTAGAAGCGGGGCCCAGGTTTAGTATCTGTGGTGCCGAAGGTCTTGGTATGGTGGCGGGCTACCGAGCGATGTACAGCGATACCGTTACTGTGGTGGATCAGTCGGGTCGTGTACTCGAAATCGTCATTCCAGATGAAGAAATCGGCCAGGGGAAGATCAGTTGCCCGAAGAGCTGCAGCGTCCATGAGAATGGAAACAAAAGATGCAGAACGGATAGGACGGGCGCCAACGGCTTCAGCTCGCTGCGTCCGGCTAGCTCCGGCCCGGAACATGGTCCGCATAGTGTTCATTGGATGGTCGCGGCCGTCTGACCATACAACTTTGGAGGCCACCACCGCGGGGCGTTCAGCCCGCACAGGAGAATAGCCCGACCAGGCGGCATAGGCCTCAGAAAGGGTTGCCTCAGTCGGTTCAGTGTCATCATCCATGACCCACACCAGATCTGCCCCGTGACGGGCCAGGGCCCTGTCGATACCCACAGTGAACCCACCGGCACCACCCATGTTCTGGGATAGGTGAATCACATCAGTAGGTAGCGGATAGTCAACCCCTTGCAGGTAGGAATCGGTGCCGTCTGTTGAGGCATTATCAACAATGACTACCATGTCAGGGGTCATAGCGGCCCCTGCAATCCCGGCCAGGGTCTGCTCCAACAGCTCACGCCGATTAAAGGTCACCACGACGGCGACAATACGCTCAGGTGGCGTTTGCTGGGTGGTCTGGTCAGAAACCATCTGTTTACAAGGTCCTTTCATGGGCAGGTAGCCACTGTTTCCTGCTTTCGCCCAGGAATGTGGGCAGAATGCAGTTAACTCTATTGATTTTACCTAATAGACCTGAGAAAACCCTCCCCGAGCCCGGTGCTCTCTCTTTGAACAACACAGCACCCTAGTTTTGAGCCGTTCCTCTAAGGTTCCCCCCATTTTTCACCCATGTGTGTCACTCTTGAGTTAGAGCCAATCCAGGCTAAATCTCACACTAAGGGGGAAAACTATGGCTCAGGCCACGTGGAAAGTAATTGGCGCAAGCGGCTTTGTCGGATCATCGATCGTCGCCCGGCTCGCAGCTGTTGGAATTCCCCTCGATGCTGTCGAGGCCCCGCGTCTCCTCACGCGCACCGAGAACCCTGACCAGCTGATTCACGAAGCCAAGAGCCTGGACGGCATTATCAATTCTCTGGCAGATTCCTTTGCCGGATGCGACGTCGTCATCAACGCCTCAGGCCTTGCCGCCCCCGACCAGCACGACCTAGCTCCCCTACTGGGGGCTAACGCCCTGCTCCCTGCCGTCATCGCCATCGCAGCCCAAAGGACCGGTGTGCGCCGGGTCATTCACCTGAGTTCAGCTGCCGTTTTGGGGCCGGTACCGGTTCTCACCGACACCCCGCAGACAGAGCCTTTCTCAGCCTATTCCTATTCCAAGGCCCTTGGTGAAGAAGTCCTCCTGAAGATTCGCTCTTATCTCGAAGAAACTGATGCAGAACAGGCTGTTGAAATCTGTGTCATCCGGGCAACGAGCGTCCAAGGACGGGGCCGCCGCACCACCGAAGCCTTTGCAAAAATTGCTTCTTCCCCGCTTGCCTCCGTGGCAGGACGTGGCGACCGGCCTTCGCCTGTTTCGTCAAATTTCGCCCTGGCAGAGTTTGTCACCCAGGTAGCCTCCTTTGAGGGGAAGGTGCCCCCCATCGTCCTCCAACCTTGGGAAGGTAGCACCACCAGTTCCGTCCTGGTGGACGCTGGCCGCCGCTTCCCCCTCCACCTGCCTGAAGCTCTCTGCCGCGTCCTGGTGGGCGCTGGCATGAAAGTTTCGGACGCCCTCGGCGGCAGATTTGCCGGGCCGATCCGGCGGGTTGAGGTCATGTGGTTTGGCCAAGGCATCGATGATTCTTGGGCTCGCCAGAACGGTTTAATCCCCGAACCCCGCGTCACCGAAGTTCTCAGAACAGCCCACTCAGCCCTGGGCCACCCGCGGGATAAAAAGTTCACAGACTCCTAGAATTTCCGCAATCCCATGACAACAAGAAGCCGGTGGCTACCCTGGAGGGTAGCCACCGGCTTTCGTTTGTGGTCTATTTTCTGCGGGAAGACTTCTTCCTATTTCGAGAAGATTTCACAGGCTCTTCTGCCTGGGCCGGTAGGACCTCTTCAATCTCTTCAGGCTGCTCGATTTCCTCAAAGTCATCGGGGTATTCGATAGGATCGTCCTCATCCGTCATGGATTCTTGATCCTCAGCCTCAGAAGCCTGCTCTTCGAAAGGTTCAGCGAAAGCGAGGTCAATGTCCTCGTCAATGGCGAATTCCTCATCCTCTCGGCCTCGCCCGTAGTCGACCTCTTCAGTTCCATCGGCAGTAACGGCACCAGCCTCACTGGCAGGTGCAACTACCGGAGCTGACCCGAAGACTAGGGCCTGGGCGGTTGCCCGGGGCAGGTGGTCTGTGGGTTTCTTGTCCTCCAGGGGATCTCGAACCAGCTGGGGCCTTTCCTGGTCTATTCCCTCTACTGAAGAAGATTGGACCAGGCTGGCTGCAAAGGACGTAGAAACTACAGCTGCCCGGTCGACAGGACTCACGGGCTCCACAGCATCTTGCGCTGGACTATCAGGCTCTGCTGTCTCCCCCTGCTTGTCTTCGCTCTCACCAGCCTCTGCAGTAGCTACCGGGCTCACCTCCTCGGCAACCGGTACAGCGGGCACGACTCCGGTATGGGCAACAGCGGCCAGGGCTTCCTGCTGGGCTTTTTCCTGAGCTTCATACTCAGCCCGGGTCATAACGCTGGGAACAACGGCCCGCAGGTTCTCCACGGGAATAGCCCCTTCGCGCACCACAATGAGGCGGTCGGAGGTGCAATCGACAATGGTGGACGGTTGGGCGTCTACAGCCACAAAATCCTCAGGTCGGTTCAGGGGCCGGGGGCCGGCATCGACAATGACCTCAACGTCGTTACCCAGTTGGGCGGCCGCTTCATCAGCTGTGGTTGCAGCAGGCCGGCCGGTCTTATTGGCAGAAGACACAGCCAGGGGCCCAAGGCTCATCAGCAACTCAATAGCTACCTGATCATCCGGCACCCGCAGCGCCACCGTGCCCTGGGTATCACCCAAATCCCAATTCAAGGAGGGCTGGGCATAGAAAATGAGGGTGAGGGCCCCCGGCCAAAAAGCGTCAGCCAGGGCCCGGGCGTCCTCAGACACCCCATCAGCAAGGCCAGCAAGAACCGACTTGTCATAAATCAAAACAGGAGGAGGCATCTGCCGGGTTCGCCCCTTAGCTGCAAGCAGGGCTTCAACGCCTTTGACAGAGAAGGCGTCGGCTGCAATGCCATACACGGTGTCAGTGGGAATCACAATGGTTTTACCGTCGCCCACAGCTTCGATTGCAGGAACTACAGCATCAGAGATTGATGCTACATCGGTGGTCTTTACAATGGTTGCTTTCACGTTCCCTATTCTTTCACAGGTTTCAGGGGGTTCGGGGCTTATAGCCGCTGGTGAATCTGACCCGCCCAGTGAGGTCAGTGTGGGTTTTAATGCTTTCAAAACCTAGCCTGTTGGCGCAGGCCTGCATAGCCGGCCCCTGAGTTTCATCGTGTTCCATGATGAAAAAACCGCCGGGAGCTAACAGGCTAAACGCCCTAGCCGTGATTGCAGCGGGAATCTCCATGCCGTCCTCTCCCCCGCCATAGAGGGCGAGGTCGGGGTCGTGATCCCTCACCTCCGGGTCTTGAGGTACAACGCCTGGGGGAACATAAGGAGGGTTAGAGGCAAGGACGTGCACGCCCCCCTCATACTCGGAAAGTGCGGTGCGGGCGTCCCCCATGACCAGCTCAACACCGGCTTTTTCCAGGTTGCCTCGGGCCCAGGTCGCCGCTTCGGGTGAGAGCTCAACCGCTAGGACGTGCGGGGTTGGCACCTGATGATCGGCAGCTAATTCTGTGGCCAGGGCAGCTGCGATAGCGCCTGAGCCGGTACACAAATCAACGACCAGGGGCTGGCCCGGCAGCTCTTCGGCCAAGTCCCGGTAGGCTGTCAGGGCGTGCTCAACCAGCAGCTCGGTTTCAGGGCGGGGAACGAAAACCCCCGGCCCCACCGAAAGGATCAGACCCCTAAAGTAGGCCTGGCCGGTGAGGTGCTGCAGGGGAACCCGGCTTCCGCGCAGGGTTACCAGCCGCTCAAACCCCTCAGGAACCGGGTGCCCCAGCAGCGCAAGAGACTGGACCCTTCCGCGCGATACCGGCTCACCGGCGTCCTTCTCTAACAGGTAGGCGGCCAGTAGCTGCGCGTCAGCTGCAGCCGAGTCGATACCGGCTGCACCGAGATAGAGCGCAGCCCGGCGAAGGGCTGAATCTAGCTCTTCGCCGGGCTCCAGGCTAAAATCAGCCACTCTTACTTGTCTTCCTGACCGAGCTTCTCCAGGCGGGCGGCCTCGTCCATCTCGATCGCCGACTGCACAACTGCCTCCAGGTCGCCGTTGAGGACAGCGTCCAGGTTGTAGGCCTTGTAGCCGGTGCGGTGATCAGCAATACGGTTTTCGGGGAAGTTGTAGGTGCGGATTCGCTCAGAACGGTCCATGGTGCGCACCTGGGAATGGCGCTTCTCGGCGTTCTCAGCGTCAATCTGCTCCTGCTGCCAGGCCAGCAGGCGGGCCCGGAGCACGCGCATGGCAGCTTCACGGTTCTGAATCTGGGACTTTTCGTTCTGCATAGCAACCACGATGCCGGTGGGCAGGTGGGTAATACGCACGGCGGAGTCGGTGGTGTTCACCGACTGGCCACCGGGGCCGGAAGAACGGTAGACGTCGATCTTCAGGTCGTTCTGGTTGATCTCAATTTCCTCGGGTTCATCGACCTCGGGGAAGACCAGCACACCGGCTGCTGAGGTGTGGATACGGCCCTGGGATTCGGTGGCAGGTACGCGCTGGACGCGGTGGACGCCGCCCTCGTACTTGAGGTGGGCCCAGACGCCCTCAGCCGGGTCGTTGGAGGTGCCCTTGATAGCCACCTGGGCGTCCTTGTAGCCGCCGACGTCGGTGGTCTGGGAGGAAATCATCTCGGTCTTCCAGCCCTTGGACTCAGCGTAGCGGGTGTACATGCGCAGCAGGTCGGCGGCAAAGAGGGAAGCCTCGTCGCCACCTTCACCACCCTTGACTTCAAGAATGACGTTGCGGCCGTCGTCCGGATCGCGGGGAATCAGCAGACGGCGCAGCTTCTCTTCTGCCTCGGGCAGCTGGGCTTCAAGTTCCTTGACTTCGGCTGCAAAGTCGGGATCTTCAGCAGCCATCTCTGACGCTGCTTCAATATCGTCTTTGAGGGTGTTGACCCGGTTGTAGGCTTCAACGATGCCGTTGAGCTCGGAGTAGCGGCGGCCCAGCTTGCGGGCCTTGCCCTGGTCAGCGTGGACGGCGGGGTCAGCCAGCTGCTTTTGCAGGTCAGCGTGCTCATCGAGCAATACCTGGATTGATTCAAACACTGATGTGCCTCTTCTTAGGTTTGTGGCCCGGTAGGGCCTTCTAAATTCTGAGCTGTCTTAAGCGGTGAGGCACCGCCTCCCCGGTGTATGGGGTGGCGGTGCGTCAGACTAATTTACTCGCCGTGGCCCAGGCCGCTCTTAGCTACGGTGAGCAAGAATTCGACGTTGGACTGGGTTTCACGCAGCTTGGACAGCAGAACAGAGAGTGACTGCTCCTGGTCCATGCCAGCCAGGACGCGGCGCAGACGCCACATAATCTTGACCTCATCGGGCGACAGCAGGGCCTCTTCACGGCGGGTGGAGGAGGCGTTGAGGTCGATGGCAGGGAAGATACGCTTGTCGGCCAGCTGCCGGGACAGACGCAGTTCCATGTTGCCGGTACCCTTGAACTCTTCGAAGATGACCTCGTCCATCTTGGAACCGGTCTCTACCAGGGCGGTCGCCAGAATGGTCAGGGAGCCGCCCTCTTCAATGTTGCGGGCAGCGCCAAAGAACTTCTTGGGCGGGTAGAGGGCAGCAGCGTCGACACCGCCGGAGAGAATACGACCGGAGGCAGGTGCTGCCAGGTTGTAGGCACGGCCCAGGCGGGTCATGGAGTCCAGCAGGACGACGACGTCACGGCCCTGCTCGACCAGGCGCTTGGCCCGCTCAATGGCCAGCTCAGCAACAGTGGTGTGGTCATCGGCAGGTCGGTCAAAGGTTGAGGCAATGACCTCGCCCTTGACGGTACGCTGCATGTCGGTCACTTCTTCAGGACGCTCGTCCACCAGAACCATCATGAGGTGAACCTCGGGGTTGTTGGTGGTAATCGCGTTGGCGATGGACTGCAGCATCAGGGTCTTACCGGCCTTGGGCGGAGCCACAATCAGGCCGCGCTGGCCCTTACCGATGGGAGCAATCAGGTCGATGACGCGGGGGCCGAACTTCTTGGGGTCGGTCTCCAGGCGCAGGCGCTCCTTGGGGTAGAGCGGGGTCAGCTTGGCAAAGTCCCGGCGGTTCTTGGATTCTTCGGGAGTCAAACCGTTGATGGTGGTGAGCTGAACCAGGGCGTTAAACTTCTGGCGGTTATGCTCGCCCTCGCGGGGGGCACGAATGGTGCCGACAACGGCGTCGCCCTTACGCAGGCCGTAGCGCTTGACCTGGGCCAGGGAGACGTAGACGTCGTTGGTGCCGGGCAGGTAGCCGGAGGTCCGGACGAAAGCATAGTTATCCAGGACGTCCAGCACACCGGCTACAGGAATCAGCACATCGTCTTCGCTAATTTCCGGCTCGAAATCTTCCCGGCGGTTGGCGCGACGTTCCCGGCGTTCCTGCTGACGTTCACGGCGGTTCTTGCGGGCGTTCCGGCGGTCTTCCTCGGGGCCGGTGCTGTTCTGGCGGTCGTTCTTCTCGGATCGGGCCTGCTTGTCGGCGCGATCGCCCTTCTCAAAACGGTCCTTCTTTTCGAAGCGGTCGTTCTTGTCGCGGTCGCGGCGGTTCTTACGGTCGAAGCGATCAGCTTTCTCACCGTTCTCAGAAACTTCAGTGGAAGCCTCGGTGGCCTCCTGGGTCTCTGCGACTGCTTCGTTCTTGCGGCGGCGGTCGTTGCGGGTACGGGTACGCTTGCCCGATTCCTCGCCGTCCTTCTGCTCGATCCGGGCTGACTTCTCAAACTCAACAGCGTCCAGGGCAGCTTCTACAGCTTCAAGGCCCAGGGGCTGCTCGGTCTTGGTTTCTGCAACCGAAGCGCTCGTGGCCCGGCGGCTACCGCGACGCTTGGTGGCAGGCTTTTCTGCCTCTTCAGCCGGGCTCTCAGCAGGAGCTTCGACTTCGACTGCCTTTTCTGCGGCAGCCTTATCTGCTGCGGTCTTGCGGGTACGGGTACGCTTGGGCTTCTCAGTTTTTTCAGCGGTTTCGGTGTCAGCAGCCGGTGCTTCGGCGGTTTCAGCTGCCTTGTCCGCTGCAGTCTTGCGGGTACGGGTACGCTTGGGCTTCTCGGCGTCTGCGGCGGGGGCTTCAGCGGCCGGACGGTCAGCTACAGCTGAGCCACGCTGGTGGGCAGAAATTGCCTCAACCAGGTCAGACTTTCGCATACGGCGGGCACCGGTAATTCCCAGCTGGGAGGCTAGGGACTGGAGCTGAGCGAGTTTGAGGGTGCTCAGGCTGGGAGACTTCTGTTCAGCCGCTGCTGCGGCCTCCGCACCTGCAGTGAGGTCGGTATTTTCTGCCACGAAGATTCCTTCTTTCGACATGTCGTTGAATTCGCGGTAACGAATTGGCACAACAGATGTGCCATGCCCAGAGCGGGCGATGAATAGGGTAAATACACACCGATTCGGTGATATTAGAAACTGCGGGCCTGAGGCTTCTTCAGGTGGGAGCAGGAAAAAACGAGCCACCGGGTCACTACCCGGTGGCTTGAATCATCAATACTGATGGAGCTGACGGGCAGAGTTAAGCGATCTGCTCATAGGTAAGCATAGCACCTTCAGTGTCAATGTCGATACCGAGCACGCGCCAGGTCACATTCTTTCCCTCGTGGACGTTAGGCTCAGGCAGGGCGGCAAAGTCTTCAATGGCTGAAGTAACTGCCGCGCGTTCGTCCGCACCGTTAGCCAGGGCCATGACTGTGGGGCCAGCCCCAGAGATGACCGCAGCAAAGCCCTTGCCCCGCAGGTACTTGACCAGGGCAGCGCTGGGCTTCATGGCAACCGCCCGGTAGGGCTGGTGCAGAAGGTCACTGGTTGCTGGCAAAAGATAGTCGGGGTAGGCCGCCAGGGCCTGGGTGAGCAGGGCCGCCCGGCCAGAGTTCGCCGCAGCCTCCCTGTGGGGAACGGTCTCTGGGATCAGGCCGCGGGCCACCTTGGTCGGCACCTCATAGTCAGGGATAGCGATAACCGGCAGAACATTCTCATGGGCCGGTACGGGCAGGGAATGCCAGCCGGAGTCATCCCCGTAGGAAATGACCACATGGCCGTAGAGGGAGGGAGCTACGTTATCGGGGTGTCCTTCCATGCCCGAGCAGATTTGCAGGACGGCGTCAGCGTCCAGTTGGTACTCAGCAGGAAGCAGGCCGTTAGCAGCGGTCACCCCAGCCACAATTGCTGACGCCGATGACCCCATTCCCCGAGAATGAGGAATCCGGTTATGGGCCTTGATATGCAAGGAGGGGGTCTCAAAGAGGCCAACAGCCTTCCAGGCCGTCAGCATAGCCTTGACGACCAGGTGGCTGGCGTCCTGGGGAACCTCGTCTGCCCCCTCTCCCGACAGGTCAAAGGTAAGCTGCCCCTCCCCTGCCGTCCGTGTGACCACCAGGTCATCGTAGTGGGCCAGGGCCAAACCCAGTGAGTCATAGCCGGGGCCAAGGTTGGCGGAGGATGCCGGTACCTTCACGGTGACACGGGCACCAACAGGAATGACGTCGGGGGACACAAAGGACTCGTCGGAGCCATCAATCATGGGCAGGGCAACCATATAACTTCTTTAGCCTTCCACACGGATAACTGAGGTAATATCACGGACGGTATCGAGTGCATCAACCACAGCCATGGTCTTGCGGAGGTTCGAGTCCGTCGCGCGGTGGGTGACGATACGAATCAAGGCGCTAGAATCTTCGCCGCCCTTGTTCTGACGCATGGTTTCAATGGAAACCCCGTGCTCAGCAAAGATCCGAGCAATGTTCGCCAAAACGCCAAGCTTGTCTTCAACAACGATGCCCACCGAGTAGCGGGAGACAACATCGCTCATGGCGGTAGCCGCCAGTTTAGCGTGGGATGAATCGGGGATACCGGGGCCACCCAGAACCAGACGGCGGCCCAGGGAGACAAAGTCACCCAGAACAGCTGAAGCGGTGGGGGCACCACCGGCTCCGGGGCCGTAGAACATGAGTTCACCGGCATTTTCAGCCTGAACAAAGACAGCATTGTAGGCCCCGTGGACGGAGGCCAGCGGGTGGCTGCGGGGAACCAGGGTGGGATTGACGCGGATGTTGACGCCCTCCCCGTCCTTTTCACAAACGGCCAGCAGCTTGATGACGTAGCCGTCCGAAGCGGCTGCGGCCACATCGTCAGCGGTGATGGAGGTAATGCCCTCGCAGTGGACATCATCAATGGTGAAGTCAGAATGGAAGGCCAAGGAGGCGACGATAGCGGCCTTGGAGGCAGCGTCGTGGCCCTCAACATCAGCGGTGGGGTCAGCTTCGGCGTAGCCTAGGCGCTGGGCTTCAGCCAGGGCGTCTGCGAACTGGGCACCGGTGGTGTCCATCTGGTCCAAAATGTAGTTGGTGGTGCCGTTCATGATGCCCAGGACGCGGGTGATCTTGTCACCGGCCAAGGAATCACGCAGGGGGCGCAGGATGGGGATAGCACCTGCTACAGCCGCCTCGTAGGAGAGCTGGGCCCCGCTCTTAGCGGCAGCTGCCGCCAGCTCCACCCCGTGCTTGGCCAGCAGGGCCTTATTACCGGAAACAACGGACTTACCAGCATTCAGGGCCCGCAGGATCCGGGAGCGGGCAGGCTCAATACCGCCGGTCAGCTCAATGACAACGTCCGCAGCATCAATCAGGGTGTCTGCGTCAGTGGTGTACAGCTCAGGGGCTGCATTGTAGTGACGCTGGGCTGTGGTATCGCGGACAGCAATGCCGATGAGTTCAACATCGGTACCAATCCGGTCGCGCAGGGCTGCAGCGTCCTCGGTGAGCATACGAGCTACCTGCGAACCGACGTTACCGGCGCCCAGCAGCGCTACTTTGATGGGGGAAGTGCTCATGGCCTCTCCTGACAATTGGGGTGTTGAGGGGGTCAGTCCACTACCCTACGGGGTGGACTGCGCTTGGCCCTGCTTCGTGCTTACATTCTTTCAGTATTACAGTGTTACTGCACCTCTACGTCCACATTACGGCCTTACCCTCTAAGGGCTTTCTGGCAGGACGCACGGGGCAGGAGGACGGGCAGGGCAGCTCCTGTGAGGTTGAAGCAACCCTGCCCGTGAGATCCACTATTAGACCAAACCCAGGTCGCGGGCTAGCATGTCCTCTTCGGTTTCGCGGCGAATGATGGCGCGGGGTTCCTTGCCTTCAGCCGTCGCAATCACCGGCGGGCGGGTGAGGTAGTTGTAGTTGGAGGCCATGACGTGGTTGTAGGCGCCGGTGGCCGGAACAGCCAGGATATCGCCCGCTGCCAGGTCAGCTGGCAGGTAGCAGTAACGAATCACGATATCGCCGGATTCGCAGTGCTTGCCCACCACGCGGGAGAGAATCTGCTCCCCTTCCGGGGCCCGATTAGCCAGGATCACAGCGTAATCGGACTCGTAGAGTACCGGGCGGGGATTATCGCTCATGCCACCATCGACCGAGACGTAGCGGCGCACCCGGGTATCCCCGTGTTCGTCCTCAATCGCAACGTCTTTGATGGTGCCCACCGTGTACAGGGTAATGCCCGAGGGCCCCGAGATGGAGCGACCCGGCTCAAAGGACAGGTGGGGAATAGCCATGCCCACATTGGCGCAGGTCTTAGAGACCATATCGGCAAGTTCGGTGGCGATGTCAGCTGAACCGCGCGGGGTGTCCTGCTCGGTGTAGCCGATACCGTAGCCGCCACCCAGGTCGATTTCGGGTAGCACGACCCCAAAGCGTTCGTTGAGCTGCTGCATGTAGGTCAGCACCTTTTCAGCGGCCTTTCCAAAGCCCTCGGCCTCAAAAATCTGTGAGCCGATGTGGCAGTGCAAACCGCGCAGGTCGATATGCTCGCTGGCCAGGGCCAGGGCAGCAGCCACGGTAGCGTAGGCATCGTCTGCGGTGATACCCAGTTTGGCAAGTTCTTCAGGTGACAGGCCGGCCAGGGGGGCTGTACCGGCTGCCAGGGACTGACCGAACTTCTGGTCCTCGTGGGCGGTTGCAATGTAGTCGTGGGTTGAGGCATGGACGCCCGGGGTCACCCGCAGCATAACCGGGGCGGTGACGCCCAGTTCGGCTGCTACCTGCGCAATCAGCTGCACCTCGGGCACCGAGTCGGCCACCAGGCGTCCTACCCCGTAGCGCAGGGCGCGGGCAATTTCGCTCGCTGACTTGTTGTTACCGTGCAGGGCGATTTTCTGGCCAGGAACTCCGGCGCGCATAGCAATAGCCAGCTCACCGCCGCTGGCGGTATCCAGGCACAGCCCTTCTTCCTCAGCCCACTTGGCAACAGCTGTTGCCAGGAAGGACTTACCGGCGTAGTACACCGAAACCTCGGCCCCGTGCTTTTCAAAAGCAGTCTCAAAAGCTGAACGGAACTCAGCAGCGCGGGCCCGGAAGGTGGTCTCCGAAAAGACGTACTCGGGGGTGCCAAAGTCGGCAACCAGGCTGCTGACGGGGGTGCCGTCCGCCTCAAGTTCGCCGCTCTCAGAGCGGGTGAAGGAGGGCATCCAAATCACGGGGTCGAGGTCGGCCGGGGCGGACGGGTAGGTCAGCCAGTCAGGCTTGAACAGTGCGGCTTCTGCGCCCATTTACATCTTCTCCGGTGCGCTCACGCCCAGCAGGCCCAGGCCGTTGGCCAGAACCTGGCGGGTTGCGTTGTTCAGCAGCAGGCGGGTGCGGTGCAGGTCGGTAACCTCTTCGTCGCCCTTGGGGACAACATGGGAGACCCCGTACCAGCGGTGGTAGGCCCCGGCCAGGGTTTCCAGGTAGCGGGCCACGCGGTGGGGCTCGCGGAAGTCAGCAGCCTCCTTGACGGCACCGGCGAACTGGCCCAGGGCAGCTAGCAGGGCGTTATCGGCCTCAGAATCCAGCAGGGAGGTGTCGACCGAGTCGGTGGTGACGCCAGCGGCCTCAGCGTTGCGGGCGATAGCGCAGGTGCGGGCGTGGGCGTACTGGACGTAGAAGACCGGGTTCTCGTTGGACTGCTTGGTCAGTAGGTCAAGGTCGATGTCGATGTTGGAGTCGACCGAGTAGCGGGTCAGAGAGTAGCGGGCAGCGTCAACGCCAACGATCTCAACCAGGTCCTCGAGGGTGACCACGGTGCCGGCTCGCTTGGACATACGCACGGGCTTGCCGTCCTTGACCAGGTTGACCATCTGGCCGATCATGACTTCAACCATGTTGGGGTCATCGCCCAGGGCGGCAGCGGCTGCCTTGAGGCGGGCTACATAGCCGTGGTGGTCAGCACCCAGCATGTAGATAGCTAGATCAGCGGGGTTCTCTTCGCGCTTGGTCTTGTCCTGGAAGTAGGCGATGTCACCGGCGATGTAGGCTGCGTTGCCGTCCGACTTGATGACGACGCGGTCCTTATCGTCGCCGAAATCGGTGGACTTGAGCCACCAGGCGCCGTCCTTAAAGTAAAGGTTCTGAGACTCCTTGAGCTTTTCAAGCAGCTCATCGACCTTGCCGTTTTCAAAGAGGGAGTTCTCGTGGAAGTAGACGTCAAAGTCAACGTGGAAGTCGTGTAGGGAGGCCTTGATGTCTTCGAACATGAACTCAACACCGGTAGCACGGAAGACTTCCTGGGGGTCCTCAGCCTCAAGTGCGTCAGGGCGGACCTCTAGCACCCGGTTGGCGATATCGGTGATGTACTCGCCACCGTAGCCGTCCTCGGGGGCTTCTTCGCCCTTGGCGCGGGCCAGTAGGGAGCGGGCGAAGCGGTCGATCTGGTTGCCGTGGTCGTTGAAGTAGTATTCGCGCACAACCTTGGCACCCTGGGAGATAAAGATACGGGCCAGGGAGTCGCCGACGGCGGCCCAGCGGGTGCCACCCAGGTGGATGGGGCCGGTGGGGTTAGCTGAGACGAACTCCAGGTTGATGGTCTGACCGGCCAGGGTCTGGTTGGCGCCAAAAGCTGAGCCCTGCTCGACGATGGTCTTGGCCAGTTCACCTGCGGCGGCGGCGTCCAGGGTGATGTTGAGGAAGCCGGGGCCTGCGATATCGACACTTGCCACACCGGCAAGCTCGGTGATACGGGTAGCCAGAATCTGGGCTACCTCGCGGGGGTTCTTCCCCACCTTCTTGGAAATCTGCAGGGCGATGTTGGTGGCCCAGTCGCCGTGGTCGCGGTTCTTAGGGCGCTCTACGCGCACAGCGGGGGCGGTTTCGCCGTCGGTTAGGGTCAGTTCACCGGCTTCAAACGCTGCGGTCAGCGCGCCGTCAATTGCACTTGAGAGTTCTTCGGGAGTCATAGGGTCAAGTCTACAGGGTGAGCTGTTGACCTACCCAGCGAATGATGTGTTCCCAGGTGCTCTCGCTGGCGTAAATGGCCGGGTCTGAGTGTTCTGCACCGCCAATGAGGGTGAGTTCTGTGGGAATTCCGGCTGCGGAGAGAGCCCGGTGGGCATGGACGGACTGGTTGGGAGGCACACAGGTGTCCCCGCTGCCGTGGATGTAGTAGACCGGGGCGTGGTTTCGCTCCCCTGTTTTCTTTGCCTCTTTGGCGTAGTCGATGGGGTGGGCCTTGGCCCAGTTGACCTCTGCTGGGGTGCCTGCCGGGGCGGGGAAGGTGGAGCCAAGCAACCGCCATTCGGCGCCGTCGTCCTCGGGGTGGTCGTAGGGGAATCCCCAGGCGACGCGGTCATCGAAGATGGTGCGGAGGTCGCTGACCCCGTAGATGGAGACGGCACAGCGGACGGACGAGTCCGGCTCACCTGCGATTGCCCGGGTTGCGAGCGCGGGGGCTGTGAGGCCTTCGAGGTAGGGTTCGTTGAGGTGGCCTGTGGCGGCTGCTAACTGGACTAGGTGCCCGCCTGCTGATCCGCCTGCCAGGACGATCCGGTTGGGGTCGATTCCGAAGTCTTGGGCTTTGGTTTTGAAGTAGCGGATGGCTGTTTTGAGGTCGTTGATTTGGGCGGGGAAGAGGGCTTCGTGGCTGAGGCGGTAGTTGATGGAGGCGGTGGCGTAGCCTGCGTGGGCGAAGCGTTCGCGGACGCGGTGTAGACCGTTGTCGGCCAGGAGGAAGGTGGATTTGTCGCCGAAGCGCCAGGCTCCGCCGTGGACGTAGATGAGCAGGGGGACGGGGTGGTGGTCGCCGGTGGGTGCGCTGGGCGGGTAGAAGTCAAAGGTTTGGGATGGGTGGCTGGTTCCGGCGTAGTTGCCGGTGAGTGTGGTCATGGGTTTCAGCCCTTCGGTGCGCTGATCTTTGCTTCTACTGTACTGGGTTTGCATTGGGGGGTGGTTTTTCTGGTAGAGTAGTCGAGTCTGAGATTCACTCTCCATAGTGAAGGTTCAGTGTTGCCCTCGTAGCTCAGATGAGTGAGGATTTCCGCGAAGCGAATCAGAAATCCAAACGAATCAGCCGAGCTTGCGAAGGCTGCTAAACATGATTAACTGGGTTGATCATCATATTGCCCTCGTAGCTCAGTGGATAGAGCACCAGTTTCCGGAGCTGGGTGTCGAAGGTTCGAATCCTTTCGAGGGCACAAAAAGAGAAGGTATGCCAGAATGCGCGAAGCGCTGGCATACCTTCTCTTTTTGTGCCCGGCGTGAAGAAAGGCCCGCCCCACCTAACTATCCGCATTTATTCTGATTTAGCCGCAACTAGTTGCGGGGTTTTCAGACTAAGTGCGGGGATTTGGCGCGACCAGTTCTACTTCGAATCCCTGGTTGTTTTCAAGGTAGAGGGCGTAGTGGTCGGGGCCTCCTGCATGCGGGTATTGGTCTGTGAAGAGTTCACTCCAGCCGTGATTGGTAGCCTCGCTGCGAAGCGTATCGAGCAAGGCCGCGGACGGCACAGTGAAGGCCAGGTGGTTGAGACCAGCGTGGGTGCGGTCGTGGGAGCCACTGGCATCGAGGGATTCTTCGAGGACAAGGTAAGAGCCGTCAGGAGCCTGCCAGGAGATTCCACCAGGCCATTCCTGGTAGGGCGTCCACCCTAGTTGCTGGGTGAGCCAGGCCCAGGAGGGCAGGGCTGTTTCCAAAGATTCGGTCCAGAGTTCTACATGGTGGAAGCCGGGGCGGCAATTGCCCTGGTGACCGTGCAGACTGGCCGGGGCGCGTCCGTCCTTGCGGAGCCTAGCGGCGATTACCGCGTCGTAGGTCTGCCCGGCGTAGAGGAATTTTTCCCGTTCGATTCCTTCAATCTGGAAGCCGGCCGCGGCGGCGACGGCTCCGCTGGCGGGGTTGTTGGTGCGGTAGCCCAGCTCTAGGCGGCGGAGGTGGGGCGAGGGTAAGGACGCCAGTAGGCCGGTATCGAGGACAGGCGAGGTAGGTGCCGGGCTGGTTTCGCCTAAAGCCCAGTTGCAGACGGCGGTGAGGGCAGCTTTGGTGTAGCCCTGCCCGCGGTAGGGGTCAGCGATCCAGTAGTAGACCCAGGCTCTATCCCAGGCACCGGCGTCCGTACGAGCGGTGTAGTTGAGCCCCACCAGCCCTGCGGGCCTCCCTTCATCGCTGAGGCAAAATATAGCCCGGTTGTCGGCCGGTAGGTAGCTGGTTTCGATGAGGTTCAAGGCGTCCTGTTCACTGGTCAGGGCTGGCATCTGCCGCTCTAGGTCTGCTGTGGTGCGATACATCTCAAGCAGGGGAAGAGCGTCTGAGTGTTCCCAGTGGCGTAGTTTCATAATCCCAGTTTAGAAGAAGCCTTTCAGTTCAGAAGCTCGGTGGTTGATTCCTGATGTAAGCGCCTGTCTACCCGACATGTGGATTTCTGCCGAGGCTTGAGGTTGAGGGCGGAAGTTTTACGGAGAGCATTGAGCCAATATTGATAATGAGAATCATTCTTATATAGTAGTTAAGGTGTCCACTCCATTCAGACACTCAACCTTCTTCCATCTCAACCACTTAGAAAGCCCCCCCCCACATGCACACTCTTCGCAAAGGGTTCACAACCTTCCTTGTGTTCCTACTGGCGGCACTGTTCCTACCGTCAGCTACAGCAAACGAAGGCCGCATAGAACTCTACAAAGATCACACAGACGGTTTTTACGTCCTGACGGACTCCGGAAAACCAGTAGTTAAAGTTGCCAACGGGCTACGTAGCACTCTCTACGATCCCAATTCAGTAGTTTTTGTCATTGGGGAATCCACCTACGGAACCGACTACAACTTCACCAGCCTGGATCGCAACGGTGCGGAAGGCTACTACACCGCTAGCTGGGAAGCAGAACACTATTTTGAACCGGGCTGGAATGCCCCCGGCTTCCGCGATAATGGCTTCTCATCAATCCGAATTGAATTCACCGAAGCAACCGGCCCTGCCCCCTTCGCCCTGTTCGGTAACGACCCCCTCAACGACGACGATGAATTCGCCACAGAGCCTTTCCTTGCTGACGGGCGATACTATGTTGAACCAGGAGCAACTCTGCCCATTCTGGGCCACGCCCACGCCCACTGGTACTTTGAACACGCAGGCACCTACACCATGACCGGGTACGCGGTCGGTGTGAAGTCAGATGGCACCGAGGTACGCTCAGAACCCTTCACCGAAATGTTCCGGGTAGAGAAGAACAGCAACGATACCCGTCCTGATCTTCCCTCCCTGCCTCTCGGTACACCTGCCCCAGATCATCAGCCAGAGCCTACACCCACGGATAGCCCCAGCTTTCCTGCGGCACCAGACCCCACTGCCGTGCCCAGCACTGACCCGACCAAAGCCCCCTCCCCCGAACCCACACAGGCTCCCACCCTCAGCACCGACCCTGTCACCATTCACGCTGGCCACGTTGACCTCTTCAACATCTCTGCTGAAGGCGGTCTTTTACAGCTTGCGGCCAAGGACGGCACAGGTAAGGGCTACGTCATGCGAACTCCCGAGAGCGTCACCATGGCAATCGCTGAAACTGCCTACACGGAGCTACCTGCCAGCCGCGCCGAACAGCTAGCTCCTGCAGGGTACTTCATCAGCGAAAACGGCACATCACAAGACACCCTGCCTTTCATGGGGTGGGACACCTCAGCTGTAGCACCTGATTTCTCTTCCATTAATCTTGAATTTCTGGACGTCACTGGTCCCGGCGACATCTTTATGTTTAGTGTCTCACCGTTTGCCGGGATGACCTCACCCTTCAGCGACGGAGAGTACCAGCTGAAAAAGGGTTCAATCATCAATCAGGGCTTCCCGAGCCATGTACACACCAACTGGCTTTTCACCAAGGCTGGAACCTACACCGTTACGGTCAAGGCTAGCGGGGTCCCCAGTGATGGCGGGCAGGCAGTTGAATCTAACCGTGGAACCTACACATTTGTGGTAGGCAAGCAGGCGCAGGAAGCACCCAGCGGTACAGACGAAGCACCAGAGAATTCAGCATCACCTGTACCTACAGCAGAAGCTACGAACCCAGTTAGCTCCAGAGGTCAGGAGCCTGCAACCTTAACCAGTGGCTCCCAGACCCATAAATCTTCTCAGGCAAGTGCCCAGCAGGTTTCATCGCTCCCCCACCTAGCAGCGAATTCCTCTTCACAGCTGAAAACTTCTGGCGGCATGAACCAGCAGGAGCAACCTGCACCTCTTAGGTCAGGAGCATCGGTCCTTGCAGCAACCGGTGCCCCCGGACTTGTTTCCCTACTGATGCTAGCTACCCTGCTCAGCCTCGGTGGATTGACCATCTTCACCCTGCGTCGCGCCCGCTAGCGTACCAGGGTTCATCACTCAACGTGAAGGACGTGTTTGCTCAGGCAGACACGTCCTTCAGACGTTGCACTTGTGCTGAACTCTCTTGAGCTCAACTCTTACCCCGAGGGGCGTACTTACCTAAAACACTGCAGACTCCAGCAGGTAAACTGAGAGAAGCCCACAATCGTTGTTACCTCACGAAAAGAGAATGACATGGCTGAAGCCGTCAACACCCCGCACATTGCCCCGAACGGCGCTGAAATTGCCGAAACTATCCTGCTGCCCGGTGACCCCCTGCGCGCCAAGTTCATTGCCGATACCTACCTTGAGAACGTCGTGCAGTTCAACACCGTGCGCAACATGTTCGGCTTCACTGGCGACTACAAGGGCCAGCGCATTTCTGTTATGGGCACCGGCATGGGCATCCCGTCGGCCAGCCTCTACGCCCACGAGCTCATTCACACCTTTGGCGTGAAGAACCTGATCCGTATCGGCACCTGCGGTGGCATGGCAGAGGGCCTTGACCTTTTCGACCTGGTCGTCGCCTCAGCTGCTTCAACCGACTCTAACTTCATGCACCACTACAAACTCCCCGGAACCTTTGCCCCCACCGCGTCCTGGCCCCTGCTATCTGCTGTGGCCAAGGAAGCCGAGGCCCAAGGCAAGACCCTTAACGTAGGCAACGTGCTGTCGTCCGATGTCTTCTACCGCTCTGACTTCTCCGACGCCTCTAAGTGGGCTGAAATGGGTGTGCTGGCTGTTGAGATGGAAACCGCCGGTATCTACGCTGTTGCGGCTGCCGCTGGCGTGCAGGCTCTCTCTGTTTTCACTGTCTCTGACCACCTCTTCAAGGGGGTTGAGACCACCGCCGAGCAACGCCAGACCGCTTTCACCGACATGATGGAGCTTGTCCTTCCTGTGGCTGCCAGCCTCTAATTTTTCGCAAGGACGCCCACGCCCCGTTCCCCTGCCCACCGGCAGGAGGGCGGGGCACGACTGCTCCTCACCAGGGTTTATCGACTATAGTCGATAAACTTCTCCCTTTTGAAGTTTTTGTCGACTATAGTCGATAGGCTTCACGCGCCCAGTGAAACCTGCCCCGTAGCAGCTGCTCTGCCCTAAAATAGAGGGCAGTATGTCTAGTTCAGATTCTTCCCGTACCCCCGCCCCCTCATTGTCTGCCATCGCCGCTGCTATGCACGGCGCGGGCGTCCGCGCTTCCGAGCCCACCGAACCCCAGCCTGCCAAAAAGCGCGGTGGCAGGGGGAAGCAGGCGTCCGGATCTCATGAGGGGAAGGACGCTCCTGCCCGCTCCCAGCGTCGGGGCCGGGACTCCCGCCCCCGAGGCAAGCAGGGGCAGAAGAAGCAGAACCAGCCCCGCCGCCCCTACACCCCGCTGATTCCCGAGAAAATCACCTACCCAGAAGCCCTGCCCGTCTCAGCCCGCCGGGACGACATCATGGCAGCGATCCGCGATAACCAGGTCACCATCGTCGCCGGTGAAACCGGCTCCGGTAAGACCACCCAGCTACCTAAGATGCTCCTGGAACTGGGTCTGGCAGAGAAGGGCATGATTGGCCATACCCAGCCCCGCCGCTTAGCTGCCCGCTCGGTAGCAGAACGCATCGCTGAAGAACTGGGCCAGAAGATCGGTGAGACGGTCGGCTACCAGGTGCGCTTTACCTCCGAGGTGGGCGAGGGCTCTGCTATCAAGCTCATGACCGACGGTATTCTGCTGGCCGAAATCCAAAACGACCAGCTGCTGCGCCAGTACTCGGCCATCATCATTGATGAGGCACACGAGCGTTCCCTCAACATTGACTTCATCTTGGGCTACCTCAAGCGGATTATGCCCCAGCGCCCCGACCTGAAAATCGTCATCACCTCAGCCACCATTGATCCCGAGCGCTTTGCCCGCCACTTCTCCCCCAGCTTCGTGCCCGGTATTGGCATTGTCGATGAGAGCCTGAGCGCCGAAGAAAAAGAAATCGCCGAAGCCACCCTGCCCGACGATGCCCCGCCTATCATCGAGGTCTCCGGGCGTACCTTTCCGGTTGAGATCCGCTACCGGCCCCTCAGCGAGCCCCGCACCGGCGACGGCGGGGAAGACGAAGCGGACGCCGGTGACGGTTTAGAGGACGAAGACCGCGACCCTATTGACGGTGTCCTGGATGCTATTCGGGAACTAGCTGACGAAGCCCCAGGCGACATCCTGATTTTCTTCTCCGGCGAGCGCGAAATCCGAGACGCCGCCGACGCCATTGAGGATATGGTTCGCTCCACCCGGCGTCTGGGCAACTATGAGGTGCTGCCCCTTTACGCCCGACTTTCTATGGCTGAGCAGCACAAGGTCTTCAAGCCCGGCGGCCGCCCCCGCATCGTGCTGGCCACCAACGTGGCAGAAACCTCCCTGACAGTGCCCGGCATCAAGTATGTGATCGATACCGGCACCGCCCGTATCTCCCGCTATTCTGCCCGCACCAAGGTGCAGCGTCTCCCCATCGAACGCATCTCCCAGGCCTCGGCCAACCAGCGCTCAGGCCGCTGTGGCCGTGTCTCCGACGGTATCGCCATCCGCCTCTACTCCGAAGAGGACTTTGCGGCCCGGGCTGAGTTCACCGACCCCGAGATTCTGCGCACCAACCTGGCGGCGGTCATTTTGCAGATGACCGCTATCGGTGTGGTCAAGTCCCCCGCAGACATCGAAAAGTTCCCCTTCGTGCAGCCGCCCGAAACCCGCGCCATCAACGACGGAGTCAACCTGCTGCGTGAGCTCGGGGCGCTTGCTACCTCCGGTAGAGGCGGTGCGGACGTCCGCGCCCACGAATCGCGCACGGCAGGCGGTAGAGGGGGGCGGCGTCCGTCCTCACCGCTCACCGCCGCCGGACGGGCCATGGCGGCCCTGCCCGTTGACCCCCGCCTAGCCCGCATGATTGTCGAAGGTGCCAGGCGCGGGGTGGCCAAGGAAATTATGGTGCTGGCTGCTGCCTTGACCATTCAGGACCCCCGCGAGCGCCCCGCCGAGCACCGAAGCGAGGCCGATTCCCTGCACGCCCGCTATCAGGATGAGAAGTCCGATTTCACGTCCTTCCTCTTGCTCTGGCAGTACATCAATGAAAAGCAGGCGGAGCTGTCATCAAGCCAGTTCCGCAAGATGTGCCACCGGGAGTACCTGAACTTCCTGCGTATTCGGGAGTGGCAGGATCTCTTTGCCCAGCTGCGCGATATTGGTAAGAGCGCGGGCATCACCGTAGGACCTGGCCGGGAGATCAACCTGACCAATACGGAAGCTGAGATTCATAAGTCTCTTCTGGCTGGTCTGCTGTCTCATATCGGTATGCAGGATGAGCAGAACCGGCACGAATACCGGGGCGCCCGCGGCACCCGGTTTGCGATTTTCCCAGGTTCAGCCCTCTTTAAGAAGAAGCCGGTCTGGCTGGTGTCTGCCGAGTTGGTGGAAACCTCCCGTCTCTGGGCCCGGGTGAATGCCCAGATTGAGCCTGAGTGGGTAGAGGAGCTGGGTGGCTCCTTGCTGAAACACTCCTATTCTGACCCGCACTGGTCGTCCCGCCAGGGCTCTGTGCTGGCCCATGAGAAGGTCACCCTTCTGGGACTGCCCATTATTGCTGACCGCCGGATCCAGTACTGGCGGGTTGACCCGGTAGCTGCCCGGGAGATCTTTATTCAGTCTGCCCTGGTGGAGGGTGACTGGCAGACCCGTCACCGCTTCTTTGCCCGCAATCAGAAGGCTCTGGCTGAGGTTGAGGAGCTTGAAGCCCGCCTGCGCCGCCGCGATCTGCGGGTCGATGATTCTGTGCTCTTTGATTTCTACAACGCCCGTATTCCTGAGCATGTTGTCTCTGAACGCCACTTTGACCGCTGGTGGAAGGACGAGCGCCGGGTCAACGAGCACCTGCTCGATTTCACCCCCGAGAACCTGATTGACGAAGAGGCCGCCGATTACGACGAATCCCTCTTCCCCCGCAGCTGGATAGCCCGCACCTCCGGCGGGGAACTTGCCCTGGATTTGCGCTACGAGTACGCTCCCACCGTGCAGATTGGCGGGGTGCGCTCCTCCCAGACCCAGACGGACGGTATCGCCGTGCAGGTTCCGGTGCTTTTCTTGGGTCAGCTTGAACCTGCTCCTTTCCAGTGGCTGATTCCGGGCCTGCGCCAGGAGCTGGTGACGGCCCTCATCAAGTCCCTGCCCAAGCAGATTCGAAAGAATTTTGTTCCCGCCCCGGACGTTGCCCGCCAGGCCGTTGAGAAACTTAATGCCGATTACTCCCCCGCCACCGACTCACTCACTGAGTCCCTGGCCCTGGTGTTGCGCCGCCTGCGGGGGCATGTGGTAGACCCGGCCGAGTTCAGCTGGGAAGCTGTGCCCGAGCACCTGCGTTTCACCTTCCAGGTACGCAACCACCAGAACAAGATTCTGGGCGAGGGTAAGGACCTAGTTGAGCTCCAGGGGCTCCTGCACGCTGAGATTCGCTCTGCCCTGGCAGCTTCGCTGGGCGCTAGCCCCGAGACAATGGGTAAGATGGCGGCTCTTGCTGCGGGCACAAAGGGAGGCAAGGACGCCGGTAGCAAGTCGGTTGCAGCTCCCAGCACCGCTGGTAGCCCCGTGTCCGGGGCCAAGGGGGCCCAGACGTCCGCCCCGGTGGGCTCCAGCAGCAAGGCTGTGCGGGAAGTTTCGGGGCTGACCGACTGGCCGGAGCAGGATCTGCCGCGCAAGGTCGAACGAGTGATTGCCACCCAGACGGTGGCCGGCTACCCGGCCCTGGTTGATGAGGGCTCCAGCGTGGCGGTTCGGATTTTCCCCACCGAAGCTGAGGCCACCGCCGCCCAGCGCGGGGGCGTCATCCGCCTGCTCAAGCTCAACACCCCCTCACCTGAACGCTACGTTTCTGAGCACCTGAACAACCGGGAAAAACTGGTCTTCACCCAGAACCCCCACGGGTCAATTGACTCCTTGATCAGTGACTGTACGGTCGCGGCAATCGACCAGCTCACCCCAGCTACCCCGCCCTTTACCCGGGATGAATACACTGCTCTCTTTAACAGCGTGCGGGCTGAGCTGATTGATACGGTCTTTGTGATCACCAAGCTGGTAGCCGATATTCTCTCTGAGACGGCCAAGGTGCAGAAGCTCATCAAGAAGTCCACCTCCCTGGCGGTTATTCACGCCATGAGCGATATGAAGAGCCAGCTGGAGAACCTGGTTTACCCGGGCTTTGTGGCGTCCACCGGTGCGGTGCAGCTTCATCATCTGCCCCGCTACCTGAAGGCCATCACCAAGCGCATTGAGAAGCTAGGGCCGAACGTCAACCGGGATAACCAGCTCATGCTGACGGTACAGGAACTTGAGGACGCCTACGATAAGGCTGTGCAGTCCTTGCCAGGTGGCGTGAGCCCAACCCCCGAGTTAGAGCAGGTGGGCTGGATGATTGAAGAGCTACGGGTGAGCTTCTTCGCCCAGGAACTGGGCACGGCCTACACCGTCAGTGAAAAACGGGTGGGTAAGGCCCTGCGCGAGGCCCTGGAGGCTATCAAGAACTCCTAGCCCCGCCCGCCCGTCCCTACCCTAGGTACCATCTATATGAGAAAAACCCACCTAGTTCGTGGGTTTTTCTCATGTAGATGGTACCTACTGGCGGGCTAGGCAGGCACGGAGTCACCGTAGCCCAACTCAACCAGGGCAGCCCGCAACTTTTCCGCCGCCTCATCCATGGCAGCAACATCAGGGTTCCGGTTAGCCTGCTCAAAGGTGAACTCGGTCTGGTCAGCAGCGGGCCAGACATGAATATGGGTATGGGGCACATCAAAGCCAGCAATAATCATGCCAACCCGGGTAGGCTCAAAAGCCTTCATCAGGCCCTTCGACACCTTTTGGGCAACGGCAAAGAGGTGGGCAGACAGGTCCTCAGGCAGGTCAACCCAGTGGTCAATTTCAGCCTTGGGAACGATCAGGGTATGGCCGTACTGGAAGGGCTCAATGGTCAAGAAAGCCACAGCCTGCTCATCCTCCCAGATAAAGCGCCCGGGCAGCTCGCGGTTAATAATCTTGGTAAAAACAGTGCTCATGGACTCTACTCCTCAATTTCTACAGAATCGCCGGGGGCCAGGTACTCAAAAGCGGTGCCGTACTTCTTACCGAAGTTGGTTGCATGGCCCACAATCATGTTTCGACCGCTATCAGCCAGCAGGGAATCGTGAATCTGGAAGGCCCGCGGGGCGCGAACAGCGATGATGAAGTCAATAACCTCCTGAATCTTATTCCAGGGGGCATGAATGGGCACCAGCAGGGTTTTCACCTCAATGCCGTGGGGCACCACAAAGGAATCGCCGGGGTGGAAGAGGTTATCGTCGATCAGATAGCCCACGTTGTCAATTACCGGCAAGAGGGGATGGATGACGGCATGGTTGCCGCCAAAGGTCTTAATGGAGAAGGATGAGAGAGCCAGCTCCCCGTCAGCCTCAACGGTCTTAGCAAGAGCCTCAGGCAGGGCAGCTAGCACGGCATCAATGACAGCTGCAGGGGCGTGAATCGTTACTTCAGGATTCTCTCGCAGAAAGGCGATGACCTTACCCTCGTCAAAGTGATCGGGGTGCACATGGGTTACCAGAATATGGTTGGCCCCGGCCAGGGCCTGCTCGACCTCGGAGAAGTTTCCGGGGTCGAGCACCAGCACAGCACCGTCCTTTTCAAGTCTGACGCAGGAGTGGGTGTATTTTGTAAGTTTCATACCTACCACCCTAGTAGCTCCCACCACAGTCCGACTAGTTAGTGGCCACTGTTTCTTCGAGAGTCTCAAGCACTTCGTTGGCAGCGGTCATACCGGCGTTGAGATAGAACATTTCATCATCGACCTGGTAGGCGGAGTTAGAGGCAACAGCACCGAGACTTGACCAGAGCGCAGCGTCAGTCAGCCCCGCAGCGTCCCCACCCTGGGCCCCGTAGAAGAGGTAGTCACCGTCCGCCAAATCGAGCTGTTCGGCAGAAATATCTTGTGAGGTATCGGCGAAGGTCTGGGAATCAGGGCGGGCTAGGCCCGCATCCGCTGCAATGGAACCGATGAAACTTGAGACGCCCCAGATGCGGGTGCGGTCGGGTGTGTAGCGCAGGAAGGAAAAGGTAGTGGAGTCATCGACCTTCTCCCCCAGGGCAGCTGCACGGGCGGCATATTCATTGAGGTCAGCCTGGGCCTCACCGGTCTTACCCAGGGCCGCAGCAATCAGCAGGTAGTCCTGTTTCCAGTTCACACCGGTCCCCTCGGTCACAACCACAGGGGCGATAGCCTGCAGGGACTCCATGAGGGCCTCGTCCTTGTTGGTGGAGTTAATCAAGATGAGATCGGGGGCCAGGTTGGCAATTGCTTCGGTATCAGGGGCCTTGCGGGTGCCGACGGTCTGCAGGTCGCTGAGGCTGGAAAAATCATCCCCGTATTCTTCGCTCAGGTAGGCAGGTACCAGTTCAGCGTCTGTGGCGGTGGTAGAGGCGATGGGAGCTACCCCGAGGGTTAGGACGTCGTCGAGCTGGCCAGTGGAGAGCACCACAACTTTTTGGGGCTGGGCTTCGATAGTGGTTTCGCCCCCGAAGTGGGAGACGGTGCGGGGGAAGACCCCGTCGGCTTCAGAGGAGCCCATACCTTCGGGGAGGAGAGTGGGTGCTGCAACTGCCTCAGAAGTAGAGGGTGCGGACGCCGCAGCACTAGAACCAGAGGATGTATCAGTTCCAGCGGTGGTCGAGGCGGAACCGCAGGCCGAGGTGAGCGCCAGGGCAGTGAGGGTTACACAGAGTGAGATAGTACGAGCTGTGTTTGAAGTTAGAGTAGCCATAGACTTAAGATAGGCTAACCTAATTACTTTTCAAATTCCTGTCTCACCTAGAGAAACATCATCGTGTTCCCACTTTTCCCCGCCCACAGGCGTCCTCTGGCAGACTCTGCCCGCTCTCTGGAGGCAAGCTGCTCTGCTGCTGGCAAGCGGCCTGCCAGCGCCCTTTCTCTCCTGGGCAGTTTCGCCCTGGGTCTTGCCCTCTTGGGACTACTGGTTGCGATAAGTCTGGCTGTGGGCTCTCGTTCGCTTCCTCTGGCTGATGTCATCAAAGCCCTCTTGTCACCCGACAGCTCCGTAGCCTCCGTCATTGTATGGGAGCTGCGTCTGCCCCGCGCTCTAGCAGCGCTATTGGTGGGCTCAGGTCTTGCGGTTGCCGGGGTGCTCATGCAGGCTTTAACCCGTAACCCCCTAGCTGAACCCGGCCTCTTAGGGGTGAATGCGGGGGCTGCGCTTGCTGTGGTTGCTGGCGCTGCCCTACTGGGTCTTAGCTCCCTGAGCGCAAGGCTCTGGCTAGCCTGTCTGGGTGCGGCCCTAGCTGCCGTACTGGTGGGCTGGATAGGTCTGGCACGGCCTGCCCCCTCCAGCGACCCCTTAGCCCATTTGCTCCTGACCGGCCTAGCCCTCAGTGCCTGCGCCGGAGCGATCACCGGCAGTTTCACCATGTTCAGCTCTTCAGCCTTCGAGTCCCACCGTTTCTGGGTCGTAGGGTCGCTGGCTGAACGCAGTTATGAGCAGGTCGGGGCGGTCGCCCCGCTGATTGGTCTGGGGCTTCTCCTGGGCTTTCTTGTCCTGAAGCCCCTCGACGCCCTGCTGATGGGTGAGGACGTCGCAGCCGCCCTGGGCGTGCCCGTCGGGCAGGTGCGGTTTCTGACTCTGCTTGCCATCACCCTGCTCTGCGGTGGGGCAACCGCCCTGGCAGGGCCTATCGGCTTTGTCGGGCTGGTGGTTCCACATGTCCTTCGTCTGCTGCTGGGAAGCAGGATCACTAGAATCCTGCCTCTCTCCCTACTCTTTGGGCCCGTACTAGTACTCACATCTGATGTCATCGGTCGCCTGGTGGTGGCTCCATCCGAACTTGAAGTCGGTATCGTCACTGCGCTGATTGGAGCACCCGTCCTACTGTCCCTCGTTTTGCGCCACGAGCGCCCCCGCTCCTGCCCGACAGCGCACCGCCTTAGCCAGCACTCACACCAGGCCGAGAATGTAGGCGGCCAGCAAAAAGAGGTTCAACCATGAGACCGCGTGTGAAAGGGACCAGAGCTCCCCTGGCTACTACTTGTGTGCTGGTTCTGATATGCGGCGTAACCTGGCTATCGTTGACCACCGGCACCTATTCCCTGTCGCTCCCCCAGATATTTGAAACAGTAGCGGGTCGCGGCAGCGGGCTCGATGCTCATATTCTGCTCAATCAGCGACTACCCCGGCTGATAGCTGCGCTGGTGCTGGGTGCAGCGCTGGGGCTGGCAGGTATGATCTTTCAATCTGTTTCTCGTAACCCCCTGGGTAGCCCCGATATTATCGGTTTCACTACGGGTTCAGCGACCGGTGCTCTCACCATTATGCTGGTGGTTCCAGCAGCAGCATCTGGCTCTCCCGGTATCGGGGTGGCTGCTGGTGCCCTCATTGGCGGGTTTCTTACCGCGATTATTGCCCTTGTGCTGGCGCATCTGGGGAGCCGAAATTTAGCCCACCAGCTCATTCTGGTGGGTATCGCACTTGGCGCCATGCTGGCCTCAATCAACGACTATCTCCTAACCCGGGCTGATCTTGAAGCCGCTGAGGTCGCTCGCACCTGGCAGTACGGCTCTCTCAACGCTCTGACCTGGACGCAGACTGCGCCTATCACTGCCTCACTCATTTTCCTGCTGATACCTGCCCTTATAGCTGCCCGCAGCATCCGCATACTTGAGTTGGGTGATGACATAGCAGCTGGGCTTGGCCTACCGGTTACCCGGGTTAGCTATCTCCTGCTGGCCCTAGCTGTCCTCCTCACCGCAGGCGCCATTGCCCTAGGCGGGCCGATCGGCTTTATAGCCCTCATCGCCCCACAGATTGCCCGACGACTCTGGGCAACGCCAGGTGCGGCTCTGTGGCAGTCGCCCCTGCTGGGGGCTGGTTTACTCGCCTGGGCTGATTATGGTGCGGGGCATCTCTTTTCCCCGATTCAGCTACCGGTGGGTCTAGTCACAGGTGCACTGGGCGGCGCTTACCTGCTCTGGCTCCTGGCCCGACCTGCAGGTAAGTAACGTATGGTTTTCGCCCGGCGCGAGGGCCCGGGCTGCCTTGGGGAACCTAGTGTACAGTAGGGCACAGAAAGACAGAACCAGCAAGAGAGAGATGACTCGTGAACTCGAATCCAGCGTCATCAGGCAGCAAGCCCGTCGAGATACGCAACACCAAACAGCGCCGGGTGGTCACCGCAACCCTTGAAACCCTCGAAGACTTTATTTCTGCCCAGGATTTGCACCAGCTCATGCTCTCACGCGGCCACAAGGTCTCCCTGGCCACCACCTATCGCCTGCTTCAATCCATGGTGGGTACCGGTGAAGTAGAAGCCCTCAAAACAGAAGAGGGCGAAGCCATATATCGCCGGTGTGAAAGTGAACACCACCACCACCATATTCTGTGCCGTAACTGCGGGGCTGCCAAGGAGTTTGAAATCCCTGAACTTGAGAGCCTTGTCTTGAACATTGCCCAGAAGAACGGTTTTACGCAGGTCAAACACGTCATCGAAATGACAGGCCTCTGCGCAGCTTGCGCTGAAACCGCTGGCCTCTAACAGCTAGAAGCAAAAGTACCCGCACCTCCAAGGTGCGGGTACTTTTCTCTACAGGTTTGCCGCCGCAGCTACCTGAAGCCTCGGCGATTGGCCACTGTCTTATGCTGGGGTCTGTTCAGCAGCTTCCTCGATCGTCCGACCTGAGGCTGAATGACGTTGCCGGACCGCCCGGATAATGCGGCAGACCACGAAAATAATAAAGGATATCGAGGTGACGTAGGGGCTAATCGGCAGGGACCCTGCGAGCGCCAGGAGGATTCCGCCCACCATGGACAGCTCGGCAAACAGAACCGAGAGGATCAGGGCTTTGAGGGGGGAGGCTGTAACCTGCAGGGCTGCGGCTGCTGGGGTAATGAGCAGGGCTAGGACGAGGAGGGAGCCGACGACCTGGACCGACAGGGCTGTTGCGATACCCAGCACTACCATGAAGGCGATAGACAGGAGTCGCAGGGGCACCCCCTTGGCAGTAGCGACGACGGGGTCGAGGGAGGCGAACATGAGGGGCCTCCACATCAGGGTTAGGGCCCCAATAATGATGAGTCCTCCGACCGCCATGGTAGTGACCTGGGCTGAGTCAACGGATACGATTTGGCCGGTGAGGAGGGAAAACTTGTTGGCTGCCCGGCCCGAGTAGAGGGAGAGGAAAAGGATTCCCAGGCCCAGGCCGAAGGGCATGAGGGCCCCAATGACTGAATCGTTTTCGTGGGCGCGGGCCCCCATAAAAGCTATGAGGAGGGCAGAAATAATTGATCCGACCAGGGACCCGGTGACAACGTTATAGCCCAGTAGCAGGAAGAGGGCAGCGCCTGCGAAAGACATTTCAGCTATGGCGTGGACGGCAAAGGCATGACGCCTGAGCATGACGAAGAGGCCTACAAATCCCCCGATGACGCCCAGAATGGCCCCGGCAAGGATGGATTGGCTCAAAAGGGCCAGCAGCTCCCCGTAGCGGTCGAAGACGAAGACCCGGCTCAGGATATCGGTGAGGTTCATCGGGGCAGGGTGCCTTTCGCGGAGATGAGGGTTTTATGGCCAGGGGTGGTTGAGTCTAGGGGGTCAGCGCAATGGTGGTGGGCTTCCCCGTGTTCGCCGCCCACAACCACATAGCGGCCGTTGGTTTCAATTACAGTGACGGGGGTTTGGTAGAGGCCGGTGAGGACCTCTGTCCGCATGACGTCCTGGACGGAGCCGACGGTGAACCGTCCGCCAGCTAGGTAGAGTAGCCGGTCTACATGGTCAATGATGGGGTTGATTTCGTGGGTAACGAAGATCACGGTGGCCCCGTGTTCTTTGTTATAGCGGTGAATCAGATCTGAAACCGCGTACTGGTGGTTGAGATCCAGGGAGAGGAGGGCTTCGTCGGCCAGGATGATTTGGGGGTCATTGGCCAGGGCTTGGGCGATACGCAGGCGTTGTTGTTCGCCGCCTGAGAGCAGGCCGACGGGGACGTTGGCGTAGTCGCTGGCCCCTACCGCTTCGAGGAGTTCGTCAACTTTTTCGCGGTAGGCCCTGGTTTTGAGCCGGATTCCCCACCGGTGCCCGTCAACCCCCAGGCCCACAAAGTCCCGGGCCCGCAGGGGCATCTCGGTTCCGATTGCCTTTTGTTGGGGGATATAACCGATTGCCTGGTTGCCTAGGCGGGCGGGGGCCCCTAGAACTGAGATTTTGCCTTGGGAGAGCTGGGTTAGGCCCAGCACCACCTTGATGAAGGTGGACTTACCGGAGCCGTTTGGCCCGAGGACGGCAAAGTATTCACCTGCTTCAATGGTCAGGTTGAGGTCTTGCCAGAGGGTGCGGTGCCCAAAGGAAAGCCCGCCCCCAGTGATGTGGAGGGCGGGGGCGAGCTTTGTCTCGTGGTGAGCCATAGGGGTTATGCTTCTGCCTTTTCCAGGTTATCGATGTTGGCCTTCATCCAGTCCAAGAACCCGGTGTTCTCGGGGAGGGTCTCGGTGAAGCTGATTGCTGCGACGTTTGAGTCCTGGGCGAAGGTATAGATTTCGGTGGTCTGAGCGGTCTGGGTTTGTTCGTTGTAGGCCAGCAGGTCTACTGTGCCGCCGGTGATAGCGTCCTTGGTTTCCTGCATGGTGAGGGGGGCGATGTCACTGTCGGAGTCCACAGCGGCGATAAGGTCGCTGGGGGTGACGTCGGTGTAGCCTGCATCTTCTAGGAGGTAGCCGGGGACGGGCTCTGTGGCAATGTAGGTGCGCTCAGAGGTATTGAGGGCGGCAACGCGCCCAATGAGTTCATCGATCTGGGCGGAGAATTCTGCTGCTGATGCCTTGTAGGTTTCTGCGTTGGCTGAGTCGAGTTTGCCCAGTTCTTCAGCGACCTGCAGGGCAGTTTTTTGCATGGTTTCTAGGTCGTACCAGACATGTTCGTTGTAGCTGTGGACGTGAGCGGCGTGCTCTTCCTCAGTTTCACCTTCGTGGGCGGCGTGCTCTTCTGCCATGTGGGCTAGGTCCTCTTCGCTAAAGAGGCCGGAGAGCTTGACGGCATCAACGAGCACCTGGTCGGGGTTATCGGTTTGGGCCATGTGTTCCAGGAAGGAGTCGTAGCCGCCTCCGTTAATCAGGACGAGGTCAGCGTCCTTGACGGTGAGCCGGTCCTGGCTGGTGGCTTCGTAGGAGTGGGGGTCTACGGCGGTAGAGGCGATGATGGGGGTGGTATCTATAAGGTCGCCACCCACCGCTTCAACGATGTCAGCGTAGACATCGGTGCTGGTGACGACGGTGAGGGTATCGGAGTTTGAAGAAGCAGTGCTGGAAGAGGCAGTGCTTGAGTTAGATTCGCAGCCTGCCAGGGTAAGGCCTGCTACTGCCAGCAGGGATAGGGTGGAAAGGTGCTTCTTCATAGCCGTCCTTACATCGCGTGGTAGATACCTGCCCAGCCTACTCTTATATGCGAATGGTTCGCAAATAAATGATCGGTACTTGATATCACAGCTTCCCTCTCCCCTACCCCCTGACCGAAAAACCCACCGGCTGATCACCGGTGGGTTTTTCAGTGGGGATAGAACCTACTGGTCAGGTGCCTGCCGGGAGGCGGCTTCGGTTCGGCGGCGGACGTGCTCCTGGGTGGTGTCCTTAATTTCACCGACCAGCTCTTCCAAAACGTCCTCAAGGAAGAGGACGCCGACGCTGCGGCCTCCTGCGTCGACCACATGGGAGACGTGGGCCCGGTTGCGTTGCATGGTAGCTAGCGCATCGTCAATCTCGGTGGTGGGTTTGACAATCGACATCTGTCGCAGCCGAGACCAGGGGATATTGCGGTCCTGCTGTTCCTTGTCGTAGACCAGGGCGTCCTTGATGTGCAGGTAGCCCATGTAGGTGCCGTCCTTTTCGTCGGTCATGACGAAACGGGAGTAACCGGTCTGGGCAACCCCCTTTTCGAGGTCAGCCGGGGTGCAGGGGTAGGTAATGGTTACCAGTTTGTCACCGGGCACCATGATGTCTGCCACTGTCTTGGAGCTGAACTCCAGGGCCCCTGAGAGGACGCCGGACCCGTCATCGACGGTACCTTCAGCAGTGGATTGGGCCACGATATTTTGCAGCTCATCTAAGGTAAAGGTTGAAGCGACTTCTGCCTTGGGCTCGACTTTCATTAGCCGGAGGGTGTGGTCAGCTATCCAGTTGAGCAGGCCAACTAAGGGCTTGAGTATCCGAGACAGGGTGACCAGGGAGGGGGCAATCCAAAGGGCTACACCAGAAGCTGCCAAGGAGACCGCTGCGTTCTTGGGAACCATTTCGCCAAAGATGACGTGAAGGTAGGTCACCAGAATGAGGGCAAAAATGAAGGCAATGGCGCTAGCGAATTCATAGGGTATCCCCAGGGATTCTAGGGGCCCAGCAACCAGGTGGTGGATAGCAGGTTCTGAGACGTTCAAGATCAGCAGGGAGCAGACCGTAATGCCGAGCTGGCAGGTAGCCAGCATCAAAGAGACGTTCTCTAGGGCATACAGGGTGGTGACGGCCCGCTTGTTGCCTGCTTCTGCCAGGGGTTCGACCTGGGACCGGCGGGTGGACATAATGGCAAATTCGGCGCCCACGAAGTAGGCGTTTCCTGCCAGCAGGACAAAGAGGAGGGCGATAGCTAACCAGTCGTTCATCGGGTGCCCTCCTTCCGGGAGACAGTTTCATCTACTGGTTCAGGTTCAACCACCGGAGCATAGCGGATTCGATCTACCCGGCGCTGTTCCATCTTTTCTACGCGCAGGATCCCACCTTCCACAGGGACGATATCCCCGGTTTCAGGGACCCGGCCGAGGCGGTCCATCATGAAACCTCCCATGGTTTCGTAGGAGGGGTCATCTTCAATATCCAGGCCACCGATAACATCAGAGACTTCATCGGGCCGTAGCAGGCCAGAGAAGAGGTAATCGCCGTTCCCCAGGCGGAGGGGACGCTCATCCATGGAGTTGATATCGTGCTCGTCCGAGACTTCACCCACGATTTCCTCAACCAGGTCTTCGAGGGTGGTGATACCTGCGGTACCGCCGTATTCATCCAGGACGACTGCCAGCTGCAGGGCACCTTCTCGCAGTTGCATGAGCAGGGAGTCAAGGTGGACGGTTTCGGGCACCTGCAATACGTCCTCCATGAGGGTTCCCGCTTCAAGCTGGTCCCGTTTTTCTCGGGGCAGGGCCACTGCTTTCTTCACATGAACAACGCCCACGATGTTGTCCTGGTCTTCGCGGTAGAGGGGGAAGCGGGAGTGGCCGGTTTTCCGGGCCAGGTCAATAATTTCGCTGGCAGGAGCGGTATCTTCGAGCATGATGACCTTGCGGCGGGGGGTCATGACGTCCGCTGCGGTGAGCTCCGAAAAGGATAGGGTCTTATCGACAAAGCGGGCGGTATCTGAATCCAGGGTGCCTAGGTCAGCTGAGCGGCGCACCATTGAGGAAAGCTCTTCGGGGGAACGGGCCGCGGAGAGTTCTTCCTTGGCTTCCATACCGAAGCGGTGCAGGATCCAGTTTGCTGACCCGTTAGCCGTGCGGACGATAGGGCTCATCACGGCGGTGAAGAGCAGCTGGCCGGGGGCCAGGGCCCGGGCTACCCGGTAGGGCTCTGCGATAGCAAGGTTTTTGGGAACAAGCTCACCGATAATCATGGAGAGCAGGGTGGCTATACCCATGGAGAAAACCAGGGTTGCTATGGACGCCAAGGCTGGGGGCAGGCCCCAGGAGGCGATGGTTTCACCGGCTAGGGCGTTAATGCCGCTATCGAGGGTGTAACCGGTCAACAGGGTGGTGATTGTGATACCTAACTGGCAGCTTGAGAGCTGGGTTGAGAGAGATTTCAGGCAGGTCATCACCTTATGAGCGCCGGAATCGCCCTGGTCAATTTCTTGTTGGACCTTTGATTGGTCTAGGGCAACGAGCGAGAACTCTACTGCCACGAAGAAGCCGGTTCCCAGGATCAGGAGGAAACCGACGATGAGGAGAAGCCATTCCATTTATCGGATCACCGCCAGATTGCCGGTGGTGCCCGCAGGACGGGGGCTAGCTAAGTTATTCATTAGATTCTGGCGCCTAGGCGCTCGTGCAGGCAGCTCTACGAGGCTGCAACTAGAAGGATCTTCCATAGTTCACCATTCTAGCGAATCCCACGAGATGAAGCTCAGCCTACTACCTTTCATTTGGCCTATCAGCTAATGTCTTGAATTTCAGCAGACCAAACCCATCGACGGCATTTTCCCTAAACCCACACAAACCAACCAGATGTATCACTCGATAGCCCCTTTATCACCCGTTTTACCCCACCAAAAGCACAGAAACCTGAATTAAATACAGCTTCACGTAAGGACTCTGTTTGCTGGCGCATGTCACACTGAGACACCGCGTTGGACGTAAACCCGCAAGGCTCCTAAACTAGACAAAGATATGCGATGCATCACGCGCCCAAGGGAGAGTGCGGTGCACCGCCCGGCCTGATGTCCCGACACCAGGCCGGCTACGCGTAGAGAGACAAGATTGGAAGAGGCGAAGCAGTGCCAAACCAGCCAGAACATACAGTGCCCGAAGAATTCTCGGGCAATGAGTGGCTCGTCGAAGAGCTTTTTGAAAAGTTCGAACAGGATCGACATTCCGTTGATGCTTCCTGGTGGCCCCTATTCGACCAGTGGGCCGGCACCAGTGCCTCGCCCACCCAGGATTCCCCTGTTCAGGCACCCCCCGCCCAACAAGCCCCTGGCCCGCAGGCACCTGCTACCCCTCAAACGTCCGCCCCAGCCCCGCAGCAGCAAGCGGCCCAAGCCCCCGATAAGCCCCAGCAACCTGCCCCCGCCCAGACCACCGACTCCCAACCCCCAGCACCCAAGCCCTCAGCCCAGAAGGAATCACCTGTGAGCACCGCGCCCGAAGAAGACCAGATCATCACCCTCCGTGGCCCCGCAAAGGCTGTAGCGGCCAATATGGACGAGTCCCTGACCGTCCCTACCGCAACCACTGTTCGCGCCGTCCCCGCCAAACTTCTGATTGACAACCGCACCGAGATCAACTCCTACCTGGCCCGAACCCGCGGTGGCAAGGTATCCTTCACCCACATCATCGGCTACGCCATCATCCGGGCCCTGGACGCCTTCCCCTCTATGAACGTCAGTTACGGGGAGGACGCCAAGGGCAAGCCAGCTGCAATCCAGCACGCCCACGTCAATTTTGGCCTGGCCATTGACATCCCCCGCCCCGACGGGTCCCGCAACCTGGTTGTACCCAATATCAAGGCAGCTGAAAAGCTCTCCTTCTCAGAATTCTGGGTTGCCTACAACGACATCGTGGACCGGGGCCGCAAGGGCCAGCTGGGCCTCGACGACTTCATGGGCACCACCGTCTCCCTCACCAACCCCGGCGGTATCGGCACCGTCCATTCTGTGCCCCGCCTCTCCAAGGGCCAGGCTGCCATTATCGGTGCAGGTGCCCTGGACTACCCTGCCGAATACCGGGGGGCCTCAGAGAAGATCGTGGCCCGCAACGGAATTTCCAAGATTCTGACCCTGACCTCAACCTACGACCACCGGGTCATCCAGGGCGCTGGTTCCGGTGAGTTCCTCAAGATAGTTGAGCACTACCTGCTCGGTGGCGACGGTTTCTACGACAAAATCTTTGAAGACCTCCGTATCCCCTTTGAACCCGTCCGCTGGGCCCGCGACAACCAGGTCAACCCCGAAGCAGAAATTTCCAAGGTTGCCCGTATCCAGCAGCTCATTCACGCCTTCCGCGTCCGTGGTCACCTGGTTGCCCAGACCAACCCCATCGGCTACCAGATGCTCTCCCACCCCGATTTGCGCCTAGAAAACTACGGCCTGACCCTCTGGGACCTGGACCGCTACTGGCCCACCGGCGGCTTCGGAGACAAGGAAACCCTGCCCCTGCGCAAGATTCTTGAGCTTCTGCGCGAGGCCTACACCCGCACCCTGGGTGTGGAATACATGCACATCGAGAACCCCGAAGAACGCCAGTGGTTCCAGGACCGCTTGGAGCACGGCTACACCAAGCCCTCCCGTGACGAGCAGTTCCGTGTGCTGGGCACCCTGAACGCTGCGGAGGCTTTCGAAACCTTCCTGCAGACCAAGTACCTGGGCCAGAAGCGCTTCTCCCTGGAAGGCGGCGAGTCCCTCATTCCCCTGCTGGACTCCGTGATTTCAGAGGCAGCGGACGCCGGCCTCTCAGGCGTTGGCATTGGTATGGCCCACCGTGGCCGCCTCAACGTGCTCACCAACATTGCAGGCAAGTCCTACGCCCAGATTTTCCGTGAGTTCGAGGGCCAGATGGACCCCCGCCTGACCGGCGGCTCCGGTGACGTCAAGTACCACCTGGGCACCGAGGGTATCTTCACCTCCCACAACGGCAACCAGACCCAGGTCTACCTGGCCGCTAACCCCTCCCACCTTGAAGCGGTGAACACGGTTCTAGAAGGTATCGTCCGCGCCAAGCAGGACACCCTGGCTGAACAGGGCATCACCGGCTTCCCCGTCCTGCCCATCCTGGTCCACGGCGATGCCGCCTTTGCTGGCCAGGGCATCGTCATGGAAACCCTGCAGATGTCCCAGCTGGAGGGTTACACCACCGGCGGTACCGTCCACATCGTCGTCAACAACCAGGTTGGCTTCACCACTACCCCGCGCGACGGCCGCACCGCCACCTACTCCACCGACATCGCCCGTATGATCCAGGCCCCCGTCCTGCATGTGAATGCGGACGACCCCGAGGCAGTTGTTAGGGCAGGTGCCATCGCCTTCGCCTACCGCCAGGCCTTCAAGAAGGACGTCGTCATTGACCTGGTCTGCTACCGTCGCCGCGGCCACAACGAGGCCGATGACCCCTCAATGACCCAGCCCAAGATGTACCAGCAGATTGGGGAGCTGCCCTCAACCCGCAAAATCTACACCGAGGCCCTGGTTGGCCGCGGTGACATCTCCCAGGAAGAGGCAGAACGCGCCCTCAAGGACTACCAGTCCCGCCTGGAACAGATCTTCACCGAAACCCACGAGGCCCAGGCCTCTTCTGCTCCTTTGGTTACTGCAGATGCAGCTGCTGTGTCCAACATCGAGCGGCCCGCAGCCCAGCAGAACGAGGACTCCGTCCACGTTGCCGGTGAGACCGCAATTTCTGCTGAAACCCTGGCCCAGATTGGCCAGGCCTTCGGCAAGATTCCTGAGGGCTTTACCGTCCACAAGAAGCTCAAGAAGCTGCTAGAGCAGCGCGTTGCCATGTCTACCGAGGGCGACATCAACTGGGGCTTTGGTGAACTGGCTGCCTTCGCTTCCCTCCTGTTGGAAGGCCGAAACGTCCGCCTGACCGGTCAGGACGTCCAGCGCGGCACCTTCGTCCAGCGCCACTCCGTCCTGCACGACTCCGTCACCGATGAGGAATGGAACCCCCTGGCCAGCCTTTCCGAGAACCAGGGCAAGTACTCTATCTACAACTCCTTCCTCTCCGAATACGGTGTCATGGGCTTTGAGTACGGCTACTCCGTTGAGCGCCCCGACTCCCTGGTTCTGTGGGAGGCCCAGTTTGGTGACTTCGCCAACGGCGCCCAGACCATCGTTGATGAGTTCATCTCCTCAGCAGAGCAGAAGTGGGCCCAGCGCTCCTCCTTGGTCTTGCTCCTCCCCCACGGTTTTGAGGGCCAGGGGCCTGACCACTCCTCAGCCCGTATGGAGCGCTACCTGCAGCTGTGTGCAGAGAACAACATGACCGTTGCTGTTCCCTCCACCCCGGCCAACTACTTCCACCTGCTGCGCCGCCAGGCCCACTCCCGCCCCCACAAGCCGCTGATTGTCATCACCCCCAAGCAGCTGCTCCGCCTGAAGGCTGCAGCTTCATCGGTTGAAGACTTCACCACCGGCAGCTTCAAGCCCGTCATTGCAGATACCGCCGACCTCAACCCGGCTGATGTCACCCGCCTGGTCTTTGTCTCCGGCCGTCTCTACTACGACCTCGAAGCAGAACGCGCCAAGCGCGGGGACAAGACCACCGCAATCGTCCGTGTCGAGCAGCTCTACCCCCTGCCCGCCGCAGAAATCAAGGAACAGATTGCCGCCTACCCCCATGCCGAGGCAGTTTGGGTCCAGGACGAGCCCGCCAACCAGGGCCAGTGGCCCTTCATGGCCGTCAACCTGCTCCCGCAGATTGGCTACAAGATGGCCCTGATCTCCCGCCCGGCTGCAGCCTCACCCGCTGCAGGCACCGGCAAGCGCCACCAGCGCGAACTCGATAACCTCATCTCAGAGGTCTTCGACCGCTAAAGTTAGGCCCCACCGTGAGAAGAGCCCCCAGCCCACCAGGCTGGGGGCTTTCCACAGCTGGCAGGAAGCCTGCCCGGTAACAAACAGGCAGTAAACCCCTGCCCCTAGGTGCGCTCTCAGCACCAAGGGTTTAGACTAAGAAATAATGAAAACAGGGTAGCCGCTCAGGTGGCACCACCAGCCCCGCAGAAAGACACACGTGGATCAGCGAAAAATTCGACTTGTAGCCGTTGGCGATGACCTCCTCGCCGGTGTTGGCGACCCCCGCACCCTCGGTTGGTTCGGTCGCGTCATGGCCCGCACCCCTCAGAACTCAGCTTCAATCTCTGCCTACAATCTGGCAGCCCCCGGTGAAGGTAGCGAGCAGCTCAATTCCCGCTGGTTCGAAGAGGCCTCCCGCCGTTTCGCCCAGGGCCACGAGAACCGTCTCGTGATTGCTCCCTCTACTTTTGACATTGACCTCGGGCTCACCAGCGCCCGTTCCCGCCTAAACCTGGCCAATATGGTCGATATGGCCTCCCAGAACAACGTCAAGGTCCTGGTCGTCGGCCCTCCCCCGACCTTAGATGCTGAGCGCAACCGCAAGATTGCAGACCTCTCAGCTGCCTACGCGGACGTCGTCACCCGCCGCAACCACGTCTATGTTGATACCTTCAACCCCCTTTTGCACCATGAACAGTGGCGTAATGACCTGGCAGCAAATGACGGCCGCCCCGGCCAATCTGGCTACGGCCTGATTGCCTGGCTGGTTTTGCACCGCGGTTGGTACAACTGGCTCCAGATTTCCGAACCGGCCTAAACCCCTCATGCCGGGCGTGACCAAAAAGTTAGTAGTGTGCATTCCCGGCTAAGATGTGCGAAAATAGTCAGAAGTGTCTTTGTGACACTACCGACCTCTGTACCTGGCAGTTAATGCCGGTACCCCACCTTGATCAAGGAGGCTACGATGAGCAAGCGCGGTCGTAAGCGTAAGGATCGCCGTAAGGGTGGCGCAAACCACGGTAAGCGCCCCAACTCATAAGGCGGTCAAAAGGGCCCTCAATCGACATGATTGAGGGCCCTTTTCTTTGAGCTACCCAGTCTAATTGGGGAGAAGGGGAAGTCCTACTCGTGGCCTTGGGCGTGCAGGTCGTCTATGCAGCCCATGATGCGGGCTTTGAGGGTGGTGGGCGCTGTTTCTTTACAGGTGCGGCGAACGGCCTGCCGGATAATGCATTCGAGATCGTACTCGCGGGCGCAGGTTGCGCATTCAGCTAGGTGGGCTTGGATATCATCGAGGTCCTGGCAGCTGAGCGGGTCGTCGATGTATTCGTAAATGGTAGCTAGGCGTTCTGCACAGGGGTTGCTTGCTTCTGCGGTCATGGGGTCTTCTCCTTTCTAGGCCTTCTGGGGGGCTGCTGGTGCGTGGGCTGGGGTTTTTGGAGGGGTGGCTTTGTAACCCCGCTCTGCTGCGTAATCTGTGAGTTTATCGCGCAGGAGTTTTCTGCCCCGGTGGAGGCGGGACATCACTGTTCCCATGGGAGAATCCATGATCTCAGATATCTCCTTGTAGGAGAAACCTTCAACGTCGGAATAGTAGACAGCCATGCGGAAGTCTTCGGGGATCGCCAGCAGGGCTTCTTTGATATCGCTATCGGGTAGGCGGGCTAGGGCTTCATTTTCGGCGCTCGGTAGGCCCTTCGAGTCGTGGGAGCTGGCTGCTGCCAGTTGCCAGTCTTCGACGGTGTCGGTGTTGGCTTGGTAGGGCTCGCGTTGGCGTTTGCGGTAGACGTTGATGTAGGTGTTGGTCAGGATCCGGTAGAGCCAGGCCTTGAGGTTGGTTCCGGGGGTGAATTGGTGGAAGGACGAAAAGGCCTTCATGTAGGTTTCTTGGACAAGGTCTTCGGCGTCCTGGGTATTGCGGGCCATGTGCAGGGCAGCGGCGTAGAGCTGGTCGAGGTACTGCATGGCGTCGCGTTCGAAGCGCACCTTGCGGTCTGCATCAGTTTCGATGAGGACGTTTGTGTCCGACTCGGTGGCGCGGCCCAGACGCGGCGGGGCTGAGGGGTCTGTTGTGGGGGAGGTGGTGCTTGCTGTCATGGCCCTCCTGTTGCTTGTTTCTTCCGCTCCCACTGTACCCTAGGCCGGGTAGAGGATTTCCCCGAGTGGGTACTGGGTATAACGGAGCTAGCCTGGTTTTATTCCGACTTTGACTGCCCTGGGTGTTTATATCTCTTAAAGGGCTGGCCACTGGGTAAGCTAGGAAGTGTACTGACAACCCTATTGGGGATCTATTTTTCAGGAGGACACCGTGTCTTTGGTTCGTCGTATCGCCCGCCCTTTGCTGGCATCTAGCTTCATTTTCTCTGGTGTAGACCGCCTGCGGGATTCTGATTCCTCCCACCACCTGGCTAAGGTGGTTGACCTTGCTGCTACTGCCGCTCCCCAACTGTCTGTCTTGCGGGGCCAGGAAAAGCTGGTGGGCCAGGCCCTGGCTGGAACCCAGGTTTTGGCCGGTACCCTCTTCGCCCTGGGTAAGCTGCCCCGGGTTTCGTCCTCACTGCTTCTTGTCACCGGGGCTGTGAACGCCTATGTCGAGTACCGGGCGGCTGAGGCTGATACCCAGGCCCAGAAGGCTACCCGCCGTCACTCGGCCATGGTCAATGGCTCCCTGCTAGGTGCTATCGCTATTTCAGCAGTTGATACTGATGGCAATCCCTCTTTGGCTTGGCGGGCTAACAAGCTGGGTCACCAGGTTGCTCAGAAGTCTTCCCGGTTGGCAAATGACGTCCAGGCCGCTGCCCAGGACGCAACCCAGAAGGTAACTGACGTCCTCGGCGCCTAAATCTTCTCAGAGTGTAGAAACCCCGCACCTTTACCGTGCGGGGTTTTCTCTTGCCCCAGCCTACCGCCTAAAATGGTAGGAGTCTATGCACCCCTAGAAAGCAGGTTCGAAAAGAGTGGTTGATGCCCAGCAGGTAACTGCAATTGCAGATGGAGATTGGCTGGCCCCCACGGTCACGGTTGTCCCCGGAGCCCAGGCTAGGGTTGAGATTCCGGGTTCTAAGTCCCTGACCAACCGCTATCTGCTGCTTGCGGCCTTGGCTGATTCACCCTCGGTGATTCATGCTCCTCTTCATTCGCGCGATTCGGCCCTGATGATTCAGGCCCTCACGGCCCTGGGGGCTGGTTTTGAGGAAATCGAGACAGGTAGCCCCTTCGGCCCCGATCTGCGGGTAACCCCCCTTGATTTTTCTGCACCTGAGTTTCGGGCTGCCTCGATTGATGTGGGTCTTGCTGGCACCGTCATGCGGTTTGTGCCCCCGGTTGCAGCCCTGCTCCCTGGCCGGTTTGATTTCGATGGTGATGAGCACGCCCGCGTCCGGCCTATGCAGCCTGTGATTGAGGCCCTGCGGGGGCTGGGTGTTGAGGTTGAGGACGGCGGCCGCGCGGCCCTACCCTTCACGGTGGTTTCTCAAGGGGCAGTTTCTGTCTCCGAACTGACAATCGACGCTTCTGGCTCTTCCCAGTTTGTCTCAGCCCTCCTCTTGGCCGCCTGTCGTTTTGAGCACGGGCTTACCCTGCGTCATGAGGGCGGGGCGGTACCGTCTATGCCCCACATTGAGATGACCTGCCAGACCATGCGGGAGCTGGGCATTGAGGTGGCCTTCGATGGTGAGGCTACCTGGACTGTGGCGCCGGGGGGCTTCCCCGGCTTTGAGGTGACGGTTGAGCCTGACCTGTCCAATGCCGGTCCCTTCCTGGTGGCTGCCGTTGCAACGGGGGCGAGTGTAACGGTTCCCCGCTGGCCGTCTGTTACCACCCAGGGTGGCGACCACTGGCGCAAAATCCTCCCCCTCTTCGGGGCCACTGTTGACCTGCAGGAGGGCAACCTGACCGTCACCGGCCCAGCCGGTGGCGCTGCAACAGGCCTTGCCGGGGTTGATCTAGACCTGGCAGAAGCAGGCGAGCTAGCCCCGACCGTTGCCTCCCTGATTGCCCTCTCCCCCGCTGAGAGCCGCCTGCGGGGCATTGCCCACCTGCGCGGCCATGAGACGGACCGCCTGGCAGCCTTGACCGCCGAAATTAACCGCCTCGGTGGCACAGCCGAAGAAACCGAGGACGGCTTCCGGGTCCTGGCCCCTGTCACTCGAGGGGGCCTCTTCCGCACCTATGCTGATCACCGGATGGCAACCGCTGCCGCCGTCATCGGCCTGGTGACCCCCGGCGTCGTCGTCGAAAACGTCGAGACTACCTCTAAGACCCTCCCCGGCTTCACCGGCCTGTGGCAGGATATGCTGGCCCAGTGGGAAGCAAGCCAGGCGGGTGAGAACTAATGCGCCGCACCTGGGATGAGTCGGACGTCCGGATCCGGCCCAACAAAAAAGGCTCCCGCCCCCGAACCAAGGACAGGCCCACCTACGATACAGCTGAAATCGGCCGCATCATTACTGTCGACCGGGGCCGCTACACAGCCATACTCGACGAGGGGAAGGCAAGCGAGCGGGTTGTGACAGCTGTCCGGGCCCGAGAATTACGGCGCAATCCCGTTGTGGTCGGTGATCGGGTAGCCCTGGTGGGCGACACATCAGGTAAGCCCGATACCCTGGCTCGACTAGTCCGCATTGAGGAGCGCACCAATCTCTTGCGCCGCAGCGCCGATGATACCGACCCCATCGAGCGCGTCGTCGTCGCCAACGCAGACAAACTGGTTATTGTTGTCGCGGCAGAAAATCCCGAACCCCGCACCGGCTTCATCGACCGGTCCTTAGCTGCTGCTTTCGACGCCGGTCTGACCCCCATTCTCTGCATCACCAAGACGGACCTCAAACACCCAGCCTGGCTCCTGGACTACTACCGGGACGTTGATCTGACCATCGTGCTATCGAAGGCTAAGGACGGCCGCGCCCCCAGCGAAGACGGCTCAGAAGGCCTCGATCTCTCCCTGGTTGAGCAACTCTCTGAGCACCTCGACGGTTGCGTCTCCGTTCTGCTGGGCCACTCCGGGGTTGGCAAATCCACCCTAGTCAATGCCCTCACTGGCGCTGAGCGGGCCACCGGCCACGTCAATGCGATAACCGGCAGGGGCCGCCACACCTCTTCCTCAGCCCTAGCCCTCCAGCCGTCAGAGGGCGCACCGGGCACCTGGATCATCGACACCCCGGGCATCCGCTCCTTCGGCCTAGCCCATGTTTCCCCCGAGAACCTGGTTGCTGCCTTCACCGAATTGGCCCCCGGCGCTGCCGACTGTCCCAAGGGCTGCACCCACTCGGTAACGGCCGAGGACTGCGGCCTTACCGCCTACGCTCAGGCAGGGAAGGCAGGAGCTGCCGGCCTTGATCGGCTCGACTCCCTGCGTAAACTCTTGCGCGTTGATGAGACTGAAGGCGATACCGAGAAAGAACTCGGCGTCGTCACCTCCTAAACCCCACTTCCCCACACACCAAGGTAGACACCATGAGCAACTACACTGACGATCTGCGCCTGGCCCACATCATGGCCGATGCCGTCGACCGTCTCACCCTCTCCCGCTTCCAAGCCGCCGACTTCGCTGTGGAAACCAAGCCTGATCTGACCCCGGTGACCGAAGTAGATCGGGAAGCCGAACAGCTCATCCGCTCCCAACTCTCCCGCGTCCGCACCCGCGATTCTGTGCTGGGCGAAGAGTTTGGGGAGACCGGCTCTTCCCCCCGCCAGTGGGTCATTGACCCCATCGATGGCACCAAGAACTTTGTTCGCGGGGTCCCCGTCTGGGCTACCCTCATTGCCCTCATGGACCACGGCAAGCCCGTCGTTGGTGTCGTTTCAGCCCCTGCCCTACAACGACGCTGGTGGGCAGCAGAGGGTACCGGAGCCTATACCGGCCGGTCCCTGGCCAAGGCCAGCCGGATTTCTGTCTCATCGGTCAACCGGCTAGAAGACTCCTCCCTTTCCTATTCCTCTCTCTCAGGCTGGAAAGAACTGGGCAACCGGGACAAGTTCATCGAGCTGACCGATACCGTGTGGCGGACCCGCGCCTACGGCGATTTCTGGTCCTACATGATGGTGGCAGAAGGCGTTGTAGATGCAGCAGCCGAACCAGAACTCGGCCTCTATGACATGGCTGCCCTGGTGCCCATCGTGACTGAAGCAGGCGGCCGTTTTACCTCTCTTGCTGGTCAGGACGGGCCCCACGGGGGTAATGCGGTCGCCAGCAACGGCCTGCTCCACCAGGAGATCCTCAGCTACCTAGGAACCGACAAGACCCTCTAAGAAAAGACAGGGCCCGGGTGGCAGCACCAGGTTACAGGCGCTGTAACAACCCACCAAAAAGGAGCCGGCCCCCGGATGATTCCGGGGGCCGGCTCCTTTTTGGGCCTGGGTAGGCTACTTCTTGCGGTTCTCGAAGATGGAGAGCTTCTCGATACCCAGGTTCTTGACTTCTTCGGTATGAACCTCAGTGTCGCCCTGCTCGGTCGGGGCCGAGTACTGCAGGAACTTAGGCTGGGCAGGAATCTTCAGCTTGATGTTGGACTGGTGGGTGCGCTGCTTGGACAGGTCCAGGTGGAAGAGGGTTGAGACGGTCTCTTCACGGACAGCCCCCATCATGGACTGGTAGAGGGCATAGCCTTCCCGCTGGTACTCAACCAGGGGATCACGCTGGGCCATGGCACGCAGGCCAATGCCTTCCTTCAAGTAGTCCATTTCGTAGAGGTGCTCGGGCCAGCGCTTACCGATGACGGAGAGAACAACGCGACGTTCAATCTCACGCATGCCCTCTTCACCCACGGATTCTTCCCGTTCAGCGTACTGGAGCTCAACGTCCTCAAGGATCTCGCGAACAATAGCTTCACGGGTAACCTTGGTGCGGTCCCCTGCCTGCTCGAAGAGGTCCTCGGGGGTAATGGAAACCGGGTAGATGGTCTTCAGGTTCTCCCACAGCTTTTCAAAATCCCAGTCCTCAGCGTGGCCTTCAGCAACGTGGGCGTCAATTGCTGAGGTAACAACCTCGGTACGGAACTTACCGATCTGCTCTTTCAGGTCATCGCCTTCCAGGATCCGGCCACGGTCCTTGTACATGGCCTCGCGCTGGCGGTTGAGGACGTCATCGTACTTGAGGACGTTCTTGCGCTGCTCAGCGTTGCGGGCCTCAACCTGGCCCTGGGCGTTGGCGATCACGCGGGAGACAATGTTTGCCTCCAGGGCGGTATCGTCAGGGGCCCCGGCCATCAGGCGGGCAGCTGCCTGGCCGTTGAAGAGACGCATGAGGTCATCAGAGAGGGAGAGGTAGAAACGGGACTCACCGGGGTCACCCTGGCGGCCCGAACGGCCTCGCAGCTGGTTATCAATGCGGCGGGACTCGTGACGTTCGGTGCCCAGGACGTAGAGACCGCCCAGTTCCTTGACTTCTTCGTGCTCAGCAGCTGAAGCCTGCTCAGCAGCCTCCAGGACCTCGCGCCATTTAGCCTCGTACTCTTCAGCGTTCTTGTTGGGGTCAAGACCGAGGGTCTTCATGGTCTCAACGGCCTCAAACTCGGGGTTGCCACCGAGCATGATGTCGGTACCGCGACCGGCCATATTGGTAGCAACAGTAACAGCGCCCTTACGGCCAGCCTGGGCAACAATGGCAGCTTCACGGGCGTGGTTCTTAGCGTTCAGCACCTCGTGGCGGATGCCGGCCTTAGCTAGCTGCTTTGAGAGGTATTCAGACTTCTCAACGCTGGTGGTACCAACCAGGACGGGCTGGCCCTTCTCGTGGCGCTCAATAATGTCCTTGACGACGGCAGCGAACTTAGCGATTTCGTTCTTGTAGACCTTATCGGGCTGGTCGATACGCTGAACGTCCTTGTTGGTGGGAATCGGAACGACGCCCAGGTTGTAGGTGTTCATCAGCTCAGCAGCTTCGGTTTCTGCGGTACCGGTCATGCCTGAGAGCTTGTCGTACATGCGGAAGTAATTCTGGAGGGTCACGGTAGCCATGGTCTGGTTTTCAGCCTTGACTTCGACACCTTCCTTGGCCTCAATGGCCTGGTGGATACCGTCATTGTAGCGGCGGCCAGCCAGGATACGGCCGGTGTGTTCGTCCACAATCATGACTTCGCCGTTCATGACGACGTAGTCCTTGTTGCCCTTGAAGAGTTCCTTAGCCTTGATTGCGTTGTTCAAGAAGCCAATCAGAGGGGTGTTCTGGGATTCATAGAGGTTGTCGATACCCAGGTGGTCTTCAACCTTGTCAATACCGGGTTCCAGGATACCGACGGTGCGCTTCTTCTCATCAACCTCGTAGTCTTCACCTGCTTCAAGGTGCTTGACGATACGGGCGAATTCCCCGTACCAGCGGTTAGCCTCGCCCATGGCGGGGCCCGAAATAATCAGAGGGGTGCGGGCTTCGTCGATCAGAATGGAGTCGACCTCATCAACGATCGCAAAGTTGTGACCCCGCTGGACCTGCTCGTCCTTGGTCCAGGCCATGTTGTCCCGCAGGTAGTCAAAGCCAAATTCATTGTTGGTACCGTAGGTGATGTCAGCCAGGTACTGCTTGCGACGGACGTCCGGGGTCTGGTTTGCAAGGATCACACCAGATTCCATACCCAGGAAGCGGAAGACACGGCCCATGAGGTTAGCCTGGTACTCAGCCAGGTAGTCGTTCACGGTCACCACGTGGACGCCCTTGCCGGAGAGGGCGTTGAGGTAGGCCGGGGCAGTTGCCACCAGGGTCTTACCTTCACCGGTCTTCATTTCAGCGATATTGCCCAGGTGCAGGGCAGCGCCACCCATGATCTGAACGTCATAGTGACGCTTACCGAGGGTGCGCTTTGATGCTTCGCGGACGACCGCAAAGGCCTCGGGGAGCAGAAGATCTAGCTTTTCGCCGTCTTCGATGCGCTTACGGAAGGCATCAGTTTCAGCGCGAAGTTCAGCGTCGCTCAGGCTAGCGAAGCTGTCTTCAAGTGAGTTCACTGCATCAGTGTAAGCACGCAGCTGCTTGAGAACTTTTTTGTCACCGCTGCGGAGTAGCTTTTCCAAGAAAGATGCCACTGAGGTTTGCTCCTTGTATTCAGGCGAAAGTGAATGAGGGCACAATGGTGCCACTTACTTCCTCTATTGTAGAGCACACTTGCTGATATCCGTCCTACATATCGTGCTCTTTCCCGTCATTGCCCCTTGGTTTTTCGCCACACCAAAACCCCCTGACTCCAGGAGGAGCCAGGGGGGACTTGTTTATAAAATTCTCTGCGTCGGGGCACTAAACCTATGCTTCGTCTGACAGGGTCAGCACACCGTAGGACCAACCCTTACGGCGGTAGACAGCAGCAGGTGCCCCGGTTTCCTTATCGACGTAGAGGAAGAAGTCGTGACCCACCAGCTCCATACGGTCTACCGCCTCTTCGGGGGTGAGGTGGTCGGCAGGGAAGGTCTTCTTGCGAATCTCTACGGGTGAGTAGGCATCTTCATGCAGGTCATATTCACCAGCAAAGGCAGCTTCTTCAACCGGAAGATCATTGACATGAATCTCTGAGATGGAGGTATCTTCAGTGATGACAGGCAGGGAACCGGTAGCCTCAGAGACTGACACAGGGTTCTTGCCACCGGCGCGGCGGGTCTTACGACGGTCGCGGGCCCGACGCAGACGTTCCAGCAGCTTGCCGTAGGTTTCATCAAAGACCGCAAATTTATCTTGCCCGGTTGATTCGGCTCGAAGAATCGGCCCCCTACCTACCACGGTAATTTCTACTCGAATAACAGCCGGGCCGTTGTGGCCCTCCTTGGTGAACTTGACTTCGATGTCAGTGACGTTGTCACCCAGGGCTTCGAATTTGGTGATCTTGCTTTCGACGTGTTCCTGCAGTCGCTCGCTAACTTTGACGTTGCGGCCGGTGACGTTGAGTTCCACAATTCCCTCCATTCTCAGGGGGTGTGAATACAAGGCTTTGTGAAGGCCTGGTATTGGGGAAACCCTCTGCTGGGCTCCTTAAGGTAACTGTACGCCCATTTGTGTTCCAAGTCATGCGTTTCAGCCCAGGTCGAACATTTTTTCATTGCTCTTGTTCTGGACTTCTAAGAGGTCTATTCTTCACCCCTTACCTGCTGTCGCTTGGGAACATAAGCTATGGCCGCCCCGGCTACCACCGTCGCCCCCGCTTCTTGGAGTACCCGGTGGGCCTCGGTCATGGAGGCCCCGGTTGTCACCACATCATCTGTCACAATGCAGGTCAGGTTGGTCAGGTCATAGGCCCTTCCCAAAAGCGCCCCTCTCGGGCTCCCGACCTTGAGTTGCCCCTGCATCCGGGAAAACCTGGCGTCCTGGCCCAGGGCTTTTTGGGAGCTGCCTCTCCCCCATATCTGGCTGCTAGGTAGGCTGCGGGTTGGGGCCAGGGCCTCCACACAGCGTACGGGATAACCCATGGCCCGTAGCTGCCGGACGGCGTAGCGGGTCAGCTCAGGGGCAGGCGCAAACCCCCGCCGCCGGGTTGCGGCCCGGGTCGAGGGAAGGGGAACAAGTGCAACCTGCCGCCCGGGGGCAGCCACCTCCCCTAAGACAAGAAGTACAGAGCGTACCAGGGCAGGCGCTAGGTACTTCACCAGATCAGTTCGACCAGAGTTCTTGAAGGCAAGTAAACACCTGGCCAGTTCGTGCTCGTAGCGGCCAGCTGCCATAACAGGCAGCTTGGCCCGCGGAAGGTCAACGGCACCCGGCCGGACGGTCGCCAGCCCCAGGAGGTGCCGGCAGACAGGGCACAGGGCAAAAGCGCTCATCATAGGTTCCCCATAGACACCGCAACTAGCGCAAACCTTAGGGAAGGCCAGCTCAAGAGTCTGGGTAAAAGAGGTCAAAAGGTCAGTACTCATACCCTCAAGAGTGCCTGCGCCCAAAAGCTACAGGCAAAGCCTGTGGATAAAGTCAGCAAGCTATGCCAGGTGCCCCTTAGTGAACGAGTCCTACCCGGAGTAATTGACCTCCCGCAGGGAAGACTCAATCCGGGTCCAGCCCCGGCCTGCCACAATATAGAGGCCCCCATCATTTGTCATAGCCAGGGCCTGGTCAACCCCGTTGCCGGTCACAATCCGGTTGATCCCCTGCAGGGAGTCGTACTGGGTATCAACGCCAGACAGGGAGACAATCTCTGTCTGGGTTGTCTCAACATTCCAGAGGAAGACCTCAACATCGCTGTTCCATTCAGCCCCCCGGGGGTTAAGCTCAGATGCAATCCGGATCGGTTCCATCAGCTCAGTCGGGGCGCCCTCGTCGTCCCGTCTAATGGCCGATACCCAAGCCGCATAGTCAGCGTCCCCCAGGGAGGTGACCATCAAGGCCCGGCTCCCATCCCGCGACACCGAAAAACTGTGTAGGGTTTCCTCCCCCAGCCAAGTACTGATTTCCCGCACCTGGCCGGTGTCCTGGCCCACAGGGTAGACCCGAACGGAACCGCCAGATTCAGCGATCCATAACCAGTTCTGGTGGTCAAAGCTTGAGGGTAAGATTCCCTCCCCCCGGTGGATTGACCGGGACTCGCCCGAGGTCGCCAGCCACAGTTCAGACCTAGAGTCGTTGCTGTAGGCAAAGAAGGTCTGGGTGTAGTTCATAGCCGGCTGGGTAATCCGGGCCAGGGGCGAAACCTCGACAACGGTCTGCTGACTGCCCACATCATCAAAATCGTTGCGGGTTACCAGGCGGTTATTTTCAATCGCTACAACGTAGGTGGGCATAGCCGGATTCACAGCAGGTTCCCGGTAATTTTCGAGCTCCTGGGCATCGATCACCTGGTCATTAATACTCAATTCCACCTCGCTGACCGAGGGCAGGGCTGTCAGCACCTGTTTGAGCTGGGTCCGCAGCCTCTCCAAGGTCAGGGCGCTGGCTGTGGTCAGGGCAGTGCCGCCGGTGAGCTGAATTTCAGCGGTTCCGTTATTGACGGGCACAGAGTTACGGGCTAACCGGGTATCTGCAGGAATAGCTGTGGCAACGGCCCCCTGCAGGTAGGTTGCAGGCCCTTCAAGCAAAACCCGAATCAGGGAGGTTGCAACAGTGGTTCGCTCCGCAAACCAGCGGATATCGGGAACAGCGTAGGTGAAGGTGGGGTCGTAGAAGTAGAGGGTGTAGGGGTTGAAGATATCGGTAAATTCGGTCCGGCTCAGCACCGTACCGTCCGGAACCTCAGAAATCCTCCATTCCCCATTCACCTGGGTCAGCTGGAGGTTGATATCTGTATCAACAAGGGTCGTATAAGAGCTAGCCAAGCCCCGGTTATCAATAATGGTGTTGGTGGGAATGGTCAGGGTGTAGTCTCCGCCTTCACCGGCGGTCACTGCGTAGGTGGAGTTGTAGACCAGGGTCCGGCCATCTGGCCGCCAGGATTCAGCCTTTTCAGAGGTCAAGTATTCCCTAGCAACCTTGTAGTCGTCCCTAGCCCCCACGCCAGCGTGGATAAAACCGTCAATGATCTCTTCAGGGCTGGCTCCTGGTTGGGGGCCGGTAATTGACTGGTCGGCAGCTTCAGGACTCCCACTGGTCTGGGGGTCAGCGTAGTGGTTGACTTCGCCCTTGGTAGGGATCGAGGCGCAGGCGGTGAGCCCCGCGGCCAGGGACGTGAGCGAAAGGCTCAAGGCAGCGCGACGGGTGAGGTTAGGCATCTGTGGGCTCCTGGGCGTCGGGTACTTGAGGCAAGAGCTGGGGGCCGGTGGCCGTCAGAGCCAGGGGCTCAACGGGGACAGGCTCCCCGCTCAGCAGCACGGGAGAATCCCCCATGGGTACGTCCTGATCAACCGGGATAGTCATCCGGAAGCAGGCCCCCTGCCCCTTAATACCCCAGGCCTCCAGGGTGCCCTGGTGCAGGCGGACGTCCTCGGCGGCAATGGAAAGGCCCAAGCCGGTGCCACCCAGGGTACGTTTGCGGGAGGTATCAGCCCGCCAGAAACGGTTGAAGACCTGCTCGGTTTCTTCCGGAGAGAGGCCAATACCGTGGTCCCGGACGGCGATGCCCAAGGTGGTGTCCGTGACGTCAACATAGACGTCGATAGGCTTACTTTCTGAGTGTTCCACAGCGTTGAAGAGAAGGTTCCGGAGGACTCTCTCAATCCGGCGGTGGTCCATATCAACCATGATTTCGGTGTGTTCAGTGTGAACAGTCAGGGTGGTCTGGGTGCGGACCAGGTGGGGCTCAACCCCCTTGAGGACCTCGTCCAGCACAGCCATAAAGTCCCCGGATACGATATCTAGGGTCTGGGAACCTGCGTCAAAGCGGGAAATCTCAAGTAGGTCTGCCAGCAGGGAGTCGAAACGATCCACCTGGTTGTACAGTAGCTCGGTAGAGCGGCGATAAATCGGTTCCATGCTCTCCCGGTTATCGTGGAGCATATCTGCTGCCATACGCACGGTCGTCAGCGGGGTACGCAACTCATGGGAGACGTCGGAGACGAACCGCTGCTGCATGGTTGAGAGTTTCTCCAAGCGGGAAATCTGGTCCTGCAGGGAATCGGCCATGCGGTTAAAGCTCATACCCAGGCGGGCTGTTTCATTCTGACCGCGTACCAGGACGCGCTGATCAAGGTCCCCTGCTGCCAGCTTCTCAGCTGTAATAGCGATGGACGAAATCGGGCGCACCACGAATCGAGAAATCCACCAGACAATGGACAGCACAATAATCAGCAGGACGCTAAATCCGATCCAGATAATGAGGTTGATGTACTGGACGGTGGTCTGTGACCGGCTGAGGTCATACACCAAAAACAGGGTGTAGTCAGGATTCTGGGGAATCGACACCTTAGCCCCCACCACCAGCACGGGCTTCTGGCTGCCGTCCGAACCGGTAGTGCGGGAGGACTGCCAGTAGATCCCGTTCCCCTCGCTGACGCTTGCCACCAGGGTTTCAGGTACATCCCCCAGGCTAACGGCTGCCCCCTGGGTCTGTTCAGCGATAAAGCCTTCGGTGGGGGCGTTGGGGTCTTTGAGGAGCACCCAGTGACGGTTAGCGTCACTGGTGCTGGTCTCCAGGACGGTCAGGAAGCGGGCAACCTCGCGTTGAATTTCAGTACGACCGGTTGCATCAGACCCGTTAATGAGGGTTTGGACGTTGCTGAAACCTGCAGCTGATTCTTCCAGGGCCTGGTCCAGGCTGTCTCGAAACAGGGAATTGGCGATCTGGTGGGAGATGAAGGTACCTGCAAAGAAAAAGGCGCACAGCAGCAGCCCCGCCGAGGCGGCAACTGCTCGGAACTGCAGGGACTGTTTCCACAGCCTCCTGACCCCACCCAGGTACTGGCGGGGGCGGCGTCCTAAAGGAGGTGAGGACGGATTGCCCTTGGCTTTGGTCACGATTTAGCGGGTTCCTGCCGGGGCTGCCTTATAGCCAACCCCGCGCACGGTCAGCACAATTTCAGGGTTTTCGGGGTCGGTCTCAATCTTGGCTCGAAGCCGCTGGATATGCACGTTAACCAGGCGGGAATCTACGGTCTTTTCATAGCCCCAGACATTGCCCAGCAGGGCCTCGCGGGTCATGACCTGACCGGGCTGGCGGGCCAGGTTGGCCAGCAACTCAAATTCCAAGGGGGTCAGGGAGATAACCTTGCCGTCCCGGCTGACGGTATGGCCTGCCAGGTCAATGACCAGATTTCCGATCCGGAGGGGCTCGTTGGCCCGGTCTTCGCGCGGCCGCAGGCGGGCCCGGACTCGGGCCAAGAGTTCAGCCGGCTTGAAGGGCTTGGTCATGTAGTCATCCGCACCGGCTTCAAGGCCCTTGACGACATCTTCGGTATCGCCCTTTGCCGTCAGCATAATGATGGGAACCTCTGACTCGGAGCGGATCTGGGTACACACCTGGATCCCGTCCATGCCCGGCAGCATGAAATCCAGCAGGATTAGGTCGGGGTGGTGGGTGACAAAAGCATCAAAGGCCCGGTCCCCAGCGTCACAGAAGACTGTTTCGTAGCCTTCCTGGGCCAGAACGATGCCCACCATCTCTGACAGGGCATCATCATCGTCAACGACCAGAATGGTTTCTTTCACGCTGGACTCTCCTTCGCGGGGTGAGGGCAATCTCTGACTAGTTTAGCGGGTTTTGGCTAGCTGTCCTGGCCAATTTCAGACAGGGCACGGGCGGTTTCGGTCAGGTGATTCAGGACGCTTGTTGCCCGGGCCGGGTCGGTTTCAGCTAGGTTACCCCGCTCGGTGAGCACCAGCTGGTTGAGAAGATCCTTCCCCAGCCCCAAATCCCGCCAGGTGCTCCACAGGCTGCCAGCCAAAGAGCCAGCAGGGGTTTTGTGGTGGATATCGACCGTGGGCAGGTAGAGACTACGGCCAGCTTCCAGGTGGGCCGCAAGCGGTTCCCAGGCAGAGGTTGGCAAACCCTGACTATCGACAATGGGGGCTTCTAGGACTGCTTGGATTTCGGGGTGCAGACCTAGGTAGTCCACCGACACAACCGGCTGTGCCCCCACATCATGCACCCCAGCCTGGGCTTGGGTCATGAGAGAAACTAGCTCGTGGCGGGGAATACTGCGTATGGTCCGGTAGCCACTGGAGGTCTTAATGGTGCCCTGGGAGGCCGGTATCAGGTGGGGTTCATCGAACTGAACCAGCAGGGAGGCCCCCGGTACGGCCTCCCGGATAGAGGCCAGCACCCCTTCCAACCCCGCAATCTGGGATTCAGCCAGGTCCCGCCGGGCACCGACGTCCGTCAGCACCCTCTCCCCGTTGGTCAAGAAGGTCTGCACCGCAAGGCTAATCGGCCCTAGGAGACGGATTTTGAGGTGACCGGGGGCAGACCCGCTCTCCTTACCCACCACATCAGCCAGGGCATTGATATCGGAGGCGAGCAGGCTGCGGGCGTAGTCCCCCTCTGCCGCATAGCTGCGGGTTAAACGCCAGCCGGCAGCGGTCCCGTCCGCACTCAACCCCTCCAGGGCAGCAATAGACCGGGCCAGCAAGGAAGCCCGGTACCCCCGGTCAGCCAGCTCGGGCAGGAAACTGATGTGCGGCTCCCCCAGCTCCCCGCGCACCCGGGTGATCGCGTCAACCTGCTGGGTCCCAGCCCAGGCCCCAAGGCCGGTTGCACGCACCGTCAGGTGGGTTTCAAAAGTCAGGGGTGTTTCAAGGTCCTTGCGGGCCGCGAGCATTTCTGCGTCAGTTGGAAGGTACAGTTCAGGACGCGGGCGGCGGGAGCGAACGGGCACAGCTACCTTTCATCGGGAAGGCCCAGCGCAGGGTTAGCCCTGGGCCTCAGCCTTAATTTTTTCGTGGTGGCGGATGACCTCAGAAATGATGAAATTGAGGAACTTCTCAGCGAATTCAGGGTCCAGGTGGGCGGCCTCGGCCAGGGAGCGCAGGCGCTTAATCTGGGCCTCTTCCCGGCCGGGATCCCCCGCAGGCAGGTTATGGGTAGCCTTCAGGTGGCCTACCCGCTGGGTGGCACGGAACCGCTCAGCCAGAATGTGGACCAGGGCAGCGTCCATGTTATCAATGGTCTGCCGCATGGTGAAGAGTTCTTCGAGGACGGCCGGATCAACCCCGGTCATGGAGGTTGCCCGGGTGTTGAAGGCGGCATGGGCCTGGACGTCGTGGGTGTTACTGGTGGTGCTCATGAGTTCAGTCTAAAAACCTTGGTCGGTGGTGCTCACACTTGAGCGCCAGAATTTCACGCAGTGGACTAAGCGGCCGTAATATCGGCGCGGTCCAGGCTGTAGGCACGGGCGATAGTGGACTGGCCCAGGACGCGGGTGCCCTGGTAAATCACCATGGTCTGCCCCGGAGCAACACCGCGCAGTTTCTCGTGCAGGCGCACCACGGTTTCCAGGCGTAGGGCACCGGGCTCGGCGGCCTCATCGTCAGCTACCCATTCCAGGTGGGCGGTTGAGGGCACAGGGTCGGCGTGAGCGCGTACCTGGGCGGTGACCTCAAAGGCGGCCGAGCGGGCGCCTTCTACCGCTTCTTCAGCCAGGAAGGCAGCAGCTTCTTCTACGGGCAGGCCGGCCCAGGTTTCCCTAATACCGCGGATCTCATCGATTTCTAGGAGGTCCTTGCCGCCCACAATGACCTCGTTGGTCTTGGGGCGGATTTCCAGTACGAAGCGGGGCTTACCGTCGGGGGCCGGGTGCCCAATGGCCAGGCCCTTACGCTGGCCCACGGTAAAGGCCTGGGAGCCGCGGTGCTTACCGAGAACCCGTCCTTCGGTGTCCTTGATATCGCCCTCGGTCATCTGAATGTGCTCTTCGAGCCACTCGCGAGTATCGCCCTCAGGAATGAAGCAAATGTCGTAGGAGTCGGGCTTCTTCGCTACCGAAAAGCCGCGTTCGGCAGCCTCGGCGCGGACCTCGTCCTTAGAGGGGGTATCAGCCAGGGGGAACCAGGCGTGCTTGAGCTGCTCGTGGGTGAGCACACCCAGAACGTAGGACTGGTCCTTGGCCCAGGTGGCAGCGCGGTGCAGCTCCCGGTTGCCGTTCTCGTCCGTGATGACCTTGGCGTAATGGCCGGTGACCACCGCGTCAAAGCCCAGGGCAACCGCCTTCTCCAGTAGGGCTGCAAACTTGATTTTCTCGTTACAGCGCATACAGGGGTTGGGGGTGCGGCCGTGCTCGTATTCAGAGATGAAGTCATCGACCACGTCCTCCTTGAACCGTTCTGAGAAGTCCCAAACGTAGAAGGGGATCCCCAGCTGGTCGCAGACCTTCCGGGCGTCCATGGAGTCCTCAATAGTGCAGCAGCCGCGGGAGCCGGTGCGCAGGGTGCCGGGCATACGGGAAAGTGCCAGGTGCACACCGACCACCTCGTGACCGGCTTCAACGGCGCGGGCGGCAGCAACAGCCGAGTCCACGCCGCCGCTCATAGCAGCAAGAATTTTCATAGTCTGTCCTCAATATCGATAAAAGTTTGGTTGTGGGCTCGGCAGGACGCGGCCCCGACCGCGACCCTCTCGCTCCTCGCCCTGGGGCTCGTCGCGATTCACGCCAGCCCCGAGCCAGCGGTCGGTCAGCCGCGTCCTGCCCTCGCCCAGCCGGGTTCAGTCCCAGCGGTCGGTCGGTCGCGTTTTGCCCTCGCCCAGCCGGATTCAGTTCCAGCGGGCGGCGTCCGGGGCGTGGCCAGCCATACCGGCCTTTTTAGCTTGGGCCCAGGCACCGGGCAGGGCGTCAAGCAGGGCCTTAACGTCGTCCTCGGTGCTGGTGTGCCCCAGGGTGAAGCGCTGGGCGCCGCGGGCCTCGTCCTCGCTCAGCCCCATAGCCAGCAGGACGTGGGAGGGGCGGGGCACCCCGGCATTGCAGGCAGAACCGGTGGATGACTCAACCCCTGCCATATCAAGCAGGAAGAGCAGGGAGTCCCCCTCGCACCCGGGGAAGGTGAAGTGGGCGTTGCCGGGTAGGCGGGTGAAAGTGCCGGACGCTCGGTCCTGGGCGCTTTCGGGGGTAGCCCCTCGCAATTGTGCCTCGGGGATAGCGGCCAGGACGCCCTCCACCAGCCGGTCCCGCAGATCAGCTTGGCGGGTAGCCTCAGTCAGAAGATTCTTCCCGGCTTCAGCAGCTGCCGCCCCAAAACCAGCAATGGAGGCGGCATCAATGGTTCCTGACCGTACCGAACGTTCCTGGCCGCCGCCGTGAAGTACCGGCATCAGCTGGGCGCTACGGGTAGCAATCAGGGCCCCGATCCCCATGGGCCCACCAATTTTGTGGGCGGAAATTGCCATGGTGGTAGCACCGGATTCTTTGAAGTTCACCGGCAGGGTGCCAAATGCCTGCACCGCGTCGGTGTGGAAGGGGATATCAAGGTCGGTAGCAAGGGCTGCGATGTCTGCAACAGGCTGGACGGTGCCCACCTCGTTGTTAGCCCACATCACGGAAATGAGGGCGACCGTCTCTGGATTCTCGCCCACCGCCTGCCGGATAGCTTCAGCGCTCACCAGACCACTCGCGTCCGGAGCTACCCACACAGCTTCAGCTCCCTCATGGGCTTCGAGCCATTCCACCGCGTCGCCCACCGCGTGGTGCTCGATACCCGAAACAATAATGCGGGTCGCTCTAGGGTTGGCCTGGCGGCGCTTCCAGTACAGTCCCTTAATAGCCAGGTTATCGGCCTCGGTTCCGCCGGAGGTAAAGATAATTTCAGCAGCATCGCAGCCAGCAACCCTGGCAATCTGGTCCCGGGCGTATTCGACGGTGGCCCGGGCGCGGCGGCCAGCCGAATGGAGGGATGAGGGGTTACCACCGATTTTCATCTGCTCGGTGACAGCGTCAATAGCTGCAGGCAACATGGGGGTGGTTGCAGCGTGGTCCACATAGACCCTGGGCATAGGTTCCCTCTCGTTTCCAGCTGGTGTGTCAGCCTTCCATCTTACATCCCGTTGTTCCCGGGCGACTATGGACTACTTCACCCTTGGCCAGACCCAGTCTGCCTCCACACCCAGTGGGCCGTAAACTGGTGGGGTGTTCAAGATTCTTTTTTATACTCCTGAGATCCCCGGCAACACCGGTAACGCCATTCGACTTGCCGCCATTACCGGCGCTGAGCTCCACCTGGTCAAACCCCTCGGTTTCAATTTTGAAGATGCCAACCTGCGCCGGGCAGGCCTGGACTACCACGATCTGGCGGTGATGACCGTCCACGAGACCCTGGAGGACGCCTGGGCGGCCCTCTCCCCTGCCCGCGTCTTCGCTTTTACCACCACCGCAACAACAAACTTTGCCGATATTGAGTACCGGGCAGGGGATGTGCTCATGTTTGGGCCTGAATCTGTGGGCCTGCCTGACGAGGTACAGAACGACGAGCATGTCACCGAACGGGTCAAGATTCCCATGGTCCCCGGACGGCGCTCCCTCAACCTCGCAAACAGTGCTTCTATTGCTGTGTATGAGGCCTGGCGGCAGCACGGCTTTGAGGGTGGAAAAATCTAGATTTGCTTCTGGAATTAAGCAGAATCGCCGCTAGCTTTCCTCAGGTGAGCTAGCGGCGATTTTAACTTGTGGGCAAATTATTCAGCAGATCCCAGGGTCACCTTGACGTCCTGGGTGCTGGTGCCCCGCTGGATAGTCAGGGTGACTTCCTCACCGGCAGCTGCCTGACGGACGGTGGCAGTCAGCTCGGTTGCATCAGTAATAGCCCGGCCATTGACCGCAACCACAACGTCATTAGCCTGCAGGCCGGCAGCCTCTGCGGCCCCACCGGCGGTCAGCTCCCGAATCAAGGCTCCGTCGCCAAAGGCCTGGGAAGAGTCATTATTTGCCGGAGAGGTAGTGACGGTAGCACCGAGCATACCGTGGGTAGCTGAGCCGGTAGCAATAATCTCCTGGGCCACCCGCTTGGCGTAATTGATTGGGATAGCAAAGCCAACGCCAATGTTGCCGCTGGTAGAGGTGCTTGAAGAATCGGTAGAAGCAATTGCCACGTTAATACCGATCACTTCACCGGCTGAGTTGATGAGGGCACCACCAGAGTTACCGGGATTGACCGCAGCATCGGTCTGGATCACGTTAATGGCAATCGTTGAACTGGCAGTGGTGCCTTGGCTCTGCTGACCGGGAATCTCAAACTGGAAGGGCGAGCTTCCGAAGGGGTCGGTGGTGCTGCTTCCCGAATCGGTGGATTCATCAGCTGCTGATGAGGCCACCTCAATGGTTCGCACCAGGTTTGAGACGACGCCGGTGGTTACGGTATTAGACAGACCCAGGGGGGCTCCAATGGCGACGGTGAGATCCCCGACGTTGAGGGCGTCAGAGTCCCCCAGGGAGGCGGGGGTCAGGGTCAGGCCGCTGGTATTTTCAAGTTTGATGACGGCCAGGTCGCTGGTGGGATCGGTGCCCACCACGGTTGCCGGACGGACGGTGCCGTCAGCCAGTTGCACCTCAATGGAGGCATTCGCGGTGGCTCCATCAAGGGTGACCACATGGGTGTTGGTCAGGATATGGCCCTCACCATCGATGATTACCCCGGAACCTGACCCCGATGAGGTGCTTGAGGTAGCTGAAATCGTGACGGTAGAAGGGGTTGCCTTGGCGGCAACAGCGGTGACTTCATTGACAGAATCCGTATTGTTCACGATGGTCGTCCCCGAGGTCACCGAGGCTAAGGAGCTGATACCGCCAGGCGCTGCCGCTGACATGACAGCGCCGCCTACCCCACCACCGACCAGGGCTGCCAGCAGGGCCAGGGCTAGGACGGTTCCGGTTGAATGCTTCTTTTTGCCAGCCTCAGCATAGTAGGCACCGGCACCATACACTTGAGGATCTGCGCTGTAGCCATAGGCTGAAGCCGGTTCCTGATAGACCGGATGCGCAGCCGGCCCGAAATAAGCTGGCCCCTGCTGGTAAGAACCCTCAGTCGAAACCGGCTGAAAGAAAGCCTCCCCCTGGTAACCTGGCTGGGCCTGGTACTCGCTACCGGAAGAAGTATGGAAAGATACCTGATCATGAACGGTCTGATCAGCCACAGACTGGGCACCTGGCTGCTGGGGGTAGGACCCCAGCCAAGTCTGCTGATCCTGGCTGGTTTCTGAAGCGATCCCCTGGGCAGGGGAATCATTCACGGCCTCCTGGCCTGCGATTTCGGGCTGGACGGGCTCCCGATGGGCAGAAAGCTCAACAGTATGGTCCTCAGCCTGCTGCGGGGTCTTGTTCCAGGGGTCCTGACTCATCGTCTAACGTCACTTCTTTCATATCAGGGAAGCTGGCCCCTTGGCCGCTTCTTTTATCTCTGACCCCAACTATGCTCCACCGGTCTGTGTCTACAGTGAGCCTAAGCTGGAAATTCGCTGAAGGCTTGGTGAAACTTCTCCCGGCTTAAGAGATAGATACAATAGGGACAAGGAAATCCCCGACCCCAATGAGGTTCTCCATGCCCCGCAAGCCGGTTCTCACAGCTGCCCTCCTCGCCGCCCTTAGCCTCGGCCTAGCCTCCCCCGCCCTGGCTGAAGAGCCCTTCGACCTGAGCCCGGGCGTCCGCGTCGCTGACACCACCGGGGCCCTCGGGGCCACCGACCAACTCCAAGATTCAATCGCTGAGCTCACAGCAAGCAAACAAGTCAATCTTTTTGTCGTCACCGTCGACGAATTCGAACAGCCCTCCTCATCTGCCGACTGGGCCAGCGACTTTGCCCAGATGAACAACATGGGCAGTAACGACGTGCTCCTCGTCATTGCCACAGAGGCCCGCCAGGCCTACTTTATCGCCGGATCAACCGGGGTTCTCTCAGCTTCCCAGCAGGAAGAGATCTACCAGAACTACATCTTCCCTGAGCTATCTAACTCTGATTATCCAGCCGCAGCTGAAGCTGCCATCACCGGCATCTCAGAAGCCCTCTCAAGCTCAAGCTCCGGCACCGGGGCAGCCGTTGCCGCCCGGGCTGGTGAAGCCCTCGTCGGTGGCGGGGTCCTGCTGGGCGTAGCAGCCCTGGCCGGAGGTGGCGCCTATGCCGTCAGCCGCGCCAGGCGCAATTCCGCACGACCCACGTCCCAGCCGGGACGGCCCCGTCCTACCGCCAACGGCCCCCACCCCACCATTGACCAGCTCCGGACCCAAGCTGGCCACCTCCTGGTCCAAACTGACGACGCCATCGCCCACTCCCTCCAGGAAGTCGAGTTTGCCCGCCTCCAGTACGGCGACGCTGAAGTGGCCCCCTTCGTCCGGGCAATTGAGCAGGCCAAGGCCCACATGCAGCGGTCCTTCCAGCTCCAAAAGCAACTCGACGACGAAATTCCCGACACCGAAGCCGACCAGCGGGCCTGGCTGACCGAAATCATTGGCCGCACCCAGGACGCCCAAAAAGCCCTCTCAGAGCAGGTCGCCAACTTCACCAACCTCCGCAAACTCGAAGACAAGGCACCGGCTGCCCTCGCAACCCTGCGTCAGCAACTGGCCTCAGCCAACCAGCTCTTCGCCCCGGCCCAGGCCGCCCTCGACCGCCTCGGGGCAGCCTACGCCCCCACCGCCTTCGGAGCGGTAGCAGAAAACGTCGCAGAAGCCCGCAACCGCCTAGCCTTTGCCCAGGAATCAGCTGCTGAAGCAGAAGGGCACATGGCCGGCAACCGGAGCGCCGCCATTATGGAACTCCGGGCCGCTGAAGAGGCCTTAGGCCAGGCCAAGGGTCTGCTGGAAGCGGTGCACAAGGCAGAAACCGACCTGGGAGCCATGTCAGCCAGCCTCGATAACGCCCTTTTGATCGCCGACCGCGACGTCGCCTCAGCCCGAGAACTGGCAAAGGCAGGCTCCCCCGCCTCCGCCCAGCTCTCCGCTTCCGCTGCCGGGGTCGCTGCCGTCCTCGGCAGTATCCGGGCAGAGCGGGCAGCCGGCCTCATTGACCCCTACGTTCTCAATGCCCGGCTCCATGAAGTCCGGTCAGATTTGGACGCAGCCCTGGGCACGGTTAGGCAGAGCCACGAACAGGTCCGTAGCGCCCAGGAATCCCTCAAACATGCCCTGATCTCAGCCCAGGCCCAGGTTTCAACCGCAAACGACTACGTGTGGGGCCGACGCGGAGGGGTCAAGTCAGAAGCCCGCACCCGCCTGCGCGAAGCCGAACGCAACCTCTCAGAAGCCCAGAGTCTGCAGGTCACCGATCCCGTCACTGCCCTGGCCCGCGCCAACGAGGCAATCCGTCTGGCAGGAGATGCCCAGAGGATCGCCCGCTCCGATGTTGATTCCTTCAACCGCCGGCACTCTTACCGCCCCGGCCCTACCTCCGGCGGTAACTTCAACTCCGCTATGCTCGGAGGCATCCTGCTCGGAACCCTTCTCGGTGGCAACAATAACTCCAGCTCCTCCGGAGGCAGCTGGGGAGGAGGTACCTTCGGCGGCGGCTTCGGTGGAGGCGGCTTCGGTGGAGGCTTCGGTAGCGGCGGCGGCGCAGGAGGAAACTTCTAGCCGGTGGCCTTTCGCTCACAACGTAGCCCGCTCCGGTGTTTCGTTGCCCGACTTTCATATTTACTTGCCACAATAAACCACAAGAGATCCCAGCAATCCCGCTGCTGATCTCACCCACCGCACCGAAAGGTAAACCCATGGTAAAGCAGACCATCTTTAGCCGTATTGCCCAGCTCACCAAGGCCAACATCAACGCCCTGCTCGATGCAGCAGAAGACCCCCAGAAGATGCTGGATCAGATGGTTCGTGACTACACCAACAACATCGCAGAAGCTGAGCAGGCTGTAGCCCAGACCATCGGCAACCTGCGTATGCTTGAAGCTGACCACGCAGAAGACACCCGCGAAGCAAACGAGTGGGGCGCCAAGGCCCTCGCAGCTTCTAACAAGGCTGACGAATTCCGCGCAGCTGGCGACACTGCCAACGCCGATAAGTTCGATAACCTGGCCAAGATCGCCCTGGGCCGCCAGATGCAGGCTGAGAACGAAGCAGCTGCTATCGCCCCCCAGATTGAGGTTCAGACCAAGGTCGTTGAGCAGCTCAAGAACGGCCTGACCCAGATGAAGGAAAAGCTGGGCGAGGTCAAGCGTAAGCGCGGTGAGCTGGTAGCCCGCCAGAAGACCGCAGCAGCCCAGTCCCAGGTCAATGACGCCCTCAAATCCTTCAACGTCATGGACCCCACCAGCGAAATTGCCCGCTTTGAAGACAAGGTCCGACGGGAAGAGGCCCGCGTTATCGGTCAGCAGGAACTCGCCGCTTCCTCCCTGGACGCCCAGTTCAACGACCTTGAAGAGCTGGGTCGCCAGTCAGAGCTCGACGCCCGCCTGGCAGCCCTTAAGGCCGGCAAATAAACTAACGCCCCCTATCCCTGCCATGAGGCTGGGACAGGTAGGCTAACGTCCTAACCCAAAAACCCCGCTTGCGCTAAGAGCGCGAGCGGGGTTTTTGTATCGGTTTGGTTTTGAGGCTAGGGGGTAGCCGGTAGATCAAGGTGGCCGGTGATCCGGTGGAAGAGCATATCAAGGGCTACCAGGTTGACGCCCTCGGGAATGATAACGTCAGCGTGTTTCTTTGAAGGCTCGACGTGGAGCTCGTGCATGGGCTTGACGGTGGTGAGGTACTGGGCTTCAACGGATTCAATGGTGCGGCCACGTTCGATGACGTCCCGGCGCAGGCGGCGGAGGATACGGACGTCGGCGTCGGTATCGACGAAGATTTTGATGTCGCAGAGGTCTCGGATTTCGGGTTCGACGAAGATGAGGATGCCTTCAAGGATGATGATGGGCTGGGGTTCTACGATGAGGGTATCATCTGACCTATTGTGGGCGGAGAAATCGTAGACCGGGGTTTCAATGGTTTGGCCGCCGATGAGGGCCTTGAGCTGGGTGACCAGCAGGTCGTTATCGAAGGCTTCGGGGGCGTCGTAGTTGAGGAGTTCACGTTCCTCGTAGGTGAGGTGGTCATTCCGCTTGTAGTAGTTATCGTGGTAGATAACCCCGACCTTGCCGTCGAATCGTTCAATCAGGGTATTGGTGAGGGTGGTTTTGCCGGAGCCGGTGCCACCGGCGATACCGATAATGAGGGGTTTCACGAAGCCATGCCTATCAATTGAGGATCAAGTAATTAAGCCACCCTAAGCTTACCGTTATGGGCTGGTAGCTGAGGTAAAACCTGGCGTGAGACTCGGCTCCCTCTCGGGCTTTCCCCCTCACTTTGGACCATCTCAAAGTCATTTTGGGGCCTATTTTGGCAGGTTTTTGAGCTGGTTATGGTCCAAATCTAGATTGCCCCGCCAGAACTCTCAGTCACCGCAGCTGTGTTGAGGCCTGATTTTATGCCGAGAGTGCCTTCCCCCTTGACGTCCGAATCAAAAGGGCAAGAAAAAAGTCGCCCCGATTTGATTTATTCCAATCGGGACGACTTATCACATGGTTGCGGGGATGGAGCAGATTTTTCCGAGCGAGCGAGCGAGGAAGTAAAAAATCTGCGGAATGACCTGCCCCGCCCCTGGATTGTTTAAACGAAGAAACCCACTCTTTCGAGTGGGTTTCTTCATATAAGTTGCGGGGGCAGGATTTGAACCTGCGGCCTCCGGATTACAAGACCCAATTTATCGACCACTAGTAAAAACTCTTCTCGCCCTTCAAAAAATTCTACAGCACACCGCTCCCCATCGGCACATAGGGCAGGCATGAGACACCCCCGCCCCAAAATCATCGTCTCCCCCTGGTATATCTTCCATATCCCCCTTGTTTCCCTCGTTGGATTCTTTGGCTACGGCTTAGCCGACTACCTTACTCCAGAGCGGCACCACATCCCTTTCATCTACATCTTCCTCTTCGTTCTTACCTCGCATCTACTAATGCTTGCTCACGAACTAGGGCATGCACTGACAGGCCGCCACCTTGGTTTACGGTGGGAAAAACTCTACATAGGACTCACCAAATGCTCAGTGTGGCTCGAAGATACCCCAATGGCCTACCGCAGCAACAAAAACCAAATCAGGATCTCGTTCGCTGGCCCCTTTATCGGGCTCACCACGGCAGCACTATTTGTCGCCGTTCCCCTTCTCCTTGGGCAGCATTGGACTAACCCCATCACCCTTTCAGCCGCTATATCTATAGCCAACAACCTCCTAGCCCTCGCGCCATTCCAGCACAACAGCGACGGGCGAAAACTGCTCAAAGCCACCTGGCGCACCCTTAGAGGCAAAGGCCAAGACCACTTCTTCTACCAAGACATGCAGCCTGTCCAGATAGGGAAAACTAGCTGCACAGTAGAAGCGGAATCTGTAGCCTAAACAGTATTCACCGACCGCCCGGCTACCGGCGCCCCTACAGGAAAAATTAAACCTGTAGACAAAGGGGTAAACCCATGACCACATGGACAAACGCCATCACCAGTTTTAACAACTGGCTCCTAGCAGCCGGGCGACAGCCCTCAACTATCAACACCCGCACCCGTTGGCTCCAACTCCTAGCCCGCAGCTACCCTACCCATACACCGCTAACCATCAGCCACACAGAGCTCTCAGAATGGTTGGCAAACCCCCGATGGAAACCAGCGTCAAAGAAAAACGCCCTGGGCTCTATCCGCCGCTTCTTCCACTACCTAGAAATAACCGGCACCCGGCCAGATAATCCCACCAAGCTCTTTCTATCGGTCAAAGTCCCCCGAGGCAAAGCCCGCCCGATTCCCGATGAAGTGCTCACCGGCGGGCTCACCAAAGCCCAAACATCCGAAGAAACCTTCATGATCTTATTGGCTGCATATGCTGGACTCCGCCGGTTCGAAATCGCCAAGCTACACACCAACGACTATGTAAACGGCTGGCTCACCATCCGCGGCAAAGGCCAAGTCTTGCGACATATCCCAGCCCACCCAGTGCTCAGACCCTACCTTGAACTCAAGAGCAGCGGCTATTACTTCCCAGGACGGTTCACAGGCCACCGGCACCCGGATAACATCGGTAAGAATATCTCGCGTCTACTAGGTGGGCCCTACACCACCCACCAGTTACGCCATTGGTTCGCAACCACCACCTACGCCCGATGCAAGGATATCCGTGCTGTCCAAGAGCTTCTAGGACACGCAGACGTAGCAACCACCCAAAGCTACATCGGAGTAGAAGATGAACAGCTCACCGCCGCAATCGCCTCACTCATTGATTTACAAGCCCTACTAGCAGCGTGAATAAAAACCAAGACCCACGTCACAGAAAGGATAGGCTCATGGCAATAGCCACCGAGTTCACTCTCAAACTCTCCTGCGGCCACACTGAAACCCGCGACCTTTCAGACCAGCCAGCGCACAACCGCAAATCCTATGCCCGCTGGCTAGAGAACAAAGGCCGATGCCGAAAATGCTTCATGAAAGACAACCAAGCCGAGTATGACCGGAAACGGGAAGAAAACGCCCGCACAAATATGACCCGCTTCGAGCTTGAAGAACTAGAGGGCACCGAAAAGCAGCAGAAATATGGGATTCTTGTGCGCGATCAACTGCTCACCGCTGCACTAGAAACCTATATCCGCGGTGAGGACGCCACGATGGACGACGACGAGTTTGAAACTCGCATCCTCGAACCTGCGCGCGCCTTCACACACGCCGGTTGGTGGATGGATAACAAGGACTCCGACGCTGAGGAACTGTTAGAACTCTTCGACTCCTATCGAGCAGACCCCACCAACCATGATGTAAACGAAAATCCCTTCTAAACGTCCTTTTGCTCACTACCGGGCGGCGACCTCCCAAGTCGCCGCCCTTTTCATGCCTTTCATCTGATTTACACACAGGAGGGTGCAGCGGCAATACACACTGACCAGAAAGACCATTCAACGACCGCAACCGAGACGAGATGAGATCGTGACACCCACCCCTCAACTACAGCTCTCCCCATCATCGTTTACCGTCAAAATCGACGGGGTAACGATTGAGTCACAGACTTGGGATAAGGCCCTATCGCTGCTCTCACAGCAGGCTGCTATTCGCCGCCAGCCAGTCACCTTTGGGGTCTACGATGCTGATGCAGACCCCCAGGCCATCTTTACGATTGACAGCCAAGGACAAGTGACCCGCCAGGAGCCAGGCAGCCCAGAACGCGCCGCCCTGCTTCTGTCTGACTGGGCTATTAGCCGTATCGATGGGCCGCCCCTCATCACCTTTACCAGCGCAGCGGCAGCAACAAACCACATCCAGCTTGTAGCCGATATTGCCCAAGCGCCTATCCCGGTACTGCTCACCGGCTACTACCTGCACAATGAAGAAAAGAACTTCATCCCGGACGGGGCAGGCTCAGGGTCTAAAGCTGCTCTCTCGCAAGAAGAGCTCGAATCAAACTTGCTCTCAGCAGACCTCTCACAGCCTGCAACCGGCGAAGTCCCCCACGTTGAAGAGCCAAACCCCGCAGCCGAAACAGCTGACACCGGCTCAACTGTCCCGGCTGGGACAGAAGAGCTCACCGCTCAGCCGCTATCAGCTACTCCCGAATCTGAGACCGCCTATCTTTTTGAGGAGCCAGAGCAAACCAAGCCCAGCAAGCCCCCTTTCTGGCAGCGCCTCAGTGCAGCAGCTGGCCACGTCGAAACTCCGGTATTTTTAGAGCCCACCCGCAACAAAATTATCGCCGGGGCAGGTATAGCCGCCCTGGTGCTCACTATTGGCGGCATTAGCACCGCCATCATTGCAAACAGCGACAACGCGGAAACCGCCGGTATCTCTCAAACTGTCCTGAGTGTCCCAGCAGGCTACAGTGAACAACCCCTATGGTCTCTAGCCCTGCCCGAAGATACCTACGTCAAGGCAACTAACATTGCTACCGCTCTTATCACCGATCAGACCCTGAGCCTCTACGACAGCACAACGGGCGATAAAATCCGCGACATCCCCCTAGATGCACCTATCAGCACCTTGGGAGAGGCCACCATAGGCGAAGCCAAAGCCCTTATCTGGCGTACCGGCAACACTCTGCACGCCTGGACTGCCGACGCCGGAGCCGAGGGAGAACTCATCACCGCAGAACTGCCGGCTAACTCAACGCTCTCAGGCACCGGCCAGGCCGTCCTAGTTCTAACCCCAGATAGCGCCGCGGTACTAACCCCCGAAGGTCTTACCCCTTATGAGGTTCCAGCTGATTACACCGCAATGGCCGCTACCAATAACGGCATCATTGCCGGAAACTTCACCTCCACGGTACTCACCATCGACCCTCAAGGGCAGGCCATCGGGCAAATCAATCTGACAGCCCCGCATGAAGGTCAATCCCTGCACTCATGGAAACATGCCGATGCAACTATCAGCGTGACAATCTGGGCTCAAAATCCCGAGGCAGTCTGTGAAACCAGCGATACCAGCGGGTGCAAGGAAGAAGTGACCGTGGCAGTGCATACCCTGGCAGATGGACAGGTTGCAGCGTCCTACGACATGACACTTGAAGATGTTGCCGCCTTGGGATGGGTGGACGGCGAAGGTGACAAATACGGCGCTCTTGGCTCCTATGTGTTCGATGAGGCCACCGGCCAGCAAGTGACCGTCCTGCCTGATGGGCTGACGGTAGAAAAAATCAAAGGCCGATTCAGCATGACCACCGCCAAGGACGGGGCCGGGCTCATCTTCCATTCAAATAACGATGGCTATCAGCTCTCTAGCGTGCTGTTAGCTGAGACGGATAACGCCGCTATCGTCCAGCAAGGCGACCGCGTAGTTGCCTATCCCCTAGCAGTTCAATAAACCTCACCTACCATTCAACGACCACACAGGAAGAAACATCATGAAGAAAGCCGACCAAACCCCAGGAACTACAGGACGCCGCAGCGTCTGGCTGCTGGCTCCCTCAGTGATCGCGTTAGGAACCGCCTGCACGTTGGGAACCGCCTACGCGCAAGAGCCGGTGACACAAGTATCACGGGTGGTTTCATCCATCAGTCCGTCCGTCTCTCTCATTGCCTCAGAGACCCCGGTGCCTGCGGAACCGACTCCTAGCCCTTCTAAGACCGCCGGGCCGGTATTCAAAGCCGAGAAGTTCACCGTCTATCTGACCCAGGAAACAACCCTTACTCTGGCAGGCTATAACCCCGGTGAGTCCGTAAGGTTCATTATTGAGAACGGTGAGGGTGAGCCGGTTAATCTTGTTGCTCCGGGAGAGGATGAGCTACGGGAACTTACTGCTGAGGCTGATGAGGCCGGTGAAGTCCAGTTCACTTTTACGTTGGCAGAACTTGAGCCAGGTATCTATACCGCCAAGGCTGTTACGGGTGATGCTGAGGTGAGCGCGGAGATTGACCTAAAGGAACTGCCGGAAGATGTAGAGCCGACGCCTGAACCTACCGACCCCGTGGAGCCCACACCCGAGCCGACGCCTGAACCGACCGACCCGGTTAAACCCACTCCTGAGCCGACCCCGGAACCCACTCCCGAGCCCACTGACCCGGTAGAGCCGACCCCGGAACCCACTCCCGAGCCCACTGACCCGGTAGAGCCGACCCCGGAACCCACTCCTGAACCTACCGACCCCGTGGAGCCCACTCCCGAGCCGACCCCGGAACCCACTCCCGAGCCCACTGACCCGGTAGAGCCTGAGCCGGTTCCTGTGCCGCAGCCTGAACCTGCCCCAGCACCTGAGCCAGAGCCCGCACCGACGAATCCACCGACTACGCAAGAACCTACCCCGGCACCTGTGCAACCGCGCCGAGTAGAAATTACTGCCCCCGCGCCGCAGCCGGAAGAATCCCAAGCTTCAAACCAGGCGCAGGCTCTGCAAGAACCTACTGACCTAGCTGCAACCTTGCCTCAGAACATCACTGAGTCCCGCGAATCGGCTCTAGCCCTTGATGGTTTTAGCGCCCCGCAGCGCCCGGCAGCAGGCCAGCCCCAGCAAACTCAGGTCGTTACCCCGCGCGAGTTTACCCAGAACCTTGAAGCCGCATCCGTTCCTGAAAAACCAGAAGCAACTACCGCGCCCAGCGATAGCCGCGAGTTCCAGGAACCGACGGCCTCAGCGAGTGCCGAAGCAGATAACCAGCAGCAGACCGCCAGCGAGTCCGAAAGCTCGTTAGGTAAGCTCATTGGTTGGCTAGTTGCTCTGGCAGCCGCCCTTGTAGGCATCATTGCCTTTATTCTGTGGCGGCGCTCCAAAGAGCAGTAACTACCCTCGATGATCTAAAGCCGTGGATTAGAGTTCTCTCTAGTCCGCGGCTTTATCGTTGGTTGGGTTATGGGGGCCTACGCGGCCCCCAAACCCCCGCGCAAGCTGTCCCCAGCTTGACCGAGCCTGCCGCGTGTTTCGCTACGCGACTCCCAGCGCTGGGGCGCTGTGAGCCCTCCGGGAACACTTGCCTAGGAAAAGTGTGGGCAAGTAATGCTATGAAGAGGAAGATGGTAGTTTTCGAAGCATTGAAAGTTGTTCTGTGGTGGACTTGAAAGGGGCTTGTGATAAGGGGGAAAACTGTTTGATGCTTGATTTCTTCTTTGTAGCCTGTGGGTGTTTGGTGTGGCAAATTTTTCCATTTATTCCGAGGGGAAACCTACCGCATTTAGTTGATGTTTGATATACTATAAGTGTAGTTCAAGGGGAGGTAGAAAACCCCACGAACCACACCCCAACAAGCACCAACAAAGGAGAATCAAAGTGTCAAACATCGACTTCTGGGCAAACGTAGACACCTTCCTTGCACAGGCCAAAAAGACCAGCACCGCCCAAGAATTGATTGACCTTATGCATGCACGCTTCCCCAATGAAGAATATGTCCAGGGTGACGCCTTTTTTCCTGGCAGTGGCGGAGACGGCAAGCTCTCCCACTCTCTGCGTGAGGCTGGGTGGCTCGTGAAATACATTGAGGGTAGCTACTGGTGGGGAGCCAAAGCACCCAATGGGGATATAGTCGAATATATCGAGGGTGATGTTTACATCCAATAGACCCCATAATGGCCTGGTCAAACCTTTTTGACTAGGCCATTTTTTTACCCAAACCACTACCCCTTTTAGTTGATGTTTGATATACTATAAGTGTAGTTCAAGGGGAGGTAGAAAACCCCACGAACCACACCCAACAAAGACCAACAAAGGAGTCCCCAATGACCAGCAAGGCAACCGCTACCCAGCTAGACCAGCTCAACCTAGAAACCGCAGCAGCACGCAACAAAGCAGTGATCGACCACAAAATTTCACTGATTCAGCTGCACAACCAGGCTAAAGAAAAATTTTCCAACGACCCCCAAGGAACCCGCGCCCTACGCTACTTTGAAGAATCAGCAAGCGCAGCCATCCCCGCAGGAATCTCAGGCGCAACACAGGCAGATTTGGAGATAGGCCGAGCAGTCGTTGCCTGCCACATCCGCCAAATCACCGAAAAGCAATTCCAGGACACCGCCCATCAGCTCACCGACGCCGAGCTAGGACGCCGCTACCTCTCAGAAAAGGTCAGCGAGTGGGAAAAAGTCATTATCGAAGGCCACCTTACCGACCGCTACGAAGAGCAGCAGGGCGAAGATGCCTTAGATGAAATCTTGGAAGATGCAGACGGGGTGAAGGCCATCGCCCACAGCTTTACCAAGTAACCACCACCAATAAAAGCCCCCTGGCAGGCAAGCAGCTAAAACAGCTACTTGGTAGAAAATGCCAGGGGGCCACAACACCCAACAAAGGAAGGAGTGTTATGGGTAAGACTACCAAAGAAACAGCGGTTTTTTACTCCGCCAAGGAGGCCGCAGCGCTCTTAGGTATTAGCTATCAGGGTTTCGTGCAGCGACGCGAGAAGCCGGAGCCCGACGCGCGAATAGGCAAACATGTCGGCTGGACTAAAGAAACCCTGCTTGCTTGGGACGCCACTGTAAAAAAGACACCGGGGAGGGCCCCATCTAAGGCCCGTAAAGACGTATGACCACCCAATTTTTCACCCTAGCAATGGTAGATGAAGAACTAGGCTATCCCCCTAGAACTTTCGCCTCAGCCATACGCAATAGACCCTTTCCACCTGCTGCACGCATCGGGCAACGAGCGGTCTATAGTCAGCAACAGGTGGACTGGCTCCGCAAACGTGAAAAGGTCGGCAAAGGGCTACGGGAGACCTTACCTTTCCTATGGCGCACCCCGTGGGATAACCTCAATCAGCAGGCAGTCTATATGACGCTGGGGGACATTGCGCGGGCCCTTGATTTATATGAGACCCGTGTACGCCAGATGCTACACAAATCCCCGCTAGAACCGGATGCAGTTGCAGGACACTACCAGGGCTACCTACCTAGAAGTGTCGCCCAATGGCTAGGCCGTCATCATCAGGGGCTATTAACCCCGCACGTTTTGGGGAAGATCAATCGTTTTCCGCAGGGATAAAAAAGGGGGGGCTACGCGCTATAGCGCGTAGCCCCCCCTACTATGTTCTTTATTATTTGTTGGCTCGTTTGAGTCTAGTGATGGTGGAGCGCGAGACCCCAAAGGTTTGCGCTACTTGCGCCTCACTCATTCCACTAGCTAGGGCGGCAAGGGCCGCTTGTTGTTGTGTTTCATCGAGCTTGGGGCGACGCCCGCCAACCCGGCCTTGTGCTCTGGCATGCGCTAGGCCCTCACGGGTGCGCTCTACTATCAGGCTATGTTCAAATTCGGCCATTGAGGCAAGTACGCTGAGAACTAGCCGCCCGGCAGGGGTGCGGGTGTCTAGCTGAGTATCTAGAGCCTCAATTGTGATTCCCCGATTATCAAGCTCTTGGACTGTGCGGAGAATATCGACTGTCGAGCGACCGAGCCTATCAAGACGGGTTACTACTATCGAGTCTTTTTCTCGCGCGTATTCCAGCGCCGCTTTAAGACCAGCACGGTCAGTAAGCACCCCAGAAGCAATGTCAGTATAGATTTTTTCGCACCCGTACTGTTTGAGCTGTTGGTGCTGGCTAGTCTTTGACTCTGCTTGTTCTGGGGTTGATACTCTGGCATATCCAATCTTCACGGCTCAGTCTTACCGATAGCAGGTTGGGCCGCTCTATGCATGATGATAAGTTCAACTGCTTTAGCAGTTTGTTGTGCAGGCATAATGAGAGGGAAGTAAAAAAACAGAAGTGCTACAAGTCCGATGATCATGCCAACAACCAAAGCTACCCAGCTAATCCCCCCTGTCAGAAATACGGTAAAGAACGCAATAAGAGCAGGTATTAGAGCACTAAGTTGCTGTAGTAGATTACTTGTCCCCATCTGGTCGTAGGCTGAATCTACCAGTGCTTTCTCTGCGTAACTTGTTACCTCCTGAAGCTTGAGTCGCCTCAGTTCGTCATTGACAGCTTCGACCTGATCGTTCAGCTTTTCAGAACTTTTCGCCATAGATTTTTCTTTTTCTCCTGAGTTTAATACGTTCGTTTTTGACGCAACTGCCGGGCGGCAGCTGGTGGGTGGTCTGAGCTCGTCTAAGTTGCGTCAAAACACTGCGTCATAACTATTATGCGTCAGAACTGGCCAAGATACCGTTTTTGAAGCACCCAAACACAAAAAGCGCCCGACGGATGCCGGACGCTTCATTGATATCTCATCGGAAAACATGGCGGCACCTTGTACCAGACCATCCTGTGCGTAGTCAGTCAGTGTTTCCAGAAGAACGAGTACATACTTTTTGAATGAAAAATCTTTCTTCATCGAACGCTCCTTTCTATCTTTTCCCAAATAACTAATAGCAGTTTTTAAAAGTGCCAGAAGAGAAAGAAGAACTCCTGTAATAACCGCAACAAGAAGTGGGGAGTCGAACCCCATTGATGCCGCTATGAATCACTATGAAATTACCAACAAAACTATAATAACAGACTTTTTCATAAATACAAATAATTGTATTGGCACCGTCGGAGCGTGTGGGTAAAGGAGGTGATCGCAGCTAAAAGCTGCTCACATAATGCCGCGCCCACAGGCGGGCGCGCAGGGTGTAGGGGTGCCGGTTGGTCTACGTCAAAGATAATGAGCACCGGACTTACGCAACTACTCGCAAGCTCGCAGCCGTGGTTATCCCCTTTTTCTTCGGCGCTGCGCTTATTTCCTCAGAAAAAGTGGTGCCCCACGTCCCTACGGGTTGCATAAGCCCTTGCGTGCTCATTCTTCTTTGCTTCGCCAACCGGCACAACGGGACGGCTACCAGCCACAAGGCTAGAGTCACCCGCCCCACCTAACGAACGGAGCAAGTCATGGTTAAGCCTGGCGACATCTTTTACACCTCTTGGGGTTATGAGCAAACCAACGTTGAGTTTTACCAGGTAGTCCGCGCTACCGAAAAAACCGTGTGGGTTCGTGAAATTTTTGGCGCTAATACCAGTGGCAACTACTGGAGCGGCACGGTAGCCCCCGTAAAAGATGAGTTCAAATCAGATGTAGTTCTCAGGCGAAAGCTCAACGACCCGAAGAACCCCTACATCAAAGTGAACGCTGTGGCTCATGGCTGGCTCTACAAAGAAGGAAAGGAGCTATATTCTTCCAGCTACGCCTAAACGTAGCACCCCAAACAATGACGGCCTGGACGCTTAGGCGTCCAGGCCATCCGGAAAGTCTTAGGGACGAAAGGAAAAGTCAATCACCTAAGACCGTATAGAAAGGTTAACAGCCAATGGCTTCCACTTCAACCCCCAACCTCGAAACCCGTATCCGCGTTGATGAAACTGGCTACGCTCTCACCATCGCCTATTTCGCAGTAGCGCACGACCCCCGGTTTGAACACCTGGAAAATATGGAGTTCGTAACCGTTGCCGAACCTCTTGCCCAGCGCGAGCACCTGGCAACCCTCAAGGTAACGCTGACTCGCCCCTCTGAACTAATCGGCATGGTTCGTTTCGAGCTTGAACGCGAGCACGAAGGCCGGGACATTCCGATGTACCTGCCGAACGACATTCGCTATCACGTTCTAATGACCAGCGGTGCAATTTTTGACCTGCTGGCAGAGCAGAGCAAGTAACCCCTATTGCAGATAGCCCCCGCACTTACAAAGCGCCGGGGGCTATCCCCTTTTGCAACAACCTGGATTCTCTGCAATCTGCACGCGCAATACATTCTATTTTTGGAATACTTGCAACCGGAAATCTGCATCTTGCAAATCCAGCCCCCTGCAAACTGCAACCCAGGTTGCAAGACCCCGCGCAATCGGAACCCCTGCACGCTGCAAACCGGCTTGCACCTTGCAACCGCCCTCACGCAAGCAAGCAGAAAACAGCAACGCAGCCCCTACCCTCTACACAGCGCACAACTACCGCCAGAACCTACCTACAACCACCTACCGGCTGACACCCCTACCCCCACTACTGAGCACCCCAGAGCCAGCCAGAACCGCCGCCTAAACCTTCACGCCCAGACCAGCCAGAGACCCCCGGCCAGCTCTAGCCGCCACCGGCTAGAAAATCCCAAGATTTTTGAACACACCTGTGGCATTGAAATGCACAATCGTTGAGTTTACTCAACGATTCTGTTTTACAGTCCAGTGCGATAATGCGAATACTGGACATGACGATAACACCTAGGTACTGCCCCGTTTGTAGCTCACCAATTCCGCCGGACAGCTTCAAAAAACGGACTTTTTGCACTTCAACTTGTCGTAGCCGAGCCGCTTGGAGACGCAGTAAAGGACTACCCATTGCTGACCTGCCATCAACCCCCGACGAACTTGCAAACCTCACCCAGCAACTCGCAGACGCACGCAAGACCATCGGCAAACTGCAAAAACAACTTGCAACCGCCCACGCAAAAACCCGTGCAACCGAGTCGCAGCTACACTCTGCAAAAACTGCTCTGCAATCCCTTGAGGACTCATCTGCAACCCACATTGCAAAGGCCTATCAGATAGCCCAGCAAGAAAATCTAGAGTTGCAAGCTGCTAACGAGCAACTTGCAAGCGCCCTCACGCAACTGCAAAAAGAAGCTGCAACACTCCCCCAACTGCGCGAGGACGCCGCCGGTGCCGAACGCTATGCAAAGAAGCTCCACCAGACCTACCAGCAACTCTATGAACGGTGGTTCAGGCAAGCTGTCCACCTACACATCACCGCCCGCGACGCACTCTTTTATGCCTCCTACTACTACCGGGCAACCGACCGGGCCACATGGAGCCACGAAGATCACGAACGCCACACCCGTTACGAAGCACTCAAAGCCCACCCGCCAGCACGCCCCCAACGACGAAAGTAAGCAACGATGACTGTCTCAATCTCTCGCATGAACATCGAGTATTACCTCTCAACAATCGCCGTAGGAGACACCGCAGCATCCCGCCGCCACCTCACCAACTACTACACCGCCAGCGGAGACCCGGCAGGCACCTGGTTCGGCAAAGGTCTAGACGGTATCGGACGCGCAACCGAGCAGACCGTGACCAAAGCCGACGCCCGTGCCGTCTACGAAGATGTAGCCCACCCTGACACCAAAGTTGCACTAGGCAAACGCCCTATGCAGAAAACCGAAGCACCCACCGGCGCTAAAACTGCATCCGGTAGACCAGCCCGCAAGAAAACCCGCGAAGCCGTTGCCGGGTTCGACCTAACTTTTTCAGCCCCTAAGTCCGTCTCTGCTCTCTGGGCCGTAGCAGATAGCGCAACCCAAGCAACTATCCACCAAGCCCACCAGTCAGCAGTCCGTCAGTCCCTCACCTGGCTAGAATCCAACGTTTTGCAATCGCGAGCAGGCGACGGCGGAGTTGCCAAAGTCGAAATCCAAGGAATGATCGCAAGCCTTTTCGACCACTTTGATTCAAGGGCAGGAGACCCCCAGATACACACCCACGCCGTCCTAGCCAACCGTGTTCAAAGAGCCTCAGATGGTGCTTGGGTAACGTTAGATTCTTATGCCTTACATAAATGGGTTGTCGCTGCATCAGAAATGTATAACGCCCTACTTTTTGATGAATTAGCGCAAACCGCCGGAACCTCAACCGAACAAAGAAAACCCCTTCAAGAAGTTATTGACACAGCAGTTGAAAACTCGAATGGAAATAGACGCATTGAACTAATCGGTGTACCCGATGAACTTATTGCCGAGTTTTCTCAGCGGTCATCATCTATCGCATATCGCACTAATGAACTTATTGCTGATTGGAAAGCCATGCACGGGGATAATATCAGCGAAGAAACCATTATCGAATTACGGCGAAAAGCAACTCTAGAATCACGCGATGCAAAACCAGTAGATAAAAAGCCTCTACAGTCTCGGCTCTATGAATGGCGGCAACGCACCCGTGCCCTCCAGCTTGAACCCCACCAAATCGTTGCAGCAGCTACCGGGCACCCCAACAGTGTTTTTACCCTCGAATCTTTGACTCCCGAAGCGATTGAAGAAATCGCTCAGCACGTTATCGACCGCACCATCATCAAACACCCCACCTTCAACCGGGCTAACCTCATGGCCTCAACCCACCGGCTCTTAGGAAATATCCGGTGCCAGAGCCTACAAGAGCGCAACCAGATAACCGACGTCATCATCGAAAAAGCTCTCGAACAGGCTGTTGAGCTCACCCCTGACCGCTACGAGCTAGACCACCTAACTCAAGCCGGGCTGACCTTACGCGGGGTGAGCGTCTTTGACCGGCCAGAGGAAAAAATCTTCACCATTCAGTCAGTGCTGGATACTGAAAAAACCCTCATGGACGCCGCCCAAGGCACAACCGGCGCTCACCTATCCGATGCTGAGGCAGCCTATAAGATACTGAGCGAACACCGCAGCGATCAAGGCCATGCTCTAGCACCTGACCAGCTCGATGCAGCCTATAAGGTCACGACCTCCCCCACTGGTATCAGTGCCATTATCGGCCCCGCCGGAACCGGCAAAACCTCAACCCTGGCAGGGGTTAGAGCAGCATGGGAGTCCCAGAACGGTGAGGGCTCCGTTATCGGGCTTGCCCCCTCCGCAGCCGCGGCCTCAGTCCTGGGTAAAGAACTAGGAATCAGCACAGACAACACCGCAAAGTGGCTCTACGAATCAGTAGGCGACGGTGTAGCCCGTCGAGCCGAACGCTATGCCAAAACCAGCGAAAGAATTGCCGCACTCGAGACCCAAATGCGCGATAACCCAGGCAACCGCAGCATAGCCGCCCGCCTGGATGCTGAACACACCAAACTCGCTACCCTTGTTGCTGAACAATCCAAGTATCAGATACGCCCCGGCCAGTTACTGATTGTCGATGAAGCCTCTATGTCCTCCACCTCTGATTTGCACCAGCTCTACCAGCAGGTAGAAGCAGCTGGGGGCAAAATGCTTTTGGTGGGCGACCCTAAGCAGCTGGACGCTGTAGACGCCGGCGGTTTTTTGGGCTGGATGGAAAACAACGAACTATCTGCCAACCTCACCAGTGTTTGGCGGTTTAAAGCCGACTGGGAAAAAACTGCCTCCCTCCAACTGCGCCAAGGGGACATCAAGGTCATTGACACCTACCGCGAGCAGGGCAGAATCATTGATACCGACGACATTCTAGAAGCAGCCTATGCAGGTTGGAGCCAGGACACCCAAGCCGGTAAATCCTCCGTCCTCATTGCTGGAACGAACGCTGATGTGCTTGAGCTGAACCAACGTGCCCAGGCCGAACGCATTGAGCTTGAAGCCGTCGATACCTCTGAGAAGTTCGCTATCCGAGCCGGGCTGACTGCTTATAAGGGCGACACTATCCTAGCCCGCCAGAATAACCGCCAACTCATCGACTCCGAAGGTGACTTCATCAAGAACGGCACCCGCATGATCGTTGAGGACGTGCTTGCCGATAGAGTAAACGCCCGCAGGGAAGATACTGGGGCAACTGTCCAGCTCCCCCTTTCCTATGCCCGTCAATCCGTAGAACTTGGTTATGCCTGCACTATCCACCGTGCCCAAGGACTTACCGTTGAGACCTGCCATGTTGGGGTAGATGAGACCTACGGGCGTGAACAGCTCTATGTGGCGATGACCCGCGGTAAGGAATCAAACAAGGTCTATGTTCACGCCGAAGGTGTAGCTGAGGCCCCAGAGGCCGCCGATAACTGGGGCATGATGAAAGCCGTTGTTGCCCAAGACTCCAACGAGCTACTAGGGCAGGTGCTCAACAAGACCACCGGCGATAAGACCGCGCACGAAACGATGGATGCTGAATATGGTTGGGCACTCGATTTAGGCCGGGCAGCCAGAGAGCTAGACTATGTTGCTGACCTTTCAGCCACCCGCCGCACTCATCAGTGGTTCACCGAGCAGTTCAGCCAAGATGTTCAGCAGGTAGCTGATACCCCCGAATTGAAGAAACTCATCAAAGCTGTCAAGGAATCCGAGGCCGATTTTAGCGACCTGCCGCAGGCTATGACCGTCCCCGAAGCAACGACCTATTTTGAGCAAAAACGGGCAGAGACTGACTTATCTCTCTTAGCTGTACCGCGGCATATGACTGAGGACGAGGCAGAAGCGGCGGCAGCTATCACCGATAAGATCAACAGCCGCCTGGACACGCTCAAGGGCATGTCATCTCAAGAGCCCTGGTTTATTGAGCTGAAAGCTACTGCACCGGCCGCAGCTGATGCAGTGCTGACATGGCGGGCGCTATCGAATCAGACAGATGCTGACACCATGCTTGGAGACCCACCTAAAGCTAGTGAGAGGCGACTGACTGACTTCTTCGAGCAGGTAAAAGATATTGTTGAGCAGGCCGAGGCCCGCGAGACAAGAACTTTGGCCTACACCGACCATAACCTTATTGACACTGGCGATAGCTGGCAGCAGGAAACTGGCGGAACCCAGTGGGATGAGTGGACACCGGCGCACTCCCCCGCCCCAGAGCACCAGCCCGCTCCCGAGTCTGGCCCGGATATGCACTAGAGGCACAAGGTAAGACCCCCACCAGAGAGAGTTTCTGGTGGGGGTCTTTTAGCGAGAGCCTGATTTTTTAGGCGGCAGAGGGGCCGGAAAAGTCAGGTTGCTCTTGTGCTTGGAACTGAGCGGCCTGTTCGTGATTAGGCTGCTGGTAGTTCTGCTCAGGTGCCTGCTGGGCTTGTGCTGTAGCTTGAGGGCCCTGGTTCATCTGAGCTTGAGGGCCCTGCTGTGCTTGGGCGTTGTTCGGGTGAATCTCAACGGTAGCGAACTTCAACGACGGGGTGACGTCTGAGGCCCAGATACGATTACCGACTTGGGGGTTGTTCTCGCGGTCAAGGTAGGCATGGTTGGTTAAGTCCCCCTCAACGTTCACGTACTGCCCCTTTTTGAGAGAGGCGGTGACGTTTTGCGCGAGGTTGCCGTTAGCCCGGTTGTTCGCGTCGATTGCTACATCGTAGTAGACAGTGGGCCCATCTGCCCACTGGTTCGACTGGTTATCGTAAACGCGGGTGTTCTCTGCCAGGGTGAAGGTTGCCAGTGTACGGCCTTGTGGGGTCTGAATCATCTTAGGGTCATCGACGAGGTTGCCGCTGACCTGGTGATTACGGATGCGTGGGGACGCCATGTTTGGGACTCCGTTCTATACGGCTGTGGCTTCTGTGGGGTGCCTCAGCTCTGATGGGTACATGGTGAGGTGTTGGGCCTCACTATGTATTGCCATGAGGCCGGGAAACTGTAAAGCAAAAAATTTTCGTCTCTGGTGTTGCGCTCAGTACGCAAATCGCTATAGGATTATCTATACCAACATCTAGAGAGTTTCTATAGGAATCTCAAGATAAACAACGGGCTATCTCACAGCCCCCAAACAAAGGAGCCAAACATGGCCGCTAAAGCAATTGACGTCCAGGAGTTCGAGCAGGGACTCAACGAAGTAACAACCCACGCAGGAGGCAGCTTCACCCGCGAACACAGCGGCTTCTACTACCAAGTCACCATGAACAACCACAACTACCTTGTCCAAGCCAAGGTACGGCGCATCGGCCAGCAGCCAGACGAAAAGAAGGAAAGCAGCACAGCTACCATCAAGAACGATGCCCTCAAAGAACTAGAGAGCCTAGCCGAGATGTACGGCTCCGTCCCAGCTCTGGGCTACCGGGTCATCGACGAGTATTACGGCATCAACGACTTCGTGCTTATCACCCTCGATAACCACGAGAACCACCAACGAGGCCGCTCCGTCCTCAGCCGCACAGGAACCGGGCGAGTCTACAACGGCAAGCAGTTTTCCAAGCTCAACCTCATCAAGAATGACCTCATCGCCGCAGTGCGATACGACCAGCAGCAGTACACCAAGGGCAACCTCGTAGTAAAGCAGCGCATCGTCTAAAACAGAAGGGGGGCGGGAACTAAAGTTCCCGCCCCCCTTATTTTCTACTCCCATCCAGGGCCCTGCATCTCACGCCTATCTGCCTGCTCTTGAAACTGCTGATACTGCTGGTCAGCCACAGCCTGCTCACGAGCCTGCCCCGGCTCCGCTACTGTCCCAACTGGGACAGTAGCCCCCCGCGTCAGCTCAGTCTCACCAAAAGCCGACCACGACCCCTCAACCGCCTGCCCCGGCTCCCCCTCAACAGACGCAACCGGCTCATCATCAGCCCAAGACCACTCACCAGAGACAACCACCGGAACCCCATCAGGAACCTGCACCCCATCCGAAGCAACCACCACCGGCTTACTCCCATCCATCAGTCCGTCCGTCGGCTCATCCGCCCACTCCCAGCCCAACTTTTCCTCAGCAATCACCCGAGCCTGCTCATCAGTCACAAGCTCCCCTTCCGGCAAATGATGCTCATCAACCGGCTCCCGAGCAACCAGCCACGCAGCCTTACCCACATTCACCAGCTCATCACGCCCCACCTCAAAATCAATCGACGCATCTTCCTCCGCAGTCAAAAACACATCATCCCCAGCCACCTCAACCGGCTCAACAACCTGCCCATCAGACCGATCAATAAAAGCCACCGTCTGCCCCTGCTCATCTTGCACCTTCACATAAGAACCCCATTCCTCCTTCTTCTCCGGGGCCCACGAAGCATCCTTCACCTTCCCCTCACGCACCAGCCGAGCCAGACGCTCCTTCATCTCCCACGCCTCAGCCTCAACCAAAGCAGCCAGAGCCTGCGCCAGCTCCATAACCTCATCAGTCAGCTCATTATCCTGACGTACCACCATCACCAATCACCTTTCTCAAATCAGTTACTACAAGGGGCAGAACCATGCGGCTCTGCCCCTAGAATCATCTACTGCACCGAAGAAACCCGCTGCACACTCAGCTCATCCACGACCCACTGACCGTTCTCATCCTCATACTCCCAATAGGTCTTAACCAGCTCAGCCCCAGAAACCGCAGCCCGAACCAACGGCTGACCCTCACCATCAAAAGCAACTACCGGCTCACCAACCTGCAAGACCGGCACAGCAGCAGACGGAACCTCAACCGCAGCAGAACGCACCACAGTGCCCTCTGCATCCTCCGCAGCGATACGCCACCGGCCAGCAGAAACCCCCGGCAACTCATCAGTAATCTCATGCAAAGCTCTCTGCCAAGCCCACTCATCGACCTCAACCGCGTTCGGGTCAGTCACACGACCGTAACGCTCATCCGGAATATGCCCGTTACGACACTGCCCCTGAGACCCACTAGCCAAACGCCCCAAAAGCCCCGGCAAGTACGCATGAAAAGAGGTATAAGGCGTCAATGAAGCATCAGGGTTATGCCAAGCCTTCATCTCTGCGTTCGCTGCAACCCACAGATATTCCACAACATCCGAGTGCTCAAACCAGCACCCAGGAATCAACTTGGAATCTATCTTGTACGTCACCGCGAACCAGTCCACCCAACTACGCAGCCATATCAAGGCATCCCGCCGTTCACCGGCAGGCAGCTCCCGCCAGGCATACCCCAAAAACGGGTAAAGATCACGCAAGTTCGCAGCGTCAGCCGACCTCAAAGCAGGCGGGTCATACCTCTGAGGCTCCCCCTGCCCCGGCGCTATCGGCTCACTCGCGGCTATCTCTGCCTCATCAGGCAAAGGCTCTTCCTCTACCTGCGCTTCATCAGCAAAACTTGCCTGCTCCATTGCAGCAAACTCAGCATCCAAATCAGCATCAGATTGAATGTCATCCCACTTACTAGGCATGATAAGCCTCTTTCTCTTCCTTCTGCACCGCTCTCTTCAACAAGGCTCCCTGGAAACGCGCGCTAAGCATCAGCAGGGCCTCAAGCTGGGTACAGGATTCCTCAGCCTCTATCTGAACTATCCGGTCAAAACAGGGAGTATCAACCAGCGCCTCACACCCCGGCGGAGCACCAGCAATAGCATGAGATATGCCCTCAGCCCCAAAAGGCTTACCGCACACAAAGCAACCCTGCCCAGCCTGAACCATCATAAGAATCAATCTCCTTTCAACGTTTACGCCCTGTATTGCCACCGGCACGGCTGAACGTCAATCGCCCATACCGAGCCCGCAAAGAATTAATAATCCGCAACGAGGCCACCCGCCGCGAAAGCCCCGAAAAGTCCCGAGGATTAGAGTCCAAAATCCGGTGAACCTGCTCATGGTCATCACGACACAGCAAGATCACATCATCATCACGCTCACCAGAAACCCACTGACCACCGGGCAGCTGACGCACACCCTCATAACTCAAATGGTGCAGCTCCAAAGCCACCCCCTCATTCTCCGCCCGGCCACAGGCGGCGCAGGCCGGCAAAATATTTGCCGCCCGCAACCGCCCATAGAACCCAGCCCTGAACTTAGCCCACTCAGCAGACCTCAAATATCCCTGCCGGTAGCCAACAGAGCGCGAGGCGTGCTTACGTCGCAGCCCCATCAAGCCACCTGCTTAGACTTCGCCTGCATTTCGTAGGCTTCTTCAATGCTGGTAGCTCGACCAGACATCAATTCCTCAAACCGTTTCTTTGAGTCCTTAATGTCCTTAGCGTCCTTCCGGTCAATCCAACGGGTCATCTTCATCAAGATAGGCCGCGCATTACGGTTCAGCAGCAACCCATAGCCGGTTGGAATACGCCGAATCTCTGCAACGGTCAGCACCTGCACCTTAGTTTTCTGCTCTGAAACACTTCGCCCTGACTGCCACGAATCAGAAGTGCTAGCCACCGTCACTTCACGCTCACCAGCCAACTCAGCAAAACGCCTCAGCTCTGTGTCGTTGTTCGAGCCACCCAACTGAATCTGCAAAATAGCCGAATCAATCAGCGCCTGAGCTTCATCCTCACCCCACTGGCCGCGAGCCTGCGCCGGGGACTGGAAGATAACAAACGCCGAGATACCCACACCGCCACCATCAGCCATAATCTGCGGCAGCGAGTTCCACGGTGCCATATTGGCAATCTCATCCAGCACCAGCGACAGCGGCGGGTCAAGACGGTTGCCAGGCATCACGAACGCCATCTTGCGGGCTGTCTCCACAATCTCATCCATCAGAGCAATCAAGAACGGGGCCACCGCAGACCCACCAGCTTTAGAACCGACCAGATAGAGAGTAGAACGCGAGGCAATGAACTCTTGCGGGTCAATCACCTTATCCCCTGGCTTCGGGTCAAGGGCTTCGGCCACCTCCGGCACGCTCAAGGCCGAGGTAGCACCCATAACACCCATCCATCGAGCCCCACGATGCCTAGGGTCAGCCTTAATCTCACCGTCTAGAGCATCAGCCCACCCCGGCACAGCGTCCGGTGAACGACGTAGAATCTTCACAGCCTCAGCCGCAGCATCAGCGTTCTGACCCCACAAGGCGAAAGTACCCACCGAGACCTTACCCAGTGCAGCCGCGTGCAGCAGGTACGCCAGAATAGTTTTGGCAATATCCGCCCACTCAGCGTTCGTGCTTGAAGTGTTGAGGCGGGTAGCACCCACCAGAGCCTCAGCACGGCTCACAGCCCCTACCGCCGTCTCACACCCGCGGTAAGGCGTCCATTTCAAGGTTGAACGAACCCCAGACAGCCCCTGCGGGTCAAAGACGATACACGGGCCGACCTTCTGCCGCAGCTTATACGTCATAGCCACATTGTCCCCGCGCGTGGAGGTCGTAATGACAGCCCCCGGTGAATCCAAAATACGATTGACCACCAGGTAGAAGCCCTTACCAGAACGAGGCGGGCCCAGAACGACTACCGAATCTTCTAGTGACTGCCATACCTCCTGAGAATCACTGACCCCCAGCTTCACCCCAACATCCTTGAGAGTGGGCTTAGCCATCGTCGGACGAATCGAGGACGCCTTCTTTTTCAGTGCAGCCCGACCTGCCTTCTTATTGATTTCCCGACCCTTAGCGATACCCTCACGCTTTTTCAGGTCAGACAGGAACTTGTAGTCAGACTCTTTCCAGTTGCTCCACGCAATCATTCCAGCCACCGCCAGCACCACAAGCAGCACTAAGGCCACCACAAGGACAGTGACAAGCGTAGAGTTTTCCGGGTAGCAAGCCCCCGGCTCAACGACCACCGAGGCATCAAACCCACTAGAGAAAAAGCGCAACAACTCACCGGGGCTAACATGCCCCATCGACCCGGCACCACAGGCGACCGCAAAAGCCACCGCCAACACACCCACCGAACCGACGCCAACGCCAAGCACACAGATGCACACCACGGCCAGCAAAAGCAGCTGAGGATCTACATACCGGCTCATGCTACAGCCTCCATCTCGCTCTCATAGTGGGCAACTTCCATTGCCTCATTCGTATTGAAAACAGGCTCTTCGGGCTTAGACATCTTGTTATGAACCTTGAACGGCTTGCCCTCTAACAGCCACAAGCCCTGTCCCTGCCGCAGCCCAGAAACAATATCCCACTGCCGCTCAGACAGACCCAGCTTCTCAATCGTCCTCTCCTTCTCACTCTTGCCCTGGTGATAAACCACCTGAACAGACGAGTCACCCAGCAATGAATAAGCTGTTGCGCGAGAGGCCGAACCTTCATCACCTGCCATATCCAAATCCGCCAGCTTATGCAGCACCAACACATTGAACAGACCATAAGCACGAGCCAACTTCACCTGCGTCATCATGCGCTGCAAGGAACCAGCATCATTGAGGGCTTCCATGCCCTCTTCATAGACCACAATGCGCTGACCATACTCATCAGTAGTCACCGCAGCCTCAGCCCAAGTCTGAATACAGGCATAAGAGATTTTCTTGACCTTATCCGAGCTATTAGCAAAGGAACGGGTATTGAACACAGTGATAGGAGCCCAGGGGTTGAACTCCACGGTAGAGGGCCCATCAAACAACCCCTTCAAGTCACCTTCGACCAGGCGCTCAAGCGTATCGGCCAGCTGCTCGAACGCACGAGCTCGTGACTCGCGTTCCAGCTGTTCAGGTTCAGGCGAGAGAACTTCAGTCAGCAAGTCCGGGATAATCACAGCCCGCCCCTCAGCCTCAGCCCGCACCACTGCCCTATCCAAGGCATAAGACAAGGCGTTAGACTCCGCAGAGGTCAAATCGCGGCCCTCAGTAACAACACAAATCGCGTTCATCAGCGCCAAGCGACGCTCACGCACCATATCCGCCCACTCACCATCAGTAAGCGGCTGACCCTCCGCGTTAGTCCGGGGACGGTTGCCAGCATCCAAGGGATTAATGCGCGTACCAGAGCCATGACCGACGCTGATAACATCCCCCGATAGGTAATGAGCAACCGGCACCCACTCACCCTTCTTATCGGTCATCACCAGCCCGCGGCGTCCAGCCTGCACCAGACGGCATACCAGCGACTTAACCAGCGTGGACTTACCCTTACCCACACCGCCCAGGGCAATCATGGACATACCAGTGATGACCCCGGCAGCGTACAGTTCCCACGGGTCAAAGAAGAATCCGCCGCCGCCCATCTCATCAGAGCCGATATAAACCCCCGGCACCCCCAGCGACCCCGAGGCAACAAAAGGGTAAGCCGACGAAAGAACATAGGTGGTTGTCCGGCGAGTCCGAAAGACTGAGACCAGACGCCCGAAAAAGTTATGAGGACGGTTCGCCCCACCTGCCCCATACAAGGGGCCAGGAATGTAGTTCACGCGCTCACGGTCAATCTCACGCTGATACTTCTTCTGAACCTTGCGCTGTAAAGCACGCTTTTCTGCGCGGGTAAACTCCACATCATTAGGGTCATCCCACGAGAAAATGCCGAGCTCTTCGGGCTTTTCCTGAAACTTCTCAACCATCACAAACTCCCCTTGTCACCTAGTACCTATCGGCCCCATACCCTAGCTGGGCAGTGGCAGCCAAGAAACCTTCAAACTGCGACCCGTAGCACTTAATCAGCTTGAGGTGTGCCCGAGTAGCTGCTGACTTCAAATCCCTCTCATAAGCATCCAGTTCGTCTTTAGAACGCGCTGAGATGGAGATATAAGCCGAGTAGGACACGTCGCCAGAACCTTCCACCAGCTCATCTTCTCGACGCTCCAAGTCCTCCATCTCGCGCTGTTCCTCACGAGACAGACGCCGACCCATGCTCTGCTTGATACCCTGAGCCGTTTCGTAGTTCTTGATCTCACCGTTAATGCGCTTGAGGGCCTGCTCATCTTCACCGCGCTTAATGACCTGAGTTACTGCGTGCCTAAAATCCAGGCCCAAAATAACCTTTTCCATAAAGCCCGGCTCTACCGGCTTCATCGGCCACTGCTCTACGAAATAGGCGCGGTGCCACACATCATTCATCTGCATCTCAGTCCAATAACGGTTAGCACCCACAATTACCGGGTCAGCATGTTCGGCAATCAAATCGTTCGAGGGCGTCATGAAATCAGAGGTCATAGCTCGGCGTTCTTGAACCGTAATCCACCGTGATTCATACCCAGCTGAGGCAATATCTCCGGCTAAGGTCTCCATCTTGTAATCGGCAGTTCGCAGCATACCGACCACCCCGCCGCCGTTGTCCTTGATTTCGCGAGCCATCTCCGGGATAGAGAGATTGACCGTCAGATACTGCTCATGCTTTTTCTGCACATTGTTCTTGAGCAAATCCATGTACCCCTGATGAGCCACCGGATTAATGAGCTCACCGGCTCCGTTAGCTTCGGCAGCCTTCCGGTAGTAATCAATCATCTGTTCGCCCGAAACAACTTTGGTCACATCAGAGGGGAACATCGCCTGAACCTCACGGTGAGAGCCCACCAGATTAATCAGGGTCTCCCACTGCTCAAGAATCTCACCCTGATTAGGCACATCCTGCATCAGGAAGTTCTTAGCCTCAATCACCGCAGTGACAACAAGACGCTTTTTCACCGGGTTATGCACCACGCAGAACCCCGCCGGTGAACGATAGACGTTCAGCTCGTTAGCCGCCCCCGGCAAGTTCAAACGAATCGGCTTCGGGGTCTTAGCCGGAATAGGCTCCCCCCACTCGCGCGCTTCGGCCTCAGCCTTAGCATCAGCCTTGGCCGCGGCTGCATCCGCCTTAGCAATGGCCTTGGCATCAGCATCAGCCCCGGCCCGACGGTACTTATTCTGACCAGTAAACTTTCGCATCAAGTGCTGAATCATAAGCTCAATCCATTCAAAAAGGTGCAGATTCATAAACCTGCCCCAGCCAACAAAACCAATGAAGAAAAGCATGGCAACCGCTGAAACCCAGCCCCAAGGGAAGGGCAGCGAGGTAGAGATAATCAGGGTGAACACCAGCAAAACCAGCACTGCCGCAAGGGGCAGGGGCTCCAACCCGAGGATAAAACCGCGCTTCTCCTTACGAGGAAAATTAACCTTTTCTAGCTCGTACTCTTCAACAGCCATATCTCTTACTTCCTACGAATACGACGGGTTACATGCCGGGTAGCTGAGCTTGCTGCACGAGTCGGAGCCGCAGCGCTCTGACCCATTGCGTTATCTACCCCGCCGATACTTCCAGCAGCCGTAAAGGAAACTAGCTTCACGGCGGTAAAGGGCATAGCAATCGCCAGAATCAGACCAGCCAGACCCGCAAAGAACTGAGAGGATGAGTTGGCATAGTTGAAGATGTCCTGACTCATCACAATCAGGCCAGCAGCCAGCGGCTTAGACAGCAACAGGCCAACCACCAGCTGAGCCCACGAGCTAAACCAAGACTTAGTAACCTCCAAGCTGGTAGCCACCACAGCCCAACCAGCCATAGCCGCCAAAATAACAATCGCCATTGACCGCAGCGCCATCACAAAACCGAGGATGATCGACAAGAACCAAATAACAATCGCCAGTAGCAGCGCACCAAGCAGCTGCCACCCGCCGGCCTTTTCTGCCAGGCCGTCCCACATGAAATAGCCCTCAGCGACGCCGGTAATCTGTGAATCGCTCACCTGCAAGCCCAGAATGTTGATAAAAATCCCGGCATGACCATCCGATGAGCCGCCCATAATCCAGCTAGTTGCCTCATCGGCAGCAGCTGAACCGATTTGGATAAACCACACCGCAATATAGGTTGCTGGAATACCCAGTACCGCCCCACAGAAAGCGCGGGCCATACTCAACCCTGAACCCTTGACGATGGCAATCATTACCTGAATCGTTACCATCAGCACCAGAATCGGGGTAATAATCGGCATCCACGTTGCCAGCATCCCCTCATTGGTCGGAGTGCCCACTACCGCCGCCCACCACGAATCATCAATATTGGAGGATTCAAAAGCATTGGTCAGGTACTGGTCAGAGTCGGCAATGAACTTTTCGATGGCGTCAAAAAAGGTCTGCCCTGAGTCTTTGAAGATGTCAAGGAAAGCCATGTGCCCCTCAACCCCTTTCGCTGGAAAAGCCTGTTTAAAAAGTCAGTAGCCGCTGTTGTGATCTCACGGCGGCTACTGACGGGTGCGTTCTTAGAAGATTGATTGGCCGGTTGCCCAGAACACCAACGCCGAGATGGAGCCGAGGATAACCACACCGATAATGCCAATCAGGACGCCGCCGATACCGACCTTCTGCGCCGTGGAGTTAGAGACCGCCCGGCCAATCAGAGCGATAGCAACACCGATAGCCAAGATAGCCACCGACACCAGAATCAGGGTGCCGACGATAGAGCCGGTAAAACCCTGCAACCAGGCATACCAAGGGGCATCAGAGTTAGGGGTTACACCAGGGTCAAAACCTTCTGCTAGAACGGAGCCAGCAGCGACAGCCACAGGGGCAGTCAGAGAGGAAAGAACAGACACGGGAATCTCCTTCAAGAGTGTGTTGTGTAAATAGTTTGGGAAGTAATCGAGGGGATGAGGTAAGCGGCTTTAGAACTCCTTGGCGTCCCCGCCACAGGTAGCTTGGTCAAAATCATCGGGAATAACCCAAGTGACCTTAGAAGCCGTTGGGGCCTTGGGATTGACCCGGTTCATAGTCGAGCTGGAAACCACCTTGATTTTGTAGCAAGCATCCGACTTGTTCTCATCCTGCTCGGAGGGAACAAACTCAACAGTTGCCGTTGTCATCCGCCCGTTATCGGTATTGTCCAAGTCGTATTCTTCGTTCAGTGCGTCGAACTTTGAGCCCAGCACCGATTTAGCAATCTCCAAAGAGTCGATAGATTTACCGTTCTCAGGGGCTTTATCTTCGGTGTTGATCTCTTCAGTTTCGATAGCCTGAATGTTCTTATACGCCGCCTGAACTCGTTCCGGCTCAGCTACTGTCGGGGCAACATACAGCGTTGAGCTCCAGGCAACCCCACCAGAGGCAGAACCCAGAATCAGGGCACCAACCAGCGGTAAAGCCATCTTTGATACGTCTAGGTGACGTGACAGAAAGTTTGCCCGGCCAGTAACCCGTTGCGCCATAACTGCGACAATGAGCACCGCACCAAAAAGCACCAGAGCCACCAAAGCCCCGCCTAGCACCATGCCGACGCCGTGAACGAGAGTGGGGACAGATGACGAACTACTAGTCATGTGCCAGCACCTCCTAAATGGTCAATAAACGGTTCGAGCGCATCCGCTCACCATGTATTGCCCCCACCGACGCAACCTGTAAATCACGCCCACGAAATAACCGCTTAAAATTCCTGCCACTAGTACCGGAGCTTAAAAACGACCTGTAGGCTGAAGGTATATTCAACGACCCATCCGCAGGAGCAAACCATCATGGAATCCACCATCGCCATCATCGTTCTCATCGTCCTAGCCCTCTTCGTCATCAACTTCGCGCTAGGCCTTGCAAAGACCGTTCTCAAACTCGTGTTCTCACCTGCCGGTGCTATCCTTGGCGGTGTGGCAGCTATCATTTTCATCTTTGGCGGCTAGTCCACACGAACCTCTAAACGCATCAGCGGGGCTAGGTCACACCAGACCTAGCCCCGCTGCTTTATACCCGCAGATTATTACTGAACCTCATCACGCCAAGCATAGGAAGCCACCGACCAACCGGCAGCATCCTTAACCATCACCACGTCATAGACCCGTATCGTGCTCTCATCAGCCCAAGCCGACCCATCTCGCCCCAACCAATCCCAGCGCACCGCGAACTGCATAAACCGCAGCTCCCGCCCATCCCGGCTAACCCCTGAGAACTCTTGCACCTCATTGGTGTAGTCACTAAAGATGTCATAGTCCATCACATGAGGGGAAGAAAAGGCTTCACGCTCCACAACCTGCTCATCCCAAGCCACCGGCTCACCAGCCTGCGCCGAAACCCTGGCAACTAAGTCCTCATCGAACAAAGCAGCTGTGCGAGCAACCGCCTCACCATAGCCACGATCATCCCGCGCATCCCAGGTAGCAAGAGAAGTCACCGCCGCACGAGCAACCCCCTCAACTTGGCTACGGTCTATACCTTCAACCTTCGGAAAGACCACATCCCGCCGCTGCATAAAGGCCGAGGACGACGCGGCAGCGGTAGGCTCCACAGTCACCATTGACGCCGCCGGTGAGCTCTCAACCTCCCCCATAGCCCCCTGGCTCTCCTTAGTCTTGGGCAGAAAAGCCAAGATGCACACCAGCACCAAGGCCAGCGCCAACACCCCGGCAGTTACCCAACCAGCTTTAGCCCCTGCCGCCTGCTTCTTCTGTGAAACCATCATCAACTCCCCTTTGCCTCATTCTCTCTTCAATCAGTCCGTCAGTCCCACTATCCCCCTACTGTCCCAAGCGGGACAGTAGGGAGGGGGCCCATACCTAGCTAGTTCGCTTCGAATACACGAGTCTCAACACCATCAACGACCCAGCGCCCGCCCTCTTGAATCAAGGTCAGCTGCAAAACCGCATAGCCTCCATCCATCGACGCCCCATCACGACCAACCCACAACCAGCTAGCCATTTTCTGCTCAAACCGTGTGGCCCCCGTCGGGTCAATCAGCGGTTCAGTCGCTGCATCCGTCACCGTAGGACGAGTGTAAGCCTGATGTTCCTGAGCCATCACCCACTGACGCTGAATCCCGTTACGCTCAGGCTCCGCCAGCTTCTGCCGTAGCTGCTCACTCATCAGTTCATCAGCCCGCAGCATCCCAGCGGTCATAGTCCTATCAACCATCGAGTCAAAGCAATATGAAATCTCCATGAACCGCTGAGCTACCGCAGCCGAATCAGTAAAATCTACCCCCTCAGCTGTGGCGCATGTACCATCAGCAAGGATGTAAGTCTCTAAGGATGGCTCAGCCGTCGCCCCAGGACTCTCAACAACTGAACTGACTGTCGGTGACGCAGACGAGGCCAGCGGCGCAGAGACTGGCGAATCATCTGCCCCTAGCTTCATTGCCACCAGCACCGCAAGCACACCCACAACCAGCACCAAAGCAGCTATCAGAGCAACTAGCACCTTATTGTTCCGTTCAAACATCTTTGTTCTCTTCTTCCTTACTGAGACACCCAAGCGCCCTTAGCCTTCAACAAAGGCTCAGGGTCAAGGTTGCCGGAGCGGTCACTGTACCAAGCAAAATTGCGGGTATCGAAGCCGGGCTTATAAATCTCCAAGTGCAGGTGAGTGCCCGGCAGCGCCCCACCCATCTCCAAGATGGTGCCAGAGGTATTACCTTCCACCCCGATCACGTCCCCGCGCTTGAGCTCCTGGCCCACGCTCACCTGCTCAGAATGTAGATGGCAAAACCCGAATGTAAACTTTGGTTCAGCAGTGGCAGTACCCCATACGCACCCGTCCTTCGGGTATTCCTCAATAATCACTAGGTCAGTAGGGGCAATAATCGGGCCGCCGGGGTTATAACCAGCACCAGGGGTAGCAACATCTACACCCCAGTGAAACCCACCGTTAGCAGCATCTACACCATTGCCCAAGTCACGCGGCCCGTACCCATTGGTAAAGACACAACCGGGGCAAGGATTAGTCCACTCACCATCTCCCAAGTCTCCATCCCATGAGACGTTGCCTGTCTGAGAACATCCTTCTGAGAACTTAACTTGAGCAGCACCCATAATTTTTTCGATGTAGGCCTGAGTCTCTGGGTACGGCGGCACGCCACCGTATTCCATGACGGCCCCGATACCGGCGTTATAGCCTGCCAGCACCAGCCGCAGCAACTCGTTTGCATCATCCCCAGCCTGTTCTTGGTACATGGCCTTGAGGTCATTGATGAACAGGGCGTAAGCCTTCATCGCATCTTCTGGGTTGTAGGGGTCACCACCGGGGACGTAATGCTGAAAAGTTGAGTCAATAAACTGGGCCAGGCCTTTAGCCCCGGCATGAGAACCTGCGTTCGGGTCAAAGTTCGATTCAGCCCAAATCTGAGCGGCCACGACTGTCTCAGGCAACCCCGTCTCTTCGGCAGCCTTCTTAATCAAATCCGCGTATTCCTCCGGCACGTTGATGGTCTGCCCATCGGTGGAGCCCACCGTTTCAATACCTGCGGTGCATTGCCGTGAGGCGCTTTGAGCTTCTTGCTGCTGTTGCCAGCCAATCACCGACGTATTGACCAGCAAAAAGGCAACAAGCCCGCCGATAATCCCGGCAATGAACAAGAAAGGAAACGCCCACCACAGCAACTTGAGCATGAACCCTTTAGCGGCAAACGAAGCCACCTTGCGCCCGGCGCTCACAGAAGAACACCCGGCACAACTGTCCCACCTGGGACAATACGAGCAGAGCTGACCGGAACAAACTCCTTATCGGAGCCAGCGGGGGCACCAAAGAGCAGAATACTCACCAGCATTAAAGCCACCACCGCTAGAATCGTCAGCACCCCAAAGAGAGCCAGACGCCCGCGCGAGTCTCCCATCCAGGTTCCCAGTCGCTCTATCAAGTCCGAGGACTGCGAAAAATCCTCACGGAACCTTTGCCACAAGGAAAAATCGTTGTCCTCTAGCTGTGATGAATAGCGTGAACGTTTACGAAAAATACCCATACCCTCTATTGCCCCCGCAACCTACGCCTGTAAAACAAAACCCCACACCGGGGGCCTACGCGGCCCCCAAACCCCCGCGCAAGCTGTCCCCAGCTTGACCGGGCCTGCCGCGCGTTTCGCTAAAGCGACTCCCAGCGCTGGGGCGCTGTGAGCCCTCCGGGAACGCTTGCCCTAAGAGCTTGTGAGCCAGTAATAGCGTCGCGTCAGAACGGGGGGGTAAGTTTTCAACGGCAGGTACAAGAAAGTGCTCCCTAGCTTGTGGGTGAGCTAGAGAGCACTTCGAAGTTTTTCAAGGAATTAGCTTCTGACCGGGTTGGGGATTTAGCGAACCAGTTTCTGCTAAAGAGCGCGCTACACAGTACAACCGTTCAGCCCGTCCAATGTAGATACGTGCAGTATTGGGGGTGTAGCCGGTCATCTCTGAGACTGCTGCAATCAGCTCCGACGCCGGAACATTCCACCCACCAGCACGCAGCACAGCCAAGGGGATAACCCGCAGCCACTGCCGCTCAGCCTCATCGCTTGAGGGGAAACATTCAAGAATCTCCCGGACGGTAAGCGGTTGCCCTAAACGTCCGGCAGCAACCCTGTCCCAGTAGACCCCTAGCGAGTTATCGACCAGCTGAGCAAGATCCTGAACTACTCGCAGTGAATTACGCATAGTAGCCGGGGTAACTCCTAAAACCTCAGCCGCTTGCTTCACATCCCCGTCATACTCGCGTACCAAAGTCACAGCCCTATCAACCATGAATCCGTTTTCTGCCGCCTGATAAACGAGCCCCATAATGCGGGCTAGCTTCTCGGCTGAGAAAATCTGTTCGGTCACGTCCTCCGAGATGTCGGCAGTAACCGGGGCGTAGGGGTGAACTTCATCAGCCTGAAACCCTCCTACCGGCGCTTCACGGCCTGCGGTGCGTCCCCCACGTTTTACCAGGTTGTTTGCAATACCTGAGAGCCATGCCTGAAAGGTGCCCTTAGCTGGGTCAAAGGTATCGAGGCGGCGGGTTGCGACGATGAAAGTTTCTTGGGCAATGTCCTCTGCATCATGCCGACGCCCGAGAACCGTCATCTGCCGGATTGTACTGCGCTTGACCTTTTCGAGGTCATTGAGCATGTCCTCAGTCCAAGGGGTTATTGCTTCGGTGCTCATGCTGCTTGCTCCTCATCGTCGAAAAGTTCGGGCATGGTGTCTTTGAGCTGGTTCAAGCGGTTAGAGCCGGTGCGGGGGCTTTTGCCGATGAACTGCCCGATACTTGCGCCGGTGACTTTCTGCCCTTGGGCATGCTGTTCTTTGACCCACTGGGCAATAACCTCTAAATCATCCTCTGCGGGCTTCTGAGAGCCTGAATTATCTTCTGTGAGCTCCTGAGCGTTTTCAGGCTTTTCGTCGCCCTGGGCAGCTTCTGAGGGCTCATGCGGGGTATTTTCAGCAACAGGTGAGGCTTCAAGGGTGATCGGCGCAGCAGATAGCGGCTTTTCGATAACCGGCGCGGGGGCTGAAACTGGCTGCTGAATCTGCTGACGTGGGGGCAGCTCGTGCACTTCCTCAGCTTCTTCAAGCTCTTCGTTCTCTACTTCAACAGCCACCTCAGCAGCAGGTGAGCGGAAAGCCAGACGCGAGAGCTCTTCTGTAGCTGCAAAAACCGCAATCGGTGCAGCTGCTGCAATGGTGGCCCCGATAATCACCTGTGCCGGGGTAGTGCCCTCCCCCTTGCTGATAGCGTGAACCGCGTTAGCTACCACCGAGATAAGGGTAAAGACACCGAGCGAAACCCACGTAGCAAGGACTTTCTCATTACGGGCTTTATGGATAACCGCGGCCATCGAGTAGGCCAAGATTGAGATGTCGATAAAGGCCGGAACCGTCCACCGTAGCGAAACCGGCAGACCTACCCAGGCAGCTACATCCATAAGGCCGTTGAAGGAAACGAGGAAGGACGTAAAGCCTAGAATCATAATCAGCCCGACGGTGAGCCAAAGGGTTTTCATGGAGTCGGGGTTGATTCGAGGGCTGTTGCTCTTCTTCACGTTCTGCCTGTCCTGACCTGCTCTGCTAAACTGACCGGGATAGCCTGTTGCATCTGGTCGTTGAATAACTTGATGTGTTTGCTGGTTATCTAAATGAGTGGGAGTCTGGATTTTGCGGTTCGGCTCCCACTTTTTTGTGCTCAAAAAGTGGTTACTCATCATCGCCTCGCAGTGCTGCTAGTACCGCATCCAGTGTTGCCACGGATGATTCCAAGATGTTGATGATTTCCTCGTTTTCCCCGGTCAAGTCCGGTTGAAGATTGAACTGATTGATGAGCCCGGCTGTTGCCAGCAGTGAGCGGGTGGTGGTTGTTACGAGCTGGTGCGTGACCTGCCCAGGGTCGAATTTTTGTTTTTGATTGGAGAGGATCGAGACTTTTACGGCTTCTTCCATTTGCCGGGCCAAATCTTGTACCTGCTGCAACCCGTGGTCTGTCGTTTGTGGGCTGCTTGTCTGGGGTTCTTTCTCTGGCTTCTGGGCTGGTGTTGAGCCCTTGAAGTAGCCAATCCCTAAATCACCAACTGGCGTGTCGAGAAAGCTATCGTCCATCTCCAAAGCAGGCTTTTTCTTGCTGGTTCGTACCTTGCCGTCTAGCCCAGTTGTTTCCAGCGTTTCAGGTAGTTTCTGAGCTGCTTGGGCTTTTTGGATTTCCCGGTTCACTGATGATTTTGAGATGCCGGTGCTTGTTGCGATAGCGCGTGTAGGCATACCGGCTTCTGCCATCTCGATAACCGTTTCTGTTCGTTTTTGGCCGGTGAGTTTTACCCGCAGGTCTCCGAACTCTCCATTGATGTATGCGTCCCAGCTGTCATAGCCCAGAGTTTTCCAAACTTGGTGTTGCCAGGCGTGTATGTAGAGTTTGCTGGATTCGTGCAGGGACTCGCGCAGTTGTGCGGTGAGGTTTTTGGCTTCGAGGATTGTTAGTTCTTCGAGTACGTCCCCCTCTGCAAGAGCTGGGGCAACGATTTTTTCGATAGTGGTGCTCATGGCGTTTTCCTCCTATTGGTTGTTTGCAGCTAGTCGGTCTGCTCGGCAGCCGGGGCACTCGCGCCCGGCTAGATGTTCTGTGTGGTGGATGGGGCAGGTTAGTCGCTGAGTTACGGGTGCGGGCTTGTTGTGTTCAAGGACTGATTCAGCCAGGGACACGAGCTCTCGGAACTCTTTGGCGATGCAGGAGAAGGCGAACCGTTGAGGGCTTCGGACGTCCTGGGTTGAGCGGGCAAAGATGATGTCGATGATTTGGGCCAGCACTTCCTCGGTAACGGTTGAGGTGTCGTGTCCTGCCTGGTGCAGGTTTCCGCGTAGCTCTTGGTGATTGACTCCGCGGGTGATGACGGGTGCGGGCTTCTGATTTTTTGCTTCTTCGGTCAGTCCGTCAGTCCGTGAGTTTTCCACAGCGGCATTTTCTTTGACCGACTGACTGACTGGGATAGTCATTGGGATAGTCCGCGCGCGCGTTCCTATTAAGGCAACCTCATCAGTTTGTGCCAGAGTGGCACCTAAGTCGTGCCGTTCTGGCACCCAGACACCACTAGGTGCCAGAGTGACACCTAGTGTCTGACTAGTGGTTTCATAACTAGGTGCCAGAGTGGCACCTAGTGCTGTAGCTGAGTTATCCACAGGGTTCTTTGACTCATCTAGAGTTTCTAGGGGCGCACCAAAATGTGCCTGCCCGGCCTTATGAATCTGCTTTAGTGCTTTAAGGGTTCGCCAAGGGGTCTTAGTTCCCACGTTGTAAAGATGCAACACAATCAGGTCAGTTGGGCGTCCGCCAAATCGCTTGTAAGGGCGACGTTCACGGTGCAGCAAGTCGGCCTCTTCAAACTCTTTCAAGGTACGAATCACAGTCCGCTTACCCGCTGCGGTCTCATGCATGATAAAAGCAACGCCCTTATCACCTTCATGATCGGCAATGTAGCCGTCATCGTCGGCCTGCTCTGCAAGAAATCGAAGAATTGCAGTACGAACTACCGCCCCATTCTCGAACTCGTGAGTGCGTGCCCATTCAATAGCCTTGCTGCTCACTGGGCCACCAGACCCTCTTGGTGAGTCGGTTCAAACTTAAGAAGTTCGCACAGGTCTGTATCAAGAACTTGGGCAGCTAGCTCGACTTCCTTGACGCGCCATTCCACGCGCCCGCTCAGCCTATTTTGAAGAGCCGCAAGGGTCATCCCTAGCCCCTCTGCTAAGTGCTTTTGGGTTGTCCGCCGTCGCAAGATGGAGACTCGGATATTTGTTGAGATTGCTTCGTCGATGTCCATGAAACATAGATTACGTCATTTCGACGTACTCCACAACAGAAAGTACATCATTTCGATATATTTGCGTCATATTTCGATTGATAATGTGTTTCTACGCTGTAGAATCAACCGTATGGAAACAACTACACTTACAGCAGATACAGCCCTAGCCGCAGAAGTTCGTGCATGGATGGGCCGCCGTCAGATAACGCAGACTAAACTAGGTGAAATTCTGGGGGTTCCCCAAGCCAGCATCTACCGCCGACTAAAGGGTGAGATTAGCTTTAGTTTCAACGAGCTTCTTATCATTGCCTCATATTTCGGCATCACGGTAGCCGAACTGGTGGGCCCTGCCCTCTTAAATGCAAAAAGCCCCTCCCCTTTGCAGGTATCACAAGAAGGAAGGGCCAAAAAGAAAATCGCCCCTGTGGAACTAGTTCCAACAGGAGCGACTTATCAAGTGGTTGCGGGGGCAGGATTTGAACCTGCGGCCTCCGGGTTATGAGCCCGGCGAGCTACCGAACTGCTCCACCCCGCGGCGACTCATATAACTATACGCACCCCACACCCATCATGCAAGCCCAAACTGACATTTGTGAGTGAGAGCATAAATTTCACTGCTAACCCCGTCTAACAAAAGGACGGCGCCCCCTCCCCTGCTTACCGGGGAAGGGGCGCCGTCTTGCCACACTAGGATCTAGTTGGACGGGGTGGGGCTGGGTTCAGCGGTTGCCTCATCTGCTGAGGTGCTTGCTGTTCCGTCAAGCCCCTCTGCCTCAATAGCCCGCTGCAGGGCGTCGTTGAGGCGCTTTTGGGCATCGCCGTAAGCTGACCAGTCCCCGGCCTTCATTGCTGCGTCCGCATCCTGCATGGCCTGGCGGGCGTCCTGCAGGGCTCCGGTCAGGCTGGCATCAGTTGAGGCAGTCTGATCACCGGTAGCTTCAGCAGCCTGGGCATCGTCCACACCAGCGTCAGCTGCGGTCTCAGCACCTGATGAACCGCTAAAGAGTTCATCCAGGGCTTCTTCCAGGGTGGGGGCGAAACCAACCTTCTCGCCGAAGCCCACGAGGACGCGGCGCAGGGAGGGGTAGGCGGCATCGCCGGAGGACTGAACATAAACCGGCTGGACGTAGAGGATACCGTCACCGACCGGCAGGGTCAGCAGGTTGCCGTTGATGACGTTCGAGGCACCCTGGCGCAGAAGATTCAGCTCGGTCGATACGGAGGTATCGGAGTTGAAGACGTTCTGGGCTTGGCCGGGGCCAGGAACAACAGATGACCGGGGAAGCTCCAGGAGGGTGAGCTTGCCGTAGGAATCAGCCTTCTCGCCGTCCTTACCGGTGCCAGCGTCGCCGTTAGCAGCCAGGAAACCGTACATGACGTTTCGGGAGTTGCTGTCAGACTGCTGGGGGATGAAGCTGGTAGTCAGGGAGAACTGGGCTGAATCTTCACCCGGCATCTGCAAGGACATGTAGTAGGGCGGCAGGGGCCGGCCGCTGTCGTTGGTCGGGTCGTTGGGGATTGACCAGCGGTCATCTCCGTTGTAGAGGCTGCTCGCGTTCGTCACATGGTAGGAGTTGAGGATCTCTCGCTGGACCTTGAAGAGGTCCTGGGGGTAGCGCACATGATCGATCAGGGAGGCTGACATCTCGCTATAGGGGCGGACAGTCTCAGGGTAGACCTTCTGCCAGCTCTTGAGTACCGGATCCTGGTCGTCCCAGGCGTAGAGGGTCACCGAACCGTCGTAGGCGTTGACGGTAGCCTTGACGGAGTTTCGGATGTAGTTGACCTGGGTGTTTGGCAGGGCCTGGGCGGCACCGGTAGCCGTATCAGAATCTGCTGTCGCAGAGTCCAGGCGGGCAGCCTGGGAATAGGGGTACTGGTTGCTGGTGGTGTAGGCATCGACGATCCACAGCACCTGACCGTCCACGATGGCTGGGTAGGGGTTGCCGTCCACCGTGAGGTAGGGGGCTACCTTCTTGACGCGCTCGGAGGGGTTGCGGTCGTAGAGAATCTGGGATTCAGGACGGACGGCGTCCGAGAGCAAAATATCTGATGACTGGAACTTGATGGCGTAGGACAGGCGGTTGAAGGCGTTGCCAATGTTGGGGCCGCCGTTGCCACTGAAGGTGTACTTAGCGTCCGAGCCTTCCTTGTCATCGGCGGTTTGGGGGCGGTCCAATTCTAGGGGCTCGTCCTCGGAGCTACCGCCGACGATGGAGTAGGTGGGTGAGCTCTGGCCGAAGTAGATACGGGGTTCGTAGTCCTCGCTAATTGCGCCGGTGGCACGGATGCCGGACTGGATGAACTTGGGCTTACCGTCTGCTTCAACCTGGTTGCCGTAGGCTGCAATCACACCGTAGCCGTGGGTGTAAACCACATGCTGGTTGACCCAAGATGATCCTTCATTCTGGGCGGGGTTGAGCTCACGGGCTGCAATGACAGTGTCGGTTTCAACGCCGTTAATGGAGTAGCGGTCAACCGAAAGGTTCTTCCCGAACTGGTAGTAGGGGCGGAACTGCTGCAGCTGGGCGAAGGCACCGGAAACGACGTTGGGGTCCAGCAGACGGATGTTAGAAATCGTCTCGCTTTCCCCCCGGAGGGCTCCGGCCTGGGTGCTGGTGGTGGCGTCGTAGTTTTGGACGTCAATACTATCGAGCCCGTAGGCGGCCCGGGTCGCGTCGATATTGCGCTGGATATAGGGGGCTTCGGTGGCCTGTTCGTTGGGAACGACCTGGAAGCGCTGGATTACCCAGGGGTAAATACCGCCGGCGACCAGGGAGGCGATGACCAGGACGGCAGTGCCGATAATGGGCAGGCGGAAACTACCCTTGAAGGCTGCGACGATAAAGAGGGCAGCAACCAGCAGGCTTGCAATAGCCAGAATGGCGTTGACCGGAATAATGGCGTTGACGTCGCTATACATAGCACCGGCCCAGGAGCCAGATTGATCCTGGGTAGCGTTGTAGCGGGCCAGCCACAGGGTTACCGCCCGCACCAAGATGAAGGCGGCACCGAGCAGGGCAAAGTGACGGCGGAAGTAGACCGTTGTGGTGATCCCCTTCTCCCCCACAACCAGGCCACCGTAGAAGTAGTGGATGGCGAGCGCGGCCATAGCTGAGAACATGATGATGGTGGTCAGCAGGCCGGTCAGGACGTTGAGGAAGGGCAGGGTGAAGATGAAGTAGCCTAGGTCCTTGCCAAATTCGGGGTCGGCAGAACCGAAGGTTTCGCCGTTGAGGAAGAGCAGGACGGTTTCCCACTGGGACATTGCTCCGACGCCGACGAAAGCACCAACGAGGATTGGAACGACCACCAGCATTGCCTTGCGGACTTTTTCGACACCCTGGCGGTAGCGTTCCATGTTTTGGTTGAACAGGTCTTGGAACTCAGCGTAGGGGTCTGGGATGGGGTTGCCGTCCGAGTCGATGCGGGGTGGGCCGGGTCGGCGGGGGGTGGGGGCCGGGGGCGTTCCGTGCTTGTAGGCGTAGAAGATGCTGGCCCAGACGGCCAGGCCGGTCAACAGAGCTGCTACCAGGAAAACCGCACCCTTGGTGAGGTTTTGGGTGATGAACACCGTGAGATAGCCCAGCTGGTCGTACCAGAGGACGTCGGTGTATACCTGGGTGGCGAACACGAAGACGACAACGAGGACGGCGATGATTGCCGCGGTGATGCCGAGGGGGGTGTTGCGGGGGCTCCGAGGAGGCGTGGAACGGGGAGGGGTACTCGCGGTGCTCACAGGTTTCCTTCAGTGCTGGAGAGTGGTGTGCTGAAGTTGGCACTTTACTTGCACCATTGTGCCAAAGATAACCTTGAGTTTCGAGGGCACCCCCTGGGTTTTACGCTCTGGGCTGGCTGTTGTAGACAGCGGGGGTTGGGTGGGGTCTTATTGGTTGTCGGGCAGGGGGCAGGAGGCGAGAGTAGCTGGGTCGGTACCGGTGCCGATGGCGGTGACGGCTTGGGCAGCCTCATCAAGGGTAGATACTCCGATGACGGTCAGGCCGTCGGGGATGTGGCCTACAACTTCATTGCAGTTTTCGGTGGGGGCAAGGAAGACGGTTGCGCCTGCTTCTTTTGCCCCGTACATTTTCTGACGGATGCCACCAATGCCGCCTACGCGGCCGTCCGAGTCGATGGTGCCTGTGCCGGCAATGTGCTTGCCGCCGGTCATTTCTCCTTCGGTGAGTTCGTCCATGATGCCCAGGGCAAACATCATGCCGGCTGAGGGGCCCCCAACTTCTTCGAGCCCGTAGGTTACCTGCATGGGAAAGTCGAAGGTGCGGGAGAGGTAGAGGCCCAGGACGTAGCGATCAAGCTCTTCATTGTGGACGGGGGTGACGGTAACGTCGCGGGTTTCGCCGTCCTTTTCGAGGGTGAGGGTTGTTTCTTTCCCTTTGCCCTGGTTGAGGAGGTCGATGAGTTCGGCATAGGTTTTCAAAGGGGCGCCATCGAGGGCGGTGAGGATTTCACCTTCCTGGATGAGTCCGGCGCTGGGTCCACCCTCAACTGTGCCTGAGACTTTCAGCTGCTCCCCGTAGTCGATACCGAGCTGGGTGAGGGCAGCGGCCTGGGCGACTTCCTGGGAGTTGGTCATATCGGCACTGTTTTGGGCGCTGACGACGTCGCGGGTGAGGGTCGGGTCGTAGATGAGGTCGCTGGGTAGGGCGGTGGTGGATGATCCTAGCCACGAACTTAAAGCCTGCAGGGCACCCAGGGTTGAGTTAGGGCCGCCTGCAACGGATACCGTTGTCATATCAAGGTTTCCGGCTACCGGGTAGGTCTGGGTTCCTTCAATTTCAATCAAGGGTTTACCCTTGTAATCCCCGATGGTGTTGAAGGTCGGCCCGGGCGCCTCCGTCACGAAATCAACCGGAATCACAAAGGCCAGCAGGCACAGGCCCGTCGTGCCCACTGAACTCACCCGCCGCATATCAAGACGACGGGAGGACGGGGCAGCAGGTTCATTCCGGCGAGAAAAAAGCATGCTACTAGATTACTAGCAAAACCATTGCCCTTCCTCCCCCGTCCCCTAGAATCAGGCAAACTCCCACTTGGCTCACGGCTAAAGCTGGGGCAAGCTACCGGCAAAAAACAGTAGGCTAGATTCAAAGACCTAAGGCGCCCCGGTGCGCCCCGGCCAAACCAGAGGAATCCACCACCGTGTCACAGAACCCATTTGACCCATCATCAGGCCGCGACCCTCTCGAAGAATTCATCAAAAAACTTCGCGAACAAGGATTCGACCCCTCAGCTATGGGGGGCTCAGCCGCTTTCGATCCCGACGACTTCAAAAACATGGGTTTCCCCTTAGATCCCAGCATGATGTCAGGTATCTTCGCCCAGGTTAATTCCATGATGAGCGCCCAGCCCACCGACGAACCCGTCAACTGGGACATGGCCAAGCAGCACGCCCGCCAGGTTGTAGCCGCAGGCGAAGATCCTTCAGTGACCGCCTCCCAGGTCGGGGCCGTCCGCGATGCTTCTGCCCTAGCCGACCTGTGGCTGGACCCCGTCACTGCCTTTGACCGTCCCAGCTTCGGGGTTGAGGCCTGGTCAAAGGCCGAATGGGTGGAGAACTCCTTCACCACCTGGAAAGAAATCTCAGGGCCGGTAGCTGAAGAAGTATCCCAGGCCATGTCCACCTCTATGCAGCAACAAATGCCCGAGGAAATCTCAGGCTTGCTCGGGGGCGGCAACATCTTTGCCGGTATCGGTGGCATGATGTTTGGGATGCAGATGGGCCAAGCCATCGGCAAACTGGCTGAAGAAGTCGTTTCTTCCACCGACATCGGCATTCCCCTGGCCCAAGGACGGTCGGCCCTCCTACCTGGCGGCATTGCGGCCTTCGGAGACGGCCTAGAAATCCCTGCCCAAGAAGTCATGCTCTACCTAGCAGTGCGCGAAGCTGCCCTGACTCGTTTGCACAAGACCCACCCCTGGCTGCGGGAAGATATTATCGCCCTCATCAAGCGCTTCTCCCGGGGTATCCACGTCGATATGGAACGTATGCAAGATGCGGCCCAGACCATTGAGTTTGACCCCTCAAACCCAGACTCCCTCATGGATGCGATTTCCGGGGACATGTTCAAGCCCCAGCACACCGAAGACCAAAAGCTAGCCCTGGACCGCCTTGAGACCCTCCTTGCCCTCATAGAAGGCTGGGTCAGCCTGATTACCGAACAGGCAACCGGCAACCTCCCCAAGGCCCCCCAGCTTGCCGAGACCATGGCCCGCCGCCGCGCAACCGGCGGGCCAGCCGAACATGCCTTCTCCCAGCTCGTCGGTCTTGAACTTCGCCCCCGCAAAATGCGCGAGGCCCTGGCCTTCTGGCGCCACTACGACGAAGCCCACGGCTATGAAGCCCGCGACGGCCTCTGGGCAGGCCCAGAAACCCTTCCGACCGGCGAAGACCTCGACGATCCTGCAGGATTTGCCTCCCGCCGGGCCCTGCTCAACGCCAGCGAAGATGAGCTCGACGCGGCCCTCGAAAAGCTCCTCGCCGGTGGCTACGATGAGCCAACCGATCGGGGAACCTCAGAACCCGAAGAACAATAAACCAACCCCTCACCGAAAAGACCAGCGGCAGACGTCCCCGTTTCCCGCTGGTCTTTTGGTGTATTGAGCCTATGGTTTATGAGAAGGATCCATCAGCTGACTCTGCCGCTCAGCAAACTCCAGCCCCTTCAGGAAAGCCCTGGCCACTTCCCCCTGCGGATAGCGGGATTCTAAGGCCCGAAAAGCAGCCGAATGATTCGGATGCACAAAGTGGCAGAGTTCGTGAAAAATCACGTAGTCCACAACGTACTCGGGTGCCCCCTGTAAAACATTACTAATTCGAATACTAGAGCGGCCCGGGGTAGCTGACCCCCACCGACGCTGCTGGTTGCTCACCCACCGAATCGAGTCCGGTTCGTGACCTTCGGGCAGGTACTGATCTACGAGGGCTGACGCCCGCTGTTTAAGATAGCTGTCTGAACCCATCACCCGACGGCCAGCATTCGTGTGGGCCACTTGAGCCAGCACCCGGGGAACAAGGTGCTGAATATGCTCCTCGACCAGGGCTGCAGGAAGAGAGGCTGGCACCATGAGCCGCACCCGACCATCGGGCAGGCTTTTAGCCGCCACAGACTTCCTCCGCCTGGTCGAGTAAACGATTTCAAGTTCGGGGAAGGAACCGGTTGCAGGCCGGATTTCCGACTCTTTAGCCATCACAAACCCCTAGGAGCTACATCGTCAATGAAGCGCGATCGTTTGCGCGAACCGCGACCACCGGGCGTCCGCGATTTAGACCAGGTCAAGGTGAGATGGGTGCGGGCACGGGTAATTCCCACATAAAAAAGACGACGTTCCTCATCGACCTCATCAGCGGTCTGGGCAAAGCTAATGGGCATGAGCCCCTCCGAAAGTCCAGCAAGGAACACAGCCTCCCACTCTAAGCCCTTAGCCGCATGCAAGGAGGCCAGGGTAACACCGTTGAGGGAGGGGGCGTCCCTATGCAAGGCCCGCTGGTGGAGCACCGATGCCAGCTCAAACAGGGTAAGAGGCGGCGGAAGCTCCTGGGCCCCGTTCGCCTTGGCCCGGGCCCGTTCAGTCTCCCGGTCAGCAATCAGCCGGTCAGCCAGATTGACCAGGGTTTCCAGGGATTCCCAGCGGGAACGTTCCTGGCCAGACCGCTGGGGGGCAGTAGGCTTCCACCCCAGACTCTTGAGGTTATCCCGAACAAGCTGGCCCACATCGTCCGATTTTTCAGCCCCCTTAGCAGCGCCCTGCAGCATACTCATCGCCGCCCGCACCTCTGCCCGGTCAAAGAACTTCTCCGCCCCGCGCAACTGGTAGCTGATACCGGCAGCAGTCAGGGCCTCTTCAAGGGCAGCAGACTGGGAATTGGTTCGGTAGAGGACAGCGATATTAACCGGTTCAAGGCCGTCCTTTTCCACCAGGTCTTTAATATCTTCAGCGATACCCTGAGCTTCTTTTTCATCATCTGCATATTCAAACCACTCCGGCCGGGGGCCGCTCTTACGCTGGGAGACCAGTTCAAGAGGTGGCGCCCAAGAGTGGGCAGTAGAGTCTGGGCCAGGACGGCGGGTAGCCAACAGGCGGTTAGCTAGGTCGACAACCTCGGGGGTAGACCGGTAATCCCGCACGAGCTTCACCACGGTTGCGTGTTCATAGGTACGGCGGAAATCAATGAGATGGCGGCTGGTAGCTCCAGCAAAGGAGTAGATGGTCTGGGAGGCATCCCCCACCACGCAGAGGTCATCCCGGGGCCCCACCCAGGCCTGAAGAAGCCTTTGTTGGAGGGGGCTAACGTCCTGGTATTCGTCCACCACAAAATGGCGGTACTGTTCCCGAATCTTAGCTGCGATCTGATCGTTCTCTTCAATGATCGCGATGGTCAGCAGCAGGATATCTTCAAAATCAATGACGTTTCGTTCGTCTTTGAGCTCCTCGTAGGTTCTCAGGAGCCGGACGATGTCAATGACGGTGTAGCTCCCCGGTAGCTCCCTGCCCTTGAGTTTCTGTTTAAGGGACTCAGCTGTGAGCAGGTTTACCTTAGCCCACTCAATTTCACTGGCCAGGTCTCTCACAAGGGCCCGGTCGGTCGGCAGGCCCAACCGGCGGGCCGATTCGATGATGTACTGGCTCTTGTTGCTGATGATGGTTGGAACCGAACCACCAATGGCTACCGCCCAGAAGTGTCTCAGCTGGGCAAGAGCAGCTGAGTGGAAGGTTCGGGCAACGACGCCCACTGCCCCGAGTTCCCGTAGCCTGACCTTGAGTTCTTCTGCGGCCCGGGTGGTGAAGGTCAGGGCCAGGACGGAATCTGGCCGGTAGCGTCCGATGGCAATGCCATAGGCGATGCGGTGGGTAATGGCCCGGGTTTTACCGGTACCGGCACCAGCCATGACGCACATAGGGCCGGTCAGTTCGGTTGCAACCCGCCGCTGTTCAGGGTCAAGACCCTCCAAAATAGACTCGGGGCTAGGGGAAACAGGGGCAAGCGGCTGGGCCCTCATGGCTTTATTGTGCAACCCTAATCTCCTCTTCCCCATATTTCAGTCTCTTCAGGGTGCCCGCCTCAGTCGGGGGCAATAAGCCTTACCAGTCTACCGGCTGAAGAACCCTGCCCGCTCCCCTGCTACGTCTACCGATCCTTATGTGATGGCCCAAACGACCCCGCCCCGCCACCTCTCAGTCGAGGGGCGGGGCGGGGCGGGGCGGAGCAGGCTTTATTCCTGGGTAGGTGGTGTTTTAGCGACCGGGCCAGGGCTGAGCGAGCAGGGGACCCTTCTGGGTCAGGCGGTACATGAAGGCAGCCATGGCATCGCGCTTGACGGGATCATTAGGTTTGAATGAGCCGTCAGGGTAACCGGTTGAGATGCCCTGGTTCTTCACCCAGGCGATTTCCTGCTGGAAACCTGATTTACCAGTATCCCAGAAGCCACCGACACCGGTGTTTGCAGGGCTACCTGCGGCCCGGTACATAAAGGCTGCCATTGCCTCACGGCTAATGGGTTCCTGAGGACGGAAAGTGCCGTCAGGGTAACCGGTGGTGATGCCTACAGAGCGCATCCACATGATTTCCTTGTAGAACTGGTGGTCTGTCTGGACATCACGGAAAGCAGTCTGAGCAGGTGGGGTGTAGGCAGGGGAGCCTGCAAGGCGGTACAAGAAGGCAGCCATAGCGCCACGTTCAATATTTGCAAGGGGGCGGTAGGTGCTGTCAGGGTAACCAGTGGTGATGCCGGTATGGGCCAGCCACATGGTCTCATCGTAGAACTGGGTTCCGGCCTTGAAGTCAGAGAATGCTACGGGTGCAGGATGCTTTTGTGCGGCAGTCCAGGCAAATTCAGACTTCTTGGGGGCTGCAATCAGACCGTTGGGGCCGAACTTCTGGAGGGTACCGATGTGCAGGAATCGCTGGTTGCTGGTGCAGGCGGTTGACGTTTCAAAGAAACGCTCGCGAGCGCTACGGCATGCCAAGTCATAGCCTGCTCGTTCGGGGCGCCAAGCAGCGGTAGCTAGACGGAGCTGACCGGCAGTATCCAGGAAGGCGTTAGAGCCGCCGGGGCCGCCCAGGGACCAGCGGGCGTCGTTCTGCAGAACAGGAGTGTGGCTGACGCGCTTACAGGGGCCGACGGCGCTGGTGCACTCAGCGTAGCCGGTGCGGTAGTCCAGGGTGGAGTACTGGCCTCCCGAGTAGAAGAGGTAGTACTTGTTCTGGTAGCGGACCATCGAGGGGTTCTCAATGAGAGTCTCTTCCCAGGTCTGGGAGTCACGCTGACCAGCCTTGGTCATAACACTGGTTGCTAGCAGGCTACGAGCCTGGGAGCCAGCGGCCCAGCCGTTGCCGGCATTGTTCAGCTCACGGGCCCAGACATTTGTCTTGGTGGCGCGGGCAGCGTTGCCCTCGTTCTTCCAGTACAGGTATACCTTGCCGGTAGCAGGATCCTTAAAGAGGTCTGGATCAATTGCACCTGCAGGGTCATCTGAACAGACAAAGGGGGCTGAGGCCGTATCGAAGAAGGGGCCGGTAGGCTTGTTACCTTGAGCCAGGCCGATACACCAGCGGGTAACACCTGGGACAGTAGAAACTGTTTTTGCAGCGTATGCCATCAGGTATTTGCCATTGGCAGCCTTTTCAACAGCCGGTGCCCAGATTTCATAGCAACCTGAAGTGCTGGCGTTACAGTTAGGTTCACGCTGGGCCCACTTGCCGGGGAGGGCAAGGGCGTCATTGTAGAAGTAGTCGTTACCGTTCAGAATCGGACGACCATCAGGGGACGTGGTTCCGGGACGATAAGACTGGTTTGTGGTCCAGCGCTTAAGGTCCTGTGAAGTAATCAAGGGAACATTACGGCCACCGCCATTAGTGCCGTATGCGTAATAGGTGCCGTTTTCAACGAAGACATCGGGATCAGCCAAATCACCAATAGTGATGTTATGGCCGCTGACCCACTGGCCAGTCGTAACGTAGGGCTTATTCGGAACGAACCAGGGTCCGTCCGGGTAAGCGTTGGCGGGAGGAGCTGCCATCAGGGCAGCCAAACCACCAGCAAGAGTAGCTGCAGCAATCCGTTGTACGGTGCGCAGGCGAGATCTAACAGAAACCATAAGGCCTGTCCTATCTATGCGAGTGAGTAAATGTAGTGTAAATCTTTCACAAGCTGTGTGTTTGCTGGTAAAAGAATAATTACAGAGTAACATGCACCATATTTACTACAAAGGATAGATAGGCAATTTCCCGTCAGTTGGAAGAGCATCTACCCCAGGGGCCAGAGCTACTACCGGTCGTCCAGGGGGCTGCCTAACCAATGTTCAATCAAGCGGCGGGAAATCGAGGCCTTGCCCGGTAGCTGCACCTCCCCAGTGCGGTAGGCCTGGACCAGCTCAGCCCGGCTAAACCACCGGATCTCTTCAATTTCGCTTCCATCAGCCTCAACGGCGTCGGGATTAGAAATCTCAGCAATAAAACCGCACATAAGAGACCGGGGGAAGGGCCAGGGTTGAGAGCCCACATACCTTTGAACCTGCACCAGGCCACCGCATTCCTCAAAAACCTCCCGCACCACTGCAGTTTCCAGAGACTCACCGGCCTCCACAAAACCAGCAAAGGTAGAGTAGCGGCCCCTACCCCATGCCCTAGCCTGGCCCAGCAAAATTTTCTGCTCTCCATCAACCAAAGCGGTCACAGCAGTAATAACGGCTGGATCCGTACGAGGAAAAAGCTCCCGTCCTTCGTCCGTGACCCGCACCCAGCCGCCCCGAACCGCAAACGTGGGGGAACCCGTCCTTTCATCAAAGCCAGATGCCCCATGCCAGGCTTCTAGAGCAGCTGCCGCAGCAAGTACTTCACCCCAGGCCCAGCTTTCGCCCCTGCCCTCATAGCCGTAGGCGGCGAGGTCCCGAACCCCCACCCAGGTACCGCCCGTTCGGGCAGCTAGCAGATCGGCTACAGTCTGCTCCTGATTCTCAAAGCCCTGAAGATTCAAGGGCTCAGCTCCTAGATCCAAGTAACGATCAAAGTCCCCGAGCAGGGCGAGGACGGGCTGCTCCTCACCCGATTCAGGAAGGGCAGGTCTAGATTCCGCTAAAGGACGCACCAACCGGGTCCCGGCAAAAATGAGAGTTGCTGCATGGTGACGGTCAGTAGCTGTGTATTCCAGCAGGGCCTGCCGGTGCAGGGCACATACCCGGGCAAGGTCCAGGGGGAGCTCGCCGTCCTCCCCCACCAGCACCCGGCCCCGGTCAACCGCGATCAAGGCAGGTGGTAGCGGCCAAGGATACAAACCCTGATCAGGGACGTCCTCCCCCACTAACGACTTACCCAGGGCATCAAAAAATCCTGGTATTTCCCGTAGGGTACCGGCTGTCCGCACCCGGTCAGCAACCAGAGGCACCCGCCCCAGGGGCGAAAACCAGTCAGGACAGCTGGCCCTATTCTGGCCCTGTGTCTCTGCCCCGCTATGTGTGCTGGTCGACAGTTTGCTGGGATTTGAAGAAACCACCTTAAAACACCCCTCGAACTCTTGTAGGCTTGAATACGTGACTTCAACACCGCTTCAACTTGCCGCCATCGTATCAGCTGGAGTGCCCGGCCTCTACCCCGTCGCAGCTCTCCCCTCAGCTGATGACACCCATGACTTTGACTCGGCGATTATCATCGACTCCGCCAACAAGCGGTGGCGGGTCCGCGCCCCCAAACACCCTGAAGCCAGCGTCCGGCTTGAAGCAGAGCACGTTATTCTTCAGTCCTTCACCCCCGGCCTTCGGGCCCGCCTGCCCTTCCTCGTGCCCACCATTGTCGGCACGGTCACCCTCGACGGCCGCCAAGCCTTCATATATTCGCATGTTCCCGGCCGCCATCACGATATCGACGAACTGACCGATATTTTCTACACAACCAAGCCTGGCCAGGCTGGCCTTGTAAAGGATCTGGCCCACGCTATCGCCACCATTCACGTCTTCCCCACCACCATTGTCGAGGACGCTGACCTGCCCGTGTACACCTCAGAGCAAGTCCGCGAACGGCGTCTGGCGGAACTAGACTTAGCCGTTGCAACTGGCAAGGTCCCCTCCGGCTTGCTGCACCGGTGGGAACAGCAGCTCACCAGCCAGCCCCTCTGGGACTTCCGAACCCGTGTAATTCACGGAGATCTCAACGAAGACAACCTGGTTCTTGAGCAGAAGAAAATTGTAGAAATTACCGGCTGGTCTGAAGTCTGCGTTGGAGACCCTGCCCAAGACTTCGCCTGGTTGCTGGCCTGCGAAGACCCTACGCTCCGGGAACAGGTCTTTGAGGCCTACCGCAAGGAAATGCCACAGGAGCCTGACCGCCACCTCGAAACCCGCGCCAATCTCTACGCTGAGTTTGCCCTGGCCCAGTGGCTAATCCGAGGGGTAGAGCTAGATGACAGAATCATGATTTCTGAAGCGGTCTCTATGCTCAATCAACTCGAAGCAGAACTTGCATCAGCAGGTCAGCTACAGCCAAAGATTGATGAGACGGTCCCTGAACCACTCGACTAAACAGCCTTGATGAGGGCCGTATTTGACGCGGGGCTTGCCCCACCGATATAGGTGGGGCAAGCCCCGTTTGTCGTCTGTTCCTCCCCTTCGGGCAGGGACGGTTCTGCCCTAGGGGTGCATTAAGCGGGCTGCAGCCTGCCCTAGCTTCTCAGCTCGTTTGAGTTTCTTCTCCATCATGTCAACGGAAACTGGCTGGTCGACTTCCTTGGTGTCGCCCGTAGAAGCATAGAAGAAGAAGGCCTTGACTCTTTCCTCGGGAACGTCCATGAGACGGGCAAAACCGATGCGATAGAGGGCCAGCTGGACAGACCTCGCCTTGAATTCTTTCTCATTTCGGGGCGGCTTGCCCGTCTTCCAGTCCACTAGTTCGTAGGTGGTTGAGCCGTCGTCATGGTGGCTGGCAAATATAGCGTCAATTCGGCCACGAATCGTTATCCCACCGATAGGTGTCTCCAGGGGATATTCCAATGCCCAGGGTTCTCGCTGGGCCCAGGAACTCTCGAGGAAGTTCTCCTTCAGCTCAGGCAGGTTGAGCTCGACGTCAGCGTCCCCGTCATCGTAATCCTCGGCAAGTTCTAGCATGCCCAAGGTGCCGTAATGGTCCTCAACCCAGCTATGGAAAATAGTACCCTGGCGGGCAGCGATGCTGGGGCGTTGGGGCATCGGCCGGCGGATATTATCAATGACGTCCTGGGGGGTCGCCAGCATTGCCACCAGCTGGGAAGCGGAAAGGTGGGTGGGCAGTTCGAAGTCCTGGTGCTCGGAAGGTTGGGCTAGGAGCTGGAGCAGGAGCTCAGTTTCTTCCTCCCAATCAGCAATCATCTTCTGAACCTCGTCCGCCGAATCTAGCTCAGGGTTGGGTAGGGCCTCCAGGGCTTCCCGGTAGTCAGCCTCGGTCAGACCTCCTGCCGACACGTTGAGGGCAGCCCGCTGGACCACCTGGCGGGGGGTTAGCCCGGTGGTAGCCCCCTTAGGGGCCGCAGATGCTTCTTTAATCTGCGCGGCAGTTACCTCAGCAAGGTCCTCTGGGGAGCTCCATGTCAGGGCCTGGGGCCCGTCGAATGGATCATAGGGCCACAGGGCAGTTGCAATGGCCACCGCCTGGGGGTTGCTTTCCCCGTTGGTTTCAGGGCTCATGCGAGAAACAGTGTCTACCAGGGCAGCAGACTCAAGTTCTTCTAGGAAGCTGGAGAGCTGGCGGGGTTTTGCCCCGGTCCCCTTCCAAGCGGAAGAGGTCAGCATGAGCAGGCTCCTGGCCCTGGTGAAACCAACGTAGGCAAGGCGGCGCTCCTCATTCTTCCGGTAGGCAATAGCATCGTCCTTGAGCAGGAGCATGAACTCGCCCAAATCAGCTAGGGACTCAAAATCTGAGCGCCAGGCAGGGAGATAGGGGGCATCCCCGCGCAAGGGCCAGGGCAGGTTATTTGATTTCTTCGTCCAGCGTTCATCCTTGTTATCGGGGAATTCCCCGTCTGCCATGCCGGGTATGTAGACGTGGTCCCATTCCAATCCCTTGGAGGCATGGACGGTCAAAATCTGCACGGCGTCCTTACGGGGGGCTTCAGGGACCATGTCTAGGCCAGATTCCTCGTGGACGGTTGCGTCCAGCCAGGCCAGGAACCCGGTGATACCGGCGGCTGAAGCACCGGTGGCACTGAGGGAGAAGGTGACGGCCGAGTTGTCCTCATCGGGGTCAAGCCCGTTGGCAGCTGCATGGAGCAGGGCTGTGACGCGGGGGGCGGTCGCTTCGTAGGTTGCAGCTACGTCGAGGAGGGCATCAAGGTTCCTCCGGGCTGTGGTAGCGCGGACGCCGGGGCGGGCAGCTAATTCGATATCCAGCAGTAAGGTGCGCTCAATTTCGGTGATGAGGGTGGTGAGGTCATCGGCGGTAAACTGACGCAGGTAGGCCAGCTCTTTGGCCAGGGCCCCTAGGCGGTGTAGCCCTTCAGAGGTAATAGACCGGCCGGTTCGTGGCGATACCCAGTCGGCAGCTGGTAGGTTTTCTAAGGCTTCAATCAGGGAAGAGCTGTCGGTAACATCAGGAGCTGCGGCTTTCATGAGACGGTCGTACTCGACCCGGTGATCGGAAGAAAACTCAGCCTGGTCCTTATCTCTTTGGGGCTCTTCCAGTTCATCCAAGATTTCTTGTTCTGCCCTCAGGTGGGCTGCCTGCTCTGAAATCCCGTACCGGATTTCAAGTTCCCTTTGTTTTTTCAGGAACTCTGCCCAATCGCCAAAGGCTAAGAGGTCTGACAGACCAAGGCGCCAGCGGGCTCCGGCAAGCAGCCGCATGAGGGCATCCGACCGGCCCGGATCGCTCAAGACCCGCAGGACGGCTACTGTATCTACGACTTCAGGTGTATCGAGGAGACCACCCAAACCAACCACCTGGTAGGGAATACCCAGCTCATCAAAGGCTACCCGGATCGGGTCCATGTAGGCCCGCTTCTTACAGAGCACGGCCATCGTCGGCATCTCGTCGACGGGTCGGTGGGCAAATTTTCCCCGCTCTTGGGCGATGGAGGCTGCAATCTGCCTTGCCTCCTGCTGGTCGGTGAGGTATTCCCCCAACACGACCCTGCCGGTCGTAGGGTTGGGGCGGGTACGCAGGGGCGGGACCTCAATTTTGTGGTGGCTTGTCACCCAGTCGGGCTGGGTGGCCAGGGGGGCAGCTGCAGTGTTGGCCGCTTCAAGGATGGCAGTGTCATTGCGCCAAGCAACAGTAAGGTAACTGGCTGTACGGTCGGTGGCGGGGAAGTAGTCGTAGAAGCTAAATAGCTGGCCGTCAGAGGCACCGCGGAAACCGTAGATGGACTGTTTGGGGTCGCCTACTGCCATGACGGGGTGCTGGTCCCGTCCTTGTGTACCACCAAACAAATCCGAAAAGAGCTGCATTTGGGCGTGGGAGGTGTCCTGGAATTCATCCAGCAAGACCACCTTGAAGCGTTCCCGTTCCGTGGTAGCTGCAAGAGGCACTTCCCGAGCGATTCGGGCTGCATTGGCGATGAGGTCCCCGTAGTCCAGAACCTGCATCTGTTGCTTGACTCTGAGATAGCGTTTGGCCAGTTCTGCATAAAACTTTCGCATCTCAAGTCCCTGCACCAGGCTCCGCTGTTCGGAGGTTGCTCCCTTGGAGGTTGGCTTGGGCAGATGGGCCACCCGGGCCAGGGTTGTATCGCACCACTCGATGACCTGGTCAGGGGTAATGAGGTGTTCTGAACACTCACCAGCTAGGGAAATGACGTCCGAGACCATAGTTGATTTGGAGACTTCCTTTTCGGGAAGTTTGCCCTCATAGTGCTCAACGATTTGGGCTACCAGTTGCCAGGTTTGGGCACCGCCTAGCATTTGGGCATCGTCCTCAATACCGATTCGTAGACCGTATTGTTTGACCAAGGTGTTGGCGTAGGAATGGTAGGTCAAGATGGTGGGATCGCTGGTGACCTGGTCGCCGGTTTCCCCCTCCTGCTCCCTGACCATCCCCTGCCGACGGAGTTCTTCCAGCCGCGAGCGCATTCTCTCCCTCAGCTCACCGGCAGCCTTCCGGGTAAAGGTAACGCCTAATACCTGGTCAGCTCGAACGAGGCCGTTAGCGACCAGCCAGACCACTCGGTCGACCATGGTTGCGGTTTTGCCGGAGCCTGCACCGGCTACAACTAGGCGGGGAATCAGGGGGGAGGAAATGATGGCGGACTGCTCTTGGGTGGGCCGGGGCCGAACGAGAGCATCTGCAAGTTCTTCGGGGGTTTTCAGTTCGGTATCAGCGGGGAGACCGAACAGGGTGGGGTCGATAGTCATGGTTGGGTTCTCCTTGCTGTTACTGGGCTGGTCGGACGGTGATGGCGCGGCCTCGTGCGCAGAGGGGGCAGATTTCGGGCAGGGTGCACCCCACACCAAAAGTGCCTTCGCCGGTGTGGCGGGCCTGGATGAAGTCGTTGGCGATAAGTTCAGCTGCCCGGGTGATGAGATCTACCGCCCAGGTGCTTTCTTGAGTGAGTGGTTCCTGGGCCTGTTCAGAATAGCTCTTTGTAGAATCACCGATCTGTAAGAGCAGGGCACCGCCGGAGAGCTCCTGGAGGCCGTGGAGGGGCAAAACGGGCCTGTCCTGGGATGTTGCTGGGGCGCCGTCCTGATGAGCCGAGACTTCCCGGCTCATCTGTTCCCCTGCTCCAGCTTCAAGAGCTACCTGGTAGGCAGCCAGCTGGGGGTGGACTTGAATATCTGCCTTAGAAGGCTTTGATTTGCCTGTTTTGATGTCAATGATGACAAAACGGCCCAGCTGATCGACCTCTATGCGGTCGACCCGGCCTGAGAGGAGGGCGTCCTTAGTGGGGCCGGGCACGAGTACACTGAAGCTGCCTTCAACACCGACAAGGCGACGTCCCTTTGCCGGCAGTTCTCTCACGTATTCAGCAAATTTCATCACCATGGTCTCAGCCCGCTCGATCGTTTTTCGGCTTTCCCAGGTATCGGGTAAGCCCAGCTCTGGCAGACGCAGTCGAAGCTCATCGCGCAGGGTGATGCCGTCGGCGTCAGGGAATTCTTCGCAGATGGAGTGGATGAGGGTTCCGAGGCTGCGGGAGGCGTCGGTGGCAGCTTCAGCCCGGGCTGCTGAGACGAACCAGTCCAGGGGGGACTTGTGGATCTTCTCGATCTGGGAGGGGGAAACTGGCACGGGTCCTTCCCCCATAAAGGCGGGTGCAGTTGATGAGAGCGAGAGCATTCCCCACCAGGACGAGGGGTGGGCACCGGGTAGCTGAATTCCTGAGGTTGATTCTGGGTCGGCAAGGCGGTGGAGCAGGCGAGCGGCGGCATCTGCCTTGGCCGGGGAAAGGTGTTGGGCTTCAGCCCACTGGCGTAGCTCTGCGATGAGGGAGCGCAAGGTCATGGGCCGGCGTACCTCTGTGTTGGTGCGTTCTCCCCCTTCTGGCGGGGCAAAGATATCCAATAGCTCGCTGGGGGCCTCGTCGACCGATGATACCGCTGTGCAGACCACTCTTTCACTGGCACGGGAGACTGCCGTTGAGAACATTCTAATTTCGTCAAACCGGTTGGCCTTCATCCGCTCCAGTAGGGCATGACCCTGGTTTTGGGCTGTGCCCGGGGTCAATCGGCCGGTGACGGCGTCCACCAGATCAAGGGTGCCGAGCAGTGAGCCGCGGACTGTGGTGTTTGGCCAGGTGCCGTCCTGGATTCCAGCAACGTAGACAGTATCCCACTGGCGGCCTGCTGCCAGGGCCGGAGTCAGGATTTCAAGGGCGTCCCGGTAACTGGTTCTTTCGGCCAGGGTATCCATGGGTAGGTCTTGGGAGTCGATGTAGGCCAAGAATTGTTCTGCTGTTGCCCCTGGCATTTGGTCGGTGTAGCGGGCAGCCGATTCAAAAAGACCGATCATGGCGTCAAGGTCTCGGCCTGCCCGGTCGGCCCCGGCGCCACCGGTGAGGTATTGTTTGCGCCAAATGGGGCCAAGCCCTGATGCTTCCCAGAGGGCCCAGAGGACGGTCTCTGCTGTTGCCCCAGGCTCGTTGAGGGCTTTTTCTCCAGCTGACAGGACGGCTGCCAGACGGCGGGCTGCTTGTCCTGCACCTTGGGTGGGTAGCTGGTGGGGGTTCATGAGGGCTTCGACGAGTAGGGCGTCACTATCTCGTGAGCCCCCAGAGCGAAGTTCGTTAGCTCGGAGTCGCTGGCGGAGGCGGCGGATCTCCATGGTGGTAGCTCCCCCCAGGCGGGAGGTGAGCAGGGCAATGGCGGTATCGACGCCTAGCCCCCAGGCAGCACCGGCTTTCTCCACGAAGGGGCTGGGAGTTAGGGCCTCCTGGCTAGCAGGATCTGTGACCTCTGAATGTGTTAGCCCCGAACTCGTAGTGGTAAGGGCTGGCTGGGTAGTTTCACCTACTTCTTGATGTGCCTGGTCTTCTTCTTGGGCCCGGACCGTCCGCGTATGCAGTATGAGCCCCAGGGCATCGAGGAAGGGGCGGGCTGCCGGTTCATCCCGGACGGGGGTGAGGGAGGCAGCGGTTTTGACGGGTAGGCCCAGGTTGATCAGGGCCCGTTTGAGACGGGTGACCTGGGAGCTATTTCGCACGATAATGGCGCTTCTTGAGTAGGCCTTGCCCCGGTAGAGATGGTCTTCAAGAATGAGCTGGGCCAGCAGCTGGTTTTCGTGCTGGGGGGTCTCCACCGTGTGGCTTTCCACAGCTGCCCGGTGATCTTGGGCTTTTTCAGGGTTGAGCAGGGCACCGTCGTCCCCTACCGGCAGGAGGGCTTCTTCCCGGGGATGGTTCTTGGGTTGTTTGAGTTGACGGAGGTGGATAGCCCCCGGGGTCAGGGGGAGACGGCTGGCGACTTCGGCCCAGCGGGAGGCTATGGCAGGGGCCATCCGCCAGCTGGTTTCCAGTTGGACTGTGGTGAGGCCGCCTTCAAAGAGGCCGGGTAGGGTTCCAACAAGGTGGGGGGTTGCGCCACGGAACCCCTGCACGACGGTATCGGTGCATGCGGTAAGACAGACGGTGGCGGGTCTGGTGTCTCCCCCCATGCCTGCTGTGGGGGGCCCAACCAGTAGTCTCAGGAGCTGGTAGATAGAAGGGGTCTGCTCTTGGACGTCATCGACCAGGATGAGGCTGTAGCGGCTGCGTTCAGCTGCGAGGAAGGCAGGGTTGGCTTTGAGGGCCTTGGCTGCTTCGTGAATGAGGGCAGCTGGGTCGTAAGCGTTGGGGGCCCGAAGAGCCCTGACCTGCCGGTATTCCCTATAGAGTGTGGCCAGGCTGGTCCATTCCTTCCGCCCGTAGAGCTCACCGAGTTCGGCCACCTTATCTGCTGACAGGTCGTATTCGGCCATGCGGTCGAAGAAATCACGCACCTCATGGCGGAAGCCCCGGGTTTCTATTGCTTCTTGCAAATCCTGGGGCCACATGAGGGCGGTGCCGTACCCCTGCCGGTGGCCCTCCAGCAGCTCCTTAATCAGGACGTCCTGTTCTGGGCCACTCAGGAGCTTAGGGGTATGGTCGACCCCGGGCAGGTAGCCTTCCATCTGTGCCCGACGTAGAAGATCGTAGGCGTAGGCCTGCCAGGCCTTGACGGGGGCGGTTGAGACGGTGGCAGTGATACCGGTGGAGAAGGCTTCTCGGAAGCGGGTGGCTGACACCCGGGTGGGGGTGAGCACCAGCAGGCGGTCGGGGGCGCCTCCCTGGTTGACGAAGTCGATAGCGGCCTCGAGCAGGCGCTGGGTTTTTCCTGTTCCAGGTGCCCCCAGGTATAGGGTTGCGGAATGTTCAGCAGGAGTGTTTTTCACTGTCTTCTCCCCCATTGGTGCTTGGCAGAAAACTGGTGCATGTTTTCTGCTTTAGGTGGTGCATGTACCTTTATCCCATCATAGGTGCCTGACATTTTAAGAAGCTGGGAACAAGGCCTCCGATATATTTTTTGCAGGTGGCCAGACCCGCTACTATCAGGAGTATGACTTCACAGACCCCCTGGACTGAACTTCCCCGCGCCACCTTTGACCTTGAGACAACCGGAGTTGACCCCAAAACTGCCCGGATTGTCACAGCGTCCCTGGTCTTGGTCTCCCCGGACGGCGACGTCCTTCGAGCCGGGGAATGGTTGGCTGACCCCGGTATTGAAATCCCCGAGCAGGCCTCTGCCGTTCACGGTATTACCACCGAGTACGCCCGGGAGCACGGCAAACCCGCAGCCCAGGTGGCCTATGAGGTTGCGATGGCTCTGGGTGGTTTGTTTGCTGACGGGGTGCCCGTTATCGCCTTTAATGCGGCCTACGATTTTTCGGTCATGCACTATGAGTTAGCCCGCTACGGCTACCCGCCCCTGAATTGCTACCCGGTGCTTGACCCCCTGGTTATCAATAAGCACGTCCACAAGTTTAAAAAGGGCAAGCGCACCCTAGAAGTGCTGGCCAGCGAGTACAGCGTAGAACTAGAGAACGCCCATACCTCCAAGGACGATGCCCTGGCAGCTGAGCGCCTGCTGACGGCTATGAGCTTTGAGTACGACGAGATTGAACAGCCCGCCACCACCCTACACGAGCAGCAGATTACCTGGGCGGCTGAGCAAGCTGCTGAGCTGCAGGACTACTTCAACCGCATTGGCAAGCAGGCGGACGTCAGCGGCGCCTGGCCAGTACGTACCGACTAGCCTTCCCCTCGAGGACTATATCAGGACGCCGGGGCGGGGAGGGTGCCTTGAGCACCGTCACTCTGCCCCGCTCCGTCCTTTCTGGTAGGAAAGCTACTAGATTAAGAAGAGGAAAACACCCTCTTTGACTAGGAGCTCCCGTGAGCCAGTCTCCCTCACCCCATCCGGCCACCAACAGCATCTACCTCGGCTCCACCCGCAACCAGCACCAAGAACTGGTAGCCCAATCAGCGGTTGTGCTCAAACTTGGGCTGCTTCTGATGAAATCCGGGGCGAGCGCCTACCGGGTCAAGGCTTCCATGTCCCGCCTGGCCAAAGCCGTAGGGCTGGAGGAACACCACGCCCAGGTGCACTTCACGGAAATCTCCACCACCGCCTACTCAGGCGGCAACTTCCGCACTGAAATTGCTGAGACCCGAATCAAGGGAATCTCCGCCTACAAGATTGACCTGCTCAGCGATTTTGTCTCCTCCCTACCCGAGCGCATCGACCCGGCCGTCGCTGATGCCACCCTTACCCGTATCGAGAAGGAAAAGCCCCTCTACGCCCCCTGGCTCCTAGCTCTCGCTGCCGCTCTGGCCTGTGCTGCCTTTGCCTTCCTCAACTGGGGCGGGGTCATTGAGTGTTCGGTCGTTCTCCTAGCTGCCTTTGCCGGCCAGCTGCTGCGTTCTACCCTGGCCCACAAGGGACTCAACCACATGGCGGTGTGGATGCTCTGCGGCCTGCTCTCAGCCGGTATCTATGTGGGGGTCATGTCAGCGCTCATCGCCCCCGGTCTCATCGCCGATAACCACCTGGTGGGCTTTATTTCGTCGATTCTCTACTTAGTGCCCGGCTTTCCCCTGGTCACCGGTATGTTAGAGATAGCCCGGATGGACTTTGCCTCGGGTATTTCCCGCCTAACCTACGTTGCCCTGCTCTTGGGTAGTGCTTCCTTTTCGGTCTGGCTCATTTCCCTGGTATTTAGCCTCCCCCTCGAACAGGCTCCTGCCCCGCACCTAGACTTCTGGCTGCTCCTGATCCTGCAAATGCTGGCTTCTTTCACAGCGGCCTACGGTTTTGCCATGCTCTTTTCAGCCACTCCCCTCTCCTGTACCTGGGCAGGGGCAATCGCCGCAATCGTGAACCCGGGTCGTATCTGGTTGATTGAAGCAGGCTGGGCACCCCACCTAGCTATCGCCCTGGCTGTTTTTACTGCCGGGGTGCTCTCCGAGGTGGTCGCGCCCCTACACTCGCGGAGAGTCTCGCGCGTCTCCCTGGCTGTGCCAGCTACCGTCACTATGGTTCCTGGCGTCATGTTCTACATGTCCATGGCCCACTTCTCCAATGGGGACGTGAACGAGGCCCTGGCCAGCTTTGTGCAGGTCCTGCTCATCTTCGCTGCCCTAGGTATGGGCCTGGCCCTGTCCCGCCTGCTCATGGACAAGAACTGGCTGTACGACCGCGACACCCAGAACCTGGCTGCCCTGCCGCAGGGGCATATGAGATAGCCGTTAGAGCTCCTGAGTTCCCACATAAACACAAGCGCGGTGCACTGGCCGGTAGCCAACTGGCTGGGGCTGGCATGAATCGCTAGTGATGAGCACCGAGATTCCGAGCGCGCGAGGAAAATAAATCTTGGTGCGAATCTGGCGAGTTTGGGAGCCAGTTAACGAGCCAGCGAGAAGGTTAGTTGGCGAAGGTCAGTGCACCGCGCATGTGCATAGGGTTTTATTCTAGGCTGTCGCTTCTGCCGCTGCGCGGGCTGCCTCGGGCAGGGCCGAGATGATGCGGTCCATGGCAGCATCGTCGTGGGCAGCTGAGAGGAACCAGGCTTCGAAAGCGCTGGGCGGCAGGTAGACGCCGGAGTTCAGCATGGAGTGGAAGAAGGCGTTATACCGGAAGGTTTCTGACGCCTTGATATCGTCGTAGTTGTGTACACCCTTCTCAGCGGTACCGAAAGCAACAGAGAAGAGGTTTCCTGCAGTCTGGATGGAGTGGTTGACCCCCTCAGCGTTGAAGGCTTCAACCAGGGCGGCCTGCAGCTGGGCTGAACGGGTATCAATCGTCTCATAGACAGCAGCGTCAGCGGCCTTGAGGGTTGCAAGACCGGCAGCCATGGCGATGGGATTACCAGAGAGGGTACCTGCCTGATAAACCGGGCCGGTGGGGGCAAGGTACTCCATGATTTCGCGCTTACCACCCAGGGCTGCCATGGGCATACCGCCACCGATCACCTTGCCGAAGGTGAAGATATCGGGGGCCCAGTTGCCCTCAGCCGGTGAGGTGTAACCCCAGTAGCCTGCGGACGAAACGCGGAAGCCGGTGAGCACCTCGTCGAAAATCATGAGGGCGCCCTGTTCGCGGGTAATCTCGCGCAAGAAGGCGTTGAAGCCCTCAGCGGGGGTAACAACACCCATGTTGCAGGGGGCAGCTTCGGTTATGATGGCGGCAATGTCGCCGGGGTTGGCGGCAAAAGCCGCGCGGACGGCGTCCTCATCGTTGTAGGGCAGAACGATGGTTTCTGCGGCGGTGGCGGCGGTGACGCCTGCCGAACCGGGCAAGGCAAGGGTGGCGACGCCAGAACCGGCTTCTGAGAGCAGGGCATCGACGTGGCCGTGGTAGCAGCCTGCGAACTTAATAATCTTGTCGCGGCCGGTGTAACCGCGGGCCAGGCGGATGGCGGTCATGGTCGCCTCGGTACCGGTGGAGACCATGCGGATCTGGTCGATGGTACCGGGGGCTACGGCGTTGATGCGGTCAACCACCAGTTCAGCCAGTTCGGTTTCAGCGGCGGTTGAGGCGCCAAAGGAGAGGCCGTGCTCTACAGCCGCGTGGACAGCTTCGATGACGCCGGTGTGCTTGTGGCCGAGCAGGGCCGGGCCCCAGGAACAGACCAGGTCGACGTAGTTGCGGCCGTCCGCGTCGGTCAGGTAGGGGCCAGCGCCCTCCACCATGAAGGCGGGGGTGCCCCCTACTGAGTTGAAGGCTCGGACGGGTGAGTTGACGCCGCCGGGAATGACGGCAGCTGAGCGGGCAAAGAGGTCTTCAGAGACGGTCACAGGGAACCTTTCTGTGGTTTTTGGTTCTAGAAGTCTTGTGTTTAGTTTAGTCTGGTGCAGCCGGTCTTAGGCTTCTGCCAGCCAGGTGGCGGCTTCTGTGGCGTAGTAGGTCAGGATGATGGAGGCCCCGGCCCGGCGGATCCCCATGAGGGCTTCCAGGGCAACCGCCTTGCGGTCGATCCACCCCTGGGCGGCGGCTGCTTCGATCATGGCGTATTCGCCGGAGACGTGGTAGGCGGCGACGGGGACGGGTGACAGGTCAGCTACCTCTCGCACGATGTCCAGGTAGGCGGTAGCGGGCTTGACCATGACCATATCGGCCCCCTCGGCGATATCGAGTTGAACCTCGTAGAGGGATTCGCGGCGGTTAGCCGGGTCCTGCTGGTAGGTTTTGCGGTCGCCGGTGAAGGTGGATCCCACCGCATCGCGGAAGGGGCCGAAGAAGGCCGAGGCGTATTTTGCGGAGTAGGCCAGGATTGAGACGTCGGTGAAACCGGCATCGTCGAGGGCGGTGCGCATGGCGGCAATTTGGCCGTCCATCATGCCGGAGGGGCTGACGGTGTGGGCCCCGGCGCGGGCCTGGGAAACCGCCATACGGCAGTAGGCTTCGACGGCGGCGTCGTTATCAACAACAGTATTGCCAAAAGCGTCTTCGGTAAGGGGGCCGCAGTGGCCGTGGTCGGTGAATTCGTCCAGGCAGGTGTCAGCCATGACGACCACAGAGTCGCCAAAGTGCTGGCGGACGGTGCGGATAGCCCGGTTGAGGATGCCGTCCTCAGCCCAGGCAGCGGAACCGGCCGCGTCCTTATCTTCATCGCGGGGCACACCGAAAAGGTCGATGCAGCGCACGCCGGCGTCGACGGCCTTTTGCACCTCACCTATGACGGTTTCCAGGGTGTGCTGGTACTGGCCGGGCATGGACTCAATGGGCACCGGGGCGTCAATGCCGTCGCGCACAAAAAGCACCTGAACCAGGTTAGCCGGAGTCAGGGCTGTTTCTGCGGTGAGGGCCCGCATGGGGCCGGTGGCGCGCAGGCGGCGGGGACGGACCGGCAAGGCTGAGGGGGCAAAAAGATCTGACATGGTGGTTTCCTATTTCTTCTCTGAAAGGAGGCGGGCTGCTTTGGCCAGGTCAGCCGGGGCCGGGCTAGCAGATACGGTGAGGTGCGCAGGACGCAGGTGCTCGGGTAGGTCGAGGGCAGCCGCCTCGGTGCTGGCTCCAATAGCGACGGTGGGCGGCAGGGGGCTACCGGCGGCATCCGCTAGGGTGCGCAGGAGCAGGGGTGAGGTTGCAACCAGGACGTCGGTTTCGGCAAGCGCGGTGACGGCAGCTTCCAGGGTCAGGGCGGTGGTATCCGGTTCGGACACTCCCTCGGGCAGATGGCTGCTCAGGGGGTGTTCAGCCGGGTAGGGCACCATGTCGTAGACCTGTAGGGTGGCTACGGTGTAGCCGTAGTCGGTCAGCCCCTCTTCGAGGGCCGGTGAGGCGGTGGTGCCCTGGATAGCCAGGACGGTTTCGTCCATAGGGTTATCCCACTCTTCATCAATGAGCCACTCATCGACCATGCCAGCTGCTGACTGGGTTTCAGGTACGAAGTCCACCAGCAGGCCCCGGTCGGTCAGGGCCGCTTCGGTGGCCTTACCGACAGCTGCAATCTGGGCTGCTCCCAAAAGCTCTGCCAGGCTTTGGCCCAGCCCCTGAGCAAGGGCGTCGAGTCCCAGAACCCCGTTGACCGAGGTGAAGGTAACCCAGGAAAACTCCCCGCGGATTAGGGCGAAGGCAACTTCTTCCCAGTCCTCCGGCTGGCTGCCGACCGCGTCCAAGATAGGGGCATAGAGTACCTGCGCGGCGGCGTCCTGCTCAGCGATAGCCCGGGTAAACCCAGCCGCCTTAGCCGGGGTTCGAGTGATGAGGTAGCTAGGCATTATTCCCCCGCCCTCTCTAGACCCGCGAGGGCTGCTGCCCCCATGCCGAGGAGGTCTTCAGCGGCCTGAACGCCCAGGGCCCCTGCTGCCTCCACTGAAAGGGTTGGGGTCTGGACGGTGTGGCGCAGCAGGTCGGTGCCGTCGGGGTTGGCCACAGCCACCGTAAGAATGAGCTGGCCAGTCTTAAGATAGGCGTAGGCCCCAATGGGGGCGGCGCAACCTGCTTCCAGGCGGCGCAGCAGGGAACGCTCAGCGGTCACAGCCAGCTGGGTCTCGGTGTGGTTGATAGCAGCAACAGCCTGCCCCAGCTCAGAACCATCAGCGACGTCCTCGCTACGAATCTCAATGGCCAAAGCCCCCTGTCCCGGGGCAGGAACAACCCTGTCAACGTCCAGGTACTCGGTGATGGTCTCCGCAAGACCCAGCCGGTGCAGGCCGGCAGCAGCCAGCACCACGGCGTCACAGTCACCGGTGATAGCACCGAGCTTCTTTTCCCCGTGCAAACCGTGGGCGCCCACCCCGTAGTGTTCATTACCGGCCACGCGGGCAAGACGGGTACCCACATTGCCGCGAATATCAACAATGGTCAGGTCGGGGCGGATAGCCAGCAGCTGGGCTGCCCGGCGGGGTGAACCGGTACCGACTCGGGCACCAGCAGGCAGGCTCTCCAGGGTCAGCCCGTCCCGGGCACACAGGGCATCCCGGGGGTCCTCCCGCTCAGGAGTGGCAGCGACGGTCAGCCCCGGGCAGGGGGCGCTCGGCAAATCCTTCAGGGAATGGACGGCCACATCCACTCCCCCCTCCAGCAGCCGGGAGCGCAGGGTTGCCGCAAACACGCCGGTACCGCCCAGCTGAGACAGCGGGCCGGTCAGCACGTCCCCCTCAGTTTTAACGGTGACGGTGGTGAGCTCAATACCGGTGGCCTCGTGCAGACGCTGAACAGCCCAGCCGGTCTGGGTAGTGGCAAGGGCCGAGCCCCGCGTACCTACGGTAAATGTTCGAGCTGTCAAGGAGCGTCCTTTCGTACAATCTTTGTCAGAGTTTTAGTCCCGAGGCCTGGGGGTGGGCTGAGGGCGCGTGCTATGGGGAACACGCAGCGCTCGCAACCGCTCTCGCTCCTCGCCTGGGGGCTCGTCGCGATTCACCGCCAGGCCCGATCCACGCGAGCTAGTTGCGTGTTCCCCTCCGCCCGCTTTCCTGGCCCATGCGGCAACCGGGCGGCGGGGCATATATGAAGCCAACTGGCTGGGGAAACCAAAGTTCGCGCCGTAAGGCGCGGGGGCTGCTGCCGAAAGCGAGCGTGGATTGGGCCTGGCAATGAATCGCCCCAGCGTCTGGAGCTACAATGCGAGCTTGCGAGCAAGCTCCAGAGGCGGGGTGAGAATGGTTGCGAGCGTGGCAGCAGCCCCCGCGCCACCAACCCTAACCATAGCTTTACCCCGCCCTAGGTGTTACCCCTGGTAATCAGCAATCACCGGCTTCTCGGAGCCGGGGCGCAGGGACTTGCAGCAGTCAGGGTCGCAGGCGTCGAACCAGCCCTTACCGCCGCAGACGGACTCGCGAGCGGCCTCTACCCCTTCAGCGTCCTGGGCGGGGGCGGTGGAGGCGACTCGTTCGGCAATGAGCTGGCGCAGGCCCTCAACGTAGGCGGGGTGGGTGCCGGGGGTGGGGGTTCGTACGGCTGCAAAGCCCAGGTTTTCGCAGGTGGCAAGGGCCTCGGTGTCGAGGTCCCATTTGACTTCCATGTGGTCTGAGACGAAGCCGAGGGGAACCAGCACGATGCCGTCCACCTGCCCTTCGAGGGCTTCGAGGGCGTCATTGACGTCGGGTTCGAGCCAGGGCATGGACGGCGGGCCGGAGCGGGACTGGTAGACCAGCTCCCAGTCAACCTGATCGAGCAGGGCAGGGTCGATGGCCTGCACACCGGCGAGGACGGCGCGGGCAGCCTCTAGGTGCTTTTCGACGTAGGCGGAGCCACCTTCGTAGTTGACGCCGCGGGGGCCAGCTTCGTTAGCGGCGCTGGTGGGCACAGAGTGGGTGCAGAACATAATGCGGATTTTTCCGTTGCCCGCAGCGGTCTTTTCAGCGGCAGCCAGCTGGGCGCGGACGTCCTTGATTCCTTCTACCAGCCCCTCAACAAAGGGGGTGATGAAGCCGGGGGTGTCCCAGAACTGGCGGACCTTATCGATCTGCAGTTTGCCTTCTAGTCCCAGCTTTTCAAGGGCGATACCGTAGTCTTCACGGTACTGGCGGCAGGATGAGTAGCCGGGGTAGGCACTGGTGGCCAGCACCAGGATCTTGCGTTTGCCCTCGTCGTAGGCCTGCTGGACCACGTCATTGACGTAGGGCTCCCAGTTTCGGTTGGCCCAGGTGATGTCGATAGCAGGGCCCTTCTCCGCGAGGGCTTCACGCAGGGCCGCTAGTAGGGCCCGGTTCTGGTCGTTGATGGGTGAGACGCCACCGTTGGCCCGGTAGTGGGTGGCAACTTCTTCCAGGCGCTCGTCGGGGATGCCGCGACCGGCGGTGACGTTGCGCAGGAAGGGGATGACGTCCTCCTGACCTTCGGGGCCGCCGAAGGAGGAGAGAATCACCAGGTCGTAGTCCTGGGGGGCGGACGCGCGGGGTCGGCTTAGGGTGGACTCGGGGGTGTAGTCGGCGATAGTGCCCTCATCGAGCACAGCCGGGCCGTTGGAAGCGGTGTTGGCCGGATCTGTCTGGTTGGGGATAATATCGGCAGGAAGCTGGGCGGTCATTATGCAATCACCTGGGCAATCTCGGCAGCTTCGATACGGCGGCCGGTGTAGAAGGGGATCTCTTCGCGCACGAAGTGGCGGGCTTCGGTGTTGCGGAAGGAGCGCATGAGGTCAACGATGAGCACCAGTTCGGGGGCTTCAAGGGCGATGAGCCACTCGTAGTCATTCAGGCCGAAGGTGGCGATGGTGTTGGGCAGGACCTCGGGGAAGTCAATGCCCTTCATGCCGTGGTTCTTCATGATCTCACGGCGCTTTTCGGGGTTGATGGTGTACCAGTCGAGGGAGCGCACGAAGGGGTAGACGCAGACCCACTTTTCGGGCGCGATACCCTTGGCAAAGGTGGGGGTGTGACCGGCTGAGAATTCAGCGTCGCGGTGCACGCCCATGGTGGACCAGACGATCTTGGTGCCTGAGAAGGCCTTAGTGCGGCGGAAGCTACGAATAGCCGCCTGCAGGTCTTCTGGTACAGCACCGTGTACCCAGACCATGACGTCCGCATCGTTGCGCATAGCGGACACATCGTAGAAGCCACGGGTAATAACACCCCTACCTTCAAGCTCAGCAACCAGGGCCTCGATCTCAGCGGTAGCTTCGGGGCTGGTCGCAGCAGGATCAGCGGCGCCTTCGCGGGCGAAGACGGTGTAAAGGGCGTAGTGGAACTGGCTGTCGCCTTCGGCTACTTCGCCGGGGCGCTGGCCCTGAATCTTACCGAAAGCGTCCTTGGCGGTGGGCATGGGCGGACGGCCGCCGTGGCCGTGACCTGCTGAGCCGTGGGAGTAGGAGCCGTGGCCAGATCCGTAGCTGGAGGAGCCGTGACCTGCGGCCTCGGGCTTACCGTGGTGGGACATGGGAGTAGACCTTTCTCGTCCTATGGTGGGGGCGTTTACGCGGTGGGATCGCTGGGACGCCCAGGGGTTTGGGCAAAATTTTTGATGTGGGCGCGGGTATCTGCAGTGACGGCAGCCAGGCCGGTTCCGGCAATCCAGGCACCGACTGCGGTTGCTCCGGGCAGCTCCTCCAGGGCGGCACGGAAGGCGGTGACCCGCTGGGTGTGGCCGGGGCTGGTGGAAGGTAGGACGCCTTGCCAGCGCACAACATCAGCGGCGATGAGCTGGGACTTGCTGATTGGCACTCCCATCAGCTGGCTGGCATCGTGCAGGGCCAGGGTCACCAACTGGTCGTCGTGGAGGGCAAGTTCTGAAAGCGGGGAGGTGTCGTGTTCCTTCCCTCGGCCGTAGGAGAGGCGCAGGATGTGACGGCCTGGCCCGACTTCGTCGGCAACCCAGCGCCATTTAGCGGTGGCATGGGTGAGGGCCTTGGCGCGGACGTTGGTGGCCAGTTCGCTCACGAGCAGGCCGGTTCCGCGCGGGGCGTTGTTGAGGGCGGGCTGGTCGAGGACGAGGGTCACCAGGGCCACTTCGGGGCCGGGCTGCACCGGGGGCAGGGCTGAGGAGGGCAGGTGGGGGCCGAGCAGGCGGATGGAGGTTTGGGCGTCGGTGGCTACCACGAGCTGGTCGGCCCGGATGGTGGCTGATTTTTCGCCGTATTCGGGCTGGCGCTGGATCGCAATCCACCCGCCGAAGGGGTCCCTATCGACGGCGATAGTGTCGAAGCCCGTCACAATCCGGACCCGGTGACGCAGAAGATCATCTACGAGGGCTTCTGACAGCTGGTTCATGCCGCCCTTGATACCTGCGACCAAGGATCCGGCAGGTGAGGCTGCACGGAGCCGGGCAGCGGCCGCTGACAGGGAACCGAGTTCGCCAAGGCCGGTCAGGAGCCCGGGGGCAATGGCAGCTATTTCCAGCTTGTCCGGGTGGACCGAGTGGACGCCTGAGACGACCGGGGTCACGAGACGGTCCAGGACCTGCTGGCCCATGCGTAGGCGCACCAGCTCACCCAGGGTCTTGGCGTGAGAGCCAGCTGAGCGGGGCAGAACAGCATCCAGCTTAGCCCGGCGGAAACCGGCCTTACCGAGGATCTTTTTCAGGACGGGGTCTGATAGGTTTCCGGGTATGCCGAGGGTACCGGTTGAGGGTGAGGGGAAGGGGCCTTCGGGCAGGTAGAGCCAGGAGCCGTACCCGGCCGGTTGCACAATCTTGTCGCCGAGGCCGAGCTCTTCGAGCAGGGTACGCACGGCTGGGGTGCGGGTGGCAAAGGATTCTGCGCCGGAGTCTAGGACGACCCCGGCCAGCTGGTGGGCGCCGACGGCACCGCCAAGGTGGTCTTCCCGTTCGAGGAGGGTGACCTTGGCTCCGGCCTGGGCAAGCTCGCGGGCAGCTAGGAGCCCTGAAATGCCGCCACCGATCACGAGGGCTGTGCCGGGGGCGGATCCTGGGGCGGGGGCGGGAGTCGGTGCCATGGTGCTTTTACCTAGCCTTTTCGGGTTTCGGTGTGGATGTAGTCCACCAGCTTGGTGAGAACGGTGGGGTCGGTGGTCGGGGGTACCCCGTGGCCAAGGTTGACCACATGGGCCGGGGCACTGCGTCCTTCTTCAAGCACTGCGTCGGTGTGGGCTGCCAGTGCCTCCCAGCCCGAGGCTAGCAGGGCCGGGTCAATATTGCCCTGCAGGACGACGCCCCCACCCAGGCGGCGCTGGGCTTCTGAGAGGGGTAGGCGGTAGTCGACACCGATGACGTCCGCCCCGGCTTCGAGCATGGCGGGCAGCAGTTCGGCGGTGCCGGTTCCGAAGTGAATACGGGGCACCCCGTAGTGTTCAACCGCTGCCAGGGTAGCTGCCGAGTGGGGCATCACAAAGCGGCGGTAGTCTGCTTCTCCCAAAGAGCCTGCCCAGGAGTCAAAGAGCTGCACGGCTGAAGCACCTGCCTCAATCTGGGCTGCCAGGAACTGACCTGAGGTGCGGGCAGCCCAGGCACCTAGTGCTTCCCAGGCTTCGGGGTCAGCGTGCATCATGGTGCGCGGACGCAGGTGGTCGCGGGAGGGGCCGCCCTCTACCATGTAGGCGGCCACGGTGAAGGGGGCACCTGCGAAGCCAATCAGGGGGGTTGAGCCGAGCTTTTCGACGGTGAGGGCAACGGCTTCCCGGATGGGGTCGAGGGCTGAATCTTCAAGTTCGGGGAGGTTCTTGATGTCCTCAAGGGTGCGGACGGGGGCATCCAGGACGGGGCCGCGGCCGGGCACAATATCTACCCCGACTCCGGCTAGTTTCATGGGAATGACGATATCGGAGAAGAAGATACCGGCATCCACCTTGTGGCGGCGCACCGGCTGGACGGTAATTTCTGCGGCCAGTTCGGGGGTAAGGCAGGATTCCAGCATGGGAATACCCTCACGCACCTGGCGGTATTCGGGCAGGGAGCGTCCTGCCTGCCGCATGAACCAGACCGGGGCGTGCTCGGCTTCGCGCCCGGTGAGGGTGCGAATCATGGCTGATTCACCGGTGTTGGCAGTCTTGAGGGGGTGGGAGGACGGCAGGTGGGCCAGCTGCTCGTCGGTGAGCAGGGGGCGCTGACGCAGGGGTGCGTTGGGGGTTTCAGTCATATACACCATTGTGCCAAATCCAGCCCCAAACTTTAGAGACAGGTTGTCGTTGTTGCCCCTGCAGGCACCCCTTGGCCGGCACCTTAGTGACACTTTGTCACCGCAGGTGCCAGGTGCAGCTGAGTATGATGGAGGGGTTGTGACAATCTTTAGCCTGGTAGCCTCGCACAAGACCGTTGATTTGACCACTGTCGCTCGACTCAGCGAAGGCCTTGAAAAAATCCATCAGCACCTCGCCCACCTCGGACTTTCCGGCGAGGTCATCTTGTCTACCTGCAACCGGTTGGAGCTCTACGGTGAGCTGCCCTCCCAGCCCGGCTACACGGATCAGGCTGCCCAGGACCAGGTGGCTGATACAACAGAGCAGATTTACGATCTTCTCACCAAGACCTCAGGCCTGACCTACGACATCGTTGAAAACAGTTTTGATGTGCACGTCAATCAGGACGCTGCCCACCACCTCTTCACCGTTGCATCGGGCCTGGAATCAGCGGTGGTGGGAGAACGGGAAATCACCGGCCAGGTCCGTCGGGCCCTGATCGAATCCCAGGAGCAAGGACGGGCAACGGGCAACCTCGTGCGTCTCTTTGAGCACGGGGCAGCCACAGCCCGCAAGGTCGGCCAGTCCACCATGCTCGGCTCCCGGGGCCGCTCAATTGTGTCCGTCGCCCTGGATTTAGCAGATGAAACAGCTGATCAGTCCTGGCCAGAGCGGCGCGTCCTGGTCTTTGGCACCGGCGCCTATGCCGGGGCAACGGTCGCTGCCCTGCACGCCAGGGGGGCCACCGATATCTGGATTTACTCCCGCTCCAACCGGGCAGCTGCCTTTGCAGAAAAACGCGGGGTGAGCCCCGTCCCCCACGGCGAGCTCTACCAGCAGATGCAAGAGGCCGACGTCATCATCGGCTGCTCAGGGGGCTCCTCCCCCATGCTGCCGATTGAGATACCCCCCGGTAAGCGCGTCATCCTTGACCTAGCCTTGACCAGGGACTTCGCTCCGGAAGTGGCCGACATCCCTGAGGTTGACCTCATTACACTAGAAACTGTCCGTCTGGCAGCCCCGGAAGAAACAGTCGAATCCGTCCACACCGCCAAGACAATTGTCAACCAGGCCGCAACTGAGTTCTCCACCCAGGAAAAAGCCCGTAGCGTCGATGCTGCCATTGTTGCTCTGCGAGAACACACTATGCAAGTACTCGACACTGAACTCGCTAAGGTGCACAATCAATATGGATGCACAGCTGCAACCGAGCAGCTTGAACTTGCCATGCGCCGCATGGTCAAGTCCCTCTTGCATACACCCACGGTTCGTGCCAAGGAACTGGCCCGAGAAGGCAAAGGTGATGTCTACATCAATGCCCTCCAAGCCCTCTACGGTATCGAAGTCCACCAGGAGCCATCCCCCAGGGCAGATTCCCCCTCTGCCAGCTCCTGACCCCACCCACCCTGAGCACCCAAACACCCAAGGTAGATGAGCTAATGCCAACCCAGCTATTTTCTGCAGATCCTGAAGACGATGATCAGGAGTTCGAGGAAGATTTCGCAGAAGAAACCCGCCCCCAGTCCCACCTACCCCAGGAACTCCGTCGCCGGCAGCTCATCGCAACAGCAGCCCACGTCTTTTCCTCCAAGGGCTACCAAACCACCAGCATGGAGCACATCGCTCAGGCCTCCCACATCACCAAGCCCGAGCTCTACCAGTACTTCACCGGCAAACGGGATCTCTATATGGCTGTCTTGGACGAGCAGGTCGACGGCCTGCTCACCCAGCTAGTTCAGCCCCTCTATAACACCACCGATAACCGCGAACGGGTTCGCGGCATGATTTCAGCCTTTTTCTCTTTCGCCCGCAACAATGCCTCGGGCTACCACATTATCTTTGACTCAGATCTTCACGCCGACCCGGCTGTGCTAGAGCGGCTTGAGACGGTACATCAGATGATTGCCCACCATATTGCCGACGTCCTTGCCCCGAATGCTGGTATCTCCCACCGTGAAGCCCTGCTCACCGCCCGGATGCTCACCGGCATGGTCCTGAGCGCAACCCGCGCCATCGTCGGGGATCCAAATAATGACGAGGCTTTGGCAGAATCAGAGCGGACAGTCTTCCGCCTGGCCTGGGGCGGTATCTCCCAACTCCATGAGGACTGGGAATAGCCTTTAGCTCAGACCGAAACTTCCCCCTGAGCCGACCGTCCTCGCGTAAACTGTGGAAGAAGCACGAAACCTTACCCCTGAAAGGCCCACCTGTGGACATCAAAATTGGCGTACTCAACGTCCCCACCCACGTCATGATCGAATCAGACGAGACCCCCGAGGCCGTCAAGGCCAAGGTGGCAGCAGCACTTGAACAGGGCGGCTTGCTCGAACTGACCGACTCCAAGGGCGCAACCACCCTCATCCCTGCAGCCAACATCGGCTTCGTTGAACTCGGCACCGAGTCCAAGCCCCGGATTGGCTTCGGCATCTAAGGCCCAAAGAACTTCCAATCCCCTCAGGCACCAGCTATTTTCAGCTGGTGCCTTTTGTCTTAGCCCCTCTACCGGTAGAATGAGACTGTTAACCCGGTTGCCCGGTCGTCCCTCGATACCGAAGAACTTTCGCACCCTGACCAGCTCTCCCCGGCCACCACCTATGGCCTGAGGTTGCTAGAGCACCACCGAAAACCCACGATCGGCTTCCACCACCCTCGCGCCCCCTGGGCCCCATTTAAGGAACCCGATCCTTCGTGACTGAATTCGATACCAGCAAAACATTCGCTGACTACGGCGTCCGCCAGGACATCGCCGATGCCCTAGCCGCTAAGGGCATCACCAGCCCCTTCCCCATCCAGGCTCTGACCTTGCCGGTGGCCCTCTCTGGCCAGGACATCATCGGCCAGGCCAAGACCGGTACCGGCAAGACCCTGGGCTTTGGTCTACCTGCCCTGCAGTCTGTTACCGGCCCCCAGCAGGAGGGCTACGAAGCCCTCACTGCCCCCGGTGCCCCCCAGGCCCTCATTATCGTTCCTACCCGCGAACTGGCAATCCAGGTAGGTGATGACCTATCGCTTGCTGCCTCCCAGACCGGAGTGCGGGTTTCAACCCTCTACGGTGGCCGCCCCTACGACACCCAGGTCAAAGAACTTGAACAGGGGGTTGAACTGATTGTCGGCACCCCCGGCCGTCTGATTGACCTGCACCGACAGAAGTACCTCAATCTCTCCCAAGTAAAAATTGTGGTCCTCGATGAGGCCGACGAAATGCTGGATTTGGGCTTCCTACCCGATGTTGAAAGAATCCTCTCTGCGGTACCCGAGAAGCGCCAGACCATGCTCTTCTCTGCCACCATGCCCGGCCCCGTCCTCACCATGGCCCGCCGCTACATGAGCCAGCCCATGCATATCCGCGCCGAATCTGGCGAGGAAGAAACCATGACCAAGGCTTCCATCCGCCAGGTCATTTACCGGGCCCACCCCCTAGATAAGGACGAGCTGGTCGGCCGGATTCTGCGCTCTGAGGGCCGGGGCCGCACCGTCATTTTCACCAAGACCAAGCGGTCTGCAGCCAAGCTCTCCGACGAACTGACTGACCGGGGCTTTGCCGCCGGTGCTATTCACGGCGACCTCAACCAGGGGGCCCGCGAACAGGCCCTGCGGGCCTTCCGCAACGGCAAGATCGACATCCTGGTTGCCACCGACGTTGCAGCCCGCGGTATTGACGTTGAGGACGTCACCCACGTCATTAACTACCAGTGCCCCGAGGACGAGAAGACCTACCTGCACCGGGTGGGCCGCACCGGCCGGGCCGATAAGGAAGGTACCGCCGTCACCCTGGTGGATTGGGAGGACGTTCCCCGTTGGAAGCTCATCAACAAGGCCCTGGAGCTAGGCGTTGACGAGCCTGTTGAAACCTATTCATCATCCCCCCACCTCTTTACCGACCTGGGCATCGCCAAGGGCACCAAGGGCCGCCTGCCCAAGGAGGAGCGGACCGCAGCCGGTCTGCAGGCAGAAAAGGCTGAGGATTATGGTCAGTCCCCCAAGCGCGATCGTTCAGGCCGGGGTGGCAGAGGCGGCCGCGGCGGTGAGGGCCGGGGACGGTCTAGCTCCCGCTCCCCGCGTCGCACAGGTGGCCGTGATGGTGGCGAGAAGCGCGGTGAGAAGCGTCAATCCCAGAGCGGTGAGGGCCGGGAAGCTGATTCGAAGCCGCGCCGCCGTACCCGCCGGGTTGAGGGTGAGGTCGGGCAGGAGCGTCCTGCCCGCCAGCGCCGGAAGCCTGCAAGTGAGGGGGCGCCCCAGGGTGAAGGCTCCCAGTCGGCTGAGGGCCAGCGTCGCCGCCGCCGTCGTACCCGCCGGGTAGAGGGTAGCGACAGCTAACCACTAGGTACCATCTAAATGAGAAATGACCAGCAACTAGCTGGTCATTTCTCATTTAAATGGTCTTTTCGC